>NZ_JAHLPN010000007.1 GCF_018917935.1 Kineothrix sp. MSJ-39 | reverse complement strand
TCATTTGTACTTTGTGTACTGGTTTCTTTTGTCTTGCCATAAAATAAGGCCTCCTATGATTTTATATTTTATCATAGAAGACCTTAAAATCCTATTTACAGAAAAACTTTCACAGACTCGACCGAAAACGGAAAACAGCTACTTCCGTCAATACAATCACTTGTCAATGAGCAAAGAAAGGTAATGCAGACCATTCATGAAATCAATCACATTGTTTCCGGAACACTTCGCATTGGAACCTTTACAAGCGTTTCAGTAAACTGGCTCCCCCACATTATCAGGCAATTTTCCGAACGATACCCAAATGTACACTTCGAATTACTAGCCGGAGATTATAATGAGATTACCGAACGGATACGCTGTGGAAAAATTGACTGTGGATTTCTGACTGCTCCAGTCGCGGATGAATTATTTTTTCAAACACTCTACCGTGACCCGATGATGGTAGTACTTCCAGCTAATCATCCGCTTACATCAAAAACAGCCCTTACATTCGAGGATATTAAAGAAGAACCTTTCATCATGCCGATGAAAGGTTCCGATCAAGACATCCGTTCTATTACTGATAAAAATATTAAAAAGTTGGATGTGCGTTATACGCTTAATGATGATTTCTCCGTGATTTCGTTGGTCAATCATGGTTTTGGTATCACAATTATGCCAGAACTAATTTTGAAAAATTTCAAACCAAATGTTGTTTCTATACCATTTATACCTCAACAATACCGTAAAATCGGCATCGCCACATTGCCGCATATGTCTATCCTAACGAAAACATTTGTTAAATTCCTTACGGAAGATAGAACTTAAAACCATTTTCTGCAAAACTGGAAGTTGTCTACTTCTCCATTACATAATTCGTCAAAGCAATTCCCTGCCGAATAACTTTCTGTTCTTTCACAACTCGATATCCTCGTTGTTGAAAAAATGGGGTTGCTGTAATAGATGCATGAGTAATAAACGTTTTTCCTTTTGAAGAAGATTCCAGCGCATCACAAATCGCAGAAGCAACACCTTTACGCTGGTAGTCTTTATGAACATAAAGCCTGTCCAAATAGCCAGTGCTGTCCATATCCCCAAAGCCAACAATTTTTCCATTTTCTACGGCAACAATCGTTTTGTGTTTCAGAAAAGAACTATTCCATTCGCCCACATCAACCTTGCCAGTTGCCCAAACATCCACCTGCTCTTTTGTATAATCTTTTACATTTACACTGTGAACCGTTTGATAAAATAACTCTGCTAACTGCTCACAATCAGAAGGCTGATATTCTCGTAGTTGCATTTCTTCTCCTCTCAAATTCCGATTTACATAACCCAGGTTTCGACATCCTGAACATCGGCGTATTTTTGAAAATCAGCCCGCGCCTTTTCCAATAATGCCGGAAGATTGATCGTATTTTCAAAGCAGTAAATTACAACAAGAACATCCTTTGTATGCTCCGTGACCATTGCGCGGGTCGAATCAGACATAGAACTGCCAAAAATACCTGCATCGTCAGCAAGCACCAGCATGTTTTCCATATCTAAAAATTCTTTACCGATGCCCTGATAACCTTCACCCTTTTCAGCTTTTCTCAAAACGATTGTTCCCCGGGTATGTGCCAGATCATATGAGCCGACCGATAATCCGCTTACAACAGAAATCAGATTGTTTACATCAACCACGGAATTGATATGATATAAATCATCACCGCGACGAATTCTTCGTAAAAGTGCCTCTGATGAGACTCTGTATCTTCCAGGATTTCTACCGAAAGCCTTGTACGCTGCGCGGCTTCCCCTGACACCCGGAATATCATTCCATTCTTTTACCTCTGCTTTAAATCGAAGCAGTCCTAAACGAATATCCGAATAGGTTTCATAAAGTTTATTATCTATTTTTACATCATATTTCATACTATATCCCTCCCAGACTTCAAATAAACTCCTGCAGATAGATGGATAACCTTTTTTAAAAAGTCAGCCGCATCTGATGCCATACAACATTTCCATGTGTAGATTTCTCGGATACGCCTTCATCAAAAAATCCAAACTTTGCATAATATGAGAACAGTTTTTCCTTACAGGTCAATACCAGCCCTTTGCGTCCCTGCTGCTTTGCATCCTCAATCGCACGGCGGATCAGTTCTCCCGCATATCCATGTTTTCGGTAATCCGGCAGTGTATTAACCCCGAAAATCATCTGCCAGGCACCACTTTCATTATGCATAGCCGCATTTTCGTACATTTCGTCCATCAGATCCTGCTCATCCGTTACAAATCCATCCACAAACGCGATCAGCTTTTCCTGTTCAAACATAAGCCAGAAATGATTTCCATAATACCTGACTCTTTCTGTAAATTCTTTTTCGGTTGCAGCTTCTGCAGGCGGAAAGCATTCTGCTTCTACCGCAGCGATTGCTGCAACATCCTCCATTTTCGCATATCGTATCTTCATAAAAATTCCTCCATGATCTGACAACCTGCTAGTTAATACCTGGATAATCTTCCGGCATTAACTGTGTCATAAATTCCCGACACGCTCCGCACATACCCCCAATATACACGCTGTATCCACACAAACGCCGACATATATTCCACCGGATGCTGATTCTACCGCTGCGGAAATCCCACCTGCCTCAATAATTTTAGAAACATCTCGCTCCTTCCATTCATTGTTCTAGCTTTCATAACTGTTTGCGCATATAAATCACATCATCCATTGGATTATAGTAATATGCTTCACATTCTTCGAATCCATGCTTTTTATATAAGGAAATAGCTGCCTTCAACGGTGTAATCGTGTCTAGCACAATTTCTTTGTACCCTGCATTTCTGGCATGTGCAAGTATTTCCGTAACCAGAGTATCTCCCAAATGCATTCCTCTTGCAGCAGGGCGTACATACAACCGTTTCATTTCACACCGAATCGCTGAATGTCTATGATAAGCTACCATTCCCAGAACTCTGCCATGATCTATCGCAACCAAAATTTCTCCCTCCGGAGCAGTATATTTATAAGAAGGATCTTTTAATTCATCCTCTATATTCTGGAAAGACAAATCACGTCCCAGACGCTCTGCATATTCTTTAATAAGTTCTTTTACCTCTGGCAAATACGCTTTACCATCTACAATTTCCATTATCATTCCTCCGCGAATAATTTTCATCTATCGTCACTTCATCAAATCAGAATTTACATATTTTATATATATATCAGCATATCCCTTCTAATTGTCTCTATATTTATTCAACACTTCATCCGGGATATGGCAAAGACTACAATCCTCAGGATATCTTTCCAAATGATGCTGATGCTCTTCGGCACTTCTGACATAGTTAGTCAAAGGCAACACTTCTACTACAATTTTGTTTCGGTCTTTTCTTTTCTCAATGAAAGCCCTTGCTTCGTCCAAATGCCTTGCAGAAGTGCTGTATATACCGGTTCTGTATTTCTTGCCAACATCGATCCCCTGCTTATTCAGGCTATATGGATCGATGATCTCAAACAGATGCTCCATAAGCTTTGCCACTGTAGTTTCCTTTTCATCAAAAGTTACCTTCACACACTCCGCATATCCGTCATAACTACCAGCCAGTGTATTTGTTGTTCCATTGGCTCTGCCTGCCTCCGTTGACAGTACACCGGGCACTTTATCAAAAAAGTGCTGTACGCCCCACAGACATCCGCCCGCTATATATACAGTTTCCATGATTTTCTTTTCATCCTCTCTCAACGTCAAATATGACATACTATTTTCTTTTCGCAGATATCTCATAAACTACAATACCTATGTACCAGATTATCCCTATAAACTAAAAAGTTATATCTTCTATTATAAATTTTCCAGCCCCATTTATGTACTCAATGCAGCGACCAAAGCGGAATATCTTTTCGTTTTATTTTTGATATCCGATTCTTCAACACCATAATATCTGTAGAGTTCTTTTGAGATCTTCTCATAAAGTTTCCTTTCATGATCTCTAATATATCCATTACAATATCCTCGCTTTTGTTCAACTTGGTAACCCAATTATAATATATTCGTTCCATATTTGGGTTATTTTTTATTATTAATTATGTATTTTTGTCTTTTTACTTTTTGCCAAATTTCTCCCACCTTTAGATAATTAACCGCTTTTAAGTCAGAAATAATAAACAATGGCGACCAGTCTTATCATCAGACCACCCGCCCTTATTTCTTCTTATATTGTATTCTTTTTTATATATTAGCATATATCTTCTAATTATCTCTATATTTATTTAACACTACATCCGGATATGGCAGAAGCCGCCAGATCATTGCCTGTGCTTTTTCTTTTTATCTCGTATAGGGATCGTCAATAAGCCCTGTAAATCCACTAAGCGCTCTCTCTATGGCATATATCTGCAAAAGTGCTGTCACGATTCCCGCCGTACCTGTAAAATATCCTGCAGGTGCAGTGATGACATCAGTTTTTGTCCTGTCGAATGCAATATTCCAGTGATCCTCTGTTCTACTGCCAACAAGCACTTCTCCTACTCCATGCAAAAGTTTCAGCCACATTTCATCTCCTGTCGCTTTATAAAGTCCAATATAAAACGGAACATAGCCCGCCGGTCCGCAGCAGATACATGTCGTATTCCAGAATCCTGCAGACTGTGCAAACGGTGCTTTCATACTGTGTGCACCATCCGCAAGCGCCTTTACTTCAGACAGATATTCTTCCTTACCCGTAACCTTGTATAATTCATAAAAAAGCTTGGCAGTTCCAACCGGGCCATGACAATTTCCAAGATAGAACAGATTGTCATATTTTCCAAGCTTATAGGGGATAAGATACCCCTTTTTCTGTCTGACTGCGATACTCTTTAGATAATTTACTGTTCCCTTCGCCGCATCAAGATACTTCTCATCCCCTGTTAATTCATAGACCATCGTAAAAAGATAGCCTGCTCCCGCTGTTCCAAATTCAAAATTCGGTTCTCTGTGTTTAAATGAAACATGCAGGTGATCTATCTCGATCGCTCCACCTTCATGTTCTATTGCATGCGAAAGAATATAATCCGTACCTTTCCTGATCAGTTCAACACACTCTGTCTGATCCTGTATGTTTCCGGAAATTGCTGCATTTGTATAATAGGTATCAATAAGAAACAGTATAATCCCACTATCGAAGAATACCGGTGAATTACCCGTCCAATAAATTCCTTCCTCTGCCTTTGTCAGTGTATTTTTATAATAGTCCATTACTTTCAATGCACCATTTTTTGCATGAACATCTCCGGTAAGACGATACACCTCATTCAGCACAAGACCTATTCCACCGATTCCACTATAAAATGCCTGAGACATTCCCGGTACGAATTCTCCTTCTTTTTGGGCAGTTTCAATGCCGTCAAAAACGTGCTTTTCAAGAAACAGTGTCATCTTATCGATAACAGACCGGTATTTTTCTTTTTTTAATACCTGATACAATTCAACATACATATGGAGTATTCCTGCTGTTCCAACATATAGATTATGTCTTGCATAATTAGTCAGTTCAGTCGAATACATACCGTCTTCTGTCTCTTTCAAAAAAGAGTAAACATAGCTCTCGCCTTTTTCTATATTTTCAAGAAAAACATCCGCATTATCTACTTTTTCTCTTTTAAATTCCATTAAATGTCCGCTCCGTACATTCTTGTTGAAAGGTATTTCGTTCCATCATCCGGTAATATCACCACAATTCTTTTTCCTTCATTTTCCGGTCTTAACGCAACTTTCTTGGCTGCAAGTACTGCAGCAGCCGCTGATGCACCGGCAAATATGCCGTCACTCTCAGCCAGTTCTCTTGCCGTCGCATACGTCTCCGTTCCATCAACATCAATGACTTCGTCGCATTGAAAATGATTCTTGACCAGGAATGGATGGGTTACTTTACCGTCGTTGTCAAAATGAACAACACCATCTATTGTATCTCTGTCTTCTCCCGGTTTGTACATTGATTCAAGATTTGGCTGAACACCAATGATCTTAACGCCCGGAATATGCTCTTTCAGGTACAGACCAACTCCCGTAAGTGTTCCTGCTGTTCCGGCGAGCATAACCGCATAATCCACCTGACCGTCTGTATCTTCCACGATCTCCGGGCCCGTTGATTTGATATGTGCCTGCCAGTTCGCATCATTCGTAAGCTGGCTTGTATAATAATATCCGTTATCATCACAAAACTTCTGCATTGCTGCGATGATTCTCTCTTTGTCGAATCCATATTTGGCAATAATCTCGTCAAATCCTGGAATATCCTTATAATACTGTACCGTTGTTCCGTATGCTTTCAGGATCTGCACTCTCTCAGGGGTACAGCCCGGTTCCATGAAGATATGCAGATGATATCCTCTTGCTGCTGCAAATGCTGCAAGTGATATTCCTGTATTACCGCTTGTACTCTCGACGATCGTTCCACCCGGTTTCAGCTTGCCTTCCGCCTCCGCTTTTTCAATCATGTTAAGCGCCGCCCTGTCTTTGATACTTCCACTCGGATTAAAGTACTCAAGTTTCCCTATTAAAGTTGCTTTCAGGTTATTATTTCTGTTAAAGTTAGTAAGCTCCACAAGTGGTGTATGTCCTACTAATTCTGTTATTGATTTATGTATATTTGCCATGATTTTTCCTCCGTTGCAGTAAAATAATTTCTTAATTAATTGCAGGATATGCCGCCGTCAACAACAAGCCTTGCTCCGTTAATAAACTTCGCTCTGTCACTTGCAAGATACAAAACCGCTTCTGCTATATCTGCTGTATCCCCAAATACAAACTGCGGATCCATTCCTGACATGATTCTCGATCTGCCGAATTCGCTTTCTAATTCCGGTTTACTGGTCATTCCTGTTCTTATGGCTCCGGGACATACAATATTGCTTCTTATGCCCTTGTGCATATATGCATATGCTGTATGCTCACACAAACCTACCAGTCCATGCTTTGCAACACTATACGCAACACTTGATCGACAGCCTTTTATGCCTGCAACTGAAGCTATCGTAACAATACTGCCACCATTCTCCTGCCTGAGCATCTTATTCACCGCTGCTCTCATTGCATACATGGGTCCGTTAAGATTGATATCGATGATTCTGTTCCAATCTTCATTCGTGGTCTCTGTAACCGGCTCACTGTGCCCTGCAACACCCGCGTTATTGACAAGGACATTGATCTCTCCTGTTGCACGCACTGCCTTCTCTATCATCTCCTCATTCACTTCCTGCCTGGATATATCTCCCACAAAAGGAATAAAATTCTTCACGATATCTTCCGTACTGTTTTCTTTTAATTCCCTGCCTAATGCATCTAATGCACTCTCATTCACATCAACTGCGACAACAGTTGCCCCATTCTTAAGGAAATTAACAGTGATCGCCTTACCCATGCCCGCTGCTGCACCGGTTATAACCACACTCTTTCCGGCGAACTCCAATTTGCCCATATATTGCATACATCTCCTTTTCCTACTTATCCGATAAGTATATTGTGAATATATCATATCATCTTTTATCAAAATGAGATAATGCAAAAAACTTGGAATCCGTTATAGATTTTACTTATAACTTCATGCATGTTTTTATTTTCTCAGATATGCAACCAGCCTTTGATGTCCCGGTTTTGCTTCTTTTACCAATGGCATCACCGCATATGTGTGATACATGCCTTGTGCAATCTCCAGTGTTACCTTTGCGCCATAGCTTCTTAACCGTTGTGCGGTTGATTGTGCTGCTGCAGAAAAGACTTCGTCTCCGCCATAGGAAAGGTAAACATCCTTTATCCCATCATAAATACCCTTTGACGTATACAATAATTCTTCCGGCAGTTCTTTTCCGCCTACCATACCTTTGAAAATATTATCAAGTGCAGTGGTGCTCATGATCAGATCTGTTTTGTTCAGCTCTTCTGCCCTTTTTCTTTCTTCTGCAGTCAAAGCGGAGCCGGGAGAACTGAGTGCGATCTTCCCCGGCATTGGAATGCCTTCTCCCTGCTGATTGATATATGACATCAGCCAAAGAACCATAGCTGCTCCTGATGAACCGCCTAAAAATGCAATATTCTCAGCCGGATAATGCTTAAGTGCCATTTTGTAAGTCGCGTATAACATATTTAATGCATCGATCAGATCATGTTCCCGTGCAAGCGGAAAATACGGAAGCAGCATATTTCTTCCGGTCTCTTTTGCCAATGGTATCAGTTCCTTTGCCTGCGCCGGTTTGGGATATTTCAGCATGCCTCCACCTGCTACGTAAATACACACATGGTCGCTTCTCTTTTTATGTGAAATCTCCAATACCGGAAACGCTTCTATTTTATGTGTTCGGAATATAAATTCCGGGTCTTTTAACTTGGGAATGGATGGCTTTGCCTCTGCTGTATGAAACATTTTCATAAGCTCATCATATGGTTTTGCCATCATTTTCTGCATTGGTATAATATGAAACATTGTTTTTATGATCGTATATTTTACTGACATTTTCCTTTCTCTCCTTCTGCTTTTTCTTCCGAAATATCAATCTGCAGCATCAGCTTTGTTATCTCCCGGATCTCCTGCTGCATCATTTCTGTATCCGGCTCCGTTGCCTCCGCCAGACCAAACATTGCGAAAGCATAACTGCATCTTTCTTAATGGCTTTTGTCATTATAGTAGTTAGTTGCATCTAAGTCAAGTTTTACGCAACAAAAAGGCAGGTATTTCTTTATACCTGCCTCACATAACGCTTCGTCATTCATTTTAATCAGACTTTTTTCATATACAACAGTGGATACGGATTTCCCTGTTCATCCAGATCCGTCCGCTTGTAAACCTTAAATCCCATGTGTTCATAAAACCCTTTTGCGGATGGATTTTGTTCATTCACTGCAAGCTCATGGATCGCATACTGATCTATACCGTATTGCAATAACTGCTTCCCGATTCCCTGTCCTCTGTTTTCACTGGAAATAAACAGCATTTCAAGCATGTTATTTGCCACTCCCATGAAACCTGCCGGATTTCCGTTTTTATCTTCTGCGATCACTAAAATCGGAACATCGTTTAATGCCTGCGGTACATACTTCTTAATCTCATTTCTCTCTTCTTCCGATAAAAACAAATGGGTAGCTCTGACAGAGCTTTCCCATACCTTCAATAACTGTTCCACCAATGTGGTGGTTCTGTCTTTTACCTCTATTATTTTCATTCCATTACTTTCCTTTATGCTTCGGTCTGTTCTCCTCTGTCCAGTTTTTCGGATTGGTATCATCCGGTGCAAGCCCTGCAAGGATAGCTTCATAATGTGCTACCTTTTCATCCATATAATGGGCAGTCGCCTCAGCCTCCGCTATACGCCGATAGGCTTCCTCCCGCTGCTTCAAAATGATCGCATAACGTGCCCGCAGATTTTCCTCCGACTCCTCCTGCAGACACAAACGGCAATATTCCTGAATGTCTTCGATAGACGCTCCGCATCCTTTCAGGCACTTGATTCCCTGCATCCAGTTCACAGACTCCTCATTGAACACACGCCGGTTCCTTTCGTCCCGCCCACATGGCAAAAGTCCCTGATCCGTATAAAACCGTAACGTATGCTCTGTTACATCAAACATCTTCGCCATCTGTCTGATCGTATAGTACATGGCTATTCCTCCCCGTGAACAAATCTTATTAAAATCTTGTCCCACGAACTCCATCGAGCCCCGGTAAAAATTTCTTGACTTCGTGTTACACGAACTTATTACAATGATTATAGCATAGCAGTCATTTTCTATGCAAATACAACCATGGAGGACAATAAAATGGAATTTTTAACATTGAATAATGGCATAAAAATGCCGCTGATCGGATTTGGCACATTCATGCTCAACGGAGAAACCTGCACCAATGCTGTTGCGGATGCAATAAAAACGGGCTACCGCATGATCGATACGGCGCAGGCCTATGGAAATGAAAAAGAAGTGGGAGAAGGCATACGGCTCAGTGGCATTGACCGCAAAGATCTGTTTCTTGTTACAAAAGTAAACTTCACTTCTTATGAAAATGCAGAGCAGGCAGTCATGCAGTCGCTCGCTGATCTGCAAACAGACTACATTGATCTGCTGCTTTTGCACTGGCCGTTTGCCAACTATTACGCCGCCTGGCGAAGTCTGGAATCACTCTATCAGGCAGGCCGGATCCGGGCGATCGGCGTCTCCAATTTTGAACCGGATCAGTTTCTTGACCTGATCGCCTACAACAAGATCGTTCCTGCTGTCAATCAGATTGAAACAAATCTTTACTGCCAGCGCAACACCGAGCGTAGCTGGCTTGATAAAAAGCAGGTTGCACATATGGCTTATGCACCGCTTGGACAGGGAAACCGCAATGAAATGTATGCGGAACCAGCCGTACTTGCCCTTGCCCGGAAATACGGTAAGACACCGGCGCAGATCCTGCTCCGTTTCCTGACACAGAAGCATATTGCCGTCATTCCGAGAAGCACAAAGCCGGAACATATCCGGGAAAACTTTGCCTTGTTCGACTTTTCTCTGACCGATGAAGAAATGACGCAGCTTTCCTCGCTGGACAGAAAAGAGCCCCTGATTGGAAAACCGGAAACACCTGAACTGGTAGAGTTCGCACTGACCTGGTAAAGAGCCTCCATTATTCATCTTGTACAGCTCCTCTGTGGCAATCCTCGTCTTTGCCACAACATCGATCGTCTGATCCTTCGGGAAACAATAATACAGATATTCCATATTGCCAATACAGATCATATCCCCAATCTCATACCAGTAATAGTCCGCATATAAACTATAGGATGCCTTTGGGGATTGTCTGTATTGCAATCTGCCCCCGCAGCCCTCCAGCCAAAAACCGTTTCTGTCATGGTGCAGATGTCCGTCGCCCACCTGATAAATGCATTTCAGATCCTTTAACATATAAATGTCTACATCCACATCCAACTGATAGGTTCCGCTCTGCAGTGCCTTCCGTACTTCTTTCCGCTGCCAGTCATACCAGGCCGGAATATGCGTAAAGGTTGTATGCCCGGAAAGGTTCTGCAGCAGACCTGTTTCCGTCAGTTCATGCGTATCTCCGCAGGCTCTGCACGTGATCTTCGTTCCCTCTCCATGCATATATCCCTCTTTTTTACAAACTGCACACTGATATAAGACCCGATTTAAATGATCTGCCCGGAATTTCTCTTTTACAAGAATATGCTGCTCCTGCTGTTCTTTAAAATTATCAAATGTAAAAGCATTGTTCAGCCTTTCCTGTATCTCTTTTGCCAGCATTTTTGTAACTTCTTCCTTTGTAAATAAACAGGTAACATCCGCCGATACTTTTACATCACGCAGTTGGAGGTTGTTATATAAGGGATCACGGAGAAATGCACCATGTGTGCGGATCATAACGACCGGAACCTTTAACAGTTTGACACATTTCCCCAAAGAAGCCGGCAGTGGTGTCGCCGTTCCGTCAAAGCTGTAGCTTGCCTCCGGATACATGAGCACAGAAGTTTTTAATGTATGGAGTGCATAAACCATATCCTTGACCATCTGCACATCTGTTACAAATTTATTCGTCGGAATACATCCGATCCGGCGCATCAGCCACTCTTTTCCAACCAGCCCGTCGGAAGTGCAGATAATATTCAGCAAATGGTCTTTCATGACCGTTTCTGCGATCTTCAGATCAATAAAGCTGGAATGATTCATAAGAACCAGACATGGTTCTCCCCTTTCAAGCTGCTCCATCCCATATTTTTGACATGTAAATCCAACCTTTTTAAGCTCTCCTTTTGACAATGCCAGAATCAGCAGTTTTAAAAGCGGATTGGGCTTTACCGGTTTATGATGTTTTCGCTCCGGAAGTGCCAGCACCTGCTTGTAGCTTAACTCTTTGACTTTTATCTTCATGATTTTTCCCCTTATACAAAATTGTCCTCACCATATCCCTGAACCTACAAGATCCATTATGAAACAACCGGGCGGTTCATCATATAAAATGAAAAGCTGCCCTTATCTATCAGCTGTTCCTTATCATCATACAGATTAGCCTCATATAACGACACATGCTTTCCCTGACGGATCTGTACGGACTCACAGATAATATATGCCGTATCCATTGCCGGCAGAATATAGTCCATGCTGCCATTGATCGTGGAAGAATAACAGCCATAAGTACACGCTGCCACACCCGTTACAATATCCGCAAGTGAATACAGGCAGCCTCCGTGGACGGAACCATACGGATTCAGTATTTCCTTTGTCACCATCATCTTCGCCTTTACATATCCCTGTCCCATATTCATTATTTCAATCTTTAAATTCCGCATATAAAGGTTGTCCTGTGTAAACTTAAGCAGAGTCTGCCTGACAGTCTCGTCCATCTGTCGTTTTTCATTATCTGTCTGTTTCATATGCCTGTTTGTTCCCTTTCTTAGCTGTTTTATCATTGCACTCCTCTTAGGATCCCCTTTTCTGTCTCTGGGCCGGCTCATAAAATTCTGTAATAGCAGGCAGCATTTTGCAGGATTCTGTCACTCTGTCAGATTTCTGTATTTGCTATGATCTGCCAGTTTTCTCCCGTTTTCTTTAGTGTTACCCGGTACAAACCTTCTTCTCCATCTTCATCCATAATACCCGGCGTTCTGTAAAGTACAGAGTAAGCGTCCGCTACTTTATTATAATAGACATCCTGCACATCGATCTGCTTAAAATTGGTATCACTGACTTCCTTTGCAAATGCGCCGTAAGAGGGCAGATAATACCAGCCGATCCGGTGATTGAAATCTGCCATCGCAAAACCGGTTTCGTTCTGCAGAAGTGCCTGCATTTCCTGTTCGGGCAGTGCCATAAAGTCGGTATCAATTTCGTCCAGTCCACTGACCTTCAGATATTCTGCTTCCAGTTCTTCCCTTGAAGCTCCCGTGCTGTCAGAAATACCGGCTCCATTATAGAAGATCTCTCCCAGCTCCGCGTCCTTCACATTCTGATACGTTCTGCTTAAGAAACCGTTGTAGGCTGTGGTGTTCAGCAGGTCTTCCATATTCTTTTCCATTTCTGTATCCTGTTTTTCATACTCCGGCTGATACTGCTCCGGTAACATACGGTCTTCTAATGCCGCATTCTGCTCTGCCTGCTGGATCAGATCACGATTTGCAATCTCCGTTTCGGAAAGTACCGTATCTTCTACGTTTTCGCTCTGACAGTACCAGGCTTTCTTCTGGAAATACTGTGCCAGTGCTTCATCCTGAAAACCTCTGCCATATCGCGCATAGATCTCATTTCTGGCAATACGCAGTCTGTTTTCCCCAAGGTCTCTAAGGTCATCCGCAGACAGTTCTTTTGTGTTACTTTCAGGTAACACATAAGCATCTTCCGCTTCTTCGCCCTCTACAAATTCCATATAAGCATATGGATCGTATACCCATGTCTTATCCTCTTCCAGATAGGAATGATGCAGCAGGAGCTTTGACAAAAAGGTGATATCACTATCTGCTGCACAGACACGGAGTACATCTCTGTCATAAACTGCCGCCGCTGTTTTGGAAAATCCCATTGTATTAAGCTGATCCACATATTCTGTCATGGAATGTCCAACCTCATAAAAATCGGAGCCCTGCAGTTCTTCATTTGCCATCTCCACCAGTTTTTCTCCATTATAACTGTAGGCTTTGACCGCATATTGCATACCGTCCGCAATGACAAAGCAGGAAAGTCCGCTGTCCATGCAGATATATTTGTCATCCTTCAGGAAAAATCTGACATCGCCGCTGTCACAGAAAGAAAATGCCTTTTCCAACAAGGTTTTGGTATCTGCTTTCTGCACCTGTCCGTCTTTTTGCTCATATATGCTGGCTGTGATCGCCCAATCTCCATTCACTTTTTCCATGTCATAGGTAAGCAGCTCCTCACTGCCATCCCCATCAAAATCCCGGATCACAAAATCCAGATTTCCCGCAACCTGAAACGGGCTCTCATCCAAAGAGCTTCTCTGCCACATACCATCCGCAGTCTTTGTATAGGTAAAAGAAACGCCATCCAGATTGCTGCCGTCTAAATGCAGGGCATATTCTGCCAGAGCATTTTTTGTGTCTGCAACCCCGTTTGCATGATCCCCCTGATCTGCCGTCGTATCTGTATTCTGCTTTGCATCTGCCGCATCTGTTTCTTTGTCTGCTGCATCCGTCTCTACCCCGGTATTAGTCTGTTCTCCATCTTTCCCAGTTTCATTTATTTCTGTTCCTTCGCTGGCATCCTGCCCTGCATTTAAGCTGCTCTCACTTTTCCCACAGCCACTGACTGCGATCAGCAACGCAAACACCAGAAAACATACTCTTTTCTTCATAGTTTTCCCCCTTATCTTTTCATTACTATTGCTTTTCTTTCTTATTTTATTCCTGTTATCCCGTTCTGTATAGATTTGTAGTGAAATCTTTCTTTTTCTTTCGATTTGTTCGCGGCGTTTCGCTTCTATTTTTTCATACTTTTTCACCGCGTCCTGCCTTTTTGGACGAACTGCTTCTATACCATTTCAAACAACTTCATCCTTTTCAAGTAAATCCCGCATTTTGGGCGAAACGCCCCTGCCAGTCTCCAGATATCTTCATCCTTTTCAAGCACCACAGACACTTTGGGACGAAAATCCCCTAACAGAGATGAGATATCAAAAAGACCGGAGCACAGAGCTCCGGTCTTTCCGATATTTATTTCTGTAATTCTTCACTTCAAACTGCTGTTTTTTCTTCTTCCGGCGGAAGATTGACCGTAAAGGTACTTCTTCTTGTGATCGCACCAATTTCCTCCAGTGTATTGATCATACGATACACGGTGGCAGGACCGATATTCTGATCCTTTTTGGATGCTTTATAATAAATCTCTTTACAGCAGCAGCAATCCTCTTCCAGTATAATGTCAAGCAATAACAGTCGCTGCTTTGTAATGCGACAACCACGCTCTTTTAAGCGCTGAATGATCATTTCTTTTCGCATATATTACCTCCTATCACACCATTTAATGACAGCCACCGTGACAGTTTTTGCAATCTCCACCGCACTGCAGGGACTTTCCTGCTTTTTTGTCTTTTATCATACTGCGGATGATACATCCGACTATCACGATTAAGATCGCAAGTACTAAAGCTGTACCCATTTGATCACCTCCGGATCAGCATTTATTTTGCAAATGCTTTTTTGTCAATGCTTACATTTAATGTCTTACTTTCTTTATATGGTCTGAATAACAGATACAGGAAACCAAGAACCAGTACAAAAGCTACAACTGTTCCGATTCCAAATGCGCCTGTTGTGATCAGTGTACCGATCTGGTAGATGCAAAGTGCAACTACATATGCCAGAACTGTCTGATAACCGATTGCAAACCAGAACCATTTTGCGTTGTTCATTTCTCTCTTGATAGCACCCATTGCTGCGAAACAAGGAGCACATAACAGGTTGAATACAAGGAAACCATAAGCTGCAACAGGAGTGATTGCCTGGGAAAGTACCTGCCAGATCTCTGCACCATCTTCTGCGACTTCACCGTAACCGAAGAGAATACCGAATGTAGCAACAACATTTTCTTTTGCGATCAGACCTGTAACAGTTGCAACAGCCATCTTCCAGTTACCAAATCCAAGTGGGCTGAAGATTGGAGCGATCACATTACCGATCTTCGCTAAGATACTGCTGTCAAGCTGTTCTGCTTCGAGCATTGTAAAGCTGCCATCGACCCAGCCAAATCCCTGTAAAAACCAAAGTACGATTGTAGATAATAAAATGATTGTACCAGCCTTTTTGATGAATGACCAGCCTCTTTCCCACATACTTCTGAGTACATTACCAACTGTCGGCCAGTGATATGCAGGCAGCTCCATAACGAATGGAGCAGGCTCTCCTGCGAACATTTTTGTTTTCTTTAAGATAATACCGGAGCAGATGATCGCTGCGATACCTACAAAGTATGCAGACCATGAAACCCATCCTGCATTCTGGAAGAATGCACCGGCGATCAATGCAATGATCGGAAGCTTTGCACCACATGGCACGAAGGTTGTTGTCATGATCGTCATCTTACGGTCTCTGTCGTTCTCGATCGTACGGGAAGCCATAACACCAGGAACACCACATCCGCTACCGATCAGCATTGGAATGAAAGATTTTCCGGAAAGACCGAATTTACGGAAGATACGGTCCATAATGAAAGCAACACGAGCCATATAACCGCAGGACTCAAGGAATGCAAGGAAGATGAACAGTACAAGCATCTGTGGTACGAAACCAAGAACCGCACCAACACCACTTACAACACCATCTGCAATCAGGCTTGTAAGCCAGTCTGCACAGTTGATAGATTCAAGTGCTGACTGTACGCCGGGAACGATCCATTCACCGAATAATGTATCATTTGTCCAGTCTGTCAAGATAGAACCTACTGTTGTAACGGATACATAATATACAACGAACATAACCAGAGCAAAGATAGGAAGTGCCAACCATCTGTTTGTTACCCACTTATCAATCTTATCTGAGGTAGACATTGTTTTCTTTTTGTTCTTTGTGTAGCAGGAATCAATGATGGAAGAGATATATACATATCTTTCATTTGTGATAATACTTTCTGTATCATCATCAAATTCTTTCTCCATATCCTCGATTTCTGCAGATACATCTACCTTAGACTGCATCTGGTCGATGATCTTGTCATCTTTTTCCAGAAGCTTGATTGCGAAGAAACGCTTCTGCTCTTCTTTTACATCTGCACCAAGCTTATTGCTTGCTGCTGTAATGTACTTCTCAACCTCTTCACCGAATTCATGAACAGGTGCTACAGACTTGTTAGCCTTTGCTGCTGCGATTGCTTTTTTAACCGCTACATCAATACCTGTACCTTTCAGCGCTGAAATCTCACATGCATCACAGCCGAGTTTCGCACTTAATTTATCGATATGTATCTTGTCGCCTGACTTTTCAACAAGGTCTGACATATTAACAGCCATAACAACCGGAATACCCAGTTCCATGATCTGCGTAGACAAATACAGGTTTCTTTCAATATTTGTACCATCAATGATATTGATGATTGCATCCGGTCTCTCTGTGATCAGATAGTTACGGGCAACTACCTCTTCCAGTGTATATGGTGACAGAGAATAAATACCCGGAAGATCCATGATAACGACATCTGATTCCTTGCCGCTGTAAGCCTTCTTCAGCTTACCTTCCTTTTTCTCAACCGTAACGCCCGGCCAGTTTCCGACGAACTGATTGGAACCTGTCAACGCGTTAAACAAAGTTGTTTTACCGCAGTTTGGGTTACCTGCTAATGCGATCTTAATTGCCATTTTCTCTACTCCTCTTTCTCATTTTATATAACTAATCAAAATAGCCTGTTGCTTACTTTTGTTAGTGTTTACTAACGTATAGACAAAAAAAATTGTTATTCAATAACAATCATTTCTGCGTCTGCCTTACGCAGTGACAGCTCATAGCCTCTTACTGTAACTTCCACCGGATCACCAAGCGGTGCTACCTTTCTTACATAGATTTCTACGCCTTTTGTGATACCCATGTCCATGATTCTTCTTTTGACAGGACCATCACCTGTCAGCTTTTTAACCTTGACAGTTGCACCAACAGCAGCGTTTTTCAGTGTTTTTGACTCGTTTGCCATTTTTATGCTCCTTTTCTTTATTTTATTATCATGCATCTGATGATGCCTGACAGTTTAACCGATCCATTAGATCATAATTTTGTTTGCCATATCTTTTCCTATGGCAACGCGGGACTCTTTGACATTTACGATCAGGTTGCCTCCCATCTGAGATATCACCGTAACCATGCCACCCGTTACAAAACCAAGATTTTCCAGAAACTGTCTTGTTTCCTCTTTACCGCCTACTTTTTTGATTACATTAGGCTCTCCTTCTTTTGCCATTGACAGAGGCATCATATTCATCCCTTTCCTTCTTTTTCAGCTCCATTTGGAAGCTTATCGATAATTTTCTTTCATTTCGAGGTTAGTATACTCTAACGAATATTAGATGTCAACAACTTTTATTGTTTTTTTTTGAGAAATGTGCTATACTTGCGTCAACACAAAAAAGCTCATTATTTTGATACGTTTTGCGTAAGAAAGGGAATGAAAATGGCACCTAATGAATCAGCAGAAAACTATTTAGAGACGATCCTGATCCTGAGCAGAAAGCTCCCGGTTGTTCGCTCCGTTGATATTGCCAATGAACTTGGCTTTAAAAAATCCAGCATCAGTATTGCAATGAAGAATCTTCGTGAAAAGGAACTGATCACAGTCAGTGATGCAGGCTTTATCAACCTTACCGAAGCAGGTCGTGAAATCGCAGACATGATCTACGAAAGACATGAATTTCTGACTTCCTGGCTGACGCATCTCGGTGTAGATCCTGAGATTGCAGCTGAAGATGCCTGCAAGATGGAGCATGTTGTCAGCAAAGAAAGTTTTCAGGCGATCAAGAATTTTGTTGCTTCGACGCAGTCTGAATAAATTGTATATTTCTTCTGTTGTTATTTCATCAGAATTTAATCAGTAAAATAAAACACCGGCTTATGCGATGCAGCATCTGCCGGTGTTTTCACATATTTATTCTTATTCTTCTTATTTCTATACTTCGATACAGAATTTCTACTCAATAGCCTTGAAGGCTTCTGCCAGATCTTCAATGATATCATCGATGTTCTCTGTTCCGATAGAAAGACGGATCGTGTTTGGTTTAATACCCTGATCAAGCAGCTCTGCCTCGTTGCATTCTGAATGTGTGGTAGAAGCCGGATGGATCGCAAGGGATTTCACATCTGCCACATTGGCAAGCAGCGAGAACAGTTCGAGCTGATCGATGAAATCCTGTGCTTTTTTCGCATCTCCCTTGATCTCAAAGGTGAAGATAGAACCGCCACCGTTCGGGAAGTATTTCTTGTAAAGCTTCTGCTGCTCCAGATCATCGGATACGGAAGGATGATTTACCTTTTCTACCTGTGGCTGATCCTTTAAGAACTGTACGACCTTCAGTGCATTTTCCACATGACGCTCTACACGCAGTGATAATGTTTCCAGTCCCTGCAGGAAGATAAATGCATGTACCGGTGATAAAGTTGCACCCATATCACGCAGCAGGATCGCACGGATATATGTAACAAATGCAGCAGGTGCGCAGTCTTTTGCGAAGCTGACACCATGGTAAGATACGTTTGGCTCAACAAGCCATGGATATTTGTCGCTCTTTGTCCAGTCGAATTTACCGCTGTCTACGATCACACCACCGATCGTCGTACCATGTCCGCCGATGAATTTTGTTGCGGAATGTACAACGATATCTGCACCATACTCGATCGGGCGAACCAGATAAGGGGTTGCAAATGTGTTGTCTACGATCAACGGAATATTATGGGAATGTGCAATATTTGCGATTCTTTCAATATCAACAACTTCCGAATTCGGATTACCGAGTGTTTCGATCTCGATCGCTGTTGTGTTTTCTTTGATTGCTGCTTCGATGCCTTCATAATCAAAAGGATCTACGAATGTTGTTTCAATGCCGTAATCCGGCAGTGTATGTGCGAGCAGATTGTATGTACCGCCGTAAATATTTTTGGCTGCTACAATATGATCTCCTTTGTGTGCAACTGCCTGGAATGCATAAGTCAGTGCTGCTGCACCACTACCGACTGCAAGTGCTGCTACGCCGCCTTCGAGTGCTGCGATTCTCTGCTCAAATACATCTTCTGTCGGGTTTGTCAGTCTTCCGTAAATATTCCCTGCATCACGAAGACCGAAACGATCTGCTGCATGCTGGCTGTTATGGAATACATAAGAAGATGTCAGATAGATTGGAACGGCTCTTGCATCTGTTACCGGATCCGGGCTTTCCTGTCCTACATGAAGTTGTAATGTTTCAAATTTTAAATTTCTTTCTGCATATGGTTTTTTACTCATTTTATTCACGCTCCTGTTTCTTTTCTTGTTTCTTTTGATGTATTTATGGTAACATGGGTTTTCCTATCTGTCTAATAGGAAAAAAGAACAACCGGCTATAGTTTTAATCTATAACCAATCGTTCCATTAAAAGTGGCAGAGCCTGTTCAAAATGTACGCCATACCAGTGCTTTTCGTCCCCTGCTGTTGCCTCCATGGCGGCAAGGACAAAATCGGCGGCAAGTGCTGCTGCCTCTTTGATCTCCATGCCTCTCATATAGGCTCCGGTAAAAGCAGACGCAAAGCAGTCCCCTGTTCCGTAACCGTTTCGCGGTAATCTTCTCGTAAAATAATAAGACACTCTGTCCGTTTCACAATTATAAATGGCAACACCGATCTGATCCGGCGTATCACTGACGCCTTTTAAGATGATCTGTTTCGGCCCCAGAGCTGCCAGCCCTTTCAAAAGTACATGTACTTCTGCCTCAGACATTCTGGTTCGGTACGGAAGCCCGGTCAGAAAGGCTGCCTCTGTCAGATTCGGTAAAAGCACATCTGCCTGCCCGCAAAGCTCCTTCATTTTATGTACATACGCTGTATCAAAGCCTGTATACAGCTTGCCAAAATCTGCCATGGCAGGATCAATGATGCACGGTGCCTCCTCCGTCAGCAGTTCTTTTCTGATCTCTTCTACCAGATTGATCTGCCGGATGTTACCCAGATAGCCTGTGTACAGACAGTCAAACTGAAAGCCTTCCTGCTTCCAGTGTTTCAGGATCCCCGGAATATCATCCGTCAGATCATGGAATGTATAATTTTCAAAGGAACCGCCTGTGTGCGTGGAAAGTACCGCAGATGGCAGGATCACCGTTTCGATCCCACAGGCTGATATAATAGGAAGTGCCACTGTTAAAGAACACTGTCCCAGGCAGGAAATATCCTGCATTGTAAGTACGCGTTTTGTCATGTTTTTTTCCTTTGTTTCTAAGACTCACAGATTTTCACTTCATGCTCTGCAGCCGTTTCTTTCAAGCAACTACTATATCATACGAAAAAACCGCAGGGATTTCAATATTTCCCTGCGGTTTTCTCTCTATTTCTATTGGAAGGCGTACGGCTCTTTGCTTCACACCTCTGCATTATTCACGATTCTTCAGTACTTCAGCCGGTACCATTTTCTTCAGTCTGCCCACAAGAAGCTGATTGATGAACAGATAAAGAAGGATCACCGCTACATAAATACCTGCGTACAACTCCCAGCCAAAGGTCAGGTTCATGCTGCTGCCGACATTGGCAACCAGCATCGGATAGATCGCATCCATACATACCTTGGCAAGCGGGATACAGAGCAGCGCACCTGCTGCCACCAGATAAAAGTTACCGCGCAGATACAGTTTCCCGATCTCTTTCGTGCGATATCCGAAGATCTTGATCAGCGAGATATTGAAAGAAGAACGGTCGATCATTACCTTCATCATCAGATACATGACAACACAGAAGATGATCACGGAACAGACAAGCAGCATATAGATCATCGGCCGCATCATCTTAATGAAGATACCGGATGCTTCCTCCACATCTTCCTTTGTCGTTGTCGCATATAATCTGCCGGACGGAATGGAAAGTGCCTTATCGGAAAATACAATATTGTAATAATCACTGCTCTCGTTAAACAACTCCCGCATGCTGTCAATGTCCATAAAGATATAAAGGGAACTTGAATACTGGGCAATGCCTACAATGTCAAAGGCGTATTTGGTATCTGTTTCTTCATCGTTTAAGACAAAGACATCGCCCTCGCTGACATTATATTTCTGTGCAACTGCTGTGGAAATGATGATCTTATTTTTGCCATCCTCCACCTTTGCATCAAAATACGGGTTGTCATCATGGATACCAAGAAGCGTAACGTCCAGATTATAGCCAAGACGTTCCTTCTTCAGCGTCTTGCCGAATGCTTCTTCGCCACCTTCCGGTACTTCCTCTGTCGGATATTTGTATGTATACATATAGGAAAATTTGGTATCTGCCTTATTCTCAATGTTGACATTCTGACACATCACGTAAATATCCAGTCCCATCATGACGATCAGCATAGAAACAAACATACCGAAGATCACAGCAAATGCGGAACGCATCTCACGCAGCATCTGACGGATACGGAATCTTGCTATAAATCCCATATTACCGAGGTTCAGATCCCGGATCCTGCTTGCTTTCTGCTCTTTGCGCAGCATGGAAAGCACCGGTCTGGAAAGTTTCTTGCGGATCACCAGACAGTTGACGATCGCTGCGGTAAGTGCAGGCATAACAAAGGTGTAAACGATCAGGTATGGTGTATACTCAAACGCAGGCACCTGCAGGGAAAAGTAGCCGAAGCAATCCTGCATCTGCAGCCCAATCCCCCATTTACTGAAACCAATCAGCCCGCCGATCACGGAAGATACGGCTGAAACAACAACCGGAAGTGTAATATAATGCAGCATCAGATCACCCGCCGTTACACCAAGCGCATACAACGCACCGATGACGCTGCTTTCCTGCTCAATGCCATGCACCACGAAAACAGAGATAACGTAAGTAAACAGCACCATTAAGATCACACCTGCAATCAGTCCGCCGATCTTATTGATCTCCTGATCACCTGCTGCACCAAGCACTCTCGGGTTATCCCCTGCTACCAGGAAATACGTCATATTGCTGACATCCACATCGAAAATATCATCGATGATATCATCTGTATGATCTTTTAACTCCCGTACACCGTCCGCCAGTTCTTCACTTCCGTCTGCGGCTTCTCCTACGCCATCCGTGTATTCCTTTGTACCGTCCACGTAGCTTTTCAGCTCCTGAAGCTGCATTCTGGCGCCTCTTGCCACCATTCTTGCGCCCGGGTTGTTTGACTGGTTTACATAATTATTCAAAACTGTTTCAAAGTTGTCTGCCGTTACCTCCTGAATGCCATATGCCTTCAATGCTTTGTTTGCCTCATCCAGATAGGCATCGAAAATTTCATCTGCGCCGTCATTCAGGTCGTCACTATAATCCCGCAGCTCACTAAGTCCGTCGCGCAGCTCATTTGCACCGTCCACCAGATCATTTATGCCATTCTCCAGATCATCCTTTTTCCCCATTGTCTGATCCCAATATTCCCGGAAATATGTATCTTTGACATCCTCTGCCGTAAATTCCAGTTTTTTCAGTTCTTCTTTTAACTGTGCATTGGTCAGATTTCCGGTCAGTCTGTAAGCATAGACATACTCTTCCGTTTTTTCACTCTTTCCGCTCTTTCGAAGCATATCATAAGTATCTGCCGTTACAAAAGCAGTTCCGAAAATACTGCTGTCCGCATTGGTATCACTTGTCTGCTTCAGCGGTGCATCATAATCGGGCGTAGACCCGATACCGACAATTTTGTAGGTCGCATCTGCCAGCGTAATGCTGTCTCCGACGTGCAGATCCTTTTCTTCACAGTACCGCTTTTCCAGCACGATCTCATCTTCCGCTTGTGCCAGCTTTCCTTCTTCGAGTGCGATCAGATCGATCTCTTCACGATTCTGATACACACGGAGTGTACTGTGATCTTCCATGCCAAAGTCCAGATAAAACTGTTTCTCCAGCTTGACACCCTTTTTTTCCAGCTTTTCCGTTTCTGTATCTGTCAGCGGGACAAATACACCGAATTGTCCGTCTTCCAACTGATTTTTTCTTGCCTGCTTTTTAGATCCGATGATGATCGTATCCGCTGCACCCACGATACTGACGACCAGATACATAACAAAGATGATCAGTGCAGAAAGTGCCAGATAACGAAACAGATTTTCTTTCAGATCCCGCAGGATTCTTTTCCGTAATACTTTCTGCATCTTATAAGTCCTCCAATTCTCTTGCCGGTACTCTTACTTCGTTTTCATAACTCTTATGGATCAGCCCGTCTTTGATGATCAGCACCTTATGTACCATATTTTTGATGGAATTATTATGCGTAACAATCAGCATTGTCGTTCCGTATTTTGCATTGATCTCTTCCAGCAGGATCAAAATGTCACGGCTTGTTTTGGAATCCAGCGCACCGGTCGGCTCATCACAGAGTAACAGTTTAGGATTTTTGATCAGTGCTCTTGCTATGGCACAACGCTGCTGCTGTCCACCGGAAAGCTGTGACGGAAATTTATTCTGGTGCTCCGTCAGTCCCAGTGTCTGCATCAGATCATTGATATCCAGCGGATGCTCTGTCAGATATTCACAAACCTGGATATTTTCCTTTACGGTCAGATTCGGAACCAGATTGTAAAACTGGAAGATAAAGCCAAGCTGATCTCTTCTGTATTCGGACAACATATCCTGCTTCATTCCCACGATCTCTGTTCCGTCTACCACGATGGAGCCTGATTCTGCAGTATCCAGTCCACCGATACAGTTTAATAGTGTGGATTTACCGGAGCCGCTCGTTCCCTGGATGACACACATCTGTCCTTTTTCCACTTCTGTATTGATTCCCTTCAATACCTGTACATAGCTTCCGTTTTCCCCATAGCTCTTTTTTAAGTCCCTGACCTCTAAATACATTTTTTCTCCTCCTGCCTGAAAATTGGTTATTTGCTTATTGAGAATTTTTTCTCATTACATAACAGTGTTATGTTGTATTGCAAAAAAAAATACATGCGCTGCGGCGTACCATATCGATATCGCAAGCGGCCGTCGCAGGCACAAGAATGTGCCCAGGCGCATTCTTTGTTCTTTATTTTCTTCCTCACTTCACAAAGAGTGACATCCAGCCCGCGACCAGGTAGTTTACAATCTTTGCGATATACTGCTGTGCTCTTTCCTCCGAAGGCTCATGCTGCAGCATATGTACAAAAACATCAATCTGCATATGAGCGATCCAGTGGATCGTATAATCATCGATCCGTTCCATCCCGGCCCTTGCCGCCATTCCGTCTGCCAGAAAACGGTAATGCTGTTCAGCGATTGCTACAAACTCATCCACACAGTACTCATATTTCGATCCCTGTGATCTTGTAATGGCAAGCAGCAGAATATCATAATTCTGATACATGGCATGCAGGATCTGACGGGTCATCTTGATGTCATCCGCATCCTCGGTTTCATCCGGGACGCCGCTTTTGATCTCCTCCTGCTCTGCCTGAAAATGCTGCTGGATATACTCACGCAGTTTCTGCAGGGTCGGTTCCACAAGCTGCGTGAACAGATCTTCTTTATCCTGAAAGAAGAAGTAAAGTGCTCCCGTGGTCACGCCTGCATTTTTACAAATGCTGCGGAGGCTCGCCTGCATATATCCTTTTTCTAAGAACTCCTGTCTGGCACTGGCAAGGAGCTTTTCCCTGGTTTCTTTTTCGTCTTTCATATTTAAGCTCCTTCGCTCCACTCGGAGGCTGCACGGTGCAATAAAATGCAGATAACACTGTTATGTTATTGTAATTTACGAGAATTGTCAAGCAGGAATTATTATTTTCTATACTGTGGGATCAGGATATTTGATCAGTTCGTATAATTTACTGCCGTTTTTGCAGGTGCGGACACCTGCCAGCTCCATGCCAAGATGTCTGTATTTATCGCTTTTCAGTTTTGCATCAGTATCCAGTACAACCGGGAGTCCCAGTCTGTTGCCCTCGGCAAATGCAAGCTCCAGTGCTTTCCGCATGTAGCCCTGTCCCTGATATTCTTCCCGCACACATACCAGCCCGACAAACAGATATTTTTGTTTTTTCTTTTTTAATGCCTTTTCAACAGAAGAAGAGCCGCCGCTTCCGAGAATGCTGAGCATCCGTACCACTTCTCCAAAAGTAGAACCGGCAAATGTTCCTTTTATCAGTTTTTTGGCTGCCTTCATGCTTATTTTTTCATCACTCCGCTTATAGGCGATAAACGCTTCCTGCTTCGGGCCTGTTGTATAGAGCATCCCTGCCTGCAGTACCATTTCCACATAGCCGTTGATATAACTGACGACCGCGTCTTTGCTGCTGTATGCGGAAACAAGCCCCTTCTCGTTCTCCGCATATTCATAATAACCGAATGCATGCCCGATCGCATTGATATCTTTTTCCGTTAATGTTTCAACCTTCATGATTTCCCTCACATATATAATTTTCTATGGTACACAGCACAATGGAGATTGTATCATCCAGTGCCGATTCCACCATTGTTGCCCTCGACTCACGCATAGCGTAAATACTTTTGATCAGATTGGCCATAACACCGCGATCCACGTCTTTTCGGGCATCTGACATCAAAGACAGCCATCTTTCCAGCTCTGCCATCTGATTTTTTGCCTTGAAATAATCAGGATCGACCAGATGCTTCTGCACCCAGAGAAAATCTTCTATCGTAACAAACCGAAGCAGATCATAATCACTGTACAGATAGGCATGAAAAAACTGAAAAAACTCGTGGGTTGTCATCTGCTTCCTGCCAGCCAGCGCAGCCTGCAGCATTTCTTCTACCTTCTGTCCCGCATAAGCCATAAGTGCCCGCAGGTAACTTTCCTTGGAATCGTAGAAGTGATAAAAACTGCCTTTTGCGATCTGACACCGCTTCGTCAACTTATCCACAGTCATGCGCTGCACGCCATATTCCTTCAAAAGCTGCAGCCCTTCCGTAAACATGTTTTCTCTGATTTTTTCCTGTTCCTGTACTGAAAAATGCATTATTTCTCCTCTTTTTTACGCAGGAGCGTTTCATCCCTTCTCTGCAATCCTTCCAGCCAGAGCAATATCGTATCCATTGCCACCTGCTGGTTTCCTACATTGCAGTGATCCGCGCCCTGTTCCTTCTCTGTGATTTCGCGTGCTGCGATCGATCTGGCGTTTTTCAGTAATAACATCTGTCTGCCAATGGACGCTCTTGCATTCATGGTATCCTTACTTCCGCCGATGATCAGATAGTCTTTTGTCAGTTTATCTGCCAGCGGTCTGAGATCGATCCTGTGCAGATAACGAAGCAGTGCATAAACGCCCTTTGCTCCTGTTCTGTGGTAATAGGTATCAAAAAACTGCATCCCATTGCCCTTTTTCAGCTTATAGATCAGATCGATCAACCAGCCAAATAAGAACAGGATCAGATTCAGGATTCCCCATGCGAGTGCTCCCACAACTCTGGAATCATGGAAGTTCAGCGCAAGTGCCGGGAACTGTGCTACACTGACACAACGTGTGATACGCTCGTCAAATGCCGATGCGCGCGGTGCATAAAAACCACCATAGGACTGCCCGACCAATGTCACATCAGAAAGCTTCATATAGTCAAGCACTGCCTTTACCGGCTTCTCCCATTCGATCGGAAGCGTTGCTCCATGCAAACGGATCGTTGCCCCCTGCCCCGGTCCTTCAAACAGATACACCGTATAACCATGCTGCCTTACATACATACACTGCGGGAAAAATTCCTCATAGTTGGAATCAAAACCACCATGTACCACGATATCACCTTTGGATACACCGTCCGGATTCATTTTCAGAAGTGGCAGCGTATATGTTTCATACGGTACTTCTACCTTTTCTACGATCGGATGCTCTCCCACAAAGAAATCTTCAAAATAAGCAAAGAACAACTCCCTTGCCTTTTTCCAGCATTTCAGTGCATCCGGATCCTTCCAGTCCATATAAAACTCCGCCATCCGGTAAAATCCCATTGCGCTTCTGAGGTTACCCTTCGCATACTCCTCATCCGCCACACGCATCAGAACTGTTTTCCAGCTTTTGATATCCTTGATCTGACTACCAACCGTCCGTACCTCGTCGAGGTCTCCCATATCCATATTGACTAACCGGTTCAACTGAAAATTGATGCTGGCATTGTCATTCAGATGATACATGCCTACCGGCAGTACAATCGGCTTCGTGATATCGTATTTTTCCCTTTCGTTCATGATCTCTCTCCTTATATGACTGCATATGTTTGTTTTGGTCACTTGTATGTTAGTCTCTTCTAACTTACTTGTCAACCGCAAACTTTCAGTCTAAGATCATGCACGCATCACAAACTTCTTTTACCCAGCGATCCGCATCCAGCAAAAGCTCCTCATGCTGCAGATCAAATTCACGGATATCAGGATCTGCAAAATGCAATTTATAGCGATCCAGATATTTTTCTCCCATCTTTTTGGCATAGAAAACATGGATCACTGTGCCCGGCACATTGATATGTTCTCCAACCTTTGTATACAGATCGGTGCAGAACTGGTTTTTCATGGACGCTTTGGAAATAAAGGACATATCCAGACTGCCATCGCCTTTCATGATCTCCGTAAAACGTTTCATGTAGTCGGAGCTGTCATTTCCATCATTCATTTTCTTTTCAAACATCTTTTGAAACAGAGAACTGCCTTTTCCTGTAATAAGTGGATAAAACATTGGCATCATGATCGCCGTTTCCAGCTTTGCCAGCCACTTCGGTGCCTGATCCATATCACTTGAGCCGATGATCGCATGCTCAATATGGATCTTGCGGCGGCTGACCAGAAGTGATACAAAAGAACCGCCAAGCGAACAACCATAAGCCGCATAAAGTTTGCCATCCAGCTTTTCCCTGATGTACTGCTCGATCTTTTCTGTTTCATCCAGCTCTGAAATAAACGTGGAATGCTCTGTTTCATCAAATCCGCTATAGCTGACAACCAGCGTGCGGAAATGCTCCGAAAGCCCGGGGATCACATGCCCGAAATTCGATTTCCAATAGCAGCAGGTTCCGGGGAACAGCATGATAACCGGTTTATCTGACTCTCCAAATTCATATACTTTCATATGTATCCACCTCGTATTAGTTAGTCTTTTCTAATCACGGTTATTCTAGCATACCTCTGCATTTTTTTCTACTGTCTGTATTCTTTTCTGTGTATTATTTTCGATTTCCGACTCGCAGTGTGAATTATGTAAACTAATCAACTGCTTCTTTGCACACATCAACCCAGGAAGCCCCTGTGATCTGTGCAAGCTCTGAAACAGAAAGTCTGACTGCACTGTGGTCATCTCCCGCTGCCGGATACACGGTTTCAAACTGCTTCAGGCTTTCATCCAGATAAACAGTGATGCCTTCCTTGATCCCAAACGGACAGACCCCTCCCGGTGCATGTCCGACCGCAGCCTCCACTTCTTCAAAGGGGATCATCTTTGCCTTTATATGAAAGGTGTCTTTGTATTTCCGATTATCAATCCTTGCAGTCCCTTCCGTCAGGATCAGTACTACCTGCTCTCCCTGATAAAAGGACATGGTCTTTGCGATCATCCCCGGCTCTACTCCAAGTGCCGCCGCTGCCAGATCAACCGTTGCCGTTGACTGCTCCAGTTTTATGATCCTGTCCGCAAATCCTGCCTGCTTCAAATATGCTTCTGCTTTTTCAAGTGCCATCTGTCTTTCTCCTTCCTGTTGCCTGTTCTTTCTCTACTTTATATCTATGATCTTGTCATCCGGCAGATATTTCCTGATCATATCTCCGATTATTTTTTCGTCGATCGGCTTTACAATATAATCATTCATTCCTGTTTCAAGCAGTTTTTCTCTTACGCCGGCGATCGCATCTGCGGTAATTGCAATGATCGGCGTTGTCCTGTTTTTTCCATCCTGTCCGCTACGGATCTGTATGGTCGCTTCTTCTCCGTTCATAACCGGCATATGACTGTCCATAAAGATCAGATCATATGTCACCCGCCATGCACTGTCTACCGCTTCTTTTCCATCCTTTGCTTCATCGATCGTGGCTGCCAGCGGCTCCAGCAGATCCTTAACTACTTCTCTGTTGATCCTATTATCATCCACCAGAAGGATTCTTGTGTTTCTTGTACGATATCCGAAAATTTCCTCTGTTTCTGTCCGGATATTTTCCTTTGCCTGCGGTTTCTCCGTTACTACAGCCGGATCCGCAATTTTCTGGGGAATCTGAAAAGAAAATGTACTTCCTTCTCCGTAAACACTGTCAACACCGACAGTACCACCCATGCAGTCTACAAAAGATTTACTGATTGCAAGCCCGATACCGGTTCCTTCTTTTCCGTGATTTTCTTCCTGATTAAACTGGCTGTACATCGTAAAAAGTTTCCCGATATCTTCCTGTCTGACGCCCTGTCCGGTATCCTTTACCCGGTAACCTAAAAGGACTGTATCTGCATCCTGCTTCCGGCAATCTACATAAATATCAATTCTGCCCTGTTCTGTATATTTGATGGCATTAGATGCATAATTGAGCATTACCTGTCTGATCCTGACCGCATCACCGGTCAGATAGGCCGGCATTTTCTGTACATGGTAATAAATCGGTACTTTCTTTTCCATATTTCGTGCATCTATAACAGCCTTCATCTCATCCAACAATCCATCCGTCGAATATATATCCTCTATGATATTAAATTTACCTGCTTCTATCTTAGAAAGATCCAGTATGTCATTAATAATCTCCAACAGACCGGCCGAGGATGAGCGGATGATCGTCAGGCATTTCCTGATATCTTCCGTCATATCCTTACGCAGTGCCACATCAGCCATCCCAATGATCGCATTCATGGGCGTTCTGATCTCATGTGACATACTGGACAGAAAACGGCTCTTTTTCCGGTTTTCTTCTTCTGCACTGAATCTCTCTTCCATCATCCTTTTAGCCCGCTTTACAATATCATATAAAACTACGCTGACTATCAGGTATTCAATCGTATAACCAAGTGCGTATGCAACGAAAATAGACAACCGGTCCATATGCTCATAAACAACCTCATATTTGGTTGCCGTACTGACATAAATCGATAAAAGCATGATCACATAAGAGATCAATTCCATTCTGATCACAACTTTTGGTTCAAAATACAGGCAGCTGAATATCGGAACCAGAATATATGTAATGTATACCCCTACATGGTTACTTGTACCGATAATACCGATAAAAACTGCCATGATTGTCAACATATAATATTTCATCACATGATCCGGCAGAATACGGATCAACAGACCCGGACTTATTGTAATAAAGAGTCCCGCAATCAATGTAATCTTTGTATAAGTCTGTCCAAATTCAAAAACACCGAGAGCTGATCCGATCACCATAGCCAGGATCGCAACCGTACAGATTCCCAGTATTCTTGCAATCATGTAATTGACTTGTTTTGTATTTTTTTCAAACATATTTTCCCTTTTCTCTTTCCCCGCATCCCACGGCCGCCATTTAATGTGTAAATTATAGCATGTTTTATTCCTGTTTGATATAATTACCCAAAAAGAAACATCAAAGATCCAGTCTGAAAACTGATCTGTCAGGGAGCTGTTATGTATCCATATCCACTTGAAAACGAAGTAAACGATGTTACATTACAATATAAAAATCCACTACGGGAAGAGTCGCATCCGGAGCTTGCGCCGGATTTTCCCTACAAGCAGATTGACCGTGATTTTTCCGAGAAGCAGATGGGAGCTCCGTGGCACTGGCACACACAGCTTGAAATCTTTTATATGGAGAAAGGAGATCTGCTCTACCGTACCCCGGGGAAAAGTGTGCTTTTCTCGCAAGGCACAGGCGGTCTGATCAATGCAAACGTACTGCACCGCACCAGGATCCATACCGGCTGCTCTGCCGTTTCGCAGAAGATCCATATTTTCAGTCCTTCCTTTCTTGGTGAAAAAGAAAGCCGGATCTATCAGCGTTATATGTTACCCGTGCTGCAATCCACACAGACTATTTTCCCGTTTTCCGATACCGGAAATGCTCTTGTCCGCAGTTCCTTTCTGCTGACAGAAGATGTCCCCGGCTATGAACTAAAGCTCCGGGAAGTCTTAAGTCAGCTTGTGCTTACCTGCTGTGAATCACTCTCGCAGCAGCAGAATGTTCCGGTCAGACAGACGGATCATAAGCTGCTTGGTATGATCGCTTTTATAGAGGAGCATCTGAATGAAAAACTGTCCGTTCAGGATATCGCCGGTTCTGTTTATATCAGTGAACGTGACTGCTATCGCAGATTCCGCAGTATGCTTGACGAAACACCGCAGCACTTTTTACAGAGTATGCGTCTGGAAAAAGCCTGTCAGCTTTTAACAGAAACCGATCTGCCCGTCCATGAGATTGCAGCACGCTGTGGTATGGACAGCAGCTATTTCACCGCAGTATTTTCCCGTTCGTTCGGGCAAAGTCCCAGTACCTATCGTTTGGCAGGATTTTTATAGTATTTTGGCAGTTTTTCCTCTATAAAGTCCGTTTTATTGGCAGTATTATGATAAATAAGAAATGATTGATAAGCGGATACGGAGGCAGATTATGAAGCGAAAACAGAAACAATTCTTATTTATGATACTCGGAAATGTCCTTTGTGGTTTCAGCGTTGGTATGTTCCAGTTTGCTGACTTTGGAATTGACCCTTTTAATCTGGGTGTGATGGGACTCTGGCATATGCTGCGCCTGTTAGATTATGGTACTTTTTATCTGCTTTTATGCCTGCTTCTTCTTGCGATCGACTTTTTCTTTCTCGACAGGAAAAAGCTCGGACTTGGCACTGTTGCCAATATGTTTCTGGTCGGCTATGTCATCGAATTTTCTTACCGGATGTGGCAGGAGATTTTTCCGTCTCCGGCTCTTTTGTTCCGTTTTGTCTTTTTAGGGATCGCCCTTGTGCTGTTATGTTTCAGCTCCGCACTGTATTACATTTCTGCACTTGGAGTATCTCCTTACGATGCGATTCCGCTGACGATCTCGGAGCGTAGCAGACTTTCTTTTAAATTTGTCAGAGTTACCGCAGACTTCCTATGGGTCATCATCGGTCTTTTAGGCAGTCAAAAACCGGGCATTGCAACGCTGCTCATCGCTTTCTGCCTCGGTCCTTTTATCGAAGCCTTTCATCCACTTTGTCAGTATCTGTTAGAGGGCGGTAACAGACATACCGAGGAAACATTTTAGGCAGAGACGAGATACGCTCTGCGAATCTCGCTCTGATTAGCGGTCGTCAAATGCACCGCATAAATGCGTGCATTTTCCTCGTCGCCATAACAAAAAAGAGAAAGACTGGATGATCCAGTCTTTCTCACTCTTACTCTTAGTTTCCGTATTTCTCCATCTGTTCCTTGATCAACGCTTTGTCTTCAAAGTAATTGATCTTCATGGAACGTCTTACCTCGGCAAGTGTCTCGGCAGCAACCTTTTCTGCCTTTTCACTGCCTGCTTTTAAGATATCAAATACAGTCGGGATATCCTTTTCCCACTGTGCACGTCTTTCACGGATCGGTGCCAGCTCAGCCTGCATTACATTGTTCAGGAATTTCTTTACCTTCACATCGCCAAGTCCGCCTCTAGTATAATGTGCTTTCAGTTCATCCAGATTTGCATAATCCGGTAAAAATTCAGCAAAGTACTCGTCCTTACAGAATGCATCCAGATAAATGAATACCGGATTGCCCTCTACCTTACCCGGATCCTCTACACGCAAATGGTTCGGATCGGTAAACATGGACATAACCTTTTTCTTGACATCTGCCTCTGTATCGGAAAGATAGATGCAGTTGCCAAGCGACTTACTCATCTTTGCCTTACCGTCAATACCCGGCAGTCTCATACATGCCTGATTGTCCGGCAGCATGATCTTCGGCTCTACCAGTGTTTCCCCGTACACCGTATTAAACTTATGTACGATCTCTTTTGTCTGCTCCAGCATCGGCATCTGATCTTCTCCGACCGGAACAACCGTTGCTTTAAATGCTGTAATATCTGCTGCCTGACTGATTGGATACGTAAAGAATCCGACCGGAATGCTGGCTTCAAAATTACGCATCTGGATCTCTGCCTTTACAGTAGGATTTCTCTGCAGTCTGGAAACGGTAACCAGATTCATATAGTAGAAGGATAACTCCGTCAGCTCCGGAACCATAGACTGGATAAATAAAGTGGAAACCTTCGGATCCAGCCCACACGCAAGATAATCAAGCGCAACTTCTACGATATTCTGTCTGACCTTCTCCGGGTTGTCCGCATTATCGGTCAGCGCCTGGGCATCCGCGATCATAATATAAATATCATCATAGTTTCCTGTATTCTGCAGCTCAACACGTCTGCGCAGTGAGCCGACATAATGTCCGACATGCAGCTTTCCTGTTGGTCTGTCACCTGTTAAAATTACATTTCTCATTGTTTTTTACTGTCCCTTTCAAGCTTTTCTTCAATATCTTTATTATAACAGAGCATATTGATAAATCAACAACTATCTCTCTGTATAAAAAAGCTGGTCAAAAGCAACGATCCTGCTCTTTCCGTTTATCACTTCCACCGTTGTCACCGCACAATTTTTCGGAACACCTCCACGCCAGATATCCGTTTTGTCTGCAAAGAAGTTGCATAAAAAGCAGCGTCCCGCTGCTCCGTGTGTGGAGATCAGAATATGCTTGTCCTGATACGCCGGATCAGTCAGAAGCGCCTGATAAAAGTCTGCCGTCCTTTCGATTACCTGCGGAACAGACTCCCCATGCGGCGGCACCTCGCAGTATAACGGATTCTCATAAAACTGCTTCTTGTAATCCCCCGGCAGAATGGTACTGTCGATCAGCGACTCCCCCTCCCAGTCCCCAAATGAGATTTCCTGGATCCTTTCATCTGTCAGCAGCGGAATATTTCTGCCTTCTGTAATACAGTCAGCCGTCTGCACCGCTCTTTTCAGAGGGCTTGAGATCACCAGATCGATCGGCAGGTTTTTCATACCGATCCCTGTTTCCTTTGCCAGCCGGATCCCCTCCTCTGCCAGCGGGATATCCGTCTGTCCCTGCAGCCGTCTTACTTTATTCCATGCGGTTTCTCCATGCCTTATCACATATAAGATCATTTTTCTGCTTCCTCGTATGCTTTATATTTTTTCAGCTCTGCAATATACTTTTCGCCGAGCACGGTCAGTGGCATATTTTTCTTTTTAATATACCCGATTTCCATTTTTTCATCGGTATCAAACGGAACTGCCACATACTCATCCCCGTTTAATTCATTACAGATAATACCGGAGCATAGGGTATATCCATTCAGTCCGATCATCAGATTCAGCATCGTTGCACGGTCATCCGCTTTAATACTCTGTCTGTACTCATGCGTGGAAAATACTTCTTCCGCCAGATAAAAGGAATTGTTATCTCCCTGCCCGAATGCCAGATTCGGATAGGGGCGCAGATCCTCAAATGTGATCTTCTCCTTTCCTGCCAGCGGATGCGAACTTGCCATAAATACATAAATGTCACAGGAAAACAGCGGCTTAAACTCCAGTGCATTTTCCCGGAAGATCTTGGAAAGTGCTTCACGATTAAATTCATTCCGGTACAGGACACCGATCTCACTGTGCTGCTTTTTGACGTTTTCAATCACTTCATAGGTCTTTGTTTCATGCACGGAAAATTCATAGTCATCCATTTCCAGTTCCTTTGCCACCTTGATAAAAGCCTGCACTGCAAAGGTATAATGCTGCATGGAAACGCTGAATTTCTGTTTCTGCATTTTCTTTTCGATAAATTTTTCTTCCATCAGACGATACTGTTCGATCATCTGCCTGGCATATCCTAAGAAATCCTCTCCTTCTGCAGTGATCACAATACCGCGGCTGGAACGCTGGAACAGCGGAAAACCAATCTCCTCTTCCAGATCACGGATTGTTACGGACAGACTCGGCTGTGAAATAAAAAGCTCTGCTGCCGCCTTATTCATGGATTTATTTTTTGCAATGCAAACTGCATAGCGAAGCTGTTGAAGTGTCATATGCTTGCTTCCTTTGTATGATATAAACTATTATAAATTACCCAAGTGCAACATCCAATGCCATCATCAGCGTAAAACCGACTGCAAATACAACGGTTCCGATGTTAGAATGGTTACCTTCGGACATTTCCGGGATCAGTTCCTCTACGACAACATACATCATCGCGCCTGCCGCAAAGCTGAGCAGGTAAGGAAGCACCGGTAAAATAAAGGATGCTGCCAGGATCGTAAGCAGCGCACCGATCGGTTCTACCAGACCGGATAATGAGCCGTAAATAAATGCTTTTGTTTTGCTCATGCCCTGTCCACGCAGTGGCATGGAAATGATCGCGCCCTCCGGGAAGTTCTGGATCGCAATACCGATTGCAAGTGCCAGTGCACCTGCTGCGGTGATCGTGCTGTTGCCTGCCATATAACCTGCAAATACAACACCGACCGCCATACCTTCCGGGATGTTGTGCAGCGTTACCGCCAGAAGCAGCATGGTCGATTTCTGCCATGACTTCTTCGGGCCCTCTGCCTCCTCACTCTTCATGTGCAGATGCGGGATCACATGATCGAGCAGAAGCAGGAATAAAATGCCGATCCAGAAACCGGCTACTGCCGGGACAAAAGACCATCTTCCCATTGCCGCCGACTGTTCCATGGCGGGGATCAGCAGACTCCAGATGCTTGCTGCCACCATGACTCCTGCTGCAAAGCCCGTCAGGGCTCTCTGCACAAGATCTCCGATATTTTTTCGTAAAAAGAAAACACAGGCAGAACCAAGTACCGTTCCAAGAAACGGTATCAGGATGCCTCTTATGATCTCAATATTCATCTTTCCTCCTGCTAACTGCCAATCTCCATTGCAATCTCACCACCAATAGAAACCGCACCATCTATGGAAGCTGCTGTGATCTTTCCCTGAGAGAAAGTAACGGATGCTGTAATACAGCCGCCGGGCTGCTGTATGTCATAGGTGCACGTTTCCTGTTCTGCCCCGGTCTGTTCACACTGCTTTAGTGCCAGATAGGAAGCTGCTGCCACACTGCCCGAACCGCAGCTGTTTTCATAAACAAGACTGTCTGTAGCACGGACGTGTACCGCAGGTGTCATCCTGTATTCTTCTGCAGTCTTTTCCAGATGCATGATGCCCGCTGCTTCCGCATCATATTTCTGATACAAAAGAGAAAGCAGCTTTTTCAGATCGTCCGGCTCCGGCATTTTCTTTTCCGTGATCAGATGCACAATTCCTTCAAATACAACGACCGGATAACTGCCAAGTCCGACAGAAAGTTCATCGATCTTAAGCGGACATGGCATCTGTGCCTTTGCACTGCCCCTTGCCGGATCCGTTTCGATCCGCATCGGTGTGCTGTTTCCGCTGATCTCGATCACAGCCTCCTGTTTCCGCGTTTTTTGTGCTATATACTTTCCAAAGCTGCGTGCTGCGTTTCCGCAGAACTCGCCGCCCATCATCTGAAGACGTGCCTCGCCGCCCAGTTTTGGCTTCGTTATAAAGCCTACCTGTTCTACCTTCCACTGCTGATCCTGCATGATCGCTGCAGCCACCGATCGATAGTCATCATCTGCCACACCATCTTTTACGATCGCTGTGATATTTCCAGCCGGATCCGCAATCACAAAATGAATTTCCATTTTTTCTCCTAACCTTCAAACATCATGACGAAAAAGAGAGAGCAGACTTCTGCTCTCTCCGGGTTTTATTACTTATTTACCAAGGCAAACCATTGCCGGCAGATTGTAGTCTTCGTAATTTGCTACGATCTTGTCAAATGTACCGTCAGAAACCATTTCATTCAGTGTATTCTGTACCTGATCGCGAAGCTCTGTATTACCCTTCTTAAAGCCGATCGCATACTGCTCTGTAGAAATTGGTGTATCAAGCTGGCGGAACATATCGCCTCTTGAGCTGATCTGATACTGTGCTACACCGATATCAACAGCGATGGCATCGATAGAACCTGCTTCCAGATTCATGAATGCGCTGTTGTAGTCAGCTACCTGCTGCAGATCTGCAAAAGTTGCTGCCAGTGCAATGTTGTCTTTGTTATCTTCACTGTCATCTGTCAGTGCTGTCAGTGCGGAAGAATCAGCCTGTGTTGCCACTACCTTACCAGCCAGATCTTCTAAAGACTGGATATCGGAATCTGCTGCAACAACTACAACGATACTGTTGTCTACATATGGCTCACTGAATGTATAATCATCCTCTCTGCCTGTCATGGTAAAACCATTCCAGATACAGTCGATAGAACCTGAATTCAGTTCCATATCCTTTGCATCCCAGTCGATTGGCTGCTTTACAAGCTCCCAACCGTTACGGTCGCAGACTTCCTGTGCCAGATCAAGGTCAAATCCGACATATTCACCGTTTTCATCCATATAACCATATGGCGGGTATTCTGCATCAAATCCGACAATAAGCTGTGTTCTGTCGCCTGCTGCCTGTGCATCTGCTGTCTCGTCTGCTGCATCTGTTGCTTCATCGCTTGCTGCTGCATCTGTAACGGCGTCTGTTGCTGCTGCATCATTTGTTGTGTCCTCTGCGCTGCTGCCACATCCGATCATGCTCATGGCAAGAACGGCTGACAGGATCACTGCTGTCACCTTACTGTTTTTTTTCATTTTTTCTCCTCCTCCGGTATGTTCCATACCTGTTAGCTATCTACAGATTTTACTCCGTAACATCGTATAACAAGCCACATTATACCATTGAGGCGTCGTTTTTTCAACTCTTATGGAACAGAGAAAAGCCCTTTTTCTCTTCTGCTTCTCCGGTTGTGATGCCAAGCACCTTGTATCCGGTTGCTTCAATGGCTGCTTTTACCTTCTCTTCATCAACCGGCTGCTCTGTCAAAATCTCCGTTGTTCCTTTCTTATGAGAGGAAGATACTTTCTTTACCTCGATCGCATTTCTGACTGCGTCATTGACATGGCTTTCACACATGCCACACATCATACCATCTACTTTTACTGTTGTTTTGATCATATTCTCGTCTCCTTCTAATGTTTCATCCTGCACAGATTCCATGTCTGTCTGTGCTTCTTTTCCCTGCGCTCCGGTCTTTTGGACAGACGCTGATTTATGAGTTACTTTTTTATCTTTAGACGCATCATACATCCGAAACAGGTTCAGACGAAGTGCGTTAGATACAACACAAAAACTTGACAGGCTCATCGCAAGCGCGCCAAACATCGGATTTAATTTCCAGCCAAACAATGGAATCCAGACACCTGCTGCCAGCGGAATACCGATCACATTGTAGAAAAATGCCCAGAACAGATTTTCATGGATATTTTTCAGGGTTGCACGGCTTAAACGGATCGCTGCCGGAATATCGGACAGCCGGCTCTTCATCAGCACGATATCCGCTGCATCCATCGCGATATCCGTGCCTGCGCCAATGGCAATACCGATATCCGCGCTGGTCAGCGCCGGTGCATCATTGATACCGTCACCTACCATGATCGTCTTGCCCTGCTGCTTCAAGGAGCTGATCACCTGCTCTTTTCCATCCGGCAGAACACCGGCGATCACTTCATCCACACCTGCCTGCTTACCGATCGCACGGGCTGTCTGCTCGTTATCTCCGGTTAACATAACAACTTTTATACCCATATTCTGCAGTTCAGCGATCGCCTGCGGACTGTCTTCTTTGATAACGTCTGCCACTGCGATCGTTCCGAGAAGTTTTTCATCTCTGGCAAATAAAAGTGGTGTCTTTCCCTGCTTTGCAAGCTGCTCTGCCTGCTTTTGCTGATTTTCTCCGTTCTCAGTGATCTTTTCTTTGATAAATGTATAACTGCCGCCCAGCAGACTGCCGGCTTCTGTCTTACCACTCAGCCCGTTACCCGGAAGTGCGGTAAAATCTGTGATCGTCTGCGGCTTAAGCTGTCTGTTTTGTGCTTCCTCCAGCACAGCTTTGGCAAGCGGATGCTCACTTTTCTGCTCCAATGTATATGCCATGGTAAGCAGTTCTTCTTCTGTAATACCTTCTGCCGGAAGCACATCTGTTACCTTTGGCTCACCGCGTGTGATCGTACCTGTTTTATCCAGTGCGACGATCTGCGTTTTTCCTGTTTCTTCCAGTGATACGGCTGTTTTAAATAAAATACCGTTTTTCGCTCCCATACCATTGCCGACCATGATTGCAACCGGCGTTGCCAGTCCGAGTGCACATGGGCAACTGATTACCAGAACGGAAATACCTCTTGCCAGTGCATAGGCAAAATTCTGTCCTGCCAGAAGCCATACCAGCGTGGTGATCACTGCGATCGCGATAACAACCGGTACAAAAACACCGGATACTTTATCAGCCACCTTCGCGATCGGTGCTTTGGTTGCGGATGCATCCTCTACCAGCTTAATAATCTGAGAAAGTGTGGTATCCTCACCGACTCTCGTTGCTTTGCAGCGCAGAAAGCCTGACTGGTTGATCGTAGCAGACCGTACCATATCTCCTTCTGCCTTATCGACCGGAATACTTTCGCCTGTAATGGCAGCTTCGTTGACTGCACTGTTTCCTTCTATGACCTGTCCGTCCACCGGAATGTTTTCCCCCGGTCTGACAACAAAAATATCACCTTTTTGTACTTCATCGATGGATACGGTAACTTCTTTTCCGTCTCTTTCCAGCACTGCTGTTTTTGGGGCAAGTGAGATCAGCGATTTTAAGGCATCTGTTGTCCTGCCCTTCGATCTTGCCTCCAGCATTTTCCCGACCGTGATCAGCGTCAGGATCATCGCAGCCGATTCAAAGTAAAACTCCATCATATATTCCATAACAAGCTCTGCATTACCGTCTGTCTGTGCCCTTGTCATGGCAAGCAGTGCATAGACACTCCAGACAAACGATGCCATGGAACCCATGGCTACCAGTGTATCCATATTCGGAGATCTGTGCCACAGTGCTTTAAACCCGCTGATAAAAAATTGCTGGTTGATCACCATGATAATGGCTGCCAGAATCATTTGTACCAGACCCATTCCCACGTGGTTATCCGTAAACCAGGCAGGCAACGGCCAGCCCCACATCATATGTCCCATGGAAAAATACATCAGCACGATCAAAAATACAATTGATGCGATCAGACGCTTTTTTAACAGTGGTGTCTGTGTATCTTCCAGTCCTGTTTCTGCTTCCTTTTTGTCTTCCTTTGCATTCTTTAACGATGCACCATAGCCTGCTGCTTTGACTGCCTCTATGACCGCACTGCTTGCAGCCGTTCCTTCCACGCCCATGGAATTGGTGAGCAGACTGACTGAGCAGGATGTTACACCCGGCACTTTGGAAACTGCTTTTTCCACCCTGGCACTGCAGGCTGCGCAGTTCATACCGGTTACATGATATTGTTCCATCTTTCTTTCACCCTTTCTGTATCTTTTTACTTCATAAGCTTTTGCAGCGTATTCATCAGTTCGTCTACGACCTCTGTCTTTCCTTCCTGAATATCCCTTATCACACAGGAATGGATATGGCTCGATAAAAGTTCTTTATTAAAAGCATTCATGGCTGCACTGACTGCTGAGGACTGCACCAGAATATCGTTGCAGTACGCATCGTTTTCCAGCATTTTCTGAATTCCCCTGATCTGTCCTTCAATGCGGTTTAAACGGTTCATCAGTTTTTTCTTTTCTTCTGCTTCCCGTTCGGTCTTCCGCTGGCAGCAGCATGGCATTTCTTTACATTCCGGTTCTTTTTTAGTATCTTTCATCTGCTTTTTTCTATTCCCTTTCTTTGTCAGGTGTTCCTGTTTCCTTCCCATATATACTCAGAAATCATGCTGCTGTCGCAGCATCCGCATCGCTATCGCGCTGCTTTCCGATTTCTTCGTTATACGTTCGGGTGAAACCAAATGCCAGCTTCGCTGTCGCTTGGTTTCCTTCCCTCACTTTATATACCCCCATAGGGTATTTTGTCAAGAGAATTTTTTCTCAATAAAATAAGAGCCTTTTCCCGGCTCTTATCCATACCTGCTGATACAGCATACTTTTTTATCTCTTTTTATACAAAACCAGCTCAGGATTTTCTCCCTCTGCTTCATACGTGCTGATCATGATAAAATCCATATTTGCAAGGACACCAAAGCATCGTTCTCCGCCAAATTCAGATTCCAGCTGGTTTCCTAAATAAGTTGTCTGATCATCTAAAAATTTCACTTTTCTGCCATTGGGCAATCTATACTCCAGATTGACATATTTCCCGACAAGTGCATGTAATTTTTTTACTTCAGGTAATCCCTCTATATGAAGATCATTGATCTCCTGTATCACCTGTTTCTTAAATGCCTCAAACTGTCCGTTATCACCCAGCTCCTCATATCGTTTCCAGTAATCCAGCGTTGGGAGTAATTCCTGCATATAAGAACGTGCCTGTTCTTCCGTAAATTGATCATTTACCATATTTTTAACACAGACATCGATCAGATCGTCCATATCATTATACGTATATATACCATCCGCATAGCACCACTTGCAATATGCCTCATTCAGACTGCCGTCTTTGTTATGGCTGATCAGTTCGTCATCTTCCAGAGGCATCCCACAGCACTGACAGATCAGCTTTCTGGGTTCACCCAGCAGAGTATTGATCGATATGTCAAATTCTTTTGATAGCAGTTTTAAAGTTTCTGTGTTCGGAACTGTTTCACCATTTTCCCACCGGGATACTGCCTGCCTTGTCACCATAACCTTCTCAGCCAGCTCATCTTGTGATAACCCTCTTTTGGTACGAAGTTCTAAAATAACATCCTTAGTTTCCATCGCATTTACCTCCCTGAACCATATCATAACAGAAATGGTTGTTACAGGAAAGCAACCTGCTGTTTCCTTATCTGCAATTGCTTTCTTATGGCAGGCTTTCCGATGTACAAAGTGCCCCCCATCCCACCTGATCATTGGGCCATAAGTCATAACCGGGCAGTTGTCTGGCACCCGCAAGCAGATAGGCTTTGACTTTTTCCCCATATAAAAAAGGGTCATTGCCCTGCACAATCCCATATTCCATCAAAAGTGCCGCCGCGGCTGTCACGAAAGGCGTTGCATAGGAAGTACCGCTCACAAGCGCGCCACTTTCTCCTTCTCCGATCCTGATATTGACGCCGGGGGCTGCCAGATCAGGCTTGTTGTTCTCCGCACGCCTGCTGCCTGCTTCTCCCCTCCCGGAAAATGCCGCATAGGATCTGACATAGGCATTGTAGGCACCTACCGTGATCACCTTTTGCGCTGTCGAGGGGATCGTCAGCGTCAGCACCGGAGACGGCAGAAGAAACCGTGTGTTTTCCGAACGCACCACTGCTGATGGCATATACAGGCGCAGTTCGCCGTTCACAACACGCCGCGGCGTGATCTCAATCGTCCAGATCCCGGTATTCAGATATGTTTCTACCGGGATAAAGTCTATATAAACTTCTTCGCGCATCCGGTAAGGCTGTGGTCTTCCACTGAAGATCAACAGCCTAGTCTGTTCCATGACAGTCTGCTGCGCTTCCCCTTCCGCTGCCTGATTCCGGATCAGATAACACTCTCCTGCCGGCGATACGATGGAAATATCCATCTGATCCGCATACCATTTCCATACCTGCAGAGAAAAACTTCGTTCGTATGCACCCATGGCAAATGAGATCCGCTGTATTTCATTTTCGGTAAGCAGTCCGGCAAAATGTCCGGCGGAAGCACCTTCATTCCCGGCGCCGATGCAGATCACATTTCTGCCGACCTCTGTGATGTTGTCGATAAACCGTTCCAGCAGGGAGGATCCGTCATGTGCCCCATAGGTGTTACCGTAGCTTAAATTGATCGCCACAGGCATGTTTTCCGCCTGCGATTTCTTTGCCGTATAAGTAAAGGCGCGGAGCAGCGACGCCGTAGACGGATATGTGCCACGCGCCGTATCCAGCTTCACAACAATCAGTTCACTTCCCGGCGCTCCCTGCACGGCGATCTTTGCCACATTCGTTCCATGTCCTGTCACATCCAGTGTCAGCCGCTCCCCGTCTTCCTGCATATTTGCGTTGATCATCTCCCTGCTGTATTCCACTCCGGTAAAAAATCCCTGCGGCGGTCTTTCTCCTTTTTCTGCATCCGCCTGCTTTCCCTGATCCCACAGCCATGCGATCTTTGTCGTTCCGTCCGCATAACGGAACAAAGGATCCGTATAATCAATACCGGAATCCAAAATCGCAATATATACCCCCCTGCCCGATAGCGCAGTCCCCGAAACAGGCTGTAAAAGAGAATAAAAACAAGAAGCTCTGAGTCCTGCAGTTACCTGCGGAAAGAGCTTCTTTGGTTTTTCGATAAATTCAATTTCTTCCATCCTGGAAAACGCACCTATCAGATTTTCAGGGATCGTCACGATCGCATACCCTGCGATCAACGGTTCCACCCGGATATTGCCTGTCAGCCTGTCAAGATTGCCGTTATATTTCACGATCAGTTCCCATGTGTTTTCCTCCGGTACATAACCGGTATCCAGATTGCCTGACCTTTCCCGCATCTGCACCGGTGTATCCAGCGCAAGGGAAAGCTGATCCTCCAGTTTCTGATTTGCCATGTTTTCCTCAGCTTTTTATCATTACTATATGCATTTTTCTATGAAATTCTACTCTATATCCCCTGCATAGATTCCGGTCCGTTTGCTATCCAGTTTTGCTTTGGCGCCGCTTACAAAGGCACCACCCGCAGGCTGAAAATATATTTCAATCCGGTCAATCCTGCCCGCATACTGCCAGTCGGATACTTTGACTGCCAGATTAACGTATTCCTCTGCCGGTATCACCTTCTCTGCCTCCAGTACATTTTCGCCGCTGTGAAACCGCAGCTTGACCGTTACCTGTCTGTTGGTACTGCCTGATACCTGCAATCTTGTCACAAAGTATGGCTGCATTGTAAAACTGACCGGCACATCGTAATTTTTTGAAAATCCCCAGGAAACATTTTTATTCAGCCCCGATCCTCTACAGGAAAGTGTCTGGCTCTCAGAACCCTGCAGACTGATCGGCTGCACATACTTCGCCGTTATTTTTTCCTGCTGCAATACCTCTGCCGAAGCCATATTTCGCATTGCCAGAAAACGACTTTGTGAAAATCCCGGAATCAGACTCTCCCAACTTGCCGCCCTGATATAATTCAGTGCAAAATCCGTCCACTCACTGCTTTTTGTCGTATCCATATACTTAAAAATGTACCATGCATACTTTTTCCGGTCTGCCCATTCGTTCGGATGCAGACTGTCCCCGTAGGTTGTCCACAGACCGGTCCGGATATTCTGCCTGATCTCCACTTCGTTATCCACATGACGTGAAATGATCAGTGCATCTACCATATCATTGCTTTCCGCAATGTAATACGCATAAGCAATTGCCGCCGCCTGGATCTGCTCTGACTGACCGGAAGAAAAGCCTGTCTCTGACAGCAGGATACGCGTATTTTTTCCGTAAGTTCTTTTCACATAATTTGTCATAACGGAGAGATTTGCCATCGTAATGACCTTAGCTTTCGAACCCTTTCCTGCCAGTCCGCTCGTATCATTCCAGAAATCCGCCGTTGTCAGCGGATAAGAATAAGGATGGTAAGCAATATGAAATCCGATCTTTCCTTCCTTTTCCAGTTCCTGTGCAAACTGATTCAGGAATTTTTTGCCCGCATATACCCCTGATGTCGTCCTTGTCCAGTTATTATCCAATGAAATATATACTCTTGCATTCTGGTACATGCTCTTCATGCAGGTTGCTACCAGTCTGTATTCATCAGCGTAAGCCGACGCATACTCCTGTATATTTTTCAGTCCCGCATAGTTCCAGTCCTGATAAGCATTCACTTCGTTTCCCACAACCCAGTTTGTCACATAGGCATTTCCGCTGTAACGCTCTGCCAGAAAGCTGCAGGCTGCTTCCAGCTGCAGCCTTGCTTTCTTTGACTTTGTGTTGAACATATAATATTGATGTCCCTGACTTCTGCCTTTGGGTGCGATCAGATACGTCAGATCGCTTCTGTAACCTAAGAGCAGAATACCCGTCACAACCATATTTTCCGCTCTTGTTTTTAAAAACAGAGAATCATATCCCTGTACCGCAGCCTTGGAAAACCAGTAGGTCTTTCCATTATAAACATAGGAAATTCCTTCCTGTGCATTGTGCTGCCCGGCTGTTGCGATGATATCCGACAGAATGATATTGTAAGCCGTATTTTTGACTCCCAATTCCTCCACATCGGGCATCATATCCGCATTGATCTGCAGTCCCTTCTTAGATGGTGCTGTCGGAAACGGATAAGAAAAATAAGCCGTCTTTTCCGGATTGGTAATATACATGGCATCACTGAGCATTATATATTTTCTGCCCTTTTTAACCGCTACCACAAACTTCTTCTGTAAAACGGAATTCTTTGTCTCCTTCTGCAACGGTAAGATAAAGGTAACACTTTTTTTCTTTGCCGCTTTTGCAACAGGTTTCAGTCCGCTTACCTTACTCTGGTAAGAGTCCAGCGCAAACAGATAATAAAACTCATCACTGCTCTTTACCCTTTTCTTTACCTTTGCAACCGCTTTTACCGTAGAAACATCTGCCAGCTTTACACTGCTCAGCTTTGCCGCTCCCATTTTCGCTTCAATCTCTGCTAAACCCTTTTTGATGGTGAGTTTCTTCTTGCTACTGTATTTTCCGTAAATCTTTTTCCCGTTTTCATCGGTTTTATAAGCACGGACCTTCACATAATACGTTTTTCCCTGTGGCAGATCTGTGATATCCGTCTTTGTCTTTTTTACATCCAATACGATCTTTGACGCTGTCAACGAACGGTTTGTCGCATAAACGATCTCATAGCCTTTTGCCCCCGTTACCTTCTGATAACGGATCCGCAGTTTTCCCTTTGCAGGATTTGTCAGTGTCAGCTTTTTAACCTGTGCAGGCTTTTTAACACTTTTCGTAAAAACCGCCGCTACCGTTTGTCCGATATCTTTTATCACGGTTGTTGCAGTCTGCAGGGGAAAAACAGCCGCCTGTTCTGCCGCCAGATCATCGCCCGGTGCCTCCGTATTCTGGTCGACTGTATTATCACTGACAGAATCACCGCTGACCGTATTATCACTCATTGTATTATCGCTGATGGAATCGCCGCTGACCGTGTTATCGCTGATTGTATTATCACTAACTGAATCGCCACTGATTGTATTATCAGTTAATGAATCATCACTGACTGAAACTGCTTCTGTATCAACCTCGTATGTATCATACACAGCACTATATAACGAATTCCGGGCATATCCTTCTTTTACCGGAATTGCTGCCACCGATTCTGTCATCAACATTATAGTTAACATAAAACATATTATGGAAATCATTCTTTTATGCATACAAAAGACTCCTTCTTTGGTAAAGAATTTCAACATCATTTTGACCCTGACATTTTTTTATGATACCATAGTAAGAAGTGGAATGAAAGTGTATTAGGGAGCAAACAAATGGAAAAAGATAACAAAGGAACAATACAGGTTCGCGAAGATCTGTATGAAATGAAACAGCATGGCAGTCTTGACTACCCTGTTGCAGTATACCGTATTGATCTGAGCATGATGTATCTGAATCTGATCCACTGGCACTGGCACAGTGAGATTGAGTTGATTGTAATAAAGGAAGGAACTGCCGAATTTTCGGTTGGTGATAATATGTATGTATTATCACCGGGAGATACACTTTTTATCAACCGTAATGTAATGCATTCCGTGCATCCGTATAATGAACAGAATTGTATCTTCCATTCGATCGTATTCAGTCCTGATTATATATTTGGCTATGGACATTCTGTTTTTTCATCTGCCTATCTTCTGCCAGTTGTCAACACACCCGGTCTGCGTTCTTATGTCATGAACGATAAGAAAGAGGATGACCACTCTATATCCATGCTGACCAGCGAGATCATCAAGATCAATCTGCAGAAATCTTTTGGATATGAGCTCCTGACCAAAAGCTATCTGATTCAGATCTGGCTGCTTCTTTTGAATCATATTCAGGATCTGCCGCATGATCATATCCCGACTTATGATCCGCAGGTTGCACTGGACGAATCCAGAACAAAAGCGGCTATCACTTATATTATGGAACATTATGAAGAGCCGATCACCCTGCAGGATATCGCAGACAGTATCCATATCAGTAAAAGCGAATGTTGTCGCTGCTTTAAACGTTGCCTGCAGCTGACTCCGTTTGACTATCTGCTGAAATACAGGATTTATTCCGCTGTCGATCTGCTCGCTCAGGATAACAGCACTCTTTCCATCTCGGATATTGCACTGAAGGTCGGCTTTAATTCCAGCAGCTATTTCAACAAGCTTTTCAAGAAATATATCGGCTATACGCCTTCTGCCTACAAAAAAATACTGGCACAAAACACCGAACATATTGCAGTCGAAGCAAAGGACTCGCTCTATTATTCCGGTCTTCTGTCCCAGTAAACAGGCTACAGCTTATCTATTTTACATTTCGGCAATACAGACTGTGTTGCGTCCGGCTTCTTTTGCCCGCTGTAATGCAGTCTCTACATGTGCCAGATTCTCATCGGATGATTTTTCATAATCCAGTTCACAGACACCAAACGACATTGTCACATGGATCTCATGCCCTCTGTGTGTAAAGACGGTTTCTTCGATCGTTTTTCTCAGATCGTCCATTTCCTGCTTTGCCTGCTGCGCATTCTTCCCTGACAGCAGCAATACAAACCGGTCGTTTTCCCACCGGATCACTTCATCATCGATCTCCACATGATACAGCATCAGATCCGCAATACTTCGAAGCACTTCATCGCCGCCTGCGGAACCGTAGATCTGGTTGGTAATGTCAAAGAAATCAATATCCCCCATTGCAACCGATACCGGATGTGCGATCAGATAAGGCAGCACTCTTTTATTGTAGTATTCATAAAATCCCTTACGGTTGCGCAGCTTTGTTGTGAGGTCCGTCTGATTCTCGGAAAGAAGCAGATATGATTCCAGCGTCTTGCCGCAATACACCGCTGCCAGTGCCAGTCTCTTTTCATCTTCTTTTGTAAACACACCGACAGAACCGTCCTCGTTCAGCTTATTGATCGCCTGATAGGCTCCGATCACCTGTCCGCGCGAATCCGTCACAGGCATACACAGCACCGATCTCGTATCGTAGCCGCTGCTTCTGTCAACAGAGCTGTCAAAACGAGGATCTGCACCCGCATCTGCGATCAGGATCGTTTCTCCCGTAGTGATGCTGGCACCTACGATGCCCCGCCCTTCGGGAACAGTGATCCGTGCATGATCGAGTGCTACGATCGTCCAGTGTTCTCCCTTTCTCTTATCCCAGAACCAGAAAGAAGCACGATCTGCATTGACAAGCGTTTTCCCCATCTCGGTCAGTGTCTGAATGGTGGCTGAAAATTCTTTTTCCTCCACAAGACAGTTCATATAGTAAAATATTTTTTCCAGCAGCAGTTCCGCGCCATGTTCATTTTCAGCCATATCCATTATCCTATCTGATGAAATTCGTTTTGTTCGTATACTCATTTACCGGAACAGCAACACCGGTATTTTTTCCTGCCTCAATGCACTTCAGAAGCCATGCCATATTTCTGCCCAGATTACGCATGACCTGTAGTCCTTCCGCATCCTGCAGCACTTCTTCCGGCTTGTTGCCATGCACCATATTCCAATAAGAGGATGATACGACCGGCATTTCCGCGATCGTAAAATATTTATTCAGTGCATCGATAGAAGCCGTTGTACCGGCTCTTCTTGCAGAAGCGATCGCTGCGCCCGGCTTATGCATAAAATACTTTTTGCCAGCATAGAACATCCGGTCCAGTGCAGATAACACTCTGCCGCTCGGATGGGCGTAATAAACCGGCGTGCCAAAAATAAAGCCGTCACAGGTCTTTGCCTTTTCCAGGATCTCATTGATGCAATCATCGTTAAATACACACTGTCCGTCGAGCTTTGTGCAGCCCAGACAACCGATGCAGTCACGCAGCGGGTCACCGCCCAAGCACACGATCTCACTATCGATCCCTTCTTCTTTCAATACCTTTGCGATCTCCTGCAAAGCTGTTGCCGTACAGCCGTTTGGCTTCGGGCTTCCGTTTACCATTAAAACCTTCATTGTGATTCCTTCTTTTCTTCTTTTTCTATCATTTGCCGTATCCTTTTATCCTGCGATCCGGCAGAACCTGTCATGCAACCGGTACAACTGCATAAAATGTCAGATCTGCATCACTGTCGTTGATCAGGGAATGTGCATGTCCCTTTGGGCAGTAATGGCAGTCACCGGCTTTTAAACGGATCTCCTCTTCGTCATATAATACCTTGCCTTCTCCTGCTGTGATAAAGATCACTTCATAATCTTCAGTATGCTTATGATAACCAATGGATGCGCCCGGGATCAGTCTGCCGCTCATGATCTTGCAGGCTTCGTCTCCAAAGCGTTTGGCTCTGTATTCCTTCTCGCCGTCTTTAAATGCCGGCAGTACTTCTTCTTCCATATCTGTAAATGCAATTTTCATTTTCGTGCCTCCTGCTTGTTATTTACAACCTTTTTCTTCAGTGTTGCATCTATTTATCATTATATCTGCTTTCCCTTTATATTTCAATGCCGGGCGCACTTTTCCCGGCTCTTTTCACCGATTATTTTCATTGCTTTCTTACTTCTTTTTCGCTATAATAGAAGTGTTGCGCTAATGAAGCATTTTCCTTACGGATATGCCCGCGCAGCTTTATTTCACTAGGAGGATTTATATTCATGGAAAGAGAAAAATTTGGATCCCGGCTGGGATTCATCCTTGTATCCGCAGGCTGTGCGGTCGGACTTGGAAATGTGTGGAAGTTTCCTTATATGTGCGGACAGTATGGCGGTGCTGCATTTATTGCAATTTATCTGGTATTTTTAGCGATTCTGGGCTATCCGATCATCGTCTGCGAGTTTGCAGTCGGCAGAGGCAGCCAGAAAAGCTGCGCCACTTCCTTCCGTAAGTTAGAGCCAAAGGGCAGACGCTGGCACTATAATGGCTATATCGGAATGGCAGGCTGCTACTTACTGATGATGTATTACACAATGGTAACCGGTTGGATGCTGTATTATTTTGTTCGCTATCTGACAGGCTCCCTGACAAGTCAGTCTATGACAACCGAGCAGGTTTCTGCTTACTTCGGCAATATGCTGGCTTCTCCGGGCACAATGATCCTTTTTATGATCATTGCAGTTGTCTTATCGTTTGCGATCTGTTCCCTTGGTCTGAAAAACGGTGTGGAACGTATCACAAAGGTGATGATGATCTGTCTGCTTGGACTGATCCTCGTCCTTGCAGTTCACTCCTGCTTACTGCCGGGCTCCGGTGCAGGTATCAGATTCTACCTTGTACCTGATTTTGCCACCATGCAGGCAAAAGGCATCGGTAATGTCATCTTTGCTGCCATGTCACAGGCATTCTTCACCCTCAGCATCGGTATTGGTGCCATGGCGATCTTTGGCAGTTATCTGGATAAGAAACGTTCGTTATCCGGTGAAGCACTCAGCATCACACTGCTTGATACTTTTGTAGCACTGATGGCAGGTCTTATCATCATTCCCGCCTGCTTCTCCTTTGGTATCGAACCGGATGCAGGCCCATCCCTGATCTTCATCACCCTTCCGAACATCTTTAACCAGATGGCAGGCGGACGGATCTGGGGTACGCTGTTCTTCCTGTTCCTTTCCTTTGCCGCACTTTCTACAGTGATCGCGGTATTTGAAAATATTATTTCCTTTGCCATTGATCTGTGGGGTGTTTCCAGAAAGAAGGCTGTCATTTGTAATATAGTAGCTGTTATCCTGCTTTCCATCCCGTGTATTCTCGGCTTTAATGTCCTTTCCGGGCTGCAGCCGCTCGGACCGGGCTCGAACATCATGGATCTGGAGGATTTCCTTGTTTCCAGCAATCTTCTGCCGCTTGGTTCTCTGTGCTATGTCCTGTTCTGTACATCAAAGCATGGCTGGGGCTGGGATAATTTCATCCACGAAGCAAATGCAGGAAACGGACTTCCATTCCCTGCAAAGATGCGTTACTACATAACATGGGGACTTCCCCTTATTATTGTTATTATCTATTTAAAAGGCTATTATGATCTATTTGCACCAAAAGGACTTCGTTATCTGATCCCATGGATGTGTATTGCAGTTGCATTCCTCGCTTTTATCTTCTGGATCACAGCAAGCCACAGCAAAAAGCAGCATACAGATCATTAATGTACCGTATTGCATACCAGTTCATCCCCGCTCAGGATTTTCGTATCTCCGTTCGGTATGATCGTCTGGTCGCCTCTCCGGACTAAAATGATCAGACTGTTTTTCGGCAGTCGGATCTCGCAGAGGCATTTATCCCGCCATGCATGGGTATCATCGATATGGATCTGGGTCAGATGGATATCATCTTTTCCCGCATAGGCGGTTGCACCCAGAACAAGAACATCACCTTCCCGAAGCACTGTATCACCGTTTGGTACAGTGCTTTTTTCACCCGGATGGTTCAAAAAGACAAGCAGTGTTCCCGGCGGCAGATTCAGATCCTTTACCGTCAGCCCGATCCACGGGTGTCCTTCGCTAACCGGAATATCAATAAAATGCACGTCCGTTTCTTCACTGTAATCCGTGAAGGTTGTCAGAATATCCCTGCTTTCATCGATCATATGCAGCTTTTTCGCGCAGAAAGGCAACAGACTGCCCTGGAACAGTATAGATACCAGTACCACACAAAATACAATATGGAACAGATCATGGGAAAGCAATGCGCCGCTTCTTGTTGCCATGATCGCAAATACAATGGACGCTGCACCGCGCAGTCCCGCCCATGCAGTCAGAAGCTGTTGCTGCGGTTTTGCACGAAGCGGTGTCAGAATGACAGCAACAGCTAACGGTCTGGCAACAAAGGTCAGGAAAAGTGCGATCAGAATGCCCGGAATACAGACCGCCAGTATCTTGGAGGGAAAAGACAAAAGTCCCAGCATAAAGAAGATAAACATCTGCATAAGGCTCGTCAGTCCGTCAAAGAAATTGACAAGTACTTTTTTATGGCTGACATTGCGATTTCCGAGTATAATACCCATCAGATACGCACTCAGATACCCGTTTCCGCCGATCGCAGACGGCAGTGCATAAGATAAAAGTGCTGCTGCCAGTACAAATGCCGTATCGAATCCGCTCACGCCAAAATCGATCCGTTCCAGCATAAAACCGGTCAGAAGTGCCAGTACGATACCGATCACTGCACCAAACAGCACCTGTGCAAATACCATGCCCAGAATATCAAACGCCATGCCCTCCGCATTGCCCTGCATCATAGTCAAAATGATGATGGTCAGCATATAGGCAAAGGGATCGTTGGAACCGCTTTCCACCTCCAGTAAGGAGTCTGTATTGTTTTTCAGGGATAATTTTTTACTACGCAGCACGGAAAATACACTTGCCGCATCTGTGGAGCCGAGAACCGCTCCTACAAGAAGACCTTCCAGAAAGTCAAAGCCCAATGCGAAGTGGCAGAACAGTCCGGTCAGAACCGCTGTCAGAACCGTACCCACACTGGATAAAAGAAGTGCCTTGCCGGCAACCGGCTTTGCCGCCTTCCATCTGGTACCGAAGCCACCGTAAAACATAATGAAGATCAGGGCTATGGTACACATATTTTCGGCAAAAGCAAAGTTGTCGAACGGAATATGTAAAATACCCTCCGAACCAAACAGCATACCTAGCAGAATAAATGCAAACAGCATCGGAACACCGATCCTGCTTGTCAGACGGTTACAGAGAATACATGTTAAGATCACGCAGGAACCAAGTAATAATAGTTTGATCATAATTCGCCTTTCTTTTTCCTTTTTCCACCATTATAACACAGGCAGACTTCTACCCCAAGTTAAAATTCCCTAAACATTTGGCACTACTGTCTGTTCCGGCAAAAAACCGATACATGCCCGGATAGTAAGCCATGAGCAGCGCCCCTGTCTGTCCGATCCAGTCTTCCATCGTAAAGGAGCTGCCACCAACAAGCACCACTATTGCATCCTGTCTGATCTGTGCCACAGCGGACAGGATTTCCCTGTCATGCGCCGGAAGTGTGATTCCCTGTGTCCTGTCACCGCCCATGCTTTTAACATACAGCTCTTCCATATCCGCATAGACATATTCGCCTTCCTCCGCTGCACTGTTTCCCGCTACAACGATCACTGCATCCGCTTCTTTTGCCAGTCTTTTACAGTGGGAAAGACTTTCTCCCCTGTAATAGATCACTTCCTGCCCTGCCTGTTCTAAGATGCCCTGCAGGATCGTCACCTGATAAGGCGGATACACCTGACTGGAGCCGCGATCCCCCGTTACATCCTCATCCGCCAGTCTGCCGATCACAACGATCTTGTGACATCTGCCGGAAAGCGGCAGAATTCCATTCTGATTCCGCAGAAGCGTGATACCGGCCAGCGCACTTTTTTTCGCAAGCTGTCTGTCATCCCAAAGCTGCCTTTCCGCATCGATCTTTCCGTACTGCCTTATCTTCTCTTCTGAAACTTGATACAGTAGTATAAGTAGTATCTGCCATCCGGTCCTTTTACAACATCCGGTGCATACAGTGGCAGGGCATCTTGATTGTACGGATCCTGTTCTTTTTTATAGATCACACCGTCACAGCGCCAGTCCGACAGATCCGTTACCGGAGCCGACCAGCAGACGTAATCCTGTTCGCAGAACTCATTGCCGTTTTCCAGATCATGGCTGCCAAAGACATACAATCTGTCTCCGAATACATGGGGTTCGCCGTCCGGTACATGTTCCCAAAGCGGCATGTAAGGGTTATGACATTGCTTTCTCATCTTCCTCCTCCTTTCCTTCTCAATTAACTGCTCGCAATTTATGTTCTGATTATAACAAGGAGGGAGGATTTGTTCTGTCAAAGTGCTCTTGGTTTACTGTCAAAATTGGACATTTTTGTGCAGTATTGTGATTTTGTACAATGTAACAGGACACGTTTTGTGCAGAATTGCCATAGTTGATATTTGTTTATAGTAATCCATATTTTATTTAGAGAGAGAAAGACAGCATCTTTCCATGCTCAAATAACAGACATAAAGAAGCTCTAAGTGTTTTGATCTCATTATATGAATGCCCCGCAACCGGCACATATTCGCCATCCAGGCTCAGATGTGCCTTTCCCGTACATCCATGTACGGGAATTGCTGGGTATCTTCAAAACACTAAGAGCTTCTAATATGTCTGTTACATTCGCATGGTCAGATACGGTCTTTCTCTCCATTTTTCTTATAGTCTGCCTATGCTGCAGCATTGGCATTAATTGTATCAATTACTTTTTTAATACCCATCCACAGTGACATATCAGAAAAGATTTCTGCTACACTTCCCTGATCTGTAAATGGAGACTCTTGAAGCACTGAAAAATCCGTCAGCATTCCATTATGAATAATATATTCCACAATCTGATTCACAAAGTAAATCTGCCTGCTGTCAAGACTTGTATCAGTCAGATATTCGGAAAAAGCCTCCTTAGCAGCATTCATATCAAGTCCCACAATTTCTCGGACAAATTCACCCAATGGTTTTGTACCGATTTCATTTTCGTAGTCTTGTTTTGTACCAACTTCTTTCCAAAGAATTTCTTCCAGACTGGCAACATCACTGCTCGTTAAAGGTTTATTTGTTTTTAATTTTGCAATTACAATATTATCCTGATGTTGTCTGATATAATATTCAGCTTTTGCTTTGTAATTTTTCAGTTCATCATTCTCAAGCTCTGACTCTTTCCATTCTATTGATAAAAGCTCATCTGTAAAATTTGTCACATACTTGATCGTTCCTGTCTGAATATATTTCATCAAATTTCGCAGTTTTTCTCTGATTTCTTCAAATTCATCAATTCCGGCTTGATCCACATAATCTGTATGCAATATTTTATTGATCATCTCTGATTGTGCCTGAATCTCCGGAATATTGGCTACTCCAGCTACTCCTTTTACTTTTTTATAGAGATCGCTTCTGGCTCTTGTATCTTTCTTTCCTATCAGATAGGCAAGTTCGATCCGATACATAAGTGCATCAAATCTTGCAGCACTTGCATCTTCTCCTCCCGGTAATATAAGAGGTGCTACTTCCTCACGTACCAGCAATGTGTCCTCATAAGTTAATGATTGATAATTTGACTCTGCAGAATATAATTCCACATATTTCAAATGCTGTTTTACCGAGAAGTTATCTCTAGGCAGCTCCCGTACCTGTTCGCTTACCTGCGAAACTAATGCTTTTCGATATGCGATCAATCTGTCTTCTTGATATGCAATATCCTGTAACTTATAAATTATCTCAAACTTATAATTAAAAATTGCCCCCTGTAATGCAATTTCACTTGCTGATGCCTTTCCTTTATTTAATCTGAAAAACTCAAAGTTTCCGCAAAAATCGAAAATATAGAACTTTTGCTTGTCCTCTCCATCCAAAAGCCTCGGACACAATCTTGTTCCACGACCGATCATCTGCCAAAACTTTGCCTTACTCATAACCTTTTTAAAAAATACAAGATTCAAAACCTGCGGAACATCTATACCGGTATCTAACATATCTACAGAAATTGCTATCTGTGGCATTTTCTTTGGATCAGAGAATTCATCAATTGCGCTTTGTGCATAAGTCATGTAATTATCAATTACTTTCGCATAGTCTGGAAGATGTGGATATTCTTTACAGAACACTTCCCATATTTTTTCTGCATGATCGTGATTCTTTGCAAAAATAATGGTCTTTCCGATTTTCTGACCGTATTCAATTTTAAGTCCCTCTGTCATCAAAACATTTAAAACCTGCTTGATCGTATCCTCGTTAAAAATCCATGTATTTAGTCTTGATGATTCAATCGCTTCAGGAATGTTTCCATTCTCATCCTCAAATGTGTCTTCATATATTTCTTTATCTTCCTCTGATAATTCATCGTATACGATCCCTTCCTCAATAAATTTCAGCTTTGATTCCACTGAAACATAGTCTACAAGATATCCATCTTTGACTGCTTGCGCCAAATCATATCCATACGTGGGAACACCATTTTCCAATTCAAAAATTTCATAGGTATTCTTATCAATTTCATCTTTCGGTGTTGCTGTAAGCCCTACCAATGGTGCATCAAAATATGTGAATATATCTCTGTACTTATTATAAATTGATCTATGCGCTTCATCACATATTACAAGATCAAAATGCCCACAGGTGAATAGCTTTCCATCATCGTCATTTACTGTATCGATACAATGCATCATTGTCTGATAAGTGGAAAATACGCAATGTGCATTATAGTTTTCCTTCTCTTCTACTAAATTTGTACAGGAAAGATTTGGCAATAAATTTACAAAACTTCGTTTCGCCTGTGTAACCAATGAGTTACGATCTGCCAAAAATAAAATATTTTTTATCCATCCGGCTTTTAACAGTACATCACACAGTGCTATTACTGTTCGCGTTTTTCCCGATCCTGTCGCCATGACCAAAAGTGCTTTTCTTCTGTTCTTTTCATCCATATTTGAACAGACTGCCTTAATTGCTGCTTCCTGATAGTAACGTCCTGCTATATTTTTGTCTACAACAACATGTCGCAGACTTGTTCGCATGGATAACAGATTAAACCACTTTTCCAGATCACGCTTTGAATAAATGGCTGCACATTTTCTTTCCGGATATCTTCCATCGATAATATGTGTTTCAAACCCATTGGTCAGGAAAATAACAGGTCTTCTTCCACATTGCTTTTCCAATAAATCCGCATATAATTTTGCCTGCTGTCGCCCTTTGGATACATCTACACACGTTCTTTTCGCTTCAATCAGTGCCAGCGGTCGGTGCATATCATCATAGAGCACATAATCTGCATATCCTACCTTTGATTTATTAGGCATTCCCTGGAGCTCTACTTCATTCATCCAGTCTTTTCCCTGTATCCACCCCGCATCCATAAGCATTACATCAATGTAAAGCTTCCGCGTTTTATATTCAGATAAATCAAGTGGTTTGGGGACATAGGTCTGCTGTTGTTCCTGTCTGCGGGCAGAAAGTTCTTCTTTTAAGGATGCATTTTCCTTTATCAGTTTTTTCAGATCCAGCTCCTGCTGTGCTGTTCTTTCCTGCGCTCTGACAAGCTGCTCCTTTGTAGCATCCGCTAACTTTTTAGATTCCTTTGCTTTTTCAATACGCTCTGTCAAAACTGATCTGTCAAAAGTTCGTTCTTCATAATTACCAGAATAACAGCATGCCACAAAATCCAGATAAATAAAAAGATTTTCGAGACACAGCATCGCAATATCTTTTCCCAGTTTCTTATTGCTGTGTGCAGCATTGTTTCCACATCGACGGATATAATCCATACGCTTCCAGATATCCGGTCCTACAATGTCTCTGAAGTCTTCATTATTCATCAGGCTCTGTAAATTATCCTGATATGGCATTTCCAGCTCTTCATCTACGGAATACATCCATTTGACAGCAAATTCCATTGCCCTGCGGCAATTAATAATACTTGCCTGCGGATCAATTAAAATAATCTTTTCAGCAGAAATTGCAACCTCTGCAAAATCAGAGAATCTCGATTCATTTTTCAGGTAATCAAAATTAGTAACCATACTTTATCCCCTTTTATAATGCAGGAACCATACTTGCAATGATATTAGTAGTATTTTTTATACTACTAATATCATCAATGTCCCCTTGCTGTGTTTTTTCTTCCATCAATTTTTTTTCAATATTGAATATATTTCGTCCACATGGAATATGTATTTGATCCAACAATTCTTCATTTGTTACTCCCCACTCTGCAAGAAGTTTTTCCTTCTCATCATCTTCTTTATCCATTTTTTCATCTGCAGTTCTAAATATTATACTTGATAATTTATATTGATACAAAAACAGATGATGATCAATGTTCTCATTCAGCCAATTTATAATCTCATTTCTCCATGTCAGATCCGACTCTCCCATTGACAATCCAAAGCAACATATAGTGCTACTATTCGCTATTTGAAACTTTGCTCTTCTTACCCTTTCACTATCGTAATTCTCATTAAAAACAGGTTTTAAAAAACTTCTTTTTCCTCTTTTAGAAAGCGGAAAAGTTGTATTCAATTGATTCTCATTATCAATACCTAAAACAGGATCATCAGATAATACTCCATGCAAATGAATAATTTCATTTGCATTCATTTCTATATTTTTGTATATATCAGAAAAAAAGAGATCAAATGCCCTCGTATAGTTGAATGAAATCGCACTCGTTCGAAGCACATTAGCAATTTCTCGTTCTTTCATGATATTATCTACATTATGTGATACACCCTTATAAAATCCAGTTAATGACCTCAAAAATTCTGTTCTTAGCTTGTCTTTATTTAAATTATAAATATTCTGAAATTTTTCCATTTCACCATTTAAATATTTACTCATGTACACATTAAAATCTCTACAACACTCTAACAGTTCGTTTTCATCCCTGAATTTTCCTGCATATTTTGCAAGTGCCATTTCAAAATCACTCCAATTATCAATATCAGCACTAATATCCTTTTTAAACTGATTAATCAAATTGGAATCAGACTTTTCTTTAACATAGCCCCTATATACATCTTTATAGCTTGTCTTCATTCCACAATTAAGATCAAATCCATTTCCTATCATAAACAATGTGCTCATATACTTTCCCCTTTTTTCTATTGTTTTTTATATATTTTTCTCTACAACTTTTGATTTGTCGACCTGATGGACGAAGTCGGCAAATCGGTTCTGTATCTCTATTGGTGGTAAAGGCAATGTAAATCCTTCCACCTGACTCTTATTAACCTTTGGTAAATTAGTACGATTGCTAAAAGTCAATATGTAGTCTAAGAAATACTGGCTTCTCAATATATATCCAAAGTATTCTCTATTGCAAATACCTTCTTTAACTAATATTGGATAAGCATCTGCTGAACACAAACCATCAAAATCTGGCATAGCCACTTTATTAAGATTAGGACGTATCTTGCTATAAATAATGTGTGCCGGCGTAAATAAGTACTTACCACTTATAACTCCGTCCTCAGCAATTGTTCTATACCCAACCAATCTTCCTGTTTCTTTTTCTATACTGTCTATGCCAATATGCGGATAGTCTTCATATCCTTTAAAATCATGAATCATATTAGTATCAATATCTGCACACTCATTAAATCCTACAATTTTCCAACTTTTACTATTTGATTTCAAATCACCAAACATCTCGACAAATCGGGCTTTGATGAGGTCGTCTAAATCTCTTAATTCTTTTTTTCTTAGCGCAATGATTTCACTTATTTTTTCTAATGTAGAAACTACTTCCTCTTGCTTTTCAATGTTAGGAACATTTATTTCAATCTCAGATACAATTCTCTTTGAAATCTCCTTAAATGTAGCTCCTCTGCCCAAAGAATTAAGATATGCTGTGTTTCCTTTTAAGAACCAATACAAATATTTGCTATTAATCTTATCTGAACAAATAAGATTCTTAAATCCCTGATTGCAATACATCTCACAACCAGCAATAGCTACTTTTCCAATAGGTGCTCTCGAAGATAAAATTACTGTACCTTTAGGAAATGATGATAATCCTGTTTTCATTACCGCTAATTCTGTAATCTTTCGCACACTATCATTAATAATATACGTGTCATCATTAAGTTCAGCAGGAGTAATCCACTTTATATTTCCATCCCAGTATTCGTCTATTCCTGTTTTAGGCGTACTACCTGATACTATTTCACAAATATCGCCAAGTTTATATTTTGCCATCTACATCATCCCTACAAATCCGAATTGAGGAATTACATATTTTAAGACCTAGTCCTAATTTTTCAATGATTGGGGAAAGATTTCTCCTTCTTTGTCATAGTTTCCACCATCTACGGCAATCATGCTATATACTTTCTATGCGCTGATTTCACATTATTTTGATTTACAATAGCATACTGCATCGTTGTATCAATTTGTGAATGTCCAAGGATTTTTTGCACCTGTTCTATGGGCATCCCTTTGTCTATCGCTCTGGTTGCCATCGTTCTTCTAAATTTGTGAGGATGTATCTTATCCATATTTAATTTTCTTCCCAACTCACGAACACGAATTTCAACCCCACTGATTTTTAATCGTTCATATGGTGCATCCAATGTTACAAAAAGTGCCGGGTTGTCGTCTACACGTTCTTTTAAGTAATCTTGCAAATGCAGCTTAGATTTTGCATCAAAGTACACACGCCGTTCTTTATCTCCTTTACCATAAACGACACATTCTCTTTCTTCAAAATTGATATCTGCACGATTTAATCCAACCAGTTCACCCACTCTTATTCCCGTAGAATATAGTAAATCTATCATTGCCAAATCTCTTTTACATTTACAATGATCTCTTAATTGCTCTATCATTTCATCCGATATGACCTCTTTCACAGCCTGTTTCGTTTTTATCTTATGAATTCGCCTCATAGGGCTCTTTAAAATATAGTCCTCCTCTTCCAACCATGAAAAAAAACTGGATAAATTGCGTCGAACATTGTCTACTGTAACTTTTCCACAAGAATTCATTTTCTGATATTCTGCTAGATATTCCCGGATATCATCTGTAGTTATTTTTCTAATCTCTAACGGAATCCTTCTGATCATATGTTCAACTGTAACCTTATAATACTGAATTGTCCGAGCTGAACATCCCTCAATTTGCTTTGCCGCAAGAAACATCGAAAGATACTCTTCATTAGAAATATTTTTTTTGACAACCTCATTTTCAGCAAACGCTTTTACAATGACTTCTTGCAATTTCTTCATTTGCGCAATGGATAAGTATGCCGCCATTTCATTTAATACGATAACAATTTTTTCTTCCATGTTGATACATTCCTCCTATATACCAACATCCTGCAACCATTCATTTTAATTTTTCAATTTATAACCTTCGTTATATACTTCTAAATTTACGCTTATAAACATCTTCCGATCATTATTCTTGTATTCTTCTTCCGTATACAACCTTTCCGCAGTATCTATTAATTTTAACTTCTTTGCACCTGCCTCTGTGAGAGCATAATTTGCTATAAACTCACCTGCAAGTGTAACAACCGAACTCCCTCCAGATACTTCAATTGGTTCATAACACGAACAGTACCTAAATCCATTAGGATTTTTCTGAAAAAGCAAATCAGCTATTTTATTTGTAATATCATATAAATCTCTATGTAAAAACTTATAAATGTAAAATACTGAATTTAGATCACCAATAAAATTTGAAATACTACCATCTTCACATTTACATTTTTGTAGTTCCATTTTTTCATCTTCTGTCATCTTTTCCACACTTTCTACAGCCATTGCAATTTTATGTAATAGGCATGTAATCCTGTTATGTGATTCTAAAAGTGATCCAACCCGAATATCCTCTTTACATTCATACTTTGCAAGATAGTATTTTTCATTTACATTTAATTCAATTTCTCTCGGTAAAATGAAATCCGTTATACTAACATATAATACCGGTTTTTTAGGATAATTAAATCTTCCCTTTTTTACTTTATCGGCTGGAGGCAACCACCAATCATTTTCGTGTGTTAATGGTATGCCTTCATATTTTCTGGCTCTATACAACCTAGTCCCTTTAGGGATTCGAATTTCATCACCTAAAACTGACATTTGCTGTTGTTTACTCAATCCAAAGAACATCGTTACAAATTCATCTAAAGATTTACATTGCAGTAATTGTTTTTCAAGTCGTCTTTCCATTTATCCCTTCCTTAGCTGCGCTTACCCAAAATATTGCTGCATTAAACTATCAAATAATAGCTGAGTCTCATCCAATGCTTTTTGCACTGCAACTTTTGATTTGTCGACTTGGTTACAGAACCTCATAAACTCATTCTGCAACTCAACTGGAGGCATAATTATCTGTAAGCTTTCTACCTGCTGTTTTGTTATAGCCTCTCTTGTTGCACCTGCTCCCGCAACGCTCCATAGTAAGTCTTGATAATTATCATCTATCAAAAGCTTATTTAAAAATACCGGATTAATATATTCCTTGCATCTTATAATACAAACATGCTGATTTACTCTTGCCGGCAAAATTTTGTTTGGAACTACACATGAACGAGCCACCGAGGCTCCAGTAATATTTAATAATACATCATTTTCTTCTATAGCTACATTATCAAGTTTTGCTGCCTGCTCATCTGATATATGTGCCAATTCTCTATATTCAAACAAGCCATTATGTACATTCATGCTTCGAATAAGTGTAATACCTTCTTCTTGATACGCACCTTTACCGCCTTTAGGGGTTGCTCCCGAACCAATTTTAGTAGTAATCTCACCTAGTGATTTCTGTCTCCATCTTTTTTCATTAATTACTGGATTTCCAAACATCTCGACAAATCGGGCCTTGATGAGTTCATCTAAAGCTATAAGTTCTTGATTTCTTCTATTTATAATATTTGTTATTTTATCTAGAATATCAACAACAATCCTCTGTTCTTTAATCAATAAAAGTTCCATTTCAACTTTTTTCAAATATCCAGCTGAAATATTGGGTTGTGCTCCACCAACTCCATCTTTAACAAACTTCTCCTTCTGACTTTTCAGAAAATAATATAGGTATTCCGGAATAACCTTATCGTTTCTTCTGAAAGCAGCACATGCCTGATTAGTGCAAGCTGAAATTTTCAAAATAGATGTTGCGCCTATTGTTGCTCCATACATTGCCATCAAAACAGTATCTTCTTCATACATTTTTGCTGAAGAATTCCTCAATCCATCTTCTGTAATAAAATCTGCAACCCCATAAATGTATTCTGATTTCAAATCGCCTGTTTTTACCCAAGGTACATCTCCTCCATAATATTCAGGACAAGATTTTGATGGTGTTCCACCAGAACTAATTTCAAATATATCTCCAAGTTTTACTTTCATCTACATCATCCCTACAAATCTTTCTTTATTTCTATTGAAGGCTTGAAACCAGAACATATGTTTGCTATAATATGTTTAGTGCTACCCTATTCGGTAGGCGGTTAGCCTTCTCCACAGGAGATATAGCCTGTGTTTACATAGAAATCCACTTCTGGAAATCTTTTGAGGAGGTTTGTGCTTATGCTTACAACGGAGCTATTTATAGCCATTATCAGCTTATGTATTACTTGCTTTGCTCTTGGTTATACCGTTGGGTCTAAGAGCAATGATAAGACACAAAAATAACCGCCCTGGTCTGGTAAACTTTGGCGGTTATTTTTATAACTAACAATATATCAGGGCTAACCGTCTATCGGTAGCACTTTCTTTACTAGTATACTAGCATTTAACCGCATCTATGTCAAACATATATTCTATTTTTCAAGTACGCCTACAAATCTTTCTTTAACGGCTTACTCGGTACATTCGCAGTGCCACATTCGCTACGACTTCGTCTTCGCTCATGCGTGCTATCGCACTATTGTCTGTTCGCAATATGTGCCGATCAGTGAGCAAGCTCACATCGTCCCAATTGCTCCATCCAGCACTGCTCATTACCTCGACAAATCCGAATTTGTTTCTCCCTTTCCAAAATATTTTTAAATATATTATAATTTTAACAATTTCTCCAATTCATCCATCTCATTTCCAATTTCAATCTCTATTTCACGGATATTTGCCATAATCTCAGATGTGGGTGGATATTCGACTGCAACATATTCAACCTCTTTATATTTATTAATACTGAGATCATAATCGTTGTCTACAATCTCCTGTTTTGGAACCATGAATGATTTTTCTGTACGTTTTCGATCTGTCTCTTTGTCCAGATTTTTAAAACGCTCTATGATATCTGGAATGTCATTGTCTGTTACCGGCGTTCTCTTATCATCTAAACTGAATCCATCTGCAGTCATATCATAAAACCATACCTGATCTGTTCCACCATGCTCCGTCTTTGTGAAAATCAAAATTGCTGTTGAGACACCTGCATATGGTTTAAACACACCGGAAGGCATAGAAATAACTGCTTCCAATCTCTGATTCTCCACAATTTCCTTTCGAATTGATTTGTGTGCTGTAGAGGATCCAAACAAAACACCATCCGGTACGATACAAGCACACCGTCCACCTATTTTCAAAATACGAAGAAAGAGTGTCAAAAACAGAAGTTCTGTTTTCTTTGTTTTACATACTTTCAGTAGATCAGGCGATACAGATTCTGCGTCAAGGCTTCCCTTAAAAGGTGGATTTGCTAAAACAAGTGAATACATGTCCTTGTCTGTATTTTGATCAGATAAACTATCTCTATACTCAATAAATGGATTATCTATTCCATGTGTCATCATATTCATGGCACCTATACGAAGCATTGTTCGATCCATATCGTATCCATGAAACATATGATTCATATAATGATCTTTTTTTTGCTTATCAAAGAAAATCTCTTCTTTTTTGTTTTCCTTCAAATATTCTCCTGCTGCAACCAAAAATCCTGATGTACCACAGGCAGGATCACAAATTACTTCATCACTTGAAGGATCCATCAGCTCTACCATCATACGAATGATATGTCTGGGAGTTCTAAACTGTCCGTTTCTGCCAGATTGTGCTATTTTTGAAAGCAAATATTCATATACATCTCCTCTTACATCTGATGTCTGTTGTTCATTCATCAATTCGTAAATTTCATCTAATGAATCCACAACCTTTGACAATACAAGCGGTGTAGGTAATTTGAAAATGGCATCATCCATATATTTGGAATATGCACTGTTTTTATCACTATGCAACGTCTTGATAAATGGGAATACCCACTCCTGCATAACAGAATACATTTTGTCTGCAGGGAAATCATGAAACACAGACCATTTAAGTTGTAAGCCATCAATAGCCCTATCCCCTATTTTTACCTCCTCCGCAAAAATGCTTTGATATGGTAATCCAAGCATAGCACTTTCTTTTGCTCTTCTATTATCTGAATCATCCAGATCATGAATAAACATTAAATATGTGATCTGTTCAATTACTTCCAGTGGATTTACTAATCCTCCAGCCGCAAAAATATCCCCTAATCCATCTATTTTATTTTTTAACTCTCCTGTAATCATTTACCTGTCTCCCATCTTTTCGCGATTCCACGTATATTTTGTATATCTGCCGCCGCCAATTTTTATTACCTGTCCATTTTCCACTAATTCTGCCAGTGTTCTTTGCACCGTTATCTGACTGATATCCGGACATCTTTCCAAAATCTCACTCTTCGTTATGGAGCCCCATGTTCCTTTAATCAATTCCCGTATTCGATCCGGCTTTGACCTGCCTTCTACTGTAAGCAATGCCACTCTTGCCGAAAAATCTCTATATGCAGCTACCACAACGCTGAGCATATATTTTACAAATGGCTCATAATCATTTTCATCTTCATGCCACCTTAATGAACTCTGTTGTAATGCTTCATAATAGGACTCCTTAGTCTTTTCAATTAGTTTTTCTATACTGATATATTTTCCGACAATATACCCCGCTCTATATAGCAGTAATAATGTAAGCAACCTGCTCATTCGTCCATTTCCATCATTAAATGGATGTATACACAAAAAATCAAGTACAAACATCGGAATCAAAATAAGCGGATCAATTTGTTTCTCTTCAAGAGCTTCTTCAAATGCCTCGCATAAACAATCCACAGCTTCTGGCGTCTGCCATGCAGCTACAGGTTTAAATCTTACAAATTTATTTCCAAGAGAATCCTCTTCTTCTATAATGTTATCCGAGCTTTTATAATTTCCGCCAATATCAGATCCCTCAAATTTATACAAATCTCTATGCAACTGCAAAATAATGGATGGCTTCGGCGGAATGTAATCATGATTCTCGTGAATTGTATTGAGCACATCCCTATATCCTGCTATCTCACGCTCATTTCTTGTTTTAGGTCTTGTTGTATCCTTCACTAAAGCTTTTAGCCGTTCATCAGACGTATATATTCCCTCTATTTTGTTGGATGCCTCAGTGCTTTGAATTCTTGCAATTTCTACAAGTTGTGTCAGCATATCTGCCTTTGCTTCTATAAATAGAGTCTGTTCCCCTTTAAATTCATGAATCAAAGATAAATAAGAAACTATTTCCGGCGTCAATAACTTTTTCCATTTTTCACGATAATCATATTGTCGCATCTTTTTCTCCATAATAAGCTTTTTTATCAAAATTTCATGTTTAAATTATATTCTTCAATTTTATCATTGTCAATTCAATTTTATCATTTTTTCAAAAATGATAAAATTGAAGTTATAATGATTAAATTAAAAAAGCCTGAAAACCTTCAAGACATTTTCTTGATAGATTTATTCAGACTTTTTAAATCTCTATATGATCACATGCTTCGCAAATCGTTCTGCTGACAACACGGATCTGTAATGCTGCTCATACAGTTTTCGCATTTCATCCTCTGTATGGATATTCTTTCCCATCTCGATCAGGATGAAGGGAACGCCGAAGCAGGTCACGCGGACACCACTGTCACGAAATCCGTTCCGCATATAAAAGCCATATCGTCTTGTCTGCAGCTTCCGGTCTGCTTCCTCTTCTGCAAATTCCGGGTTTTCCACTTCGCCGATAATACTGTCTGCCTGCACCAGATATTCTCCCAAAAGCCGAAGCATTTCACTGCCAAGTCCCGCATTTCTGCGATCCGGGCAGACTGCCAGATAATCGATCAGATAGTCATCTCCCTTTCTGATCAGATAAGCATATCCCACGATATCCGTTCCGTCCATAAGTCCCAGACATTCATAAATTCCCTGCTCTATTGCGTCATAGATCATGGACAGCGGCTTTAATTCGTTTGGCGGAAAATCAATTTTCATCCGCTCCCGATAGATTGTTTCTATTTGCTTTTTGTTTAAACTACTTAATTTCATCAGATCATCCTTTTTTACATGATAATTTCTTTTGTCAAATGAATCTTCTCAGTTTTGATCCCTGCTGCATTTCTCCGCATCGATAGCAAGCACAAACATCAGGACATGCAAGGCATCTTCTATCCGTGCAATATCCAAAACGTAAGTATCTGTCATACGGAAAAGCTGCTTGGATATCGTTGCGATCCGCTCACCGTTTGCCCCTGTAATGGTATAATCCCATTCCATAAAGCTGCCTTCAATATGCCAGCCGTTAAAATCGATATCATAACGCGGACGGAAAGAAAATGCTTCCCGGCTGATGCAGCCAATATACTGCTCCTTTTCGTATATTTCATACTTGGGCATCCATGTCAGCAGCTTCTGTCTGACCGTACCAAGCTGGTCTCCTGCCGCATCAAAAATATTGAGGCAGTGTCCAATGGCAAGTTGTCCTTTCACAACATAAACTGTCTGTTCATTTTCATCATATATATCATAGCTGTCCAGCCATGAAAACAGGCGTTGTTTGAATAATAATTTCATACCGTTCCTTCTTCCATTCTTACACATTCTCATATACTTTTTGAACAACTGCTAAAGTTTATATTGCATAAAATTCTCATTGTGCACGAATCCAAAATCTGTATACAATTTAACACCCATATCGGATGCAGTGATCTGGATAGTGCCACATCCATACTCTCTTGCCTCGTTTACAACACGTGATAACAATTCCTTTGCAATGCCTTTTCTTCTGTAGTCCGGGTTTGTGAACATACTGGACAGTAGACCTATCTTTCCACTCGGGCATCCAAAATACGGCGGCTTCTCCACAAATGACATACCACTTGTCCCAATGATCTTGTTTCCGTCAAAAGCAAGCCATGATACAAATGTTCCATCCGCCATATGACGCATATAATATTGTTTTAACGCCGGAGCCAAATCAATTTCTTCTTTGGCACCTTCCTCCCTGAGCTGATCGATCCTCATTTCAATAAATGTATTCAGTTCTTTTTCTGTAAGTCTTTTATAGGTAATATTCATTTACTTGATCTCCTTTTTCCAGAACCAATCATTTTCATAATTTCTGTTTCATGATCTCTGGTAAATTCACTGAGTTCATAAGACCGGATTCTCTCTTTGACCAATATAGGAATAACAAATCCATTTTTTACCAGAACCGCCAGTCTGTTGATAATCGTCTTATTTGTTACCGACAATTCTCTGCTGACTTCGATTGGTGTAAACTCTCCCCGATAGTTTTTCATTAAAAATTGCAGGAGTTCCTTTTCCTTCCCCTTCAAAAACGAGAGACTTCCGGCAATATCTTCCTCTTCGGAAGCCAACTGCAAATCACAGACTTTACCGGAATATAGTTTTACCATCCGCAGGAAATAATGGATCCAGATCTCGGGATGTGGCGGATTCTCCCTCCCGGAATAATACAAGGCAGGGAGTCCCATCTGGATAGATTCATAATATTCGTCAATATCGTATGCAAAATATTCCTCCAACGATCCGACTCCATTAAATCCATACCCATTCAGATCCATAATATAACCGGATAACAATCTTGCTGTCCTGCCATTGCCATCTTCAAACGGATGTATCGTCACTAATTGATAATGCACAACTGCTGCTACAATCAACGGATGATCATCTGTGGTATTGACATACTCTATCAACTCATCCAGCAGCCCCGGGATATCACAATATTCCGGTGGAATATAATCGGGATTTCCTGTCTTAGAATCATATACAGCAAATAACACCCCCGGCGGCATAGGTCCCCTGAGTCCGATTTTTTCCTTAGAAGCACCCTTTTCCACCAATTTCTGAACATCCAAAATAAGTTTCTTGGAAAATTTTTCTTTTTTATTTACCTTTTCTTCCAGATAATTCAATGCCAGAAAATAATTTCACTATTTTTACACTATTTTCCACTATATAGTCCCTGTGTACGGATAATACAACGGTAATACGAAAATTGCAAAGGAGTTTTTGCAGGTACATGGGATAGAAGTGCTCTAGTACACCGTTTTTCCACTCACATATGTAACAAAGTTGTAGGCTGATACTACTTTGCGCAGTGCAAAGATTACCCCTTTGTCTATCCTTTATTTATATATGTCCGTCTGGATATTTCGGCAAACCTGAAACCGATCAATACCCCCAATTGATTATTTCCCAACTCTTTTTATCTGCCGTCTTCACTAAATGCCATTGCCAGTCGGCATATGTATCATTAGGATTGAACCCACCATCTCCACCTTTTTCGTCTGTATCAAAAGCTGATAATACTACAATAAGCTCCTGGTTGTTTTCTTTGTGATATTTCTCAATTTCTTCCGCAAATCTGTTTTCAACATCCTCATCATAGCGAAGCTCAGTAAGTGTGCAGCCTTCAAAGTCTTTCGCGAATTTTTTCTCTATGACATCACATGCTTCATTGATTGAAGTTTCATCATAGAGTGCAGAATAACCAACAATACGATTAACATTTGATACATTTCCTCTGTTTCCGGTCAATACAAAGACTGTTGCCACACCTAAAATTACGAATATGGCACATATCGCAATTCTGCTTTTCTTCGTCATACAATCACACTCCTTTGTCGTACTGTACCTATTTCCACATAACCTTTATCTACATAAGATAATATCGAATAGATCACTCCGAATACAACTGCAGATAACAGGTTTCTAAATATTTGATTTTCAAGTATTCTTTTCATAACTTCTCCCCAAATCAGCTCTTAATATTATCATTTTTTCATATGGTTTCCGGCTTTACATTCCACCGGTATTACATGACTGTCTTTTTGTATCAGGAAATCTACTTCCGCAGTATTCTCAGACTCCCAATAATGAAGAATTTGTTTTCTTTTTCTGCTATGAAAATCAATTGTTCTCCAGATAACAAATCATCAATTGATACAGAAAAATAACTGGATATTTCTTTTAATGAATCTATGCTTGAGTTTATGGTGTCAGGCACCAATGGCAGCCCAGGCACCAATGGTAATAAACTTGAATTTTTGCTTTATAGAAATCACTTATGCTGAAAAAAATTATAAACTCTTTGATTGAAATCCTTAGCTTCTTCGTAAGCAGCATGTCCTAAATCATCATACATAAAGATTTCACAACCAAGTTTTTTTGCAATTTCCAAAGAAGCCTCTCCACTTACCACTTTATCCTGCATACCTCCAATTACAAACACCGGACATTGTATTTTATCTAATTCGTCATATGCTTCACAACTAAGGCAAGCTTTTGCCAAGGTGATAAATCTTGATACATTCTTTGGTTTCTGCAAAACTGCTAATAAAGACATAAACGGTTTGTATCGTTTCACATAAATGTCAGAATACATCTTTTCAGCCATATCTGTAATCAGCCTTTTCATATTATTCTGTTCCGTAATATGAATCCAATCATTGACTGTCCTTTCGACGGTTTCATTATTTTTCGAAAGTGTTACTGCGAGAACTAACTGATTTACTAAATCTGGTCTGTCTATTGCAAGATATTGAGCAATCATACCGCCTTGTGATACACCAAAGATATCAGCATTTGTAATCTTTAATGTATCCATCGCCATTGCTATATCTGCTGCTAAGTCTCTTACTGTTATGCCATCACTAATATTTTCCCTGCGATCAAACAGATAAACTTTATAATCTCTTGCAAACATTCGATACATATAAGCCACTGAAAATGCTACACCTTTTATGCTACGGGTACTAAGACCTTGAATCAAAATCAAAGACTTCTCACCTTTTCCAAAAGTAATATAATTCATCTGTATGTCCTGTATTTCTAACAGTTTTTCTTTTGCATTATAAAACATAGAATATTTACCTCAAAATTCCAATCTATTTACTTTTTGTTCCACTGATAAAACTCTTTCAAATCAGCTTTCACTTCATCTGACAACATTGTTTTCTTTACACCTTCAATAGCACCCTCCAGTGCCATTAAACGATTGATACAAGCCGACTCATCAATTTCTTGTATTTTTAACCAAGCTGCTTTAGCACCCACTTTCTTTAACTCATCAACAGAATTTATGCCAACCTGAATAAGCTGTTCTTCAACTTTTTTCCTATATTCGGTAATTTTGATAATTCTCCCATAAAACACTTCCCCTTCTTTGTCAGTCTGTTTCGTCTTTTTTATAAATTTCGCCGCCCCATGCATGATATCCAGCAATATATTTATAATCAGGATATTCGTTTATTTCATATAATTTTATTCCTGTATCAGTTTTACAAATCAGAACATTAGAAATAGTATATTCATTCAAATCAGATGACGGTATCGGAGAATACTTTATTTCATTTAAATATATTGCATCTCCGCGTTCTATTGCCTGATTTTTATAACTTTTATTATGCAAAAATAAGTATCTACCACTGATTATTATAAGTAGTACAGCTATTGCAACTGAAACAATTATAAGTATTCCTCTTCGACTTCTGTTTTCCATCATATTATCCTACTCCTATGGTGTTAATCCCAACCTCTCTGTTTTCGTCCCTTTTTAATCAGAAATACTATAGCCGTTAAAATTTATATTTCTTTTATGATTTTTCCACCTCCGATCGTGATGATTCGGTTCGCTTGCAGTGCTATTTTTCGTCATGTGTGACAAGAAGAATCGTCTGCTTATATTTCTGATTGGTGAACTTCAAAATATCCAGGATCTCTCTGCTTGTCTTACTATCAAGATTTCCGGTCGGCTCATCTGCAAGAATAAATGCCGGCTCGTTTATAAGTGCCCTTCCTATGGATACTCTTTGCTGCTGACCTCCTGACATTTGTCCTGGCAGATGTTTTTCCCTTTTCTCAAGACTCAGCATCTTCACAATCTCACATAGATTTTGGGTTCACTGAGTCCAAAATCTTTAAGAAAATTTTTACTATGTATTATCCTTCAACCCATAACACTGGTATAGCATTTCTGTCATTTTCTTCTTATCTGTTCCCCTTATACCCAAGGACTTTAAATCCACTGTTTCATCAGCTATTTCAGATAAGAACTTTTTCATATCCTCTGCTATTTCCGGACTGAGAACTTGCCTTGTATTGGCTGTGATTAACTGTGCTAATCGGAACACATCGTTTTTATGTTTCTTTATGTTTTTGCTATCGACCTGCTCTCCATTCAACTTGCGTTCCTTTAAATCCAGCCATGCTTTCGCCTTAAATGGAATCAGGCAAGTCAGACTTAATACCGGAATGCCATCAACCATCATTTGTCCGGTTTTTAACAATTCATAATATGCTTCATTTAAAAGGATTGCCGACAAACTGGATATTTCATCATCTATCGGAAGTGGAGTGAGAACTGCATCATCTTCCAATATAATAAAATCCGGATTTCTGGAAAATATTTCTATCATATATGGATATTCTTTACTTTTCGGAGATGTGAAACGATAAAACTGTGCATTTCCAGTGCTTTTATTCAAAACCTTGAAATCTTTCCTTAAATTTTGTAAATCCACTGACCATTACTCATGCAACCTTCTTTCCTGCAATTCATCTACTGCTTCTTCAATTCTTTCATCATTTGTATCTGTAAAAGATAAAACAAGTGAAATATCATCAGCACTATTATCCTCTGAAAATTGTTTTGGGTTGTATGCCCATAATTCAAGTCTGACCTGTTTATCCGGGTCTATCAATTCATCAGTCAGCAAGGCTTTATCATAATCTTTCTCACTAATTGCATAGGTAACAACTCGGCTTGGATTTAGCATTGTTTTTTCAGAAAGTGCCGTTTCCCCTGCAAAGACCATATTTTCTGTAACTTGCGTCTTATCTATATATCCTGTTTTTCGAACAGGAGTCGTCAAATATACTTTTGCTTTTTCAAATAATTCATCTCGCTTATATTTTGACGCAATAAACTTATTGACACCGTCTTTTGCTACAAGAAACAAATCTGTCGTTTCCAACTGCTTCACTGCTCTGGTCAAGGTCATTGCTGTAAACGGAAGCACTTTTCCGGCTTCTGAAGCATACAATCGTTTTTTCTTACTGTACAGATAAAATAAAAACAACTGCTGCGTGGAGTAAACAAACTTACCCGTCAGCTTTTGGGGTTCTTTTTCATCAGAAAGCATTGTCCCAATGAAAGGAAGAAAGACCTGTTTATCAGTAATAAACGGTATATTATTTTCTATAAGGCTTTTTCTTCGATAATTTGATACCGTTGTAAGTTCAAATACGACTGGCACATTATCAATCTGCTGTATTTTTACAATTTGTTTTTTCAATGCCGGAAGTGTGGCAAGTTCTTCTGTTGGAGCAAGCATTATACAGCGTCTGTTTCCAATATATGCTGTATGAAAATCATAACTCCCTGCAATATAAACAGGCAAAGAATCCTGATGATTCCATGCTTCATTTTTTATAGAAACCCCGAATACGCTTGTAAGCATATTTCTTATTCTCCTTTTAACTTAATTTGTTTTATTTTAACTTAGTCAATGTTAAAATTCAAATTTTTGAGTTATTTTGAATTTATATTTCCTTTTTCCGTGACCTGCTAAAGTAGCTATCATCAGAAATAAAGTCTTAGTGAATGACTTATTCCATTTTCAAGCGAGTGGATTTATGGTGTCAGGCACCAATGGCTTGCCATCAATATATCGGGCATACTCTCTGCTACGTGACAGGGAGACGTCCCGCAACCACTCTTCCGCCCTCTCTGTACCATGCTGAATTCTGAAAACCATGCAAAAATAATTACATCATCCCTATAAACTTGAAATTACTTAACAATATGTGCTGTAATGATTGTATAGCTATATGAATTGATAGTAATTTTGATATTTTCAACCTCGCAATACCAATTTTTACCCTGTTTGTATATATTGCAATTTTTATCTAATACCTTATTTTTGCAATACTCAACAACATCTGCTGTATCTATTTTTAGGTTTCTTTTAATTCTATCAATTCCCATTTCGGTTGTATGAATTTTATCAATATTATCAAGCAATATCTTTTTATCTTCCATTCTTTCTTTTCCTCAACTTCCGATTTGTAAACCATAAACTCAAATTACAGATTCCTACAATTTGCAAATCATTATATACTCTTCGTCATTCTCATCGACAATTTCAAATCCTACTTTTAGATACATATGAACTGCATAATTCATCTTCTGAACAGATAATGACACTTGCTTATATCCTTGCATTTTCAGTTTTTTTAGCATCTGCTCCATTAGATTAGTTCCAATACCATAGTTTCTATACTGTTTTAAAAGTGAAATTGCAAATGATGGTGTTTCAGCATCAATATGTCCATAATCATTCATAATACGACACCATACTGCACCAACAATTTCATTATTGGCTTCAGCAACCAAACACAAGTCTCCTTTATTCTTACCAAAATCTTTAACATACACCTGTAATTCTGGTTGATTTATAATCTCTTTTGGTGGTATAGGAACCCCTTCTGGAATAAAAATTGCTTCGTATAAAAAAGTATTTAGCACCTTGGACTCGTTTTGTCTTAATTCTCTTATTGAATAATCCATATAAACCTCCGATTTATTTTTTATAAATCAGTTGCTATTCCACACATCCAAACACCTCCACAAACAACGATTTGTTAATTTGTTTTATTATAGCACATGTAACCCCCTTCACAATAAAAAAAGAGCAACCGCATTTTCTCGATTACTCTCTGTTCATTACTTCCATGATAATAATGATATTTCTTATTTCTCATCAACGACTTGAAAAACAAAAAATTTCAAATAATAACTCTCCGGTACATTCGCCGAATTTGCCCACAGGATCGGATGGTCCGGTGCCTGGGTGCGGAACTCTACCTGACGGAGCTGCTTGTGCGTTGCCTTTGCTGCTTCCTTGACCGTTTTTGCAAGAAGCTCCTGCGTCATGAAATGAGAGCAGGAACAGGTTGCAAGATAGCCACCGTCTTTGACAAGTTTTAACCCTTTCATATTGATTTCACGATAACCCTTAATGGCATTCTTGGTCGCCTCGCGTGACTTTGTGAAAGCCGGTGGATCCAGAATGACCACATCATACTTCTCCCCGACTGCTGCAAGGCGCGGCAGTTCATCCAGCACATTTGCGCAGCGAAAATGCACCGTATCCTCCAGACCATTCCGACGGGCATTTTCTGTTGCCTGCGAAACGGCGTACTCTGAAATATCCAGCCCGGTCACATCCAACGCCCCTGCGATTCCCGCGTTGAGTGCAAAGGTGCCCATATGGGTAAAGCAGTCCAGCACTCTCTTTCCCTTGCAGATACGCTGCATGGCAAGGCGGTTGTATTTCTGATCGAGGAAAAATCCCGTCTTCTGTCCGTTTACCACATCTACCATATAATGGACACCATTTTCCACAATCTCTACATTCGTATCAAACGGCTCACCGATAAAATCCTTTACCTTCGGCAAACCTTCTTTTTTCCGTTCACTGGCATCACTGCGTTCGTATACGCCGCGGACATGGATCCCATCCTCTGCCAGAACTTCCTTTAAAAGCTCCACGATAGTTTCCTTAAACTGTTCCATGCCAAGTGCCAGACATTCCACAACAAGCACATCTTCATATTTGTCCACAACAAGCCCCGGCAGAAAATCTGCCTCTCCGAAGATAACGCGACAGGAGGAGGTGTCTACAGTTGTCTTACGGTACTCCCATGCATTTTTCACACGCATCCGTAAAAAATCCCTGTCGATCTCCTGCTCTGTTTTTCTCGTCATAAGACGGATCCTGATCTTGGAATTCTGGTTGATGAATCCTCTGCCCATCGGATACCCGTCAAAATCATGTACCGTCACAACATCCCCGTTATGAAAACTGCCGGTGATCGTATCTATTTCGTTATCGAAGATCCACATACCACCTGCTTTGATGGTTCTGCCCTCTCCTTTTTTCAGCGTTACGATTGTATGGTTCTGCATCTGTCTTTCCTCTTTTCCGCAGATCTGTTTATACAGGATTTTTGTTTATTTGCACAGATCCTTTACGACCTCGCCTGCTATGATCAGCCCTGCTACCGATGGTACAAACGCTGTACTGCCCGGAATATCTCTTCTTTCCGTGCATTTGCGCGCAGCCCCTGGTGGGCAGATACAATGCGTTCTGCAGCTGATCGACATATCTTCAAGCGGTCTTACCGGCTGTTCCTCGGAATAGACCACCTTCAGCTTTTTCACGCCTCTTTTTTTGAGCTCCCGCCGCATGACCTTCGCCAGCGGACAGACCTTTGTTTTATAAATATCCGCCACACGGAATGCAGATGCATCCAGCTTATTGCCTGCTCCCATGCTGCTGATGATCGGTACACCCGCTTCCTGCGACTTCATGACAAGTGCGATCTTGGCAGTAACCGTATCTACCGCATCTACCACATAGTCATATTCTTCAAATGGGAATGTATCTGCATTTTCCGGCAGGAAAAAGCATTTGTGTACTGTCACCTCCGCATCCGGATTGATCTCCAGGATACGTTCCTTCATCACATCCGTTTTATATTTGCCGACTGTCTTTCTTGTGGCAATGATCTGTCTGTTTAAATTGGTCAGACAGACCTTGTCATCATCCACAAGATCAAAAGCACCGACGCCGCTTCTGACAAGTGCTTCACAGACATAACCACCGACACCGCCGATCCCAAATACGGCGACTCTCGCATTTTTTAATTTTTCCATTGCTTCCGGTCCCAGCAGAAGCTGCGTCCTTGAAAACTGATTCAGCATGATAGTTCCTTTCCGTCAGGCAGCTTATTGTGGATAGATCAGATGCGCATCATCGATCCCATACAATGTTTTTTCCAGATAACGGTCTGCCAGATAATTCGCCATGCCAAGATTCATATCCAGATAGTTGCCACAGTCCTTCGGACTTGCGCCCGGTACCTCTCCGCGGTAATCTCTGATAAATTCAAACATTTCCGTTACAAGTGCTACAATATCTTTAGAAGCATAGTCACCTGCCAGCAGCAGATAAAATCCTGTTCTGCAGCCCATCGGTCCGAAATAGATCACTTTATCCCTGATCTCTTCTTTATTTCTGAGATAAGTTGCGCCCAGATGTTCTATCGTGTGCACCTCAGCAGTATTCATGACAGGCTCCTCATTCGGTGAAGTCATACGCAGGTCAAATGTCGTAACGACCTCCTGCCCGATCTGATCCTTTCTGGATACATAAATACCCGGCTGTAATTTGATATGATCTATTGTAAAACTTGCTATTTTTTCCATCGTGATATCCTCCTTCACATGACATGCATTCGAGCATGACAGACTTCGCTTGACGTATGCATTATACGAAAAAAAAGGATGTTATGCAAGAGCGTATCCGACAGCAGATCACAGATTGACAAGTCTCCGCCGTTTCTTTATGATAAAAATACAGTTTACCATAACAACAAGCACGATACCCCCAAAAAACAATCATCATCGAATGGAGTTACTTATGTCTGATCAATGTTTTGCTGCAATTGTCCCGGATAACTATAAAAATGCAATCTTAATACAGGGTGCCATGGATTGTGAGATCTGTGATCTGCTCTCCCACATGGAAGATGTCCAAAAAACAGAGCTGATGCAGTTCCCTTTTTATATGGGCAGACTCTGCGGGCAGAAGGTGATCGTTTCCAAAACCTTTCAGGGAATGGTCAATGCCGGTGCTGCCACTGTCCTTGCCATTTCACACTTTATGCCCCGCTGTATCATTAATCAGGGTGTCTGTGGCGGACACGATCCCGCTCTGCACCGCGGAGACATGATCCTTGGCGAGACGATCTTCAATCATTCCAATCTGCGTTTTTCGGATTCCCCGGATGAAAATCCGCTGCATGGCTGTATACAGATCGGCTGTGAATCATTGCGCGTGGAAGATGCAGGCAAAAAATATACCTTCTATCACAGCGATAAAATGCTGCTCACAACCGCACAAAAACTTTCAGCCACACATCAGATTTCTGCGCTGTCCGGTATTTCCATAAAAACCGGAACGATCGCAAGCTGTGATGCATGGCTGAACCGTCTTGATTATATTCATTTTATGCATACGACATTTCACAGCTGTGGGGAGGACATGGAAACTGCTGCGGTTGCACAGCTCTGCCATTCTTATGATATCCCACTGCTGAGTCTGCGCAGCTTATCCAATACACTCGTTCATCAGGAAGATTATGATGAGTCTGCTGCCGCTAACTGCCAGCACTTCGTATGCGCACTTTTACCGTTGCTTTAAGCCTATGGCAGCAGTGCTGCGATCTCTTCTTCGGAGATCACACCGACAGATTTCCGGTATACCTCGCCTTTTTGGAATACGATCAGGGTCGGAATGCTCATAACTTTGTATTTTGCAGCCAGAGCTGCCTGCTCATCCACATTGATCTTGCCGACCTTTACCTCGTCATGCTTCTGCGCAAATGCATCCACAACCGGTGAAAGCATTCTGCACGGTGCACACCAGGATGCCCAGAAGTCTACCAGTACCGGCTTATCTGCCTGTAATACTTCTGTATCAAAATTTTCCGTTGTAATTTCTACTACGCTCATTTTTATACCACCTTTCTTTTCTTTAGGATTTCCTGCTATTTGTCTTTTATTCCCATGCAATATCTGTTTTACAAAGTCTCTCTGCAGAAATAGCAGTTATAACGCTTTGGATTATCACGCTCCGGAATCAGATTTTCTGCATTGCAATAGCCGCAGCAAACCAGTCGTCTGCCCTGCGGTATCATATCTCCCGGCAGATAACGTTCCGCATAACGCAGCTGCCCATGAATGCGGCGTTCCTCTGCAAGCTGCCTTCTTTTCTCTTCCTGATGCTCCATCGCATCCTGTCTTGCTTTTTCTTCCAACATCTCCGTTGTAGACTTTGCCTGCCGGCTGACTGTCGTCTTCTTTTCAACTGTTCTGCTGACTGAAGAGCCCTTTCCCGATGTCATACTTCCTGCTGCCCCGGCTGTTCTGACAGCGGCCTGTCTACCCTGTATATTACTTCTCTGCATACTGCTCTGTGTGCTATTTACCGGTCTGCTCTGTGTCTGCGGGCGATAGTCTGTCACCGGTCTGTTTTGCACCGGTGTCTCTTTTTTTCCCACCTTCTGGCTTTTCTTTTTCTGACTGGAAAATAAAAAGCATAACACGATCATAAATATAATCACTTCCATTTGGCTTATGCCTCCTTCCTCTGGCTCTTTTTACTGCTGAACTGTACGATCAAAAGCTCTACGCTCAGATTGTCCGCCATCTTGCCTGTTTTTACATTTTCTTCCGCTTCCACGCACTGTTCCAGACTTTTTCTGAGTGTTTCCTTTTCAAATCTGGATGCCTGTGTCACGTATTTACCCGCAATAAACGGGGATAACCCCAGCTTTGATGCGATCGACTTATTATCATAGCCTTTTCCCTTTAACAGCTTTGTCTGATACAGCAGGTTATACTGTCTGGCGATCAGAAAAAGGATACGCATCGGTGGTTCCTTCAGTGCCAGCAGATCATAATACAGCTCCAGTGCCGCCTCCTGCCGCTTTGAAGCCACTGCTTCGATCATATCAAAAATACGGTTGTTGATCTGCCTGGTACAGATTGCATCCACATCTGCCTCTGTGATATCCGGCTTTTCCAGCGTATAACAGAGCAGCTTTTCCAGCTCCGATGCGATATTTTCCATGTCGCTTCCCGTACGCTCCATAAATATGGCAAGTGCACGTTCCGTGATCAGCTTCTGCTCTTTATTCAGCCTGCCAAGTATCCATCTGCGTAGCGTCTGCTCATCCTGCACATTGAACTCTGCTATATACCCGACATCCTTACACGCTTTATACAGCTTACCGCGCTTATCGACCTGCGGCTCCACAAAGATGAAAAACGATGTCTCGGGAAGCTGCTTTAAATAATCCGCCAGCTTATCCTGGGCTGATTTGAAAAAGCCGCTGTTCTCCACCACGATCACACGGCGCTCTGCCAGAAAGGGCATCGTCTCCGCCAGATCTATAAGTTTCTCCGGTATGGTGTTTTTGCCTTCAAAATAATGATAGTTCATCGTGTCATGCACATCTGCCATGGCTCCTGCCAGTCTGTCCCGGTACTGCTTACGCAGATAATCCTCTTCGCCTGTCAGAAGATATACATTTTTAAAATCCCGTTCCTTAATGTCTCTTGCTAATTTCTGCATTCTTTCCTTTTACCGCCGTCTTTTAAAAGCCTTCTTTTCTGCGCACCATACGCATTTCTCTTCGTTTCTGACCGGCCTGCCATTCTGCCTTCTCTGCCTCTGTCTCTATGATCAGCCCCGGTACCTCACATGGTTTTCCGTTTTCATCCACCGCAACAATCGTCAGGTATGCCCTGTTGATCGGTCTCCGCATGCCATCCATTGATTCTACATACGTATCTACACGCACTTCCATGGAAGTATGCCCCACATATGTCATCTTTGCGATCATCACGATCAGTTCATTTACATAAGCACCACGGATAAACCGTAGGTTATCCACAGAAGCTGTGATCACATTCGCCTGTGAATGTCTGTTGCCGACCAGGCACGCCACCTCATCGATCCAGGACATGAGCTGTCCGCCAAACAACCGTCCCATACCGTTCATATGCGTCGGTCTTAACTTATGCACCTGTTCGATCATGGAATCCTCTACTCTTTTTTCTTTGACTGCTGCCATTCTATTCGCTTCCTTTTTTAATAAATTTATCCATTCCTATTATCCTGTTCTGCCTCTATACACCGATCGTTTTTTGTAAATACCGCAGAATAACCATACACGTATTTAGCATACCGCCCCTGCTGTTTTATGGTGCTGTGCAGTTATATTCAGTATAACAATATTCCGGGAAAATGGAAAGCTGTACTTTCTTTTTTCCGATATGTAGGACAATTTCGCCCGCTTCATCTGTTCGGACTATGTGACTGCCACAGTCAGCCAGTCTGTCCAGCGTTTCCCTGTGCGGATGTCCGTAAGAGTTATCTCTGCCGCAGGAGATCAGGGCAAGCTTGGGGCTGATGTAGGTCAGCAGACTGGCAGAGCTTGACGTCTTTGCACCGTGATGGGCAACCTTCAGACAATCCACCTCTCTCATTCCATTCTGCTTCATTGCCTGCACGACCGCTGCATCACAGGTTTCGGTACTGTCTCCGGTCAGCAGCATAGTATAGCCCCGGAGCGTGGCATATAAAACCATGGAAGCCTCATTTTCGTCCGTTACCGTCAGCTTACCGGATGGATACAGACAGAAAAGCGAAAGATCTCCTGCCCGGATTCTGTCTCTCTGCCGGATATAGGTAATCCTGCTGCCCGACCTGTAAGCAGCCTTCCGCAGCACATCATATGCTTCATTTTCCTCCGCCATTTCACTGAAAAATACCGTTCCGACCGAAATCCCACATGAGCTTTGCAGCAGCTCCAGACTTGCAGAATAATGATCCTCATGTGCGTGTGAGATAAAAATCCCGTCTATATACCGGATCCCATGATATTTCAGGTACGGGATCAGTCTGTACTTGCCCGCCTCCTTTACATCACTGCTGCCACCGTCTACCAGAAAAACGTGTCCGCCCTTCTCCTGCAGCAAGATACAGTCCCCCTGCCCGATCGACAGCATTGTGATCCTGTTTTCTGTATGCGGGGGCAATATTAGTAAGCATATGCTAACTATAATCAGAATGATTCCGGTTCTTTTACTATCTCTTTTGTTCTTTCTTATCCTGTTCTTTCCATTCTTTCCGGTCTTTCTTCTATCTTGTTCCGCATTCTCTCCTGTTATCTGACACTCTCTGTTTTCTTGCTGTTTTTCCCTTTGCTTCTCCTGCTTGTTTCTGTTTTTGCTATGATATAAAAGCACCAGCGAAAAAAACAGAAACAGATAATAAACAATCATCTGCCAGATACGTGGTCTTCCGAAAATCTGTATACTGCCTGGCAGACCTTCCGCCTTTATGCACAGCCATCTGTAAAATGTCAGAATGTATTCCGGAATCTGCAAAAGCAGGGGAAACCGCAGCAGATAGGCAAAAATTGCAACCGGCAGCAGAACAGACATCAGCGGGATCACGAGCAGATTCAGCAGCATGGCATAGACAGGAAGCTCATAAAAGAACCAGAGCTGCACCGGCAGTGTCACTAACAATATCCCGATACCGGGCAGCAGCTTTTCCTGCAGTATTTTCTGTATCCGGTATTCCGTTTCTGTCTGAAAGACCGGCAGAAAAAGCGTCAAGCCAAGCACTGCCCCATAAGAGAGAAGAAAACCTGCCTGCTGCACACTGTCAGGCTTTTGCAAGACCAGAAGGAGCGCCGTCACTGCCATGGCAGTCAACAGATCATAGCTTCTGCCAAGCAGCTGAGCGAAAAGCAATATCATACACATCCCGCAGGCACGGAACACAGAGCTGCCCACACCGACCATTTTACCATACAGAAGCAGCATTCCCACGCCTGCACCGCAACAGACCCAGATGGGCAGAAAGCATTTACGCAGCAGCCTGTAAAATCCCATACCAAGCAACGAGATATGCAGCCCGGAGATTGCCAGAATATGTGCGATCCCATTCCGCTGAAACAGCATACGGATATCACCATCCAGCGCACTTTTCTCTCCCAGCACCATGGCTGATAAGATCCCCGCATTTTCTTCCTGCATATATGCCTTAAAAAATGCCTTCGCATCCTCCCGCAACCGAAAAAATCCTTCCGCCAGCCTGTCCGCTTCCCGGGAAACTTTTAAAATTTCTGCATTTGTCAGCTGGATGTCATACCCGAGCGATGCATAATATGCTCTTGCATCAAACTGTCCTTCATTTTCCGCATGTGCAAAATACCTGACCTTACCACAAACGATCAGTCTGCTTCCCAGTGAAGGCATCTGCGCAAGGCTTCCCTCCTGCAGATAACAGACAGCTCCCATTTTTCTATTTGAATTTTTGTTGTTTGTATTGGAATCATCCGCTGCGACCGCACCGGATAAGATCCGCACCTGCTGCAGATATAACAGCAGGTGTCCGTTTTTTTCTTCTTTTTGCATCAGTCTGCCGCCAAGAGAAATCTGTTCTTTCTCCTTGGGAAGTGCTTCTGCCATTTTCTGCCCTGTCAGCTGCACCAGAAACAAGCCGGTACACAACAGCAGGACTGCCACACAAAGTGGTCTTTTCAGCTGCATGTCATTTTACTATACTCCAGACAGCATATACTACTGCTCTACCAACTCCAGATTCCGCTCAAACACTGTTGCAAGCGGAATACTTTCTTTGTAAGAAAGATCTGTCTCCCCATTGATAGAGATCTGTACTCTGTTGACATCCGACAGCTCTACAAGTGAATTAACGATCGAATAGATCGTCACACCGGCATCTACCTTATAGATCTGCGTCAGGAACTCTTTATCCAGATTGACATAGCATGTACCGTCACTGACAGTTACCGATACTACTTTTGTCGCCGGATTAATTGTCGGATACGCTTCTTCCCCATCCTGCACGCCTGTGATCAGCTGCTCCATGACAAGCTTATCGAGTGAAATGTTACTGCTATATACTACCTCACGCGTTACCGTTTTCAGCTTATCGCCATTTTCGTTGGCAAAATAAAGCACCAATGATACTTTTTCTTCCGTATTGATCTCATTACCGGAATTATCAATGAACTGATCTGCTGTCATAACACCGACCGGAGCCCCCTGATTGTTCAGCAGTGCAGAACCGTCTACCAGAAATGATACATAATTGACATCCGGTATCTGTGTCAGCGTTCTGACAATCGCTGCTCTGGTCAGAATCTCTCCCGTCAGAGACTGTGCATAGTAGCCCACGCCAAAATTCAGATTTGCACTTTCATCCGCCACTGTACTGCTCTGCAGCTGGATTGCTTCCGTGATCGCAGCCCTGTTTTCCGTATCTTCCGGTGTTTTTTCCAGTTCCTCTATCAAAACTCCGAGCAGTTTTTCGGTATCTGTCTCCGTAGTTGTGATCTCACGGCTTGCTACTTTTGTTTCTTCCTTATTCACTTCATATATCTGATATACTGTCTCATCTGTTGCTTTCTGCTCTTTTCCGCATGCGGTAAGCACCAACATAAACATGATGCACAGCCAGATCCCATATTTCTTCATATGCCTTTCCTGCCTCTTTGTGTCATCAGAAGTCATTGTTACTTGGATACATAAATGATCGGTATCTTGACGGTGAAAACAGTTCCCTGTCCTTCTTCACTGTCTATCTTAATAGAACCTCTGTGCAGAAGAATCGCATTTCTTGCAATCGCAAGTCCCAGACCGGTTCCGCCGATCTCTCTGGAATGAGATTTATCCACACGGTAAAAGCGCTCAAAAATGTGCTCCTGCGCCTCCTCCGGGATACCGATTCCATTATCCTCTACCATGATCGTTGCAAACTGATGATCCGCATCCAGCGAAACCTTGACATATCCATACTCTTTATTGTATTTGATCGCATTCTCCACCAGATTGGAGATTGCAAGCGTCAGCTTCACTTCATCGATCTCTGCAAAGACCTCCCGTGCGCTTTCATACAAAACATCGATATTACGCTGCTTTGCGATCGGACGCAGACGTTTTAAGATCAGCTCGATCAGTTCATTCAGATTCCGATTTTCAATATTCAGATTTGCAGATGTCTTATCCATTTTCACTAGAGAAAGCAGATCTGTAATGATCTTATTTTCTCTTTCAATCTCTTCTGCAATATCGGTCATAAATTCCTTATACAGTTCAATCGGAACATCCTCCTGTGAAATCAGTGAATCTGCAAGAACCTTCATTGATGTGATCGGTGTTTTCAGTTCATGGGACACATTAGATACAAATTCCTGTCTGGATTCGTCCAATGTACGCATTCTGCCAAGCAGTTCATTAAATGCATTCACGATATGTTCTGTTTCCACATAATCCGACACGCTGATCTGCTCCGTATTAAATCCGTCATTGATCTCCCGGATTGCCGAAGTGACACGATCAAACGGTCTGACCAGAATATGTGACAGAAGCCACGCAATACCAATCAGAAGAATCATCGCCGTAAACTGCAGGATCGTTGCCTGATTCCGCAATAGCTCCACATTCGTTGCAATATTGTCTGTGGAAACACTTGTCAGCATAACACCCTTTACCTGACTTTTCTGCTGCCCACCGTCCACTGTCTTCTGCTCGCCTGCTGTTTCCTGCGTGGTATTATCCACGATCGGTGTCGTTACTTCTATATATTTATTTTTTGCATCATAATTGGAAGATGTCTGCCCTTTCATGCAAAGCATGACCTCTTCTGAAACGATCGTCTTTCCTTCACTGATTCCATAGGTATCTTTTATGATATTACAGTTTTGATCGATAATAATGACACGCCCGTCATACAGATCGGACAGCATAGACAGCTCCGCATTTACAACCTCTGAGCTTGTATCACTCAGATAGTTATATGTGATCAGGTGATTTGCCAGGATCTTAAACTGATTCTGGACATCTGTAGTCCGGACACTGACTGCCCGCTTTTCGTAATTTTGTAAAATAGCGTTTCTCAGTACCATAGTCGGTATGATACCGACTGCCAGAATAATGATAAAGATCCGTACTTTCAGGCTCCGCAAGAACTGGAGCCTGTCCTTTACTTTAGAAAACAACAGTTTCAATGTTCATTCCTCATCCTTTAAAATAGTAGCCAACACCCCATTTGGTATGCACATATTTCGGTTCGCTGGAATTTGTCTCTACTTTCTCACGCAGACGACGGATATGTACATCCACCGTTCTTGCATCGCCCGGATAATCTGCCCCCCAGACCATTGTGAGCAGCTTCTCCCTGCTGTATACCTGATTTGGGTGAGTTGCCAGAAGCTCCAGTACGTCAAACTCCTTGGCTGTCAGATTGATTTCTCTTCCCTCTATATACACTCTTCTGTTGTCGCGCTCAATAGTCATATCGCCTGCCTGGATCCTGCCGGCTGTATCGGCTTTCTTTTCCTGTTTGGCAGTTCTGCGGATGATGGCTTTGATCCTTGCCTTGACCTCAAGAATATTGAACGGCTTTGTAATATAGTCATCTGCACCATATTCCAGTCCCAGAATCTTATCCATATCATCGCCCTTGGCAGTCAGCATGATGATCGGTACATTGGAAAATTCCCTGATCTGCTGACAGACCTCAAAGCCGGAAAGCTTCGGAAGCATGATATCCAGCAGAATTATATCAAACTGCTGCTCTCTGGCAAAGGTAAGTGCTTCTTCCCCATCATAAGCACAGGTCACTTCCATGCCATCCTGCTCTAAACTGAACCGGATTCCTTTTACGATCAGTTTTTCATCATCCACAACTAACACTCTGTTTGCCATCATATTCTCCCATTCACACACTATTGCGTTATTTTAATTTTATCTTTTATCTTCGTGTATAAGCCATCCTTGATCCCGGATACCTGCTTGATCTCCTCCACAGTCTGAAAGCTGCCATGCTCCTGTCTGTATGCAAGGATACTTTCCGCTCTTGCCTGTCCTACACCCGGCAGCGTACATAATTCCGCCACATCAGCCGTATTGATATCCACAAGTTCATCATCTGCCTGCTCAGCAGACGTCTCCGTTTCCTCTGCCTGGGCGAGTTCCCATTCCTCCTGCGTACAGATCCTGATCATCTGTCCGTCCTCTACGGGAAGTGCCTGATTGACTGCCTCCGGCTCTGCATCCTCTGTCATACCGCCTGCCAGCTCCACCACATCAAAAATACGGGCATCGTCCTGCACCTTGTAAACACCGGGATATTTTACCGCACCATTGATCTGGACATAAATCTCTTTTCCGGTATCAGCTGCTTTCTCCGTCCGGTCAGCTGTGGCATCCGCCGGTTCTTCTGCCTGCACCAGGGACTCCTTCGCGGATTGATCTGCTCCGCCCTGTCCATCACCTGACTCCTGCATGACCTTTGTCTGCTCCCCGCCTTCCAGTTCATATGTATACCGCCCATTGGAACAGGCAGAAAGAAAGAAGGCTGTAAACAGGCAGCCCAGCATGATCATGGTACATTTCATTCTTTTTGTATGCATAACATAGTCTCCTTTATCTGATAAAGAAGCCCCTCTATGTCAATCGCACTTTCATTGTATGCTAAAAAAACGCGGATAGCAAGCAGATTTTATATCACATTTTAAAAACAATAACGCCGATGACCGCCACTGCCATTCCCACCAGTTTTCTGACAGAAAACGGCTCCTTTTCGACACCGAACATCCCCAGAAGTTCGATCAGATAGGCACTGATCAGCTGCGCGATCACAATAAACATGACCGCCTTTGCAGGTCCCAGCTTTCCCATGCTGACAACGACCGTATAGGTGATAAACGCACCGATCACGCCGCCGAGCAGCAGGTAAGAAGGCTTTGCCGCAAGTACCTTCAGCGGATTGCTCCGATCCGTAAAAAGCCATGCCAGAACACAGACCAAGAGTGCTGTAAGCTGTACAAAAGCGGATGTTGTCCACAAAGAAGACTGTTTTGTCACCTGTGTGTTGAAAACACCCTGTACACTCATCAGAATTCCCGATAATACTGCAATAAAAAAACCAACCACCGTATAAGACCTCCTGTTTATCTATATCTTATCCCGTTGATCGGTTTTTATTCCTTCTTTTATTATTTCTGCAGCTGTACATCCATCTGTTCCTGCAAAGACTGCAATGCCTGATCCGCATCTTCACCTTCCCAGATACCTGTCAGTGTCCGTTCCAGCTGTACCCAGAAATTGCTCACCTGCATGATCTTTGGCAGGCTGACACTTTTTTCGTATGCCTGCATGGCAAGCGCCGGCTTATCGTTTTCATAGCTGACATTTTTATGGGCGGTCAGTTTTCCTGTTCTGTCATAAAAATCCGCACCGATCGTCCCGGTCAGATAAGATGCAAAAGCATTGGCATCTTCCTTGTAATGCCCGTAGCCGTTGACGATCACACCGTTTGTCACGGAAAGTCCACGGCTTTTCAAGTCTGTGGAAACATCAGGCAGCATTGCCATTCCGTATTCTCCCTGCAGACTGCCATCTGCCTTTGCCGCTTCCAGTCTTGCAATCGCATCTGTGGTCACAACCGTAAATAATGTCCTGCCGTCTATAAATTCCTGCAATACCGTATTATAATCTGCTTCCTTTGCCTCAATGGAAAAGAACTGGTTCAGACTCTGATACATCTGCAGGCAGGCTGTTGTATTCTCATTATGAATATTGCAGATGGATGCATCATCCCCATCTTCTCCGCCGATATCCATATAATTGCCGGCAAAAAAATAATTATAGAAAATATCCGATACATCCCATTTTAAAATAGATTCCACGCCATCCGGTGCATCGTAAGCATCCGCAAGGTTCAAAATGTCATCTACCGTTTTAGGAATCAGGTCGCTTCCGCCGGTAATCTCGATCCCAACCTCTTCTCCCGCTTCCTGCTGGGACTTAAGTGCTTCGATTTTATTTGCCGCCATCTCGTCCAGATAAGTCTGATTATACAACAAGAGAGAAGTTTCATAGTAAAAAGGATAAGCAAGCAGCTTGTCCTGATAAGTTACTGCATGCAGTGCTGCCTGCGGGAAGTTTTCCTCTGTCACGATCTGCTCCGGATCTGTGATCTCATCTGCCAGTCCTGCCAGATATACCTTTTCCAGACTGTCATTACTGATCAGACACAGATCGGGCATTGCCTGCTCCTGCATCGTTGCCTGATTGATGCTCTCCACATATTCGACTGCGGATACGAGCGTTGGCACGATCCTGATATTGTCATGCGCTTCCATGTAAGAAAGTGCCATACTGTTCATATAATCTGTCAGTGCTTCATCCGTATACCAGACATAAAGCGTCTCCTTCTGCATCCCTGTGCCAATCGACGGCTGATTGCTGCCCTGAGACGGCTGCAGATCCTGCACGCCCCTCAGCCAGACGAAAAACACCAGCAGAAGAACCAGTATCACAGAATAGATTCTACCTCTGATTTTCATGCGTTACTCCAATTCCTTCAGACATGTATCCAGTATCTGTATCATGTCATCTACATCTTTTTCCGAAATAACAAGAGGTGGTACAAAACGGATGATCTGTGTTCCTGCATTGATCAGGACAAGTCCCATTTCCAGTGCTTTGTTGATCACCGGTGCAACCGGCTTGTCAAATACAAGTCCCTGCATCAGTCCGACACCTCTGTGCGCTATAATACTATCATACTTTTCTGTCAGTTTGTCCAGTTCTTTCCATAAATAAGCACCGACCTTCCGGACATTATCAAGTACCTTTTCCTCTTCAAACAGATCGATCACCTTGCTGATCGCCGCACAGGCAAACGGATTACCGCCATAGGTTGTACCGTGATCGCCCGCTACAAGAGATGCGGCGCCGACCTTTTCCGTCATCAGAAAGGCGCCAACCGGAACACCGCAGCCCAGTGCTTTTGCTGTTGTCATGACATCCGGCTTCACACCGTATCTCTGCCATGCAAACATTTCACCTGTTCTGCCCATGCCACACTGGATCTCATCCAAAATAAGCAGGATATCTTTTTCATCGCAAAGTGCACGTACCTGCTTCATAAATTCTTCTGTAGCAGGGAAGATACCACCCTCGCCCTGTACGGTTTCAAACAGGATCGCACAGGTTTTGTCCGTTACCTGCGCAAGCACACTGTTAAAATCATTCAGCTCGGCAAACCTGATATTGCCAATCATCGGTTCAAATGCTTCTCTGTAATGCGGATTACCCGTCACGGAAAGTGCCCCCATCGTTCTGCCATGGAATGAATGATTCATGGCAATGATCTCATGATCTGTCTTCCCATCTTTCAGATACGCATATTTTCTGGCTGTCTTAATGGCACCTTCAATGGATTCCGCACCGCTGTTTGTAAAGAAAACACGATCCATACTGGAAATCTTTTTCAGCTTTCTGGCTGCTTCTATTGCCGGTACATTATAATAGTAGTTGGAAGTATGCAGGATCTTGTCGATCTGTGCCTTTAAAGCATCATTATATGCCTTATTATTATATCCAAGGGCAAACACGGCAATTCCTGCCACGAAATCCAGATATTCTTTTCCTTCGATATCATACAATTTTACGCCGTCTCCATGATCGAATACGACCTGATACCGGTTATAAGTATGCAGCAGATCCTTCTCTGCTTCTTCAATATATTCCTGCATATTCATATTATAATTCTCCTTCATCCTTTACGATCGCTGTACCAATACCTTCATTGGTGAAGATTTCCAGAAGCAGACAATGTGCGATTCTGCCGTCCAGGATATGGACACGGCCTACACCGTTCTTTACCGCATCTGTACAGTTGTGCAGCTTCGGTAACATACCGCCGCCGATACAGCCTTCCTCGATCAGCTCATCTGCCTGTGTTGCAGTCAGTCTGGAAATAAAGCTGCTCTTATCATTGATGTCTCTGTAAAGTCCCTCAATATCTGTTAAGAATGCCAGTTTTTCAGCACCGACCGCCTTTGCGATCGCGCAGGCTGCATCATCTGCATTGATATTGTAGGATTCAAATTCATCACCGAGACCGATCGGTGCGATGATCGGCAGAAAGTCATTATCCAGAAGATCGAACAGGATCTGTGGATCTACTTTCTTGACATCACCGACAAAACCGATATCTTCGCCGCCCGCATATTTTTTATCCACATGTAACAGACCTCCGTCTTTTCCACTGATACCGACAGCCTTGACACCAAGCTCCTCCACCATCGTAACAAGCTGCTTATTAACTTTGGATAACACCATTTCGGCAATTTCCATAGTCTCTGCATCCGTTACACGCAGTCCGTTGATAAATTTTGCTTCTTTACCAACCTTACCGACCCAGCGGCTGATCTCCTTACCTCCGCCATGTACAATGATCGGCTTAAATCCTACCAGCTTCAAAAGTGTCACATCTTTGATGACATTTCGCTGCAGCTCCGGATTTGCCATTGCACTTCCGCCGTATTTAACCACGATGATACGGCGGTTAAACTTTTGAATATAAGGAAGCGCTTCAATGAGCACTTCTGCTTTTTCCATTATCTGTTTCATGTCTTTGTTATCCATTGTTGTTCTCCATTCTCATATGCTTTTCAGATCTGTTTCTATGGCATATCTGTTCTATCGGTTGAAACGTATAATATTATTTTTATTGAGCACAAAATCATAATAGTTCAGATCCTCACGCTTTGTCCAGCCGATCTCTTTCCAGAAAGCGTTTCCGATATCATTTTGTGTAAAAGCGATCAATGATACCTTATTGATCCCTTCCTTATGTAAGGCGTTCATACAGTGAACAACCATGTCCTTACCGATTCCACGTCGTCTGTACGCCGGATCCACACAGACATGATACAGGCAGCCTCGTCTGCCGTCATGCCCGCAAAGGATCGCACCAACGATCTTGCCATCTTCTTCCGCTACCACGCTGATCCCCGGATTTCTCTGCAGAAACCTTGCCACGCCCTCTTTGGAATCATCCACGCTGCGGATCGCAAAGCCGCTGATCGTCAGCCAGAGTGCATATACCTGATCATAATCCTCTATTTTCATTGCACGTATCATTTTTATCTACCTTATGGGAACATTGGTACCAGTTCCAGTCCTTCCTTTTCATCCAGTCCAAACATCAGGTTCATATTCTGTATTGCCTGTCCGGCCGCGCCTTTTACGATATTATCCAGCGCACCCATCATGATGATCCTGCCTGTTCTCTCGTCAATCTTAAAGTTCACATCCACGAAGTTGCTGCCCTCTACCCATTTTGTCTCCGGGCATACATTCTTTTCCAGAACACGGACAAAATACTCATCTGCATAGTATTTATCATATACTGCCTTGATCTCTTCATAAGTTGGAAGAGAGCCATCTGCCTTTTTGGTCAGTGTTGCATATTCTGTCACTAAAATGCCTCTGTTCATCGGAACAAGATGCGGTGTAAAGTTTACAAGGATCTCTTTTCCTGCTGCATAGCCAAGCTGCTCCTCGATCTCCGGGGTATGTCTGTGTGTGGCAACACCGTAGGCTTTGATATTTTCATTGACTTCACAGTACAGGTTGTTTACCTTTGCACCTCTGCCCGCTCCGGATGTACCGCTCTTTGCATCGATGATCAGTGTCTGCGGATCGATCAGTCCTTCCTTGACCAGCGGATATGCTGTCAGGATCGAACAGGTTGTATAACAGCCCGGATTAGCGACCAGTCTTGCCCCCTTCGTCTTTTCCCTGTTGATCTCACAAAGTCCGTAAACAGCTTCCTTAATATACTGTGGTGCCTTATGGGTAATGCCATACCACTTTTCATATACGGAAACATCTTTGATACGGAAGTCCGCGCTCAGATCGATGATCTTTGTCTGGCTTAAGATCGAATCATTAATCACGGAAGCACAAAAGCCCTGCGGTGTAGCGGTAAAGATCACATCCACCTGCTTTGCCAGTTCTTCCATATTATCATCAAGGCATGTATCCTCCACAAGCTGGAACATATTGCCGTATACACTTGCATATTTCTGATCGATATAGCTGCGTGAGCCATACCATTTGATTTCTACCTCTTTATGCTGCAAAAGCAGTCTGACGAGCTCACCTCCCGCATAGCCGGTTGCGCCGATAATTCCTGCTTTGATCATATCTCATTTCTCCCTTCTAAATACATATCTTCTATATCTTACTTCAATTCTTTCATTCCTTCAATCCGTTTTTTGTCCTGACATCGTATAATTATACGTCTGCAATGTATAATATGCAATAGTTTTTTCATAATATGCACTATTTTACGCATTATTCATCGTTTTATGCATATTTTCATACTTGCATTATGCACTTTTATGTTGTATATTAGTTGCAGAACTTACAATACATACCTATGGAGGCATATTTATTATGAGAGAAAAAGTTGTTTTAGCGTACTCAGGCGGGCTTGATACAACAGCCATTATTCCCTGGTTAAAAGAAAATTACGATTACGATGTTGTCTGCTGCTGTATCGACTGCGGACAGGGCAATGAGCTGGATGGTCTTGACGAAAGAGCAAAACTTGCCGGTGCTGAGAAATTATACATTGAAGATCTGACAGATGAATTCTGTGATCACTATATCGTACCTTGCGTACAGGCACATGCTGTATATGAAAACAAATATTTACTTGGTACTTCCATGGCACGTCCTGCTATTGCAAAGAAGCTTGTAGAGATCGCCCGGAAAGAAAACGCCGTTGCGATCTGCCACGGTGCAACAGGAAAAGGAAATGACCAGATCCGTTTTGAGCTTGGTATCAAAGCACTGGCTCCTGATCTGAAGATCATTGCTCCTTGGAGAAATGACAAATGGAAATTACAGTCCCGTGAAGACGAGATCGAATACTGCAAGCAGCATGGCATTCATCTTCCGTTCTCAGAGGATAACTCTTACAGCCGTGACCGTAACATCTGGCATATCAGCCATGAAGGTCTGGAACTGGAAGATCCTGCAAATGAGCCAAATTACGAGCATCTGCTTGTACTTGGCACCACACCTGAAAAAGCACCTGATGAAGGCGAATATGTAACAATGACATTTGAAGCCGGTGTACCGAAGAGTGTCAACGGAAAGGAAATGAAGGTTTCCGATATCATCCGTACTCTGAACGCATTAGGCGGCAAGCATGGTATCGGTATCGTAGATATCGTTGAAAACCGTGTTGTTGGTATGAAGAGCCGTGGTGTATACGAGACTCCTGGCGGAACGATCCTGTACGAAGCACATCAGCAGCTTGAAGAGCTGATCCTTGACCGTGATGTTTACCGTGCAAAGAAAGATATGGGAGCTCTGTTCTCTCAGGTTGTTTACGAAGGGAAATGGTTCTCACCGCTTCGTGAAGCAGCACAGGCATTTATCGAGAGCACACAGAAGTATGTGACCGGCGAAGTAAAATTCAAACTTTACAAAGGCAACATCATCAAAGCAGGTACAACTTCTCCATATTCTTTATATAATGAAAGCATTGCAAGCTTTACAACCGGCGATATGTATGACCATCATGATGCAGAAGGCTTCATCAATCTGTTTGGTCTTTCTACAAAGGTTCGTGCTATGAAGATGCTGGAAGTACAGAACAAGAAGAACGATAAATAATTTTCTGAGGTCAGTATGAGTGTATACACAATCATCATTACCTATGTTATTATGATCAATCTGATCGCCTTTTTTCTGATGGGGCTCGACAAATGGAAAGCGCGGAAAAGGGCATGGCGGATTCCGGAAGTTACCCTGTTTCTGTTTGCCATCTTTGGTGGCAGCATCGGCAGTATCCTCGGTATGTTTCTCTTCCATCATAAGACCCGCCACTGGTACTTCTTATATGGATTGCCACTGATTTTATGTGTGCAGCTTCTGCTCATTTATCTGATCTGGCATTCCCCTATTGAGATTGGGATTTTATAATGACACGGAGTCATGCGATGCATGGCTCCGCCTGTTATTCGCCAATACGATGAGGCTGCATAATGCTTTGCTAGGCAAAGCATTACATTTAGGAGGGTTACATATGCATATTGCAGTTTTAGCGGACAATGTTGCAGACCGCAAGCAGACGGAACGTCTTTTAGACCGTGCCAACAGCGCGCTTGCGCCTGAGATCGGAACACTTTATGTGGATTCCTTCGGAGATGAATCATCCTTTCTGCCCGTCTGCATGAAATATGACCTTTTCCTTTTGGATATCGATCATGACATGGCACATTGCATGGAGATCGTTGCCAAACTGCAGGAGCTTTCTGCGCCCGGTATGATCGTAGTCTGCAAAGACACTGCAGAACCGTATCTCCGTGAAACTGCTATCCAGCATCTCTATACGCTCGATAAACCCATCCTGACCGCACCTCTTCACAAGCTGCTGCGTGATATGCAGCAGGAAATCGAATCAAAGAAACAAAATCTGACGCTGATCGAGATTCGTGATATCGAACATACCCATTTCGTATCCAAAGACGACATTATTTATGCCCAGTGCTTTGAAAAGGAGCACAGGGTTCATTATGTATTTGATCATCAGGACGCCATTGATATCATCGGCAATATGGATGATATTTACCGTTGTCTGGGCGATCACGCAGAGTTCCAGATGTTCGGCAAAGACTACGTCGTCAATCAGAATCATATCCGCAGCCATACAAAAAAGAGCATCCAGCTCTCAAACGGTGAGACGCTGACCTACTCTTCTCTTCAAAATCTTCCTTTGCTCGGAAAACTGTTATTCTCTTAGTTTATTTTAGGATCTGCTTCCCTGTGTACTGTTATGTCCTTTAAACAGTCACAATGATCCCTCCGTCATTGGCATACATACTGCTGACGCCTGCTGTATCCATGATCAGGATCTTTCGGAAATTTGCCTTTTTACAGATGATCTCCTTAAACTTTTCTGCTCTGTCCGGGCAGTTGCAATGTGTGATCATCAGTGTCTTTTTCTGAAGCTCTGTTTTATCTCCCAGAACAATATCCGCCATCTTGGCAAGTGCTTTTTTCATACCGATCGCCTGACCGCGCTGCACAATATTTCCATCATCCGTGGAGCCCATGACTGGTTTTACCGCAAGCGTAGATGCTACAAAAGCCTTTACCTTGGAAAGTCTGCCGTTCTTTCTGAGTGTATCCAGATTGTCCAGTACAAAATATGTGGTCAGCTCATCTCTGAACTGCTCGGCAAGCGGTACGATCTCCTCAAAGGATTTTCCTTCTTCTGCCAGAGAAGCGATATAAAAGGCGATCTGTGTTTCCCCACAGGAAGCGGAGCAGGAATCAAATACATGGATCTTTTTATCCGGCTCTTTTTCCAGATACATGCTTCTTGCCAGATAAGCACTGTTATAGCTGCCACTCAGATTCCCGGACAGTGTTATGACATAGATCTCTTCCGCTTCACAGTCAAATGCCTGCATATAACGCTCCGGTGACGGACAGGCAGACTTCGGACAGGTCGGACAGGCTGCTACCTTCTGCAGAAATGTCTTCTGGTCAAAAGTCTCATCATCCCACATTCTTTCTTCCCCCACCTGTAATTCCAGTGGTACGATCTCATATCTGTTATCCGTTTTTAATTGCTCCGGTAATTCTCCGCAACTATCCAGCACGATTTTGTAGCTCATCATTTTCCTCCGATTGCCATGTAGTTTTCATTACTACATAATATAGCACATATTACGTTATTTGCAAAGACCTAATATCACATTTGCCCGTTTTCTTAACGCAATAAAATTTTTGACCATCACAATATTTTATATTACAATACTAATGAAATATTCGTTTTGGAGTCAAATCAGAAAGGATTTTTTATGATCGCATTACAGATTCAAGATAAAAAAAAGATGCTGCAGGTGCTTTTGGAAAGCACATCCTTTGATACGTTTCCGATGCAGGAAGTATCCGTGATCCGGGATAGTTCTCTCTTTTTAGAAGGCAGGATCCATCCGGAATACCAAGCGCAGCAGGATCCTGTGCAGACGGAGGGTGCGGACTTTGTTCCGTGGCACAGTGTCAGAATGCTTCTGGCATCCTACATCGGCAAAGACTTTCCGCTTTCCTTTAAGTTTGTTCTGCAAGCACCTGCTGCCTATACACAGAACCTGCTTAAAAATGCAGCCTTTACCGGTGATCCGTCTACTGTCAAGGGACTGATTCTGACCTTCCGCTACGAGCAGGAGCACCTGACATGCCTTACCGGTATTTCCCTGACTACCTTTTCCATGGACAAGTCCATTGAAACGCTCTGGGATCAGGGCATCAAAAAAGCGCTCGCCAATATGCAGATCGGTTTTGAAGAATGATGCAGCAACTGCATCATTTTTTGATCTTGGAATGAAATACAAGGCTTGCCAGATAACTTAAGATCAGTGCTGCGCTGCAGCCGACCGCGCCTGCTTTAAAGCCGCCCATGAAAATACCGAGAAATCCATATTCATCAACCGCTTCTTTCACGCCTTTCATCAGCACATTGCCGAAGCCCAGAAGTGGCACACTCGCTCCTGCGCCCGCGTATTCCGCAAATGGCTCATAAATACCGAAAAAGCTCAGTATAGCACCGAGACAGACGATCAGCACCATGATCCTGCCCGGCATCAGCTTTGTTTTTTCCAACAGGATCTGCGCAAGTGCACAGATCAGTCCCCCTACCCAGAATGCATTGATATATGACATAAGATACCTCCTTTTTCATGCATCATAGATGCAAGACATTAATAAAGAATGTGTCTCGACACATTCTTGCGCCGAGCGCGGTCGCTTGCGACATATTTCTTCTTCGCGCGAGTGCGCATCCTTGCGGAGCATTTTCATGTGATAGGAACTCCTATCACATGAAAAAAGATGAGACATTTCTGTCTCATCTTTAGGATTTCCATAAATGCATGGATTATTCGCCAAGGTATGCGATCACTTCTACCTCACATAACACATTCTTTGGCAATGTCTTGACTGCTACACAGCTTCTTGCCGGTTTTGAAGTAAAGTATTTTGCATAAATTTCATTAAATGCACCAAAATCTCCCATATCAGCGAGGAAGCAGCTTGTCTTTACGACTTTGCTGTAATCAACGCCTGCTGCTGCGAGGAGGTTTCCGATATTTTTCATAACCTGCTCTGTCTGTGCTTCGATCGTTGCTTCTGCGATCTCACCTGTCTCCGGAATGATCGCGATCTGTCCGGATGCAAAGAAGAAATCTCCTGCGACGATGCCCTGTGAATATGGTCCGATTGCTGCCGGTGCTTTTTCTGTACTGATAACTTTCATGTCACTCTTCCTTTCCTACTGCAAAATTTATGTGTGATAAGCACTGTGGTGCTTATACGTGCTGCGTCTGTTACGGCTCTATAAAACTGACAACTACATAGAAACCGCGTTCATTTTCCTCTATGGATACGACAGTTCCTTCTTTTGTTTTCAGCCGTTCCCTGAATGGGATATTGGCTGACATTGCCAGCGAAGGATCGATCGTGTAATAGTAACTGCTCGGCAGAACGCCTTCTGTCACAGTCACCTTCTGTCCGGTTTCAAGCAGTCCCGGACGCTCCATTTTAAACTCCAGTTCTCTCATCTGTATCTGCCTCCGTATAAGATGCTGCCAGTGCTTCCATTTCCTGCTGCGGCAGATCTTCACGCTCCAGCATCTTTGTAAATACTTCCACGACATGTGGATCAAACTGCGTACCGGAACATCTGCGCAGTTCGGCGATCGCGTCTTTTTCCGGCATTGCTTTGTGATACGGTCTGTCATTGACCATAACATCGTGGGAATCCACCGCTGAGATCACGCGCGCGATCAGTGGGATCTCTTCTCCCTTCAGACCGTTTGGATAACCGGTTCCGTCCCACTTTTCATGATGGCACAAAATACCGTCCGCAATATCGCCAAGCTCCGGTGAGCTTTTCGCAATACGATAACCTTTTACCGTATGCTGTTCTATGATCGCACGCTCTTCCGGCGTCAGTTTTCCTTTTTTCTTAATAATATCCTGCGGGATCGCTACCTTACCGATATCATGCAGTGCTGCCAAAAGCTCCAGCTTACCGATCTCTGCATCAGGCAGTCCCATTTCTTTGCCGAGGCGTGCTGCCATCTTTCTTGTACGCTCTACATGTTCCTCTGTCTGGTAATCACTTTCACAAAGCGTCTGTTTCAGTGAATTGACGATCGAACTGCTGGCGGATTTTTCTTTCAGCATCTTCTTATTCATCATATTCGATCTGGCATCCTGCATCAGCTTCTCCACAGAAGTATCTGCATCTTCCTTTGTTGCAATACCATATTCGATCGTAACAGGCATCTTATCATAGAAATCCATGATCTCTGCCTTGATTGCCTCCATGATATCCCCTGCGTCCAGATTGTTTGTCTGCTCCAGAACCACAACCAGATCACCATTATCGAGCTTTGCACAGAACGTATCTTTTCCGACTCTTCTGCGGATATAACGGGCGATCTGGCGCATAACGCCATCTCCGTAAACCGTTCCATACGCCTCATTCATGGCACGCAGGCCGTCTACATTACAAACAGCAAAGGAAACCGGGAAAAATTCCGGATTTCTCCACTGTGGGATCTGTGTATAAAAGCTCTCTTTATTGTAAAATCCCGTCACGGCATCAAACAGCATGGAATTTTCCAATTCAAAATACGTCTGTCTGCTTGCCGTCACATCATGGAACACAAACAGCTTACCGATCAGCTTGCCCTTGCTGTCCTTCATACAGCAGAACTGACACTGGTATGTCTTTGGCTTGCCGTTTTCAACCGTCTGCCAGTCAAATTCCTGATTGATGTCTGTTCCGTTCATTCCCATGAATTTCTGCTTCTGCATAAATTCTTCTATCGTCAGGGAACCATTTTTAAATTCCATGCCCGGCATCAGCTCGTCCAGTCCCGCACTATGGTCTGCCAGTCTGCCTTCGTAGTCAAATAAAATGATCGGATCCTTCAGATATTCCAGGATCATGTTACGTGTGATCGTCAGCGTAACGGACGGCAGATAATTGAACGTGTAGAAATAAAGCAGAAAACCGACAAATACATACAGCAGGATCGTCGGATCCATATCAAACGGAATAATGCCTGCCAGATATACGAAATTGATCACAACCGCCAGCAGCATACCAATGATCGGACCATAATACCGCTTTCTGTACACGCGCGGCGTTTCCCCGCATTTCAGGGATAACAGAATGATCGTTGCTGCGATCATCATCATATCAAATGCCGTATGGATGTGAAATGGGATCTGCGGTACATAGGTCAGGATATAACCGTCGCCAAATGATTCATGCATATAGGAAACTGCCACCTGATCAAACGGATTGATCATCATAAAGATACCGTCAATAAAAATATACGCACCAAACGCGATCTTGATCCATTTCGGCGTACGGTTTTCCCAGCCTACAAATGCCATGGCATAATCATAGTAGAAAAACAGCATCAGATCCATGAGCGTAAAGGTCAGAGAACAACCGATCGATTTGATGATCAGATAGCCCGATGTCAGATTGAGCGTGTAAGTACCGATCATCAGGAAATTCATCAGCATGGCAATGCCAAGCTTTTTGGCACTCTCTGTTCCTTTTCGATATGATTTTAATACAAGTATTGCTACAACCAGCGCAAATATGTAATAAATGGCAACAATGATCTCTTCCACCTGAACTCCCCACCTCTTTTATCCACTCTTTACTGTTTCAACGCACTTGCTCTGTCCTGTAAGAATGCTGCGATCTTTCCGGTCTCTTCCACAATCTGTGCATTCTTTTCACTGCTCTCATAAGTTTCATTGGAATGTGCGGAAACTTCTTCCGTAATTGCTGAAATATTCTGCACGCTTTCCACGATAGAATGATTTGCCTCTGTCAGGCTGCTGATCGCAGATGCCATCTGGCTGACCTGCTGCTCGATCTGCGTTGTGTCCTTCTCAATCTGTCCAAAGCTCTGCACCGTTTCCTGTGCTACGGTATATTGCTGCTTTGTACCATCTGCAAAGGATCTGACAGCTTCGCTGACATCCTGCAGTTTATCTGTGATGTCACTGATCAGTGCATCGATATTCTTGGTTGCTTCCTGTGTCTGGCTTGCCAGTGTGGAGATCTCGGAAGCCACAACCGCAAAGCCGCGTCCTGCTTCGCCTGCTCTTGCCGCCTCAATGCTGGCATTTAAAGATAACAGCCCTGTCTGATCCGCAACGGAATTGATCAGCTCTGTGATAGACTGCATCTGCTTTGTATACTCATCCAGTTCATCCAGTCTCTGCAGGGCACGTCCGCCTGCCTGTTCAAGCTGTTCTACCTGTTTTTCCAGATTTTCCATATTATCCGCACCTTTTCCGACTGCGGATTTTGTTTTGGCAACACTGTTTCCGATCATCGTACTTGTCTGGGAAACTTCTTCAATCCTGCTCTGGATCTTTTCTGTCATGATAAGCTGGGACTGAATGGACTCTGCTGTTTCATTACTGCCCTGTCTGACCTCATCCATGGCTCCACAGGTCTGTACAACAGATTCCCCAAGCTGCTGCATCTTTTCATTCAGGCTGCCAATGCCTTCTGTCATTTCTGTGGAAACGGAAAGCACCTGTGCAAGCAGATCTGTTGCATGCTGCTTTTCCTGATCCAGAAGGGACATCTTCTCTTTGGAAATGATCATGCCTGTCTTGGATACTACGATATTGAAGTAACCGCAGATCATCATTAACAGGATCTGGATCTCTGTTGTCACGATATAGTCGTTTGTTGTTCCTGCTGTCGCAATATGGTAAATAACTGTCAGGATATTTACAATGTTATAAGAAATTGCCATCGTCAGGGCAAATTTCCGGTCTTCAAAAATATTACATACAACCAGCACAAGGATCGCATAAGTAAATACCAGTGCATTGTTGGCTGTCAGCATCAGAAAAGCCTGTGGGATCAGAAAACCGAAGCCATACAGATAACGGACTGCTTTTGTATTTTTATTTTTCAGATAAACAAGTATCGTTGCGATCGCCGGGAGCCACAAGAGCAGACATACCAGCACAATATAGCCGGCTGACCGATTTCCTTTCACTACCTCGATCAGGTAGGCGATCGTGATGACCGCGATCTCTATCAAATAGCACCGGAGTGCACCGGCATTTTTCTTTTTATTTTCTGTTTGGTTTTCCATGTTTGGCTCCTTTATAGGCTGTTTGTGTTTTTCGGGATGGCATACTCGCAAACCCGCAACTACGTTGCTCTATCGCCTGCTTCGCAGGCAGTTTGCTCGTTAACGACCACTGAAAAACAAATAGTTGCTTCGCAACTGCTTGTTTTTCTATGTGCTCATTATATTATATCATAAATCCACCCGTATAGAAAGCGCGTTTTGGGAAAGACTATAGAAAAAGGAGGTGCTATCCATGAAAGCTTTAGACTATATTGCTTTAACGCTTGTCATTATCGGTGCAGTCAACTGGGGACTGATCGGCTTTTTCGACTGGAACCTTGTTGCAGCACTCTTTGGCAGCATGAGCTGGTTATCCCGTATCATCTATGCAATCGTTGGTCTTTGCGGTCTCTACTTAATTTCCATGTATATGAAGATCGGAACCGTAGACGATGCAGCATAATATATTGCTGGATGAAAACGGACTTTTTGTATCTGCAAAAAAGAAGAGCTTGCGCTCTTCTTTTTTCATGCGGTTCTATATCTTTCAGCCTTTTATGCACGATCTTATACGTGTTCCAGCACCAGACCGTGCGAAATGCCCGGAACGGAATTGCCTTCGTTAAAGCTCGTCTTGCTCAAAAGTGCTCCCGTCGGTGCAAACAATACCCGTTTCCACTCCCCGCTCTGCAGCTTTGGCAGAATATAAGAAGCCAGTGTTACCGCACTGCAGCCACAGCCGGAGCCGCCGGATCCCACATCCTGCTCATTTGTGTCAAACAACGTCGTTCCGCAGTCCATATGATTGCCCGCAATGTCAACATCCTTCTCCCGCAAAAGATCGATCAGCGCCTGACTTCCCACTTCGCCCAGATCTCCTGTGATGATCCGGTCGTAATCTTCCGGCTTCCGGTCAAAATCCTGCAGATGCTGCCAGATCAGATCCGCCGCCGCAGGTGCCATGGCACATCCCATGTTCATGCTGTCTTTGACACCCATGTCCACGACTTTTCCGGTCGTGATCCCTGTGATCTGTGCCATTGGATCACTTACATCGGTTGCCAGCAGAAAAGCGCCGCTTCCCGTTACTGTCCAGGTAGAAGATTTTGGTCTTTGTCCGCCATATTCCAAGGGGAAACGGAACTCTTTTTCTGCACTTGCAAAATGACTGGACGTCACACAGACAACCTGCGTGGCAAACCCACCCCCAATCGTCATTGCACCAAGGCTCAGGCTTTCCCCACAGGTCGAGCAGGCACCGTACACACCGAAATACGGAATCTCATAGGAAGCCAGTCCAAAGGAGCTTGCCATGGACTGTCCGAGCAGATCTCCCGCAAACAGATAACGGATCTCCTTCTCTGAAACTTCTGTCTTTTTCAGCAGGATCGCTACCGCTTCTTTCTGCAGCTTACATTCCGCTGCTTCCCAGCTATCCGTTCCAAACTGGTCGTCTGTCAGCACATGATCGATGCAGTTCCCCAGCGGTCCCTGACCTTCTTTTGTTCCGGCGATCGACGCCCCATTCACAATATAAACAGGCATTGGCAGCTTCACACTGCTCTCGCCCATTTCAAAAATCGCTTTTTTCATCCTACACCTTCCTTTTTCTCTGTCTTTCCTCTATGCCATTTCTGCAACGCATTTTTTATACCCAGCCAAGCAGCTTCCCAATCCAGTAGAAGAAGCCCAGAACCCCACTTGTAAAGACACCGTATAAAATGACTGGTCCTGCAATGGAAAAGATCTTAACCCCAATTCCGTAAACCTGACCTTCTGCCTTATATTCAATGGCAGGTGCTGCCACGGAATTGGCAAATCCTGTGATCGGAACAAGTGCTCCTGCACCGCCCCACGCAGCAATTACCTGATACACACTAAAGCCCGTCAGCAAAACGCTGAGCAGGATCAACAAAAGGGAACACCAGCTACCTGCGATGTCCTTCTCCATACCAAGTGACTGACAATAATTTAAGATCACCTGCCCGATGATGCAGATCACGCCGCCTGTCAGAAAGGCTTTCAGCATCTGCAAAGCCAGATTTTTCTCCGGCGTGATCTCCTTCATATACTCCTGATATGCCTGCTTTTCCTGTTCCTTTTTTTCATCTGCCGTTTTTTCCGGATAAGCACTGCCTTCCGCTTCCTCCGCTGTTGTGCCGTTCGTATCTGCTTCCAGCTTCCGGTTTTCCTGCATGCCCGCAGCCGTATACACATTTCTGATCTGTGAATTATGATCCATTGTTTTCTCTCCTTTCCTGCTCTTCTGCTTATTTTTACATCTGTTTTCCATCTGTATTTTCCTGTTTTGTGATCTTGTTCCTTTGTAGTATGTGCGCTTCTAGGCAGTTTCAAACAATGCGTGAAAATAATAATACAAAGAACCTGCCAGCTTGCCTGCTGCCAGAGCCAAAAGTGCGATCCCGATTCCTCTTTTCATGGAAAACCGTCTCGCCATAATAGGCAGTGCATCCGCTATCTCAGCAATGGATAGCGCCAGACAACCAACATAATTTCCCGTGAAGAATCCGTATAAGATCAAAATGCAGTATTGCAAAATTGTCAAAAATAAGCCAAGGCTAACTTTTCCATATGCGATACTGTTCTGTACCGGTGCAGCTATAGCATCATAATACACGGTTGTAATTAGTCCTGCCAAAGTGCCCAGAATCAGCATATTTTCATACAGCAGAATATGATTTGCACTGTCAGTCCGCTCCGCAAACCGCGGGATCAGCCCGACTGCCGTAAATACCGTAAAAACACCGCCTGCCACAACACCGCCGCCTGCCAGTCCAAACAGAACGAGCAAAACTTCCTTAATCCACGTCAATCGTTTTCTCCTCCCGTCCCCAGGCAGAAGTCATCGCTTCTGTCAGATCCTTTTCGTAACTGCGCATAGATACTTCAATCGGTGTCGGATCCTGTGTGATCCGCCGTTTTCCGATATGATTGTAAAAAAGGATAATGCCAACCATTAGCCCGATGGAATAAGCCAGCTCCAGCATCGTACAGCCGGAGGATTTCTCCCCCATGACAAGCTCATATAGCTGCCTGAACAGATCTGTAATGGAAATATCATTGTGAAATGCCATGATGGAAAACGCACCGCCCGCAAAACATAAAAGTGCCACAAAGACAATTTTAAGTGCCTGCCAGATCCTGTGCCACTTCGGTGCTTTTTCTTCCTGCACCCATTCCACCAGACAATCCGTTTCTCCCAGCAGATGTACACAACAGTCCGGGCAAGCCTTTTCGATGCATTCCAGTACATAAAGTGCTCCGATCACTTCCCGCTGCTTTCCCCGGCTCTTTTTCTTTTGCCGTAACTGATAGACAAACACTTCTTTCAGTCTTGCTTTTAATGCATCTTTCCGGGTATAAATTTGTGCCACATCGTCCACGCGGACAATCTCTGCTTTCACCTGCACACTTTCCTTCAGTACCACATAGACATCTGTCACCTTTTCTGCCTTCTTTCCATTCCATAGATACTTTAGTTTGTGCAGATAGCTGTGACTGTATACTTGAAATCACAGATGTATGACAGCAAAAAGCGCGATGCAAAAATGCATCGCGCTATCTTTTTCTTTATTTTCTTTCTTAAAAACTAATACCAAGTGCTTTTACAAGACATCCTACCAAAAATCCGATCGCCCACAAAAGTCCGATCACCTTCACATTTTCTAACGGACGCTTATTGACACGCAGCAGGATCAAAATACCAACACCTGCACCGACCAGAAGCCCTGCCAGAAGTGCTCCTTCCCCCAGCATTCCGCCAAGATAAAGCTGTGTCAGTGCGACAGAAACCGCACAGTTTGGGATCAGTCCCAGCAGTGATGCAAGCAGGATCACGCCATAGGATTCCCCGATCGTCACATATTCAATACCTGCCTGCCCGATATATGCCATAAAATAATTGATCACAAATGTGATAATGATGATAAATAACAGGATCTGCAGACTGTGACGGAGCGCTGACCGAAGCACGCCCTCTTCACAGTGACAATGCTCATGTTCACAAAGCTCATGAATGTGATAGTCTTTATCTTTGTCTTTCTTGAGCCAGTGTGCGATCGTATCAATCAAAATACCTGCCACAATACCTGTAATGAGCTTTGCTCCCAAAATGGACAGAATCACATGCACCGGTACTTTTTCTGAAATCAGGATCGGAAGCATTTCATCCGATGTTGATAAATAAACCGCGATCAGCGTACCCATCGAAATGACCCGGCCTGCAAACAAATTGGAAGCTGCCGCTGAAAATCCACATTGTGGGAACAGTCCCGTTACCGCGCCGATCACCGGTCCCAGCTTTCCTGACTTTTTCAGCCATGCCACTGACTTATCGCCTGCATGATGCTCCAAAAGCTCCATCGCAATATAAGTCAGCAGTAAAAACGGAAATAACTTTGCTGCATCGAGCAAAGTATCCAAAATCACATCTATTAACATTTCCATACAATATTACTCCATTCAATACCCGGCACAATCGCCATACGAAGCAATAATAGCATAAAGTATTCCTTTTGAACAGATGGTATATTGGCAGATTTTAAGCCAATTTTGCCCTGTTTTATGTCAGATTTTACCATTAGACATCCCACAGCTTCTGCTGCAGCTCTCCGATCAGATAGGAAACGCCTTTGTCGATCTGGTCATAGGTCAGCCCAAATTTCCCGCTGTACCATGGATCCGCAATATCGCCCGGCTCATCCGTAAAATCCAGCAGCCGGTATACTTTATGATCCGGGTCGGAGCCCAGAATCCGCATCATATTACGGATATTCATCTGTTCCATACCGATCAGATAGTCGTATTTCTCATAATCTTCCTTCACAAGCTGCACTGCCCGCTTTTGCCCACAGCTAATGCCATGCTTCGCAAGCTCAGCCCGCGCCGGTGGATACACCGGATTGCCTACGCCATCCCAGATCTCCTCCGAACTCGTTGCGGCAGAAGCCACATAAAACTCTTCTTCCAGCCCCAACTTGCGGAGCTGCTCCTTCATAATAAATTCTGCCATTGGTGAACGGCAGATGTTGCCGTGGCAAATAAATAAAATCTTGATTTTTCTCATATTTCCAGTATTTTCGGGCTTTTCAAGCCTTTTTACCTTTCTTCATTTTTCACTTATTCTGGCATATTTTGGCATATCTTTGCATATTTTTGTCATCAATTTTGGTAAAAACTTTGGTAAATTTCAAGTCTGTACCAAAGGCAAATCTGCCATTGGGTATCGACAGGTAAGAAATTGGGGATTAAGATAAATACTGGCATTCAGCCATTTTTCTCTCATTTTCATCAGGTCATTATGAATTGATTGCTTTTTGAAAATCTTCCTGTGCATCCTGAAATTTAACATGAGTATAGGTATTCATCGTAACACTGATATCCGAGTGTCCCATAATATATTGAAGCATCTTCGGATTCATTCCCGACTTAGCCATATTAGAACAAAATGTATGACGACACACATGCGGTGTGATTGGCGGCATCTGAACCTTATATATGCTATTGTACTTTTCCCGAATATGCTGGAAATACTTTTCCCAATGTAATGCCACCATAGGCATATCATTCTTATCAAGGAATAAAAATCCTGTCATTCCATCAACCATCGGTTCAACTTTGGGATTGACCCTGTCCTTAAGTATTCTCTTGAAACAAGCCACCACCTCATCAGACATTGGAACATATCTCTCGCCACTTTCTGTCTTAGGCTTTTCAATGATATACTGCATCTGACTTGTTCTCTGTAATTGATGATTTACCCGTATTCTTTTGTTTTTAAAATCCAAATCTGATTTTGTAAGTCCACAGAACTCTGATATACGAAGTCCTGTGTTAAAGAGGATAAATATTGCATCATAGTACTTGCAAAAATGCGCATCCTCTTTTATGAATCTTAGAAATTCCCGCTCCTGCTTTCTTGTGACAGCTTCTCTTCTCACACTATCATTCACAATCACATTGACTAATTCAAATCCAAATGGATTTTTGCGAATCAAGTCATCTTCTTCCGCCATCTGAAATGCCGGTCTTAATACACCACGGATAGTATGAATTGAACTATAACCTTTTCCATCTACCCTCTGAAGCTTGATCAACCAGGCTTTCGCATCCGATAATTTCACTTTGTCGATTCTTTTTTTGCCAAAATCATCTTTTTTCAGCAGATTAATTACCGTCTTATAACCAGCATAAGTACTCTGTCTGACCCCTATTTTAAGGCTCACATATTTCTCCACTAATTCAAGAACTGTAAGCCCTCCACCTCCTGGAACAAGTCCATTAAACATATCCTGTTCCAGCTGTTTTTCCTTTTCTCTTAAAGAAAGCTCCATTTTCTTTCCTTTAGGTATTGGATCATTATGGTCCAAACGCCAACTATATAAATTTCCTTCATTTCCATGAATATCTACATATCTAAAACGATAACGTCCATCTGCTCTCTGGTACTCTCCTTCGTGAAGAATTCTATTGCGATTATCTCGTCTTTTCTCACTCATAGCTTTGTCTCCTTTCAAAAAAGAGAGCCCTAGCATGGTTATTGTACCACATTTGTGCCCCCTTTTCTACTACTTTACATATTAAATTGCAGTTGACTCTGCCAGAAATTGCTCAAATTGCTCTTTCTTAAATAAAACTTTGTTTCCTACTAACAGATAAAACTCCCCATTTGGATGGATATCTACAATTTGTCTAAGCCTCTTTTCACCAATGTGATAAAACTGTGCCGCTTCAGTTACAGAAAGCAAATATCGCTTCCATATAGGAATATCTATACTCTGATTCTCTAATTCATTTTCATCATCCATCATATTCTCCAATCTGCAGCTGCCTGATCAACATCGCATCAACCCTCTTTATTGCATCTGTGCTGACAATCATCCCGGCAGTCTGTATTATCTGTTCCTCATTAATTGTGACCAGCTGCTCCGGTAAAAACATTGTTGTATGTCTTAAAAATCCTCTAATTTCTGAAGGCTCAATATTGAAATGTACTGGAATATAATCCTTTTTCAACTTAGTTGTCCCCGGAACAACTGTGTATACAGGTGATTTTCCGTTTGCTTTGTCGCAGCTTATTACAATACATGGTCTCCTTCCAGCTTGTATATGCCTGAGTCCACTTTTTAATTCAGCCCACACAATCATATTTCTCTTTATCTTCACTGCAGATCACCTCTCTTTGGTGGAATATACAAGTCAACCTTGCTTCGTATGAGCAGATAGATAACTGCCCGAAAAAAGGACATAAAAAAATCCCTCCAAATTTAAAAACAAATTCAGAGGGTAATTTAGGGTATAACAAAATAACCCACCCGAATATCGTTTTTTTTATTTGGTGAGTTTGTTCTTTCAAATACGAAACAAAAAGAGCCGATGATTCGTGAATTGTTCCACAATTTCATCGGCTCTGCGTCTTAAGCGTCTGGCTCTTTGATGACAGTTATCTTCAAGTTGTCAACTTTAATCAATCTTTCTTGTCTGCATTTTGGACAATAAAGGGGATAATTCTCCAAAACAGTGTCCTTCCTAATTTTATTACGGGTTTTGCTCCCACAAACAGGACACAATATCCATTCGCATTTCATCATAATTAGTCTCTAATCCTTTCAAATCTCATTTTATATGACTTTTGCAAGCTGTTAAGCTAACTTGTGGAACATATGCCGAACCTTATCTATACGGCTATTCGGGCGGCGGGGTTGGCAAATAAATTTACCAATAGCTGGCTGGTATCCTTTTAACTCTGTCAAGCAGACTCCCTGCCCATTTGTGAAATAAGTTAAATCGTTCCTGTATTCTTGAATACATCTAGCAGGGATTTCTCCTTTCAGAATGACCTCGTCATTCTTTATCTGAGTACTTACAATATCTGCACAATACCTTGGAGCATCATGATACGCCCGTGAGAGATATTCCTGCGGTGCATAAATTTCAAAGTGGAGATATGGCTCTAATAGTTCTGTCCCTGCTTTTTTTAAAGCCTGCTCCAATACGATAGGGGAAAGCAGCCGAAAGTCTGCGGGGGTACTTACAGGACTATAATACAATCCATATTCAAAACAGATTTTACAGTCTGTCACTTTCCATCCATACAGCCCCTGCTCGCAGCCATAAAGAACCCCCTCCATAACCGCATTTTGGAACGATTGATTTAAATATCCAAGTGAAACTCTGCTTTCATACTGCACTCCGCTTCCAATAGGGAGCGGCTCTATGGACAACCCGACAGAAGCCCAGAAAGGATTTGGCGGGACTTCTATGTGGATGGTATATTCTGCTTTTCTAAGCGGTCTTTCCATATATATAACAGTAGGCTCTTTTATTTCTGCCTCCACATGATATTTTTCCTCAAGGATGGCACAAATGACTTCCATCTGCACATTCCCCAAAAAAGAAAGTATAATCTCATGCGTTGTAGTATCCACATAATATTTTAAAAGAGGGTCGCCATCTGAAATTTCTGTAAGTGCCCCAAGCAATATTTCCCGCTGTTCAGGTTTCTTTACTGCAATCGTTGTTTGGAGCATAGGGAGAGGATTTTCAATAAATTTTCTCTGCGGCAACAGCATTTCGTTCCCCAAAATACTGTTTAGCTGCAAAACATCATTTGGTAAAATTACAATATCACCAGAGCAGGCTGTATCGGATGGATATAATTCACCGTTTGTCGGAACACACATCTCTGTGATTTTTATTTTCTCTTTTTCAGATATTCTAATAACATCCCTCAAATGCAATGTTCCGCTATATATACGCACATAAACAAAACGCCGCCTTTTCTCTGAATATTCAATCTTAAAAACCTGCCCGCATAATTCAGATTGACCTTCAGGCGTTGATGAATAAAATTTACTGGCAATCACTTCTATAAGCTGCCGAATCCCCAGATTGTTTTTAGCGCTTCCGTGATAAACGGGAAATAACGTTCCGTTTTGGAATCTCCTGTTTTCTTCCTGTTCCAGTTCTGACATTTTAAACGGTTTCCCTGACATATATTTCTCTAATAGTTCATCGTTTCCCATAATTACCGCATCCCACTGTTCCATATCGTCATTGTCCGTTACATTTATATGGGGATGCTGCCCAACCTTTTGCTTCACTATAATTTCCGAAGAAAGCTTTGCTTTCATTTCCCGATATACCATTGGCAAATCAATCCCCTCTTGGTCAATTTTATTGATGAAAAAGATTGTCGGAATCTTCATTGTCTGTAGTGCATGAAACAGTATACGGGTCTGTGCCTGTATGCCATCCTTTGCAGAAACTAATAATACTGCTCCGTCTAATACGGATAAAGAACGGTATACTTCCGCCAAAAAATCCATATGGCCTGGCGTATCTATAATGTTGACTTTTACATCCTCCCACTGAAAAGATGTCACTGCTGTCTGGATAGTGATTCCCCTTTGACGCTCCAAATTCATTGTATCTGTCCTTGTTGTGCCTTCATCTACGCTCCCTAGTTCTGCAATTGCACCACTGGTATACAATAAACTTTCCGTTAATGTTGTCTTTCCTGCGTCAACGTGAGCCAGAATGCCTAAGTTAATTATTTTCATGTGATTTTCCTCCTATCAACACCCAAAAAAGGGCATAAAAATACCCAGTGATAAATACTCCTATCACTGGGTAAATAACTCCAATAGCCCCAAAACACTTATATGTTTTCGGGCATATAAAATTACATGATAAAAGTATTCTTAAACTGGGTACAAAAAACTAAGCCCCATATTAAAAGTGAAACGGGACTGCTACTTTTTGTTCCCACTATCAAATTGACAGTTTATTTAAGAATACCTTGCCGCATATTTATTAACTCCTTGTATAATACTGAATCTAATTATATTCCTTAACCCTTTATTTGTCAAGCTGACAAACTAAAGCAGAAAAAGCGGCAGGATTTCCCCCTGCCACTAATCATCTGTTTATGCAAAAATAATTTCCTTTTCCACAATCTCCCTCGCACAAGCCCTTATGTTATTGAGGCATCCTGTCCATTCTAAGGCGTTTTCTGCCTTTAGCTGTTCCGTTATGCCCTGTGCCTGTTTCATACCCTCTATGAGCCTTTCAAAGCGTTCCTGTGCCTGTCTGTTGATGTCGGCAAGGTAGGCGTTTAGCCTGCCGCTTGTAAGAAGATTGGTGTATGTAACTTTACGGTACTGTTTTAGATAATCTAAATGCCGTTGCCCCCAGATGCCTATTGCCTGTTCTTCTTCGGCGGGTACAGTTAAGCACGGTATCAAATAATCCCCTTGCCTTTCGTATTTGCCGCCCAGTTCCTCAAATAATGATTTTGCCATTGTCTGTTACCTCCACATTCTTTTTTATTTTGAATGTCCGCAAAATCCGTCCTACATCGGTCCTACAGTATGTATCACATAATCACATGGCAGATTATAGGCTTTTGTTATCTTTGCTTCTCCAGTCTCACATCCGTGAAGTGTCCTGCACTCCGCCAGAAGCTCCGGTCCTGCTGCTCTGTGAATTGCACCATCTACACCACCTCCGCCAAGAAGAGAGTTGTTTGCTGCATTCACAATTGCCTGCACATCTGTTACTTTTGTTATATCTCCCATTAAAGTCTTAATTAAGTACATTTAGTTCCATCCTTTCCAAATATCCGGCTGATAACCAAGTGTTGATTGCTTTCCGTTTCTTACTACTGGTATTTTAATTACTTGTGGATTCTCAAGTACCTTTTCGAGCTTATCTTCATCTGCGATATACTTAATAAGAGCAAGTAAATCCTTGTCCTTGCCATCCCAGTTAACCATATTTTCTAATCCACCATTTGCCTGAGCTACCGAATTAAATTCTCCTTTGCTCATACCTTTTTCTTTCATATCAATGAACTGATACTTTATGCCCCGCTCCTTGAAAAAACGCTCCGCCTTCTTAGTATCATTGCATTTCTTCGTTCCAAATATCTGTATATTCATATCAGTATTCCTTCTCTATCTCTCCATCTATTCCATACATTTTCTTGAATACATCAAGATCTGCTTGATTCTTAATCAACATAACCTCTTCTATCTTCCCTGTATGAAGGTCCTTAAAGCCTGCAACCTGCTCACCATTACAAATGCTCGCCTTGATTACTGGTTTCTTATTTCCCTTATCATATGTCTTTGTAACTGTCTTTTTCTTAAATATTCCCACTCTGAGCACCTTCTTTTGATCTTGCCATCAGTATAAGTTTTTCAAAGGACTGTGCAAAGCGTACGTCATCTTCTTCTGTACGCTTTCTCGGTCCTTTCATATGATTCTTGTGAGAGCTGCGTCTTGCCTTCTTGTTAAGATGCCGCTCCATAAGCATCTGATCTATGTTCTCATTCGTATACCACTTGCCGGATTGGTGAATAGCATATGCACCCTTCCCAAGTGCCATAGCAGCGACGCCATAATCCTGCGATACTACCACATCCCCTTTATGGCAAATGCTGATCAGTTTATAATCTACTGCATCTGCTCCTGCACCTACTACAATCACCTCGCTGTAATCAGAATACAAAATATGATTCGTATCACATAACAAGGTGGCTGAAATGTTGTATTTCTCTGCTATTGTCTCTACAATGTCCACTACTGGACACGCATCTGCATCTACAAATATCTGCATTTTCCTCAAATCCACTTTCTTCAGTTGTAATTAACTGGTGTGCGTACTTCTATAAGATTTCCTGACGGATCATAGAATCTTACAAGTTTCTGTCCACCTTCAAGTTCCGTTAATTCCGTAACATAACTTACAACATACTTGCCAGACTCCAGTTTTTCAATAATACCTTCTATATCATTATCTTCAAAATAAAGTTCCGTCATATTGTTATGTGGAGTTGTATGTATTTTTGTACTATCATACCATACATCTACATCCTGCAACACAAGCCCCTCAGACATTATCACATTACCTTCCATCCTTGTAATCACACGCAATCCAAACAATTCTTCATAAAAATCAATTGATTCGTCAATGTTATCAACAATAATCAATACATTTTTTAAACTCATGATTTATGTTCCTGCCTCCCCATTTCTTTTTGAATCCATGTCATAATTACATCTACAAGATAATCCTGCTGCACCTGACTCAATTCCTTGCCGGGTTGCATTTTATGCCACTTTCGGATGCACTCCCTGCAGCATGTTGCTGTTGCGTGCTGAGCAATAAATACTGGATGTCCACGCATAGGTGTCTGCTTGCCATCATTTGCTATATATGCCGGAGCTTCTCTCTTTGCTATAAAATCCTTTGCATGTTGTCTTATTGTATCAAGACCTTTTTCATTTATGTAATCAATATCTTTCTGCTTCAGATGGAAACTGCTTCTGAACTTGGAATTATCCAGTCGCTCAAATAACTGCCTGTACCATTCATCCTTAGTCATATCATCACCACAAATCGTATAGTTTCATAGTTTCTACATTTCGATATTCATGTTTCTCATAATATCCTATCAGCTTACCCTCATCTCTGAGTGCCACCATGTAAACATCTTTATTCTGTTTCTCATTATGAAAAGTATAGACGATATTATGGCTTTCATTTGCTGCAAACCATTCCACTACCTGCTGTATTTTATCTCTGGATTCCGGATTATGACAATCTAACAGACTTCTTCCAATAAGTTTATCGCCACCTCGCTTTGCATAGCTGATAACAGCTGCCGGATTCATGTAGATAATCTCATGCTTGAGATTGCATATAACAACGGATGCCCTGTCCTGATCAACAATGCTCTTATAAAAACTGACATAGGATTTAAACTTAATCACCTTTTCATTATCTAGCCTCTTTTGAAGTTGTGGCTTCTTTCTTCGATAATAATCGTATATCTCTCCATCAGGTATCCAGATTTGTGCCTCATTTATCTTATCAAGTACAGCTTCAACAATCTGTTCATCTGCCAGTAAATCAGGTGCTTTATCATGCTCTGTAACATATCTTTTGTATTCATCAAACACCCAGCCTGTAATCTTATCCTTCTGTTTCATCTTGAGATTACTAAATGTTTTATTCATCTGAAAAAGCTGACCATCTACCTTTTTATGTATTTTTGTCTTTTTACTTTTTGTCAAATTTCTCCCACCTTTATGTAATTAACAACTTTTGCTAGTATAGCACATGTTTCGCACTTATCTTTTCACATTATAACATCTATCATATTTATCCGCATTAAAAAAGGACGCAGAATCTCTCCCACGTCCTCACATCTATCTGGCTTTATCTTCTCTTACCTTCGATACTTCCTTATGTGCCGCTTCCTGCTTCACCTCATCCACACCTCTAGCCTCAAATGCATCTGCATTATACTGATACTCTTGCGGTTCAGCGACCATTGGTGAATATACAATCTCTGCTTCCACTCGCTCAGTTTCTGCCCTCTCCGGCTCTGTCTGTTCCTGCTCCTTCACATTCTCCATATGCTCTTCCTTATCAAGCTGCACATTCATAGCCAGATTGCTGTGTAATTCTGCAACAGATCGACTACATTCTGCGTGATACCGGTACAAAGACCTCCCTGCTTTCTTACCTTCTTCCAGAGCTGCTGCAAGTATTTTGCAGAATACTCGGAATTAAGCAGGACATGGAACTCATCAATATAGAGCCATGTTGCCTTGCCTCTCTTGCCATTCTCAACAATCCTGTTCTGAATGGATTCCATCATAACAAGCATTGTGATAGGACTAAGTTCTGTACCCAAGTCCCTGATGCCATATACTGTAAATCTGTTATCCACATCCACATTTGTCTGGTGATTGAAGATGTTAAGTGAACCATTTACGAAAAGCTCTAGTGACAATGCAATGTCCTTTGCCTCGTCCTCCGGCTGCGCCATAAGGATATCGTAGAAATCACTCATTACAGGGATATACTTCTCTTTACTCCTTGCAATGTCGATATAGAGCTTTCTCACACAGCGGTCGATGATTGACTTCTGTCTTGAATTTAAACTGTCACCGATGCACTGCTCACAAAGTCCAAGCATAAACTCGCCCTTTTCTCTTACCATTCCCTTTGAATCATTCGGATCAAGGCTCCATACATCCATCTCCAGCGGATTCACATAGTTATCCGTGTAGGTAGACATATTTACTACAGTTCCGCCATAAGTCTCGGCAATATCAAAGTATTCGTTCATTGGATCTATGACGATTATCTCATCATCGGATAATACTACCTGTCCGTCAGTTCCTGTTGTAAGGCTTTCTGCCACAACATCGCCTGCACTATATACCTTTGTACCATCTGCCTTATAGATATCTGCTCCGGCAGTCACTTTGAATGTTGCTCCCTGAAGCTTCTTTTTCTCATAAGTGAAATTGCTTCCGTTCCAAGAGCTTAACACTTCACCCTCTTTATAGATTGTGATTGCTCCAAGCTGTTCCTTATCAGTTGCAGAGATTCCCGTTGTCTGTCCTGCTTTTACATTAAGTGTATGAACCTTACCGGAAAGGACATATCCCTTTGGTGCGGTAATCTCTTTTACATAATAAGTGCCTGCAACAAGTGCAGCTGCTTTCTCATTTCTGGCTACAATCTTTCGGTAACGCTTTTTCAAATAAGAAACATCATATAAATCCTGCTTGATTTCATTCATGGCATTTTGCTTCATTATCGCTGTATTCAGTGAATTAATGTAGCTGACGAACTTTTCCTCAGTGCTTATATCCACACCTTTAAAAGTTAATTCCATTCACTACTTACCTGCTTTCTACACGGCTCATGCCATGTAGGTGTGCTTTTTTCCCATTTGCCTGCACACATAGGAATTACAGATAAGCCGCATCTGCGTTTACGACGCATTAAGTTAAATTAAATAATGCTATCCTCTCTACCGCCTTTTCGAGAGCCAGGAAGTTCCCTTTGAACACCTTCATAGTTTATTATCCTTCCGCAACAGTATTGACTACCCTTACTCGCTCCACTTTCATTTCTCAATCCTTCAGCACTCTTCGCAAGTATATTTGATTTCCATCAGGTATCTGAACCGGAATTATCACTATATCTGTAATTGTTATTCAATTGTATGAGCTGCTTTGCAACTCGCAGGATTATGATATAGCAAAATTTTGAATCCTTGAACTTCGCCAAAAGAAGTATTTTCAACATATCTATTCTTTTTATGTTAGTCCTCATTTGTGGTCTGTTCGTATTTTTATTATATAGTCCACATTTGTGGTTGTCAATATATTTTCAAAATAATGTACCACTTTTGTGAACTCTGTGTTAAAATATTCATATCAATTTGTTTGAGGTGATTATTAATGGATAATAGACATTCAATTGGAAGTAAAATTCAAAAATATAGAAAATTAAAAGATATGACACAGGACGAATTATCAAAACAGTCCGGTATTTATTTATCTACCATAAAGAAATATGAAAGCGGTGAACGAAATCCAAAACCAGATCAGCTTCAAAAAATAGCAGAAGCTCTTGGCATTAGCGTAACTGTATTTCTTGATTACGATATTAATACTGTTAGTGATGTTCTTTCTTTAGTTATGAAGCTTAACGAACAATCCCCATTGAAAATATCTGCTGATAAGGATAAAGATGGCAACTACATCCCCAGCAGCATACACATGATATTTGAAGATTCACAAATAAATGAAGCTATTTGTTCTTATCTAAATTGTAAACAACAGATGGATTTAATTGCCTATGAGGATAATGATAAAGCTGTGATTGAACAGCAAAAAGAATTTTATGATGATAAGATTAACAGATTGCTTTTATTTAACGAATGTATTAAAAAAATCCGCTAAATTGCGGATTTTTCTTTGCTAGGACTCTATTATAATACTTCTCTTTACATATCCTGAGTAGTTTATCCTCTACTCAAATAGCTTTGGTAAATCGTTGGTAAAAATCTACTGTAACATCCCTAAAACACTGTAAAATCAAGTATTTTTAATCAAGGTTAGTATGTTGCCGTGGCAGATGAATAGGATTTTTATCATAGTTTTGTTTCTCCTTAATTTGTCCAGAAATACCCTGTCTTGCAAGGGTTTCTGGAAATTTTGTGAAATGCTCTGAAATTACAGATTGTGGTGAATTAGAGTAGAACCTTGCAAGTTGTTACTACCTGTTAGTAGTAAAATTGGTAGTAAAATGGAAAGGGTTACTACTAAGCCATTTTTAACACACCACAAGTTACTTCAGAAATTTGCTTTGAAGAAATCTCATACGAAATAGTATCTGGATCATTCCTAAATACTAACACTGAAGGAAGTGCCATTTTAGTATTATGTTTCAAATAGTCCATATGAATCACCAGAATATCTTCATCGTCTTACATGATAGCTTCTTATAAGTCGAACTTATCGGAAGTTGTATCTAAAAAATATTACTCTGATATAAAGCCAACAAGCTTCCGGTATCCTGATTTTAAATTTTGATGCTAAATTTATTTAATTCGTTTTTGAATATCCTCAACAGATGGCAGTTGCTTTTCCAGATCATCTGGCAGACTGCTGGTTATTTTGTATTCGCTTACACCAATCGGCTTTGAAATATCCTTGAGCGAATATTCTGCAACCACATTATTCTTGCTTTTGCACAGAAGCAAACCAATGGACGGATTGTCCTGCTCTTTTTTCAAAATACCGTCCACAGCTGACAGATAAAAGTTTAACTGACCTGCATATTCAGGCTTGAAGTCACCGGTTTTCAATTCAACAACCACATAACAGCGAAGATTCAGGTTATAAAATAGCAAATCAATATAAAAATCATCACCACCTACATTCAGGTGATATTGATTACCCAAAAATGCAAATCCCGTTCCAAGCTCCAGAAGAAGCTTTGTAACATCCCGAACCAGAGCCTGCTCAATATCCCGTTCAAGCATATCTTCCCTGAAAGGAATAAAATCAAAGACATACGGATCTTTCATGGTCTGCACCGCAAGCTCGCTTTGAGGAGACGGTAGACGGTTCTCAAAATTTGTAACCTTATCTGCCAGAACCTGCCGCTGATACAAGTTGCTTTCTATCTGATGGACAAGAACATTTCGAGACCATCCGTTCTTTACAGTTGCATTTGCATACCAGATATGTTCTTCCGCAGTTTTAACCTTATCCATCAAAGCAATATTATGATACCATGTAATTTGTGCAAGCACCTCTTGCACAATTTTTCTATCAGAAAAACGAGCGGCAAACTTTGCCATATACTTCAGGTTTCGGACGGAATACCCCTTTCTCTCTGGAAAAGCTATCTGAATATCATAAGAAAGATTATCAATAAATTTATTTCCCCAAGTTTTGTATTCGTTAATAACCATTCCAATATCATAATAGAGAAGTAGCAAATCCGTATTTGCATGAATCGTTGCACGGTATTGTGCATCTTTGATTTCTTGCTTGATGTTTTCAATAACAGAAAGATACTCCTGTGTATTCATCAGCACATTCATCGCCTCGCTTTCACATAATTCTTATCGTTGATTTTTTCCCTTATTAGTCATTTTAATATTCTTCACTCACTTTTGTCACGTATATTTCATCCATCAACTCTACCACCACATCACAAGCATCTTCAAATGCAATGTCTGTTGCATACTCAAAATCTTTCTGATAGTTCTTCCACTGCTTCCGCATTACTTCACTATTCTTAACTATATCCATAGTGCTACGATACTCCTTAATAACTGTTGCGGATCCTCTCTTCTCTGTAGTGGCGTTTAGTGCAGCTTTCAGCGCATCCGGCTCTATATTTGCATATTGCAGTTTTGCAAGTATGTAGATATCATAGTAATCTCTTGGTCTAGTATTCTGGTCACCTCTGGATATAACCGTTTCCAATTTTTCTGCCATAATTGTTTCCAGATTATACGCAAACACCGAAATACTTCTATCCTCCAAGAGAAGTTTAAATTGATACTCTATCTCTTTGGGTGTAATCTTGTCTCCTGTCGTAATATCCAATTTCAACGGAACAGCCATTGGCGGATAATTTGCCGACAAAGAAACCCGATATCCAGTATATACATCACCCTCTCGAATCTCTCCGATGCTACGGAAACTAAAGGTCACATCATCCTCCAATTCTATTTTGCAAATTTCTTCAAACATTTTCCAAACAGTCTGTTCATTGACAGGCAATCCTTTTATGGTTGCATCCATATCCATCGTTGCTCTGGTATCAAGTCCCACCATTGCTGCTATTAGGAAGCCACCTTTCAAAATAAAATTATGCCGATATTTTGAAATGGATATTCGTTCCAGCAATCTCTCCAACATAAAATTCTGCATCACTAATTGTGCAGATATATATTTTTCCTTTGCAAGATTTTTAATAATCGCTTTTAGCTGCATCGCATTTTTCATAACAGCACCTCCAGATATGCTCTGAGCCTCTGCTCTACCTTCAACTTTTTTGCATACTCTGACAAGGCAGGAATATTTTTTCCCATTTTAGTTGTATACCTCTTATAAGCCTCCGTCACTACCTGAATATCTACATGACTACATGAGCGCAAAATATCACAAAGCGTACGCTCCACACTATATGCCCTTACAGTATTTTTTCCCGGCGTAAGCACTTCTACCACACCCAAATCATACCATTCTTCCTTGCATTGCACGCATCGGATGTTTTCTTCCTTAGGCTTTGTCAAATTATAATTCGCCGGAAACGTCATGTGATATCTGTTCGGAGTTCTATCCGTTAAATCCCAAAGGAATAACGCTGTTTCATGAGAATAGATTCCTCGTTTAAAACGACTCTGCAAATTAAAAATTTCATCATCCCACATCCCCGGCAAAATATAAACACCTCTTGCCGACTTTTCAATCATGCCTTTGTCAACAAGGTATTTGATATTTCCACGAGAAATCCCTGCTGCAACCACCATTGCAGTAGTAACTGTGCCATTATTCTCTTTTGCCATCTTGATAATTTCTTCAGTTGCTCCCACAAGAGTTTCCTTTCTTTTTATTGACTTTTATGCTTATAATTATATTTTTACATAGCGTAAAAGTCAATAACAACCTCTTTCTTTTTCTCCGTCTTTATTACTTTTCTTGCATTCGAGCCTCATTCTCACCTAATTTTTTGCTACTAAAAAATGATTTTTATCTACTAAAAATCCTGCTGCATTATTAACCCCATTTACATTGTTGTATCCCGTTCCAACCTTAAGGGTTATTTTATATGCATAAACGCACAAAAAAACAATCGTAAATTTTTACGATTGTTTTTTTTATTTATTTACCTTTCTGTATTATGATTTTAAAACAAATAAGCCGAACATTTTACATTAAAATCAATGTTTGCAATGGTTCTCCGGATTAATATTTACTTATAACAGGCTTAATATCTCCATATACCTCGCGATAATTCGAATACTTACTACGCAAAGCATTATGTACATCGCACATAAATTTTTCACTACCATATAGGGAAGTTACAACCTTTGCAACTTCATTTATAACCCTCGATTCATATTTTTTTCTGCTTAATGCCTGTTGTACCTGTCGATTCAACTCTGTTTTCTTGACTGGATTTACTTTAGCTACTGTTGTTTTCTTTTCTGTATTTTGTTTCACTTCTTTATTCTGTGTAATCTTTTTCACCGCAATAGTGCTTCTTCTTGAAACAGATATGCCTTTTTCACATTCTTGCAGAAGCCTGTTCACATTATCATATCCCTTATCTGAAGATATGATCACATATTCTACTTTTTTATTGGAGTTTTTCCCAACCAAATAGCCCAAGTATGCAATTAAATGTTTATCTAAAGACTGATCTCCGGCTGGGACCTTTTTTGTCTCCAAAGACGCTTTACCATAATTTTCAAATATATCAAGTGTTACTTTTTTCGAATTATCCGTATAAAATATATGAATATGGTCTGTACTAGATAAATTTTCACATCCCTTAAGACTATTTCCCCCACCATTTTCATAATCTACCAAATAATGCGTTTCCACCATAATCACCCTCTCCTAAAATAATTATTTACAATCATACTACCATATACACTTGTTTATTTCCACAAAGGACTTCCCACCTAAACCAAACACAAAAAATCAACACATTCCCTCACGAAATCCTCCCATTCTCCATTTCATATACCACATCTGCCACGTTCATCGTGGATACTCTGTGGGATACCAGAACAATAGTTTTCTTCCGGGCGGATTCCTTTAATGACTTCAGGATGATGCCCTCATTCAAGGAGTCTAAATTTGAGGTTGGCTCGTCCATCAGGATCATTGGTGCGTCATGCAAAAATGCCCTCGCGATTCCGATTCTCTGTTTTTCGCCGCCGGACAGGGTATCACCCAGTTCGCCGACCTCCGTATCATATCCTTTTGGGAGCGTCATAATGAAATCGTGGATAGAGGCTTTCTTTGCTGCTTCCATAATTTCTTCTCGGGAAGCTCCCGGTTTTGCAAGGGCAATATTGTTTGCAATCGAATCATGGAATAAATGTGTTTCCTGCGTGACATAGCTTTCCATATCCCGCAAATGTCTGGTTGGTATTTCTCTGACATCTGCGCCATCCACAGCTACACTTCCATCCTGTACATCCCAGAACCGCATCAACAACTTCAAAAGGGTAGACTTTCCCGAGCCGCTTGCGCCGTGAATACCTGTAATTTTTCCCGGCTGCAGTTTTAATGAATAATGATCTAAAATGGTTTCATTTTCATAAGCAAACGTTACGTTCTTCGCCTCTGCTCCGGTAAACGACCAGTTGACGCTCTCTTCTTCTGCAGTTTCCACATCGCCCGGAATTTCTTCCACAAGTGGTTTTTCCTCCAAAAGAGTAAGCACACGCTCACCGCTTGCCAGTGTCTGGTTCAAATTATTTGACAGGCTGGAAAGGGCAACCACTGGACCAAAAGAGCCCATCATGGCAATTGTGCAGGTCAATATGCCCTCGAACCCCATCTCACTCTTTCCATATAAAGAAATCGTCAGTGCCAGCATGCCAAACGATGCCAGCAGGATCACCATATTAGTAAGAGAACGCTGCGCACCTTCCATTTTGCTCAATAACTCCTGCATTTTAGCAAGATTTCGCGAACGCTCTGACATCTGTTCCTTCCGCTGCTCTCCCTGCCCATACTGGATCGTTTCATCCAGTCCGCGAAGCGAGTCAAGTACAAAACTGTTTAACTCTCCAAAATTGGTACGGAATTCCATTCCTTTCTGACTGCCGCGCTTTCCGTTCCACATCGGGATCACAACTCCCACGATCAGATAAGCTGCCAGTGCAAACAAGCCTGCTGCCCAGTGATAACTTCCAATAAAGAAGACCATGATCAGTGACGTCAGCGTTGCGATCGCGATCGGAGAAATCGTATGCGCATAAAACACTTCCAATAACTCAATATCTGTTGTAATAATGGAGATCAGATTTCCCTTATCCCGTCCTTCCAGCTTAGCAGGGCAGAGCTTTCTGAGGGCTGCAAATACTTTATGGCGAATGATCGCCAGCAGCTTAAATGCAATAAAATGGTTGCAATACTGCTCCACATAATGCAGGATTCCGCGAAGCACTGCGATAACGATCATCACTGTGATGATTGTTTTTACCGGTGTTTCTATCAGCCACATATTTTGGATCGGGACACCCAGTTTGACGGCTCCTGTCAAAATACCATGCATGATGACCTGTCCGGCAAGAATTGTCAGAAAAATTGCACATAAGTAACCCAGCGTGCCAAGGAGGATCGCTGCCAGCATAATGTGAAGCAGCGGTTTTACCAGACCGATCAGGCTCCCCATGATCTTAAGGGCACTTCTGCGTTTTGTAACCTTTGTTTCTTCTTTCATGATGCATTGCCCTCCTTTCCATAATTCTCCAACGCCATCTGGCTGTCATATAAATGTCTGTATGCCCCGTTTTGCTGCATCAAGTCTTCGTGTTTTCCACTTTCTGTGATCTCGCCGTCTTTCAGGAAATAAATCTGATCGGAGTCCACAACATTGGCAAGTCTGTGTGAGATCAGCAGCACGGTCTTTGTCTTTGCGATCTCATGGATCACCTGCATGATCAGTTCTTCGCTTTCTACATCAATATTCGAAGTCGCCTCGTCAAAAATATAGACTTCTGCATCCTTGAGTAGTGCCCTTGCGATCACCAGTCTCTGACACTGCCCGCCAGAAAGGTTACTTGCTCTTTCCTGCAGTTTCGTCTGTAATCCATCCTGTGTCTGTAAAAATCCCAGCAGATTGACCTTTTCCAAAACAGCTTCCATCTCCGCCTTTGTGGCATCCGGTTTTGCCATCTTTAGGTTTTCTTCTACTGTTCCTTTGAAAACATAGCTGTTATGTCGTACCAGTACGACATGCTTCATCAGATCTGCCTCATTCACTTCTGCAAGCGGGCATCCACCGATCGTAATCTCACCGGTAAAGCCATGATTTTTTGCCGATAAGATTCCTGCGATCGTACTCTTGCCACAACCTGATTCACCGACCAGGGATACAAAACTTCCTGCCGGTAGTTCCAGATCGATCCCTTTTAAGATTTCTCTGTCTTTCTCATACGAAAAATGCACATGTTTCAAAGAGATATCTAACGCACCATCCGGTAATGTTTTCTCCCCAGTCTGTGGCTCCGGCAAGTCTAAGATCTTAAAAATCTTATCACTTGCAGCCATTCCGTTCATTGCAATATGGAAAAAAGATCCAAGCAGACGAAGCGGCAGGAAAAACTCGCTGGCAAGCAGCACGATACATAAGGTTCCTGCCACATCGATATTGCCTTTCAAAAATTCCGATACAGCCACAGCCATTCCGATCGCAGCACCACCATATGCCACAATATCCATTACACTGGTAGAATTTAGCTGCATTGTCAGGACTTTCATTGTGATCCTGCGGAAGTTCTGTGACTCTACATCCATCTCATCTGCTTTCTGCTGATCTGCCTGATAAATCTTCAATGTGGTCAGTCCCTGCAGATTTTCAAGGAAAGAATCTCCCAGTCCTGTATAGATGCTCCAATATTTATTTAACAGCTTCTTGGCGATCTTCTGTACCCCAACAATAGAAATGGGAATTAACGGTACACAGATCAGAAGAATGATACTTGCCTTCAGACTGACCCTGCATAGAATGACAAATAACGTCAGTGGTGCGATCAGGCTGTAAAATAGCTGTGGCAGATATTTTCCAAAATACGTTTCAAGCTGCTCCACACCTTCTGTCGAAACCTGTACGACCTCCGAAGAGGATACCTGTTCACTGTAGGAAGTGCCAAGCCTCAACATTTTCTCGTATATCTTTTCACGCAGGATCCGTTTCACGTCCACACATGCCAGATAAGAGGATCTTGTTCCCATCCGCTCACAGATAAACCGCATGACTACAACCAGAAGCAGGATAACGATTGTCCGTTCCAGAACCGGTACTGTCACAGTCCCGTATACTACCCGCTCCAGCAATGCTGCAATCGAAAAAACTGCCAACACCTGCGACAGAAGTGCTGCCCATTGCCACAGTATCGTATATACAATGTACTTTTTTGCGTGGGATAAAAGCCCCACAAGTCTAGTCTTGATCATAAGTAGCTCCTATTTTTTGTTCTTCTCTTTCCTGCTGCACACCAGATGCCATATAGCAAGCAGTGGATGATACAGCAGCATTCTCGGCCCCGAAAACCGCATGACTTGTCTGATCTTCTCCCGCATTTCCGGCTTATAACAGTGCACCTTACAGTTTGCACAAAATGTCTTCTCCTTCATAAAAGGGCATTTTTCACTGCGAAGCTTCGCATACTCTGCCAGTTCCCGACAGGATGGACACATCTGTCCTGCCTGCCAGCCTTCCCCGGAATGATTTTTCCGGCAGTATAATTTTATCATTTCTTCCACGACATACTGTTCTTTCTGCCGTTTCTTTTCTATTTTGTCCATCTGGTTCACGCTTTCTGTTTTGGCACAAACTCAATTTTCAAAGTCATTCCCAGTCCATCAGCTAACCTTTTCAGTAAATTGACAGAAGGATTTCTGGTTCCATTTTCCAGCTTACTAATATCAGCCTGATTGATTCCGGTACGTTCAGCCAGTTCTTTCTGTGTCATATGCTGAGAAGTACGAGCATCCACAATAGCCCTTATCACATCCATTTCTGGTTGAATGGCTTCATATTCTTTCTTGAATTCCTCGTCCTGTAACTGCTTAGAAAGCATATCATCAAATGTTCTCATCCTTCATCATCCTCTCTATAAAATCTTTTCTTCTATCCTTTGCAATCTGAATCTCGTCCTTAGGCGTTTTCTGTGTTTTCTTTACAAATCCATTTGTGAGTATAATTTTTCCCTCATAATAGAAAAAATATAAAACTCTGGTAATATCACTTCCGAATTTACACCGTAGTTCAAAGATTCCATCATCTAAATGCTTACTATATGGTTCTCTGAGCAGATTCCCTTTCTCCTGCAAAATCCCCAGCAATCCAAATATCTTAGCTCGCATTTTGGGATTCACCGAATCAAGAAATTTTTCTACCGGAACTTCTCCATTTTCTTTTTCATATGCTATCAATTCAAATTCTGCCATGCATCCTCCTTTGTTTTATAATATGGCATATATGCCATATTGTCAATTCCATGGCTAAAATAACTGTCCATGATTATGAAAATATCCTCTTATCTTAGTTCATTGATGAACTATAAATAAGAGGATATCACTTGGCGATAATTATTGCATTTTATGGTTCATATCATATATCTCTTATTCTCACACCCCAAACATCGTATTCAGCAGATAAATCCCTGTCTCTGTTTCAAATACATTACTCCTGCATTTTCTGATTGCTTCCTTGGACAGATTATCTTCCAGCGCATTCACGAGGAAATCCGCCTCCAGAAGAATTCTGTAATCCAAACCGTCCACATTCTCATATGTATGGTGATGTGCGATCAGATAACAGATTCTGGCAGTCTCAGCCACAGTCACTTCCGGGAACTGTGCAAGCATTTCCTTTGCGTAGGCAGGCCCTTCCTGCTCCTGCAGCTTTCCGTCACATCTACCGTATTTTTCTTCCGAAGGACGGATTCCGATATCGTGCAGGATAGCTGCCATTTCCAGAATATGTAATGTCTTCGGATCCAGTCCTTCCCTCACACCTATCACATGTGCAAATTCATATACTTTCAGAAAATGCTGGATCCGCTTTGGATCACCAGCATTAAACGCTGTCATTTTAACGATCAGATCTTCGTTTATCATATCTCATCATCCTTTCCATTATAAATGTGTATGCGTCCGGATCCCTGCGGAAATTGTCTGTGCAATTTCCGCAGCGGTTTCTTTCTTGCCGCCTTCTTCCCACTGGATAAACACATTTAAGAGTGCACCGCCATAAAAAAACAATTCATAATCCGGAATATGGTAGACCGGTTTGATCTTTTCGATCAGATAAGTATTCATCGCATCTATCACAATGGAATACAGCCCCGCATGCACAATTTTCAAAATGAAATCAGCGTATTGATCAAAAAAACTAAGCGCATACATAATGCTGCTTCTGTCATGAAAATGTCCCAGCTTCCCTTTACTTCTCTCCACTTCCCAGACATATTCTTTTACAATTTCATGGAAATAATCCTGAATGGCCTCCTCTTTTGTATCGTAATAATGATAAAATGTCATCCTGGAAACGCCCGCACGCTTTACAATATCTGAAATACGGATCTGTCCGTATTCCTTCTGATCCAGCAACACAAACAAGGCTTCCCCGATACACATGCGGGTAAACCTTGTACGCGTATTATATTCTTTTGTAAACAGATCTGCCATGCATTATTCTTCCTTTAAAGTATTTTCTCCTGCACCTATTATATCTCGCTTCCTCATACATTTACAGCTGTAATTTTCCCATTTTCCGGAACCGTTCATACCGCATTTCTTTTACCTGTTCAGGCTTTATTCTTTCATACTTTTGCAAAAAGGAACCTATTTCTTTGGAAATCTCTGCCGTCAATTTTGGCAGCCCAGCAGGCAGTTTTTCTTCTTCCGCAAATACTTTTTCAATGACACCCAGCTTCAGCAGATCCTCTGCCGTCAGTTTCATGCATGCAGCCGCTTCTTTTGCTCTGTGACTGTCTTTCCATAAAATACTGGCAAACCCTTCCGGTGAAAGAATGGAATACATTGCATTTTCCAACATCCAGACCTCATTGGCTGTCGCAAGCGCAAGCGCGCCGCCGCTTCCTCCTTCTCCGATGATAATGGATAAAACCGGGACTGAAAGTGCTGACATATCCGAAATGGATGTGGCAATTGCCTCCCCTTGTCCCTGTTCTTCCGCTTCAATACCACAGTAAGCACCCGGTGTATCCACAAAACAGACCACCGGTCTCTTAAATTTTTCTGCCTCTGCCAGTAATCTTTTTACCTTACGATAACCACCCGGCTGACACATACCGAAATTATGGGCAATCTGTTCTTTTGTATTTTTTCCCTTTTCCTGTGCGATGATCGTCACAGGTTCATTTTGAAACATGGCAATTCCCGCAATGACCGCCGGATCATCCGTTCCGGCCCTGTCCCCATGTAATTCATAAAAAAGCGGAAATAACTCTTTGATATAGTCTGAGCTGATACTACGCCCCTGCTCCCTTGCGAGCTGGACACGTTCCCATGCAGACTTTGTATGGAACAACTTTTGGGCTTTACATGCTGTTTCTTTTTTCTGATCTGCCCGTGTTTCACCCTGCTGAATCAGCTCTTTCCGACTATCATTTAAGTTACTATTGGCTAACTCATTGGATTTAGCCTTAAATCCCAGGCAATTCTCCTGTATGTTTTCTTCTCCCGCATGGTGCAGCAGCAAAAGGTCTGTGAGTACCTGCTTCATTTCTTCTCTTTTTACGATCCGGTCTACAAAGCCATGCTCCTGCAGAAATTCTGCTCTTTGGAATCCTTTTGGCAGCTTCTGATGGATCGTCTGCTCGATCACACGTTGTCCGGCAAATCCGGCAAGTGCTCCGGGTTCGGCCAGTATGATATCCCCTAGCATTGCAAAGCTTGCCATTACGCCGCCTGTTGTCGGATCCGTCAGCACACTGATATAGAGAAGCCCCGCCTCACTGTGTCTTTTTATGGCGGCACTTGTTTTTGCCATCTGCATCAAGGACAGCATCCCCTCCTGCATTCTTGCACCGCCTGAGCACACAAAGATAATAACGGGTAATTTCAATTTCGTGGCACGTTCTACCGCTCTTGTTATTTTTTCTCCGACAGCTTCTCCCATACTCGCCATAAAGAATCTACCATCCATAACGCAAAGAACAGTCTGTCTGCCACCGATCCTGCAGCGGCCTGTGATAACTGCCTCTTTCATATGCGTGCGCAGCCTTGTCGCTGCAAGCTTTGCCTCATAGCCCTCAAACTGCAGCGGATCCGTTCCGACAAGATTTCTGTCCCATTCCAGAAACGTACCTTCATCCGCAACTCTTTTAATGCGTTCATAAGCACTCATTCGAAAATAGCCGCCGCATTTCGGGCAGATATATCCACTGCTTCTGACATCATCTATCAGCACAATACCGCCGCATTTTTTACATTTGCATAATAGATCGTCCGGAACAGACGGATTGATACCGGTATGATACATTTCCTTTGCTGTTTTTTTGAATACATGATCTAAATTCATCGGTCAACGTTTCTCCCAAATTCAAAAATGGTTTTCTATATAGTTGATATCCACATTCCCGTTCTGATAGTCCGGTTCTTCCAAAATACCATATTGATAATCCACATTGGTATCGACACCCTCAATAATGACCTCTCCCAAAGCACTACGTGCCTTTCGGATCGCTTCTTCCCTTGTCTTTGCCCAGACACTGATCTTTGCGATCATAGAATCATAGAATGGTGGTACCCTGTAGCCGCTGTATATTGCGGAATCGATCCTGATTCCTTTTCCGCCCGGCAAATGCAGCCCTGTGATCGTCCCGGGACACGGTCTGAATTCTTCTTCCGGTTTTTCCGCATTGATCCGCATCTCGATCGCATGTCCGCTGATCCGGATGTCATTCTGGGAAAAAGTCAGTTTTTCTCCTGCTGCAATCCTGATCTGCTCTTTGATCAGATCAATTCCGGTGATCCATTCCGTGATTGGATGCTCTACCTGGATCCGGGTATTCATTTCCATAAAATAAAAAGCACCGGAAGGTTCTAACAGGAACTCTATTGTGCCTGCATTGATATACCCTGCTGCCTTCGCTGCACGGACCGCTGTCTGTCCCATCTTCATTCGCTGTTTGGGTGATAGTGCGCAGCATGGTGCTTCCTCGATCAGCTTCTGGTGTTTTCTCTGGATAGAACAATCCCGTTCCCCAAGGTGTACCACATTACCATAGGAATCTGCCAGGATCTGAAATTCCACATGACGCGGTCCCTTTATGTAATGTTCCAGATACATGGCATCATCACCGAAGCACTGTTTTGCCTCTGCCTGTGCAATCCGGAAATTCTTTTCAAAATCCTCTTTTGATCCGGAAAGACGCATTCCTTTTCCACCGCCTCCGAGAGCTGCCTTGATCATAATGGGATAACCGATTTTTTCCGCTTCATGCAGTCCGTCCCGGTAATCAAAAACCGCTCTGTCGCTGCCCGGTATAACAGGGACTCCCGCTTTCTGCATCGTTTCCCGTGCAAGCTGTTTATTGCCCAGCCTTTCAATTATTTCTGCCTTAGGACCGATAAAAATAATATTGCATTTTTCACACAACGATGCGAACTTTGCATTTTCCGATAAAAACCCAAATCCCGGATGAATGGCCTGTGCACCGGTTACGATAGTTGCACTGATGATCCTCTCCATCGATAAATAGCTGTCAGAAAGTGAAGCAGGGCCGATACAGACAGCCTCATCTGCCAGCTTTGCATGTAATGCTTCCCTGTCTGCCTCCGAATAGACTGCCACCGTCTCAATTCCCATTTCGCGACAGGCTCTGATGATCCGCACGGCAATCTCTCCGCGATTTGCCACAAGTAACTTTCTTATCATTTTTATTTACCCTATCATAAATGTCAGTTGTCCGCTGGCAACTACTTTCCCATCAACGCTTGCTGTCGCTTCTCCGATACCAACCGGTCCCTTTTGTTTTATAATCTTTGTTTCCAGCCTGAGCATATCTCCCGGTACTACTTTTCCACGGAATCTGCATTTATCAATTCCGCCGAAAAAGGCGATCTTTCCTTTGTTTTCAGGCTGTGATAAAATAGCGACAGCTCCTGTCTGCGCCAGAGCTTCTATAATGAGTACCCCCGGCATAACCGGTTCCTGCGGAAAATGTCCTGCGAAAAAATCTTCTCTGTAAGTCACGCATTTATACCCGATCGCATATTGTCCCGGTTCATAATCTTCAATCCTATCCACCAGAAGAAACGGATGTCTGTGCGGTAAAATTTCTTTTATTTCATTGATCTGTAATGATTTCATGATGCTGCCTCTTCTACATTTGCATTTTCGATCACGAACAATGTCTGTCCGTATTCCACAGTGTCCGTATTATGCACCCTGATCTCCCGGACAATGCCGTCAATATCACTTTCAATTTCATTCATCAGCTTCATTGCTTCAATAATGCCAAGCACCTGTCCCTTTTTTACATGATCTCCGACCTGTATAAATGGTTCCTCTCCTTCAGCCGGTGCTTCATAAAACACGCCAACCAGTGGTGAGGAAATGTCTGTACAATTCTTGCTCCGAACAGCTTTTCCTGCATTCAGTTCACCTTGATACCCTTTGTTTTCTGCAGGTTCCCGTACCATAACCGTCTTTTCCGGTTTCTTACTGCATTTTATCCTGATACCGTTTTCTTCATAACAGAAACTGTCCAGTTCCGACGCCGACACCGTCTGGATCAGCTTTATCATATTTTCAAATTCCATAGCTTTACCCTTCACCTTTTCTGATCTGTGATCACTCTGTACCATCCTGCCCTAATCGTCAGGCATCAAATGTTTTAAAAACAAGCACCGCATTATGTCCGCCAAAGCCCAGGGAATCACTCATGGCATAAGTGATCTTTTTCTCCACCGGTGCATCAATGGCATAATGCAGATCGCATTCTGGATCTGTTTCTTTTGTACCGGCTGTCCGGTGCACAAAGCCATCCTGAATAGACTTCACACAGACAATGGCTTCCACGCCGCCTGCTGCCCCGAGCAGATGCCCGATCATGGATTTTGTTGAATTGATCAGCACATTCTTAGCATGCGCACCAAAAGCAAGCCTGATCGCTCTTGTTTCAAACAGATCATTATGATGTGTACTTGTACCGTGTGCATTGATATAGTCAATCTGCGCCGGTTCTATGTCTGCTTCCTGCATGGCAAGCTCCATTGCCTTTGCCGCACCGCTTCCATCCTCACATGGTGATGTAATATGATACGCATCCGCCGTTGCTCCATATCCCACAAGTTCTGCATAAATATGCGCACCACGCTTCTGCGCATGAGAAAGTTCTTCCAGTACCAAAATACCTGCCCCTTCTCCCATGACAAAACCGTTTCTGTCCTTGTCAAAAGGAATGGAAGCCCGCAGCCTGTCCGTTTCCGTTGAAAGTGCTGTCAACTGCTGAAACCCTGCGATACCCGTAGGACAGATACAGCTTTCAGCGCCGCCTGCCAGCATGATATCCGCTTCCCCATACTGGATCGTACGCATGGCATCACCGATACAGTTTGTGCCTGTTGCACAGGCTGTTACAACATTTTCACACTTTCCTTTAAGACCGAATAAAATAGAAACATTGCCTGCTGCCATATTCGAGATCATTTTCGGAATTGTCAGCGGATTTACCCGGTTTACCTTATGTTCCAGAACTTTTCCATAAGTAACCTCTACGGTCTCAAGACTTCCGATGCCGGAGCCGATGATCACACCGGCGCGGTAAGGATCTTCCTTTTGCATATCAATACCTGCGTCTTCCATTGCTTCCTTTGCCGCAGCAACGGCATACTGTGCAAAAGGCTCCATGCGCCTTGCTGCCTTCGGATCCATATAGTCAGCAGCCCTGAAATCCTTTACCTCTGCTGCCAGACTTACTTTAAAATCAGCTGTATCAAACTTTGTAATCCTGTCTATACCGACTTTCCCTTCCTTACAGCTGTTCCAAAATACATCGACACAGTTTCCGGTCGGAGTCACTGCTCCCATTCCTGTAATTACAACTCTTCTTTTCATTCTCTGTCTCCATTCTACATCACCATGCCACCATCAACAGCAAGTACCTGTCCTGTCAGATATGCGCCTTCCGCAGCCAGAAATGCAACCGCATCTGCCACATCCTCCGGCTGTCCGAAACGCCCAAGCGGGATCTGTCCGCATGCCTTTTTCCTGATCTCTTCCGGAAGTTTCCTTGTCATGTCTGTTTCAATAAAGCCCGGAGCAACTGCATTTACCGTAATTCCACGGCTTGCAAGTTCTCTCGCGGCAGTTTTTGTCATTCCGATCAGTCCCGCTTTTGCTGCTGCATAGTTAGCCTGCCCGGCATTTCCTGTCATTCCCGTAACGGATGCAATGTTAATGATCCTGCCATAACGCTTTTTCAGCATTGTCTTTGCTGCAGCACGCATTGTATGAAATGCCCCTTTCAGGTTAGTTGCAAGCACCGCATCAAATTCCGCATCTGTCATACGGAGCATCAGGTTATCTCTTGTGATCCCGGCATTATTGACCAGAATATCTATTCCCCCGTAATCCTTTGTGATTGCGGCGATCATAGCCGTTGTGGCAGCTTCATCCGCCACATCACATCCATACGTTACAGCACTTCCGCCGACTTTGCAGATTTCCCCGGCAACTGCCTCCGCCGCCTCCTTTGAACCGTTATAATTTACGATCACAAGTGCTCCCATTTTTGCAAGTTTTCTGGCAATGGCACATCCGATTCCTCTTGATGCACCTGTTACCAGTGCTACTTTTCCAGTCAACATAATTCATTTACCACTTTCTTCACATCTTCCCAGATGGCAACATTTTTCACAGTTACTGTCGGGTCTATTTTCTTCATAAACCCGGCCAGTGTTCTTCCTGGACCGATTTCCACAAAAGTATCGATTCCCTGCCTTATCATATATCTGACACTCTGCTCCCAGTGCACGGAAGAATGGATTCCCTCACAAAGCAGTGCAGCAATCTCCTGCTTGTCTGTTACCTTTTGTGCTGTCACATTGGAAATGTAAGGGATCTGCAGATCGGATATCGTTACTTTGGAGAGTTCCTGCTTCAGTTTTGAAGCTGCCGGCTCCATCAGTAAAGAATGGAACGGACCACTTACCTTCAAAGGCAGTACACGCTTTGCACCTGCTTCCTTCAATGCAGTGCCCGCCTTTTCAAGTGCTGTAAGCTCTCCCGTGATAACGATCTGCCCCGGGCAGTTATAATTTGCGATCATAACACCCGGAATGTTCTTCAGCACATTTTCTATCTTTGCAGCCTCCATACCCAGCACTGCACTCATACCGCCAATGCCCGCCGGTACAGTGTACTGCATCAGTTTTCCACGCTCTCTGACAAGAAGTACTGCATCTTCCATGGAAAATGCCCCGGCTGTTGCGATTGCCGCATATTCTCCAAGGCTGAGTCCCGCAGTCATTTCCGGTCTGATTCCCTGTGCAAACAGCTCCTGCGCCATCATCAGACAGACTGCGACCATTGCCGGCTGTGTATACTCCGTCTGATTGATCTCTTCATTTTCTGTAAAACAGATTTTTTTCAGATCAAAATCAAGCCGTCTGCAAACAGCGTCAAAGTATTTTTCTGCCTGCTCACTGTTTTCATAAAAATCCCGTCCCATGCCACATTTCTGCGCCCCCTGTCCGGGATAGATAAATGCAATCTTACTCATACATCCTGCTCCTGTTTAATGCTTCTTTTGTCTGTCTTATCAGCATATCAATTAGTTGTTTGCAGCTAACTTCTTCTTTAATAAGACCTGCGATCTGTCCGGACATCAGACTGCCGTTATGAATATCTCCTTCCTGCACGGCTCTTCTGAGTGCACCGGATGCCAGAAGTTCCAGTTCCTCAACAGATGCTCCTTCCTGCTCTTTTTGCAGGTAAACTTTTGTCATGTCATTCCGCAGTGCCCGGATCGGATGTCCTGTACTTCTCCCCGTGACCTTGGTATCAATATCTTTTGCCCGGATGATGCGTTCCTTATAAGCCGGATGCACCTGACATTCTTTTGTGACCACAAACCGCGTACCCATCTGTACACCTTTCGCCCCCAGCATCAGTGCTGATGCGATTCCTCTGCCATCGCCGATTCCTCCTGCAGCGATCACCGGGATATCAACTGCGTCCACAACCTGCGGTACAAGTGTCATCGTTGTGCTTTCTCCGATATGACCGCCGGATTCACATCCTTCTGCCACGACCGCATCTGCTCCGCAACGCTGCATACGCTTTGCCAGTGCAACCGATGCCACAACCGGAATGACTTTGATATTCCGTGCTTTCCACAGTTCCATATATTTTTCCGGATTACCGGCTCCTGTTGTAACAGCCTTTACGCCTTCCTCTGCGATCACCCGGGAAACTTCGTCCGCGTAGGGGCTCATTAACATGACATTTACACCGAATGGACGATCCGTTAATTCCTTTGTTTTCCGGATCTGCTCCCTGACCCAGTCAGCCGGTGCATTCGCTGCACCGATCAGCCCAAATCCACCGGCTTCCGATACTGCTGCAGCCAGATGATATTCTGCGACCCATGCCATACCGCCCTGTATGATCGGATATTCCGTTCCCAGTATTTCATTTATTTCTGTATGCATCATATTCTCCTTTTCCCATTTCCATCTTCCTACCGCCATGTCACAACACTGGCAGCCCAGGTCAGTCCGCCTCCGAACCCTGCGATCACCAGTCTGTCTCCGGTTCTTACTTTTCCGCCCCGGCAAAGCTCATCCAATAAAATCGGAACAGAAGCAGAGGATGTATTTCCATATTCCTGTACGTTCATCGGAAATTTCCCGATGGGCTGCCCGGTTCTTTTGGCAACAGCTTCCACAATCCGTGTATTTGCCTGATGCAAAATATAATATTTGATCTCTTCCTTCTGTAAGTTGTTTTTCTGCAACAGCTCCTCGATGATCTGTGGTACCTTCCGGACGGCGAACCGGAAAATTGCCTGCCCGTCCATCCGTACAAACGCATTTTTCCTTCCGTCAGCCACGGCTTCTTCCTGCACCGGTGTTCCAAACGGATTTGATAAATATCCGCTGTATAATGTCAGTGCATCCCCCATGCTGCCATCTGCACCGCAGACAGATTCCTGTTTTTTTCCCTTTTCCGCCGCCAGTACCACTGCACCTGCTCCGTCTCCAAACAAAATACAGGTACCGCGGTCCGACCAGTCCGTAATACAGGAAAGCGCTTCACTGCCGATCACAAGGATCTTCTGATACAATCCGCTTTCTATATAAGCACAGGCCGTCTGGTAAGCTGTGACAAATCCGCTACAGGCTGCATTCAGGTCAAAACATGATGCATTCACCGCTCCAAGCTCCTTTTGCACCAGACAGGCATTGCATGGGATCATCTGCGTTGGGCTTGTTGTGGATACGATGATCAGCTCCAGCGATTCCGCCTGTATTCCGGCATTTTCCAATGCCGCTCTACCTGCTTTTGCAGCCATGGAGGCGACTGTATCATCCGTCACGACGTGGCGCCTTTCTATTCCTGTCCGTTCCCTGATCCATGTATCGCTTGTTTCTATATAATTTTTTAGCTCCTCATTTTCCACCACCCGCGGTGGAATATACGAGCCGGTTCCTCTGATCACTGCAATCATAGCTTTTCCTCATCCTGTTTTGTCATAACTTACTCATATGGTTCATCTGCACTGTATTTCCGCTTCATTTATCCTGCTCATAATAGTATATAGCACGCCCCATACACAAAACAATTTACATTTCGCGATATTTTGTAACGAATCTATAAAAGGGGCTGTAAAAAAACTCCCCTGACAGAAAAATCGCCCGGACCGTGAGGTCTGAGCGATTTTTTGGTATAATTAATTATGCTACTAAATAACAATACCAATAGTAATTATACTATGCG
>NZ_JAHLPN010000006.1 GCF_018917935.1 Kineothrix sp. MSJ-39 | reverse complement strand
TATTGTATTCATGGCGGTTGAGAATCCTTTTCATTGGAGTTTTGGTTTGGCGATTAAAATTCTATAGGACTCAACCGTTTTTGTATAGTGGTAGGTGTCACATCAATTGTAACCCTACAAGTGTATCTCCCATACAAATCGACGATTATTGACGAAAATGTCAAATAATAATATAATATTATGGACTGGTGGCTGAAGAAAATCGGCTTCCGGTTCAAAACAAAGAGAAGACTGAGTGGGCGATATTGTGGAAGAATTGACAAAGGCTGAAGAACAGAAAAAAACCGAACTGGTATTAGATGATGGTCATATTGAAGCAATGGCGGAATACAAAACACCGGAGGAGCTGTATCAGGATTTGATCACACGTGTGAGAAGATACCATCCGAGTGATGATATTTCGCTGATCGAGCGTGCCTATAAGGTGGCAAATGATGCACATAAGGATCAGGCAAGAAAATCCGGCGAGCCATACATTATCCACCCGCTTTGTGTTGCGATCATACTGGCAGATCTGGAAATGGACAAAGAAACGATCGCGGCAGGACTTCTGCATGATGTTGTGGAAGATACGATCATGACGACAGATCAGATCCGGGCAGAATTCGGTGACGATGTGGCACTTCTCGTCGATGGTGTGACAAAGCTGGGACAGTTGCAGTATCAGGGCGACAAGCTGGATCTGCAGGCGGAAAACATGCGTAAGATGTTTCTCGCCATGGCAAAGGACATCCGTGTCATCATCATCAAACTTGCCGACAGACTGCATAATATGCGTACCCTCAAGCATATGACACCGGAAAAGCAGCAGGAGAAAGCCAGAGAAACCATGGACATCTACGCGCCGATCGCGCAGCGTCTTGGTATCATGAAGGTAAAGGTCGAGCTGGATGACTTGTCACTGAAATATTTGCAGCCGGATGTATATTATGATCTGGTGGATAAGATCGCGGTCAGAAAAGTAGAACGTGAAAAGTATGTACAGGATATTGTAGATGAGGTCAGTGCGCATATTGCACGTGCGGGCATCAAGGCAAAGATTGATGGCAGAGTCAAGCATTTCTTCAGTATTTATAAGAAGATGAAGAACCAGAATAAGACGATCGATCAGATCTACGATCTGTTTGCTGTCCGTATTATCGTGGATACGGTCAAGGATTGTTATGCGGCACTTGGTGTCATTCACGAAATGTACAAACCGATCCCGGGCAGATTTAAAGATTATATTGCCATGCCAAAGGCGAATATGTATCAGTCGCTGCATACGACACTGATCGGTTCTTCCGGTCAGCCGTTCGAGATCCAGATCCGTACCTATGAAATGCATAAGACGGCAGAATATGGTATTGCCGCCCACTGGAAATATAAAGAGGCTTCCGACGGTAAAAAGATCAATACCGGAGCCGAAGAAGAAAAGCTCTCATGGCTGCGCCAGATCCTGGAGTGGCAGAGAGATATGTCGGATAACAGAGAGTTCATGAACCTGCTCAAGAGCGATCTGGATCTGTTCTCTGACAGTGTATATTGTTTTACCCCGACAGGGGATGTCAAAAACCTGCCTGCCGGTTCTACCCCGATCGATTTTGCATACAGCATCCATTCCGCTGTCGGCAATAAGATGATCGGAGCCCGTGTCAACGGCAAGCTGGTGACGATCGATTACGTCATCAACAACGGCGACCGTGTGGAGATCTTAACGAGTCAGAACTCCAAGGGCCCGAGCCGTGACTGGCTGAATGTTGTAAAGTCGACACAGGCAAAAAATAAGATCAATCAGTGGTTTAAAAACGAACTGAAGGACGATAATATCATCAAAGGACGTGAACTTCTGCTTTCTTATTGTAAGGCAAAGGCGATCAATCAGGTGGATATCATGCGTCCGGAATATATGGAATCCATTATGAAAAAATTCGGATTCCGTGACTGGGAATCCGTCCTTGCCGCACTCGGACACGGTGGTCTGAAAGAAGGTCAGATCATCAATAAGATGAAGGAAATGTATGACCGTGACCATCCGAAGGAGCTTTCCGATGAAGAAGTGATCAAAGCAGTGGAGGAAAGTGCAGCAGCCAAGCAGATGCTACCACGCTCCAAGACGGAAAACGGTATTGTTGTGAAGGGCATCCATGATGTGGCTGTCCGATTCTCGAAGTGTTGTTCGCCTGTACCGGGAGATGAGATCATCGGTTTTGTGACAAGAGGCAGAGGTATTTCCATCCACAGAACGGATTGTGTCAATATTATCAATCTGCCGGAGATCGAAAGAAGCCGTCTGATCGATGCGGAATGGCAGGAAGAGTCCATCGACGGAAAGGGCAGATATTTCGCGGAGATCACGATCTATGCGAATAACCGAAACGGACTGTTGGCGGATGTTTCAAGAGCTCTGACAGAGAAAAATATCGATATCCAGAGCATGAATACAAGGACGAGCAAACAAGGCGTTGCAACGATGAATGTAGCGTTTGAGATTTCTTCCAAGGAAGAACTGAACAGGGTGATCGATAAGCTGCATAATATCGAAAGTGTTCTCAGTATCGAGAGAACGACAGGCTAAAAATAAAAGGAGCGCGGAATCTATGAAGATCGGGAAAATCATGCTGGGCATGTGCCAGACAAACTGTTACTACTTATATGAAGAAGGAAGTAAAGAAGCTGTTTTTGTAGATCCTGCGGATCAGGGAGCCTATCTGTATGAACAGGTGCAGAAGGCAGGGCTTCAGATCGCCGGTATTTTACTGACGCATGGACATTTTGACCATATCTGGGGCGCAAACGAGCTGAGAAAGTTGTCCGGTGCTAAAATCTATGCGCTGGATGTGGAAAAGGCACTTTGTGAAAACGCAGAAACAAATCTGTCCGCACAGTGCGGCAGACCGGAAACGGTGATACCGGATGTCTATGTAAAGGACGGAGATGAGATCACACTGGCAGGCATGACGGCAAAGGTGATCGCAACACCGGGACATACGGTCGGAAGCTGCTGTTATTACTTTGCAAAAGACAAGGTTCTGATCAGTGGCGATACGCTGTTTCAGGAATCTGTCGGCAGAACTGACTTTGAAACGGGAAGCTATTCCGCTATCATCCGTTCTGTCAATGAAAAACTGTTTTTACTGCCGGATGATGTGCAGGTTTATCCGGGACATGGCGGCGAAACAACGATCGGTCATGAGAAAAAATACAATCCCTTTGTACAATAGGAAAGAAGCATAAGATGATACAGGTTAAGATCAATAAAGCAGGATGGGAATACGACATCCATTCACTGGTAAAAGCATTTTACCCGGAGGAAACCGTAAAGGTTCTGACACCGGAAAGTGTGGAAAAGAAGTCAGCAGAGGAGCCTGCACAGGTATTCACCATCACAGTAGATGAAACACAGATCACAATAAAGCCGGAAGATGGAACTTTATGGACACTGGGAACAGCGGACATCGAAAGAACAGCTCCGGCTTTCAAAAATGAGTTTAAAAAGTTTTTATACAGAAGCCTTTCAGTATATACAGGTAAAAAGTTGCCTTGGGGTAACTTGACAGGCATCAGACCGACAAAGATCGCGATGACGATGCTGGAGGAAGGAAAGGAAGAAGCAGAGGTTGCAGCTTTTTTTAAACAGGAGCATTATGTCAGCCGGGAAAAGACAGAGCTTGCCATTGATATTGCAAAGCGGGAAAAGGCAATCTTAAGCCAGATCACGCATGATGGCTACAGCCTTTACATCGGAATCCCATTTTGTCCGACAACCTGTCTGTACTGCTCGTTTACCTCTTATCCGATCGCCGCATTCCGGGAACGGGTGGAAACTTACATTGACTGTCTGATCCGGGAAATGCAGGAAACGGCAAGGATCTGCAAGGATAAAGTATTGGATACTGTGTATATCGGCGGTGGCACACCTACCACATTGGAGGCAGAGCAGCTTGACAGACTGATCCGTAATCTGAAAGAGATCTTTGATTTCAGTACGGTAAAAGAATTTACGGTAGAAGCAGGCAGAGCGGACAGCATCACAAGAGAAAAACTGGAGGTTTTGAAAAAATACGGTGTGACGAGGATCTCGGTCAATCCGCAGACCATGCATGATAAAACGCTGCAGCTGATTGGCAGAAGGCATACGGTAAGGCAGGCAGTAGACGCTTACCATATGGCAAGAGAGCTTGGCTTTGACAATATCAATATGGATATTATTTTAGGACTTCCGGGTGAGGATGAGGCAGATGTGGCAGAAACGATCCGCCAGATCGAGGCACTTTCGCCGGATTCGCTGACCGTACATTCGCTGGCGATCAAACGGGCTTCCAGACTGCGTCGTTATATGGACGAGCATCAGGTATTTTCCATCCACAATACGGATGAAACGATGGAGATTGCAGCAGAAGGCGCACGGGCACTTTCCATGCAGCCTTATTATCTCTACCGGCAAAAAAATATGTCCGGTAATTTTGAAAACGTGGGCTATGCACGGGACGGAAAATATGGCATATACAATATTCTGATCATGGAGGAACTGCAGACGATCGTAGCCCTCGGTGCAGGCAGCATTACAAAACGTGTCTTCCCGGACGGACGGATCGAGCGGTGTGATAATGTGAAGGATGTTGCACTGTATATAGAAAAGATTGATGAAATGATCGAGCGGAAAAAGAAGCTGTTTGCGGAAGAATAGTTCACTTTTCAATAAAATATTGTAATGTGTTATGGAAAAATGAGTGATAAAGAATTTGAAACATTAGACTTAGAAAGTGCAGAGTAGATAAGGGCTGTATACAGATGGCATAATGCTAATCTGTATGCAGCTTTTTTGAATTTATAGGAAATTTCTGACTTTGCAGCAGGTACCTTTGATCGTGATGCCTTCCAGTAATTTTTACAGATACCCTTGACATTCTCAAAAATGAGAATATAATATTTATAGAGAACGTTTTGAGGAGCGATAGCATTATGGAGATGGCGGAGATTGTAATGAATCCTGTTCGGCAGCGGATTTTTCAGTATTTTTTGCTTCATGAAACCGGCACGGTCAAGGAGATCAGAAAAGCCCTGCCCGATGTTTCCAGTGCAAGCCTGTATCGGCACATAAAGATTCTTACAGATAGTACGATTCTTATGGTTGTGGGCGAAAATCGAATTCGCGGTACCGTTGAAAGTGTTTACCAATTAAACAAAGATGCTATGGCGACGGAAGATGAAAACGGAAATGCGGTGCAGATGTCACTGCTCAGTATCTGTGCAGCATTTGCGAAGTATTTTTCCAGTGGCAAGGCTGATCCCAAGAAGGATATGCTGCTATTTACAAACTGCACGCTGCTACTGACGGACGAGGAATTTTTGGGTTTCCTTACGGAAATCAATCAGATCGCGGTCAAGTACATGAAAAAAGAGGCAGTGGAAGGCAGCAAAACACGGCAGATCACACTCATTTCTGCCCCATCGAACGAATAGGTGATGATTATGGAAAAACAAGGGAAATGGCTGCTATGCCCGCATTGTCATGGGAAGACCCGTGTGTGGCTGCGAGAAGATACCGTTCTTCAGAATTATCTTCTCTTCTGCCCAAAGTGCAAGCAGGAAACACTCATTGATTTACGACAATTTCATATAACGCTTTTGAAACAGACAGACGCTAAGACGCAGAGCTGAATTTGATGTGAGATCGAGTTCGTTCTGCGTTATTTTTATTATTAGGGGGTATTCGTTATGAAGAAACTATCAAAATATTTGCTTTGGGCATTTGGAGCCGCATGGATTTTTCAAATCATTGCCGGTGTCCTATATCGCAAAGGAAACAGCATGGGTTATTCCGTAGTGCTGGCAGTGTCTATGTTTGCCCCACTGCTCGCGGCTGTTCTATCGGGAGCGGGAATACGAAGAATTGGCTGGAAGCCACATATAAAGGGAAACATCCGCTGGATCCTCTTTGCGTGGTTTGTTCCGGCAATCTTGGGAATGATTGGAGCCGGACTATACTTTCTGCTTGTCCCTGATGCTTTGGATACCACTTTCGCATATGCCCGCACATTATTGGGAAATGAAGGACTAGCCCAGCTGGAGAGCAATGGCCTTTCTGTTCAGATGTATGCAGTCATCAGTACAGTATCTGCAATTACATACGCTCCATTTGTGAATATGCTGTTTGCCATTGGAGAGGAAGCTGGCTGGCGAGGAACGATGTACCCAATTCTGAAAGAACATTTCGGTATTGTAAAAGGCCGGTTGATCGGTGGCACTGTCTGGGGTGTTTGGCATTGGCCCATTATGCTGCTTGCCGGGTATGAGTATGGAACGAGCTATTGGGGCGCTCCGGTGACGGGACTACTGCTGTTCTGCGTCATTACGATTGCAATGGGGATCGTGTTTGACTTCCTCTACGAGAAAACAAACTGCATCTGGGTTCCGGCGCTCTGTCACGGTGCAATCAACGCCTTTGCCGGTGTTCCGATGCTTTTCCTGAATCCGGCTTACGCTGACAAACTTCTCCTGGGGCCGTTGATGATTGGAGTGATAAGCGGCTTGCCACTTATGCTGACAGCCTTCATCCTTTCCATACGGGAAAAGAATACGATCATGAATGCGAGGTAACACGATGTACCATCCAAGATTAAGAGGAAACCATTATGATATGGGCCGGCACTATGGAGAGCTGCTTGTAAAATCAGGTGTTGATCTATCTCCTGTGATTATCATACCGGAGCAACAGACCACATTTGGACTTTCCTGCCTCCCTATCTACGAGAAATACCTTCCCGGTATCATGCAGGAAGTCCGCGGACTTGCCGATGGTTTGGGGCAGCGCTATGAAGCGGTAGCCTGCTGGCTGGCTGCCCTGTATTGTTTTGAGAGCAATCATGGGTGCAGTGTATTCGCTGTGCGCAGCGGCGAGCATATTTACTTTGGCCGCAATATGGATATGTTCCCGGAATATAAAAAGACGAGCGAGAGTGTACTCTATATGCCGGAGAATAAAAATATCTTCCTTGCTCACTCCACAGCCATGATCTGTGTGGAGGACGGGATGAATGAACATGGCTTGGCAGCGGCGTTGACATTCCTGCTGCCCAAGACGGTGAAACCCGGAATCAATGGAGGGTTTCTGATCCGGCTGATTTTGGAGGAATGCAAAACTGCTGGGGAAGCGGCCAGGTTATTGCAGAACATTCCGATTTCCTCCGCGCATAACATTGTTGTTGCTGACAGTATGGGAGAGATGTTTGTTGCAGAGTGTACGGCAGAGCAGGTATCTGTTCGCTGGTGTGAAAAATACGCTGCAGCTACGAACCATTTCATTACTCCGGCGATGCAGCAATACAATGCGGAAGATGAAAACTGGTACCAGACCCGTGACCGTCTGGCAACGCTGGAATCAGTGTTGGCGGACGAACGTATGTCTTTTGAAAAATGTAAGGAACTGATCTCCGGCAAGCGAGGGTTCCTCTGCCAATATGAAAAGAAGCTGCATTTTGAAACGATTTGGTCGGCAGTCTATGATCTGAACAGCCTCAGTCATGAGATCTGTGAGGGCAACCCCGCAAAATCCGCTTTTCGGCCTGACACTCGTCTTGCATGGGGGATGAACAAAGCAAAACGTAAATAAGGGAGATGCAAATATGGATTCGATTTGGGATTTTATTCGGGCCGCCTCGCCTTGGGTGGCAATGGGACTGCTGCTGGCAATCTTTTTTGCCAGGAGTGCAGTGAAGAAGAAAGGCAAAAAACAGAATGGCGATTATGAAACAGAGGGCATGTGTCTTGGTATGTGCCTCGGCACTGCACTTGGCGGGGCGATATGGAACGATACTGGAATCGGCATTTCTCTTGGGATGTTGGTCGGTCTTGTCATCGGCTCCATGATCCATAAAAACCAAGATTCTTCGGATGCGTGAATCATAGCTGGTATCGAGTATGGGAGGAAGTGAAACCAATGAAATATGATCTGGAAAACCATTTGCTATATGCACTGCTGGCAATTTTTGCATTGGCCGTGTTCTATGGGATTTACTTTGCAAAAATGCTGGCTCAAAAGAGGCGCGGAATCCAAACACAGCTTTTGTCCATTGCGTTCGGTTGGAGCTGTCTTCCTGCAAATGCACGTTTCACCGGATTCCTGGAAAATGAAAAAATATATTGCAACAGCTTCTGCGGCATTGAGAGAACTTCTTTCCGGCTATGGTGTAATGGAGTTAGAGATGTTTCTCTCAGGTGTTATAATGAAAACACATCCATGACATAAGAAGCACATCAATATGGGGGGTAAAATGACATTGCCGGACAGGAAAAGGGGAGGCTGGAGAGCTGGTCAGTCGGAATATAAGGCGGGATATTGTAACAGCTCCATGCAGAGTCTGAGGAGACTGCGTGGAGGAACAGCATCAGGCTGATATCCTCAGACTTTGCTTCTGATAAAAATGTTATGAAAAGGAGCAAAGAAATGAATAGAAGAAAAAATGAATTATATCAATTAAGAGACTTTTTGATACTCTGGAGTACCCAGAGTGTGTCACAGCTTGGAAGCAGTATCACAGCATTCGCATTGACATTGTGGTTATACGAGAAGACTGGTTCTTCATTGCGTACGGCAGCACTTACCATATGCTCTTATGCCCCATATGTGTTGATGAGTATATTTGCCGGAGCACTGACGGACAGGTGGGACAAAAAGAAAACAATGCTGATATGTGATGTACTTGCAGTGCTTTGTACCATAACTGTATTTGGGTTATATCATGCAAACTGCTTGATGGTATGGCATTTATATGCATTAAACGCATTTTCCGGATTGATGAACACAGTGCAGCAGCCGGCATCGGAAGTTGCCATGACGCTTATTATTCCAGAAAAGCACTATCAGAAGACAAGTGCGCTTCGTTCTTTATCAAGATCACTCATATCTGTTTTGAATCCATTGCTTGCTACAGCACTATATTCTTTTTTGGGACTGGATGGAGCAATAGCAGCAGATATCGGAAGCTTTTTGATCGCATTTGTGGCACTGCAGTTTTTTGTTAAGATTCCGGAGAACCACAGAAATGAAAAAAAGGAAAGTATCCTTCTCCTTGCAAAAGAAGGAATTGGATTTTTGAAGGACAATCCAATGATTATGACACTGTTATTATTTATGGCAGGTATTAATCTGATATCTTCTGCTTTTGATGCAGCATTACCGGGATATGTACTGCCGAATCCGAAAGGCGGGCAGGCAGTTCTTGGAATTGTTACTTCCTGTTCCGGTGTTGCTATGATCATCGGAAGTCTGCTTGCATCCGTTTTACCAAAACCGAAAGATCGGGTAAAGGTTGTATATCTGACCATGTTATTTTCAATGGGAACGGAAAACTTTATCATGGCTTTTGCCAGAGAACCGCTGTTATGGTGTTTGGGACAGGTGATCGGCTGGCTTTTGGTACCGGTTATGAGTACAAATCTGGAAGTTATTCTCAGGTGCTTCATTCCGGTAGAACTACAGGGGCGTGTTTATGCGTGTAGAAATACATTGCAGTTTTTTACAATTCCCATTGGATTATTTTTAGGTGGTTTTATGGTAGATGATATATGCGAACCATTTATGGCAAGGTATGGCGGACAATCCATTTTAAAAGCACTTTTTGGTTCGGGCAAGGGATCCGGCGCCGCGATGATGATGTTCCTGCTTGGCATAAGCGGAAGTCTCATCTGCATTTTAATGGGTAAAAAATTGAGAAAATATCACTATAGAGAATCATAAAGAGAAGGTATAAGGAGCTTATTATGTATGCGGAAGAGTACGGAAAAGAAAATAAAGAGATCATAGTCATGCTGCACGGCGCTAATTTTGTGCATATGTTTAGCAGACAGTACATTCTGGCAGAAAAATATCACCTGATCATTCCGCATCTGATGGGATATGGAAAGGAAACGGGTAAAACATTTGATACAGACAGCCAGATAAGGGAACTGGTTTCTTATATCACAAGTCTGCATCAAAAAGTACTGCTTGTCGGATTTTCTCTGGGTGCACAAATTGCGTTTAAATTGGTGGCAGAGCATGAAGAACTTTTTTGGGGCGCAATTATGATAAGCCCCTGGCTGGAAAAGCCTGATAAGATGCTGCAGTCTGTGATGGAACAAAATGAAAAACAATATATGCTGTTTCGTAAAAGATGGATTTGCAATCTGATCGGCTTTCTGAATGGACTGCAGAGGATACAGCGCAAAGAATTTGTGGAACAGATGCAGCAGGTTACCATAGAAACCGTTCGCCGGTCCGTAGATAACGGGATCACACTGGATAGCGTAAAAGGCTTCGAAAAGGTTTCTATCCCGGTTTATGCATTTGCAGGAGAAAGGGAGCAGGCAGAGGTGGTCGGAAGTGTCGAAGAAATGGGGAAAAGGAATCCGCATTGCCAATGCAGGATATGGAAAAAAGCAGCACACAATATTCCACAACTTTATGATAAAGAATTGAATGCGTGGATTGTAAAGATGGAAGGAGAAGTCGTATATGGAAATCGCTGAAATTGTAATGAATCCCGTCAGGCAGAGAATTTTTCAGTTCTTTTTAATTCATGAGACCGGAACGGTCAAGGAACTGAGAAAAGCACTGCCTGATATTCCGAGTGCAAGTTTGTATCGCCACATGAAAATACTGACGGACAGCTCTATCCTTGTAGTAGTGGGTGAGAACAGGATCCGTGGCACCATCGAAAGCATTTATCAGTTAAATAAGAACGCTATGGAAACGGAAGATGAAGGCGGAAATGCTGTGCAGATGGCACTGCTCAGTATATGTACATCATTTGCAAAATATTTTGCCGGTGAACATGTGGATCTGAAAAAAGATATGCTGTTGTTTACAAACTGTACATTGATGTTGACGGATGAGGAATTTTCAGGATTCCTTTCAGAGATCAATGAGGTTGCACTGAAATACATGAAAAAAGAAGTGAAGACGGACAGTAAAACGCGGCAGATCACGCTGATCTCTGCACCGGCAAGTGAGTGGGTAGGAAGAATATGAGGTTGAAAGGAAAATCATTTCCAAATTGATCTGGCTGTTGTCCCTTTAAGAAACGGAGCCCGGGCATTTCCCCCTTCAGAAACTGAAAAAACAACCGATATACATTATATAAGAAGGTTCTCAAAAGGATTTGAGGCGGAACAAACTTCAAGGAGGAAGTAAATATGAGTATATCAGGTGTTTCTTATCAACAGGCAAACCAGGTCTATCAGAATTCCCAGCAGGTAAAAACTGAAAATCAAAAAGAGACAGGAAAAACGGCTTCTAAATCTGACACAGTCAAGGTGTCCGAATGGAAGCCTGTTTCTGAAGGCAGTTCCCTTGCGCCATCGACAAAGGCGGGATACGGAACTGTTGTCGGCAATGTGGAACTGTCAGACAAAGCGAAAGCTTATTATGACAAGCTGAAAAACAAGTTTCACGGAATGGATTTCATTCTGGTAAGTAAGGATATGAAATCACAGGTGGAGGCAAATGCTTCTGCCTATGGCAATGCCAGCAAACCTGTCGTTCTGATCGATGAGGAAAAGCTGGAAAGAATGGCGACGGATGAAAACTTCCGTAAGAAATATGAGGGCTTGATCGCCATGTCCCAGAGTAAGCTCATGAGTGCGAAAAACAGTCTGCTGAGCAGCGGTGCAAAGGTTAAGAATTTTGGTATGCGGATCGGAGAGGACGGCAGAGCCTCCTTCTTTGCCACAGTAGAAAAAGCCAATACCGCACAGACAAAAGCGCTGCAGAAAAGACAAGAAGCCAAGAAGGCAGAAAAAGCGAAGGCAAAGAAAAAGGCGGAGAAGGAAGCCCAGGAAGAACGGATAGAAAAGCGGAAGGACGAAAAGGCGGAAAAGGCAGAAGAAACAGAGCAGCAGCCGGATTATCTGGAATTTCAGGCAGATACTATAGAGGATCTGGTGGATGCGGTTTCCAGATATGCGTATGATTCCACAGAAAGGAATGTGCTGACAAAAGCGGAGAGCGAGATCGGACAGAGCTTTGATTTCAGGGGGTGAGATCCTGGCATAGGCGGAGAAATGTCGCTGCTTTTGAAAAAATGAATTGACACTTTGCCGATACAAAAATACAATAGAAGCAGAGCGTAAGAAAAAAGCCTGTGAAAAACAGGCAAGGAACGAGGATTCATTTATGGATACGGTGAAGATAATCACGCTACTGCTTGGACTTTTGAGCGGCATCGCACTCTTTTTATATGGTATGAACGTCATGGGAGACGGTATCAAGAAGGTGGCAGGTAATAAGCTGGAAACCCTTCTTTATAAGCTGACCAGCAATCCGATAAAAGGTATTTTACTGGGTGCGGGCGTAACGGCTATTATCCAGTCTTCTTCTGCGACTTCCGTTATGGTGGTCGGTTTTGTAAATTCCGGTATGATGAAGGTCGTACAGGGCATCAGTATTATCATGGGTGCCAATATCGGAACGAGTATCACAGGATGGATCTTATGTCTGTCCGATATCCAGGGAGCAGGCGGTATCGCCTCCCTGCTTTCTTCTACCAGCATTGCTGCGATCGTGGCGATCCTCGGTCTGCTGGTCAGAAGTATTTCAAAGAAAGATTCTTACCGTGCGGTTGGTGATATCCTGTTTGGATTTACGATTCTGATGATGGGTATGTCTACCATGAAAACAGCGATGGAACCGTTACAGGATATTCCGCAGTTTACGGGACTTCTGACAAAGTTCTCAAATCCGGCGCTCGGTATTTTCATCGGTATTCTCATTACCGCGATCCTGCAGAGCGCATCCGCATCAGTCGGTATCCTGCAGTCGATCGCTATGTCCGGTTATGTACCGTTTTCAGCAGCATTGCCGATCGTCATGGGTATCGGTATCGGTGCTTCCTGCCCGGTTCTGATGAGTGGTGTCAGCTCTAATAAAAACGGTAAAAGAACCGCGCTTGTTTATCTGATCAACGATTTATTCGGTATGATCATCTGCGGCAGTGTTTTTTATGCCCTGCAGGCGATCCTGACGGGCGGAAAGCAGTTCGCCTTTATGGACAGGCAGATGACTTCCGTATCCATAGCACTGTTAAATACCGTATATCGTGTTGTCACGATCCTGATCCTGGCACCGTTTATCAAGCAGATCAATAAGCTGGTATTCTGGCTGATCAAAGAAACGGAAGACGAAATGGAAGATCAGGCGGATTTCGATCTGCTGGAGGAACGCTTCCTGCGCAACCCGGAGCTTGCACTTGCACAGGTGCATACGGTTATGAACGGAATGGCAACAGGCGCACAGAAAAATGTGATGCGTGCCCTGCATCTGATGGAGCAGTATACAACAGAAGCCTATAATAAGATCCAGGACAAAGAAAAGATCATCGATAAATACGAAGACAGGCTTGGCACTTATCTGATGCGTGTTACCGCGACAGAGCAGAACCAGCAGCAGACACGGCAGAGTGCAAAGTTTTTGCATACAGTCAGTGATTTTGAGCGAATTGCCGATCATGCCTGCGGTATTTCACGAGTGGCAAAGGAGATCAGCGAGAAAAATATCCGCTTCTCCCCGGAAGCCCAGAAGGAATCAGAGGTGCTGATCGCAGCAGTGAAAGAGATCATGGAGCTGACCATTCATGCATTTGAGCATGATGATATAGAAATCGCACACCGGGTAGAGCCGCTGCGTATTACGATCCGGCTGCTCTGCGGCGAGATCAAGAAAAATCATATCATCCGCCTGCAAAAAGGAAACTGTGATATCAATAACGGATTTGCTTTTAATGACCTGCTCAGCAACTTAGAGCGTATTGCAGCGCATTGTTCCAACATTGCGGTGGCAATGATCGAATTTGAAGCGGACGATTTCAATACGCATGAATATCTGCGTGATATCCGTAAATCACCGGATTCCCAGGTGATGACCGACCTGAATTATTATTCCGGCAAGTATACGATAGAGAAAGAAAAAGAAGAGAAAGCCTGAGAGGGCATTAGAAAAGCTCCGCGATCAGCGGAGCTTTTCTGTTGCTTATTTTATTGGGTATTTGTAATCTGTATTCTGCATTGCGGGCATCTTATTCAGCATCTGGGGTGACGCCAAGCTCACGATCCTTTGCCATATAGAACAGGGCAATGGTATCCGGACCGACATGGCTGCCTGTACAATAATCATAGGAAGTATTGATAAAGTCACGCACTTTTATACGCTTCTGGATCTCGTCCATCACATACAGAGAATCTTCATAAGCATCTGCATGTGCAATACCGATGATCTGTTTTTCCGGTTCCACGATCGTATCGCAGACTAAATTGATCAGCGTATTCAAGGCAGCTTTTCTGCCACGGCATTTCTTGAACTGTACGATATAGCCGTCTTTATTGCCGCGCAGGATCGGCTTGATCTGCAGAAGATTACCGACAAAAGCAGCAGAACCGGTCAGACGTCCTGTTTTTGCCAGATATTTCAGATCGCCGACTGTAAATACGCCGTTCATTTTTGCGGGATAAGTTTCCAGTATGTCGGCAACTGCGTCTACTTCCATGCCCTGCGAACGCATTTCACTGGCGTAGATTGCTAAAATGCCCTGTGCCAGAGAGGCATTCAGGGAATCAATCATGCGGATCTTTCTGCCGCATGGCGGATTTTCCATCAGTTCTTCAGCTGCAAGTCTTGCGGAGTTAAAGTTACCGCTGATATTTTTACTGAGAGAAAAATAAAGGACATCTTCATCCTTTTCCATAATGCTGCGGAAGCAGGCTTCAAAATCTCCACTGGAGATCAGTCCTGTTTTGACATCCATGCCTGCACGCATCGCGTCATAATATTTTTTGCCTTTTTCCCGTTCTTCTTCCGGAGAGAGAGCCGGATCGAAGCAGACAAGCTCCTTACCGTCTACATAATTCACAAAAGAAAGCACCTGAATCTGGTACTTTTTCACAAGCTCTGCCGGAATATTGGCAGCAGAGTCAACAACTATCTGGAACATATCGTCACCTGTATCCTTTGGATTTCTTTTTTGTCATAGATATGTAATCATGAAGCTATGACGTGTCATATTGTCTACAATATTATATGTAGTAATGAAAACCATGTCAAGAGGAGGTGGGAAAAAGTATTATAAGTATTGTTATAATAATAGAAAAAATAATATTAATATACCGTTATATACCGCAATTGAGCAATAGAAAGATTATACTTATTTTGATATTATAACTAAAGATAATAGTAAAAAGATGCCAATAACTCTTGAGAACGCATCAAAAAAGTAGTAAAATCAGACAATGTGAAACAATTAGGTAATCAATAGGAAAGAAAAGGGTAATTTATATGGCACTGAATAAGAAACCGGTAAACGGAATGAAGGATATTCTTCCGGAGGAAATGCAGATCCGTGATTACGTCATGGGTGTGATCAAAGAAAATTATCGTAAATTTGGCTTTACACCGATCGAAACACCATGTGTGGAGAGCATTGGCAATCTTTGCTCCAAGCAGGGCGGTGAAAATGAAAAGCTGATCTTCAAGATCTTAAAGCGCGGCGAAAAGCTGAATATGGAAACGGCAAAGGAAGAAAATGATCTGGTTGACAGCGGACTCCGTTATGACCTGACACTTCCGCTTTCCCGTTATTATGCAAATCATGCCAATGAACTGCCAAATCCGTTCAAGGCACTGCAGATGGGAAATGTATGGAGAGCAGACAGACCGCAGAAGGGTCGTTTCCGTCAGTTCATGCAGTGTGATATCGATATATTGGGTGAGCCAAGTAATCTGGCAGAGATCGAGCTGATCCTTGCGACAACCACAACACTCAGTAAGCTGGGCTTTTCCAACTTCAAGGTGCGTATCAATGAAAGAAGGATCTTAAAGGCAATGGCTGCTTATTCCGGTTTCCCGGAGGAGCAGTATGATCTTGTATTTATCATTCTGGATAAAATGGACAAGATCGGTCTTGACGGCGTGAAGGCAGAGCTTCTGGAAAGCGGCTTCACACAGGAAATGGTTGATAAATACGGTAAACTGTTTGAAGGCATGCAGGCAGCAGACGATGCGATCGCTTATCTTGCCGGAGAACTGGGCGATTATCTGGAAGAAGGCGTGGCAGACAGCTTAAGCGAGATACGTACAAGCGTCAGCGCGACAGTCGATGGCAATTTTGAGATCGTATTCGATCCGACACTGGTACGTGGTATGTCTTATTATACCGGTACGATCTTTGAGATCGAAATGCCTGACTTTGGCAGCAGTGTTGCAGGTGGCGGACGTTATGATAAGATGGTCGGAAAATTCACCGGAAAAGATACACCGGCGTGTGGCTTCTCCATCGGATTTGAACGAATCATCACGATCCTGCTCGATCAGGGCTTCCAGGTACCGGGCAGTGCGGAAAAGATCGCATTTTTAGTAGAAAAGGGCATGGATGCGGATCGGCTCTGTGACGTGATCAGTGAGGCACAGAAGCTCAGAAGCGAGGGCAGACAGGTACTGGTTGTCCGCATGAACAAAAACAAAAAATTCCAGAAGGAACAGCTGACAAAGGAAGGCTATTGTGAATTCCGGGATTTCTATAAAGAAGCACTTAAAAATTAGGAAGAGGAGAATGAAAAATGGCTGAATCAATGAAGGGGCTGAAAAGAACCCACAGATGTACCGAAGTAACCGCAAAAAACATCGGTGAGACAGTAACTGTCATGGGCTGGGTTGCAAAACAGCGTAATAAAGGCGGCATTATCTTTGTGGATCTGCGCGACAGAAGTGGTATCCTGCAGTTGATCTTTGAAGAAGACAAATGCGGCAGTGAGAATTTTGAAAAGGCAATGAAGCTGAGAAGCGAATATGTTGTTGCTGTTGTCGGTAAGGTAGAAAAAAGAGCCGGCGCAACAAATGAAAACCTGAAAACAGGTGATATCGAAGTGATCGCCGAGCAGGTTCGCATTCTTTCCGAGTCAGAAACACCACCGTTCCCGATCGAGGAGAACAGCAAGACAAAAGAAGAAATCCGTCTGAAATACCGTTATCTGGATCTGAGAAGACCGGATCTGCAGAGAAACCTGATCCTGCGCAGTAAGATTTGTACGGAAGTACGTGCTTTCATGGCAAAGGAAGGCTTTATCGAGATTGAAACACCTATTTTAAATAAATCCACACCGGAAGGCGCAAGAGATTATCTGGTACCGAGCCGTGTGCATCCGGGCAGCTTTTATGCACTGCCACAGTCACCACAGCTGTTCAAACAGCTCCTGATGTGCTCCGGATATGACAGATATATCCAGATCGCAAAATGCTTCCGTGACGAGGATCTGCGTGCAGACCGTCAGCCGGAATTTACACAGATCGATATGGAGCTTTCTTTTGTAGATGCAGAAGACGTTATGGAAGTCAATGAGCGTCTGATCCAGCATGTCTGCAAAGAAGCGATTGGGCTGGATGTACAGCTTCCATTGCCGAGAATGACATGGCAGGATGCCATGGACCGTTTTGGTTCCGATAAGCCGGATACCCGTTTTGGCATGGAACTTGTGGATGTATCCGATGTTGTAAAGAACTGCGGCTTCTCCGTATTTACATCAGCACTGGCTGATGGCGGCAGTGTCCGTGGTATCAACGCAAAGGGACAGGCTGAAATGCCTCGTAAGAAGATCGATGCCCTTGTCAATGATGCAAAGGGAAATGGCGCAAAGGGTCTTGCTTATCTGGCTGTACTGCCGGATGGCAGCTACAAATCCTCTTTTGCAAAATTCATGACAGAGGAGGAACTGAAAGCACTGGTCAGCGCAATGGACGGTGAACCGGGAGATCTTCTGTTATTTGCAGCAGATAAAAATAAGATCGTCTGGAATGTACTCGGAGCCCTTCGTCTGGATCTGGGACATAAGATGGGACTGATCGATGATAATAAATTCAATTTCCTTTGGGTAACAGAGTTCCCGCTTCTGGAGTGGAGCGATGAAGAAAACCGTTATGTTGCCATGCATCATCCATTCACAATGCCGATGGAAGAAGACTGGCAGTATATCGATTCCGATCCGGGACGTGTCCGTGCGAAAGCATACGATATCGTATTAAACGGTGTTGAGCTGGGCGGCGGTTCCGTCAGAATCCATCAGGATGATATCCAGGAAAAGATGTTTGAAGTCATCGGTATCAAGAAAGAAGAAGCGTGGGATCGTTTCGGATTTCTGTTAAGCGCGTTCAAATACGGTGTTCCGCCGCACGCAGGACTGGCATACGGTCTTGATCGTATGGTCATGCTGCTTGTCAAAGCGGACAGCATCCGTGAAGTGATGGCATTCCCGAAGGTAAAAGATGCTTCCTGTCTGATGAGTGAAGCACCGAATGTCGTAGACCAGAAGCAGCTCGATGAGCTTTGCCTGAAGGTCGTAATACCGGAGCAGAAGGAAGAAGCCAAGGAAGAACCGGAGCAGGCATAAAGGAACGGATATGAAATCTTTGATCTATGTAACGGAGCCTATTGCATGGACGGAAGAGGAGTTTGCTTCGTATGAGAGGATTTCCTCTGACAGGCGGCGCAGGAAGGCAGAAAAACTGAAAAATCTGCCGGACAGGGTGCGCTGCATCGGAGCAGGCATTCTGCTTGCACAGGCATATGCATATGAAAAGAACAGACAAATGATAAGAGAGCCGGCAGAAGCTGACTCTCTTATTTGGTTGCCACGACCTTCCGTACAGGAGGCGGAGAGGCTGGTCAGGGAATGCCCTACGGAAGCGGAAGATGGCAATGGAAAGCCTTATTTCCTGGAGAAAGAGCATATATTTTTTAATCTTTCCCATGCAGGTTCGTTTGTCTGCTGCTGTATGGCAGATAAGCCGGTCGGGATCGATGTGGAATGCATCCGCAGCAGAAAGGAATCTGTCATAAAATGCTGCTTTACACCGGAAGAAGCCGGACTGGCAATGGAATCTGACCAATACTTTACGGAAATCTGGACACAGAAGGAAGCACGCTGCAAGCTTTCCGGGGAAGGGATCGGCGGTATTTTGCAAAATCACCTGCCGGGAGAAGTGAGATCCTTCTGGCTTAACGATACTTATGTTGTATCTGTGGCTTACTGAACCGTCTTTTTGATCCCATCGGCGATCGCGCGTGCGACGGCGAGAAAATTCTCATCCAGAAAGGCATTATCCTTTGGCGTATCGATATACCCCACTTCCACAATGACTGCGGGCATGTTGGTACGTTTTAATACGGTGAGATTTTTCCGCTCCGTTGTACCGAGATCCGCGAAGCCGATTGCGGAAAGTGCAGAGGCAATATTGCGCGCAAGCGTTTCTGCACGGGTTCCCTTACTGTAGACAAGTGTTTCCACACCGGAGTAGGTGTTTGGAACGGGTGTGGAATTGCGGTGGATGGAGACAAAATAGTCTGCATTCGCCGCGTTTGCTTTCCGGGCTTTGACAAGTGGTGTATCATAGACATCCGTTTCACGGGTGTAGACGACATCGATATCCGGGTCCTCGGCAAGCAGTCTGCCGACTGCGAGCGTCAGTGCCAGTGTATCGTCTTTTTCCTGTCTGCCCTGATAAGTTGCGCCGAGGTCACTCCCACCGTGCCCGGCATCTAATACAACAACAGCCATACAGATCCTCCTTTCAACTGATCATGCCACCAAGCATTCCGCTTGCGAGGCAGAGAAACATGGTAAACAGGAAATTGGATGTCAGATCGGTAAAAGAGCCTTTGATACAAAGGGAAACGACCACAAGGACAAGGAAATACAGACCGCCGATACACAGTCCCCACAGATATTTCTGCGATCCGATCCGTTTCCCGGACAGGAAACCCGCCAGAAAGGTGGAAAGGATATAGATCAGGATGATGCACGCATTTACTACTTTATCCGGCAGATAACATTTATAGACAAACAGAGCCAGGATCAGCAGCAGGACTGTTGTGATGGCATATGCTGTGATAAGAAATTTCAGAAGGATTTTACCCATTATTTACCGTCCTGTTCTTGACTTTTTCATTAGTTTATTGTATTTTTCATATTATATATTTAGAACAAAAGGAGTGAACTTTTTTGGACTCGGGTCTAGTGATTCAAATTGTAACCATCATTATTTTACTGATGCTTTCAGCATTCTTTTCTTCTGCTGAGACGTCCCTTACCTGCGTGAATCTGGTACGCATCCATACACTTGCGGAAGGTGGGGATAAACGTGCAGCACGTGTCGAGAAAATACTTTCAAATCCAGGAAAAATGTTAAGTACGATCCTGATCGGAAATAACATAGTCAATATATCAGCATCTTCCCTTGTGACGACATTTACCATAAAGGTGTTTGGCAATTATGCAGTCGGTATCGCAACAGGCGTTCTGACTGTGCTTGTTCTGATGTTTGGCGAGATTTTACCAAAAACAGCAGCTAATCTCTGCGCAGAAAAACTGGCACTTGCTTATTCTTTCTTTATATTAAAGCTGATCTGGCTTCTGACACCGGTTGTATTTCTTGTAGATAAGCTTTCAAAATTTCTGATGAAGCTGCTGGGGATCGATACATCCAAAACCGGTTCCGGTATGACGGAGACAGAACTGAAAACGTATGTGGATGTCAGTCATGAGGAAGGTGTGATCGAATCGGATGAGAGAGAAATGATTTTAAACGTGTTTGATCTGAACGACTCTCTGGCACGGGATATCATGATACCGCGTATCGATATGACGATGGTGGATGTGGAAACCGGTTACAGAAGTCTGCAGGCGATCTTCAAGGAAACGATGTTTTCCCGTATTCCGGTTTATGAAGGAGACAAAGACAATATCATCGGTATTGTGACCTTAAAGGATTTCTTCAGCAACGGCAGAACGGATTTTTCCATCCGTTCCATTATGCGTGAAGCTTATTATACATTTGAAACGAAAAAGACGGATGAACTGCTAAACGAAATGCGGGAAAGCAGCAATTCCATTGCCATTGTACTGGATGAATACGGTGCCTGCGCCGGGCTTATCACGATGGAAGATCTGCTGGAAGAGATCGTCGGGGAGATCCGTGATGAATATGATGAGGAAGAAAAACAGCTGATCCAGAAGATCAGTGCACACCGCTATCGGATAGACGGCTCTGTAAAGATCGATGATGTCAACGATGCACTTGGGACTTCTTATGAATCAGAGGATTATGATTCCATTGCCGGTCTGCTCATCGAAGCACTTGACAGACTGCCGGCGCAGGGCGAGAGTGTAACGCTTGCGGACGGTACAACGCTCCTGGCGGAAAAGATCGAAAAGAACCGGATCAGCCATGTACTTTTAACACTTCCGGTCCGGGAAAATGAAAAGACAGAGGAAGAAAACAAAGCACCGGAGGAACCTGCGGAGCAGACAGAAGCTGTTTCCGGTGAAGAAACGGTAAAGACCTTGTAAAAAACTCTTTCCATGCGGTTGGAAGTGTGATATACTACGAATAGTTTTAATTGAATAAAGGAGGCTATGTGATGAAACATATCAAAACATTAAGCACAAGAGATTTAAAGAAATCTATGAAAAAGGGCGGCTGTGGTGAATGCCAGACATCTTGTCAGTCAGCTTGCAAAACATCCTGCACAGTAGGAAATCAGAGTTGCGAAAATATTAAATAAAACAGTAGTTTTTCTTAAGCAGCGAGTAACTCCGCTGCTTATTATACGTCAAAGAACTATTTATTAAGAAACTGAGAGGAAATAATAGTGATTCATTGTTATCAGAGCAATGGTTATTCCATCGTAATGGATGTCAACAGCGGTGCTGTGCATGTTGTGGATGACCTTGTTTACCAGCTTGTTCCTCTGCTGGAGCCCCTTGTAAAAGAAAAGAAAGACAAGGGTGAGATTCTGGACTATGTGAAGGCGCAGTCGCTTCCGTATGCGGAAGAGGAGATTGCCGAAGCGGTGGAGGAAATCCTGCTGCTTGCACAGGAAGGACAGCTGTATACAGAGGACATTTACGAAAATTATATTGACAGCTTTAAAAACCGTGAAACGGTTGTCAAGGCATTGTGCCTGCATATTGCGCACGACTGCAATCTTGCCTGCAAATACTGCTTTGCGGAAGAAGGCGAATATCACGGCAGAAGAGCGATCATGAGCTACGAGGTCGGAAAGAAAGCACTGGATTTTCTGGTGGCAAATTCCGGTAACCGTACAAATCTGGAAGTCGATTTCTTCGGTGGCGAACCGCTCATGAACTGGGAAGTAGTAAAGCAGCTTGTGGCTTACGGACGTTCCCTGGAAGAAGAGCATCATAAAAAATTCCGTTTCACGATCACGACAAACGGTGTTTTGTTAAATGATGAGATTCTGGAGTTTGTGAATAAGGAAATGGGCAATGTGGTGCTGAGCATTGACGGCCGCAAGGAAGTGCATGACAGAATGCGTCCGCACAGAGGCGGTCAGGGCAGCTACGATGAGATCGTGCCTAAATTTAAAAAAGTAGCGGAGAGCCGCGGACAGATGAATTATTATGTACGTGGTACATATACCCATTACAATACGGATTTTGCGAAGGATGTGCTGCATCTGGCGGATCTGGGCTTTAAGCAGATCTCCGTTGAGCCCGTCGTAGCACCGGATACCGAAGATTACGCGATCCGCGAAGAGGATCTTCCACAGCTTCTTGCGCAGTACGATGAACTGGCAGAGGAAATGATCAAACGCAGAAAAGAAGGAAACGGATTTAATTTCTTCCACTTCATGATCGATCTGGAAGGCGGTCCGTGTGTAGCAAAGCGTTTGTCCGGCTGCGGTTCGGGAACGGAATATCTGGCAGTGACACCGTGGGGGGATCTGTATCCCTGTCATCAGTTCGTCGGAAATGAAGACTTCCTGATGGGCAATGTGGATGAAGGCGTTCTGCGGACAGATATCAGAGATGAATTCAAACAGTGTAATGTCTATGCAAAGGAAAAATGTAAGGACTGTTTTGCCAAATTCTATTGCAGCGGCGGCTGCGCGGCAAATTCCTACAACTTCACGGGAAATGTGAACGGTTCCTATGATATTGGCTGTGAATTGCAAAGAAAGAGGATTGAGTGTGCGATCATGATCAAAGCCGCACTCAGTGAGTAAATCTCAGATTTTACAGGAAATCTGAAAGGGAGGAAAAAGAAATGAAGAAAAACAGAGCAGTCATTACAATGATTTTGGCAGTGCTCGCAATTATTGGATTCAGCTATATTGCCTTCATCGGTATTGGTGCAGGCAAGACAGGATCCATGGGGAATATCAAGCAGGGTCTTGACCTTGCCGGCGGTGTCAGCATTACCTATCAGGTAGTCGGTGACGAAGAACCTTCCGCCGAAGATATGAGCGATACGATCTACAAGCTGCAGAAGCGTGTGGAAAACTACAGTACGGAAGCACAGGTATATCAGGAAGGTAGCGACCGTATCAATATCGAAATTCCGGGTGTTTCCGATGCCAATGCGATCCTGGAAGAACTTGGACGTCCGGGTTCTCTTTACTTCATCAAACAGACTGACAGTGACGGAAACCAGAATTATACGATCGGTATCACAGAGGATGGTACTTATGATTATGTACTGCTGAAAGATCTGAACACACTGATGGAAGACGGCAGTATCGTACTTGACGGTACTATGGTATCCAGCGCACAGGCAGCTACCGTACAGTCAAACACAGGTACAAAGGATAAAGAGTATGTTGTTTCCCTTACCTTTACAGAAGAAGGTAAACAGGCATTTGCAGATGCCACAACAGATGCGTATTCCAAGGGCGAAACGATCGGTATCTACTATGATGGCAGATTTGTATCCGTTCCGAAGGTAAATGAGCCGATCCTTGGTGGTCAGGCACAGATCAGCGGACAGGAAAGCTTTGAAGAAGCCGATACACTTGCTTCTACGATCCGTATCGGTGGTCTGAAACTGGAACTGGAAGAACTCCGTTCCAATGTCGTAGGTGCACAGCTTGGTGAAGAAGCCGTTTCTTCCAGCTTAAAGGCAGGTGCGATCGGTTTCGGACTGGTATGTATCCTGATGATCGTTGTATACCTGTTACCTGGTTTTGTTTCAGCGATCGCCCTTACCATTTATGTCCTTCTGACATTACTTGCACTGAATGCATTAAATATTACATTAACACTGCCCGGTATTGCAGGTATCATCCTTTCCATCGGTATGGCGGTTGATGCGAATGTCATCATCTTCTCCCGTATCCGAGAAGAGATCGCAGCCGGCAAGACAGTACAGTCAGCCATTAAGATCGGTTTTGAAAAAGCACTTTCCGCTATCGTGGACGGTAATATCACAACACTGATCGCAGCACTGGTGCTTGGCTTAAAAGGTTCCGGTACAGTAAAAGGTTTTGCCATTACATTGGGACTTGGTATTATTCTTTCCATGTTCACGGCATTATTTGTAACAAGACAGCTCTTAAATGCATTTTATGCACTGGGCTGCAAGAATGAGAAGCTGTACGGTAAGGCAAAAGATCTCAATACAGTTGATTTCCTGTCAAAGAAAGCAATCTTCTTTGCAATTTCACTGATCGTGATCGTAGCTGGATTTGTATTCATGGGTGTGAATAAGTCACAGACAGGCTATTCTTTAAATTACAGCCTTGACTTTATGGGTGGTACTTCTTCTACTGTTACATTCAATGAAGATCTGTCTATCGCAGATATCGATGCGCAGGTGGTTCCGGTTGTGGAAAAGATCACAGGCGACAGCAATGTACAGACACAGAAGGTAAATGATTCCACACAGGTTGTCATCAAGACAAGATCTCTGACAGTGGATGAAAGAGAAGCTTTCACAACTGCTATGAAAGAAGATTTCGGTGTAGAGGAAGATGCGATCACAACAGAGACGATCAGTGCGACGGTCAGCAACGAAATGAAGTCTGACGCGATCGTATCCGTGATCATTGCAACGCTCTGCATGCTTATATATATCTGGTTCCGTTTTACAGATGTCCGTTTTGCGGCAAGTGCGGTTCTGGCACTGTTACATGACGTACTCGTAGTACTGGCATTCTATGCGGTTTCCAAAACATCCGTCGGCAATACATTCATTGCATGTATGCTGACCATCGTCGGATACTCCGTCAACTCAACGATCGTTATCTTTGACCGTATCCGTGAACAGCTCAAGACAACAAAGGTAAGAGACAACGAAGAACTGAAGACGATCGTAAACGATTGTATCACAAAGACACTGACAAGAAGTATTTACACGAATATCACAACCTTCATTACGATCTTTATGGTATTCCTGCTCGGTGTCTCCAGCATCCGTTCTTTCGCGATGCCTCTTATGGTAGGTATCCTTTGCGGCGCATATTCTTCCGTATGTATCACAGGTGCTCTGTGGTATGTGCTCAGAACAAAATTTGCAGGAAAGAAAAAAGCACCTGCAAAAGCACCGGCTAAGAAGGCTGCTAAAAAGAACTGATCAGATTCTGAATAAAAACATGTGAAATGCTCCCTGCATTGGCAGGGGGCATTTTTGTATGAAAAAAACAGAAAAATTTGTATAATATTTCATGCTGCAATTTGGTAAACACCATTGTGGTGCCTATCGGAGTTTGGTATAATAAATACATATGTGGGGTCTTCCCGACAGATTTCTTCAAAAGGGTGAATGGAGGAAACAAAACATGATAGTATTGGTCATTTTACTGGTAGTGGTGATTGGCGTGCTGGTGTTTCTGCTGATGCGTGAAAAACAGGGGGCAGCAACAGAAAAACAGGATCCGGCGAAGCTGGTACCGAAGGGGATTCTTGACAGAGGCGGTGTAGGTCCTGTACTTGCCGTGACGAACGACAATAAAGTCCTGTTTTTCAACAAAGACTTTGTACAGCTCTTCCCGGAGATCGCAACGGCGGAATCAATATCTGCCTATCCGGAAATGATGCGTCTGTTTAAGGATGAGGAATATGTTTCAGAGGTTTTGTCCCGTATTTATGAGATCAGATATGAGACACTGGAGCAGGAAAACGTACAGGGGAAATTTGTATGGCTCGTAGATATCACAGAGCATTACAAAACCAATAAGAAACTGAAAGAACTGAAGGAAATGGCGGATGCGGCCAATAAGGCAAAATCCAATTTCCTTGCCAATATGAGCCATGAGATCAGAACACCGATCAATACAGTGCTCGGTATGGATGAGATCATCTTGAGAGAAGCAACGGAAGTACCGATCAAGGGCTATGCGGAAAATATCCGTGAAGCAGGCACAACACTTCTGTCACTGGTCAATGATCTTCTGGATTTCTCCAAGATCGAATGCGGCAAGATGGAGATCCTGCCGGTAGAATATGAAGTGGCAAATGTACTGACAGAAGTCATCAACATGATCGAGATCAAGGCAGTCAACAAGCGTCTGGAATTCAAGGCAATCGTGGCAGAGGATATCCCATATCTGTTATTCGGTGATGAGATCCGTCTGAAACAGGTCATGATCAATCTGCTGACAAATGCAGTCAAGTATACGGAAGAAGGAAGCGTTATCTTAAAGGTAGACTGGAAGGAAGCAGGCGATTCTGCGATCCAGCTGATCGTTTCCGTGACAGATACCGGTATCGGTATCAAGGAAGAGGATATCGACAAGCTGTTCGTATCCTTTGAGCGAATCGAAGAAAAGAGAAATCGGAATATCGAAGGTACCGGTCTTGGCATCAGTATTACAAAGGAGCTGCTTGAGCTGATGAACTCCAGTCTGAATGTCCGCAGTGAGTACGGCGTTGGTTCTACCTTCTCCTTCACACTGAAGCAGGGCATCAGAGATCGTAAGCCGATCGGCAGATTCCGTGAAAAATATGCGTACAGCAATGAAAAGATCAAGAAATACAGAACGACCTTCGTAGCACCGAATGCAAAGATCCTGGTTGTTGATGATAATGCGATGAACCTTTCTGTTGTAGAGGGGCTTCTGAAAAATACAAAGATCCAGGTTGACTGTGCAAACGGCGGCGAGGCTGCACTGGAATACTGTAAGGATGTGAAATATGATATCATCTTCATGGATCATATGATGCCTTACATGGATGGTATTGAAACACTCAAGAACATCAAAGCCACAAAGGATTCTCCGAATGTGGATACACCGGTCATCGTACTGACAGCCAATGCGGTATCCGGTGCAAAGGAAATGTATCTGGAAGAGGGATTTGTGGATTACATGTCAAAACCGATCCAGGGCAAGCGTCTGGAAGAAAAGATCGTGGAATACTTACCGGAAGATAAATATGTCATGATCGAATATGATGAGATGGAGAAAAAGCTCTATCAGAATCTGTGGAAGACAGTTGCGGATGATATCATGAAAGAATATCAGTTCCACACATTGGATATCCCGACGGCAGTTGAATCCGCAGAAGGCGATAAGGACTGTGTGATCTTCCTCTTAGAGTCCTTCCGTGACAATGAGGGAAAGAACAGAAATGATATTGTATCTTCTTTCGAAAAAGAAGATTACCCGAATTACACGATCTTCGTACACGCACTCAAGAGTACGGCGAAGATGATCGGTGCAAATGATCTGTCTGAGAAGGCAAGACTGCTGGAGCAGGCAGGCAAGGACGGCGATATCGATTATATCAAGAGCCATCATGATGAAATGATTCAGGAATACAGTAAGGTTGTAGAAGAGATCAAAGATTATCTGGATCAGAAGAGTAACTGATAAAATACATAAGAAGGGTGAAGGGCTGAGGAACGGAATGTTCTTCAGCCCTTATTACGGACAGAAGATAACATGGATCAGCAACAGCGTGCCCGCATACGGGAAAGAAACAGAAGAAAGAGAAGAAAACAGGTATTTTATGCCAGGATCGTAGCATTTCTGATCGTGGCAGGGCTGCTTTTTGGTATCTTTTTTGCAGTGCGCGGCGTTATGGCACTGACAGGGGAAAAGAGCGGTGTCACAACCTTTCAGGAAATTGAGAACCGGCTTTTCAGGCGGAAAAAGAAGGTCTATACAAAGCCGGAAATGACGGAAGAATATCTGACGGTAAATCCTTATTCCAGACCGGGAGAGCCACTTCCCACCGTCAAAAGCGTATTTGTGCATTATACGGCAAACGCAGGCACTTCCGCCATGCAGAACAGAAGTTATTTTGAAAATCTGGGTATTACGGGAGAAACCTCAGCCAGTGCGCATTTCATCATTGGCTATGAAGGTGAGATCGTGCAGTGTCTGCCGCTTGAGGAGATCGGTTATGCGGTGAAGGGACGGAATTACGATTCTGTGTCCATTGAATGCTGTTATCTGGAAGAGGATGGAAAGTTTACGGATGCGACGTATCAGTCGCTTTTACAGCTTGTATCCTGGCTGATGGGCAAGTATGATCTGTCCATAGACGATGTGCTGCGGCATTATGATGAGGGGGGCAAAAACTGTCCGAAGTACTATGTGGAGCATGAAGATGCATGGCAGAAGCTGAAGCAGGATATCGAGGACTATATTGTTGAAAACGGTACGTATAAAGCGCCTGCAGCAGGCAACGTGGAGGAAAGCGAAAATACAGAGGCAGAGGAGTAGACATATGCCGGAAGAGAAATGGTTTGTCACAACAAAGAAAGCAGATTTTAATCATATAGCGGCGGAATTTGGGATCAGCCCGGTACTGGCAAGAATCATACGGAACAGAGATATTGTGACAGAGGACGAAGTGCGTTATTTCCTGCACGGAACACTGGAAGATCTGCATGATCCGTATCTTATGAAGGGAATGAAAGAGGGCAGCGCATTTTTATATGCGGCGATCCGGGAGAAAAAGCGGATCCGCATCATTGGAGATTATGATGTGGACGGGATTTGTTCTACCTATGTCCTGTATCATGCCCTGCAGCTTTTAGGAGCAGCGGTCAGCTACCGGATCCCGCACCGGATCAAGGATGGATACGGACTGAATGAAGACATCATCCGGGAGTGCAGCACAGAGCAGGTGGAAGTGATCGTCACCTGTGATAATGGGATTGCAGCGGCAAAGGAGATCGCACTGGCAAAGGAGCTTGGCATGGAGGTGCTTGTCACAGACCATCATGAAGTGCCTTACCGGGAAATCATCGGAACGGATGGTTCGACAGAGCGGGAAGAGATCCTGCCGCCGTCCCTTGTCATCGATCCGAAGCAGAAGGACTGCCCATATCCGTATAAAGGTATCTGTGGGGCGGTTGTTGCCTACAAGCTGGTACAGGTGCTCTTAGAGCAGGCGGAAAAGGAGCAGCTTATTACCGGGGCAGATCGAAAGGCGTGTCTTGCGGAGCTGCTGGAATTTGCAGCCATGGCAACGATCTGTGATGTCATGGATCTTTTGGATGAAAACAGGATCATCGTGAAATACGGGCTGAAGCAGATGGAACAGTCCAAAAATCTCGGACTGCGGACACTGATCGAGGTCTGCGGGCTGAAGGGACAGCCGCTTAGCAATTATCATGCCGGATTTATTTTAGGTCCCTGTCTGAATGCGACCGGACGACTGGACAGTGCAGCACGTGCGATGGAGCTGTTTTTGTGTACCGAGCTGCGTGAAGCGGTTGTGATCGCTACAGATCTGAAAGCGTTAAATGAGAGCCGCAAGGAACTGACGGAACAGGGCGTGAAAGAGGCGGTCAGACAGATAGAAGCGGGAGAGCATGGGACGGATAAAGTCATGGTGGTTTATCTCCCGGATTGTCATGAGAGCATTGCAGGGATCATAGCGGGCAGACTGCGGGAGAAATACGCCCATCCGTTTTTTGTGCTGACAAAAGCGGAAGAAGGTCTGAAGGGCTCCGGCAGATCCATTGAGGCATATCATATGTATGAAGGCCTGCATGGGGTAGAAGATCTTCTGACAAAATACGGCGGACACAAGCTGGCGGCGGGACTTTCTTTAGAAGAAAAAAATCTGGAAGAGCTGCGGAGGCGGCTGAATGCGGACTGTCATCTGACAGAGGAGGATTTTATCCATAAAATACTGATCGATGTGCCAATGCCGCTTTCTTATGTGAATATGCAGTTTGTGGAAAGCCTGTCTTTGCTGGAGCCGTTTGGCAACGGCAATAAAAAGCCGGTGTTTGCCTGCAAGAATGTACCGATCTCACATGTGCAGCTGAGAGGGAAAAATAAAAATGTGGCAAGCTTCCTTTTGACAGACGAGACAGGGAGAAAGCTGAACGGTATTTATTTCGGGGAAGCAGAACGGTTTTTTGAAGAAATGCAGGGCAGACAGAGCATACAGATCGTGTATTACCCGGATATCAACGAATTCCGCGGAAACCGTAGCCTGCAGATCGTTGTGACAAATTATAAATAAGCATTGAGCAGACAGGCTTTACAACACAAAACCGGCGCAGACTACTCTGCGCCGGTTTTGAATTCTTATGAGGGGGGAGTGATAAATCTCTCTATCACTGCTTATAAGGATAAAAATAAAATGTGAATAAAGTGTGTAGAAAGTATAAAAAGAAACGAAAAAGAATAGAAAAGAATTAGAAACAGCCACAAAGCAGGGGCGGAAATTGTAAAGTGTGTCAAAGTGTGATATGATAAACAGTAAGTTTTGACATCATAACAGAAAGCGGGGAATGGATATGGTACTGGCAGCATTACTGGAAAAACTGGAATATGAACTGGTCAGCGGATCAGCAGATATGCAGATTAAGGATGTAGTATATGATTCGCGTAAGGTAACAGAAGGTTCTTTATTTATCTGTATTGAAGGCGGAACGGTAGATGGGCATACTTTCATACCGGATGTGGTAAAGAAGGGCGCAAAAGCACTGATCGTGACAAAAGATGTATCGGATCTGCTGCCGGCGGGCGCAGACGTGACGGTGATCAGGGTAAAGGACAGCCGTTATGCACTGGCATTTGTATCTGCCGCTTATTTCGGACATCCGGCAGAAAAGCTGAAGGTGATCGGTATTACCGGTACAAAAGGAAAGACGACCACCACGTATCTGGTAAAATCGATTTTAGAGCACGCAGGACACAAGGTAGGGCTTGTCGGTACGATCGAAGCGATCATCGGACAGGAACATATCCCGGCAAACAATACAACACCGGAGTCGTATATCCTGCAGGAATATTTTGCAAAGATGGTCGAGGCAGGCTGTGACACAGTTGTTATGGAGGTTTCTTCCCAGGGACTGATGCTGCACAGAACGCAGGGCTTCCTCTTTGATTACGGTATCTTCACCAATATCGAGCCGGATCATATCGGCCCGCTGGAGCATAAGGATTTTGATAATTATATGCATTGTAAGGGCTTGTTGTTCAAGCAGTGCAGGGTTGGTATCGTCAACTGTGACGATGCCCATTATCAGGATGTGATCAAGGATCATACATGCCAGATCGAAACATTCGGCTTTGCAGAGAATGCGGATTACCGGGCACAGGATCTGAAGCTGATCAGCGGCGCAGGTTTCCTCGGCATTGATTTTAAGGCAAGAGGAAAGGTAAATCTGGATATCGAGCTGCATGCACCGGGCAGATTCAGTGTTTACAATGCACTTTGCGCGATCGCGATCTGCAATCACTTCGGTGTCACGGCAGATGAAGTGAAGGAAGCACTTCTCCAGGCACATGTCAAAGGCAGGATCGAGCTTGTCAAAGTATCGGATGATTTCACACTGATGATCGATTATGCACACAATGCCATGGCGCTGGAAAGCCTGCTTACGACACTGCGGGAATATAGGCCAAAACGACTTGTCTGTCTGTTTGGCTGCGGCGGAAACCGCTCCAAGCTCAGACGTTATGAGATGGGTGAGGTCAGCGGAAAGCTGGCGGATCTGACAGTGATCACCTCCGACAATCCGCGTAACGAAGAGCCGCAGGCGATCATAGATGATATTAAGGTGGGGATTTCCAAGACAGACGGAAAATACGTGGAGATCATCGACAGAAAAGAAGCGATCGCCTATGTGATCCGCCATGGACAGCCGGGGGATGTTATTGTACTTGCCGGTAAGGGACATGAGGATTATCAGGAGATCAAAGGGAAGAAATATCCGATGGATGAAAGAGATATCATTGCGGATGTACTTGCTGGAAGGATTTAAACATGGAAAAGAAATATGCGGATGTGATCGTGGGGATCTCCCACGAAAAGATTGACCGCGCGTTTCAGTATATCGTGCCACAGCGGCTGCAGACAGAACTGGAGATTGGTATGTGTGTGCATATTCCGTTTGGCAGAGGTAATCATATACAGGAAGGGTATGTGATCGGATTTTCAGAGCAGGCGGAGCTTCCGGATGATAAGCTGAAGGAGATCGAGGAGATTGTTCCGGCTTCTGTGAAAGCTACAGAGCGCAGCATCCAGTTAGCTGCATGGATCAGAAGCTATTATGGCTGTACGATGATCGCCGCATTGAAAACGGTACTTCCCGTCAAGCAGGAGAAAAAAGCGGTGGTTTACCGGGAGGTAACGCTGGCAGTAACGGAAAACGAAGCAAGAGAATATCTGTGTCAGGCACAGAAAAAACATCAGGCAGCAAAAGTACGGCTCCTCGAAGCACTGCTGGAGGGAGCGGCGCTCAGCTATACAGTGGTAACCGGTAAGCTGGCAGTTTCGCCGCAGACGGTAACGAGTATGGCGGCACAGGGCATTTTGCGGGTGGAAAGCTATGAAACATACCGCAATCCGGTACATTTTGATAAACTGCCCGGAGAGAAGAAGAAGCTGACAGAGGCGCAGCAGGAAATTGCGGATGATTTTATCCGTTCGTATGACGCAGGAGACCGGAAACCGGTGCTATTGCACGGTATTACGGGAAGCGGCAAGACAGAAGTGTATATGGAAATGATCGATGCCATGCTGCAAAGAGGAAAGCAGTGTATTGTGCTGATCCCGGAGATCGCCCTGACATACCAGACACTTTTGCGGTTTTACAAAAGGTTCGGCGATGCGGTTTCTGTGATGCATTCCCGGCTGAGCGCGGGAGAGCGTTACGATCAGATGAAGCGGGCCCAGCGTGGCGAAGTACAGGTGATGATCGGACCGCGAAGTGCACTGTTTACCCCGTTTCAAAGGCTGGGGCTGATCATCATAGATGAGGAGCATGAGACAAGCTACAAAAGCGATTCCATGCCCAAATATCATGCCAGAGAGGTGGCAGTCCATCTGGCGGAAATGACGGATGCCTGTGTGGTCATGGGATCTGCGACCCCTTCTCTGGAAGCCAATTACAGGGCGCAGCAGGGGATTTATAAAAAATATGTACTAACGGACCGGATCGGAGATGCAGTCCTGCCGGAGGTGCAGATCGTAGATATGCGGCAGGAGTTAGCCAGTGGTAACAGCTCGATCTTCAGCAGACATCTGGAAACAGCGATCGCTGACCGGCTGGAAAAGAAGCAGCAGGTCATGCTGTTTTTGAACCGAAGAGGCGTTTCGGGCTTTGTATCCTGCAGGGCATGCGGCTATGTCATGAAATGTCCGCACTGTGATGTCTCGCTTTCCGAGCACAGGCAGAAAATGGTCTGCCATTATTGCGGCTATGAACAGCCGAAGCCTACTGTCTGCCCCAAATGTCAGAGCAGATATCTGTTCGGCTTTAAGGCGGGAACACAACAGGTGGAGGACAGCCTGCGGATGCGGTTTCCGGATGCACGTATCCTGCGGATGGACGCGGATACAACGAAAAAAAAGGATGATTATGAGAAGATACTGGCAGCCTTTGCAAACCGGGAAGCGGATATCCTGATCGGTACGCAGATGATCGTGAAAGGACATGATTTCCCTGGGGTAACGCTGATGGGCGTTCTGGCTGCGGATCTGTCATTTCTGGCGGCAGATTACAGAAGCGGCGAGCGCACGTTCCAGCTTCTGGTACAGGCAGTCGGAAGAGCAGGCAGAGGCAGTATGGCGGGCGAGGCTGTGATCCAGACGTATCAGCCGGATCATTACAGCGTGGTCTATGCGGCAAAGCAGGATTATGACGGCTTCTACCGGGAGGAAATGACCTATCGCAAGCTTCTTGGTTATCCGCCGGCAGCACATATGCTGGCAGTTTTGTTTACGGGAAAAAGCGAAAAAGAAACGTTATTCTGGGCAGAACAGATGCTTTCCATGCTGCGCAGGCAGACAAAGGAGCGGAAGGATCTTGTGGTCATCGGGCCTGCACCGGCTTCTATCGGCAGGATCAACGATATGTTCCGCCAGATCGCTTATTTCAAATCACCGGATGAAGCACTGCTTATGCGGCTTCGCGGCTGGATGGAGCTGTTTTGCCAGAAAAACGAAGACAGAATGAAATCCATACTGGTATATTACGATATGGATCCGGTACATGGATATTAACGACAGATAAGTACAAAGATTGTGAGGAAAAAGAAATGGCACTGAGAAAAATCAGAGAGATCGGAGATCCGATCCTGAATAAGACATGTAAGGAAGTAAAGGAAGTCACAGACCGGACTAGAGATCTGATCGACGATATGTTTGATACGATGTATGAGGCGCAGGGCGTCGGACTGGCAGCACCGCAGGTCGGCATTTTGAAGCGGATCGTTGTCATTGACTGCGGGGATGATCCGTTACTTCTGATCAACCCGGAGGTGCTTGAAACATCCGGTGAGCAGACCGGACAGGAAGGCTGTCTTTCCGTACCGGGCAAGGCAGGTATTGTGACAAGACCGAATTATGCGAAGGTAAAAGCCTATAATGAAGATATGGAAGAGTTCATCGTGGAAGGAGAAGAACTTCTGGCGAGAGCACTTCTGCATGAGATCGATCATCTGGACGGACACCTCTATGTCGAAAAGGTAGAGGGCGAGCTGATGAACGTTGTGCCGGACGATGAGGACGAGATGGAGGAAGAAGAATGAAAGTAGTTTATATGGGAACGCCGGATTTTGCGGTAGGGCCATTGCAGGCAATGCTAGCCGGCGGTGTAGAGGTGCTGGCAGTCGTGACACAGCCGGACAGACCAAAGGGCAGGAGCAAGGAACTGGTGCCATCCCCGGTCAAGGTATGCGCCATGCAGCATCAGATCCCGGTCCTGCAGCCGGAGCGGATCAAACGCCCGGAAGCGGTAGAGGAGCTGAAGCAGTATGATGCAGATCTGTTTGTGGTAGCGGCTTTCGGACAGATCCTGTCCAAAGAGATACTGGAAATGCCGCGCCTTGGCTGTATCAATATCCATGCTTCCCTTTTGCCGAAGTACAGAGGGGCAGCACCGATCCAGTGGTCGATCATCGACGGGGAAAAAGAAACCGGCGTGACGATCATGCAGATGAATGAGGGACTGGATACCGGCGATATCCTGACGCAGAAGATCGTACCGATCACAGCAGAGGATACGGGCGAGAGCCTGTTTGACAAGCTTTGCGAGGCGGGCGGACAGCTTCTGCTTGAAACACTGCCAAAGCTGGAAAATGGCAGTATCACACCGGTAAAACAGGATGAAAGCAAGAGCAGCTATGCAAAAATGCTGACAAAAGAGCTGGGACATATTGACTTTTCGGGATCTGCCGTGGAGATCGAGCGTCTTGTAAGAGGGCTCAATTCCTGGCCGAGTGCTTACACAAAGTATGAGGGAAAGACCTTAAAGATCTGGAAGAGCCGTGTTGCCAAAAACAGTGAAAATGAGCAGCAAAAGCCCGGTACGATCGTCCGTGTGACGGATGACAGCATTTATGTACAGACAGGAGATGGCGTGTTAGAGCTTCTGGAAGTACAGCTGGAAGGCAAGAAACGTATGCCGGTCAAGGACTTTTTGCGCGGACACAGACCACAGGCAGGTACTGTTCTGGGATAACGGAAAGGAGCAAAGATAATGGGTTATTATCCATATTACAGCTATTATTATGATCCGACTTATATTTTAGTCATTTTATGTGCGATCGCATCGATCATCGCATCCGCAAAGGTAAATGCCACCTTCCGGAAATATGACAGAGTGCGCAGCATGACCGGTATGACGGGCGCGCAGGCAGCACAGACACTGTTATACAGTGCGGGCATTTATGATGTGACCGTAGAGCATGTGAGCGGCTCGCTGACCGATCATTATGATCCGTCTGCAAAAGTGCTGCGTCTTTCCGATGCCACCTACGGATCTTCTTCCGTGGCAGCAGTCGGTGTTGCGGCGCATGAATGCGGACATGCCATACAGGATAACAAAAATTACGCACCGCTGCGGATACGCTCTTCACTGGTGCCTGCAGCTAACTTAGGCTCCAAGGCGGGAATCCCGATCATCATTCTGGGCTGCATCCTTGGTTATAACATGACACTGGTACAGATCGGTATCTGGGTATTTTCCCTTGCGGTACTGTTCCAGCTTGTTACCTTGCCGGTTGAGTTTGATGCCTCCAGACGTGCGGTAAGGCTTCTGGACGAGCAGCATATCCTGCAGGGAGAAGAAGTCGGCATGTGCAGGAAAGTACTGACCGCCGCTGCCATGACGTATGTGGCCGCTGCAGCATCTGCGATCATACAGCTGCTTCGTCTGATCCTGATTTTCGGTGGAGGACGCAGAAGAGATGACTGACCGTGAGATCATACTGGACAGCCTGATGGAAATACTGGAAAAAGGACAGTACAGCCATCTTGTGCTGCGCAGTGTTTTACAAAAGTACGATTATCTGCCTAAGCAGCAGCGCAGCTTTATCAAGCGCACCTGCGAGGGAACGATAGAAAACAAGATTTATATTGATTATGTGATAGACAGCTTTGCCAAGACAAAAACACCGAAGATGAAACCGCTCATCCGTACGCTCCTGCGCATGGGAACATACCAGATCCTGTTTCTGGACGCAGTACCGGATGCGGCAGTATGCAATGAATGTGTAAAACTTGCCACAAAGCGCGGCTTTGGCCCGCTGAAAGGCTTTGTCAACGGTATTCTGCGGACGATATCCCGGAATAAGGAGCAGATTGCCCTGCCCGACCGGGAAAAAGAACCGCTTAGGTATTTGTCTGTCCGGTATTCTATGCCCTTATGGATCGTAGAGCTGTGGCAGGCGCAGTATGGCAGCAAAGCAGAAGATATGCTTAAGGCGCAGCTTGAAAAAAGACCGCTGACGATCCGTGTCAACGAAGCAATGTCCAAGGAAGCGCAAAGCAAGATGCTTTCACAGATCGCAGAGGCGGGCGTAAAGGTAACACAGTCAAATCAGTTACCTTATGCTTACTATTTGGAGCAGGTCGATCATATCGACGCTTTGCCGGGATATGCACAAGGCGGCTTTTTCATGCAGGATATCGGTTCCATGCAGGTTGTGGAGCTTTCCGGGATAAAGCCGGGTGATACCGTGATCGATGTCTGTGCGGCACCGGGCGGAAAAGCCATGCACGCACTGGCTAAGCTGCACGGGAAAGGCAGTGTGCAGGCGCGTGACCTGACGGAAAATAAGGTCAGCTTGATTGAGGAAAATATCGCAAGATGTGCCGGGGCGGCAGATGCCATCGAGGCACTTGTATGGGATGCACGCGTTTTAGATCCACAGGCTGTAGAAAAAGCAGATGTGGTCATCGCGGATCTGCCATGCTCCGGGCTTGGTGTGATCGGCAGAAAGAGCGATATCAAATACCGGATGACACCGGAGCAGGTGGCGGATATTGCTGCGCTGCAGCGGGAGATCCTTTCCGTGGTATGGCAGTATGTAAAGCCGGGCGGTATTTTGATGTACAGTACCTGCACGCTGACAAAAGCGGAAAATCAGGATAACAGAGACTGGTTTCTGGAAAACTGCCCATTTACCTTACTGGAGGAAAAAGAATTGCTGCCATCGGCAGAAACAGATGGCTTTTACATGATAAAATGCAGGAGAAACAAGGCATAATACAATGGAGAAGAAAGATATCAAATCAATGGATCTGGAAGAACTGACGCAGGAGCTGCTTGCCATGGGCGAGAAAAAATTCCGCGCCGGACAGATCTATGGCTGGATGCATGTGCACCTTGTGCGCAGCATCGATGAGATGACAAATATATCACAGAAGCTGAGGGATCAGTTAAAGGAAAACTATGCCTTTACGGCTGTAAAGCTGCTAGAGCGGCAGATCTCCAGGATCGATGGTACACAGAAGTTTTTATTCCAGCTTGCGGACGGCAATGTGGTGGAATCTGTCTGGATGCAGTATAAGCACGGAAACAGTGTCTGCATCAGCTCACAGGTCGGCTGCAGAATGGGCTGCAGGTTCTGTGCTTCCACACTGGACGGACTGACCAGAAATCTGCTGCCGTCGGAAATGCTTGACCAGATCTACGCCATCACACTTCTGACGGGGGAACGTGTTTCCAATGTGGTCGTGATGGGAACGGGAGAACCGTTTGACAATTTTGATAATTTAAAGAAATTCATCCGCCTTCTGACCGATGAAAACGGACTGCATATCAGCCAGCGGAATGTAACGGTCTCCACGTGTGGCCTTGTACCGCGGATCTATGAGCTGGCAGAGGAAAATCTGCAGATCACGCTTGCGCTGAGTCTGCATGCGACAACAGATGAGAAGCGCAGAAAGCTGATGCCCATCGCTAACAAATATTCGATTGATGAACTGATGGAAGCCTGTGCATACTATCACCAGAAGACCGGAAGACGTGTCACATTTGAGTACAGCATGGTAAAGGGGGTCAACGACTCTGCGGAGGATGCGCAGCAGCTGACCGCACTGGCAAAACGTGTAGGCAGTCATATCAATCTGATCCCAGTCAATCCGATCAAGGAACGTGATTTTGTGGCGCCTGATACGCATTACGTGCAGGTGTTTAAAAACAAGCTTGAAAAAAACAGAATCAATGTTACAATTAGAAGGGAAATGGGCCGGGATATTGACGGCGCATGCGGACAACTTAGGAAAAGACATTTAGATGAAATGGGCGAGGAGGACTCTTCGTGTTAAAATCGTATTCCGAGACTAACATCGGCAGGAAAAGACAACTGAATCAGGACTATGTATTTTCATCCGGAAAACCGATTGGAAATATGCCCAATCTGTTCATCGTAGCAGATGGAATGGGAGGACACAAGGCAGGAGATTATGCATCACGTTATACGGTAGAGACGATTGAACGCGAGATCAAAGCATCCTTTGAAAAGAATCCTTCTATTATAATACAGAAGGCGATACGGACTGCCAACAAAGAGATACGGCAGAGAGCCAGTGAAGACGAGAATCTTTACGGTATGGGAACAACGGTAGTTGTCGCGACGGTGATCGGCAGATATCTGCAGGTCGCCAATGTGGGAGACTCCCGGTTATACATTGCAAACGGGCAGGAGATACGCCAGATCACAAGAGATCATTCTCTGGTAGAGGAAATGGTCAGACTTGGCGGTATCAAGCGGGAAGAAGCAAGGCTGCATCCGGATAAAAACATCATTACGAGAGCCATCGGGGCAAAGGATGATGTGGACATCGACTTCTTTACTGTGGAGCTTCGCCCCTCAGACAGGATACTTATGTGTTCTGACGGACTGACCAACATGGTAGAGGATCAGGAGATCCTGAAGGTTCTGAACGAGCATCAGGATGACAAAACATTAGTAGAGACGGCGCGTGCGCTGATCGATACGGCAAATCAAAACGGCGGTAAGGATAATATTGCAGTAGTGCTTATAAAACCCTTTGCAGATGAGGTGAAGAAATGATAAAAATTGGTATGATTATTGGTGATAGATATGAGATTCTGGAGAAGATCGGGACAGGCGGGATGAGTGACGTCTATAAGGCGAAGTGTCATAAGCTGAACCGTTATGTAGCGATCAAAGTCTTAAAGCAGGAGTTTTCGGAAAATACAAACTTTGTTTCCAAATTCCGTGTGGAAGCGCAGGCTGCAGCAGGTCTGATGCACCCGAATATCGTAAATGTTTATGATGTCGGCGAAGAGGACGGTATTTACTATATCGTTATGGAGCTTGTCGAAGGCATCACATTAAAGAATTATATTGAAAAGAAAGCACGTCTTTCCGTGAAGGAGGCACTCAGTATCGCCATTCAGGTATCTATGGGTATTGAGGCAGCACATAACAATCACATCATTCACAGGGACATCAAACCACAGAATATCATGATCTCCAAAGAGGGTAAGGTAAAGATCGCGGATTTCGGTATTGCAAAGGCAGCCACTTCCAATACGATCACTTCCAACGTCATGGGTTCTGTCCACTATACATCACCGGAGCAGGCGCGTGGCGGCTTTTCCGATGAAAGAAGTGATATCTATTCCCTCGGCTGCACGATGTTTGAAATGCTGACAGGCCGTGTACCGTTTGACGGGGAAACGACGGTTGCGATCGCGATCAAGCACATTCAGGAGGATATGCCATCCCCTAGAGAGTACGTTTCCGAAATTCCTGTCTGTGTGGAGCAGATCATCTTCAAATGTACGCAGAAGAGCCCGGATCGCAGATACCAGTCTATGGGTGAGCTCATTGTCGATCTGAAAAAGGCACTGATCACACCGGATGAAGATTTTGTCAAAATGGTTCCGTTTGATGCGGGCGGTGAGACACGGACAATTTCCGAAGAGGATATTGCAGAGATCAAACAGCGGACAGACCGGATCGATCTGGATGCACCGATGCGTCTGAAAGACCGTGAGGTACAGAGAAGCTCTTATTCCCAGAAAGAAGAGGAAGCGGAAGAAGAGAAGCCTGAAAAACCGGTCAGACAGGAGCGGATCAATAGCAAATACAAACCGATCGAGGAAGAGGAAGAAGAACCGGAAGAATTAGACGAGGAAGATACAGAAGAATACGAGGATGACGATATGGATCCGAAAATGGAACGGATCACAACGATCCTGGCGATCGTGGCAGCAGTCATCATCGGTATTCTGGCACTGGTGCTTGTTGCAAATGCACTTGGTGTATTCAAGAGTTCACCAAAGGCAGACAGTAACATCACACAGGATGAAACAACAGATGAAAGTAAGGTAAAGATGATCAGTGTGGTGGGCATGAATGTAGAAGATGCCAAGAAAGCACTGAATGACATCGGACTTGGTACCAGAGTCACAAAGGAAGAGTCCGATACCTATGAAGTAGATCAGGTGATCAGCCAGGATGTGGAAGAGGGAGAAGAAGTAGATATGTATTCTACGATCGCTCTTGTCGTATCCAGCGGCAGTAACGGCGTGGCAGTACCAAATGTAACCGGACAGGAAGAAGCTGCGGCAAAGAGTACACTCGAGGCAGCAGGCTTTAAGGTAAATGTGACACAGTCCTCTTCCGACAGCGTACAGGAAGGTCTTGTTATCTCACAGGATCCGACAGCGGATTCCAAGGCAGAGAGCGGTGCAACGATCACACTGACTGTCAGCACGGGTCCGGAAGTAAAGAAAGTACCGGTACCGGATCTGAGAGGCATGACAGAGTCCGCAGCCAAGAGTAAGCTGGCTGAAAAAGGTTTAGTCTGTGGTACCGTATCAGAGACCTACAGTGATACCGTAACGGAAGGCTGTGTTGTTTCCCAGAGCTACAGCCCGGACAGTGAAGTGGATGAAGGCACAAGTGTCAACATCCAGTTGAGTGTCGGACCGGAAAAGCACACTTATAAATATGTAACGACTTTAAATGCACCGAGCGGTTATACAAGCGGTAATGTAACGGTAACGATCACAGCAAGTGACGGTACAACAAGAAGCTTTACAACCTCTTCTTTCCCTTGTGCAGTCAATGAGACAGGATTTAACGTAAGCAGTGGTACACTGACTTATTCTTATACAGCAACAACCATGCAGACCGTGATCGACTCCGAAACCGGAGAAGAGTCTGAGGAACCGATCACAGAAGATGTTACGACATCACCGGTCACTGTTCAGTTTGAGCAGGAGTAAGGAATGGAAAAGCACGGAAGAATCATAAAGGGGATCGCGGGTTTTTACTATGTCCGGACAGAAGATGACTCTTTATATGAATGTAAGGCAAGAGGAAGCTTTCGGAATGAAAAGAGAAAGCCGCTTGTCGGGGATTATGTGACGATCAGCATCCTTGACGAAGACAAAAAAACGGGCAGTCTTGATCAGATCATGGACCGGAAAAATGAACTGATCCGGCCGCTTGTTGCCAATATCGATCAGGCGATCGTGATCTTTGCGGTAAAAAGCCCTGCGCCAAACTTCATGCTGCTGGATACCTTTCTTGCCAGAATGGAGCTTGCAGGCATTGACAGTATCATCTGTTTTAACAAGATGGATCTGGATGCGGACGGCAGTCTGCAGAAACAGATCAGGGAGATTTATGAACCGTTGTATCCGGTCATTTTTACAAGCACAAAGACAGGAGAAGGTGTCGATGTGCTGAAGGGATATCTGCATAAGAAGTGTTCCACGGTAGCAGGCCCGAGCGGCGTAGGCAAATCGTCCCTCATCAATATGCTGCAGGAGCGTACGCAGATGGAGACAGGCGGGATCAGCGAAAAGACAGAGCGTGGCAGGCATACAACACGCCACAGCGAGCTGATCGAGGTCGAGAAAGATACGTATATTCTGGATACGCCGGGATTTACGTCACTTCGTATGGATGATTTTGAAAAAGAAGAAATAGAAGAGGGATTTCGGGAAATACTGCAGTATAAAAACTGCCGTTTTGCCGGCTGCTCCCATATTCATGAGCCGGATTGCGGCGTCAGGGAAGCACTTCTTAAGGGGAAGATCAGTAAGTCACGTTATGACAGCTATGTAAAAATGTATGAAGAATGCAAGGAAAAAAGGAGATATTAGCAAATGATGATGTTAGCCCCTTCTATATTAGCGGCAGATTTTGCCAAGCTGGGTGCACAGGTTGTACAGATCGATAAGGCAGGTGCACAGCAGATCCACATTGATGTTATGGATGGTGTGTTTGTACCGTCTATTTCATTCGGATTTCCAATCATCCGCTCTATCCGTAAGCTGACGGATAAGTTTTTTGATGTCCATCTGATGATCACAGAGCCGGAGCGTTATGTCGAGGAATTTGCCGAGGCTGGCGCAGATGGGATCACGATCCATGTGGAAGCCTGCAAGTGCATGGTAGAAACACTGGAAACGATCAGAAGCCTTGGCTGTAAGGCAGGCATTTCCCTGCATCCGCAGACGCCGGTTTCCGCCATCTTACCGTATCTGGATAAGGTAGATAAGGTGCTGATCATGACAGTCAATACCGGATTCGGCGGACAGAAATATATCGAAGGCTGTACGCAGAAGATCGTAGCGATCCGCAAGGCAATCACAGAGCGGAACTTAAATGTCGATGTAGAGGTGGATGGCGGTGTCAACAAGGAAAATGCCAGACACATCATCGAAGCCGGTGCCAATATTTTAGTTTCTGGTTCTGCGGTATTCCGCGGTGAACCAATGGAAAATGTAGAATATTTCCTGAACATTTTGAAGGAATATGAATAACTGTTCTGAATAGTTGCAAAAAACCGCAGTCGTTACGACTGCGGTTTTTGTATCATTTTCACATAACTGCTCGGACTCATTCCGGTTCCTTTTTTGAAAATCTGGGAAAAATACATCGGATTGTTACCGCATCCGACAAGCTCCGCAACATCTGCGATCGGAACGGGATCAGGGCCGGACAGCAGTTCCTTGGCTTTTTTAATACGCATTTCCGTCAGATAGGCAGAAAATTTCTGCCCGGTTTCTTTGACAAATTTCTTGCTGATATAATCTACATTCATATAGAGCTCGTGCTCTGCGATCCATTTTAAAGAAAGCTCCGGGTTTTCGATATGATCCCGGACATAGTTTTTGATCTTGTCACTGATCTCGCCTGTGGAGGAGACCGGCGTTTTCATCTGCTGCAGTCTGGTAAGCTGCTGTATCAGCTTTTCACGGTAGACAGCAGTATCTGTTTCCCGGTCGAGTGCGATCAGAAAATCCACAGCATCGACAATGCCAAAGGATGGCAGAACGGAAGCGGCGTTCATGATCAGGGAAGGCGCGATCTGTTTTAAAAAGCTGAGCTGCTGTATGTTTTCAATCTGTGAAAGCAGAAGGGACAGATCAGCCTCGGTATTTTCTGTGCTGTGGAATATCCGGTCCGCACATGCCTGGATATCCCGCAGAATATTATCATAGTTGTTGATCAAAAGGCTGGTCTGCCCATTGTAATAAAGGATCTCTTCATAGCGCCGGATCTGCGAGGTAAGCTTATGCATGGCTGCTTTCAGATCCGGAAAACCGCACAGTCTGGCAAGCGGCGTTGTTGCCTGCTCTGCAAAGGACAGCGCTGATAAATAGGCGGACAATTCCGCATAAGAATCTGCAAAGGAACGGAAAAACAGCACCATGGTATTTCGAACATATAAAAGATGGAGACGGACACCCGGATAAGTCTGTTCCCAGAACGCAGAGATCTTTTCAAATGCTTCCATATGGTTATGCGGTTCCAGATAGTATAGATAGCAGACTTCATAAGACTGCTCGACATTGCCGAAATGCCTGCGGTATTCTGTGTAAAAGGTATCTTCCAGCTCCGGTGTCAGATCCGAACCCTGTGCCAGGTAATGGTTGATGATGTTGATCAGCATACTGGTGTAAAGCTGGCTTTTCAGCTGGTCGTGCTCCGCAAGGATATTTTTCTGGATCATACGGGTCTGATAGTCCTGTCTGATCTCTTGGATACTGTCGATGATCTGCTGCTCGCTGCACGGCTTGAGCAGATAGTGGCGGACACCGTACTGCATGGCAGTTTTGGCATATTCAAATTCATTATAGCCGGATAAGATGATAAACTGCATATTCTTGTTGATCTCATACATCTTCTCGATCAGCTCCAGCCCGGAAAGACCGGGCATCCGGATATCGGTCAGAACAATATCCGGATACAGATCCAGGATCATATTGTAGGCTTCAATGCCGTTTTTTGCAGTTCCGACAACTTCAATGTCAAGGGATTCCCAGTCAATAAAGGAACGTATGGTTTCTCTGATTGTTTTTTCATCGTCTGCTATTAGTAATTTTAACATGTATTACACCTTACTTTGTGGAATGATAATTTCTGCGACTGCATGATCTTCATCCGTATTATAAAGGGTCAGGCCGTAGTCGCTGCCATAGATCAGCTGGATACGCTGATGGATATTTAAAAGTCCGATACCGATACCATGTGATTTCACAGAACCGCTTTCCAGTTTTTCCAGTAAGTGATCTTCAAACTGTGAACCGTTGTTGGTCACTTTGATATGGATGACATTGTCTACCGCATATCCTGTCAGGATAATATGGCAGGTTTCTGTAATAACCTCCATGGCATAATTGATGGCATTGTCGATGAGGGGCTGTATGGTCATCTGCGGCAGTTCCGCATCAAGGATATCGGGAGAGATCTCTTCCTGATAGTCCAGACGCTCCTCGTCAAAGCGGATCTTCTGGATCGTAATATAGTCGTTTACGATATGCAGCTCGTGTCTGACTGTGAAATTCCCGTCTTTATGACTGAGTGTGGCGCGCAGCAGATCCCCGAGAGCCTGCACCATTTCGGAAATATCGGTCGCGCCGATCGCTTTGGCACGCCAGTTGACGGATTCCAGTGCATTGTATAGAAAATGTGGGTTGATCTGACTTTCCAGTGCTTTTAAGCGTGCATCCTTTGTCAGGATCTCATTCACATAGTTCTGCTGGATCAGACTCTGGATTTCCACGGTCATCTGGTCAAACTGCTGGTGCAGGATCCCTGCTTCATCCACACGGTTAGCGTAGGCTTCCTCTGAAACCGGAAGTGTGGATTCGTCCTGTCCGAACTGCTTCATTTTATCGACGAGAGAGGCAAAGTCTGCGGTAATGGAGCGGATCATGAATCTGGAAAGAATAAACACGACCAGAATGGAAAAGAGCAATATTCCAAACGAAAGATATCTGGTAAGCCTGAGTGTATGTGCGATATACGTGTAAGGGATCAGACAGATATAATCCCAGTTGTTATTGGCAATCTTTCCTTTTGTACAGAAGTATGGTGAGCCGCCCAGCATCAGGATTTCATAATTTCCCTGCAGGTCCTCATGAACAACCCGGATCTGTGTGGCATCCAGAGAACGGGAGTGGAAGATCTCCTGCCCGTTTTCATATAAAATATACTGTGCGGAGCCGTTGTTTAAGATGGACTGGGTTGAGGAACTGATCAGTTTTTCCAGATCCACGCTGACAATGACGGTACCGAGTGTTTCGAAGTTCAGATTTTGTACCCGGCGGGAGTCTCTGCCGAGAAACAGGCCGTATGTATTGCAGTAGTCCGTGATCCAGCAGGCATAACCGGAGTTTTCTCCCGCGGCCTGTATGACAGTGTCCCGGATGGTGTCGGGCAGTTCGCTGATGGCAGCCTTATAACTGGAGGAAGTAAACCGCGGATTATACAGGCTGATGTAATTGATATCGTTATTCTTATAGTTCTGATAGTAATCGATCAGGGAGGACGTTATCATATTATCTACATTCTGATCCAGAATATCGGAAGGCGTCTCATCCAGCAGGGAGATCAGATTTTTCCGGATCGCCTGACTGGAGATGATCGAATTCGTCATGGATTCGATATTGGCAAGCTTGGATGAAATATCCTCTGCACTGGAACTTAAAGAGCCAGCCAGAGCCTGATAGAGCAGATTATTATAGGAATGCATGAAGATAAAACTGCCGATCAGAGAAGCCATACTTGTCAGTGAAATGGCAAAAGCGGTAATGAGTGCTATCTTTATTTTTAAGGGTGCATTGCGAAACCACATTCGCAGCGGATGCTTTGTTTTACGCACATTCTGACCTCTTTTCTTTTGGATTCACTAGCAGTATAGCGGAAAATGACAGGAAATACAATTCTTCTTTTTTGGCAAAATCGGAAGTCGGATTTTTAAAGGTTGACCTCGGATTTGTGTATATGTTTTTGAAAATATCTACACTATAATAACACTTGTAAAGCAAAAGCAACATTGCAGGAGATACAAAGAATGTTGCAGAGGATTTATCACTAAGGAGGTAACAGATATGAAGAAAAAGTTTTTAAGCGTAGTATTATCCGTCGCAATGGCAGCTACTTTATTAGTAGGCTGTGGCAGTACAAGCGATAACAGCAGCAGTGACACACAGACACCGGCAGCAGAGGAGAGCACAGATGCGGCAGCGGACAGTACAGATGCGGCAGCAGACAATAAAGGTGCTGACCCGGCAGACTACAAAGTAGTCATGGTAGTAAAGCAGTCCGATTCCTGGTTCGATGATATGGCAACAGGTATTGAACAGCTGAAGAAGGACACAGGCTTAAATGTATCCGTACAGGTTCCGGAAACAGGAGATGCAGCAAGCCAGATCTCTATTATGGAAGATTTGATCGCACAGGATGTAGATGCGATCTGTGTTGTACCGAATGATCCTAATGCACTGGTACCAACGATTGAAAAAGCAAGAGAAGCAGGCATCGTAGTTGTAACACATGAAGCACCTGGTATTGCAGACAGCGTTGATCTGGATGTAGAAGCATTTGTAAATGAAACATTTGGCGAATTATTCGCTGAGAAGTTAGCAACAGCTATGGGTGGAAAAGGTAAATATGCAGGCTTTGTAGGCGGTCTTACAATGGAAACACATATGGCATGGTACGATGCAGCAGTTTCTTACCTGAAAGCAAACTATCCGGATATGGAAAATGTGGCAGAAGAGCCATATGAAGATGGCAACAGCGTAGAAGGCGCACATGATAAGGCCCTTGAAGTATTAAAAGCATATCCTGACATCGCAGGCTTCTTTGACTGCTCCGCACAGGGTGGCGGTATCTGTGAAGCATTACAGGAAAATGATCTGGGCGGAACTGTAAAAGTTGTTTCCCTTGCACTTCCTTCTATGTCAGCAACCTACTTAAAAGATGGTTCTATGGCAAACGGACTTTGCTGGAGACCGGCTGATGCAGGTTATGCAGCATGCTACGCAGCTTATCTGATCGCATCAGGACAGGGTGTATCTGACGGAACAGACTTAAAGGCAACAGGCTATGAAAGCATTTCACTTGATGGCAATGTTGGATATGGTAATGCACCACTTGAATTTACAGCAGATAATATTGACGATTACAATTTCTAAAATAAAGAAATAACGAATCCAGAATCCCTGAGAATAAGAAAGACTGTTCGCGCAAGCAGCAGTTTTTCTTATTCATAGGGAAAACGAAAAATACATTTGGGAGGCAGGACGATGGAACCTATTCTTAGTGCCAGTAATATAAGTAAATCCTTTATTGGCGTTCGTGCGCTAAACAATATTGATATTACGATCAATGCAGGGGAAATTCATTGCCTTGCGGGAGAAAACGGTTGTGGAAAATCAACACTTGTAAAATGCATTTCAGGCGTATATACACCGGATGAAGGAACGATCCAGATAGAAGGACAGACCTGCAGATCGATGACACCAATCGAAGCCATGAATCATGGTATCCAGGTTATTTATCAGGATCTGTCATTGTTTCAGCACATGACGGTTGCGGAAAATATTGCGATCAGCAAGCTGAAATTTGAAAATACAAAATTAATCAACTGGAAAACAATCAAAGCGATCGCAAAGGAGCAGCTTGACAAGATTGGCGTGACCATGGATCTGGACGAGACAGTCGGAGAAATCTCCATGGCAAACAAGCAGATGGTAGCAATCTGCAGGGCGCTTGCCCAGAATGCCAAGATCCTGTTTATGGATGAGCCGACGACAGCACTGACGAAAACAGAGGTAAGTCATCTGATGAAGGTCATGCTGGAACTGAAGAAAAAAGGGCTGGCGATCGTCTTTATCAGTCATAAATTGGACGAAGTATTTGAAGTGGCGGATAAGATCACCATTTTCCGTAACGGTAACAAGATCGGTGATTTCAACAGCAGTGATCTGGATGAAAAGAGTCTTTCCTATTATATGACGGGAAGAGAGATCGAATATCCGCGTTATCACAGAACTTATAAGGACAATACACCAATCCTTTCCGTAGAACATCTGACCAGAAAGGGGCAGTACGAGGATATGAGCCTGACCATCAGACCGGGTGATATCATCGGACTGACAGGTCTTCTGGGGTCAGGCCGTACGGAACTGGCAATGTCTTTGTTCGGTCTGAACAAAACACAGGCAGGTGTGATCAAAGTAAACGGTAAAGAGGTAGATATCAAATCGCCGATGGTGGCTAAAAAATACGGTATCGCACTTCTGCCGGAAGACAGATCCAGAGAAGGTCTGTTTATTGAGCGTAAGATCAAGGAAAATATTTCCGCACCGATCATCGATACGATCTGCAAAAAGGGTATCGTAAACCGGAAAAAGGAAAATGAGATCGCAGAAAAATATGTGGAGGAATTAAAGGTGCGGACACCATCGATCGACACGGTTGTCGGTACATTATCAGGTGGTAACCAGCAGAAGGTTGTTATCAGTAAGTGGATCGCAAACAGTCCGAAGGTATTTATCATGGATACACCGACGGTCGGTATCGATATCGGCTCCAAAGCAGAGATTTACGAACAGATCCACAAATTTGCCGATGAAGGAATGGCGATCATCCTGATCTCCGATGAAATACAGGAAGTCATGGCAAACTGTAACAGAGTTCTTGTTATGGCACATGGCAAATGTGTTGTGGAACTTTCGGAAGAAGATTTAATGCAGGAGGGCGCTGATAAGCATCTGGCAGAGATCATCGGAAACCAGAAGGAAAAAGCGTTATCCCAGGAGGTGGCACAATGACTAAAAAAATAGATCCGTTTCAGAGAATGCTGCTGATCATCATTGTGGTATACAGTGTATTCGTAACGATCAAGAATCCGGGATTTTTCCAGATCCAGACAGTATTTGATATCATCAAAACATCTTCGACGACAATGATCGTGGCAATGGGACTTCTGGTCGTTATGATATCGGGCGGTATTGATGTATCCTTTATGGCGATCGCTTTGTTTGGCAGCTATACTTCACTGTATATCATGATCCAGACGGGCATCAATAATCTGGCATTTGCATTTGTCGTTTCCATGGCGATCGGTATTGTACTCGGACTTATCAATGCGGTACTGATCAGCTGGCTGAAGCTTCCGCCTTTTATCATCACACTCGGTACACAGAATCTGTTCCATGGTATCATGACAACTTTTATCAGCGATAAATCGTTTGGTTCCGGTGTATTACCGGAGTGCCTGCATAAGTTTGGACAGGGAACCTTATTTAAGGTAGCAACGGCTAACGGTTCTACAGGACTTACCGTTTCTCTGATCCCGGTGTTGATCGCAGGACTTGCCACTTATTTTATCCTGCGGAAGACTATGATCGGACGTGGCATCGTAGCGATCGGTAATGATGAGGAATCTGCAAGAAGAGCAGGCTTTAATCCTTTTAAGATCCGGTTGTTTGTATATGCTTACTCAGGAGCACTTGCCGGTATGATGGGTATTGTGTACGCAGCACAGGTAAATGCACTGTATCCGAATAAGATGGTCGGTGATGAACTGATGGTTGTTGCGGCAGTTGTTATCGGTGGTACAAAGATCACAGGCGGTCAGGGCAAGATCTTTGGTGCTGTGCTTGGTGTACTGATTACATACCTGTTAAATTCCACACTGATCATGATCGGTCTTTCTTCTTCCTGGAACAACCTGTTCGTAGGTGCGATCCTGGTAATTGCGGTAGCGATCACATCATATCAGGAACGGGTAAAGAACAGAAAGCATTTGATATTTACGGAATAGGAGGAAACGAGAATGAAAAAAGTGAAAAGCTTTTTGGAAAAAGATATCGATCTGAGTATTCTGGTTGGCCTTACTGCAGCAGTTCTTCTGATCGCGGCATTTGTATTCGGCTCATCCATGTACTCAGCCAGAAATATTCAGTCTATGGCATTCCAGATTCCGGAGTTCGGCTTTCTGGCACTGGCAATGATGTTATCCAACATGGTAGGCGGCATTGATCTTTCAATCATTGCCAACGCCAATACGGTAGCTATTTTTACGGCTTATGTATTAAACGGTACATGGGCGTTCGGAACGCAGGGTGGTGCCAGAGTTGCACTTGCCGTTCTGGTTGCACTTTGCACAAGCCTTGTATTCGGTCTGTTAAACGGCCTGATCATTGCAAAAACATCTGCGCCTTCACTTGTTGCCACACTTGGTACCATGACACTCATCCAGGGCGTCGGTATGGCGATCACAGGCGGTACAAGCGTGGGAGACATCGATCCGTTGTTTTCTTCCTTTGGAAAAGCAATCTTTTTAGGACTTCCGGTGATCTTCTGGCTGTTTCTGATCGTAGCGCTTGTACTGGGACTCATCTTATCCCTGACAGGATTTGGACGGAAGCTGTACTTATACGGTGGCAATCCGGTAGCAGCAAGATTCAGTGGCTTCCATAATGAAAAGATGAGCGTGCTTGTATTCATGCTGACAGCTGTATTATCCGGTATCGCAGGACTGATCATTTTAAGCCGTGTCAATTCGGCAAAGGTTGGTTACGGTGATTCTTATCTGCTGCAGACGATGATCGTCTGTGTGATCGGTGGTATTGATCCGAACGGTGGAAAAGGAAAGGTCGGCGGTGTTGTGATCGCGATCATTCTGATGCAGGTAATGTCCAGTGCCTTTACGATCATGTCACTGTCCCCTTATACAAAGAAGCTGATCTGGGGCATCATGCTGATCCTGGTACTCGGTCTGAACCATATCATTGCGATCCAGTCAAAGAAGAGTACCTTAAAGAAGAGTATGAAAGCACTTGCAAGTGCTGCAAAGTAGAAAGGAAGGTTTGTTATGAACGTAGAAGAAAAATATACAGAACTTTACCAGACACTTTTGAAAGAACATAAAGAAGTATTTGAAAAACAGGATGTAGAGGAACTTTCCCGGTTTATGGATCTGATCTGCAAAGCTGACAGGATCTTTCTTATGGGTGTCGGAAGAGAAGGTATTTCCACAAGAGGATTTGCCATGCGTCTGATGCATCTCGGAAAAGAAACACACTGGATCTGGGATGATACAACACCGGGCATGCATCCGGGCGATCTGTTCATTGCCACAAACGGTTCCGGTGCGATCGGTCATATCACCTATGTGGTAGAGCAGGCAAAGAAAGCAGGTGCCACAGTGGCAGTTGTGACAGGCTCGCCAAAACAGACCTGTCCGCAGCTGGCTGATTTTACCTTATTTGTTCCGGCAGCGGTATTTAACGGAACGGATGACAGAGCCGTACCATCCATTCAGCCGATGGGAAATCTGTTTGAACAGCATTTGTATATGCTCTTTGATATGATCGTTATGATGCTCGAAGAGAAGATGCAGGTATCTCACGCCGATATGGAAAAGAGACACCGTAACATCGAATAAATTTGTTCCCCTTTATATTTTCCCTTATATATTTCTGAAAAGGCATGCAAAGAATCTTTGCGTGCCTTTTTTGACTCTGTGACCGCATGATAATCATTTTTGATATATTTTCTTGCGCGATAATATTTTATTCTCTTATGATTCTGTTTTTAAATTCTCACGATATTCAGATGGCGTCAATTTCATTCGAAGTTTAAACTGTCTGAAAAAATGGGAGGTACATGTATACCCGCACATTTCACCTATCTTGATAACAGAAAGATCTGTTGATGACAGCAGATACCTGGCATGATCGATCCGGCTTTGAATGACATCATTCATAATACTCGTTCCAAACTGTTCTTTATATAAATGTTGAAAATAAGATTTGCTCATAGTAAGCTGGTGGGCAACTCCTTCCACATTCCAATCAAAGTATGGCATGTTATAAATGTTTGTCCGAATAACTGACAGCTTTTCATAATATGAATTTGGACTGTTCTTTCTGTCAACATGTATTTTTTCACTAAGTTTAATAAAAAATAACCGCATATATAATTGAATGGTATCTTCTTTATATTTATTATCTGAATATCTCTCAAAACACATATTCTTTACAAATAATGACAGCTCATTCATGTCTCCGAGAGAAATTACTTTATCAAAAGGGATTTCCAGCCTTTCCAAATATGATAAATCCTCATATGTCATATCAAAATGAATCCAGTCATTAGAAAATTTTGCACCGTCAGCATGATAAAACTGCGGTGTTCCTTTCTTATATAGAATAAAAGAATTAGGTGCCGCAGCGACCTCTTTTCCCTTTAATATAAAAATAGCAGGGGTTTCAAAAAGCAAAAGAAGATAATCCCCTGACCCGTTCGGACGTTCTATTTTAAAATCTGCATCATGAAAATGGTGATATCCAATATTATTGATCTGCATAACATTCTCTCCTTGTTTTCAGATTATACAATATTACTTTTTTCAGTTCAACAGCAATCCTTTTCAAAAAAGCAGAATATGTCATTGTTTTTACGCAATAAATCATTGATTTTATATACGCTGTAACGGATACTTATTAAAAAGAAACAACACAAAAGTCTATTAAAGGAAAGGTGGATCACAATGAAACAATTAAAAGGATTTATGCATGGAATTAATCTGGGCGGCTGGCTCTCACAATGTTCTGAATATACAGAAGATCATTACAAATCTTTTATAAAAGAAAATGATATCAAGATCATTGCCGACTGGGGACTGGATCATGTCCGGATTCCTATTGACTATAATGTGATCGAAGATGAAAATGGAAATGTTCTTGAAACAGGATATTTGTACATTGACAATTGTGTTACATGGTGTCGGAAATACGGACTCAATCTGATCCTGGATTTGCACAGAACGAAAGGTTTTTCCTTTGACAACCAGCCAGATGACAACATTATGTTTGAAGATGAAAATTTGAGAAACAGATTTTTGTCTCTTTGGAAAACCATAGCCTTACGATATGGCAAAGTAGATATCATAGCCTTTGAATTATTAAATGAAATTACAAATATTGATGCAGGTATATGGAATTCATTAGCTGCAGAAGGCATAAAAGAACTCCGTAAAATTGTGCCTGATAAGAAAATCATTATCGGCGGAGTCTTTTGGAATAGTGTCCATTCTCTCTCACAGTTGGATATTCCTCTGGACGAAAACATTGTTTACAATTTTCATTTTTATGAACCATTTTTATTCACGCATCAAGGTGCTTACTGGCAGCCCGTTATTTCAAATATTTCTATGAAATATCCTGGTGATATAAATGATTACCGTGCCCACGCAAAAGAGCTTGGATGTTTTGGCTCCGGATTAAATAACACAGATGAGATGGGCGAAAAATTTATGGATGCATTGATTACTGAGGCAGTTGACGCTGCCGCCAAGGCAGATGTACCAGTCTATTGCGGAGAATACGGCGTCATTGATAAGGCTAATATAGATGGCACCTTAAGCTGGTATCAGGATATATCCAAGGTTTTTGACAAGTATGGGATAGGGCGTGCTGTCTGGACTTATAAAGCAATGGATTTCGGATTAACTGATGAACATTACAATTCCAGACGAGATGAAATCATAAAATGCCTGTAACGATTAAAAACAATAACCACATTATATATTTATAGGAGTTTACGAACATGAAAAAACAAGTTTACAATCCATTTTTACCGTTATCTGAATATATTGCAGACGGAGAACCACACGTATTTGGTGACAGAGTCTATCATTACGGCTCCCATGACCGGGAAGGTGGGCATACCTATTGCATGAACGATTATGTCGTTTATTCTGCACCGGTCGATGATCTTACCGCCTGGAAATGCGAAGGTGTTTCTTACTGCGCAAGTCAGGATCCCGACTATGAGGAATTTCCGTACATGTATGCGCCGGATGTCGTAAAAGGCAATGATGGAAACTATTATTTATATTACTGCATGGCCGGCGAGTATGGCATTGGTGGCTACAGCCGTCCAATCAGTGTTGCCGTGAGTAAATATCCGCAGGGACCATTTGCATATCTGAATCATGTCCACTTCGCAGATGGCAGTATAATGAAAAAATATGTCTGCTTTGACCCTGCTGTTATGAATGACAATGGTACCATTCGTTTATTTTACGGTACAAGATATGGTTTTGAAGAATGTGAAGATTTTGATTCCAATGAGGAATATATCAAACAGGAAATGGAAATGTTTGGAAAAACCAGGGAAGATATCTTAAGCTACAGAAGTCATCCGGAAAGTTGTAAAAGCGGCAATCCAAACGATCCTGACAGTGTTATGGGACCGGTTATGGCAGTACTTTGTGATGATATGGTAACCATCAAAGAAGAACCTCATCACATTATTCCATATAAGGTGAAAGGCACCAGTTTTGAAGAGCATCCCTTTTTTGAGGGGGCTTCCATGCGCAAAATCAAGGATACCTACTACTTCATTTATTCTTCCTGGCAAAATCACGAATTGTGTTATGCAACAAGTGCCTGTCCGGATCGCGATTTTACATTTCGTGGAACTATAGTATCTAATGGCGATATAGGATTTCAAGGAAGAACAAACAAAAAGAAAGTCGCTATGACAGGAACAACTCACGGAAGCATTGAGTTCATCAATGGTGAATGGTATGTTTTCTACCACAGACTGACGCATAAATCCGATTATTCCAGACAGTCCTGTGCCGAGAAGATCAATATTGACGAAAATGGTAATATTGCACAGGTAGAAATCACAAGCTGTGGCCTTAATAACGGTTCCCTTGAAGCAGAAGCCGGGTTACACTATCCTTCTGTTATTGCCTGTAATTTAACGAATGGAAATATGCCTCACGGTTCTAACAGCATTTACCAGATATCATTTCCTAATATAACAAATAAGGGAGATGATCGGTTTATTGCCGAAATCGAGGACGGAACGGTCATTGGTTATAAATATTTTTCTTTTGACCGGATCAATTCCATTGGTGTTACAGCAAGAATTGAAACGCCGGAGAACAAAGTTGTATATAATGGGCCATTGCGTGTTGATATACGCTGTATGGATGATCAGCCAATCGCAAAGGATAATAATGCTGTAGAACGCAGGAAGCCTTTTTTGGAGATTCGTTTAGAGGAAAATGGACCGGCAATTGGAGAAATTACTATCGGAAATTCTTTTGAATGGAGAGAATACCGGGCAGATATCCCTGTTATAAATGGGATTCATGCATTATTTTTTGTGTACCATGGTTCCGAAAAAATACAGTTAAAGGAAATCTTATTCTAATAAAAGAGGAGAAAACGCTGAGGCATGCAAAGAATCTTTGCGTGCCTTTTTTCCGCCCATACGGTATACTGAATATAATATTTTATAACAAGGAACCGTATGCAGGGACTTTTATGAGAGGAGGATGCGTATGAGTGAACTTGGAGAACGGATATTGAAATTGCGGCGGGAAAAAGGTATGACACAGGAAGAACTGGCTTCCCATCTGCAGGTGACGCGTCAGACTGTCAGCAGTTATGAGAATGGAAAGAGTGAGCCGGATATTGCCATGCTCCATAAGTTGTCTGAGACTCTTGAAACGGAGGTATCCTTTTTGATCGAGGGGAAAGAGCCGAAAGAAAAAGGGAAGCAGGATCCAAAAGACGGGAAAAGGAGTATGTGGTTATGGATTGTGCAGATCGCAGGACTTATTTTAGTACTGCTTGCGATCAGGCTGGCTGAGCCGGCGATATACCGCTATGTGCAGGATACATTTCTGCTCTGGCCGGTGTTTATCTGTAAATATATGTTGTATCCTCTGTGTTTTTTCTGGGGCGGCAGCCTGTTTCTGCAGCTTGTGCATCTGTTATATCCGGCTTTTCAACCGTTACGGGGAAAAGCCTGTGGCTGGATACACAGAATTCTTTTGCTGATACTGATCGTTTTTGTTATGCTTGCTGCTTTGCAGATTGCAGAGTGGGGCTATGAAGCATGGCAATGGGCAAATCATCCGCCGGTAGAATCCTTTGACGGAACAATGATCAGACATTTGTTTTCCGGTAAGCTGCGTGGTCTGCCGGATCTTTATTTGCGGATGATACAGTTTGGACTGACAGGAGAAAGAGGACACATTAATTTGTGGTATGTATTCGGGCTGTTGCATGGATGTTTCCTCTGGCTGTTTCGCAAAGAAAAACAGTAGAAAATGCAGGAAATCAGCACTTCGCAACCGGTGGTTGACACATTGCCTGCGCCGCTTTCTTGCGCGCAACCGGTAAAAACGATAGGATAAGTGCATCAAATAACTGACAACAAAAGGAGAGTGCAACATGATTCTGGCAGACAAAATCATAAATATGAGAAAGAAAGCAGGCTGGTCGCAGGAGGAGCTTGCCAGTAGGCTGGGGGTAACCAGACAATCCGTATCCAAATGGGAAGGGGCGCAGTCTGTGCCTGATATCGAAAAGATCGTGCAGATCAGCAGACTGTTTTCAGTCACGACCGATTATTTATTAAAGGATGAACTGGAAGAGCCGGAGCCGGTGGCAATGACAGATGCGGTCAGGCAGGCTGATCTGGAAATGGCATACAGACAGGTAACTATGGAAGATGCTTCCACATATATGAAGCTGGAAAAAGAAAATGCCCCAAAGAAGGCGCTGGCAACTTTTTTATGGGTGAGTTCGCCTATTGCACTGATTTTGCTGTCATCCATCAGTGAATATGCAATCTTTGGAATCACTGAAAATGTCGCTGCTGCGATCGGGCTGTGTGTTCTCATTTTATTTGTTACGATTGGCGTTGCGATTTATACGTCATGTAGTGACAAAGAAAAAGAGTATGCATTTTTGGAAAAAGAACCAATCGAAACGGAATATGGTGTATCCGGTCTTGTAAGGGAACGCAAAAAGGAATTTCAGCCGGTTTATACAAAAAATAAGATCATCGGAACGGTCTTATGTATTTTTTCGGTCATGCCACTCTTTGTGGCAATGGGACTGGATGCCGGAGATATCGTTTATTGTGCGGCAGTTTGTTTTATGCTGTTTGTGATAGCAATCGCATGTCTGCTTTTCGTGTATGCCGGAACGATCAATGATTCCATGCAGAAGCTGCTGGAGGAAGAAGAATATACAAGAGAAAATAAGAAAAGAAGTGTTTTTTTTAGTGCAGTCAGTACCTGTTACTGGCTGCTTGTCACAGCGGTTTTCCTATTTGCCTGCTTTGGACCGTATGGAAATGCACAGCCCAGATATTACTGGGTGATCTGGGCGATCGCAGGTGTTTTATACGGAGCTGTGACAGCTGTTTTGAAAGTGATCAGGAGACAATGAATTTCCGCTCCTGCTTCGGTGTGATACCACGCCAGTTCTTGTACTGGCGTATAAAATGACTACTGTCATAGAACCCGGTCTCCTGGGCAATATAATCGATGTCAAGATCTGAATTGACCAGCAGATCCAGAGCCTTGTTGAGCCGGATATACTTGATATACTCCTTACAGGATCTCCCGTAATTTTCACGGAAAAGCTTTGCAAAATGAGAATAGCTCATATGACAGAGCCGGGCAAGATCCTGTACTTCCAGAGGCTCGGCAGAATGTGAATCTATATACTCTAAAATATGATAAAACGACATATTATGTTCAGATCCCTGGCATGATTGCCGTTTTTTTGTTTCTGTTTTGCGTGCCAAAGCGATCAGAAGACGACAGATATCAGCCTGAACGGCAAGCATATGCATCTGGGCAGAACTTTCATATTCAGCAACAATCGAATTCACGATAGAAGAAAAAGTATTGTTATCATGTGCAATGATACAGAAGTCTTCCTCTGAGGTACGGTGAACAAATAAATAATACATTGTCTGGAGATAAGACTGGGGGATATTCAGCGTCTGGATATTAAATTTGATAACTGCATAGTTTACAGGGGAAGTGCATGTCATGTCCGGAAGCACGCTGTGCAGCTGTAGCGGATAGAAATAACACAGATCGCCTGTCTGGAGAGTGGCTTCCCGGTTGTTGCATATGATCCGGACAGAACCGCTGATTATAAAGAGAATTTCACTGTAATAATGCCAGTGCAGAGGTGAATTCACATTATCTGTATAAAAAATATCATAGGGCTGATTCATAAAATCAATATATTCAAACATTTCCATAGGATGTTACCTCCCCATACAGGTGATAAAGCTTTATTTTAGTGATATTTTATCAGCTTGTGCTGTCGTGTCAACAGATTGATAATAGGTTTGTACAATTTTTGATTTGCATTATAATAGAATGTACTGGATGTGGAACGTAAAATGAAAGAAAAACGAGGAGGATACGTATTAAAATGGAAAGAAAAACTTTTGAGGAACATTTGGTAAAGAATATTATTCCTTTCTGGAATAAGATGGTTGATAAAGAAAACGGTGGATTTTACGGGTATGCGGATGCAGACGGAAATCCGGAGAAGGACGCTGTGAAGGGATGCATTCTGAACAGCCGTATCTTATGGTTTTATTCAGCTGCATATCAGCTTCTGAAAAAGCAGGAACTTCTTGAAAAAGCGGAACATGCATTTTTATTCCTTCAGGATGCCTTCTTTGACAGCCGGTATGGCGGTGTATACTGGTCAGTTCAGGCAGACGGAACGCCGGAAGATACAACAAAGCACACATATAATCAGGCATTTGCAATCTATGCATTGTCTGAATACTATATTGCGAGCGGTAAGAAAGAAGCGTTGCATCTTGCTTATAGCCTGTACCGTACAATTGAGGAAAAATGCCGGGATGCTGCGGGATACTTTGAGGCATTTGACCGTGAATTTGCACCTGTATCAAATGAGAAGCTGTCAGAGAATGGTGTTATGGCTGAGAGAACAATGAATACATTGTTACATATTATGGAAGCATATACGGTGCTTTACAGAGCAGATGGCTTTTTTGAAGTGGGAGATTCTATCCGGGAGATCCTCAGAATATTTAAGAGCAAGGTATATGATGCTGATAAGGAAATCTGCAGGGTATTTTTTGACAAAGATTACAATTCTCTTATTTCGCTGGAATCCTATGGTCATGATATAGAAGCATCATGGCTGATCGAAAGAGCATGTGATGTGCTTGGAGATAAGGCATATTATGAAGAAATGCTTCCGGTTATCAAAGGACTTGCAGATGGTGCATATCGTAATGGAGTAGATACCGTTAATTTTGCTATGAATAATGAATGCGAAAATGGAGTAGTGAGCGCAAAGAAGATATGGTGGGTGCAGGCAGAAGCTGTTACAGGTTTCTATAATGCATATCAGCTTCAGCCGGAAAAGACGGACTATCTCAGTATGTCTGAGAAAATCTGGGATTATATAAGAAGTTATGTAATAGATAAGAAGACCGGCGAATGGATAGAGAATATTGAACCGGATAATACAGTTAAGGCAGGACAGGCACTGGTTCATCCATGGAAATGCCCGTATCACAATGGCAGAATGTGTATAGAGATGATGCAGAGACTGGCATAGAAAAGGAGAAAAATATGGAGCGGGATCTGACAAGATTACAGGCAGTATTTGAAAAAGCCAAAAGGGGAGAGCCGCTGACGGTCGGTTTTATCGGTGGATCCATTACACAGGGTTGTCATTCTTCCAAACCGGAATACTCCTATGCATACAGAGTATATGAGTGGCTGCAACAAAAATTTCCGGATGCGGATCTTACATATGTAAATGCCGGGATCGGTGGCACAACATCTCATTTTGGCGCAGCAAGAGTGAAAGAAGATCTGCTTACCTATGAACCGGATCTCGTTTTTCTTGATTTTTCTGTCAATGATGATGCAACGGATTTCTTTGCAGAAACGTATGAAGGTGTTGTCAGACAGATCCTGCTTTCCGAAAAGGCAGCTGCACTTGTCCCTGTTTATCATATCTATTATCAAAACGGTATGAATGCGGAGAGAGTCCATGCGAAAATCTGCAGACACTACGAGCTGCCGGTAGTCAGCATGCGTCCGATTTATCAGAAACTTCTGGACGGAGAACTGGAGATGAATGAGATCACGACCGACGGGCTGCATCCAAATGATTATGGGCATAAGCTGGTGGCAGATCTCATTATAGAAAAGCTGGAAGTTTATATGGCGGAAGCGGAAGAAAATAGGAAGAAAGATGTGTGTGGGGAGAATATGACCGCCGCATCCGAAAAAATCACAGCACCGCTGACCGAAAACCGGTATGAGCACGCAGGCAGATATAATAATCAGAACTGCCAGCCACAGATGGAAAAGTTTGAAAAAGATCAGCGTATCCCATTGGGCATCACGGACTGTTTTGCAAAGGGATGGACGGCAAAAGAAAATGATGCACGGATCACCTTTTCGGCAGAATGTACAGAGCTGGCGGTCCAGTATCGCAGGTCGTTGAAAAAAGCGCCAAAAGCAAAAGTGATTCTGGATGGTGTGGAAACAGAGCTTGTTCTGGACGGTACTTTTGACGAAACCTGGGGAGATCAGCTGGCACTGACACCGGTTCTTACACACGGGCAGAAGATGGAGCATACTATTACCCTGATACTGCAAGACTGTGAGAATGCGGAAGCTGATTTTATGGTGGTTTCCTTTTTGTTATCGCGATGAGGAAAATGCACGCATTTATGCGGTGCATTTGACGACCGCTAATCAGAGCGTATCTCGACTCTGCGTGCATAAATCAAAATAGACAGAACAGCGGAAGGAGAAAAGATTGCAGAAGATAGAACTCAATGAAAACTGGAAAATGAGAATTGCAGGAGAGGACAGCTTCTTCCCTGCAACAGTACCTGGTTCTGTTTATCAGGATCTGCTGGATCAGGGACGGATGGAAGATCCTTATTTCCGGGACAATGAAGACAGAGCACTTGAGATCATGAAACAGGATTTTGAGTATCGCAAATTTTTTGATGTTGACAAAGCGCAGATTGCTGAGGCCGATGAGGCATTGCTCAGATTTCACGGACTGGATACGATCGCAGACATCACATTAAACGGTACCTTTTTAAAACAGGTGGATAATATGCACCGTACATGGGATTTTTCTGTGAAACAGCTGTTAAAGGAAAAAGATAATGAACTTGTTATCTATTTCCATTCTCCGGTTTTGTATATTGCAGATCAGTTTGAAAAAGATCCGGCGATCCTGGGAACAGAAGATGCGATGAGAGGATTCCCGAAGATCAGGAAAGGACATTATATGTTTGGCTGGGACTGGGGCCCCAGATTACCTGATGCCGGAATCTGGAAGCCGGTAGAACTCTTATTTGTGGAAAAAGCAAGACTGACGAGAGTTTATATCAGACAAAACTGGGAATCTGACCTGTCAGAAGTGAAGCTCTGTCTGGAAACCAAAATAGCCGAGGCATCTTCATTTTCAAAGACTGCGAAGGTGATCAGCGAAACAGACTATGCCAAGGAGCGGGAGTTTTCTGCAGAAGACAAAAAAACATACAGATTAAGTATTACCGTAATGGATCCACAGGGAGAAAAAATCTATGACAGGGTAGAGGCTGCAATGCCGCTGGTGATTGAAAAACCACAGCTCTGGTGGCCGAACGGCTTTGGAAGCCAGCCGCTTTATACTGTGATCACGGAGCTCACAAGCGCGGATGAAAAACGGATTTATGACCGGACAGAAAAAAAGATCGGTCTGCGTACCATGACAATGAATACGGAAAAGGATGCATACGGAAATGCATTTGCCCACGTGGTAAACGGCGTTCCCATCTTTGCGATGGGAGCTGATTATATCCCGGAGGATAATATCCTGCACCGTATGAACAGTGCACGTACAAGAGACCTGCTGCTGCAGTGTAAGGCAGCTAACTTTAATTGTATCCGTGTCTGGGGCGGCGGCTTATATCCGGATGACAGTTTCTTTGATATTTGTGATGAACTTGGACTTGTAGTCTGGCAGGATTTCATGTTTGCTTGTGCTAACTACCGCCTGACAGAGGACTTTGAAGAAAATATCATGGCGGAACTGAAAGATCAGATCCGCAGACTGGCACATCATGCAAGTCTGGGACTCTGGTGTGGCAATAATGAAATGGAAATGTTCGTAGATCAGGGAGAATGGGGAGCTGAAAATGAGATCAAGAGCGACTATGTAAAGATCTATGAATATCTGTTCCCGAAGCTTTTGAAAAAAGAAGATCCGGATCGCTTTTACTGGCCGGCGAGTCCGTCGACAGGCGGCGGATTTGATTTCCCGAATGATCCGGACCGCGGCGATGTGCATTACTGGGAAGTATGGCATGGAAACAAACCATTCACGGAATACAGAAAATTCTATTTCCGCTATCTTTCAGAATTTGGTTTCCAGTCATTCCCATCTATGAAGACAGTTGAAACCTTTACACTGCCACAGGATCGAAATGTATTTTCTTATGTGATGGAGAAGCACCAGAGAAATGCAGCAGCTAACGGAAAGATCATGAATTACATGGAGCAGACATTCCTGTATCCGAACAGTCTTGATACACTGATCTATGCCTCCCAGTTGTTGCAGGCAGAAGCAATTCGTTATGGCGTGGAGCACTTCAGACGCAACAGAGGACGCTGTATGGGTACTGTGTACTGGCAGCTGAACGACTGCTGGCCGGTGGCATCCTGGTCATCCATCGATTATTACGGCAGATGGAAGGCTCTTCATTATTATGCAAAACGTTTTTTTGCACCGGTGCTTCTTTCCCGTGAAGAAGAAGGTCTGTTGAATCAGACGATGAATGTGAATGCTGAGCCGTTCCCGGTGAGAAAATCGATCCGGTTAAATGTGACAAATGAAACCATGCAGGAAAAACAGGTAGTTGTGAAATGGCAGCTCAGAAATCCGGATGCAAAAGTTCTCTTTGAACAGGAATGCAAAGTGACGGTTCCACCGTTGTCGGCTGTGTGGCTTGACCGTGTGGATCTTGAACAGGCAGAGCTGTATGCAAATTATGTAAGCTATCAGTTGTTTGAAGATAACCTTGGAGAAGCAGATCAAAAGCAGGCCGGAGCTATCTCAGAAGGTACGGTTCTGTTCTGCCCACCAAAGCATTTCCGCTTTGCAGATCCACAGCTGCGTGCTAGAATAGAAGGAGATGAGATCGTTGTTTCGGCAAGTGCTTATGCAAAGAGTATTGAGATCCGGAATGAAAATGATGATCTTATTTTATCAGATAATTTCTTTGATCTGAACGGCGGCGAGAAGCGCGTGAAGATCTTAAAAGGAAAAGCGGATGGTGTGCAGGTAAGAAGTGTATACGATATCCGGTAATACAGGAAAAGGAAGATGCATATGGCAAATGAAGTAAATAAAAAATATCAGATCGATACAGAAGAAAACAAACAGTTTCTGCGGGAAAATGCCGAGACACTTCTTGCATTCGGGCATAGATTTCCGTCACCGGGCGGTGGATCTTATTATCTGGGCGATGATGGAACGCCGTGGAAGGACAGAAACAGAGAAACATGGATCACCTGTCGTATGGCGCATGTGTACAGCCTTGGTGTCATGCTGGGTCATACCGGCAGTGAACAGCTTGTAGATGCAGCGCTCAAAGGGCTGAAAGGCGAGCTGCATGATGATAAAAACGGAGGCTGGTATGCTGGACTGACAAAGGATGGTGAGATCGTTCCTTCCAAGCAGTGCTATGCGCATGCATTTGTACTTCTGGCAGCATCCAGTGCCATGCAGGCAAAAAGACCGGGCGCAAAACAGCTTCTGGAGGAAGCACTTGTGCTGTATGATAAACGGTTCTGGAATGAGAAGGAAGGGTTGTCTGTGGACACCTGGAATACGGAATTTACAGAGCTTGATCCATATAGGGGCATCAATGCCAATATGCATACGGTAGAGGCATTTTTAGCCGTGGCGGATGCACTGGACGATGAAAACTACCGCAGCAGGGCAGGCAAGATCATTGATCATGTCATTGGCTGGGCGAAAGATAACCATGACAGGATTCCGGAGCATTTTACAGATGACTGGAAACCGGATCTTGACAAGAATAAGGAAAAGCCGGATGACCAGTTCAAGCCATACGGCGCAACCCCCGGACATGGTATTGAGTGGGCACGTCTTATCACACAGTGGGCAGTTTCCACATATGGGGAAAAAGACGCAGCTGCAAAGCCGTACATGGAAGCGGCAGAGGGTTTATATAACCGTGCCATTGCAGATGCATGGAATGCAGACGGTGCGCCGGGCATCGTTTATACGACGGACTGGGAAGGAAAACCGGTCGTGCATGACAGAATGCACTGGACACTGGCAGAAGCCATCAATACTTCAGCTACATTATACCGTGTGACGGGAAATAAAAAGTACGCAGATGATTATGCCATGTTTATGCAGTATCTGGACGAAACGGTTCTGGATCACAGCTGCGGTTCCTGGTTCCACCAGCTTGATGAGCACAATCAGTTGAAAGAAACGGTATGGCCGGGCAAATCGGATATTTATCATGCCCTGCAGGCAATGCTGATCCCTTATCAGAAGGTCGGCGTATCGATCGGAACGGTTCTGCTGGGATAATGAACAAGGGAAGCGATGCTTCCCTTGTTGAGTTTTTACGGTTTATATGGTAGTATTACTGAATGTAGTGGTCGCTATGGGACAATAAAATAGTCGGCCGGCACGAAAATAAGACAGTGGGACAGGCAGTAGCATGCCCCAAAAGGAGAGAAACAATATGAAGCTGGGCATAGTCGGTTTGCCGAACGTAGGAAAAAGTACATTATTTAACTCATTGACAAAAGCAGGTGCATTATCCGCAAACTATCCGTTTGCAACGATCGATCCGAATATCGGTATTGTATCTGTTCCGGATGAAAGAATCGTAAAGCTCGGTGAGCTTTATCATACAAAAAAGGTAACCCCTGCAACGATCGAATTCGTTGATATTGCAGGACTTGTAAAGGGTGCCAGCAAGGGAGAAGGTCTTGGCAACCAGTTCCTTGCCAATATCCGTGAAGTAGATGCGATCGTACATGTGGTACGCTGCTTTGAAGATACGAATATCATCCACGTAGACGGAAACATTGATCCGGCGCGTGATATCGAGACGATCAATTTAGAACTGATCTTTTCTGATATTGAGATTCTTGACAGACGAATCGCCAAGATCTCAAAACAGGCAAGAATGGACAAGACACTTGCCAAGGAACTGGAACTTGTAGAAAGCATCAAGGCACATCTGGAAGCAGGTAAGATGGCAAGATCGTTTGAAGTACCGGATGATGACGATGCACAGCTCTGGTTCAAGGGCTACAATCTGCTGACTGCAAAGCCTACCATTTATGCGGCTAATGTGGCAGAGGATGATCTGGCAGATGACGGTGCTTCTAATCCACACGTGGCAAAGGTACGTGAGATGGCAAAAGAAGAAGGCGCAGAGGTATTCGTGATCTGTGCACAGATCGAGCAGGAATTATCAGAGCTTTCCGACGAAGAAAAGCAGGAATATCTTGACGATCTCGGCGTTTCCTCCAGTGGTCTGGATAAGCTGGTCGCAGCAAGCTACAGCTTACTCGGTCTGATCAGTTTCCTGACAGCAGGAGAGGATGAATGTCGTGCTTGGACGATCAAGAAAGGTACAAAAGCACCGCAGGCAGCAGGTAAGATCCATACAGATTTTGAGAGAGGCTTTATCAAGGCAGAAGTTGTCAACTACAAGGATCTGATGGAACACGGTTCTCTTGCAGCAGCCAGAGAAAAGGGGCTTGTTGGTATGGAAGGAAAAGAATACGTGGTGCAGGACGGCGATGTTATTCTGTTCCGCTTCAATGTATAAGATAAGAGGTGCAGGCTATGATGGATAAATGGGACATTGCGTTTCCGCATCTGGGTATCTATCTGGAACACTTCCCGAAAAGCTTTACGGTCTTTGGCTTTACGATCGCGCTCTATGGCGTGATCATTGCGCTTGGTGTGCTGCTCGGGTTTACACTGGCAAACCATGTGGCAAATAAGCAGGGGCTTCCCAAAGATCTTTTGTGGGACTTCGCGGTTCCGGCGATTATTTTCTCGGTTTTAGGTGCGAGGATCTATTATGTGGTATTCAGTTGGGATTATTATAAGAATCATCTGAATGAGCTTCTGAACATCAGACAGGGCGGTATCGCCATTTACGGTGCAGTGATCGGCGGCTTTCTGACGCTTTTCATTTTCTGTAAGATCCGAAAACAGAATTTCTTCCAGATTTCGGATATTGCAGTGCTGGGACTTCTGGTCGGACAGATCATGGGACGCTGGGGCAATTTCACGAACAGAGAAGTATTCGGACATTATACGGATTCTCTGTTTGCGATGCAGCTTCCGATCGAAGCGGTCAGAAGCGCGGATATCACACCGGATATTGCGGCGCATATTACAGACGGGATCAATTACATTCAGGTACATCCGACATTTTTATATGAAAGTGTGCTGAATCTCCTTCTTCTGATCGTGCTGCTTCTTTATACGAAGCATAAGAAGTTTAACGGAGAGGTTGCGCTTGGCTATCTGGGCGGATATGGCATTATCCGGTTCTTTGTGGAGGGCATCCGTATCGACCAGCTCAAGATCGGCTCCACCGGGATTGCGGTATCTCAGCTTCTGGGTATGGTGCTGTTCATTGCAGCGATCCTGACGGATGTGATCGTAAGGATCTACCGCAGGAAAAAAGGACTGCAGGAATTTCCGCAAAAGGCAGAAAATGTGCAAAATAAAGTCGAAAACGACGAAAAACAAGACGAAAAATAGAAAACTGGAATAAAATGGAAATCCATAGCATTCGGTAATATTTACTGAATGTTATGGATTTTTTTTGTATAAATTTTTAACAAATAGAAAAGAAAATCTTAAGATACACACTTGTCAAATGAGAAAAAGTAGTCTAAAATTAGAGCATAAGTGGTAGAAAGTGGAGTGAAGTGGTATGAAGTGGAGGGAATAACCCAAAACCGAGACCAAAAAGGGTAACGATTATGTTCATGGGAGAGTACAGTCATACAATCGATACAAAAGGCCGTCTGATTGTTCCTTCTAAGTTCAGGGAATCACTTGGCGACAGCTTTGTGGTGACCAAGGGACTGGATGGATGTCTTTTTGTGTACGATATGACAGAATGGAAATCTTTTGAAGAAAAGCTGAAAGAACTCCCAATGAGCCACAGAGATACTCGTAAATTCGCCCGTTTCTTCCTTGCCGGAGCGACGCAGGTAGAAGTAGACAAGCAGGGCAGGATCCTGATCCCGAATGTACTGCGTGAATTTGCAGGACTGGAAAAGGATGTGGTGTTCCTCGGCGTCGGCAGCAGAATTGAAATCTGGAGCAAGCAGGCATGGGATGGCGAAGGAAACTTTGATGATATGGATGATATCGCAGAGCGGATGGCGGATCTGGGACTGAGTATTTAGGATTGGTAAGAGGCAGAATGGAATTTTCACATAAATCGGTATTATTAGAGGAGACAATTGAAGGACTTGCCATAAAACCGGAAGGTATTTATGTGGATGGGACGCTCGGCGGAGCCGGTCACTCCAGTGTGATCGCCAGCCGGCTGAGCGGACAGGGACATCTGATCGGGATCGATCAGGATGCTGCAGCCATTGCGGCTGCGACAGAACGTCTGCAGCCTTTTGCGGAGCATGTCACGATCGTCAGAAGCAATTACGAAAATATGTGCCAGATCATAAAGGATAACGGCTACACAGGTGTAGACGGGATCTTACTGGATCTGGGTGTGTCATCTTATCAGCTCGATACCGTAGAACGAGGATTCTCTTATAAATACGATACAAAGCTGGACATGCGTATGGATGAAAGACAGACGTTGACAGCAAGGGATATTGTAAACGGCTATTCGGAAACGGAGCTGTTTCACATTATCCGGGATTATGGAGAAGATAAATTTGCTAAGAATATTGCCAAACATATCGTTCTGGCAAGAGAAGAGAAACCGATAGAAACAACTTATGAACTGAATGAGATCATAAAGGCTGCAATACCGGCAAAAATGCGCGAGACGGGAGGACATCCTTCCAAACGTACTTATCAGGCGATCCGCATTGCCTTAAACAGAGAACTGGATGTACTCAGAGACAGCCTGGACGATATGATCAAAATTTTAAATCCGGGAGGCAGGATCTGCATCATTACGTTCCACTCTTTAGAGGATCGGATCGTAAAGCTGGCATTTCGCAAGAATGAAAATCCCTGCATTTGTCCGCCATCTTTCCCTGTATGTACCTGTGGCAGAAAACCGCTTGGCAGGGTGATCACAAGAAAACCGATCTTACCGGGCGAAAAGGAACTTGCAGAGAACAGCAGATCAAAAAGCGCAAAACTTAGAATATTTGAAAGAAGCGAGGGGTAGTAACATGGCTACAAATTATAATAGAAGAAGATATGCATCATACGAAAGAAGATCACACGGCGATTACTACGTAGATGGCAATGTGGTCAGAAAATATGATGTCGTTAGAGAAATTGAAAAGAAACCGGCAAAGAGACTGAGTGAGCAGACACGTAAAAACAGAGAACGTGCAACGCATATGAGTCTGGGATACGTGGCATTTTTATGTGTTTCCATGTGCGTAGCTGCCATTATCCTGTATAATTATCTGGCATTGCAGACAGCAAATACATCAGCTGTTACCGCTATTTCCGCACTGGAAAGCGAGCTGAATACCATGAAGCTGGATAATGATGAAGAATACAGCCGCATCATGAGCAGTGTAGATATGGAAGAGATCAAAACAAGAGCGATCGAAGATCTGGGTATGCAGTATGCAGAGAAGGGACAGGTTGTAGAAGTTCCGGGTGTTGCGGATGATTATGTACGCCAGTACAAGACAATGCCATAAACAGTGGAGAGGTGCAGGAGTTGGAACAGAGATCTTATCAGAATAGAAAAGTGCGCAGAAACAGAAGAAGAAAAGCAAACGCAAATCGATTTCAAATAAGGATGCAGAAAAAGCTGGTAGTATTATTCCTGATAATATTACTGGCTTTCATAGGTTTAAGCGTAAAACTGATTTATATTAATAAGGTGGATGGGGAAAGATATAAGAAACAGATCCTTTCCCAGCAGGAATATGATTCCAAAACACTTCCTTACAAACGTGGAGAGATCGTGGATGCAAACGGGACAAAGCTGGCATACAGTGAGAAAGTCTACAATCTGATCATTGATGCCAAAGCGATCAACAACAGTAAAAAGGAAAATGCATTGACTGAAACCTTACAGGCACTGGATCAGTATTTTGATCTGGATATCAATGCGATCAGCAATTATATTTCCCAGAATGCAAACAGCCAGTATTATGTTGCTGCAAAACAACTGGAATATGAAACAGTAGCACCGTTCCAGGAAGCAAAGCAGGAAAACAGTGCCATTGTCGGTGTCTGGTTTGAGGAAGAGTACAAACGAAAATATCCATATAATACACTGGCATCTTCCGTGATCGGTTTTACAGGCTCCGATAATAACGGAACATACGGACTGGAAGAATATTACAATACAACGCTGAATGGAACAAACGGCAGAGAGTATGGGTATCTGACAGAAGATTCCACACTGGAACGTACAACGATCGCTGCACAGGATGGCTGCACGCTGGTTACTTCTTTGGATACGAATATCCAGAATATTGTCGAAAAGTACATGAAGCAGTTCAATGAAGAACATAAAGGAGAGTACAGACCGGATGATGACGGCTGTTCCAATATGGGCGTCATTGTTATGAACCCGCAGACCGGAGAAATTCTGGCAATGTCCGATTACCCGAATTTTGATCTGAACAATCCAAAAGATCTGACTCCGTTTTATTCAGAAGAAGAGATCGCGCAGATGGATGATGAAGCCATGTATGATGCGCTGAACAGACTTTGGAGAAATTATTGTATTTCCGATACGTATGAACCGGGATCAGTTGCAAAGGCAATGACGATCGCAGCGGGACTTGATTCCGGAAAGCTGACCGGAAACGAGACGTATGTATGTAACGGTGTGCTGGAGGTCAGCGGTCATCCGATCAAATGTCATAAGCACATCGGACATGGTGTTGTCACTGTCTCCCAGGCGCTCGAGCAGTCCTGTAACGTAGCCTTAATGCACATCGGCGAGCAGATGGGCAAAGAAACACTGATGAAGTATCTGTATAATTTTAATATCGGGCTGAAAACCAACATAGATCTGTCCGGTGAGGCAAGAACCAACACACTTGTTTATAATGTAGATGATATGGTGGCTTCCGACCTTGCGATTTCAACCTTCGGACAGGGCTATAATGTTACGATGATCCAGATGGCGGCAGCCTTTTCTGCTGTTATCAATGGTGGTAAATATTATCAGCCACATGTTGTGACGGAGATCAAGAGCGCAGATGGTACAACGGTAGAAAAAGTGGAACCGCGTATGCTGAAGCAGGTTATTTCTTCTACAACATCCGACACAATGAAAACTTATCTGGCAAATGTATGCACTTTTGGTACAGGTAAAACAGCTGTACCTGCAGGGTATCTGATCGGTGGCAAAACAGGAACTGCGGAAAAACAGCCGCGTGGTGACGGAAACTATGTTGTTTCCTTCATGGGATTTGCACCGGTGGATGATCCGCAGGTTGTCGTATATGTTGTCATTGACGAACCGAATGTGGAATCACAGCCACATTCGACTTATGCACAGGAAGTTGCTAAAAACATTTTTACAGAGATCTTACCGTATTTGAATGTATTTCGTACAGAGGAACTTTCCGAGGAAGATATAGAACAGCTTCAGAAACTGCATATCTTACCGAGTACTGATGCAGAAGAAAGTACTGATGGCGAAAATAACGGGGATGGTGAGAATACGGATGGACAGACGGATGGAGAAAGTGCAGAAGGTGGAGATCCAGAGGTAACCTATCAGGTAGATCCGCAGACGGGAAATGTCATCGATCCGAATTCGGGCCAACAGCTTGATCCGAATACGTTTGAACCGGTGGATCCAAAGAGTTCCGATTTGGATGGCCTGACCGGTGTGGAAAACAAACCACAGGATGAAACAGGTGACGATACAACGGAAATCAGCGCAGGCGCAGGATTTTAAGTCGTTATGCATATCTGACAGATGCGGCTAATAAGCTATGGTAAGAGACAGCTTTGGAGCCTGTATGCGCGGATATAAAACTTTTCACAGAAAAAAGGTGCTCATTTTATTTCTGGGAGTATGCTTTTGTATGCTGCTTCTGGCGGGCAGACTGGTTTATCTGATGGTGTTTCAGTCTGCTTACTATACACAGAAGGCGCTGACGCTGCATGAGAGAGAACGCAGTATCAAAGCGGCAAGAGGTGAGATCTGGGACAGGAACGGAACAGTGCTTGCTGCTAACAAAACAGTCTGTACCGTATCGGTGATCCATTCACAGATCAAAGATCCGGAGGCTGTGATCGAGCTGCTTTGCAGAGAATTGTCCTTAGATGAAGAAACAGTCCGAAAAAGAGTAGAGAAGGTTTCCTCCATCGAAAGGATCAAAAGTAATGTGGAAAAAGAAACCGGAGACCGGATCCGAAAAGCGGATCTTGGCGGGGTAAAGGTGGATGAAGATTATAAACGGTATTATCCGTATGAAACATTAGCCAGCAAGGTACTGGGATTTACCGGTGCTGATAATCAGGGAATCATCGGTCTGGAAGTGAAGTATGATGATGCACTGCGTGGGCAGGATGGGACCATCTATACGATCACGGATGCCAGAGGCGTGGAAATAGATGCACAGGGAGAAAGCAGGAAGGAGCCTGTGAAAGGGCATACTTTGCAGCTGACACTGGATCGCAATATCCAGACATATGCCACAATGCTGGCAACGCAGGCAATGCTTGCAAAAGAGGCGGAGGGCGTTTCCATTCTCTGTATGAATCCACAGAACGGAGAAATCTATGCCTGTGTCAATGTACCGGAATTTGACCTCAATGCGCCCTATGATCTGACAGATGAATTTATCAGCCTGCGGGGCGAAAAGCTGACAGACAATCTGCAGGATGAGAGAAACCGGATGTGGCGTAATAACTGTATCAATGATACGTATGAACCGGGATCGACTTTTAAGGTCATCACTGCTGCGGCAGGACTGGAGGAAGGCGTGGTCACGCCGGCAGATACGTTTCACTGCCCCGGTTTTTGTGTTGTAGAGGATCGCAGGATCCGTTGCCATAAGGTAACAGGACATGGAAGCGAAAATTTTGTGCAGGCGACCATGAATTCCTGTAACCCTGTTTTTGTGGCGGTTGGCCTGCGGCTTGGTCCTGAGAAATATTATGATTATTTTAAAAAATTCGGACTGCTGCAAAAGACCGGTGTTGACCTGCCCGGTGAGGCGGGAACGATCATGCATAAAAAAGAAGATATCGGTCTGGTAGAGCTGGCAACGATGTCCTTCGGGCAGTCATTCCAGATTACACCGATGCAGCTTCTGACAACTTTTTCTTCTATTATCAATGGCGGAAACAGGATCACACCACATTTTGGAAAAACGATCATTGATGAAAACGGAAAGAAAGAAGAACTGCAATATCCCGTGCAGAAAGGGATTGTTTCGCAGGAAACTTCGCAGACAATGCGGGAAATACTGGAAAAAGTCGTATCGGAAGGTGGCGGCAGAAATGGCCAGGTGGAAGGCTATGAGATAGGCGGCAAAACCGCGACAAGCCAGACACTGCCACGTGGAACCGGACGTTATATTTCTTCTTTTATCGGGTTTGCACCGGCATCTGATCCGCAGATCATAACTCTGGTTGTCATACAGGCCCCAAAGGGTGTATACTATGGCGGAACCATTGCAGCACCAGTCTGCAGAAAGCTTTATGAAAATATACTGCCTTACCTGAATATAGAGAAAGGCAGGGAAAATACAGAAAGGGAATCATCATGAACTATACTATTGTAATACCGGCTATTATCGCATTTTGCATCAGTGCTTTACTGGGACCAGTTGTGATCCCGTTTTTAAGAAAACTGAAGGTGGGGCAGACAGTCCGGGATGAAGGCCCGAAGACACATCTGCAGAAAAACGGAACACCGACAATGGGCGGTATTATCATATTGATCTCGATCACGGTAACTTCCATGTTTTATGTCAAAAGCAATCCGCAGATCATTCCGATCCTGTTTCTGACACTCGGCTTTGGACTGATCGGGTTAGCGGACGATTACATTAAAGTTGTACTGAAGCGTTCCATGGGACTCCGTGCATGGCAGAAAATGGCATTGCAGATCGTCGTAACAGCAATCTTTGCCTACTATATCACAACAAAATCTTCTATCAGCCTTGCTATGCGGATTCCGTTTGCACCGGGTAAATATCTCGATTTTGGTACCGTAGGCAATGTGATTCTGTTGTTTATCGTTGTGATCGGAACCGTCAACGGTACGAATTTTACAGACGGACTGGACGGTCTGGCAACAAGTGTGACAAGTCTGGTTGCGACCTTCTTTACCGTTGTAGCACTGGGACTTGGCTGCGGGATCGAACCGATCACCTGTGCAACACTTGGCGCACTTTTGGGATTTTTGTTGTTTAACGGTTATCCGGCAAGTGTATTTATGGGAGATACAGGCTCTCTGGCACTCGGCGGCTTTGTGGCAGCCTGCGCATATATGATGCAGATGCCGCTGTTTATCCTGATCGTAGGTTTTATTTATCTGGCAGAAGTGGTATCTGTTATGCTTCAGGTATCTTACTTTAAATTGACACATGGAAAACGTATTTTTAAAATGGCACCGATCCATCACCATTTTGAAATGTGTGGCTGGCGGGAAACGAAGGTTGTAGCAGTGTTCTCCATTATTACTGCCATCCTGTGTCTGGTCGGTTTATTGGCAATGTAACATCATCTACTGAAAGGAATGAGATAACATGGAAAAAGAAAAAGTACTTGTAGTAGGTACAGGAAAGAGCGGGATTGCTGCAACGCAACTTCTGGTAAAGACAGGAAAACGGTCGGTACTGTTTGACAGCAATGCGGAACTTGATAAGGATGAGATACTTGGAAAGCTTTCTCTTTCCGAGGATGAAAAAAAGCAGGTCGAGATCGTACTCGGCGATCTGACAGAGGAAGAAAAAAAGGCACTTTCCGGTGTTGTATTAAGCCCGGGCGTTCCGACAGATACAGAATTTGTAAATGATCTAAGAGACAGAGGACTTCCGATTTCAGGAGAGATCGAGCTTGCCTTTGAACAGGAAAAGGGCGCAGTGCTTGCCATCACCGGTACGAACGGTAAGACAACGACAACAACACTGCTTGGTGAGATTATGAAAGCAACCGGCAGGAAAACATTCGTGGTCGGCAATATCGGAAATCCATATACACTGGAAGCAGAAAAGGCGGATGCAGATTCTGTTACTGTTGCAGAAATTTCATCTTTTCAGCTGGAAACGATACATACCTTCCGTCCACGAGTCAGTGCGATCTTAAATATCACACCGGATCATCTGAACAGACATCATACGATGGAAAACTATGTGAAGGCAAAGCAGGATATTACAAAGAACCAGACAAAGGAAGACTACTGCGTGTTAAATGCAGAGGATCCGTACACAGATGCTTTTCTGAAAACATGTCCGGCGACAGTTATTCTGTTTTCTTCCCAGAGAGAGCTGGCGGACGGCTATTTCTATGCAGATGAATGCATCTACAAGGCAGTGCAGGGCAAGAAGCAGAAGCTGATGAATATTCATGAAATGCGTCTCCTTGGCATGCATAACGTGGAAAATGTCATGGCGGCCATTGCAATGGCAGATGCATACGGTGTAGATATGGAAGTGATCCTTGGTGTTGTCAGGGATTTCAAAGCAGTAGAGCATCGTATCGAATATGTCAAAACAGTGCGCGGTGTCGATTATTATAACGATTCAAAAGGTACCAATCCCGATGCGGCGATCAAAGGTATCGGTGCGATGGTAAAACCGACTTATCTGATCGGTGGCGGTTATGATAAGCAGAGCGAGTATGATGAATGGATTGAATGTTTTAACGGAAAAGTCAGAAAACTCGTTTTATTGGGACAGACAAGAGAAAAGATTGCGGACTGTGCGAAAAAGCATGGTTTTACGGATTATATTTTTGTGGATGATCTGCAGCAGGCAGTTGACTATTGCGCAGAGCATGCAAAAGAAGGAGAAGCAGTGCTGTTATCTCCGGCGTGTGCGAGCTGGGGCATGTTCCCGAATTACGAAGTACGCGGAAAAATGTTTAAGGATATGGTAAATGCCCTGTAGGGCTGCCTGATCCGGGAGGGAGTCGTTTTTGCAGAAAAGACGCAGACGGAGAGAAAAAAGAGAATATTTTTATGATTATACGCTTTTGTTTGTCGTATTGTTTCTGGTTTTCTTTGGACTGATCATGTTATATTCCACCAGTTCCTATGAGGCAACGCTGGATTTTGGCAATGGTGCGTATTATCTGAGAAAACAGGCAATGGCAACTGTTCTGGGACTTGTCATGATGCTGTTTATCAGCGTCGTTGACTATCATGTGTGGCGGCGTTTTGCATTGCCTGCATATCTGGTATCGCTTGTACTGGTTGTACTGGTTAAGACACCGCTCGGATATGAAGCAAACGGTGCAAGACGCTGGATCAAGATCGCGGGTATTTCCCTGCAGCCTGCAGAGGTTGTAAAGATCACGCTGATCCTGTTACTTGCCAGTGTGATCTGCATTATGGGAAAACAGGTCAGAACCCTGAAGGGGATAGCTATTGTTATGGGAGCGGCGATGATCCCTGCGGCAATGATCCTTCTTATTACGAAAAACATGAGTTCCGCTATCATCATTGCAGGTATTGCGGCTGTCATGCTTTTTGTGGCAGATCCGCATTATAAGAGATATATTTTGATTGCTCTGGCTGTTGTAGGCGTTGCGGCACTGGCAGTTCTGGTGATCGTCAATGCGGCGAAGGGTGGCGATACATCAACCGGTGGTTTCCGAGGTACACGAATCCTGGCATGGCTGAATCCAGAGGCTTATTCAGATGATAAAGGCTTTCAGACGCTGCAGGCATTATATGCGATCGGTTCCGGTGGGCTGTGGGGCAAAGGACTCGGACAGAGTATGCAGAAGCTTGGTTTTCTGCCTGAGGCGCAGAATGATATGGTATTTTCCATTATCTGTGAAGAACTTGGTCTGTTCGGTGCATTTTGTGTGATCCTGCTCTTTGTCATGCTGTTATGGCGTATGATGGTGATCGCCAACAACGCACCGGATCTGTTTGGCGCACTTTTGGTTGTTGGCGTTATGGGGCATTTTGCAATTCAGGTAGTGCTGAATATCGCGGTTGTAACGAACTCGATCCCCAATACCGGTATTACCCTTCCTTTCATCAGTTACGGAGGTACTTCGATCTTGTTTCTGATGAGTGAGGTCGGGCTCGTGCTGAATGTTTCGAAAAGTATCCGTTTAAGAGATGTAGGCTGACAGGCACGATTGTGGCAGATCAGCATATGCTGTATATAAGTATGCAGATAGAAAGCAGGTGCCACATGGACTGCATTCACATACATGGTGGTAAGCCACTGGAGGGAGAAGCAGCAGTACAGGGTTCTAAAAACGGAGCACTTGTGCTTGTGACAGCAACAGTACTGATAAAAGGACAGACGGTTCTTCATAATTGTCCGCAGATAACGGATATGGATGAAATGTTTGGACTGTTAAAAGCGCTGGGATGTCAGGTAAAAAGAGAAGCTTCTACGGTGATCATAGATGCCTCTTCCTTACATACATCAGATTGTCCGGCAAAACAGGTAAGAGCCATGCGTTCTTCCGTGATGCTGCTTGGACCGCTGCTCGGCAGATGCGGCAGTGTCAGTATGGAGCGGCCGGGCGGCTGTATGATCGGAAAGCGTCCTGTTGATATCCATGAGACTGCACTTACCTGTATGGGTGTTCGTTTTCAGAAGGACGAGAAACGGATCCGGGCAGAAACGGAAGGATTGAAGGGGGCTGAGATCTGTCTGCCGTTTCCAAGTGTTGGCGCGACGGAAAATGTGCTCATGGCAGCGGTGTTAGCCGAAGGTACCACGACTTTGTACAATGCGGCACAGGAGCCGGAGATCACGCAGCTCTGCCATTTCCTGAACGAGGCAGGTGCAAAGATCACGGGGATCGGTACGAACTGCCTGATGGTCAGAGGTGTCGGGAAACTCCATCCGGTCACTTTTACGGTAATGCCGGATCGTATCGTGGCAGGAACGTATCTGTTGGCAGGTGCGGCAACAAGAGGCATTGTGACTGTCAAAAATGCACCGGTCAGACAGCTTACCAGTCTTCTGGATGTACTGCGGAAGATGGGGGCTATGGTAAGATATGAAGAAAATGCGATCGTACTGGATGCGGTGCGTGCGGGAAAGCCGGTGCCATATCTGCGTACAGCAGTGTATCCGGGCTTTCCGACAGATCTGCAGTCGATGCTGACAGCAGTGCTGACGCGGGCGGAAGGAAGCAGTGCGATTGAGGAAACGATCTTTGAAGACCGCTTTAAAATCGTACGGGAACTGCAGAAAATGGGTGCGGATCTGAAAGTGGAGAATAACAGAAAACTTCGGATCTACGGTGTGTCGAAGCTGTATCCTGCCAGACTGACAGCGTGTGAGCTGCGGGGCGGCGCAGCACTTGTCATTGCTGCACTGATGGCAGAAGGAGAAAGTGAGATCAGAGGCTGCGACTATATCAGACGCGGCTATGAAGATATTTGCAGAGATTTACGTCTGCTGGGGGCAGATGTGGAGGAAAAAAGGGAATGAAAGAACACGGTTTCAGCAGAAAACGGTTTTTGCTGATTTTGGTAATCATATTGATTCTGCTGGCGGCAGTGGCATATGGTGTGATCACAACACAGTTTGTTGTAACTGATGTGACAGTGGACGGAAATGAACATTATACAGATGAACAGATCAAGGAAATGGTTCTGCCGGGCGGTATCCGCAATAATTCGCTCTACCTTTCCCTGCTGTATCGGAAGAAAGAGATCAAGGATATCCCATTTGTGGAAGCTATGGACGTTTCTATTGTGAACAGGAACACGATCCATATTGATGTTTATGAGAAAACGCTGGCAGGCTGTGTCAATTATCTGGGCAGTTATCTGTTTTTTGATAAAGACGGTATTGTCGTGGAAAGTGACACAAAGCTGACAGAGGGAGTACCAGAGATAAAAGGGCTGCACTTTGATCATATTGTGATGCATGAACAGTTGCCTGTGGATAATCCGGAAATCTTTAAGGAAATACTGAAGGTAACACAGCTGTTTGGGAAATATGAGATCTCAGCCGATAAGATATATTTCAGTCCGTCCGGGGAAGTGACGGCTTACTTTGATAAAGCCAGAGTCAGTCTGGGTACAGATGATAATATTGATGAAAAAGTAATGCAGCTTGCAAGCATTCTGCCGGAGCTTGACGGAAAGAGTGGTGTGCTCCATATGGAAAATTATGATGCATCCACAACAAAGATTACTTTTCAACCCGAATAAAAGGTGAAAAATGGCAGTCTGATTGCAAAAAATAATTGAAAAACTGGTTGATAAATTCCCTAAAAAATTATATGATAGGTTATATGGAATTGAAAGGGATTGTGAAGGAGGAACTGTCTTGCTAGAAATTAAGTCGAATGAAACAGATCTTGCCGCACGTATTATTGTAGTAGGTGTTGGCGGAGCTGGTAATAACGCTGTAAATAGAATGGTAGATGAACAAATCAAAGGAGTGGAGTTTATCGGAGTCAATACCGATAAGCAGGCACTTCAGTTATGTAAGGCACCGAAGCAGTTACAGATCGGTGAAAAGCTTACAAAAGGACTCGGTGCAGGTGCAAAGCCGGAGATCGGTGAGAAAGCAGCCGAGGAGAGCATCGAGGAGATCACTTCCTCATTAAAGGGTTCTGATATGGTATTTGTTACCTGTGGTATGGGTGGCGGAACCGGTACAGGTGCAGCTCCGGTAGTAGCCAAGGTAGCAAAGGAAATGGGAATTTTAACGGTCGGTGTCGTAACGAAGCCTTTCCGTTTTGAAGCAAAGACACGTATGAACAACGCATTGAGCGGTCTGGAACGTCTCAAAGAAAATGTGGATACGCTGATCGTGATCCCGAATGATAAATTATTAGAGATCGTTGACCGTCGGACAACCCTCCCGGATGCATTGAAGAAAGCCGACGAAGTGCTGCAGCAGTCCGTACAGGGTGTGACAGATCTGATCAATACACCATCTGATATCAATCTTGATTTCGCTGATGTACAGACAGTTATGAGGGATAAGGGCATTGCCCATGTAGGTATCGGTACAGGTACAGGTGATGATAAGGCAATGGATGCTGTAAAGGCGGCAGTTGCATCACCACTGTTAGAGACAACAATTTCCGGTGCGACAGATATCATCTTAAATATCACAGGAGATATTTCCCTGATCGAAGCACAGGAAGCAGCAGATTATGTACAGGATCTTGTCGGAGAAGATGTCAACATCATCTTTGGTGCAAAATATGATCCTGAAATGAACGATCTGTGTATGATCACAGTCATTGCAACAGGCATTGATGAAAAGAATGCAGCACTTGGCAAGAAGAGTGCAGAGCGTGTACATAATGCCGCACAGACTGTCAGACCAATTTCTACGCCGAAGTTTGACAACAGTGCAATGGTTGGAACAGGTGCGATCCCGTCTTCTGCAATTAAATCCCCACTTGCCGGTATTCAGAGACCGGAGCCGGTAAAGAGTCATGTAGAAGCAACCTCCTTAAAGATCCCGGATTTCTTACAGCGAAATAAATAGACTGTTCTTGTCGATGAATTTTTAAATAATGCGACGTGATTTTGACAAAAAAATCACGTCGTTTTTTTTATACTGTTTTCTGGGAGGTGAAAACATTGGAAATTTATCTGGACCTCGTGTTTATGGAAAATTTTCTGATGGATTTCATTCTGCTGCTCATGACCGGGAAGCTGTTACATAAATCTGTTCGCCCGCTGCGTCTGCTCACTGCGGCTTTTGTGGGAGGTATCTCGGCAGCGATTTTGTGTGTATGGCATCCATCGGTATTTCCGTTGCAGGTGTGCAATCTGCTTGCCGGTTGGTGCATGCTGCTTCTGAGTTATCCGTTAAAACGGCTGGAATATCTGACGGCACTTTTGTTTTTGTACGCAAGCGCATTTGTGCTGGAAGGCATGCTACGCTTTCTGGGGAGATTTTTGGGAAGCCGGGGACAACACAGGTTGTATTTCCTTTTTGGAACAGGTCTTTTTGGCTGGTTGTTTTTTCGTTCTTTATGGAAGCAGATCCAAAGACAGAAGCAGAAAGAGGAGCTGCTTTTGCCTGTTACGATCCTTTGGGACGGAAAGCAGATAAAATGCATGGGACTATTGGATACAGGCAATGCGCTCAGGGAGCCAACGACCGGGAAACCGGTCATGATCGTGGAGCAGACGCTTTTTACAGAACATGAAATATCACTTCCAAATGACAGATGCTTTTTGATCCCGTTTCGGTCGATCGGAAAAACCAATGGAATGCTGCGTGGCATATTGGCGGAGGAATGCTGGATCGGGCAGGCAGAACAGAAAAAAAGATACAGAAAGGTCATGCTTGGCATATATCACGGAAAACTAAGTCCAAAGGCGGAATACCAGGTGATTTTGCATCCGGCATTTCTGGAATAAGAGCATGAGACAGGAGGAAAACATGATTTTAAAAGTGGTAGTACCGGGATTACAGTTCAGACTTTTGCAGAGAGAAAGCAGCTTCTGGTTCTCCAGACAGGGAGAGGTGCATTATATCGGTGGGACAGATGTGCTGCCACCGCCACTTTCGCAGGAGGAAGAAAATGAAAGGATCAGCCAGCTTGCAACGGATATGGAAAAAGACGCAAAACAGGTGCTGATCGAGCATAATCTCAGACTGGTAGTATATATTGCAAAAAAATTTGACAATACGGGAATCGGTGTTGAGGATCTGATCTCCATCGGAACGATCGGACTGATCAAGGCGATCAATACCTATAACCCGGATAAAAATATCAAGCTGGCGACTTATGCAAGCAGATGTATTGAAAATGAAATCCTGATGTATTTAAGGCGGAATAACAAAGTCAGAATGGAAGTCAGCATTGACGAACCGCTGAATGTGGACTGGGATGGTAATGAGCTGCTTCTTTCGGACATTTTGGGGACGGATGAGGACATTATTTATAAAGATATGGAAAACGAAGCCGAACAGAAAATGCTGAAAAAAGCACTCTCCAAGCTTTCCGACCGGGAAAAGCTGATCATCAGTCTGCGGTTTGGGCTGAACAACCGCGAAGAAGAGGCAATGACGCAAAAGGAGGTGGCTGATCTTCTGGGGATATCACAGTCTTATATATCAAGACTGGAGAAAAAGATCATGAAACGACTGAAAAAGGAGATGGTGTAGATTTGAAGATTCCCGCTACATATGGTACACTTATGTGCAGACAGATATCCGTGCCACGAAAATAGATATAGAGCACGATGCGCGGATGGATAAGTATGTACGCGAAATGGACACAGATATTGCACATCAAAAAGGAATGATACGAATGAATATGGATCTTGTTTATAGACAACTGGATGAGCTGCTTCAAATGGGCAGAATAGAAGAAACAGAGGATTTTCTGATCGCTGCCCTCAAACAGGCACAGCAGGAGGGCGATTATAACAGCCTGATCGCGCTGTTAAATGAAATGACCGGTTATCAGAAGGAAACCGGTAAACCGGATAAAGCAGTGGCTTACGGCGCACAGGCGATCGAACTTATGAAACAGCTTGGTATGACAAAGACAGCTGTTTTCGGTACGACACTTTTGAATGTGGCAAATGCCTGTCGGGAAGCAGGAAAGTTACCTGAAGCTTACCAATTATATATGGAAGCATTTCCGGTATTTGAAAAACATTTTGCACCGGATGATAACTACTATGCAAGTCTGTATAAAAATCTGGGACTTTTATTTCAGGAGACGCAGGAGTATGAGCGGGCAGTGGAATGTCTGGAAAAGGCACTTGCAGTTATACAGGGAAAACCGGAATTCCAGAAGCAGACTATGGTGATACGCCAGCAGATCGACAGGCTGCTTGCAGTGATCCGGAAACAACAGCAGGAGCAGTTCGACAGACAGGAGGCGTCTACAGAAAAGAAAGAACTGATAGAAGCTCTCATACACATGGAATGCGAAGCATTCCGCCAGATCCGGGAAAACCGCTATGCAGACTGGGATGTAGAGAGCCTCAAAGAATATATTTATGAATTTAAGATGACCCAGGAGCAGGGCGTCAATCCGCTTGCACTGGAATGGGCAGATAAAAACGAATAAGTTCAGATTTTTAATGAGTGAAGAAAACTTTGTAAATATATAGATATTTATGATAATGAATGGCGGAAAGCTTGAGAATAAGCTTTCCGCCTTGTTTTTTACTGTATATCTGGACTGATGGATTACGAATTGGATCAGAGGAATGGCGTATGCAGGGAGGCAACAGGTCAGAAGCTTTTGGACGATTATCTGAAGTGGTTTTGTGAAGAGAAGGCAATATGAAAGTGAAAAGTTTATACTTGTAATTGACATATATGTATCATGTGATATACTATAAACAAATTTATAATAAACTGATTTATAGTATTGGAGTTTTTATATGCCAAGTAGTCCAAAAATAAAAAAAGAAGATATGTTGCAGACAGCACTGGAGCTTGTTGCCAGGGATGGATATGCCGCTCTTACCATAAAAGCTGTAGCCAGGGAACTGGGATGCTCCACAGCACCTATTTCATGGCAGTTTGGTGGAATGGATGGATTGCGTGAGGAATTGATTCCTTTTGCGGAGCAGTATGTGGAAGAGCATTATTATGGTCGGGATGAAAACGAATTTGCCACATTTGAGCAGAAAGGAAAAGGAACTATTGATTTAGCATTAGAAAATCCCAATCTGTTCCGTTTTCTTTACATGGGAGAGAGAAGTCAACTTCTAAGTACAGGCTTCAAGTTGCAGACGGATAATCCGGAGGTTGCAAATGTGTATCGGAAAATGGCAGAACTGCTTGGAATTACATCGAAGCAGGTAATGGATTTTGCTATGACAATGATGGTATATACACAGGGGATGGGAACCCTGATCGCAGCAGGAATCGTCAAGGATACAAAAGAAAATATGTATCGTATGCTTCACAATACCGGTATAACATATTTAAAAGGTTTAGGGGTAAAGGATAGGACTTTACAGGCTATATCAGGGTGTGACAGGTCAGATGAAAGCAGTAGTAAAGGATCATATAGTGTATTATGAATAAGTACTTGAACTACTGGGGATTGATTTTGGTTATTGTGATTTTGATCCCTAATATTGTGTTTGCAGTGACATGTAAAGATGGATTCGAAAATCGTTATCAGAACAAATTAGTTGAAATTCTTGAGCAGATTGGGCGATTTGGATGTTTTTTTAATATGTTTCTTATTATCCCTTTTATGAGCAGGGGATATTGGTTTAAACAGGGAAAAACAGTTTATATGGTTTTAGGAATGATACTTGTACTATTGTATTGTTTGGGTTGGATTGTATTCTGGAAAGAGAATTCTATACGCAAGTCCTTGTATTTATCAATCATTCCTTCTTTGCTGTTTATCGAAAGCGGCATTATAAGCGGCAATATTTTGCTATTGATCTTTGCGGTCATCTTTGCACCGTGTCATATTCTGATAAGCTATATGAATGTGATTTTAATAGGAAGAAGATGAAAATTATAATGATGAAATTCATTTGTTTTAGCGGATGACACGATTGGTGTCGCTCAGGTGACGGAGCGATTCTTTCTATTTTTCGTAGTGTATGTTACCTTCCAATCAGCCGACAGGCAAGAAGGCGAATTGCAATGGGCGGATGTTCGAAAGGAAGGTAAAGCAAAATGAAGGAAAACGGAAAGATGCTATTCATTTTAGGAACTGCGTTACTTGTAATGTTTGCAATCTGGACATGGTTGATACAATATGTGGATGTACAGTCAGCAGGGCAGAAGGGCACAGAGATCGGATTCGCAACATTTAACTGCTGGTTTCACAGAATTATCGGAGTACACATGGCAATTTATACGATTACAGACTGGTTAGGTCTTGTGCCGATATTTGTATGTATAGCATTTGGTGAAGTTGGTTTCATACAACTGATAAAAAGGAAAAGTCTTTTTAAGGTTGATAGAGATCTGATTTTCCTTGGAATTTATTATGTAGTTGTTATTTTGGGATATCTGATTTTTGAGATGATTCCGATTAATTACAGACCAATTCTGATTGATGGGATACTTGAGGCATCTTATCCATCCTCTACAACGCTGCTTGTACTAAGTGTTATGCCGACTTTGGTATATCAGGTGAATCGAAGAAGCACAAATCTACGATTCAGAAAATTTGTGTGTACGATGTCAATCGTATTTTCATTATTTATGGTGCTTGGAAGACTGGTCGCCGGAGTGCATTGGTTTACGGATATCGTTGGTGCTGTGATTCTGAGTGCAGGACTGTATTGCTTGTACAAAGCAATGGTTCTGTTATTTTGTTATGATAAGTAATTATGTATGCGCTGATATTCAAGTATGGAGGTTCTGCCATGGAATTTAATGAAAAACTGAAAGAGCTAAGAAACAGCAGCGGATTAACGCAGGAAGAACTGGCAGAAGCTCTGTTTGTTTCACGAACGGCAATTTCAAAATGGGAATCAGGAAAAGGATATCCGAGCATTGATTCTCTAAAAGAAATTTCGACATTTTTCTCTGTGACAATTGATGAACTGTTGTCCGGAGAAAAATTACTTTCGATAGCCGAGAAAGAAAATAAATCCAATATGCAGAATCTGTGCAGAATTCTGATCGGAGCTATTGATTTGTTCCATTTTCTGCTGATTGTGCTGCCTCTGTATCCAAAAGCAATGAAAGAATATATAGTATCCGTAAACCTGTTCGGTTATACAGAGACATCAGCGTTTAACAGGATAGTTTATTGGGGATTGCTCTTTTTATTCATGGGAACCGGAGTTACAGAGGTTATAGTTACGCAGTTAAAAATTGAGAAGGTATACAGGATGATAATTGTATTTTCTATGGTATTAAGCATCGCAACGGTGCTGTTTCTGGCTTTGACAGGGGAGACATATGCAACGGCACTGGTATTTCTGCTTTTTGTGTTGAAAGCAGGTTTATGCATGAAAGGAAGATATTGTTGAAGTGAAAAAGGCAACCAAAGGGAAAATTATATTATCCGGAATACTTTTTAATATGATATTAGTCTTTGCTGCCTGCGGATTATACAATAAATCCGCATTTGTGGGAAATGAGATAGCGGATACAGATTTTTACGATGTAGAGTTTGAACAGATGAACTCGACACATTCTCATAATATAGACATGGATGTCGGTGAAAGTATTAAGGTAAAGATTATCAGGAAATCCGGTAAAATTTCCGTACAAATATATAATGAAGATGATCAGTCAGTATATAAAGGCGATGATGTAACGATAGCACTCGATTTTTATGGACCTATTTTTGGCTTTATAGTATATATGATGGGGCAGATGACAAGAGCCGGGTAATCAAGCTTTTGGAAGAGCATATGGATCACTTCTTACAGGAGGAATAATTTATGAATTACATTCGGATCGCAAAAGAAAACATTGACAAAGAACATATTTGCTGTGCCATGTCAGGCAAGCAAAGTCTTGCCAAGAAGGAATGGATGAAGCGGCGTTTTGACGAGGGGCTTGTTTTTTACCGCAGTGAAGAGCGTGGCAAATGCTTTATCGAATATATTCCGGGGGAAAATGCATGGGTGCCCATTGAGGCAGAAGGCTGGCTCTATATCAACTGTCTGTGGGTTTCCGGTTCTATGAAGGGACATGGGTATTCTAATGACCTGCTGAAGGAATGTATCCGGGATGCAAAGGCGCAGGGGCGAAAAGGGCTTTGTATTTTGTGTGCGGAAGGACGGAAGCGGGAATTTCTCGCTGATCCGAAGTTCCTGATCTACAAGGGGTTCAAGACCGCAGACATATCCGACTGTGGTATCAATCTCATGTATCTGCCCCTTGAACCGACTGCACAGCCGCCGAAATTCAGAGAATGCGCCAAGCATCCCAGGGTGGACGGAGACGGCTTTGTGCTTTATTATACCGACCAGTGTCCATATACCTGCTATTGGGTGCCGAAGGTGCAGCAAGCGGCACAGGAACACGGCATCCCATTCAAGGTCATTCATATCATGGACAAAGAGAGCGCTCGGAATGTCCCTGCGCCGGTCACTACCTATGCATTGTTCCGGGACGGTGAATTTCTGACCCAGGGCATTCAGTCAGACAAGAAATTTCTGGCACTGGCGGGCATTCGGGACGGGAGGAAAAACAGATGAAGCTTTATTTTGGAAATATGGTAACAACAGTTACTACACTTATGATTTTATCGATGGTTGGATTTGCTGGATATACGATCAGTAACAGGAATAGCATAAATTTCTGGGGCAGAAGAAGTCTGTTTGTTTTAATATATGGTCTGATTATATGTTGCTTTGCGGCCGCAAGGGATGGACTGGATAAAACAATTCAGTATACGATAGATGGAAGCTGTAATCCCGGAATATTTTCACTTGTGAGCGTTCCAAACATCGTTGGATGCGTTGGAGCTGCAATCATAATTATCGCAGCAATAGCAACGCCGATTGCAAAATCACAGCATATGCGTGAGATATGGTTTTATGTGATGTCCGGCGGAGTGATGCTGAAGATTGTAGTTATGGAGATTGCAAGAATGATACAGAGGTTTTAGGAGTGTTTTCATGAAAATTCTAAAGACACAAGGACGGATGAATCGGGAGTGGAATGGAACAAAGAGGTAAAATAGAAATGCAACCACAAAACAGCGGTTGCATTTCGCAATTTTATTCATATACATATTCCGCAATACCACCCATCCAGATCGCATAGCCTTCGCCGGTCGGATGTACACCATCTACCGTATAGGTGAAATTGTTATCTTCTGTTACCATCAAAGAATACAGATCAATATAGGGCAGAGCCAGATCACGGCAAAGCTGTCTGAGCTCTGTATTAAAAGCTGACACATCGCTGTTGTCGATACCGGTAGAGGTATTGACCGGAAGGACGCTTTGGACGTAGATCTTACAGCCCGGAAGTGAATCCGAAAGTTGTGTCAGTATTTTTTTGTAGTTTCGCATGCTTGTATCCAGAGGCAGTTTGTGCATGATGTCATTAATGCCGATCATCAAAAAGATCTTTTGCGGATGCTGGTTTTTGACCGTATCCAGACGGTTTAAGACACCTTCCGTCACATCAGAATCAATACCGCGGTTTGCGACCACAAGATCAGAGAAATATTCCTGCCATTCAAATCTGGCTGTGATGGAATCGCCCAGAAAAACAATATCTGTATTTCGCTCAGGCATCAGCTCAAACTGCGTCTTTCTTTGTATGTAAGAGGCATTGTCCGTATACTGAAAAGTATGATCGCTCATAGCATCCTGCAGCATGGAGAAATAGTTACCGCGTTTTAACAAAAACAGGACTGCTAAAAACAGCAGAAGTGTACTTGCAAGCAGGAGGTAACTGATTGTGCGATAGCCGCTGCGAACTGATTTATTCTTGTTTTCTTCCTTTGTCTTAGGAGCCTTCACAGTACCATTTCCTTTCTCTTACAGTTTAATGCCGTTTAAGTCGATATCATCGTCATCTTCTACAGGAATGACAAGACATTTCTGCCCATCGATCATCTGCTCTGTAACAAGGCTGGCACGTTCCGGTTTCATACGCAGGAATACATCACAGAGTTCGGACTGCGTCTTTATATCATTGTTTCCGGTAAGATCTGTTTCAGAAGCTGCATCACCAGATATATCACCTATATTTTCGCTGACAGCATCTGATACGTCATCCATATAGTTGTTTTCTGCTAACTGATCCGAATCGATCTGTGCCTTGGAGAGTGCTTCTTTTAAAGTAGCAACCTCTGTGATCAGAGCCTTTTGTACCTTGCGCTGTTCGTTTTTTGCGACTGCTTTGTTGTCAAGCAGGGCATCGGCAGTAGGCAGAGCATCTGTAAACTCTGCGGCAAATGCTTTTTCAATCTTTGGTGCCAGTGACTCGGAAATGTCACTGTCCGTGATGACATCATGGAATACATCCTGATTCAGCTCGATCGGAGTATCCTCTTTACCTGCTTCTTCCTGTCTGTCAAGCATGGTGCAGAGGCTGTCCTGCAGCTTTAAGAAAACTTCTTCCGTTGCTTCGTCATCACCGACTGCCTGTTTTACGACATTTTCAAAAGCCTTTTTCTGCTGCATGCTGGTACGCTTGGCCGGGCAGCCAAGACCATTTTCCATAAAGGCTTCATGTGGCTCTTTTGTATTCTTTGTAAAGTAAAGAAGAGAGTGGATATCACTGCTTCTGTCAGTAAAAGCCGGGAATAAAAAGCCGTTTTCCGGTGGTGCCACGATCCAGTCACGCAGACGGACACCAATCTTATTTTCTTCTTCCAGATAACCAAGTCCCGGTTTGGAAAGGGTAACTGGACAGAGCGAGCAGAGGATATATTCATACACTTCCTCGGATTCATCCAGTTTTAAATTATCCTCTGTCTTTGTGATGACGTCATATGCGTCATGGAAGAGCAGGATCAGGTAATTGCCTGTATAATCATAGCTGTCGATCACCAGGTCGTAGAATCGTTCCAGCAGTCCCTCATCCTTCAGGGCACTTGCCTTCAGTCCCATAAAAAACTGCTGCTTGCTCATGGCACCGGATTCCTCTTCCATTGGGAAGGACAGTTCCAGAAGCTGATTACCGATCGTTCCCGATAAAGTCTTTTTGGCAATCTCCAGATATTTATAATATTCCTCGTCCGGCAGATTCAGAAAAACGTTGCTAAAGCTTGTCACCTTTTCCTTTGTTGCATTCACATAACATCCGGTCATGCGGGTGAAAGTACATTCATTTTTCTTAAAGCGTTTTTTTATTTCCAGTAAATCTTTGCGTTGCATTTTCGTGCTTCCTTTCATTTGACTTATGGAATCAGTATAGCATAGAAGAGAAGGATTTGTCACAGGGAAATCGGGGATGCGGAACAAGTTTAATAGGTAAATACGAGTGTGTAAAATATATTCGAAAAACATTGAGAGTGCTTTGGAAGCATGCTATACTACTTCCAAAAAACGACTATATGTTCCACGTAGTCCTGCAAAAGAACGAAGAGGTGCTAAGAAATCTTTTAGCAATACATCGGAATTTTAGATTTTACCTTGTTTGAAGATCGTCCGAAATTTATGGCGAAGTACCTTAAAGCAGAAACGCTGGAAGAGCTGGAACAGTTAGCAAGTGGAGAGGAGGTACTTGAGAATATGGTAGTAACTATGAAGCAACTAAGTGAAGATGAAAAAATCCGTATGCAGTGTGAAGCAAGAGAGGATTATGAAAGATGCCTGATTACGGAATATAATGCTGGAAAGCAGGATGGAATAGAGATGGAGAGACAAAATACAGAAAAAGAACGGCAAAGGGCAGATAGGCTGGAAGCAGAGGTAAAAAGGCTGCAGGGTATGCTTGAATCATAGAGAATAGAAAAGAAACCAGAAGATGATGTTGATCTTATGGTTTCTTTTTTTGTTTGACATTTCCAATATACATTGCTATCATAGCATCATTCAATGACTGCATTATGCAGTATCTCATGAGTTTACAGGCTCATTTCAAAAGGGCATTTCGCCCGAATTTTCAATTATTATTCTATCAATCATACAAGGAGGACAAAGTATGTCACAAAAAGAAAAGGCAGTTATTTCAGATGCATTGAAGATGGAAGGGGTAACGGAGGCACTGAAAAAAGCAACGGGTATAATTCCGTATACGTTTTTAAATGATTACATGTTTCGGGTGATCTTACAGAAGCATAAGAATGTATTGTGATCCATTGTGTGCGCCTGCTTGAAATTGGAAGTGGGAGATGTGCAGGATATTGTTGTGCAAAATCCGATTGAGCTTGGAGAAGCGATTGATGATAAAACATTTATTCTGGATATCAATGTACTTCTCAACAATAATACGATCATCAATCTGGAGATGCAGGTACTGGATCTGAAAGACTGGCCGGAAAGGTCTTTGTCTTATCTTGCCAGAAGCTATGATAACGTAGCAAAAGGAGATGAATATATCAGTGTCAAACCGGTATATCATATCGGATTTTTAAACTATACGCTTTTCCCGGAATCCCCGGAATTTTTTGCCAGATATCAGATGATGAATATCAAAAATCACCATGTATATACTACAAAATTTAACCTGTATGTGGTAGACTTAACACAAATAAAACTGGCAACACAAGAAGATGTAGATACGGGGCTGGTCTACTGGACGCAGGTATTCAAAGCGAAAACGTGGGAGGAACTGAGGCAGATGGCAGAAAGAAATCAGGAATTACAGGAAGCCACTGAGGCATTATATGTTTACAATCAGGATGAAATAGTAAAACAGCAATGCCGTGCAAGGCAAGACTACTACAATCATGAACGTGGCACCCAGAAGAGGTTGGAAGAAGCAAGGATTGCGCTTGAGGAAAGCAAGGCTGTAATAGCAGCGCAGAAAGAATTGTTGGAAAATCAAAAAAAGAATTCGAAAAAAGATAAAGCACTATTAAAAAAATCTGTAAAACTGCTTGCTGAAAAACTTCACATTTCAGAGGCAGAAGCCTGCAAACAAATCGGCATCAGCCTAGAAGCCTATCAGAAACTGAAATAACACAGACAGGGAAACATATGGAAAAGAATTATAAATTAATCATCGGATATGACGGAACAAGATATTTTGGCTGGGAGCATCAGCCGGGCAAGGACACGATTCAGGGAAAGTTGGAGGATGTTTTAAACCATCTGGCAGAGGAGCCTGTCCTGATTATAGGAGCAGGCAGGACGGATGCGGGCGTGCACGCCCGTGCAATGGTTGCGAATGTCGTGCTATCGATTGATATGACAGCGGAGGAGCTGCGGGACTACATGAACAGGTATCTGCCGGATGATATTATCGTGCAGGAAGTACGGGAAGCCTCCATGCGGTTTCACGCCAGATACAATGCAATCGGAAAGACCTACTGTTATACAGTATTTGATGGCAGAACAAAGCCATTATTTGACCGGAAATATGTATGGCAGTTGGAGAAGCCGGTCAATATAGAGCGGATGCAGAAGGCAGCAGAATATCTGATCGGTGAACACGATTTTATGAGTTTTTGTAAAAACCCACAGAAGAAAAAATCGACTGTCCGCACAGTGGATAAGATCGAAATCCGCAGGAGAGGCGATTATGTGACACTCACTTTCCACGGAAATGGTTTTTTGCGAAATATGGTGCGGATCCTGACCGGAACGCTGGTAGCGGTCGGACAGGGAGAAATGATGCCGGAGCAGGTGAAAGCTGTGCTGGAAGCCAAAGACCGTCTGCTCGCCGGTGCGACAGCACCGGCAAAGGGACTTTGTCTGATAGAAGTAGATTATATGTGATACCGGCAACAATCTGCATGACAGCATAGTATCATCCCGCAAGATAGTTTTTCATAATACGGAGCGCATTTTTTTCGAGGCGGGAGACCTGTGCCTGTGAAATGCCGATGCTGTTTGCAACTTCCATCTGTGTCTTTCCCTCAAAAAAGCGGAGAGAAATGATCTCATGTTCTCTTTCATTCAGTCGCTGCATTGCTTCTGAAAGCGAAAGACTTTCTATCCAGGTATCTTCCTTATTTTTGCGGTCGCTGATCTGATCCATGACATAGAGGGTGTCGCCACCGTCCGTGTAGATCGGCTCGTTCAGGCTCATGGGGCTTTGCATGGCATCGAGCGCATAAACAATATCTTCTTTGGCAATGCCAATTTCAGTGGCGATTTCATCAATCGTCGGTTCTTTCTGTGTCTGTTTCGTCAGGGCTTCTCTTGCCGAGATCGCTTTGTAGGCAATATCCTTTAAGGAGCGGCTGACGCGGATCGAGTTGCTGTCACGCAGATAACGCCGGATCTCGCCCATGATCATGGGAACTGCATAGGTAGAAAATTTTACACCGAGTGACAGGTCAAAATTGTCGATCGATTTGATAAGCCCGATACAACCAATTTGAAACAGATCATCCATGTTTTCCGTGCTGGCAGAAAAGCGTCTGATCACACTGAGTACAAGTCTGAGATTCCCTTCTATAAACTGGATCCGGGCATTTTCATTGCCTTCCTTTATCTCTTTCAGTAAAAGTTCCTGTTCTGCACTGCCTAAAAGGGGCAGCCTTGCAGTATTGACACCGCAGATCTCAACCTTTCCCTGTGCCATTTTGTATGCCTCCTGTTTTTTCTTCTGTTAGAAGAATGTGCATAAATGGGAAAAAATATACAGTGATTTTGCAGACAAGAGGGCATTGGTATGATAAAATATAATGAGGTGCTGAATAGTTACGAAAAATGATTCAGGAGGGATTTTGGTGAAGCGAAAAGGGAATAAAATAAAGACAATATTTTTCATGCTGTTTGCCATATGTATGATGACAGTGCTGCTGCATGATTCCGTGTCTGCAGCCAATGTGAAGCTGAACCGCACACAGGTGCAGATCGTGAGAGGAGATACTTACAGGCTGTATGTGAAGGGCACGACGGCTAAAGTTAAATGGTCTTCATCAAACGTAAAGATCGCAACTGTTTCAAACGGAAAAGTGACAGCAAAGAAAAAGGGAACAGCCATCATTTATGCGAAGGTTAATGGGAAAAAGTATGCCTGCAAGGTCACAGTTGTAACACAGCAGCGTGCCTATATAGATACTCTGCAGAAGCAGATCAATATACAGAGACGCCGTTATGGCTTCAGTTCCTATGATAAAAATTCGCTTTTACAGCAGGCAGCGCAGAAGCGCGCCAAAGAGCTGGCGGAGAAATTTTCTCATGCAAGACCGAATGGTTACAGCTGGGCTTCCGCGATCAGTATGCGTTATAATTTTGAAAAGGCATCTGAGCTGACAGCACGATACTATACAGATCCCAAAGAGGTTGTAAATGCATGGATGTCCAGCGCATCTACCAAAGCAAAGATCATCAGCAAGCGTTACAATGAGATCGGGGTTGGGGTTTATCTGGACGAAGACGGCTACTTGTATTATGCAGTCATTGTGGCAAGAAAAAAATAAAAAAACTATTGCCATCTGAAAAAGATGGTGGTATTATATCATCAAGTTAATAGTTTAAACCGATGAAGTGGAGATAAAAACAGATCGTGCACTTACAGAGAGACCGGAAAGGTGAGAGCCGGACAGAACGCAGCCTGTTAAATGGACCACGGAGGGCACAGGGAAAGGAAATATCTGAGTATTCTGTGACGTGAGGCATACGTTAGTTGTCTGGGATATGTTAGTATCCTGAAAGTGCACGCATATTGTCGTGAAGCAAGGTGGCACCGCGGAAAGTAGATTCGCCCTTGACAGAAGTAGATTCTGTCAAGGGCTTTTTTGTAGTGAGGAAAGAAAACAAGCACATGCGAAGCATGTATTTGTTTTCTTCCGAACGTACAACGAGAAAATCAGAAAGTGCGAAGCACGACTGGCGCGATAGCGGCAGGATTTTCGAGTCTGCGACCTTGAAATAAGAAGAAAAACGAAAGGAGAATCCCCATGTATTATTACCCAACCCTACAACAACTGAAAGAAATGCCGGATCTAAGCCGGTACGGCGTTGTTCCGATCTGCTGTGAGCTGTATGCAGACAGAAAGACGCCGATCGAAGTGCTTCGGATCCTGAAGCATGTGAGCAGCCACTGCTATATGCTGGAAAGTGCAGAGGACAAAAAGCAGTGGGGCAGATATACCTTCTTAGGATATGAGCCGACACTGGAGATCACCTGTCATGATCACAAGCTCAGCATCCGTTCCGGTATGACGATAACGGAAACGGTTACACATCCGGGCAAATATCTGCGTCAGATATTAGAGCAGTATAAAAGTCCGAAGCTGGAGGGGATGCCACCTTTTACAGGCGGGCTGGTAGGTTACTTCTCCTATGACTATATCAAGTACAGTGAGCCGTCGCTTACATTAGATGCAAAAGAGGATGAGCATTTTAAAGATATGGATCTGATGCTGTTTGATAAAGTGATCTGTTTTGATAATTACAGACAGAAGATCCAGCTCATTGTAAACTGCAAGACGGACAATCTGGAAACGAATTACCATCAGGCGCAAAGACAGTTATCCGACATGGCAGATCTGATCTTACACGGAGAAGCGGCAGAAGAAAAGCCACTCCACTTAAAATCCGAATTCAGACCACTGTTTTCCAAAGACGCCTATTGCGAAATGGTGCAGAAAGGAAAAGATTACATAAAGGAAGGGGATATCTTCCAGGTAGTGCTTTCCAACCGTATGGAGGCAGATATGGACGGAAGTCTTCTGGATACCTACCGCGTACTCAGAACAAGCAATCCTTCCCCGTATATGTTCTACTTTTCCAGTGAAGATGTGGAGATCGCAGGTGCTTCGCCCGAAACACTTGTGAAGCTGGAAAACGATAAGCTCTATACCTTCCCGCTGGCAGGCACAAGAAAAAGAGGAGAAACAGAAGCGGAAGACCAGAAACTGGAACAGGAACTGTTAGCCGATGAAAAAGAAAGAGCAGAACATAATATGCTGGTGGATCTGGGCAGAAATGACATCGGAAAGATCAGCAAGATCGCATCGGTCGAGGTTGTGAAATATATGGAGATCGAAAGATTCTCCCATGTCATGCATATCGGATCGACCGTAACAGGAACGATCAGAGCAGATAAAGATGCGGTAGATGCAGTGGATGCCATTCTGCCGGCGGGAACACTTTCAGGGGCACCAAAGCTGCGGGCGTGTGAGATCATCAATGAGCTGGAAGACAACAAACGTGGCATTTACGGTGGTGCGATCGGTTATCTGGATTTTACCGGAAATCTGGACACCTGTATTGCCATAAGACTGGCATTTGCAAAGAACGGTAAAGTATATGTCAGATCCGGTGCTGGCATTGTGGCAGACAGTGTCCCGGAAAAGGAATATGAGGAATGTATCAACAAGGCAAAGGCAGTCATGAATGCCTTAAAAGAAGCGGATGGAGGAATTTAAGATGATCGTACTGATTGATAATTATGACAGCTTTTCTTACAACCTGTATCAGTTGATCGGAAAATATGATGCTGATATCCATGTTTACAGAAATGATAAGATCACGGTTGACGAGCTGGACGTGTTACAGCCGGATGCGATCATTCTTTCGCCGGGGCCGGGAAAACCATCGGATGCAGGCATCTGTGAGGAAGTGGTCAAGCAGCTATATACCAAATATCCGATCCTTGGAGTGTGTCTGGGGCATCAGGCGATCTGCGAAGCCTTTGGAGCGACAGTTACCTATGCGAAACAGATGATGCACGGCAAGACAAGTGAGATACAGATCTCACCGGAAAGCCGGATATTGAAGGGCTTAAAAGAACCGGTAACAGTTGCCAGATATCATTCTCTGGCTGTCAGGGAAGAAACACTTCCAAAGGAGCTCTCCATAGCGGCAAAAGCAGAAGACGGAGAGATCATGGCAGTGGAGCATGTCAAGTATCCGCTTTTCGGACTCCAGTTTCACCCGGAATCCATTATGACACCACAGGGCGGCAAGATGATACAGAATCTTCTGCAGTATAGTAAGAAAGCTTCTAAATAATTCGCCTGCTTTATTTAAAACAGGGAATAGGAAAGAAAAACTGCAATAACGATATCAGAACAATTCATAGGAAACAAATAGAAATACTATAAAAAATGCAAATATACATAGAAAGGAAGAAACAAAATGATCAAAGAAGCAATTATCAAACTGACAAACAAAGAGGATTTGAGCTACGAGGAAGCAAAAGCCGTTATGAATGAGATCATGAGCGGAGAGGCTTCGGATGTACAGAAAAGTGCTTATCTGACAGCACTTACCATGAAGGGAGAGACGATCGACGAGATCACGGGTTCTGCAGAAGAAATGAGAAACCATGCAGTGCAGCTTTCTCATGAAGGGGATGTGCTGGAGATCGTCGGAACAGGCGGAGACAAATCAGATTCCTTTAATATTTCCACAACGTCTTCCCTTGTTATCGCTTCCGCAGGTGTTCCGGTTGCCAAACATGGAAACCGTGCAGCCAGCAGTAAATCAGGTGCAGCGGATGTGCTGGAAAGCCTTGGTGTCAATATCACGATTTCACCCCAGAAGAGTGCAGAGCTGCTGCAGAACATCGGTATCTGCTTCCTGTTTGCACAGAGTTACCATACAGCAATGAAATATGTGGGATCGATCCGTAAAGAGCTTGGTATCCGCACGATCTTCAATATTTTAGGACCTCTTGCAAATCCTGCCAGTGCAAATCTGCAGGTAATGGGTGTTTATGATGAAAGCCTTGTAGAGCCGCTTGCAAAAGTATTATCCAACCTTGGGGTGAAAAGAGCACTCGTTGTATATGGACAGGACAGACTGGATGAGATTTCAGCAAGTGCAGAGACATCTGTATGTGAAGTAAAGGATGGTACATTTAAAAGCTATACGATCAGTCCGGAGCAGTTTGGTCTGACCAGATGCAAAAAGGAAGAACTGACAGGCGGTACACCGGATGAGAATGCTGCGATCACGAAGGCAGTTTTAGCAGGCGAACAGGGAGCCAGAAGAACAGCGGTTGTATTAAATGCGGGCGCAGGACTTTATGTAGCAGGAAAGGCTGACTCGATCGAAGCCGGTGTCCATCTTGCGGAAGAACTGATCGACAGCGGCAAGGCTGAAAAGAAGCTGGAAGAATTTGTGAAATATTCAAATATGTAAAGATTCAGGGACATGTAAATCCGTAATAAACAGACCGATTATGGGCAGGTTTTTACAGCTTTATATGGTGAGGTAACAACATGAGCGAAAGGAAAAAATATGATCTTAGATGAAATTGTAGCAAAAACAAAAGTGCGGTTGGAAGAAAATAAAAAGAAACTGCTGCCGGAAGAACTGCAGAAGCAGGCACTTGCCATGTCAGCAGACACAGGTTTTCCATTTGAAAAAGCATTGAAAGCGCAGGGACTTTCCTTTATCTGTGAGGTCAAGAAAGCATCCCCATCCAAAGGACTGATCGCACCGGATTTTCCCTATGTCGCGATCGCAGAGGAATATGAAAAGGCGGGAGCAAATGCGATCTCTGTCCTGACAGAGCCCTATTTCTTTCAGGGATCAGACAGTTATCTGCAGCAGATCAGTGAGCATGTTTCCATTCCGCTGCTGCGAAAGGATTTTACGATCGATCCCTACATGATCTATGAGGCAAAGGTCATCGGTGCAAGTGCGATCCTTTTGATCTGTGCCATCCTGACGGATGAGCAGTTAAAAAGTTACCTGCAGCTTGCAGATTCACTGGGGCTTTCTGCACTGGTGGAGGCACATGATGAAGCGGAAGTGCAGCGGGCTCTTTCGGCAGGTGCCAGGATCATCGGTGTCAATAACCGCAACCTGAAAGATTTTACGGTAGATATCCAAAATTCCATAAGATTGCGTAAGCTGATCCCGAAGGAAATCGTGTTTGTATCGGAGAGTGGCATGAAAACACCGGAGGATATCAAAAGGCTGCGCGACAATGAAACAGATGCGGTGCTGATCGGAGAAACCTTTATGCGAAGTCCTGACAAAAAGAAAATGCTGGAGGATTTAAAAGGCATATGATAGACTGTAAAGTAAAGATCTGCGGGCTGCGCAGGGAGGAAGATATCTGTTGTGTCAATGCTTACCTGCCGGATTACATAGGGTTTGTCTTTTATCCAAAAAGTAAACGGTGTGTAACCGGAGAGCAGGCGCAGAAGCTGAAAGAAAAGCTGGATCCGCGTATCCGGGCAGTCGGTGTTTTTGTCAATGCAGATCCCGATGAGATCATTGCACTGCTGCAACAAAATATCATTGATATCGCACAGCTGCATGGGCAGGAGAGCGAAGAACAGCTCAGGAAGATCCGGGAACAGACAGGAAAGCCGGTGATCCGCGCGGTAAAGGTAACGGAAGAAACGAATCTGCAGGAAGCATATCAGACCGATGCAGATTATATTCTGTTAGATAACGGAATGGGCAGCGGAAAGCCGTTTCCGTGGGACGCCATTTTGCAGCAGCTTGCGCAGGAAGAACTGCAGGAGAAGATCCGCAAAAAGCCGTTTTTTCTGGCTGGTGGGATCAGCCCTGAAAATATGGAACAGGCGGCAGAAGCGTTCAGACCGTATGCACTTGATCTGAGCAGCAGCGTGGAGACAGACGGGGTGAAAGACCCGGAAAAAATAAGGAAACTGATGGAAACGATCAGGAAAAGAGGTACAGAATGAAAAAAGGAAGATATGGCATATACGGAGGGCAGTACATTTCGGAAACATTGATGAATGAACTGATCCATCTGGAAGAACAGTATGAATATTATAAAAAGGATCCGGCATTTAATGAAGAACTGCACAGACTTTTGGTAGAGTATGCAGGCAGACCGTCGCTTTTGTATTATGCAGAGAAGATGACAAAGGATCTGGGCGGAGCAAAGATCTATTTAAAGAGAGAAGATCTGAACCACACAGGGGCACATAAGATCAACAACGTACTTGGTCAGGCACTGTTGGCAAAGAAGATGGGAAAGACCAGACTGATCGCGGAAACCGGTGCAGGACAGCATGGTGTTGCGACTGCAACGGCAGCAGCTTTATTCGGTATGGAATGTGAGATCTTCATGGGAAAAGAAGATACGGACAGACAGGCTCTGAATGTATACAGAATGGAACTGTTAGGCGCAAAGGTACATGCGGTCACAAGCGGTACGATGACTTTGAAGGATGCAGTAAATGAGGCAATGCGTGAATGGTCTACCAGAGTTTCGGATACGCATTATGTGCTCGGTTCCGTTATGGGTCCGCATCCGTTCCCGATGATCGTCAGAGATTTTCAGAGTGTGATCAGTCAGGAAGCAAGAGCACAGATCCTTGAAAAAGAAGGCAAACTGCCAAAGGCTGTAGTTGCCTGCGTCGGTGGTGGCAGCAATGCGATCGGTATGTTTTATAATTTTATCCCGGATGAAGGCGTGCAGCTCATCGGCTGTGAAGCAGCGGGAAAAGGCGTAGATACCGATAAGCATGCAGCAACGATCGCAAGAGGTAGTGTTGGTATCTTCCATGGTATGAAATCGTATTTCTGCCAGGACGAGCAGGGACAGATCGCACCGGTTTATTCGATCTCTGCAGGACTGGACTACCCGGGCATCGGACCGGAGCATGCATATCTGCATGACAGCGGACGTGCCACCTATGTACCGGTGACAGATGATGAGGCAGTGGAAGCATTTGAATATCTGGCACGTACGGAAGGTATCATCTGTGCCATTGAAAGTGCCCATGCAGTTGCCCACGTGAAAAAGATCGCAGGCAGTATGTCAAAGGATGACAGTATTATCGTCTGCCTGTCAGGGCGTGGTGATAAAGACGTGGCAGCGATTGCCAGATACAAGGGGGTAGATTTACATGAGTAAGATTACAGACGCATTTAAGGATACAAAGGCATTTATCCCGTTTATTACGGCAGGAGATCCATGTCTTTCCAAAACAGTGGAATATGTAGTACAGATGGCAAAAGCTGGTGCGGATATCATTGAGATCGGTATCCCGTTTTCGGACCCGACCGCAGAGGGCGTAGTGATCCAGGATGCAAATATCCGCGCACTTGCAAATGGCTTTACGATGGAAGGGCTGTTTGATGCGGTAAAGCAGATCCGCACCCAGACCGATATCCCGCTTATTTTCATGACCTATATCAATCCGGTATTCCATTATGGCTACGAGGCATTTTTTGCCAAATGTCAGGAGCTTTCCGTAAACGGCTTTATTTCCCCGGATGTTCCGTTTGAGGAGAAAGAGGAAGTGGAAGAAGTCGCTAAGAAATACGGTGTCGATGTGATCTCCATGATCTCGCCGACTTCCGAGGAACGTATTGCAAGAATTGCAAAAGAAGCAACCGGCTTTATTTATGTGGTATCTTCCATGGGCGTAACAGGTGTCCGCAGTGAGATCCATACGGATCTGGCAAAGATCATAGAAAAGATCCGTTCTGTGACGGATGTACCGTGTGCGATCGGTTTCGGAATCAGCACGCCGGAGCAGGCAGAGAAGATGGCTGCACTTGCAGATGGTGCGATCGTGGGCAGCGCGATCGTCAAGATCGTGGCAGAATACAAAGAAGAGGCTGCGCAGCCTCTGTATGACTACGTAGCCTCTATGAAACAGGCAGTACTTGCTGCCCGGTAAAGGGGGATTAGCTCCTGCTGATCATGATATCTGCAGAAAGAGTTACCGTCTGGGAAAGACGGATATCATCACTTGCACTGCCAAGCAGGATTTCATAAGTGCCTGCAGGTGCAATGTAACAATGCTTTTCTTCCTCATAATAAGAAAATGCTTCCGCAGTCAGTGCAAAGGTGTAATCAGCCTTTGCATGGGCTGCGATTTCTTTTTTATCAAAACCGCGCAGCTCTTTGAACGGGCGTTTTACCTTGCTGTCTTTTGCCGCAATGTAAAGCTGTACGGATTCTTTTGCTGTAATATCAGAATCGTTGCTTACTGCTAACTTAACAGTGTAAAGTACAGGCAGCGTATCAAGAGACTGCAGACTGTCTGTTGTATCCTGCGGATGCGCTGTTACCTGCAGATCACTGTAGGTAAATGCTGCATAGGACAGACCGTGTCCGAACGCAAACTGTGGTTTTACCTGGTAGGTATCAAAGTAGCGGTAGCCAACATAAACATCTTCCGCATAGGAAACATTTGTGGAAGTACCGAACTGTCCGATGCTGTGTGCAGGAGAATCGGATAATTCCTTAGGATACGTTGTAGGCAGCTTACCACTTGGAGATACTTCGCCGAATAACAGGTTGGCAAAGGCACGTCCTGTTTCCATGCCTGCATAGTAGGAAAGCAGCAGCGTATCTGTCTGGTCGATCCATTCTGTCATGGAGAACGGAGAGCCGGCGATCATTGTAACGATCATATCCGGTCGGACCGCCAAAAGCTTTTTGATCAGGGCATCCTGTCCGTATGGCAGATGATAATCGGATCTGTCTCTGTCCTCTACATCAAAATCATGGTTCAGACCGCCGACATAGATGACTGCATCTGCGTCCTTGCAGGCTGCGATCGCACGTTCTTCATAGGTTTTATTTAAAGCAGCAATTTCTTCTTTTTTCACAAGTCTGTCCTGGCGTGGACCGAATATAGAATCATTGACCGGAAGTACACAGTTCTGGGCTGTGATATCATTCCATGCATTTCCGGTAACGCAGGCATAATAGCCCGGCTCATAAACGACTTCACAGTTACCGCCGAGGAACATCTTAATGCCCATCAGCGGTGTGATCTCATACAGTGCTTTGATCTCCGCACTGCCACCGCCGGCTGCATGGGTTCTGTCTGCATTATCGCCGATCACAAGTACCTTTTTCAGCTTATCAGGATTGAGGGGCAGCAGCTTCTTTTCGTTTTTCAGAAGGATCATGGATTCTTCTGCGGTCTGCAGCAGCTTACCCGGGTGTGTTGGGTCGTTGTAGCTTCCTTTCTGCCGCTTGCCGTCCAGCATATGAAGCTCATTCATGACGTGCAGGATGTGCATTACCTTTTTGTCAAGCTCTGCTTCCTTGACCTGTCCGTTCAAAACAGCTTCCTTGAGCGGCTGTGCCATTTTATAATTGTCAAAATCATCGGTGACGCTCATATCCACATCAATCTCACAGTTACCGGCTTTTACAGTATCCTTGATCGCATTCCAGTCAGAAACATAAATGCCGTCGAAGCCCCATTCCTGACGCAGGATACCGTCGATCATTTCCTGACTGTGACAGAGATATTCTTCATGGAAGCGGTTATAAGAGCCCATCATACCCATTGTATGTGCTTTTTTGACTGTGGCACGGAAAGCAGGCAGATAGATCTCCCACAGGGCACGTTCGCTGACATCGGCGTTGTAGCCTGTACGATCTGTTTCCTGGTTGTTGAGGGCATAATGCTTGACACAGGCAGAAACATCATTTTGCTGTACACCTTCTACAAAAGGAACTGCAATTTCTGCTGTCAGATAAGGATCTTCGCTCATATATTCAAAGTTACGACCGCCAAGCGGAGAACGATGGATGTTGATGCCCGGCGCAAGGATCATGTCTTTGCCGCGCCCTCTGGCTTCACGTCCTAAAATAGTACCGCTTTCCAGCGCACGCTCTCTGTTAAAGGTAGCAGCAAGTGCACTGTTACTCGGCAGATAGGAAGTAGCATCATCGTTTCCGCCAACCGGGATCCACATATCTTTCCGATATTCTTTTCTTGGCCCCATAGGTCCGTCATCGAAAGTGAAGGCGGGAATGTTTTTTTCTGCAACCGCACCTGTCTGAAACAGAGTTGCACCATGGATCATGGCGATCTTATCATCAAGTGTCAGCGTATTTAAAAGCTGTGTCAGTTCCTGTTTGTTCATAGATAATACCTCCTGTTATTTGTAAAGTTTATGATATGTAACTTGTGTGACTTCATTTGATATAGCCACTTTAGCAGAAAATAAAATAAATGATATCAAATCTGTGATAAATATGATAAAATTATGACATAATGCGATAGAAAGCAAAGGAAAGGCTGTTATGAAAAAGCTGAATTATGAAAAATTCATGGAACGGGAAGTTGTTCATGCTCCTTATGAGAGAGAATTATCCTTTTATGAATGGGTTAAGCAGGGAGATGTAGAGAAAATACGGAAATGGGCAAACGAGACGGAAGGAATGGGATCGGAAGGCGGTATGGGTGTATTATCCCAAAATCCCGTACGTAATATTTCCTATCATATTATCATATCGATCGCCATGATCACCCGCTTTTGCATTGAGGGCGGGATGGATCCGGAAACTGCGTACGGCCTTTCCGATATGTATATTCAGACAGTGGATGAAACGCATTCGATCCCGGAACTGAACAGCCTGCTGAAGCAGCTTTGTATGGATTATGCCAAAAGAATGCAGAAGCTGAAAAAAGAGAAAGTCTATTCTAAAAACGTGGTGCAGTGCATTGATTATATATATCAGCATATCGGAGAACGTGTTACCGCACAGACGCTGGCAGATCACTGTGGGCTGCATGTCAATTACCTGTCACGCCTGTTTAAAAAGGAAATGGGGCAGACAATCAGCGAATATATCAGAAAGAGTAAGATCGACACAGCAAAAAATATGTTAAAATACTCTTCGTATTCTTATTCGGATATTGCAGCAGGACTTGCGTTTTCCTCACAGAGCCATTTTACGCATGTGTTCCGCGAAGAAACGAATATGACACCGAGGCAGTACAGAGATCATTATTATAGAACAAACTGGGGAGAAGAAAAATGAGCAGTTATATCACAACAAGCAGTAAGATCCATTTTACACCGGTTTCGCCGGATCCGGAACAGATCGTGATCCGCGATATCGCACATGCCTTATCGTTGATGACGCGGGCAAACGGGCATTTCCCGGAATTTTATTCTGTGGGACAGCATTGTATCCATTGTTATGAGGAAGCGGTTGCCAGAAAATACAGCCCGTTCCTTTGTCAGGCATGTCTTTTGCACGATGCGAGTGAAGCATATCTGGCAGATATTACAAGACCGGTGAAGCAGTTTCTGCCCGGCTATCTGGAAATTGAAAAGCGGCTGCAGGATACGATCTATGAAAAGTTTCTGGGGCGTGTTCCGACAGAAGCGGAACAGACCGCAATTTCCTCTGTGGACGACACACTTTTATATTATGAATTTGATCATTACATGGGAGAACAATTACAGAAAAAGCCGCCAAAGCTTTATTCTACGCCTGTTTTCGAGCAAAAACCGTTTTCTGAGATTGAAGAAAAGTACATACTTTTTTCACAAAGTTGACAAATTTCTATAACAAATTTCCCATATCCTGTATGCAAAAGAAAGGGAAAACACAGATAGTTGTAAAAAGACAACTTTGAGGAAGAGAGGTAAGAATTATGTATGACAATGATTTGAATCAGGATTTAACATATGTAGAAAGAAATCCGGAAATCCCAATGCCGGATGACAATGGTAAGAAAAAACATAAAAAAGAAAAGAAACCGGGAAAAGGAACCGGCAGAAGTGCATTAAACGGTCTGGTATTCGGGCTTTGTGCAGCACTGATCTTCTGTGGTGTGGTAGCAGTCGGTAACAGAACATTTTTAAAACCGGCGCAGCAGGAAACGGTAGCAAGTGCAACAGCAGATACAGAAGAAACGACAGAAGCTGCTGCAGATAAGAGCCAGACAGATATCCCGAATACAACGACAGGCACAGCACAGACTGTTTCACAGGCAGGTACAGGTTATTCCGTATCCGACATTGCCAAAAACTGTATGCCTTCCATCGTAGCGATCACCACAAAGGGCATTGAAGAAGTCAGAAGCATGTTCGGTACACAGCAGAGAGAAAGTGAAGGCGCAGGTTCCGGTATTATTGTAGGAAAGAATGATACAGAGCTGCTTATTGCAACCAACAACCACGTAGTCAGCGGTGCGGAAGAAGTTTCCGTCTGCTTTGATGATTCAGAGGATTCCGTTGTAGCGGCAAAGGTAAAAGGAACAGATTCTTCCAATGACCTTGCGATCGTATCCGTAGCATTATCCGATATCAGTGATGATATCCTTTCCAATATCAAGATCGCAACGATCGGTGATTCTTCTTCCGTTCAGGTAGGAGATCAGGTAGTAGCCATCGGTAACGCACTTGGTTACGGACAGAGTGTTACAACAGGTATTGTTTCCGCTTTGGACAGAGAAGTAACGATCGATAATGTGACATCTAAGCTGATCCAGACAGATGCAGCGATCAACCCTGGTAACAGTGGCGGCGCCTTATTAAATATGAAAGGTGAACTGATTGGTATCAACTCCGCTAAATATGCATCCGCAGAAGTAGAAGGTATGGGATATGCGATCCCGGTAGCAACCGCACAGCCGATTCTGGACAATCTGATGACAAGAGAAACAAGAGAGGTTGTTTCCGAAGATGAAGCAGGTTATCTTGGCGTATCTGTACAGGATGTATCAGAGGAAGCGTCTTCTTACTACGGAATTCCATCCGGTGCTTATCTGGCAGCAGTAGAGGAAAACGGTGCAGCAGCAAAGGCTGGTATCAAACAGGGCGATATCATTACAAAATTTGACGGACTCTCCATTTCAAGTGCATCCGAACTGAAAAGCACGATTGCCTACTACAAAGAAGGCGAGACTGTAGATGTTGTTTATATGCGTGCCAATAACGGTGAATATGAAGAACATACGGTAAGTGTTACACTGGCAAAGAGTGAAGCAGCTGCAAAACAGAATGCACAGCAGAAAAACAGTACAGACAGCCAGAACAGCCAGAGCGGTAATCCAAAAGACGGGCTGACCGTTCCGGATCCGAATGCAGATGAGTCAGAAGATCAGCAGCAGGATGAGAGCCAGTATTACGGAAAAATGCAGGACTTTTTTGATCAGTTCTTTGGAAATTAAGGGAAAGACCAGAGCAGATGTGAAAGAAGCCTGTAATAGGGAATGAAATATAGGAATGCGAAAAAGGATTTCTTCCGGGAAAACGGAAGAAATCCTTTTTTTATAATGTCATGCATCTTTGATGCATGATGTAGCATGCATCAGCTTGCAAAATAGAGTAAAATCGTTATAATGAATACAGAAATAGGGAAGATGATCCGGAAGGTGCAACATGAAGCAAAAGACAAAAGAAACTCTGAAGGCTATCAGAAGCTACATGATAAATAATTATCTGATCTCGGTTCTGCTGATCCTGGTGATTGAAGTGCTGGCAAGGCATTCTCTGACAGACGGGATCCGTTTTGTATGGAACCATCCGTTTCTGACTTTGTTCAGTGCTGCTGTGCTGACTGCTTTTTATGCACTGGCACTGCTTGCGCCAAAGCGGAATTTTGTATGGCTGTGTATTACGGTAATCATTATCGGATTGGCGGTGACCAATTCCATTTTACTCTGTTTCCGTATCACACCGCTGGCAGCAACAGATATTGCGCTTCTGACTTCTGTATTTGAGATCATGGGCATTTATCTGACGGTATGGCAGATCATTTTGCTGGTACTTTTAGTGCTGGTGGTCATAGCGGGGCTTATTTATCTGGGGATCCGTATGAAAAAGCAGGCATATCATCCGCTTTTTGCAGCCTGTAATGCAGTGATCTCTATTTTGGCGGTCATTCTGATGATCCATATCGGGGATGCAAAGGGCTGGCTGCAGACGGAGTTCGCAAATCTGCCGGATGCGTATGCGGATAACGGATTTGTCTATTGCTTTACCAGAAGCCTGTTTGACCGTGGTATTTCCAAACCGGATACCTATAATGAAGAGACTGTGGACAATATCTTAGAAGATATGAAAAAACAGCAGACCAATGAAGTAGAAGAAAAGCCCAATATCATTTTTATACAGCTGGAATCTTTTATGGATCTGAATCGTATGCAGGGCGTCACGTATTCGGAAGAACCGACACCGGTTTACAGCAGCTTACGGAAAAACTGTCCCGGCGGATTTTTAAAAGTGCCGAGTGTCGGAGCCGGAACAGCCAATACAGAATTTGAGATACTGACCGGAATGTCGATGGATTATTTCGGCGCCGGAGAATATCCCTATAAAACGGTTCTGCAGGATGAAACGTGTGAATCCATGGCGTACAATCTGAAAGAGCTGGGTTACCGGACCGGAGTGCTCCACAACAATACAGGCTCTTTTTACAGCAGAAATAAGGTATTTGCAAATCTGGGTTTTGATTACTTTGTTTCTTCCGAGTATATGAAAAATCTGTCCTACAATCCGATCGGATGGGCAAAGGATAAAGTTTTGACGGAACAGATCCAGCATATATTGAAAACGACACCTGAGCAGGATCTGATCTATACGATCACGGTACAGGATCATGGCAAATATCCAACCGAGCTTACGGAGGAACAGCATATCAAAGTAAGCGGTTTTGCACCGGAGGATGAAGAACGGCAGAATGCATTTACCTACTACGTGAACCAGTGTCATGAGACGGATGCATTCCTCGGTTCGCTGATCGCAACACTGAATGCCTTTGAGGAGCCGGTTGTGCTTGTTTTGTACGGTGATCACCTGCCGAATCTGGATATTACGGAAGATGAACTGGCAAGCGGAAACCTGTTTCAGACGGAATATGTGATCTGGTCCAATAAGAAAATGCAGGAAGATTATGAGCTGTCCCGAAAAAATGAGAATCTGTATGCCTATCAGCTTTCCGCCCATGTGCTGAAGCTGCTTGGCATGAATAACGGACTGCTTACGAAATTTCATCAGATGTACCATAACTATGACAACTACAAACCAAATCTGAAAATACTCCAATATGATATGCTGTATGGAGAGAAAGAGGTTTATGACGGTGTTTCACCATATGAACCGTCAGATCTGCAGATGGGCTTTGATCCGATCCAGATCACAGATGTTTCTTCTGTCGGCGGTTCTGTCTATGTCATGGGCAAAAACTTTACGGAAAGCAGCTTTGTCTTTATTGACGGAAAGAAGCAGGATACGGTATTTTTAAATGAGAATACACTGATGGTATCAGATAAGGAGCTTGAAGGCGGCGAAGAGGTCTATGTGGCGCAGCTTACCGATGTCAGTGCACAGCTGAGCAGTACAGAGGTGTTTACCTACGGAGATTGAAAGAAAACTGTCAGATAAAATGATAGAAATGAAAAGGAAAGATACAAAAATGGAACTGATTGGAAAAGAAGGTTTTACTTTTACGGAAGGCGGCGTATGTGCGGCAAAAGGGTTTCTGGCAAACGGTCTGAACTGTGGACTGAACAGTGACCGGAATAAAAATGATCTCTGTCTGATCATGAGCGAAACGGAGTGCAGCGCAGCAGCGGTCTATACGCAGAACAAAGTAAAGGGTGCTCCCATCCTGGTAACAAAGGAGCATCTGGCAAAAACAGGTGGAAAGGCAAAGGCAGTGATCGCTAACTCCAAAAATGCCAATACCTGTAACGCAGACGGAGAAGAAAAAGCAGAAAAAATGTGTCAGCTCGCAGCTATGCAGCTTGGAATCAGACCGGAGGAAGTCATTGTGGCATCTACCGGTGTGATCGGACAGATCCTGCCGATCGAGCCAATTGAGGCACATATAGAGGAACTTGCAAAAGGATTGACTGCAGATGGTAATGAAAAAGCAGCAACAGCCATCATGACAACAGACACCGTTAAAAAGGAAGTTGCTGTTTCTTTTGAAGTAGACGGAAAGACCTGCCATGTCGGCGGTATGGCAAAGGGAAGCGGTATGATCCATCCGAATATGGCGACAACACTGAATTTTGTCACAACGGATGTAAATGTTGCTCCGCAGCTTGTGCAGAAAGCACTTTCCGAGATCGTGAAAGTTACCTATAACTGTCTGAGCGTGGACGGAGATACTTCTACCAATGATATGGTCTGTGTGCTGGCGAACGGACAGGCAGGAAATGCCATGCTCACAGAAGAAGGAGCAGCATACCAGCAGTTTTATGAAGCACTGTATCTGGTTCTTATGAATATGACGAGAATGCTGGCAGCAGACGGCGAAGGTGCGAGCAAGCTGCTGGAATGTACCGTTTCTGAAGCAAAAGATCTGGATACTGCCATCATCGTAGCAAAGAGTGTGATCTGTTCTCCGCTGTTCAAATGTGCGATGTTCGGAGAGGATGCTAACTGGGGACGTGTGCTATGCGCGATCGGTTATGCAAAAGCGGATTTCCCGATCGAGAAGGTCGATGTGGATCTGGCATCTGAAAAAGGTGTGCTTGCGGTCTGCAGAAACGGTTCCGGTATTCCGTTTTCAGAGGAATTTGCCAAGGAAGTACTGCATGCGGACACGATCCGGATTCTGGTCAATCTGCATGACGGCGATGCAAAAGCAACAGCCTGGGGCTGTGACCTGACGTATGATTACGTCAAGATCAACGGCGACTACCGCTCCTGATATATGCAGCATACATCTATGCTATAGAACGTACATCAGCTCTTGTATTCTGTTTACTGTCATCCACTGCATAGGCAGCGCGTGGCAGAGCAGAATGCAGGAGCTGTTTTTTATGTGGCAGCACATTCCGGGATTCATATATTGACGCACCGGAGTGCAGATGTTATGCTGAGTGTATTAGTGGAATTAGTACACTTGCATTTGGAGGAGACTATATGATTTTAGTTGACAGTCAGGATGCCAGCCCAATCTATGAACAGGTATACAGGCGCATTCGTACGTTGATCATGACAGAGGCGTTAAAAGAAGGAGAACAGCTTCCTTCTGTCCGTTCGCTTGCCATGGAGTTATCGATCAATCCAAATACAATTCAGAGAGCATACAGTTTATTGGAGCAGGAAAAGCTCGTGTATGTTGTCAAGGGGAGAGGGAATTTTGTGGCGCACAATGAAGAAATTCCAACGATGAAGCGGAAACAGTTTACCGAGCGTTGCCAGAAGATAATCCGGGAAGCAAAGCAGATGGGGCTGACCAGTGAAGAAATCAAAGAACTGCTGCGTCAGTGCGTGGAGGAAGAAAATGATAGAGATTAAGCACATCACGAAGTCGTTTGACGGCTGTAAGGCTGTGGATGATGTCAGTGTGACGATAAAGGAAGGTCAGGTTTTCGGACTGATCGGAACAAACGGAGCAGGAAAAAGTACGACACTGCGTATTATGACCGGTGTCATGAAACCGGATGCGGGAGAAGCACTGGTAGATGAAGAACCCATTTACCATAACGTGGGCAGGAAGGAACGTATTACTTTTATACCGGATGAGCCGTACTTCTTTTCAAGTGCCACTCCTGCGATAATGGCACAGTATTATGCCAGTATTTATCCGGCATTTGAAATGGTACAGTTTTATGAGTGGCTTGATAAATTTGGTCTGGAAAAAACAAGAAGGATCGCGACTTTTTCAAAAGGAATGAAAAAGCAGCTGATCATGTTATTGTCTATCTGTACGCAGACCAAATACCTGATCTGTGATGAAACATTTGATGGGCTTGATCCGGTCATGCGCCAGAGTGTAAAAAGTATGATCGCAAGCCAGATGGAAGAGAGGGGGCTGACCTGCGTGATCGCCTCCCATAATCTGCGTGAGCTGGAAGATATCTGCGATCATGTCGGTCTTTTGCATAGAGGAGGTGTGCTCCTTTCCAAAGATCTGCAGGATATGAAATGCAATATCCAGAAGGTACAGTGTGTGTTTCAGACAGAAACAGATGCTCTGATCGGTATGCAGAATCTTGATATTGTGCAGAAGGAAAAGAGAGGTTCTTTGTATACACTGACGATACGCGGCAAAAAAGCGGAGATCATAGCGCATTTTTCACAGGTCAGTACGGTCTTTTTTGAAGTACTGCCGTTATCTTTAGAGGAAATCTTTATCAGTGAAACGGAGGTGGCAGGATATGACATCCGGAAACTCGTTATGGGCTAGAACAAAAGAAAATGCCAGACGCAGAAGGTGGCTCTGGATCGGCAACAGTTTTGCTTTCTTTATATGGATGCCAATCCGCTTTCTGGCTATGTGCAGCAGCCTGCAAAGAGATTATGGAACGAATGCGGTGGATATTTTCAGAGACAGCGCGAGAAATCTGCTTATGTCAAATATCGGATTCGGAAATGTCTCCAGCCTGTCATCCTATTCTGTCATGTACAGTTCCTTCACAACACTTCTGCTGATTGTGTTGTCGGCTGTGATTGCTGCCATGGAAGGATATTCTTATTTGTATGACCGCAGGAAGGTAGACAGATTCCACAGCGAACCTGTCAGCTCCCGTGTGCGCTTTTTCAGTATCTATCTGAACGGATTTAAGAATTTTGCACTGCCTTACCTGTGCAGTGTCCTGCTATCGGTGCTGATCGGTGGGTATTATCATCTTGTGACGGGAAAAATGATCGGCTATTTTGCAGGGATAACCATATTTGCCATGCTGTTTTTCCTGGCAGTTTATCATATGGCAATACTGGCCGTTGCCCTGACCGGTAATTATATTGCGGGTGTCTGCGGTATTCTGGCATTTCTGGGGATCGAATGGGCGATCCGGAATCTGGTGTACAGATATTGTCTGGCATATTATCATACTTTTTCGACGTATTCGCGTGACGAGATCATGAGTCCTGTTTTCAGCGTGGCGACCATCTTTTTACAGGGACTTCGAAAATTTGCCGTAGATGGAGAGAAAACAGCTGCTTCCCTGCTTCGACAGATGGGAGGCAGTGTAAGCGGTATGTTATTGTTATCGGTAATAGCGTTAGTGCTTGCTTATCTGGCGTATCGCAACAGACCGGCGGAAGCAGCAGGACATTCTATGGCATTTGGCTTTTTAAAACCACTTGTTAAAATAACGGCAATGGTACTGGCAGGACTGACACTCGGCTGGATCTTATCGGATCTTTCCGGAAAATCAATCTATATTGTAGGGATCGGTATTTTTATGGGTGTTTTGCTTGCCCATTGTATTGTCAGTATTATACTGGAACAGAGATTGTCTGCTGTATTTCATCACCTGTGGCAGCTGGGACTGGGGATTGCGATCTCCGGACTGATATTTTCTGTCTTTGCCTTTGACCTGACGCGTTTTGATGACCGTGTACCGAAGGAGTCGGATATTGATACCGTGGCAATTGCGTTGTCCGCACAGCAGAATGACAGCTCTTCCTATTATGGGGATTTTATCAAGGTAATGGTCAGACGGATGTATCTGAAGGATACAGAGGTTGCACTGCAGTTTGCTGCGGCTGACTATTTCCATCAGACGGGAGACAATGAACTGCTGGATTACAATAACCAGTATGATGCCACAACTGTTTTATATCGTATGAAAAACGGAAAAGAGTATTACCGCACTTATTATATTGATATGGCAGCACAGAGCGACATGATGAACCGCCTGCTGGATAATGATGATTATAAAAGAGCGGTTTTCCGTATCTATGACGAAGATTATATGGCGGGATATGACAGAAAGCAGTGCTATTTTGAAGATGTATTCGGGACAAAGTCTCTGCGGGAAGATGAGATCACGGATCTGATAGAATGTCTGAAGCAGGATTATGTTTCTTATTCTTATACAAACCTGCGGGATGAAGTGGAGATTGGACAGATTTCGTTTACTGCATCCGATAAAAACTACACAGATCAGATGAGCGACAGCTATGCGGTTTATCCGTTCTGCAAAAAGACGCTTGCTTACCTGGAAAAGAAAGGGTACTATGAATCTGACCGCTCTCTGCTTGATGAGGTAAATCGTGTCGAGATCACTTATTATGTAGACGATGATTATATGAATGTGAAAACGGAAAATTATGATGACAGGGCGGAAATGGAAGAAATCATAAAGAACTGCCAGCTGTCAAATTTCGGTATCTGGTGGAAAGAACAGAATGATTATATGGAGGATATTTATGTCAGCACCTATACAGGTGACGGCAATATACAGTCATTCCGCGTCTTAAAAGCAAAAGGACTTCCTGATTTTGTGCAAAAAGATCTGGAATATGAGGAAAGCACGCAGGAGAAAGGATATTAGATTATGTTAAAAGGAAAAACAGTGCTGCTGGGAGTCACAGGCTCCATTGCAGCTTATAAAATGGCAAATGTAGCAAGCATGCTCGTGAAAATGCATGCGGAGGTGCATGTGCTGATGACGCAGAATGCGACACAGTTTATCAATCCGATCACGTTTGAAACACTGGTAGGGCATAAGTGCCTGATCGATACCTTTGACCGGAATTTCCAATACAGCGTGGAACATGTGGCGCTTGCCAAGAAGGCGGACATCGTGCTGGTCGCACCGGCTTCCGCAAATGTGATCGGCAAGATCGCAAACGGGATCGCAGATGATATGCTGACGACAACGGTCATGGCTTGCCCTTGTAAAAAGCTGATCGCACCGGCAATGAATACACGGATGTTTGAAAATCCGATCCTGCAGGACAATCTGGAAAAGTGCAGACATTACGGAATGGATATCATTATGCCCGACAGCGGCAGACTGGCTTGCGGTGATGTCGGAAGCGGCAAACTGCCGTCAGAGGAAGTGCTGGTGGCAGCGATCTTAAAGGAGATCCGCTACGAAAAGGATATGCAGGGCTTAAAGGTGCTTGTGACAGCAGGCGCAACGCAGGAAGCAATCGATCCTGTCCGTTTTATTTCCAATCATTCCACAGGCAAGATGGGCTTTGCACTGGCAAAAACCGCTATGCAGAGAGGCGCGGAAGTTACCGTGGTGGCAGCACATACAAGTGCCGAGGAACCGCTTTACGTGAATATCAGACGCGTGAGCAGTGCAGCAGACATGTTTGAAGCCTGCAAGGAAGAAGCAAAGACTGCAGATATCATTATAAAGGCAGCGGCGGTTGCGGATTACACACCGGTTGAGACAGCTGACAATAAGATCAAGAAAAGCGATGATACGATGGCGATCACCTGCAAAAGAACGCAGGACATTCTGGCATATCTCGGTGCACATAAGCCGGACGGACAGTTTTTATGCGGCTTTTCCATGGAAACAGAGCATATGCTGGAAAACTCCGAAAAGAAGCTGGAAAAGAAAAATCTGGATATGATCGTGGCAAACAACCTGAAAGTAAAAGGCGCAGGCTTTGCAACAGATACCAATGTTGTGACACTGATCACAAAAGAAGAGATCAAAGAACTCCCGCTGATGAGTAAGGATGAAGTGGCAAATGAGATCCTGACACAGATACTACAGCGCAGATGCCCGAAAAACGGACAGTAAGCACAGGGTAACTGAAAATGATCACATTTGCTGATAGATATATGGTATAGATAAAAGTGAGGAAACAACAGATGAAAAGAGTGTTAATGATAGGAATGGGAAAATTCGGGCGCTATCTCTGCGACAGTATGTCAAAGCTTGGCAATGAGCTGATGGTGGTAGATGTAAGGGAAGAAGTGCTGGAAGAGCTTGTCTCAAAGGTAATGAACGTCCGGATCGGTGACTGTACAAGCGAGAAGTTTTTAAATAGCCTGGATGTAGGTTCTTTTGATATGTGTATCGTCTGCATAGGCAGTAACTTCCAGAACAGTCTGGAGATCACAAGTCTGTTAAAGGAAATGGGTGCCAAATATGTGATCAGTAAGGCGAATCGGGATATCCACGCAAAATTCCTGCTGCGTAACGGTGCGGATGAAGTTATTTATCCAAACAGGGATATTGCACAGCGTCTGGCAGTCAGACTTTCTGCTAATCACGTTTTTGACTATATCCAGCTTTCCGATGACTATTCGATTTATGAAATACCGGTACATCCGGACTGGATCGGACGCACGATCCGAGATATTGATATCAGAGCAACCTATCAGATCAATGTGCTCGGCATTAAAACAGAAGAAGAGACAGATTTTCTGCCAAAGCCGGAATATTGCTTTACCGGAAAAGAGCATCTCATGATCCTCGGACGGAAAGAGGATGTCAATGCCATGCTGAAGGAATTATAGTATGAAAAAGATCATCTTATTTGAGGGGGATATTGAAACACAGGGCTATTTTTCCAGACAGATGAAAAAAGAACTTCTGCGGCTTGGGTATGAAGTCTATCTGTATGATCTGAAGAAGCCGTGGGAAAGCACGGGGCAGATGCTGCGCTTTCTGGAAAAAGGAAATACCATGCTGCTTTCCTTTAATTTTCATGGAATGTGTCAGGAACCGCAGTTTCTGGATGAAAACGGTACGTATATCTGGGATGCGCTGGACGTGAAGTGCTGTAACATTCTGGCGGATCATCCGTATTACTATTACAAGCTGCTGGCACAAAGACCGCGGAACTACTGTCAGTTGTCCATAGACAAAAATCATGAAGCGTTTATGCGGCGTTTCTTTCCGGAAATTGAAATGGGACCGTTTCTGCCGCTTGGAGGAACCCAGATCGACCATCCGACATTAAAGAAAATGCCGGAGCGGAGCATGGATGTTGTCTTTACCGGCAATTATGCCTCGCCTTCCCGGTTTGAAAAGTACATCACGCGTCTGGGAGACGAATATACGGCATTTTATTACGAGATGATAGATGCACTTTTGGCGGATCCGTCCCAGACGGTCGAAGAGGTAGTGGAACGTTTTCTACGCAGGGAAATACCGGATGTGACGGAAGAACAGCTAAAGGAAACGATGCAGAATATTACCTTCATCGATCTGTATGTACGCTATAAAACAAGAGGTGAGGTCGTAAAGACGCTCGTGGATGCAGGGATCAAGGTGCATGTATTTGGCGATAAATGGAATGAGCTTCCTTGCGAAAGACCGGAAAATCTGATCAACGGAGATTCTCTTTTTTCAGAGGAATGTCTGGAAAAGATCAGAGACAGCAGGATTTCTTTAAATGTACTTCCATGGTTTAAGCTGGGGGCACATGACAGGATCTATAATACGATGTTAAATGGTGCGGTCTGCCTGACCGATACCAATCCTTATCTGGATGGGATCCTGCGGGATGGCGAAAATTGCCGGCTCTTTTCTCTGACACGGAAAGAAGAATTGCCGGATATTGTCAGATCGCTTCTTGCCGATCCTGCCAAAATGGAACAGATCGCAGAGGCAGGGCTTCAAACAGGTCTGCAGAACACCTGGGCACAGCGTATGGATCAGCTGGATCCGTGGCTCAGGAGGCAGTAAGAGACGGAAGAACAGGGGGATGAGGAATGAACAGAAAAAAGATCCTGATGATCGGCGGAAGTATCATAGTTGTCATATTGGTAATAGCGGCTTTTATATTTTGGCCGCGAAGATTACTGCCTAAGAGTGCAGTGCTTCAGCTTGATGCGGTGACAATTAAATTGCTGATGGTAAATGTACAGGGATTACGGGAATAAGTGTAGAAGACCAGAAAAAAGTAAGGATGATTTTACAGAAATACACATGTCATTTATGCGCTGATCCTCAAAAGGGTGATGAAGATTGGGAATGCACATTGTCATATTTTGCGCAGAAAAAGGATCGTATGGATGCATGGTGGCTTTTAGAGATATATAAGGGCAAAGCATACAGAAATTACGGAAATTATTATTATGTTGTGAATAATAGTGATGGACTCAGGCAGGAATTATATGAGGTATTGAAGCCTTATGTTGAATAAATAATCCAGAATAAGAAACAAGTATATCTTATAGAAACAGCAGAATAGAAGTGTATGAAATAGCCGGCGTCACATGAAATGTGACGCCGGCTGGATTTTTTAGAGATGTTTATTGATAGTATTAACTATACATTAAGCTCAGCCAGTTCATAAAGCAGCTTTTCGCTGTCTGCCCAGCCAAGACAAGGATCTGTGATGGATTTTCCGTAAATGCCTTCCCCGATCTTCTGGTTGCCTTCCTCAATGTAGCTTTCGATCATGACACCCTTGACAAGAGAGTGGATATCAGGATTTACCTTTCTGGAATGCATAACCTCCTTGACGATACGGATCTGCTGCTCGAATTTCTTGCCGGAGTTGTTATGGTTGGCATCGATGATCGCAGCAGGGTTTAACAGTTCGCGTTCCTGATACAGATCGTTTAAGCGGCTTAAATCTTCATAATGGTAATTCGGAAGGCTTCTGCCGTATGGATTGACGGAACCACGCAGTACAGTATGTGCCAGTGGATTTCCGGTTGTTTTCACTTCCCAGCCACGGTAAGTAAAGGTATGCGGATGCTGTGCAGCATACACGCTGTTCATCATAACCGTCAGATCACCGGAGGTCGGGTTTTTCATGCCTGCAGGCACATCAAAACCGCTGACCGTCAGACGATGCAGCTGATCTTCTACAGAACGTGCACCGATGGCAACGTAGGAAAGAAAATCAAATACATAGCGGTAGTTTTCCGGATAAAGCATTTCATCGGCAGCGGTCAGCCCTGATACGTCCATGGCATGAATGTGCATCTTACGCATGGCTACGATACCCTGCAGAAGATCCGGCTTTTTGGAAGGATCCGGCTGATGGACGATGCCCTTGTAGCCTTCACCGGTTGTACGCGGCTTATTTGTATAAATACGCGGAATGACAAGTAATCTGTCATTGACCTTTTCATTGACCTTTGCAAGTCTTTCGACATAATCGCAGACAGCATCTTCATTGTCTGCACTGCAGGGACCGATGATGACAAGCAGCTTGTCGCTTTGTCCGGTCAGTACATCTGCGATTTCTTTATCTCTCTGTTTCTTTAAAGCAGCCAGTGCCGGCGGAACAGGGTACTGTTCTCTGATCTCGGCTGGCGTTGGTAATTTTTGTATAAAATCCATTCCCATCTGGGTACCCTCTTTTCTTTGTGGTATATTTGGCTACAACGCAGTCCGTATGCCATTATAGCCCACAAACGCCTATCTTGCAAGAAAATAACGGCGAAGTGAGAAAAGAATAAGGGCTGTAAACAGGAGCTGGCTGAAAAAGATACCGAGCAGATAGCCGTACATACCAATGGACGGGATCAGGAAGAAAACAAAAGCAAGACGCAGCAGCAGGCTGACCACATTATAGAAAAAGGCGGAAAGTGCGCGGCCGAGCCCGTGCAGGATGCTGTTTAACACGCTGCCCATATACAGGATCGGGCAGACAATGCTCAGCATGCGGATATAGTCGCCGGCAAGTGTGCTGTCAAAAAGCAGCTTTCCGAGAAAAGTGCCAAAGATGAGCAGAACCACACAGCAGACGCTGCCAAGCAGCAAGCAGGCAAGTAAACATTTTTTGACTGCCTGACGGATTTTCTTGTGGTTCCCGACCGCCTGTGCTTCTGAAATGTAGGGCAGAAGGAGCACAGAGACGGAAGAGGTAATGGCACTTGGGAATAGAAGAAGCGGCAGTACCATTCCGGTCAGAACGCCGTAACAGCGCAGGGAATCCGCAGTGGAAAGCCCGTACAAGGTCAGACGGTTTGGAATATACACTGCTTCGATGCTCTGCAGGCCGTTCAGGACAAGCCTGTTTGCCATCAACGGAAGCGCAAGCAGCATGATTTCCTTTGTATATCTGCCGCCCGCTTTGACGGAAAAGGAAGCAGGCAGATGAAATGACTTTTTTTCCTGCACAAATAAAACGATCGTACTTAAAAGAGTGGAGCAGACTTCGCCGATGAGGACACCCAGCATGGCAACTGCGATCGTCGGGCGGGCGTGGATCGTATAGCCGTAGGTGTAAATGGCGTATACGCTGAGTACTCTTGTAAGCTGTTCCACAAGCAGGCTGGCGGAGGGCAGCAGTGTTTTCTTCAGCCCGTAATAATAGCCGTTGATGCAGCTGTGGATGCTCGCAAACGGAATGGACAGGGCAAAAATGCGGATCAGAGGTTCACAGCGCGGCTCCAGCAGAAAGCGGGCTGCGAGCATGGCAGCATTTTGATACAAAAAGACTGTAGCAATGACAGAAAGCAGAATAGAGAGAAGAAAACCTGTCAATAATGTTGCAAGGGCGGATCTCTTTCTGCCCTGCGCATGATAGGCAGCTGTGTATTTGGAAATGGCTGTCTGGATGCCCGCAGAAGTAAAAGCATAGGAAAGTGCCATGATGGGAGCCAAAAGCTGGTAGATCCCCATGCCCTCCTCGCCAATGCTGCGGGACAGAAAAATACGGTAAAAGAACCCAATGATCTTTGTGAGAAAACCGGTCAGCGTAAGTAAGATCGTACCGGATAAAAAAGGATATTTATTGCGCATACTTACCTGTAGAAGTTTATTATTATGCATATGCTTTGCGGTTTCTTGACAGAACCTATATGCGGTGCTATGATGCAAATAAAAATTCCTACTATTGAGATATGAAAGGAAAAACGGGAAAATGAGTAAGTTGATTTATCTGGATAATGCAGCGACAACAAAGGTAGCAGATTCTGTAGTGGATGCGATGCTGCCTTATTTTAAAGAGTATTACGGAAATGCAAGCAGCATCTATCAGTTAGGTGCAAAGAGTAAGGAAGCACTCGATGAGTCGAGAGAATATATTGCCGGAACGCTCGGTGCAAAAGCGAACGAGATTTATTTTACAGCAGGCGGTTCCGAGTCTGACAACTGGGCGATCAAGGCAACAGCAGATGCTTATGCCCAGAAAGGAAAACACATCATCACATCTGCGATCGAGCACCATGCGGTACTGCATACATGCGAGTATCTGGAAAAGCACGGCTATGAAGTGACTTATGTAGGCGTGGACGAAAACGGTGTGATCAAATTAGACGAGCTCAAGGCAGCGATCCGCCCGGATACGATACTGATCTCTGTCATGTTTGCAAACAATGAGATCGGAACGATCCAGCCGATCAAAGAGATCGGGGAGATCGCAAAGGAACATGATATTTTATTCCATACCGATGCAGTACAGGCATATGCACAGGTACCGATCAATGTAGATGAAATGCATATCGATATGCTTTCCGCAAGCGGACATAAATTAAACGGACCGAAAGGAATCGGCTTCCTTTATATCAGAAAAGGCATCAAGATCCGTTCCTTTGTCCATGGCGGACAGCAGGAGCGTGGCAGAAGAGCCGGTACGGAAAATATTCCGGGTATTGTAGGACTGGCTGCAGCAGCAAAGCGTTCCTTCTCCATGCTGGAGGAAAAAATGCAGAAGGAGATCGAGCTCCGTGATTATCTGATCAGCAGGATCGAAGCAGAGATCCCGTACTGCCGCTTAAACGGAGACCGTAAGAAACGTCTGCCGAACAATGTGAATTTCAGTTTTCAGTTTATTGAAGGAGAATCCATGCTGATCCTTTTGGACAATAAGGGAATTGCAGCATCCAGTGGATCTGCCTGCACATCAGGCTCGCTTGATCCGTCCCATGTCCTTCTGGCGATCGGACTGCCACATGAAATTGCACATGGCTCACTCAGACTGACACTGTCAGAAGAAAATACAAAAGAAGAAATGGACTATGTAGTAGAGCAGCTTGTTGCCATTATGGAAAGACTGCGCAGCATGTCACCGCTTTACGAAGATTTCATGAAGAAACAGAAGTAAGCATTGGCTAACTAATATAAAGGAATACAGAGAAAAGAGATATAGACAGAAAAAGAAATATAGATTGAAGAGTTACAAGGAGAATACTATGTACAGTGAAAAGGTAATGGATCATTTTCAGAATCCACGAAATGTAGGAGAAATAGAAAACGCAAGCGGTGTCGGAACCGTCGGTAATGCAAAGTGCGGCGACATTATGCGTATGTATCTGGATATTGATGACAATGGCATCATCCAGGATTGTAAATTTAAGACATTCGGCTGTGGTGCAGCAGTGGCTACGAGCTCCATGGCAACAGAGCTTGTAAAGGGTAAGACGATCCAGCAGGCACTCGAAGTGACCAACAAAGCCGTTATGGAAGCGCTTGACGGACTGCCGCCTGTAAAGGTGCACTGTTCCCTGCTGGCAGAGGAAGCCATCCATGCAGCACTCTGGGATTATGCAGAGAAAAATCATATCAAGATAGAAGGCCTTTCCAAGCCTAAGAACGATATCAGTGAGGGCGAGGAAGAAGACGAATATTAATTGCCGGTCTATCGGTGTGAAAAGAATGACACAGGTTTTATAGGAAGAGATATGGGAAAAAAGGTAGTAGTAGGTATGTCGGGAGGTGTTGATTCCTCCGTGGCAGCATATTTGTTAAAAGAACAGGGCTATGATGTGATGGGAGTCACGATGCAGATCTGGCAGGATGAAGATACGGAAACAGTATCGGAAAACGGCGGATGCTGCGGGCTTTCTGCGGTTGATGATGCAAGACGCGTTGCGCAGAAAATAGGGATTCCTTATTATGTGCTGAATTTCAAGCAGGAATTTCAGAAAGATGTGATCGATTACTTCACAGCGGAATATCTGGCGGGCAGAACGCCGAACCCGTGCATTGCCTGCAACCGGTATGTAAAGTGGGAAGCTCTGTTAAACCGCTGTATCGGTCTGGGTGCAGACTACATAGCAACAGGACATTATGCGCGGATCGATAAGCTGGAGAACGGCAGGTTTGCCATCCGCAACTCTGTGACGGCAACAAAGGATCAGACCTACGCACTTTATAATCTGACACAGGAGCAGCTTTCCCATACACTTCTGCCGGTCGGCTCTTATACGAAGGATCAGATCCGGGAGATCGCAAGACAGCAGGATTTGCCGATCGCCAATAAGCCGGACAGCCAGGATATCTGTTTTGTACCGGACGGAGATTATGGCAGCTTTCTGGAACGGGAAGTACCGGATAAGATTCCGGGACCGGGTAATTTTGTATCAACAGACGGTAAGATTTTAGGAACCCATAAGGGGATCACACATTATACGGTGGGACAGAGAAAAGGTCTGGGACTTGCCATGGGACATCCGATCTTTGTGACAGAGATCAGACCCGATACCAATGAAGTAGTCATAGGAGAAAGCACAGATGTGTTTGCCCGTGCGCTGCTTTGCAATAAGATCAACTATATGGGCATGGAAGATCTGCCCGCGCCGCGCCGCTGCACCGCCAAGGTGCGCTATGCGCATCAGGGAGCAGCCTGCACGATAGAAAAGAGCGGAGAAGATCAGATCCGCGTCATCTTTGACGAACCTGTCCGGGCGATCACACCGGGACAGGCAGTCGTATTTTATGACGGAGAATATGTGCTTGGCGGTGGAACGATCATAGGAGCGTGTCCAGTTTAAAATATTCCGGCTGTCTTTTTTCGTAAACCGCATAATATTTAAATCCGATCTCCTGCAGCATCTGACAGGTGGCAGAAAACTGATCGGTCAGATATTTCGGCTCATGCGCGTCGGAACCGATCGTAATGACCTTGCCACCCAGCTCATGATATCTTTTTATGATATCGATGCAGGGATTGGTAGAGCCGATACCACAGCGGAAACCGCCGGTATTGACCTCAAGTCCTTTATCATTTTTGATCAGGAACAGTAAGATCTCATCGATGATCTCGGCGTAATCTGCATAATGGTAGTTTTGGTTTTGGGTAGGACCGTAGCGAACGACGTAATCCAGATGCCCGTACACATCAAAATTGGAAAATTTCTGTACATTTTCAAGCTCTGATTCAAAATATTCCCGATAAGCCTCTTTTTCACTTCTTCCTTCATAAAAATCAGGATAATACGGATCTTTTCCGTGGCATACATGGGAAGAGGCAATGATAAAATCAAAATCATGCGCATGACTGAGTTCGTTATTTTTCTGGACGATCGCCGGGTCGACACCAAGCTCGATCCCGAACAGGATTTTGATCCTGTCACCGTACTTCTCACGTTTCGTCAAAAGTTCGTATAAATAAGAATCCACATTTAAAAGAAATATATTTTCGGGATCTCCCGCATGACGCGGATAATCAAAGTCATTGTGTTCTGTAAAACAGATGTGTCTGAGCCCCAGAGAGAGGGCTTTCTGTATCATTTCCTCCATACTGCCTTTCCCGTCGCTGGAAAAAGTCGTATGGACATGCATATCTGCGTAAATTGCCATAGGGTATAACCTCCTTTATGATAAGAACATTATTCTATTCCGTTTTGCAGTTCCATTTTAATGATTTCGCATAAGAAGTGCAATTGATAATTGCGGTTAACTATGTAAAAATTTTGAAAAACGGTAAAAAAACAGTCAAATCCAAATAAATTTCAAAATCTGACTTGCATTTTAAGGACAAATTGGTTACAATAAATTCGCTGACAAAATTTTATCAATTTCATACATGGAATTGATAGAATAATATAAAAATTTCATTTTTAGGAGGAATCTAAAATGGCAGTAAAAGTAGCAATCAATGGTTTTGGCCGTATCGGTCGTCTTGCATTCAGACAGATGTTTGGTGCAGAAGGTTATGAAGTAGTTGCAATCAACGACTTAACATCTCCAAAGATGTTAGCACACTTATTAAAATATGACTCTTCACAGGGTAGATATGTAGCTCTTGGTGAAGAAGATCAGGTTACAGCTGATGACGAAGCTGGTACAATCACTGTTAAAGGCAAGACAATCAAGATCTACAAAGAGCCAGACGCAAATAACTGCCCTTGGGGTGAAATCGGAGTAGACGTAGTATTAGAGTGCTCAGGTTTCTATACATCTAAAGCAAAAGCACAGGCTCATATCAATGCGGGTGCTAAGAAAGTTGTTATCTCTGCTCCAGCAGGAAACGACCTTCCTACAATCGTTTACAATGTAAACCATGAAACATTAACAAAAGAAGATACAATCATTTCTGCAGCTTCTTGTACAACAAACTGCTTAGCTCCTATGGCTAAAGCATTAAACGACTTAGCTCCGATCGAATCTGGTATCATGTGCACAATCCATGCTTACACAGGTGATCAGATGATTCTTGACGGACCACAGAGAAAAGGCGATTTAAGAAGATCTCGTGCAGGTGCTGTTAATATCGTTCCTAACTCAACAGGTGCTGCTAAAGCAATCGGCTTAGTTATTCCTGAATTAAACGGTAAGTTAATCGGCGCTGCTCAGCGTGTTCCTACCCCTACAGGATCTACAACACTGTTATTCGCAGTAGTTGACAAGGCTGTAACAAAAGAAGAAGTTAACGCAGCTATGAAAGCTCAGGCTACAGAGTCATTCGGATACAACGAAGAAGAAATCGTTTCTTCAGATATCGTTGGTATGAGATTTGGTTCTTTATTCGATGCAACTCAGACAATGGTTTCTCCATTACCAGATGGAAAGACTCAGGTAGAAGTTGTTTCTTGGTATGACAATGAGAACTCTTACACATCTCAGATGGTTCGTACAATCAAATACTTCGCTGAATTATAAGATTTAGTGGACGAGCAGTAAAGACCTTAAAGGGTCCGGTCTTATGGACCGGACCCTTTTTTATATCATAGAAGATTCTGCGGAATTTTCTGTAAAATCAAAATGGGAGGCAATTAAAAATGGCATTAAACAAAAAAACAGTCGATGACATTGACGCAAAAGGAAAAAGAGTACTCGTAAGATGTGACTTCAATGTACCTTTAAAAGATGGAAAGATCACAGATGAAACACGTATCGTAGCAGCTCTTCCTACAATCAACAAACTGATCAATGATGGCGCAAAGGTTATTCTTTGCTCTCACCTTGGCAAAGTAAAAAACGGTCCTAACGAAGGCGAGTCTTTAGCACCGGTTGCTGAAAGATTATCTGAAAAACTTGGCAAGAAAGTTACATTCGTAGCAGATTACAATGTAACAGGACAGGCAGCTACAGATGCAGTAGCAGCTATGCAGGATGGCGATGTAGTTCTTCTGCAGAATACACGTTTCCGTGGAAAAGAAGAAACAAAGCCACAGGAAGCCGGCGAAGCATTCGCAAAAGAACTTGCTGATCTTGCTGACATCTATGTATGTGACGCATTCGGTTCTGCACACAGAGCACATGCTTCTGTAGCAGTTGTTACAAAGTATATTTCTGAAAAAGGCGGCGTAAACGCAGTTGGTTATCTGATGCAGAAGGAAATCGACTTCCTTGGCAATGCAGTAGAAAATCCTGTAAGACCATTCGTAGCAATCCTCGGTGGTGCTAAGGTTGCAGATAAGCTGAACGTTATCAACAACCTGATCGAGAAGTGTGACACACTGATCATCGGTGGTGGTATGGCATTCACATTCTTAAAAGCAAAAGGATATGAAATCGGTAAATCATTAGTAGATGATGAGAAGATCGAATATTGTAAAGAAATGATGGAGAAGGCTGAGAAGGCTGGTAAGAAGCTTCTTCTTCCTATCGATACAACAGTAGCAAAAGAATTCCCTAACCCAATCGATGCTGAGATCGAAGTTCAGGTTGTAGACGCTGACAAGATCCCTGCTGATATGGAAGGTCTTGATATCGGTACAAAGACAGCAGAACTTTATGCAGATGCAGTAAAATCTGCTAAGACAGTTGTTTGGAACGGACCGATGGGTGTATTCGAAAACCCTACACTTGCAAAAGGTACAATCGCAGTTGCTAAAGCATTAGCTGAAACAGATGCTACAACAATCATCGGTGGTGGTGATTCCGCAGCAGCAGTAAATCAGTTAGGCTTTGCAGATAAGATGAGCCACATCTCAACAGGTGGTGGAGCTTCTCTGGAATTCTTAGAGGGTAAAGAGCTTCCGGGCGTATACGCTGCAGATGACAAAGAATAATTAAAATATTTAAGGAGAATATAAAAATGGCAAGAAGAAGAATTATCGCCGGCAACTGGAAAATGAACATGACTCCAAGCCAGGCAGTAGAATTAGTTAACACATTAAAGGATCTCGTAGTAAACGATGCAGTAGATGTTGTTTACTGTGTACCTGCAATTGATATCGTACCAGTAGCAGAAGCTATCAAAGGTTCCAACGTAAAACTTGGTGCTGAGAACTTCTACATCGAAGACAAGGGTGCTTTCACAGGAGAAATTTCCGCTCCTATGTTAAAAGATGCCGGTGTTGAATACATCATCATCGGTCACTCCGAGAGAAGAGATATCTTCGGTGAGAACGATATCCTGATCAACCAGAAAGTAAAGAAAGCTTTCGCAGCAGGTCTGAAGCCAATCCTTTGCTGTGGTGAGTCTCTTGCACTTCGTAAAGCAGGCACATACAAAGAGTGGATCGCAAGACAGATCAAATGGGATCTGACAGACGTAACAGCAGATCAGGTAAAAGAACTGGTTATCGCTTACGAGCCAATCTGGGCTATCGGTACAGGTGAAACAGCTACTGCTGATCAGGCACAGGAAGTATGTAAGATGATTCGTGAGGTTATCGCTGAAATGTACGATACAGATACAGCAGAAGCTGTTCGTATCCAGTACGGCGGATCTATGAATGCAGGCAACGCAGCTGAGCTTCTTTCCAAAGATGACATTGATGGCGGCTTAATCGGTGGCGCTGCATTAAAGCCGGATTTCGGTAAGATTGTAAACGCTTAATCCCGTCTGCTCATAAGATGATTAAGTGACTGAAATAATGTAAATTCTGAAAGGCTATCTGGTCTGCAATGTGCAGCCCGGATAGCTTTTCCTGTTGTTTGAAACATCAGATGGGGCATTAGCCGCTTAAGAAAAGATTAAGAATCTTTCGACGAAATTCTCTTTTTATATTTGCTGTTTTAGAGTAAAATATAGACATGGACAGGATGTAATGTTCAAATAGACAAGGAGGGATTTTAGATGAACAAAATGATCAAAATCAAGAAAGCTATGGTGGCATTTGCAGCTGTTCTGGCGATGTCACTGATGCTGTTTCCATCAGTAAAGGCTGATGCGGCAGTAACAGTTCTGGCAGCACCGAAAGATGCAAAGCAGACAGTTTCTACTGAAACAGCAGTAAGAGTTGCGTGGTCAGCAGTATCCGGTGCAACTGCATATGTATATTCTTATTCATCAGATAATAAGACATATACAGGAGAATCTTTGACAGGAAATGGTGGTAAGGATACATTTGTAAATCTTGCTGGCACAAACTGGACGGCAGGAAGTACATATTATGTCAAGATCAGAGCATTTGATGGTACAAAGTACAGTGAGGCAGTCGTAGCGACGGTTGCAACAGCACCGAAAGCACCGGCAACAATGACACAGGTTGCTGCAGACAACACATCAGCAACAATTTCATGGGCAGCAAGCACGGGCGCAACAGGATATCTGATCCGCTTTGGTGCTACACAGGCAACAGCAAAGGATATTCAGGTTGTTAAGACAACTTCTGTAAAACTGACAGGCCTTACAGCAGATTCTGCATATTATCTTGCAGTATACCCGATCAGACAGGTGACAACATCATTTTACGCTTCTGAAAATTGTGTTGAAAATCCACGTGTGCTGACAACAGCACCTGCAGTGACGGGACTGAAGCTTGCGTCATGGGATGTTAAATCCAATATTGTGACACTTCAGTGGAACAATACAGCAAAATATGAAAATGGTTATCAGATTGAAATCTATAAAGCAGATAATAAGCTGGCAAAGATATACAATATTTATGGCAGACGCGCAAAATCCAAGACATTTATCTTAAAAGCAGTGAAGAATACACCATTCCAGTATCGTATCCGTACTTATACATTTATGAACGGTGAGAAACAGTATGGTGCATGGTCTGATCTGGCATATGCCATCCCGCAGGCAAATGTTTCTGCAACCAAGGTTTCTGATACAGCAGTAAAGCTGAGCTGGACAAAGGTACCGGGCGCTAAGAACTATACAGTATACAGAGCAACAAAAGAAGGCGGCAAATTCAAAAAAGTTGCCACAACAAAGAAAGCCTCTTACACTGTAAAGAAGTTAAGTACATATAAAGATTATTACTTCTATGTAAAAGCCAACAGTATTTCCATTGGCGGAAAGAAGAGAAATTCCACAAAACTGGATGAGCAGAATGATATTTATGTATACATCCAGAAATATAGTGATTCTGTTACAACAGATTAATGTAAATGAATGAAGGCAGGATATACAGCTGTATATCCTGTCTTTTTCGTTCTGTAATCTTGAAAAACAGGCGCGGAACGTGTATACTAATTTCGCAAGATGGAAACGGAATAAAGAAAAAGGAGATAAATCATGAGCAAAAAAACAACAGTATTGATGATCTTAGACGGATACGGTTTAAATGAAAGAAAAGACCATAATGCGGTAGCTGAGGCAAACACACCGGTTATGGACAGACTGATGAAGGACTATCCGTTTGTAAAAGGTAATGCATCCGGAATGGCAGTTGGTCTGCCGGAAGGTCAGATGGGTAACTCAGAAGTCGGACATCTGAACATGGGCGCAGGACGTATTGTATATCAGGAACTGACCAGAATTACGAAAGAAATTCAGGACGGTACGTTCTTTGAAAATCCGGCGCTTGTAAAAGCTATGGAAAACTGCAAGGCAAATGACAGTGCATTGCACATTTACGGACTGGTATCAGACGGTGGCGTACACAGCCATATTACACACTTATATGGCGTACTGGAAATGGCAAAGAAATTTGATCTGAAAAAGGTTTATGTACATTGCTTCCTAGACGGACGTGATACACCGCCTGCATCAGGAAAAGGCTATGTAGAGCAGCTTGAAGCAGAAATGAAGAAACTTGGCGTTGGTAAGGTCGCATCTGTATGCGGACGTTACTATGCAATGGACAGAGATAACAACTATGACAGAGTAGAGCTGGCTTATAAAGCGCTTACAAAGGGCGAGGGCTTGACAGCAGACAGCGCAACAGCAGGCATTCAGGCTTCTTATGACAGGGATGAGACAGATGAATTTGTAAAACCGACAGTCGTTGTAGAAAACGGTAAACCTGTAGCAACAATTCAGGATAAAGACAGCATTGTATTCATCAACTTCAGACCTGACCGTGCAAGAGAGATCACACATGCTTTCTGTGATGATGAGTTTAAGGGATTTGAGAGAGGAAAACGTCTGGATGTGACATATGTATGTTTCTCTGACTATGATCCGACAATCCCAAATAAAGATGTTGCATTCCACAAGATCGCAGTGACAAATACATTCGGCGAATGGCTTGCTGCAAATGATATGACGCAGGCAAGAATTGCTGAAACAGAAAAATATGCACATGTTACCTTCTTCTTTAACGGTGGTGTAGAAGAGCCAAATAAAGGAGAAGACAGAATTTTGGTAAATTCTCCTAAGGATGTCGCAACATACGACTTGAAGCCGGAAATGAGCGCCTACGAAGTATGTGATAAGCTGTGTGCTGCAATTAAATCTGAAAAATATGATGTGATTATCATCAACTTTGCTAACCCGGATATGGTAGGACATACCGGCGTGGAAGCAGCAGCAATTAAGGCTGTAGAGACTGTAGATGAATGTGTAGGAAAAGCAGTAGATGCACTTCTGAGCGTCAACGGAACTATGTTTATCTGCGCAGACCACGGTAACTGCGAGCAGCTTGTAGACTACGAGACAGGTGCACCGTTTACAGCACATACAACAAATCCGGTACCATTTATCCTGGTAAACTATGATCCTGCATATACTTTGAGAGAAGGTGGATGTCTGGCTGATATCGTACCGACTCTGATTGAGACAATGGGTATGACAAAACCGGCAGAAATGACAGGAAAATCTTTACTGCTCAAGAAATAATAGTATCGGGAACAGGAAATAAAATAAGCAAATAAAGGATAGGTTCTGTCTGCGGATCATAACTGCGGCAGAACCTGTTTTTCTATAGGGAAAACAACGCGAAAAGAAGTGACAGATCACGACAAAAATGACCGAAAATGCATAAAAATAAACCACTTTTGAACATAAAAAAAGAAAGATCTGTCAGGATGGTTGAAGCCGGAAAATGGGAATGGTAAAATAAATTTTATAAAACAATTTAATAGGGGTGGTTAATATGAATCAAAAAGTAAAAGCACAGAATTCTATTAAGGTTAGATTAGTTCTCTCTTTCCTCATTATTACACTGGCAACGGGGATACTTTTGATTTGGAGCTATGCACCAACGGCGGAGAGGGAATTAACCGAGTTATCTCAACACTATATTGAAGATCTGGCTATGGCATATGGAGGTGTCCTGGACGGAGAAGTCAAGAAAGCAGACGGAGATGCAACCTATGTTTTGAAGACTGATGCATTGTCGCAGAAGTTAGATGGAGTCGGCATTGAAGGTGTGGAATCCAGCTATGTGTATGTAGTAGATGAGAATGGCACAATGGTATATCATCCGGATGGCAGCAAGATTGGGAAGCCTGTAGAAAATGAAGTGGTCAAACAGGCGGTACAGGATGTCAAGGATGGAAAAGATGTTAAGAGTGGTGTCCGGACTTATGATTATAGAGGAGAAGTCAAGTATGCAGCTTTGTATGTCAGTACATATCAGAAGTTCATGCTGATCGTTTCCGCCAATGAAAAAGAAGTACTTGCACCGGTTACAAAAATGAACAGAATGGGAGCAATATCTTTAGCCGGAACGGTTATCATCGGTCTGATCATTGGCATTATCTTTTCCGGCGTAATTGTAAAGCCAATTGTCAGAATGACAAACTTTACAAACAGATTGTCCTCTATGAATTTCTCTGACCATGAGACAGGGCAGAAGCTTTTTGCAAGAAAAGATGAAATCGGTGCAATGAGCCGGGCGCTGGAACATTTACGGATTGAAGTTGCAGGTGTAGTCAGAGAGGTGCGCGAGCAGAGCGAGCTTCTTCTGGAGGCATCTAATCATGTGCATGACAGTGCTTCCGAGACTGCAACAACGATGCAGCAGCTTGACAGTGCAGTGGGAGAGATTGCAGATGGTGCATCTTCCCAGGCGGGCGATACACAGCTTGCAACAGAAAAAGTTGTCAATATGGGCGATATGGTAGAGCAGACGGCAGATCAGGTAGATGATCTGATGAAATATGCAATGCGTATGCAGCAGTCCGGACAAGGTGCAACGCAGGCACTCGAACAACTGGAACAGGTAAATGATCAGGCGATGCAGTATATTCATGTAATTGCAGAACAGACAGATACGACAAACGCATCTGCAGGCAAGATCCATGAGGCTGCAAGTATGATCACAGAGATCGCTGAGGAAACGAATCTGCTTTCATTAAACGCATCAATAGAAGCAGCCAGAGCAGGGGAACAGGGACGAGGCTTTGCAGTGGTAGCTGCACAGATCCAGAAGCTGGCAGAACAGTCTAATGAATCTGCAAAAGAGATCAGCGAGATTATCCGTGTTCTGATGGAGGATTCCCAGAAAGCAGTTTCCATTATGGAAGATGTAAAAGAAATCTTTAAGAAGCAGAGTGAGCATGTAGATAATACAAAACAGGCATTTGATGAGATTCAGAAAAATGTAGAGCAGTCTATAGCCGGTATGTCAGCGATTGACGATAAGACAAAGCGGCTTGATAAGGAAAGAAGCGGTGTGATTGATATTGTACAGAATCTGTCAGCGATCGCACAGGAGAATGCAGCATCCACAGAGGAAACGTCAGCTTCCGTAACAGAAGTAAAAGCAATTTCTGATCAGCTGTCAGAAGAGGCTGTCAGCCTTAAGAATATTTCATATACGATGGAACAGAGCATGTCTGTTTTCCAAATTTAAAAGAAAAGGCTTGTAATTTGATGATAGGTATGCTAGGATAATAATGTTTGTGACGGTAGGAGGTTTATAAATGAGCGTTATCAGAATTATTTTAACAGTGTTATTTATCATCGATTGTATCGGTTTAACAATTATAGTGTTAATGCAGGAAGGAAAGAGTGCAGGTCTTGGAGCTATCAGCGGAGCTGCTGAAAGCTATTGGGGTAAGAATAAAGGTCGTTCCATGGAAGGTGCGCTTGTGAAGATCACGCGAGTGATGGCAGTATTGTTCATGGTTTTGGCAGTTGTTTTGAATATAAACAAATTTTAAAAGGTTTATGATTACAAAAGCACTCTTTTCAAGAGTGCTTTTCTTTTTTATCAGCTGATGCTTTGAATAGTGAGGAATAAAATGGCAAAAAAAAGTTATGAAGAAAGAAAAAAGATCATATACGATCTGGTACGCGATGCGCTTTATGTGCCCATGAAGGAAAAGGAACTGGCGATCTTTCTGCAGGTGGAGCCTGAGGACAGACCGCAGCTAAAGCAGGCACTGGAAGAACTTTTAAAAGAGCATGCGATCGAGATCACCAAACGCGGAAAGTATAAAGCACCGGAAAATCCGATCCTGGAAGGACGGTTTATTGCCAATGAAAAAGGATTCGGTTTTATTGAGGTGGAAGGACAGGAAGAAGACTATTATGTCCCGGAGGAATATGTGCATTCAGCCTTTCATCAGGACAAGGTCAGCTTCAGGTTACTGCCACCCTCAAGGGGCAGAAGACAGGAGGCGGAGATCGTTTCTGTACTGGAGCATGAGATCACACAGGTGGTAGGTACATTTGAAAAAAGTAAAAGTTTTGGCTTTGTGATCCCGGATGATACGAAGATCCCGACAGATATTTTTATTCCGGCAGGCGCGATTCATGGCGCGGTAGACGGTCATAAAGTAGTCTGTGAAATCTGTGATTACGGCGGAGAACGCAGAAATCCGGAAGGAAAGATCATCGAGATCCTTGGACATCGTGATGATCCGGGCGTAGATATCCTTTCGATCGTAAAGGCGTTCGGTATTCCGACCGAGTTTGAAAAACGCGTGCTGGATCAGGCACAGCGTGTGTCAAATCCGGTTTCGGAAGCAGACCGTGCAGGCAGACTGGATCTGAGAAATGTACAGATGGTCACGATCGACGGAGAGGATGCCAAGGATCTGGATGATGCAGTATCGCTGACGATGGAAAACGGAATGTACCGGCTGGGTGTGCATATTGCGGATGTGACCAATTATGTGCAGGAAAATTCGGCACTGGACTGGGAAGCCAAGGAAAGAGGGACAAGTGTATATCTCGTTGACAGAGTGATCCCAATGCTGCCCCATACCCTGTCCAATGGCATCTGTTCCTTAAATGCGGGAGAGGACAGGCTGGCACTGAGCTGCCTTATGACAATCGATGAGACCGGAACTGTAGTAGACTATAAGATCGCGGAAACAGTCATCTGTGTGGATAAGAGATTGAGCTATACAGGTGTCAGAAAGATACTGGAAGATCATGATGCGCAGGAGATCGAAGCCTGTGAGGCACTTGTGCCAATGCTTGAGCAGATGCAGAAGCTGTCGGAGATCGTTCGCAGGAAAAGAAGAAACCGCGGTGCAGTGGATTTTGATTTTCAGGAATGTGAGATTAAACTGGATGAAAGCGGGCATCCTGTAGATATCCTGCCACATGAACGAAATGTGGCAACTAAGCTGATCGAGGATTTTATGCTGCTGGCAAATGAAACGGTGGCACAGCACTTTTTCTGGCTGGAAGTGCCTTTTGTTTACCGGACACATGATAAACCTGACCCTGAGAAAATACAGAAGCTGACGACATTTCTGAATAATTTCGGTTATTCCCTGAAAGGTACAAGGGATGAAATCCATCCGAAAGAGCTGCAGAAACTGTTGACAAGAATTGAAGGAACCAAGGAAGAAGATATGTTGAGCAGGCTGATCCTGCGCAGTATGAAGCGGGCGCAGTACCAGGATGTCTGCACAGGACATTTCGGACTGGCATGTAAATATTATTGCCATTTTACTTCGCCGATCCGCCGGTATCCGGATCTGCAGATCCATCGTATCATCAAAGAGTACCTTCGGGGCAGGCTGAAGGAAGAGAGGATCCTGCATTACAAGGACATTTTGCCGCAGGTATGCAAGCATGCTTCGGAAATGGAAAGAAGGGCAGATGAAGCGGAGCGGGAGACCGATAAGCTCAAGAAAGCCGAATATATGACAGCACATATGGGAGAGGAATATGACGGTGTTATTTCCGGCATTATGGCATATGGTATTTATGTGGAACTGGAAAATACGGTAGAAGGGCTCATCAGGGCAGCGGATATACCGGGCGATTACTATGTGTATGATGAAACTGCCTGCGAAATGGTAGGCAGACATACGGGCAACTCCTATCGTCTGGGAGACCGGATCCATGTTTATGTCAAAGATGTGGATCTGCAGAAAAAGACGATTGATTTTGGACTTCACAAAGAATGAAAAATGAGCTATACTTTAAAAACGGACAGAGAGGAAGTGAGAGCATGTCAAAGGAGGCAATGAAATTAGTTGCCAATAATAAAAAAGCATATCATGATTTTTTTATCGATGAGAAGTATGAAGCGGGCATTGCTCTTCACGGAACAGAGGTAAAGTCGCTCCGTATGGGCAAGTGCAGTATCAAAGAAGCATTTGTCAGGATTGAAAACGGCGAAGCGTTTATTTACGGTATGAATGTCAGTCCGTATGAAAAGGGCAATATTTTTAACAAGGATCCGCTCCGTGTGAAAAAGCTGCTGCTTCATAAAGCTGAGATCGGAAAACTGGCAGGTAAAATGGCAGAAAAAGGCTATACACTTGTGCCGCTTCAGGTCTACTTTAAAAATGGCAGAGTCAAGGTAGAAGTTGGCGTTGCCAGAGGTAAGAAGCTCTATGATAAGAGACAGGATATTGCCAAGAAGGATCTGCGCCGCGAAACAGAGCGGCAGTTCAAGATCAAAAACCTCTAAGGGGACGTAATGGTTTCGACAGGGGTCTTGCAGCTGGAGAAGCTATCCGAAGGCGATGGCGTTAAATCGCAAAACTAAAATTAAACGCTGAAGATAATTTAGCATTTGCTGCCTAATGGCAGCTGTCTGACTTAGTGCACCTACACATTAAGACCCAGGCATCGACTATGTAGGAAACGACATATACTAAGCTTTGCGTATATGGGCGTATCATGAAGCTACCAAAGTCTGTCAGGTGTCAGTTCCCGGCAGATGGCGGGAATCCCAAATAACTGACTATGATAGTAGAAGGACAGGGAATAGGCTTTTGGACACGGGTTCGACTCCCGTCGTCTCCATCAAAACGACACCGTATGTTACTAAAGTGATATACGGTGTCGTTATTTTTATGCTATAATAACCGCAAACAGATACAAAAGGAAGAAAACAGATGGAAACCTTTATTGTAGATAATATTGTATTTTATGACCGGGATCTGGCGATGCAGGCAGAAAAAGAGTGGAAGAAGGTCAAGCTGCTGCAGGAAAAACTGGATGAAAAGAATATGGCAAATGTTGCAGTGATGTACCGGAAAGCGGTAGAAGGCAATATTTTTCAGACGCCTGTTGGCATGGCATATCTGCTGAAACTGCGTGAGCTGCTGCAGAAAAACGGCTATGAAGATCTGGCGGCGGAAAAACAGATCGCCTGCCCGCTGCAGAGCATACAGGAAAAGCAGGATGATCCGCTGGAAGAAAAATTGCAGAAAAGAGATGCAATCTGGAAAAGCAGGCTGGATGTGCAGCGGGAAAAAGAAGCAGGATTGCAGCAGCGCTGCAGGAAGCTGAAAGGGATTGTTGTTATGCTTGCAGTTTTGGTAATCGCACTCTTTGCGATCAGTATGACCGGGAAAAATCCGACGATCATCAATTACAGGTCAAAGATCGTAGATCAATATGCCTCCTGGGAGCAGGATCTGAAGGAAAGAGAAGCGGTAGTCAGAGAAAAAGAGGCGCAGCTTGGAATTGCGGAATAAATCAGGAAGAGATTCACATTTTCGTCATAAAGTTGTTGTAGGCTACAAATAAGAATATGGGAAAAGAGGACGGGACTATGGAAAAAATAAAGATTTTGGTCGTGGACGATGAAAGCAGAATGCGAAAGCTTGTAAAAGATTTTTTAGTCAGAAGTAACTATGAAGTATTAGAGGCAGAGGATGGGGAAAAGGCTTTGGATATTTTCTTTGCGGACAATTCCATTGCGCTGATTATTCTGGATGTCATGATGCCTAAGATGGATGGCTGGCAGGTATGTAAAGAGATCAGAGCATATTCCAAAGTGCCGATCATCATGCTGACTGCCAGAACGGATGAACGGGATGAATTGCAGGGATTCCAGCTTGGTGTGGATGAATACATTGCAAAACCGTTCAGCCCGAAGATCCTCGTTGCGCGCGTGGAGGCTGTTTTAAGACGCACAAAGGGGACATCAAAGGATGATGTGATGACAGTGGGTGATATTGTGCTGGATAAGGCTGCGCACATTGTGACGATCGGAGGTAATCCGGTTGAACTGAGCTATAAAGAATTTGAGCTTCTGGCATATTTTATGGAAAACAGGGGAATTGCCCTGTCCAGAGAAGTGATCTTGAATCACGTATGGAATTATGATTACTTTGGAGATGCCCGTACGATCGATACCCATGTGAAGAAATTGCGCAGTAAAATGGGAGAACAGGGCAATTATATTAAAACAATCTGGGGCATGGGTTATAAATTTGATGTAGATACGCAGGCATAACAGGCAGAAAGAGAACGGGTTTGTATGAAACATTCGATTAAGAATCAATTTGCAATGATCTTTATTGCACTTATGACAGGAACGATTTTGCTGTGCTGGTTTTTGAACAGTACCTTGCTGGAAAGATATTATATAAACAATAAACAACATGTGCTGCTTACGGCTTACCATAATATCAATGAGGCGACCAGTAAGGGAAATACCAACTCGGATACATTTAAGATTGAAGTACAGAAGCTTTGCGGTATTTACAATATCAGCATTTTGATCGTAAATGCGGATTCTGATATTGTAACATCTTCTGTACATGAAACAACAGCACTGACACATGAACTGATGGAGCATATTTTTGGCGTCAACAATCAGGATGAAACAGGGCAGGATGAAGTCCTGCAGCAGACAGATTCTTATACCATACAGAACAGCAAGGACTATCGGACAGGCATCAATTATATTGAAATGTGGGGCGTCCTTGATAATGGCAATCCTTTTATCATCCGCTCGGCGCTGGAAGGCATTCACGACAGTGTTAAGATCTCTAACCGGTTTATGGCATATGTAGGACTGCTTTCTATTATCCTCAGCGGGTTTATTATCTGGTGGGTCAGCAGAAAGATCACAGATCCGATCCTGCAGCTTGCTTCTATTTCCAAACGGATGTCAGATCTTGATTTTAATGCAAAATATACCGGAAAAGACAAAAACGAGATCGGGCTTTTGGGAAATAATATGAATCAGATGTCCGACCGGCTGGAAGAGACGATCTCCGAATTAAAGACGGCGAATAACGAACTGCAGAAGGATATTGCAAAAAAAGAACAGATTGATGAAATGCGGAAGGAATTTCTGGCCAATGTTTCCCACGAGCTGAAGACCCCGATCGCACTGATCCTTGGTTATGCAGAAGGATTGAAGGAAGATATCAATGAAGATCCGGAAAGTCGCGATTTTTACTGTGACGTTATCATGGACGAAGCGGAAAAGATGAATGTGATGGTAAAGAAACTCCTGACACTCAATCAGCTGGAATTTGGGAATGACGTTGTGACGATGGAGCGGTTTGACATTGTAGAACTGATCCGGAATTATATCCAATCTGCATCGATTCTGATCCAGCAAAATGAGGCACAGATCACCTTTGAACAGGAAGAACCGGTCTTTGTCTGGGGCGATGAATTTAAAATAGAAGAAGTATTCATGAATTACTTTACGAATGCCCTGAATCATTTAGATGACAGAAAACAGATCCGCATTACGCTCACAAATGAAAATGGGATCGCAAGGGTTTCTGTATTTAATACGGGAATACCGATCCCAGAGGATTCTCTGCCGCATATCTGGGAGAAATTCTATAAAGTGGATAAGGCAAGAACAAGAGCATACGGTGGAAGCGGGGTAGGTCTGTCCATTGTAAAGGCGATCATGGAGTCTCTGCATCAGAGCTATGGTGTCCGCAACCATGAGGACGGCGTGGAATTTTGGTTTGAATTAGAGTGCAAATGATGCTACAATAAATGGCATGGAACGGTAAGTTCAGGAGATTAAATGCCGGGGTAGGAACATGAAAAAGAAAAATAAGATCGTACTATGCCTTTTGGCAAGTACATTATGTATGACGGCGTGCGGCAACAGCATTCCGGATATGACACAGGAGCAGGAGGGGCTTGTGGCACAGTATGCGGCAGGCACTTTACTGGAACATTTAAATGAATCGGGGACAAGGCTGGTGGATACTTCCAAGCCGAAGGAAGAGCCTACACTGGCAGATGCGGCAGCTGTGACGCCGGAACCGACACTGGGCGTGTCTGATAATGATATGGAGGCAGATACGGCGCCGGAGTCCGGTATGGAAAATAAAGAAACTGCACAGGTCTCTGCGACGCAGTTATTGCAGATAGAGCCGCTCACGGTCGCGTATACCGGTTATGAGATATGCGACAGCTATCCGGAGCAGGGCGGGGAAGATCTGTATTTCTCTATGGAGGCAGGAACAGGCAAGAAGTTACTTGTCCTGCAGGTGGCTGTTACAAATCCGGGACAGGAACAGGTGGAATTTGATACCCTGCATAAGCAGAATATCAAATACCGGGTTATGCTGAACGGTACAGACAGGCATCAGGTTATGCTTACTATGTTGGATAATGATTTTTCCGCTATGGATATCATGATCGATCCCGGCGAAACAATGCAGACGGTTCTTCTGGCGGAGGTTTCGGAAGAAACAGCACAGCAGATTACAAGTGTTGATCTGGTCATCCGGTCAGACAGTGATGAAGTGACACTTACACCTTGAAAAAACGTAGGAAAAGCTTGGAAAAATAATTCGACAAAAAAGTAAAAAAAATTCCAAAAAATAGGTTGACATGCCAGAGGCATGGTGCTATTATAAGCAAGTCGCTTGTGAGACACGACAGTGAATCACAAAAAACGACAAAAGAAAATAAAAAAGGTGTTGACAAACGGCAAAACGCATGATATTATATCAGAGTTGCGTCGAGAGATACAACACAGAACCTTGACAAATAAACAGCAATGCAACCCTGAAAATTCTAAAAAAGAATTGTTCAGAGAACAAAACCTAAACAAAGTAAATTAACGGTTAAACTTAGCTAGAGTTAATTTTGACCAAAGATCAAAACTTAAACATGAGAGTTTGATCCTGGCTCAGGAT
>NZ_JAHLPN010000005.1 GCF_018917935.1 Kineothrix sp. MSJ-39 | reverse complement strand
TCATTTGTACTTTGTGTACTGGTTTCTTTTGTCTTGCCATAAAATAAGGCCTCCTATGATTTTATATTTTATCATAGAAGACCTTAAAATCCTATTTACAGAAAAACTTTCACAGACTCGAGATTTTCAGAAGGCTTTACTTTCGGGTAATGTTGAAGAGATGAATTATTATATGAATATGGTTGCAAAAACAACCTTCAGTTATTTTGACTGTGGGTCCGGCTATGGGGCGGTTGATGAAACAGAACGGTTTTATCATGGTTTTGTGTTGGGGCTGCTTGCTGAATTATCGGATCGCTATCATATTACATCAAATCGGGAAAGCGGTATAGGGCGATATGACATTATGATGAAGGCTGTAGATGCACAACAGAGTTCTTGTATCATAGAATTTAAGGTCTTTAATCCAAAGAAGGATAAAGATCTGGAAGACTGTGCGTATAAGGCACTACGACAGATTGAGGAAAAGGGATATGTGGCAGAACTGCTTGCAGAAGGGATTGATAGGGAAAATATCAAAAAATATGGTTTTGCATTTGAAGGGAAAACTGTGCTGATCAAACAGGAAATTTAAAGACACTACTCATGAGTATACTACTTACGAGTAGTGTCTTTTTGCCCATTACCCTACAATCTCTTTCGCCAGTTCCTTCATAGTTTCCACATCTGCATCTTTTATTGTTGTTTTGATGGTAACAACTTTCTCGCAGATCTCTAAATTCTTCATGGTATCCAGAATCGCTTTCATGCTCTTTGCTGCGCATGGTGCCCAGGAACCGTTTTCGATGATTCCTATTTTTCGTTTCTGGAAAGCTTTATGGGAAAGACGGTTCAAAAAGTCTTCCATTGGCGGGAATACGCCGCCGTCGTAAGAGGCTGCACAAAGCACAAGGCTGTCATAACGGAAGGCATCTTCAATGGCTTCTGCCATGTCGTCGCGGGAAAGATCTGTAAAAGCAACTTTGGCTGCGCCTGCTTCCTGCAGCAGTGTGACCATTTTTTCTGCTGCTGCCTTCGTATTGCCGTGGATAGACGCGCAGGCAACGAGAACACCTTTGTCTTCCGGTTCGTAGCTGCTCCATGTCTGGTATTTGCCGATATAGTAAGGCAGGTTTTCTTTTAAGATCGGACCGTGCAGCGGACAGATCGTCTGAATGTCGAGCGTGGCTGCCTTTTTCAGAAGCGTCTGCACGGGAGCTCCGTATTTACCAACAATATTAAAATAATATCTTCTGGCCTCACATGCCCAGTCTTCATCTGTGGACAAAGCACCGAATTTGCCGAAGCCGTCAGCAGAGAAAAGAATCTTTTCGGTTGTTTCGTATTCTACCATGACTTCAGGCCAGTGTACCATGGGAGCCATGAAAAACTGCAGTGTGTGAGAACCGAGAGAGAGGGTTTCTCCTTCCGCAACCGTGATACATTTTTCGTCAAGCTCCGGGATTTCAAAAAACTGTGGCAGCATGGATTTGGCTTTTGTGCTCATCACAAGTTTTGCCTGTGGGAACTGCTCTGTAAACAGCTTGATCCCTGCGGAATGATCCGGCTCTAAGTGAGAGACGATCAGATAGTCGGCAGTGCGTCCGTTTAAGACGTTTTTCAGATTGGACTGCCATTCTTCTGTCTTGCGCGCATCTACGGTGTCCATGACAGCAACCTTATCATCTAAAATAACGTAAGAGTTATAAGATACGCCGTTTGGCACCTCATACTGGCTTTCGAAAAGATCAATCGTTGTATCGTCTGCACCGATGTAGCGGACTGCATCGGATATTGTAGTAGTCTGCATAAAAGAGTCCTCCTTATGTAAAAAATATGTTTAGATACTCGCACAAGAAAAACAAAAGTTGCCTTCGGCACCGCCTGTTTTTTTGCGCCATTACATTATACCATCAAAAAAAGAGACCGTCGACGCTGTTGCAAAATAAAGTGTAAAAATTGTCGATGAAATGTGGTAAAGAAATGGTAAAGGGAAACGGCACTTTTATGACATATCCTGTAAATATATGGTAGAATTATTAAAAGATAAAAAAGATACTAAAATAGTAATATAATTGCATTTTGGGAAAGAAAGGGGAATCGGATGCTGGAAGTTTTTTACAGGAGGCTTGGCGGAGATTACAAAGATGTCTATTACAGACTGGAGGACAATAAAACGATACTGCGTTTTCTGAAAAGATTTTTGGAAGAGAACAGTTATCGGAATTTTTTGGAAAGATACGAAGCACATGATGAGGAAGAAGCATATCGTTATATACATAATTTAAAAGGGGTAAGCCTGAATCTTGGATTCGGTGATTTGTTTCAGATCAGTGAACAGATTACAAATGAGTTCCATGCGGGCTTCCCGCAGCTGACATCTGATCAGCTTGCTTTGTTGAAAAGAAGATATGAGACAGTAATTGAAGCGATTGGCGAAGAACTTACGGAATCAGAACAGAAAGAGCCCGTGTAGAATCAATCAATAAATATAAAAAAGTTATTGACAAGGAAAACAACAGCATATATAATCAGTTTCAACAACAAACATATTATTCCTACATAGATAGTAGGAATAAACAACCGGACAACCGAAATCGGAAAGCGGCTGTCAGAAATGAAGGAGGAACTGAAATGAGTCAGATTAAAGAAAGCGCATTGGAACTGATCGGAAAAACACCGATTTTAAAACTGAACGGATATAGCAAAAAAGCAGGGGTAACAGATGCAACGATCCTTGCAAAGCTTGAGTATCTGAATCCGGCAGGATCTGTAAAGGACAGAATTGCACTTGCCATGATCGAAGATGCAGAAGAGAAGGGGATTTTAAAAGAGGGGGCTACGATCATCGAGCCTACCAGCGGAAATACCGGAATCGGTCTTGCAGCCGTGGCAGCAGCAAAAGGCTATCATGCAATCCTGACATTACCGGATACCATGAGCGTAGAGAGAAGAAACTTATTAAAAGCATATGGTGCTGAGCTTGTCCTGACAGAAGGTGCAAAGGGCATGAAGGGTGCTATTGCAAAGGCAGATGAACTGGTAAAAGAAATTCCGGGCGCAGTGATTCTCGGACAGTTCGTAAATCCTGCAAACCCTGCAGTGCATAAGAGAACAACAGGTCCGGAGATCTGGGAGCAGACAGACGGTAAGGTTGATATTTTTGTAGCAGGTGTCGGTACAGGCGGAACTGTAACAGGTGTTGGGGAATATCTGAAAGAACAGAATCCGAATGTGAAGATCGTAGCAGTAGAGCCTGCAACAAGCCCTGTACTTTCCAAAGGAACACCGGGTGCACATAAGATCCAGGGAATCGGCGCGGGTTTTGTACCGGAAGTATTAAATACAAAAGTATATGACGAAGTCATTGCGATCGAAAATGAAGATGCCTTTACAGAAGGCAGAGCATTCGCAGTAAGCGAAGGTATTCTGGTCGGTATTTCTTCCGGCGCAGCATTAAAGGCAGCAACAATCCTGGCAAAGAGACCGGAGAACAAGGGTAAGACAATCGTAGCACTCCTGCCGGATTCCGGTGACAGATATCTGTCTACTGCATTATTCAACAATTAATAGTTGACAAAAATTATCAATTTAGTATAATGGAACGAAATAAGGGAGTAGTCGGCACGAAGTGTGGTGAGGTCAACATACTGGATTTGTTCCTGGCATCATCTGAAATGACGAGACTTATCTGCGATAGCATCGGTCTATCCGGATAGGTCTCTTTTTATGTGTAGCGAGGGAACGAAATCAAGCGGCTGCGAAGCAGACATTTGATTTCGCCCGAGCGTACAACGAGAAAATCAAAAGCAGCGAAGCTGCGACGCTTCGAAGAAGCGGGATTTTCGAGTATGAATAGGGAACGAAATCAAGCGGCTGCGAAGCAGACATTTGATTTCGCCTGAGCGTACAACGAGAAAATCAGAAGCAGCGAAGCTGCGACGCTTTGAAAAAGCGGGATTTTCGAGTATGAATAGGGAATGAAACAAAGCGACCACGGAAAATCCCGGAGAAGGAAAGGTAAAAAACATGAGTTTATGGGAATTATTGGTAATTGCGGTCGGACTGTCAATGGATGCATTTGCGGTCTCTATCTGCAAAGGACTGTCGGTGCAGAAGGTAAAGCCCAAGCATTATCTGATCGTGGGGGCTTATTTTGGAGGGTTTCAGGCGTTGATGCCGCTTCTTGGCTATCTGCTCGGTGTCCGGTTTGAAGCGATGGTCGCCAATGTGGATCACTGGATCGCATTTGTGCTGCTTGGACTGATCGGTGCTAATATGGTGCGTGAATCCAGAGCCGAGGAAGAAAAACTGGATGATTCTTTCACAGTTTCCACGATGCTGCTTCTGGCGATCGCAACAAGCATTGATGCGCTTGCGATCGGTGTGACATTTGCTTTTCTGGGAGTAAATATTATCGAGGCGATCATTCTGATCGGTATTACAACAGGTATTATTTCCGGTGTGGGACTCAAGATCGGAAATGTGTTTGGAAGCCGTTATAAGTCGAAGGCAGAGATGGCGGGAGGCATCGTGTTGATCCTGATGGGAATCAAGATCCTTGCGCAGCATCTGCTGGGGCTTGGTTAAACCGAAAAAGAGAAAAAAGAAAAATACCTATTAAGTTCACGTGTTTTTTTCCGATATGTATAGTATAAGAACAAACATCAATACACATAAAGGAGGAATTACCATGCGTATTGAAGCTTATACACAGATTCAGCAGCTTTATAATACCTCTAAAGCAGGAAAAACACAGAAGACAACAAATAAGAGCTTTAAGGATGCAGTTCAGATATCAAGCGCAGGAAAAGATTTTCAGACCGCTAAAGCTGCCGCTTTTGCAGCTCCGGATATCCGCGAGGATGTGACAGCCCCGATCAAACAGGCAGTACAGTCCGGCAGTTATGATGTATCTTCTGACGATTTTGCAGAGAAATTACTGGAAAAATATAGTGCATTATTAGGCTGATGAAAAAGAAAAACGGTGTCTGTGCCTAAAAGGCCAGACACCGTTTTTGTAATGAAACCCGGAAAGGAAATGAGTACATATGGCAAGTCTGATGGAAAATTTGATGGATGTATTGGAAGAGGAGAGCGGATACTATGATTCTCTTCTGGAATTGTCCATGAAAAAAACAGAGGTCATTGTTTCCAATAATATACAGGCACTACAGCAGATCACAGAGCAGGAACAGCTTTTGATCGATCAGGTGAACAGCGTGGATAAAAGGCGAATGGGCATTATGACGGATATGGCAAATGTCATGAACCGCGATGTCGGTACACTGACGATCCCGGTGCTGATCCAGGCGCTGGATGCCAGAGAGCAGGAACAGAGAAGGCTGTCCGAGGCAAGTGATAAGCTGAAGGAGACCGTGAGAGCCATGGCACGTATCAATGAGCAGAACAGGGAACTCTTGCAGAGTGCCCTTGAAATGGTAGAATTTGACCTGAATCTGGTGCGGGGATTAAAAGCTGCACCACAGACAGCGGAATATAACAAAGGTGCCATGAACGCAGGCAATTATATGGCGCCGTCAAGAGGCGGCTTTGATGCCAAACAGTAAGAAAATGAGGTGAGGAAATGTCCTTATTCGGTAGTTTATATGTAGGTGCCTCCGGACTGCAGACCGGGCAGAATGCACTGAATACAACTGCACATAACTTATCTAACGTAGATACAAAGGGATACACAAGACAGCAGACACTGCTGACGGATAAAAACTATAATTTATTGTCAGTCAATCCGAAAGCTGCAGCAAATCAGCAGACGGGTCTGGGCGTTACTTATGCGGATGTCAGACAGGTCAGGGACAGTTTTCTTGATCAGAAATACAGAAAAGAATCCGGTAGAAGTGCCTTTTATGAGGTGTCCTATAATACACTCAGTGAGGTGGAATCGCTTTTAGGTGAGCTGGATGGCGAATCCTTCAGTAACTCTCTGAATGATCTCTGGGAAGCGGTGCAGGAACTGGCAAAGCAGCCTGCAAGTTCTGTGACACAGGGGCTTCTGATCCAGCGTGCATCCCAGTTTGTGGAGCAGGCAGGAAATGTCTACAGTGCACTTTCCAAGTATCAGGATAACCTGAATAACCAGATCAAAGGACAGGTCGATCAGATCAATCAATATGCGGACCGTCTGTTTGAACTGAACAACGAAATCATAAAGATCGAGACAGGTGGAATTGAACATGCAAACGATCTGCGTGATGAACGGAACCAGATACTGGATGCACTTGGCAGATATGGAAATATTTCTTACAGTGAAGATTGGAATGGCAGTGTAAATGTCAAGTTTGAAGGGCATACACTGGTAAATGCAACACAGGTTTTCAAAATTGGACTGGATCAGAATTCAGATACCGGTTTTTATACACCTTTCTGGCAGGGAGATGCCAAAAAGATCCCGCAGGAAAACGGTACATACCGTTATGATATTTCCAATTGTAAGGTATATGATCTGAGCCGTGAGATTTCAACAGCTTGTAATACAGATGTCGGAAGCCTGAAAGGCATGCTGGTTGCCCGTGGTGACCACAGAGCCGATTATACGGATCTGCAGGATGCGGATGCTTATAATGAAACAGTTTCATCTTCTATATTGATGAATGTGCAGGCGGAATTTGACAATTTAGTACATAATATCGTGACAAAGATCAATGGAGTGCTGGAAAATGCGGCAGAAAAGGAAGGACCGCCTTATCTGCGGAATGAAGACGGAACGATCATACAGCTGTTCCAGCGTATTTCCAGTGATACTTATGATGAAAACGGCCAGCTGATCCGTGAGGATCTGTCGGCAGGTAAGGAAAATACATTGTTTACGATTGCTAACATTGTAGTGAATCCGGATCTTGTCAAAGAACCGACCAAGCTTGGCTTTATCAAAAATGATAAGAAAGAGGATTATGCGATCGCGCAGGAGCTGCAGGCTGTTTTTGAAACAAAAGCGTATCGCCTGAATCCGAATGTGACAACAAAATCCAATCTGATTGATTATTATTCCAACATTGTCAGTCAGGTAGCAAATACAGGTGCTGTATTTAAGAGCATCTATGAAAATGAAGATACGACAGTCAGCTCCACAGATAATGCCAGACAGCAGGTAGTGGGTGTTTCCGATGAAGAAGAACTGTCCAATATGATCAAATTTCAAAATGCGTATAATGCGTCAAGCCGCTATATCAATGTGATCGACCAGCTTCTGGAGCACATTATCAATACACTTGGCGCATAGGAGAGGAGTTAGCATATGCCTTCTACTTTTTTTGGATTGAATACAGCATATACAGGACTGATCGCGTCCAATGCGTCGATCAATACAGCAGGTAATAATATTGCCAATGTGGAAACCAAGGGATATTCCAGACAGACGGTGACCCAGCGGGCAAGTGATGCAATCCGCACCCATACGACTTACGGATGCGCCGGTTCCGGCGTTGACACGATGTCCATCGACCGTAACAGAGACGCTTTTTATGACTTTAAATATTGGAATAATAACGATAAAGTGGGCGAGTACGGCGAAAAAGAATATTATATGAAGCAGATCGAGGATCTGTTTGCAGATGACAATAAGACGATCAAGGGCTTTACAACAGTGTTTAATGAACTGTCCGAGGCACTGAAGGAATTGCAGAAAAATCCGGGCGATTCGACAACGAAGGCACAGATGATCGGATTTGCCAATAATCTGGCTTATTATTTTAATACGGTAGCGGAGAATCTGGTTAATATCCAGACGGATATCAATGCAGAGATCAAAAATAAAGTGGACGAGATCAATTCCTATGCAGCGGAGATTGCCTCTCTGAACGAGCAGATCAATGTGATCGAGCTGACAGGAACAACGGCAAATGAGCTGCGCGACAGAAGGGATCTTCTGATCGATCAGCTTTCCCTGATCACAAATGTAGAGATCAATGAGACGCCGATCCGAGATCCGAATTACCCGGACAGAGATACGGGTGCCAACAGATATACCGTAAAGATCGCAGGCGGACAGATGCTTGTAGACGGCAATACCTATAATGAACTGGAATGCGTTGCGAGAGCAAACTATGAGGCGAATAATCAGTCTGATGCGTTGGGACTTTTTGATATTGTCTGGAAGAACGGCAATGAGTTCAGCATGTCAAGCAACCGGATCGGCGGGCAGCTACAGGGGCTGATCGCCCTGCGTGACGGAAATAACGGAGAATGCTTTAAAGGAACAGTAGCAGAGATCGGCAAAAATCAGACAACAGGTAAGAATGAAGTAACGATCGATGTCAGTGCTTCTTATCTGAAAGACTTGAATAAATCAACTTTGCCGGATAATGGCGGTGTGATCCAGATCGGAAATCAGGAATACTATTATGACACCTTTAAGGCAGTTTACGGTGCAGACGGCAAGATTGAAAAATATGTCTTTGAGATCAGTGATGACCTGAATAAAAACAGCAGACAGCCGGCGGATGACCGGGTCGGCAAGGAAGCGCAGATCGGAGTTTCTATTGATTATCAGGGCGTTCCGTATTACCAGCAGCAGCTCAATGAATGGGTCAGAACCTATGCACAGGCATTTAACAAGATACTGACAGGGCAGGATGCGGTAGATGGCTATGGCAATGCGGCAGATGTTTTATTTGTAGCAAATGAGGCGACGGATGTGACGCAGCGCAAGTTTGTGACATCCAGAAATCAGGCGGCCGGTGCTACAGTATCCAGCACAGATGATACATATTATTACCTGACAGCAACTAATTTTGCAATCAACAAGGAAATGCTGGATGATTCACAGCTTCTGGCAACTCATACGGGAAAAGGAACAGGACCGGAAGGTTATGACCTTGTCAAAGAGCTGATCGACCTGCAGACCAATAAAGATAAGATGAGCTTCCGTGGCTGTTCAGCAAGTGATTTTCTGCAGTGCGTGTTATCGGATGTATCACTGAATGCAAGCAGTGCCAATACATTTTCCGCAAGCTATCAGAATATCGCAAAGACAATCGACACACAACGGTTATCTGTCAGCGGTGTAGATACCGAAGAAGAATCCCTGAATCTGGTACAGTACCAGCGTGCCTATAATCTTGCATCGCAGATGATTCAGGTGCTGACAGAAGTTTATGACAGACTGATCCTGCAGACAGGGGTATAGTTTTCACTGTTTTGAACCGATATAACAGATAGAAAACGGTGTGACAGTGTAATAGAAAAGAAAGAGGCAGTATATGAGAATTACAAACAAAATCATATCCAATAATTCTGTGACAAATATCAATCGGAATAAAGTGCTGGAGGACAAAATCAATACACAGCTTTCTACAGGATCCAAGATCAACCGCCCATCCGATGACCCGGTTGTTGCGATTCGTGCACTGCGACTGCGTACCAATTTAAGTCAGGTCAACCAGTATTATAAAAAAAATATTCCGGATGCGGAGTCGTGGCTGGATATTACGGAAAGCGCAATCACCACAGTGGTGGATATTGTTTCCGATTTCTATAAAAACTGTGAAAAAGGAGCTGCTGGGTTCAATACGACCGAGGATAGAAGTAAGGTGCTTGAAAACCTGAAATCCATGCAGAAGGAAGTATATGCGACGGGCGATGCGGACTATGCGGGACGTTATGTGTTCAGCGGTTATCGTACGGATACTTCCGTTACCTTCGGCAATACGGTCAAGCAGAATTACAAGATCACGGAGCAGCTCACCGTAGACAGCCTCAGTGATATGACCTATGTGGACAGCGGAAAGCTGAAGGACATGACAGAGGCAAATGCGGAAGGACTTGGCACAACGGAGCAGGACATTACATCGTCCACCGTACATAGAATGCGTTTATCCTATAATAAATGTTCCGATACCGTAGCACCGACGATCACTTATTATGATGCAAACGGTAATCAGCAGACAATGACAGCGGAAATTGTTTCTGTCTATGATGCGGCAAGAAATCCTTATACAAGTGCAGATCAGGCAGCAGACGGTGTTGTGTACATTCCGGAGACGGGTGAACTGATCCTGAGCGATACGGCTTATGAGAAGCTTTCGGGTGTGAAAGATAGTGCAGCAACATCGGATGTGGATGAAGGTGAGATCCGTGTTACTTATGAAAAGGATACTTTTGAGAAAAATGATTTAAGACCGGAACATTATTTTGCATGTACTTCAGAGGGAATCGATTATAATCCGGGCTATCTGACCGGTGCAACCGATGATAACAGTAAACAGTATATTTCCTATGATGTGGGATTTAACCAGAGTGTCCGTGTCAATACACTGGCAAGTGAACTTTTTACACCGGCGCTCCGCAGAGATATGGACGATCTGATCAGTGCGATCGAGGATGTGGATACTATGGAGAAAAATATCTCCACGCTCAAAGATATGCTGAAACAGGATCCGAATAATACAGAGCTGCAGGAAAGACTGGATGCGGCAAATAAATCTTATACACTGATGAATGACAAGATGCAGAAGCTGTTTGAAAGCAGCATGACAAAAGCACAGGGGCATCTGGATCTTGCCAATTCTGCGCTGACTGCGACCGGTAACAGAGGTTCCCGCGTGGAACTTGTTTCCAACAGACTTGCAAAGCAGCAGACAAACTTTAAAACACTCTCCTCCGAAAATGAGGATGTGGATATTACGGAAGTGACGGTCAATCTTCGCAGTGTAGAGCTGGCATATAATGCAGCACTGATGGCAACCGGTAAAATTGCCCAGACGACACTGCTGAACTACTTATAAAAAGAAAGGGAAAAACGATGGAAATTAATTCAAGAATTTTTGGACAGATCTGTATTGATGATAGTAAAGTGCTCCATTTCGTAAACGGAATTGTGGGATTCCCACAGCTGACGGAGTTTGCGCTGATTCATGATCAGGAAAAAGAAGGAGGCATCCAGTGGCTGCAGTCTATGCAGGAGCCACAGTTTGCGTTGCCTGTAGTCAACCCGCTTATGATTATGCCGGAATATAATCCGCAGGTGGAAGACGAACTGCTAAAGCCGCTTGGCAGCTTTGAAAATGATGATATGCTGGTGCTTGTAACAATTACCGTACCGTCCGATCTGACCAAGATGAGTGTCAATCTGCAGGGACCGATCGTAATCAACGCGGCAACGAAAAAAGCCTGCCAGATTATTGCGGAGGGATACGATGTTAAGTATCCGATCTATGAACTGTTACAGAGCAGAAAGGCAGGTGAATGATATGCTGGCATTATCGCGAAAAAAAGGAGAGGCACTTGTTATTAACAATAATGTCGAAGTAACTATTCTGGAAGTCAAGGGTGATCAGGTCAAGATCGGCATATCAGCACCGAAGGAAGTTCCGATCTACCGGAAGGAAGTCTACCTGCAGATTCAGGATTCCAATAAGGAAGCAATGCAGGCGGATCTGGAAGCATTGAAAAAACTTTTTTAGGATTTGTTAATAATGAAATGGAAAATGCCGATATATATAAATGAAAATAGCTATGAGACGAACAGGGAGGTGTTAATATGGCTATTGAACCAATCGGAAGCATGATGAGTCTGCAGGCACAGACAATCGTGCCACAGGAAACAAGCAAGCCTGTAGCAGAGAGCATGGACGCGACGGCACAGGAAGTGGGAGCACAGCTGGATCGAACGACAGCAGGTGTTGCCCAGATACAGGAAACAGGAGAAGACGGCAGTAACGCTTATGGCGGAAACGGACAGAGTAATCAGCCGTCAAACGATCAGATCAAACAGGCTGTGGATCAGCTCAATAAAAAGATGGCAAATTCAGAGGCTGTATTTGGCATCCACGAAAAGACAAATCGTGTGACGATCAAGATCGTAGATAAGGACACAAAAAAGGTAATAAAGGAACTGCCACCGGAAAAGACTTTGGATATGATCGCCAAAGTTTGGGAAATGGCAGGCATTTTAGTAGACGAGAAACGATAGGAGGCTGTTTATGACGATCAGAATTACGGGTATGAATTCGGGACTTGATACGGAATCGATTATTACGGAACTTGTATCGGCCCAGAGCGCCAAGAAAAACAGTCTGGTAAAGGCACAGACGAAGCTTTCCTGGAAGATGGATGCGTGGAAGACTTTAAATAGTAAGATTTATAGCTTTTATACAGGAACTGTTAGTAATCTTCGATTTTCAGCTGCTTATGCAAAGAAAAAGACTACTGTATCCAACAGTGCTGTTGCATCAGTGATTGCTGGAGCCAATGCAACAGACGGTGTGCAGACACTGAAGGTCAACAAGCTTGCAAAATCGGGTTACCTGACCGGCGCTGAACTGAAAAAAGCAAATGGAAGCCTTGCTTCCTATACAAGTGCCACAAAGCTGAAAGATATCGAAGGTATGCAGCTTGATGCTGAAGGAAAGATCAGCCTGACGTTGAAAACGGGCGATAAGAGCACAGATATAAACCTGTCAGGGGATTCGACGATTGCAGATCTGACTAAACAGTTGAAAGATGCCGGTGTGAGTGCTTCTTTTGATGAAAACTATCAGAGATTTTTCATCAGCTCCACCACAACAGGAAAGAATGCAGATTTCTCTCTGACGGCAAATAACCAGAACGGATTTAAAGCACTTTCCGCAATGGGAATCAATGTTCTCGATGATGTGACAAAGAGTGAGTATACACGTTTTGCCAATATGTCTGATTCAGATAAGGCAGCTTACATAGATGAACAGGTACAGACAAAGACAGAAGCGGCAAATGCAGCGATCACGGCAGCAGAAAAGACGATCACTGACAATCAGAAATTATATGACGAGTTTTTTGAAAAGAATGTAGATCCTGATTTCGTAAAGTCTGAGTTGCAGACATCAGAACAGATCGCAAAGTTTAAGGAAACATTAACAGCACATCGCGATAGTTTAAAGGAAGCACCGGAAGGTGAAACGGACGAAGAAAAGACTGCACGCGAGGAAAAGCTGAAAGAAGCGGAAGCCAGACTGAAAAGTGTCGATACGCTTGCAGGCTATGTATCCAAGATGGAAGCTGCACAGCAGACAAAGGCAGATAATGAGGCGCTTGTAGCTGATGACAGTGCAGCGATCAGAGATCAGGTAACGCAGGATGTTGAACAGCGGATCACGATGGCGCAGGCAGCCCTTGCTAGCAGTGACTATTCTGCAAAAGCAACAAGGATTCAGGGACAGGATGCAGAGATTGAGCTGAACAATGCAACATTTACATCTGCAACTAATAGTTTTACGATTAATGATATGACCATTACTGCTCTGGTGGAGTCGCAGGAAACAGTAACATTGACCACTTCCAATGATTATGACGGCATTTATGACACGATCAAGCAATTTATTAAAGGATATAATGAGCTGATCAATGAAATGGATAAGCTTTATAATGCAGATTCTTCCAAAGGCTATGAGCCACTGACTTCTGATGAAAAGAAAGAAATGAGTGATTCAGAGATTGAAGATTGGGAGAAGAAGATTAAGGAATCGCTTCTGCGCAGAGACAGTAGCCTGAATGATATTTCCTCGGCAATGGAGGAAGCAATGGGGGCTGGCTTTACTGTTGGTGATAAAACTTATTATCTTAGTGATTTCGGAATTAATACATTGGGGTATTTTACAGCTGCTGAAAATGAAAAGCATGCTTATCATATTAATGGAGATAAGGATGATTCAGCTACCGCCGGAAAAACGGATTCTTTAAAAACAATGATCACAAATGATCCACAAACTGTAGTTGATTTCTTCCAGCAGCTCAGCAATAGTTTGTATACAAAAATGACAGAAAAGATGAGCGCGAACAGTATGCGAAGCATCTACAAGGCTTATAATGATAAACAGATGAAGCAGGAGTATGATGAATATACCAGTGATATTGCAGAACAGGAAGAGAAACTGACAGCACTGCAGGATAAATGGTATCAGAAGTTCAGTGCAATGGAAACAGCACTTGCAAAGTTGTCATCCAAGACGAGCGCGATAGCAGGACTGTTAGGTTAAGGAGCAAAAGAATATGGCAGCAAATCCATACGCGCAGCAATATGCGCAGTACAATACAAATAAAATTATGAGTGCTTCTCCGGCGGAGCTTACGCTGTTGCTTTATGAAGGAGCGATTAAGTTCTGTAACATGGCAATCATGGGTATTGAACACAACGATATCCAGAAGGCGAATAATAATATTAAGCGCGTACAGAGGATCATTGATGAATTTCGTGCAACGCTGGATATGCGCTATCCGGTTGCAGAGGATTTTGACCGCGTATACAAATATCTTCTGGAGCGGTTGTTGGAAGCTAACATCAAAAAAGATAAAGAAATTCTGGAAGAAGTTAATACACACCTGCATTCTATGCGTGATACATGGAAAGAGGTTATGAAGAAAGCAGGAAACGGCAGGTAACGGAATGGAGAAACAGTACATTACAATCCTGATAGAAAGTTTGCAGAAAAAAAGTGACATCCTGTCAGAACTGATCAAAAACAGTGAAAAGCAGGCAGAGCTCTTGAAGGAGAATACAGTGGATTGGGATGCATTTGATCAGGGAACGGACGCAAAATCAGATCTGATCGACACACTGAACCAGCTCGATCAGGGATTTGAAACAGTATTTACACATGTCAGTGAACTGCTGCAGAGCCCGGAGGGCAAGAAAGCCTACGCACAGCAGATCAAAATTTTGCAGGACCTGATTACTGAGGTAACAGATAAAAGTATTACATTGCAGGCAGATGAAGCTCGCAATAAAGCAAGTGTAGAAAAAAGATTTCAGGAGTACAGAGCCGGAATCCGAAAGGGAAGAACGTCTTCCAAAGTGGCATACGGATATTATCAGAATATGAACCAGCTGAATTATCTGCCGCCGCAGTTTCTGGATAATAAGAAATAGAAAAGTGGGCAGGTATATGCAGATCATTACATTTCATGGGGGTGTGGAAACAACATCCTATTTCCTGACACAAATAGAAAAACAACTTAGAAAGGACGGATATGAGGTCTGTCCTTTCTATTTTGATGCAGAAAAAAAGTCGGCGGAAGGAACGGGCGAAATAACGCCCGGGGCGTATTTCCTGACTTTTAACTTCGCGGGACTTTACGGAGAAGATACATGGCTGGATGCTGCAGAGGCGATACCGGTTGTAGACAGGTATGCACTGCGCTGCATCAATATTATTGTGGATCATCCGTACCATTATCATGATTTTATAAAGGAACAGCTGAAGAGTCGGGCAGACAGATATATGCAGATCTGTATCGATCAGCTGCACATGGCTTACATGCAGCGTTATTTTCCGCAGGTAAAGCTGGGGCCGTTTTTGCCGACGGCAGGAACAGAGGCGTTGTGTAAGCCCTGGAGCGACCGCGGGACAGATATTCTGTTTACGGGAACATACGTCTGCCCGTCTCATTTTGATGTATTTATTAACCGGAACGGAGAGGAGTACAGTCAGTTTTATCATTCGATCATAGACGAAGTGCTGGCAGATCCGCAGGCTTTACTGGAGGATGTGGCAAGGCGCAGGCTGACGGAAGAAATACCGGAGGCAACAGAGGAGGAACTCAGGGAAACACTTGGCCATATCCAGTTTCTGGATTATTATATCCGTTTTACGCTGCGGGGAAATGTTGTAGCAGCACTTGCGGATGCGGGGCTGAAGGTGCATATCATTGGCGCAGGCTGGGAGAATCTGCCCTGCAGTCATCCCGAGAACCTGATCCTGTCTTCGTATGCAAGCTCACAGGAATGTCTTCTGGCACTGGCAGATGCCAAGCTGTCACTGAATGTCCTGCCCTGTTTTCATGCAGGGGCACATGACAGGATCTTCAATACGATGCTGGCGGGCGCAGTCTGTGTAACGGACAGTAATCCCTATCTGGATCAGATTCTGATAGACGGGGAGAATGTTATCCTGTATGATAGAGAGGAACCGGGGAAACTTGCGGAACGGCTGATCACGCTTTTGCAGCCGCAGATGGACGAAAAACTGCAGAAGATCGCAAAAGCCGGAAGAGAGCTGGCGCTGGCAGGACATACCTGGGATATAAGGACGAAAATACTGGAGGAAATCTTGTGAAATATGATTACTTGATCGTGGGTGCAGGGCTGTTTGGCTGTGTATTTTCCCATGAGATGAAACAGGCGGGAAAATCCTGTCTGGTAATAGAAAAGAGAGACCATATCGCGGGTAATATTTATACGAAGGAGCAGCATGGGATTCAGGTGCATATGTATGGTGCACATATTTTTCACACCTCTGACCGGGAGGTGTGGGACTATGTCAATGCACTGGCAGATTTTAACAACTATATCAACTCACCGGTAGCGGTTTATAAAGGTGAGCTTTATAATCTGCCGTTTAATATGAATACTTTTCATGCTCTGTTCGGCGTAAATACACCCAAAGAGGCAAAGCAGGTGATTGCGGAGCAGATCAAAGAAGCCGGCGTTACCAATCCGCAGAATCTGGAACAGCAGGCAATTTCTCTTGCCGGAACGACGGTATATGAAAAGCTGGTCAAGGGCTATACGGAGAAACAGTGGGGACGTGACTGCAGAGAGCTTCCGCCGTTTATTATAAAAAGATTGCCACTGCGTTATACTTATGATAATAATTATTTTAATGACAGATATCAGGGCATTCCGGTAGGCGGCTATACACAGATTGCAGAAAAACTGCTGGCAGACATTCCTGTCAGACTGGGGACAGAATACAAAGCATTCCTGACGGAAACGGAAGACACCTTTGATAAGGTTTTGTATACAGGCATGATCGATGAATTTTTCGAGTATTGCTACGGACAGCTGGAATATCGCTCCCTGCGGTTTGAAAGTGAGTATCTGCCGGATGAGGATAATTTCCAGGGCAATGCGGTTGTCAACTATACGGAGCGGGAGGTCCCTTATACCCGCATCATCGAGCACAAGCATTTTGAATTTGGCAAAGGCGAAGGAACGGTCATCACAAGAGAATATCCTGCAGCATTTACGCGGGGAAATGAGCCGTATTATCCGGTCAATGACGAAAAGAACGGCGCACTGTACCGGAAATATGAGGTGCTTGCCAAAGAACAGGGAAATATTTTGTTTGGCGGCAGACTTGGACAGTATAAATACTATGATATGGATAAAGTGATCAGAGCAGCACTTGATATGGCTGCGGCGGAAAAAGAGAGGTAAGAAAATGGCAGAGAAAAAGATCCTGGCACTGATCCCGGCAAGAAGCGGATCCAAAAGTGTCGTGAATAAAAACATCAGAAAGATCAACGGCAAACCGATGATGGCATATTCGATAGAGCATGCAAAGGCATCTAAATATATCAACCGGATCATCGTTTCCACAGACAGTGAGGAATATGCACAGATCGCCAGAGAATACGGTGCGGAAACCCCGTTTATCCGCCCGGCGGAATATGCAACGGATACGGCACTGGATATTGATGTATTTGCCCATGCGCTTTCTTTCCTGAAAGAAAAGGAAGATTATGTACCGGATATCATCGTCCAGCTCAGACCGACCTATCCGTTCCGCGATCCGGCGGATATCGATGCCATGATCGAGATCATGTTAAATGATGAAACTGTAGATGCTGTCCGCAGTATTAAGAAAAACGAAGTGGTTCCGCATAAAATGTGGTATGTGGGAGAGGACGGAACGCTTGATCCGATCTTAAAGGATATTCCGGAAGCTTATAATATGCCACGCCAGCAGCTTCCTGACACCTATTATCAGAACGGAAACGTGGATCTGCTCAGACCGCGTAATGTGACAGAGCTGCATTCCATGACCGGTAAGAAAATCAAAGGTTATGTCATGAAGGAAATGTATGATGTGGATACAGAGGCGGATTTTGCCAGAGTGGATGATTTCATGAGGATCCGACAGGGTGGCAAACTGTTTGTCTTTGATATTGACGGCGTGATCGCCATGAAGCGCGAGGATCTGGATTACGGACAGGCAATGCCGAATGAAAGAATGATCCGTATCATCAACAAGCTGCACGACTGGGGCAATCGTATTGTACTTTTTACGGCTCGTGGTTATGTGACAGGGATCGACTGGAAGCCTGTGACAGAAAAACAGATGCAGAACTGGGGTGTAAAATACGATGAGCTGCATATGGGAAAACCGAATGCGGATTATTATGTGGATGATAAAATGCTGGATCTGGAATTTTTATACAGGGAATTTGACAAAGAAGAGTAAACAAAAACGGATGTGCTTTTTAAAAGTACATCCGTTTTTAACAATAATTATTAAACAGCATACCGGAATAGGCACTGGTGATATAGGGCGACGGATAATTCCTGCCCGGATTTTTGTATGCCACGATCGTCTTGTTGACGTATTCCATCGGATTTAAAGAAATCTGGTTGCTCTTCCTTAGCATGGCGTTTGCGAAATCCTGTACCGGCTTCAGGCTCATTTGTGCATCTGCCTGTGCTGCGTCGGATAGCTGCGCATCATCCACATTTAAACTGCCGTCTTCTGCAAAAGAAAGTCCGACAGAGGAGAGTGACTGCGCATAATGCCGGGAGATCCGGGATAACTCACTCAGAAGCTGGGAGCTTCTCGTATGCGATGCCTGTGGCTGTGCGATCTGCCCGAGATATTCGTTGTAGCTGTCTGCTAAAGAATGGACATTTGCCCGCAGACTTTCTACATTATTTTTTACACCGATCTCCGTCACAGTATCGGGATCGGGACTTGCACCCTGTAAGGTGATTTCGTAAGCCTTTTCCACGGTAAAGGTGTTGGAAGAGGCGGTATGTTCAATGTGATTGATCTCAAATAAAGCATTTTCGGGATTCTGCGATACCTGATCCATGCCAAAATAAGATACGATACCTGCCTTTTTGCTTGTATTATGATCGCTGATCTCAAACTGCAGTTCTCTGCCATCCGGCTTTCCGGTCGCTTCGGAAGAGAGTTTTAAGAAGACATTCCCTTCGTTATCAGGAAGGACTTCTGCGTTGAGCCCGACATCCGATTTCGTGATCAGACGCCCGAGCCGTTCCATGACTTCACGGTTCGTATCATCCTCATGGAGCTGGAACTGGAATTCATAGTTCATATCGGAAACGGACAAATCAAAGGAATAAGTGTCCGGCGCAAGCGAAATCTTATCATCACCCGGAACCGCTCTGCCGAAATTGACCTGCTCACTTGCCAGCCGTTCTACGGAAAGCGTAAAAGAAGGGGTATCCGATTCGCTTTCACTGCCGACATACGATGCAGTCGCGATATTCTCCTTTGTAGAGTAAGCAACCTTCTGCTGCAGGAGCTGTTCGGAATCACTGCTGCCTTTTGTGGCGATCAGGGCGTTTCTGAAAAGCCTTGACTGTTCCTTTAAGGAAACGGCGTACTGCTTTGCTTCATCGCTTGTATCCAGAATACAAAGGGGAGCATCTTTATTTAATTTAACGATGGAATTATAGATACTGCGCAGATCACTCTTCTTATGCGTATCGAGTGCAGTATTTGGCTTGGGCGCATATTCCGTCAGGTAATGATTGTAAACCTGATTGAGCGCATCGAATCCGATTGCCATCAGAAGCCCTCCTTTCTTCCTTGAATCTGCATATTACGGCTTTGACACTCCTTGTCAGCCTTTGCATGGGCATGAGAATCTACTTATATATAGTAAATATAGCATTGCAATATGCAAAATGCAATCATTTCTACAGAAAAAACGGTAAAGAAATCAGGGAAAACTGCGTAAATACAGAAAAAAATCAGGAAAAGGAATTGACGCGGGGCTGCAGCTATGCTATATTAGACAGGCGAGGTGACTTTTAGGTCTTTTTTTTATGCTGTAAAAATTGAACCTGTCCGGCAGATTTCTGCGGGCAGCCGGTTTCCAGGCTCTACCAGATGGTGGCAAGACAAGCATAAACCGGGTGTGGACGGTCTCGTACATCTGTCCTCTGACGCGTGCGCAGATGTCAAACAGGAAAAGGTCGCACAGAAGTAAAGCATGCGGGCGGCAAGAAGGAGAAAAGAATGCGTACAAAAATCACATTAGCTTGTACAGAGTGCAAGAACCGTAACTACAACATGACAAAGGATAAAAAGAATCATCCGGACAGAATGGAAACAAAGAAATATTGTAGATTCTGCAAGACTCATACTTTACACAAAGAAACAAAATAATCCGTTTTTCAAGAACAGGAGTCAAAGTTATGGGAGAAAGTAGTAACGAAAAGGTTGGTTTTTTCAAAGGGCTGAAGGCTGAGTTCCAGAAGATTATCTGGCCCGACAAAACAACACTCGGAAAACAGGCGGTAGCTGTTACTGCAATTTCTATTGTTTTAGGACTGATCATCGCACTGCTCGATACAGTCATGCAGTATGCGGTAAACTTAATAACAATGTAGAGTGAGGAAAAGTATATGGCAGACGCAAACTGGTATGTAGTGCATACCTACTCAGGCTATGAAAACAAAGTAAAAGCCAATATTGAAAAGACAATCGAAAACCGTCATCTGGAAGAGGAGATTCTGGAAGTTAGAGTTCCGCTTCAGGATGTTGTGGAAGTAAAGAACGGTGCGAAAAAGACTGTTCAGAAAAAGATGTTCCCAGGCTATGTACTGATCAATATGGTCATGAACGATGATACCTGGTATGTAGTCCGCAACACACGTGGCGTGACAGGATTCGTTGGTCCGGGAAGCAAACCGGTTCCATTATCCGAAGCGGAAATGAAACCGCTCGGAATCAAGACAGAGAATGTATCGGTTGACTTTGAAGAAGGCGATACGATCGCTGTTGTTGCAGGTGTCTGGAAGGATACGGTTGGTATGGTTCAGAGAATGGACTACAACAAACAGACTGCAACGATCAATGTAGAGCTGTTCGGTCGTGAAACACCGGTTGAGATCAGCTTTGCGGAAATTCGCAAGATGTCATAATCTTGCACAGACAGAACAAGATGTTCATAGGATGAAGTCCTACTTATATAAGAAGGTTCATACTTGGACTGTGGGAGGGCAATGCCCGCCACTACCACAATTTATTAGGAGGTGCCAAAATGGCAAAGAAAGTAGAAGGATACATTAAGTTACAGATCCCTGCTGGTAAAGCTACACCAGCACCACCAGTTGGTCCTGCACTTGGACAGCATGGTGTAAACATCGTTGAATTTACAAAACAGTTCAACGCAAAGACAGCTGATCAGGGTGATATGATCATTCCTGTAGTTATCACAGTTTATGCAGACAGAAGTTTCAGTTTCGTAACGAAAACTCCACCTGCACCGGTTCTTTTAAAGAAAGCATGCAACATCAAATCCGGTTCTGCAACACCTAACAAGACAAAGGTTGCAACAATCTCTAAAGCTGATCTGCAGAAGATCGCTGAGACAAAGATGCCAGATTTAAATGCAGCAAGCCTTGAGGCTGCTATGAGCATGATCGCTGGTACAGCAAGAAGTATGGGAATCACTGTAGAAGAATAATACTTTTGCAGACATAACACAAAAGTGGGAGGAATTAGTTCCGCCACTACCACTAGGAGGTAAACGAAATGAAACATGGTAAGAAATATAGCGATGCTGCGAAAGCATTCGATCGCGCTACACAGTTTGAACCTGCAGAAGCTATTGCATTAGCAAAGAAGTCAGCAGTTGCTAAATTTGATGAAACAATCGAAGTTCACATCAGAACAGGATGTGACGGACGTCATGCAGATCAGCAGATCCGTGGCGCAGTTGTTCTTCCAAACGGAACAGGTAAAGAAGTAAAGGTTTTAGTATTCGCTAAAGGTGATAAGATTGCAGAAGCTGAAGCAGCCGGTGCAGATTTTGTCGGTGGCGATGAGCTGATCCCTAAGATCCAGAATGATGGATGGTTAGACTTCGACGTTGTTGTTGCAACACCTGATATGATGGGCGTTGTTGGTCGTCTTGGTAAGGTTTTAGGACCGAAAGGTTTAATGCCAAACCCGAAGGCCGGTACAGTAACAATGGATGTTACAAAGGCTGTTAAAGATATCAAAGCCGGTAAGATCGAGTACAGATTAGATAAGTCCAACATTATCCACGTTCCAGTTGGAAAGGCTTCTTTCACAGAGGAACAGCTTCAGCAGAACTTTGATGCACTGATGGATGCTATCGTAAAGGCAAAACCAAGCACATTAAAGGGTCAGTATTTAAGAAGCATTACACTTGCTCCTACAATGGGACCTGGTGTAAAGGTTAGCGTAGCTAAATTCTAATTCGTATTATTAGAGATCAATTGAGGCGATCGGTCATACCGGTCGCCTTCTTTTTACTACATAGGGAATTCCGAAGGGATTTCCTATGTAGCAAAAGCAAACAAGCTTGCAAAGATTAAATAGGGAATGAAATAGATGAAGAAAAGCTGGAAACGAAAATTAGTATGGTTCACGATGGCACTTGTTCTGACACTGCTTGTCGGAACAGTAGTACTGGTGACTGTATTACAACATAAAAAGAAGGAAAATACAGTCTGGCAGGAGCAGATGCAGGCAGAGAAGATTGCAGAAACAGATGCAGAAACACCAATGCATGCAGGAGCGGGCACGCAGATCGGAAACGGGCAGGATGACAAGACTGAGGAAACGGTTGATAAAGATGCAATGCTTCCGGAGATCAGGACGGACCAGGAAATTCTGACTCCACAGGAAGAACAGACGATTGATTCGGCAGAAGAAAAAGGAAAGGTTGTCATGACTTTTGCGGGAGATATCTGCTTTCATGATGCGTATGCCAACATGTATGCGCTTTCTACCCGCGGTGGTAACATCGAAAGTTGTATCGGCGCATCACTTCTTGCGGAAATGCGCAATGCGGATATTTGTATGGTCAATAATGAGTTCCCATATTCAGACCGCGGACAGCCGATCGAAGAAAAGACTTTTGCATTCCGTAGTAAGCCGGCCAATGTAAAGCTGCTGTCACAGATGGGTGTGGATATTGTTTCACTTGCCAATAATCATGCGTATGATTACGGACCGGATGCACTTCTTGACAGTCTGGATACACTGGATGGGGAAGGAGTTGCGCATGTGGGAGCCGGCAGAAATCTGGAAGAAGCGATGGCACCTGCGTATTTTGATATAAATGGAACAAAGATCGGTATTTTAGCAGCTACCCAGATTGAACGGCTGGAAAACCCGGATACGAAGGGCGCGGCCGAAAACAGCCCGGGCGTATTTAGGTGCTTTAACGAAACGGAATTAAACCGTCTGCTGGACCAGATAAAACAGACAAAACAGCAATGCGATTTTCTGACGGTATACATACACTGGGGAACGGAAAATACAGACGAACTTGACTGGGCACAGCCCTATCAGGCAAAACTGATCGCGGAGGCTGGCGCGGATCTGATCGTCGGATGCCATCCACACTGTCTGCAGGGAATCGACTACATGGGAGATACGCCGGTGATCTACAGTCTTGGCAATTTCTGGTTTAATTCCAAAGAGGCAGATACGGCACTTCTGAAAGTGACGGTGCAGGGCAGTGCGCTGGAAAGCGTCCAGATGATCCCGGCTCTGCAGAAGGATTGCAGCACAAATGCACTGGACGGTGCAGAAAAAGAACGGGTCATCAATTATCTGCAGAGCTTGTCGGAAAATGTCACGATCGATGTGGAAGGTTATATCAATAAGTGATAGTCGAGGTGGTGCGGATATTTGTTCAAAGTTTTGAACAAAAAAGGAAAAATGCCTTGACAGAGCCCTCATAATATGCTAATTTATACAAGGTCGTTTTAGATCATGCCGAAGACAGCAGGTGCTCGATGAGCGTAAGTGTATCGCCTGCCGAGGGAAAGATTCAATAGTTAGTTTGAATGTTTAGCCTTCCGTTTTCGGGAGGCTTTTTATAGCGTATCACGCACTCGTTTAAAAGGCTATGACTCCAGACGACAGCAAATCTAAAAGGAGGTAAAAAAATGGCTAAAGTAGAATTAAAGCAGCCGATTGTAGCTGAAATTTCAGAAAACATCAAAGATGCACAGTCAGTTGTCCTTGTTGACTATCGTGGTCTTACAGTAGAACAGGATACAAAGCTTCGTAAGCTGTGTCGTGAGAACGGCGTAACATACAAAGTTTACAAGAACACAATGATGAACTTTGCATTCAAGGGAACACAGTTTGAAGCTCTTGCTCCATATCTGGAAGGACCTAGCGCAGCAGCTATCTCTACTACAGATGCAACAGCACCTGCACGTGTACTTGGTAAATTCGCCAAGGAAGCTGACAAGCTTGAGATCAAGGGTGGTGTAGTTGAAGGTATTGCTTACGATGCAGCAGGTATTGCAAACATCGCAACAATTCCAAGCAGAGAGGAACTCCTTTCCAAATTACTGGGAAGCATGCAGTCACCTATTACAAACTTTGCCCGTGTTATTAAGCAGATCGCTGAAAAAGGCGGCGAAGTAGCAGAAGCTCTTGCAGAAGCAGCAGAGGCTCCGGCAGAAGAAGCAGCTGAAACACCGGCTGAATAAGAAAACGAAAACAAACTATTAAAAATGGAGGATATTAAAATGGCAAAATTAACAACAGCAGAACTTATTGATGCTATCAAAGAGTTAACAGTTTTAGAATTAAATGATTTAGTAAAAGCTTGTGAAGAAGAATTCGGCGTATCTGCAGCAGCAGGCGTTGTAGTTGCAGCAGCAGGTGCTGGCGCAGCAGCTGAAGAAGAAAAGACAGAGTTCGACGTAGAGCTGACAGAAGTTGGTCCTAACAAGGTTAAGGTTATCAAGGTTGTTCGTGAAGCTACAGGCCTTGGCTTAAAGGAAGCTAAAGACGTAGTTGACGGCGCTCCTAAGGTTATCAAAGAAGCTGCTTCTAAAGAAGAAGCTGATGATATCAAGGCTAAACTTGAAGCTGAAGGCGCAAAGGTTACTCTTAAATAATCAAAGCGTAAATAACAGGCCCCAGACATTTGTCTGGGGCTTTTTAAATTTGAGAAAAGTTTTTGTTGACTTGAAAAACACGTTGTAGTAGAATGTATGGTGCACTATTGTGGTGCGGTAGGCTATTTTATGCCCATATCTGGGAGAAAAGCCAAAAGCAGCATGGCAAATAATATGAACGAGGTGAATGTCAATGGAAAAGAACAGAATACGTCCGATTGCTTCCGGCAAGCATATACGTATGAGTTACTCACGGCAAAAAGAAGTTTTGGATATGCCAAACCTGATTGAGGTTCAGAAGGAATCCTATAAATGGTTTCTGGACGAAGGCCTGAAAGAAGTATTTGCAGATATTTCTCCGATTGCCGATTACAGTGGACACTTAAGTCTGGAGTTTGTTGATTTTGAACTCTGTGAAGACGAAGTCAAGTATTCTATTGAAAAGTGTAAAGAGCGTGATGCAACATATGCAGCACCTTTAAAGGTAAAAGTACGTCTTTACAACAAGGAAAAGGAAGAGATCACAGAACATTCCATCTTTATGGGCGATCTTCCGCTCATGACAGAAACAGGTACATTCGTGATCAACGGTGCTGAACGTGTTATCGTCAGTCAGTTAGTTCGTTCTCCGGGTATTTATTATGCGATTGGTCATGATAAGATCGGAAAGGAGCTTTATTCCTGTACCGTAATTCCTAACCGTGGTGCATGGTTAGAGTATGAAACAGATTCCAATGATGTTTTCAGCGTTCGTGTAGATAGAACAAGAAAGGTGCCGATCACCGTATTTTTACGTGCACTTGGTATCGGTACTAACTCAGAGATCCTGGAGTTATTCGGTGAGGAACCAAAGATTCTTGCCAGCTTCACAAAGGATCCTTCTATTACAGAAAGAAATCCGGAAGGCAGCTATGAGGAAGGTCTTCTTGAACTGTATCGTAAGATCCGTCCTGGTGAACCGCTCAGCGTAGAAAGTGCTGAAAGCCTTATCACAGCTATGTTCTTTGATCCAAGACGTTATGACCTTGCAAAGGTTGGACGTTATAAATTCAACAAAAAGCTTGCACTGAAAAACCGTATCAGACATGCTACTCTGTCACAGGATGTTACCAATCCTTTCACAGGGGAGATCATTGCAAGTGCCGGTGATGTAGTCAGCGCAGAGCTGGCTGATGAGATCCAGAATGCTGCTGTTCCATATGTATGGATCCAGACAGAAGAGAGAGAAGTCAAGGTTCTTTCCAATATGATGGTAGATCTGACAAGCTTTGTGGACTGCAATCCAAAAGAGCTTGGTATTACAGAACTGGTATATTTCCCTGTTCTGCAGCAGATCCTGCAGGAGTACTCTGATAAGCCGGAAGAATTAGCAGATGCTATTTCAAAAAATGTATCAGAACTGATTCCGAAACATATCACAAAGGAAGATATTTTAGCTTCCATTAACTATAATATGCATCTGGAATACGGTCTGGGTAACGATGATGATATCGATCACCTCGGTAACAGACGTATCCGTGCGGTAGGTGAACTGCTGCAGAACCAGTACCGTGTAGGTCTGACAAGACTGGAGCGTGTTGTTCGTGAAAGAATGACAACACATGATACAGAAGAAGTGACTGCACAGGCACTGATCAATATCAAGCCGGTACAGGCAGCAGTGAAGGAATTCTTCGGATCTTCCCAGTTGTCACAGTTCATGGATCAGAACAACCCGCTTGGTGAGCTGACCCATAAGAGACGTCTTTCCGCACTTGGTCCTGGTGGTCTTTCCAGAGATCGTGCAGGTTTCGAGGTTCGAGACGTACATTACTCCCACTACGGAAGAATGTGTCCTATCGAAACACCTGAAGGCCCTAACATCGGTCTGATCAACTCTCTTGCATCTTATGCAAGAATCAATGAATATGGTTTCGTGGAAGCACCTTATCGTAAGGTTGATAAGTCTGATCCGCAGAATCCGCGTGTAACAGACGAAGTTGTATACATGACAGCAGATGAAGAAGATAATTACCATGTAGCACAGGCGAGTGAACCTCTGGACGAAAACGGATATTTCAAGAAAACATCCATTTCCGGCCGTTACCGTGAGGAAACACAGGAATATCCTCGTACTATGATCGATTACATGGACGTATCTCCAAAGATGATCTTCTCCGTTGCAACAGCACTGATCCCGTTCCTGCAGAACGATGATGCCAACCGTGCGCTGATGGGATCCAACATGCAGCGTCAGGCAGTTCCGCTGTTATTTACAGAGGCTCCTGTTGTTGGTACAGGTATGGAGCCTAAGACAGCAGTCGACTCAGGTGTCTGTGTTGTTGCTAAGAAGGCAGGTACAGTTGATTATGTATCTTCCAAGCTGATCAAGATGACATATGATGATGGCGAAAAGGATGAATATCATTTAACAAAATTCTCCAGAAGTAACCAGTCCAACTGCTATAACCAGAAACCGATCGTATTCAAGGGCGATCATGTAGAAGCCGGCGAAGTGATCGCAGACGGCCCTTCTACAGACGGTGGTGAGCTTGCACTTGGTAAGAACCCGCTGATCGGCTTTATGACATGGGAAGGTTATAACTACGAGGATGCTGTATTATTAAGTGAAAGATTAGTACAGGAGGATGTTTATACATCTATCCATATTGAAGAATATGAAGCAGAAGCCAGAGATACAAAGCTCGGACCGGAAGAGATCACAAGAGATGTTCCGGGTGTCGGCGATGACGCACTGAAGGATCTGGATGACCGTGGTATCATCCGTATCGGTGCAGAAGTCCGCGCGGGTGATATCTTAGTCGGTAAGGTAACACCAAAGGGTGAAACTGAGCTGACAGCAGAAGAAAGACTGCTTCGTGCGATCTTCGGTGAAAAGGCACGTGAAGTACGTGATACTTCCCTGAAGGTTCCGCATGGTGAATATGGTATTGTTGTAGATGCCAAGGTATTCACAAGAGAAAACGGTGACGAATTATCTCCTGGTGTCAATCAGGCAGTTCGTATTTACATTGCACAGAAGAGAAAGATTTCAGTCGGTGATAAGATGGCCGGTCGTCATGGTAACAAGGGTGTCGTTTCCCGTGTACTTCCTGTAGAAGATATGCCATACCTGCCAAACGGCCGTCCGCTGGATATCGTATTAAATCCACTTGGTGTGCCTTCCCGTATGAATATCGGACAGGTGCTGGAGATCCATCTTTCTCTTGCAGCCAAAGCACTTGGCTTCAATGTAGCAACACCTGTATTCGATGGCGCAAAGGAAAGCGATATCATGGATACGCTGGAGCTTGCAAATGATTACGTCAATCTGGAATGGGATGAGTTCAAAGCAAAACATGGCGAAGAACTCCTGCCTGAAGTCCTGGATTACTTATATGAAAACAGAGATCACAGAAAGCTGTGGAAGGGTGTTCCGATCTCCAGAGACGGTAAAGTAAGACTCCGTGACGGTAGAACAGGTGAGTTCTTTGATTCACCGGTAACGATCGGTCACATGCATTACCTGAAACTCCACCATCTGGTAGATGATAAGATCCATGCCCGTTCAACCGGACCATACTCCTTAGTTACACAGCAGCCACTCGGTGGTAAAGCACAGTTCGGTGGTCAGCGTTTCGGTGAAATGGAAGTTTGGGCACTGGAAGCTTATGGTGCATCTTATACACTGCAGGAGATCCTGACAGTGAAATCCGATGATGTGATCGGACGTGTGAAGACATACGAAGCGATCATCAAGGGTGAAAATATTCCTGAACCGGGTATTCCGGAATCCTTCAAGGTACTCTTGAAAGAATTACAGTCTCTTGGTCTGGATGTAAAGGTACTCGATGAAAACCAGAATGAAATCGACATTATGGAGACCATCGATTACGGCGATACAGACATGCGCGCTGAAATGGAAGGCGGACACAGAGGCAACTATAATGAAGAGGATTCATTAGGAAGCATGGGCTATCAGAAGCAGGAATTTGATGAAGATAGCGAGGAACTGATCAATGTAGATGATGAAGCAGACGATGCAGAGGACTTTTCGTTCGACGGCGACGGTCTGGATGATTCATATGACGAATAAGGATTCTACAAACGTAAGTTGGAAGGAGTGCCATAAATGTCAGAAACAAAAAACGAAACGTACGAACCAGTGACATTTGATGCGATCAAAATTGGATTGGCATCACCGGATAAGATCAGAGAATGGTCCAGAGGAGAAGTCCTGAAGCCGGAAACGATCAACTACAGAACGTTAAAGCCGGAACGTGACGGTCTGTTCTGTGAAAGAATTTTCGGACCAAGCAAGGACTGGGAATGTCATTGTGGTAAATACAAAAAAATCAGATATAAAGGTGTTGTCTGCGATCGTTGTGGCGTTGAAGTTACAAAGTCAAGCGTCCGTAGAGAGCGTATGGGACATATCGAACTGGCAGCACCGGTTTCCCATATCTGGTATTTCAAGGGAATCCCGAGTAGAATGGGTCTTTTATTAGACCTTTCTCCTCGTGTACTGGAAAAGGTATTATATTTTGCATCTTATATCGTACTGGATGCAGGTGAGACAGATCTGGAATACAAACAGATCCTGTCAGAGAAGGAATGTCAGGATGCCAAAGATAAATACGGCGCAAATGCATTCCGTGCAGGCATGGGTGCTGAGGCAGTCAAAGAGCTTCTGGAAGCGATCGATCTGGAAAAGGATTCCGTAGAGCTGAAAACAGAGCTGAAGGATGCCAACGGACAAAAACGTGCCAGAATTATCAAAAGACTGGAAGTTGTAGAAGCTTTCCGTGAGTCAGGAAACAGACCGGAATGGATGATCATGGATGCGATCCCGGTTATCCCACCGGATTTAAGACCAATGGTACAGCTCGATGGTGGACGTTTTGCAACATCAGATTTGAATGATCTGTATCGTCGTATCATCAACAGAAACAACCGTCTGAAGAGACTGATCGAGCTCGGTGCACCGGATATCATCGTTCGAAACGAAAAGAGAATGCTGCAGGAAGCTGTAGATGCTCTGATCGATAACGGTCGTAGAGGACGTCCGGTAACAGGCCCTGGCAACAGAGCACTGAAGTCCCTGTCCGATATGCTGAAAGGTAAGGGCGGTCGTTTCCGTCAGAACCTGTTAGGTAAGCGTGTTGACTACTCAGGACGTTCCGTTATCGTTGTAGGACCGGAACTGAAGATCTATCAGTGTGGTCTGCCGAAAGAAATGGCGATTGAATTATTCAAGCCTTTCGTTATGAAAGAGCTTGTTTCAAGAGGCATTTCACAGAATATTAAAAACGCAAAGAAATTAGTTGAAAAGTTAGATACACAGGTTTGGGATGTGCTCGAAGAAGTCATCAAAGAGCATCCGGTTATGTTGAACCGTGCTCCTACACTGCACAGACTTGGTATTCAGGCATTTGAGCCAATCCTGGTAGAAGGTAAGGCTATTAAGCTGCATCCACTTGTATGTACCGCATACAACGCCGATTTCGACGGTGACCAGATGGCTGTCCATCTTCCGCTTTCCGTGGAAGCACAGGCAGAATGCCGATTCCTCCTGTTATCACCGAACAACCTGTTAAAGCCATCCGATGGTGGCCCTGTAGCCGTTCCTTCACAGGATATGGTACTTGGTATTTACTACCTGACACAGGAAAGACCTGGTGCAAAGGGAGAAGGCAAATTCTTCAAGAGTGTGAATGAAGCAATCCTGGCATATGAAAACCAGATCATTACACTGCACAGCCGTATCAAGGTCCGTGTACACAAGCAGATGCCTGATGGCAGCACAGTAACAGGTAATGTAGAGTCCACAATGGGACGTTTCATCTTAAATGAGATCATCCCGCAGGATCTTGGATTTGTAGACAGAAGCAATCCGGATAATGCACTGGCACTTGAGATCGACTTCCATGTCGGTAAAAAGGGACTGAAGCAGATTCTGGAAAAAGTTATCAATACACATGGTGCAACAAAGACAGCAGAAGTACTGGATGATATCAAGGCAATGGGTTACAAGTACTCTACAAGAGCCGCTATGACCGTATCCATTTCCGATATGACAGTACCGGCGCAGAAGCCACAGATGCTGGAAGAAGCCCAGAAGACAGTTGATCTGATCACAAAGAACTTCAACCGTGGTCTTATTACAGAAGAAGAAAGATACAGAGCTGTTGTTGAAACATGGAACGAGACAGATAAGGAACTGACAGATGTCCTTCTGAAAGGTCTGGATCAGTACAATAACATCTTCATGATGGCTGACTCTGGTGCCCGTGGTTCCAACCAGCAGATCAAACAGCTTGCAGGTATGCGTGGTCTGATGGCAGATACAACCGGTCGTACGATCGAATTGCCTATCAAGTCAAATTTCCGTGAAGGTCTTGACGTACTGGAATACTTCATGTCAGCGCATGGTGCCCGTAAGGGTCTGTCCGATACGGCGCTTCGTACAGCCGATTCCGGATACCTGACAAGACGTATGGTTGACGTTTCACAGGAACTGATCATCCGTGAAACAGATTGTAGCGAAAACCGCAGCGAAATCCCTGGTATGTATGTAAAAGCATTCATGGATGGAAAAGAAACGATCGAAGGTCTGAAAGACCGTATCACAGGACGTTTCTCCTGCGAAGATATCAAAGATAAAGACGGTAATCTGATCGTAAAGGCAAACCACATGATCACTCCAAGCAGAGCAAGCAAGATCATGAGCGTTGGTGTAGATAAAGACGGCAATCCGATCGAGCAGGTCAAGATCCGTACGATCCTTGGCTGCCGCTGCCACAACGGTATCTGCTCTAAGTGCTACGGTGCCAACATGGCAACAGGTGAAGCCGTACAGGTCGGTGAAGCAGTTGGTATTATCGCTGCCCAGTCAATCGGTGAACCTGGTACACAGCTTACGATGCGTACCTTCCATACAGGTGGTGTAGCCGGTGACGATATCACACAGGGTCTTCCTCGTGTCGAAGAGCTTTTTGAAGCAAGAAAGCCAAAGGGACTTGCAATCATTGCTGAGTTCGGTGGAATTGCTACGATCAAGGATACAAAGAAGAAACGTGAGATTATCATTACAAATGAAGAAACAGGCGAAAGCAAGACATATCTGATCCCTTACGGATCACGTATCAAGATCTTAGACGGTGCAAAACTTGAAGCCGGTGATGAACTGACAGAAGGTAGTGTCAACCCACACGATCTGTTAAAGATCAAGGGTATCCGTGCAGTACAGGATTACATGATCCGTGAAGTACAGCGTGTATACCGTCTGCAGGGTGTTGATATTGCAGATAAGCATATCGAAGTAATCGTACGTCAGATGCTGAAGAAGATCCGCATCGAGAACAACGGAGATTCCGATTTCTTACCTGGTATCTTAGTTGATGTACTCGACTTCGAAGATATGAATGAAGAACTGATCGCACAGGGTAAACAGCCGGCAGAAGGCAAGCAGGTAATGCTTGGTATCACAAAGGCAGCCCTTGCTACAAACTCCTTCCTGTCAGCCGCTTCCTTCCAGGAAACAACAAAGGTTCTGACAGAAGCAGCTATCAAGGGTAAGGTTGATCCACTGATCGGTCTGAAAGAAAACGTAATCATCGGTAAGCTGATCCCGGCAGGAACCGGTATGAAGAGATACAGAAATGTAGTCTTAAGTACAGATAAGGATCCGGAAGATGAGATCTCCTTTGATGATGAAGTAAGTTTCGATGATGTTGCGGAAGATGTAGCAGAGCAGGTAGAAGATACCGAAGCTGCTGAAACAGAAGAAACAACAGAAAATGTAACAGAATAAAGCAGAATTTGACAGGGCTTTCCGGAAAATGACCGGAAAGCCCCTTTTCTTTGCCCGTTAAGAAAGAAAAAAGTGGGAATACTACTTGACAAAGGGAAAATCAGAACCTATACTAAACGAGTGTGCATGAAATTGCATTTATTTTTGTGCGCATAGAAAATCAAACTATAAGAAATGAGGTGAAAAAGAATGCCAACATTTAACCAGTTAGTAAGAAAAGGACGTCAGACATCTGTAAAGAAATCAACAGCACCTGCTCTTCAGAAAGGATATAACTCCCTTCACAAGAAAGCTACTGATGTTTCTTCACCACAGAAGCGTGGTGTTTGTACAGCTGTTAAGACTGCTACTCCTAAGAAACCTAACTCAGCTCTTAGAAAGATCGCCAGAGTTCGTCTTTCAAACGGAATCGAAGTTACATCTTATATTCCAGGTGAAGGCCACAACTTACAGGAGCATAGCGTTGTTTTAGTAAGAGGTGGTAGAGTAAAGGACCTTCCTGGTACACGTTATCACGTAATCAGAGGTACTTTGGATACAGCAGGAGTTGCTAACAGAAAGCAGGCCCGTTCCAAATACGGCGCTAAGAGACCAAAACAGGCTAAATAATCCGGCTTGGTTTCAAATGTACCACAGGTTACAGACTAATTTAGTGTTGGGATTCGATTATCACACATTGTGTGGATAGACAATACCGCACGTACACATTAGTGGTTATATGTGAGTACCTATGATTTAGTTAATAATAATTAAGGAGGGAAGAACCGTGCCACGTAAAGGACATATTCAGAAAAGAGACGTATTAGCAGATCCTATGTACAACAGCAAAGTGGTTACAAAGCTTATCAATAACATTATGTTAGACGGTAAGAAAGGTGTAGCACAGAAGATTGTTTACGGAGCATTTGCTAAAGTAGAAGAGAAATCCGGTAAACCGGCTCTTGAAACTTTCGAAGAGGCTATGAACAACATCATGCCTTCTCTGGAAGTAAAAGCAAGACGTATTGGTGGTGCTACTTATCAGGTACCTATCGAAGTACGTCCTGACAGACGTCAGGCTTTAGGTCTTCGTTGGCTTACAATGTTCTCACGTAAGAGATCAGAGAAGACTATGGAAGACAGACTGGCTAACGAGATCTTAGATGCTGCTAACAACACTGGCGCAGCTGTTAAGAGAAAAGAAGACATGCATAAAATGGCAGAGGCTAATAAAGCATTTGCTCACTACAGATTCTAAAAGGAGGAAATACCTTGGCTGGAAGAGAATATCCATTAGAGAGAACCAGAAATATAGGTATTATGGCTCATATCGATGCTGGTAAAACAACATTAACAGAGCGTATCCTTTATTATACTGGTGTTAACTACAAGATTGGTGATACCCATGAAGGTACTGCTACCATGGACTGGATGGAACAGGAGCAGGAAAGAGGTATTACAATCACATCAGCCGCTACTACATGTCACTGGACATTAGAGGAAAACTGTAAGCCAAAACCAGGCGCTTTAGAGCATCGTATCAACATCATTGATACTCCTGGACACGTTGACTTTACAGTTGAGGTTGAGCGTTCCCTTCGTGTACTGGATGGCGCTGTCGGCGTATTCTGTGCAAAGGGTGGTGTAGAGCCTCAGTCAGAAAATGTATGGCGTCAGGCTGACACATACAACGTACCTAGAATGGCTTTCATTAACAAAATGGACATCCTGGGCGCAAACTTCTACGGTGCAGTAGAGCAGATCAGAACAAGATTAGGTAAGAATGCGATCGTTCTTCAGTTACCAATCGGTAAAGAAGATGATTTCAAGGGAATTATCGATCTGTTCGAGATGAAAGCATATATTTACAACGACGATAAGGGTGATGATATTTCCATCACTGATATCCCGGATGATATGAAGGATGATGCAGAATTATATCGTAGCGAACTGATCGAAAAGATCTGCGAGCTGGACGATGATCTGATGATGCAGTATCTGGAAGGAGAAGAACCAGCTGTTGAAGATTTAAAGAAAGTTCTTCGTAAAGCTACATGTGAATGTACAGCTATTCCGGTTTGCTGTGGTTCCGCATATCGTAACAAAGGTGTACAGAAGCTTCTGGATGCTATCCTGGAGTACATGCCGGCACCTACAGACATCCCACCTATCAAGGGTGTTGACTTAGAGGGCAATGAGATCGTAAGACATTCTTCTGATGAAGAACCTTTCTCAGCTCTTGCATTCAAGATCATGGCTGACCCATTCGTTGGTAAGCTTGCATTCTTCCGTGTATATTCCGGTACAATGAATGCTGGATCTTATGTACTGAACGCTACAAAAGACAAAAAGGAACGTGTTGGACGTATCCTGCAGATGCATGCAAACAAGAGAGCAGAGCTTGACAAAGTTTACTCTGGTGATATCGCAGCAGCAGTTGGTTTTAAGTTCACAACAACAGGTGATACAATCTGTGATGAGCAGCATCCTGTTATCCTTGAGTCTATGGAATTCCCGGAACCTGTTATCGAGCTCGCTATCGAGCCTAAGACAAAAGCAGGTCAGGGTAAATTAGGTGAAGCTTTAGCAAAACTTGCTGAAGAAGATCCGACATTCCGTGCGCACACAGATCAGGAAACTGGTCAGACAATCATCGCCGGTATGGGTGAGCTTCATCTGGAGATCATCGTTGACCGTCTGCTTCGTGAATTCAAGGTAGAAGCTAACGTAGGTGCTCCTCAGGTTGCTTACAAAGAGACATTTACAAAGCCTGTTGATCAGGAATACAAATATGCTAAGCAGTCCGGTGGTCGTGGACAGTACGGACACTGTAAAGTTAAATTCGAGCCAATGGATCCGAACGGCGAAGAAACATTCAAGTTCGAGTCTACCGTTGTCGGTGGTGCTATTCCGAAGGAATACATCCCAGCAGTCGGTGAAGGTATCGAAGAAGCTGCAAAGGCTGGTATCCTTGGAGGATTCCCTGTACTTGGTGTACATGCAAATGTATACGATGGTTCTTACCATGAAGTCGATTCCTCAGAAATGGCATTCCATATTGCCGGATCTATGGCATTCAAGGAAGCTATGCAGAAGGCTGCACCTGTATTACTTGAGCCTATCATGAAGGTAGAAGTTACAATGCCTGAAGAATACATGGGTGATGTAATCGGTGATATCAACTCACGTCGTGGACGTATCGAAGGTATGGAAGATATCGGCGGCGGCAAGATGGTTAAGGGTTATGTTCCGCTTGCTGAAATGTTCGGTTATTCTACAGACCTGCGTTCTAAGACACAGGGACGTGGTAACTACTCAATGTTCTTCGAGAAATATGAGCCGGTACCGAAGTCCGTACAGGAAAAGGTTTTAGCAGCAAAGGCAAAATAATTGACCCCTGCGGCTAAAAATGCTTGAAATTATCGGCTATCTTTACTATAATCAAAGATAGCCGAGTTAATAGACACAAACAAACAATAATAAGAAAATTAAAGGAGAGTTTCAAAATGGCAAAAGCTAAATTTGACAGAACCAAACCACATTGTAACATTGGTACTATCGGTCACGTTGACCATGGTAAAACAACTTTAACAGCAGCTATCACAAGAGTATTAGCTGAAAGAGTACCAGGTAACGAAAAAGTTGATTTCGAAAATATCGATAAGGCTCCAGAAGAAAGAGAACGTGGTATCACAATTTCTACAGCTCACGTTGAATACCAGACAGCAAAGAGACATTACGCTCACGTTGACTGCCCAGGCCATGCTGACTATGTAAAGAACATGATCACAGGTGCTGCTCAGATGGATGGTGCTATCCTCGTTGTAGCTGCTACTGATGGTGTTATGGCTCAGACAAAGGAGCACATCCTTCTGTCTCGTCAGGTAGGTGTACCTTACATCGTAGTATTCATGAACAAATGTGATATGGTTGATGATCCAGAATTACTTGAATTAGTAGAAATGGAAATCACAGAGCAGTTAGAGGAATATGATTTCACAGGCTGCCCAATCATCAAAGGTTCTGCTCTGAAAGCTCTGGAAGATCCGATGAGCGAGTGGGGCGACAAGATCATGGAACTTATGGATACAGTTGATTCTTATATTCCAGATCCTCAGCGTGATACAGATAAGCCATTCCTGATGCCTATCGAAGACGTATTCTCTATTACAGGTCGTGGTACAGTTGCTACTGGTAGAGTAGAGCGTGGTGTTCTTCATATGTCTGATGAAGTTGAAATCGTTGGTGTTAAGGAAGAAACACAGAAGACTGTTGTAACTGGTATCGAAATGTTCCGTAAGCTGTTAGACGAAGCTCAGGCTGGTGATAACATCGGTGCACTTCTTCGTGGTATCCAGAGAACAGATATCGAAAGAGGACAGGTTCTTGCTAAACCAGGTAGTGTAACATGCCACAGAAAGTTCACAGCTCAGGTTTACGTTTTAACAAAAGATGAAGGTGGACGTCATACTCCTTTCTTCAACAACTACAGACCTCAGTTCTACTTCAGAACAACTGATATCACAGGTGTTTGTGAATTACCAGAAGGTACAGAAATGTGCATGCCTGGTGATAACGTAGAAATGACAATCGAACTGATCCATCCAATCGCTATGGAGCAGGGTCTTACATTCGCTATTCGTGAAGGTGGACGTACTGTAGGTTCAGGACGTGTTGCTACAATCATCGAGTAATCTGCGCGATGGCAATGAGCCAAGTAAATAAGTAAAAATATAGCCCAGGAACAAGCTTGTTTGTTTCTGGGTTTATTTTTGTTTATTTATTGGGGAAAGTTCGCGGCTGAGATATAGTGGAGCGGCGTAAATGACCTTTTTTGTACTATTAAGACTTGTGTACAAATAAAAATTACTATGTTAATATTAAATATATAAAATAAAGATGATGTGAAAGAATTATTAGATGAGAAGTAAGATAAAATCAATCTTAGAATAGAAAAGAGATGAGCCCATTGAAAAATACTTTTGACCTTTCACAGTTTGATGAATATAGAGAAGATAACAGAAGAGAAGTGAAAAAAGCAGAAGGTGGATTGCCAGTTTCTTTGTGGGATACCTATTCTTCTTTTGCAAATTGCTATGGCGGAGTTATTATTCTTGGTGTCAAAGAAAATAAGGATGGTAGTTGGAGAACCACTGGTCTTCAGAATGCATCTAAACTTCGTAAAGAATTTTGGGATAATATGAACAATTCTAAGAAGGTAAGTATCAATCTCCTGTCAGAAGATGATGTACAGATATATGAGGTTGGTGATAATAAGGATGTCATTATGGTCATTTATGTGCCGATGGCAAAGCGCGAGCAGAAGCCGGTGTACATTAATAATGATATTTTTAATGGTACATTCCGCAGAAATTATGAGGGCGATTATCACTGTACCCGACTGCAGGTAAAAACAATGCTCCGTGATCAGACTGAGCGTACCATGGATATGGAAGTGCTGGACAAGGTTCATATGGAAGATTTGAATTATGATACGATTCATGGATATCGCAACAGTCATCGTACATTAAAAGAAGGACATCCATTTGAACGTTTGAGTGATCATGAATACTTGCGAAGCATTGGTGCGGCTGCAATTTCTGAGGAAGATGGAAGGTTGCATCCTACGGCAGCGGGCATGTTGATGTTCGGGGATGAGTATAATATTGTTCGTCATTTCCCTGAGTATTTCTTGGATTATAGAGAAGAGTTAGATCCTACTACGCGCTGGAGTGACAGATTGCAGTCCAGTTCCGGTGAATGGTCCGGAAATGTGTGCGACTTTTATTTCAGAGTTTATAACAAAATTATCAAAGATGTTAAGGTGCCATTCAAAATGTCCGGTGGTGAGCGTGTTGACGATACGCCGGTACACAAGGCAATTCGCGAAGCATTGGCAAACTGTTTAATTAATGCAGATTATCATGGCTTGCGTGGCATTGTTATTCGAAAAGAGCCGGACAAGCTGGTTTTGGCAAATCCCGGTTATATCAGAACGGGTAAAAAGCAGATGCGTCTTGGCGGTGAATCCGATCCGCGAAACAAGGCACTTATGAAGATGTTTAATCTTATCAATATCGGTGAACGTGCTGGAAGTGGTGTGCCGAATATCTTTAATGTTTGGGCAGATGAAGGTCTAGAAGAACCGGTGATTGAGGAGAGATTTGATCCTGATAGAACGGTACTGTCGCTTTCGTTCAAAAAAAGCGGCGATAAAAAAGCGGCGATAAAAAGCGGCGATAAAAAAACGGCGATAAAAAGCGGCGGTAAGAAAGTGACTAAGAAAACTCAAATGCAATATGATAGAATTCTTGAATTTATGGAAGATGGAAAAGAGTATGGTATTTGGGATTTCTGTGAATTGTTAGGTTTGAAAGAAAGTCGAACAAAAGATATTTTAAAAGGTCTTTCCGACCATATTGAAATTATCGGTAGTAACCGTGATAGACGATACCGAAAAAAATAATTTGGTTCTTTTTGTATGCTTGAATATTTATTTAATTAAGGATTTGAAACACTTGTTGCAAGGGTAAAGTTGTAAGTACTATAACAAGTTTATGTGGAAAGGGAGAACAGTAGAATGGAAGAGGTTATTAGAAAATATTTTCAATGCTGGTTGGATAAAGATATTACTGTTGTAAAACAGATTTTCAGTGACAATGTTATTTACAGTGAGTGTTATGGTCCGGTATATAAAGGCATTGGACAGGTAATCAGATGGTTTGAAGAATGGAATCGGAAAGGTACGGTTTTACAGTGGAATATAAAGCGTGTGATTGTTTCAGAAAATACAGTCGTTGTAGAGTGGTATTTTAAGTGCAACTATGATGGTAATGTGGATGGCTTTAACGGGGTTACCATTGCGGAGTTTGATGCGGATAGGAAGATTTGTGATTTGAAGGAGTTTCAGTCGAAGGCAGAGCATTATTATCCATATGGAGAATAGAATTACTACAAATTTTACAGATTCTAAATGCAATTAGATCTTAGTATATTTTCACACTATGGGTTTATAGGGTTCCAGAGGATTTCCTCTGGAACCCTTTTTTCATATTCTTGAAACCCAATCCCACCAATCTCCGTCTAATGTATGTAAAATGAAATAAAGGACGCTTTATTTTAAAATTACAGATATGCGCGCAGGAGAAAAAATGAATACAGAAAACATATTTTTAGTCAAACGAGCACAAAGGCGTGATAAAGATGCTTTTTGCGAATTGCTGGACTTACAGATGAAGGATATGTATCGCGTTGCAATCGCCATTCTGGCAAGTGAAGAAGATGCCGGAGATGCGATGCAGGATACTATATTATCGTGCTGGGAAAAGATAGATACCTTGAAGAAGCCGCAATACTTTAAGACATGGCTTACAAGAATACTGATCAATCATTGTTATACTATTTTGAGAGAAAAAAGAGTTTATATTGGACTGGATCAATGTGAAGAAAGTGCAAAATACGATAAAAACATATCTTTCAAGAGGAAGAAAGCAGCTCGCAAAGTTTTACGGAGAGGAGAATTCATATGATGGAAGAAAAAATATTACCGGAAGAAATTGAATTATCAGAAAGTGTATTAAAGAAGACCAATCATGCCTTTGAAATGATCAGACAGGAGGATTGTGTCATAATGAGCAAGAAGAATAAGAGAACATGGTTGAAATCACAGGCTGCGGTCATCGCAGGTGCATGTATACTGGCAGTCAGCAGTGCAAGTGTGGTGGCTGCGATTCATCATTACTGGGGAAGGGGGATGAATGGCAATATACAGGCAAGTGATACACAGCAACAGCAGTTGACAAATGACAGCATTGCTGAAATTTATCCGGAAAAGGCTGATTATGAAGCATTAAAGGTTGTAGATAATGGGGTAACGATCGCGCCTGATACAGTCATTGTGGACGAGCGTTTTGCCTACATGTCTTTTACTATCTCAGGATATCAGGTAAGTGGGGACAAGGAACCGGGATTTGAAAGCGTTAATGTGGATTCCAAAGATGTCCTGTTGAATATGGCAGGATCAATTTATGATGGGATCGTACCGGATGAAAATGGAACCCCGGTGTATGAGGACGGAAGTGCTATTCAGTTCGGAGAGGATGGAGATGTCATAAGTCATTATCTGGATGAAAATGGTAATCTGGAATATATTATCAAGGCATTTGTTGCCGATGAAAAAGATACACTGTTAGGTAAAACAGTAAATGTGGAGTTTGAGAATCTGGGAACCTTATATAAAACGGATTTTACCAATGAAAAAGACGGCGTATGGAAATTTGAAATGAAACTGCCTGATGTCAGCTCCGCAAAGCATTTTGATATCAATAAAGAATTGGCGGGAGCGGACATTACAGTCACAGACGCGGAAATATCACCGATATCCATGCGGGTAAATTACACAGTTTCTGCGGATATGGAGGCAAATGAAGATGAAATTGGAATCCCGGAAGTAAAAGGTGTCATTCTGAAAGACGGAACCCATATTCCGTATCTGGCAGATGGCGGAAATGTCGGCTATACGGATGCAACACATGCATACCATATCACAGGTTATGACCGCGTGGTAGATGTGGATGAGATACAGTCGTTATTGCTTCTGGTTAAGCCGGGAGAGGAGCCGGTTTCGATAGATATTCAGTGAAAGCGTGTAAAAGAAATTCCAAACGCCTGAAAATATGCTATGATGTAAGTATTCAAAACGATGTAAAGCTGTAATAAGCCTGACCATTTAAGAGATGGCTTTTACGGATGGATACAGAAATGTAATGACAACTTGCAGGAGAGCAAAATGGCACAGGACAAAAAGATAATCTACATCATAGAAGATGACGTGGCACTGAATCACGGAATTGAGCTGACGCTTGGAAATGAAGCATATGAGTGTCGTCAGTTTTTTTCACTAGGTGAGATTCAGCATATAGAGCAGGCGGATCTTGTGATCCTGGATATCAATCTGCCGGACGGAAACGGATTTGATTATTTGAGGCAAGTCAGAAAGATATCCAATGTACCGATCCTGATACTTACGGCGAACGATACGGAACTGGACGAGGTGATGGGACTGACGCTGGGGGCAGATGATTATGTCACAAAGCCATTTTCGCTCATGACATTAAGGCTTCGCGTGAACAATCTGCTGGCAAGAGCAGGATCCAGACAGGCAGAGCATGCAAACAGATACGAAAAACATGGTTTGTTTCTGGATTTTGACAATTTGTTGTTTCAGAGAAATGGTACAGAAATTGAGCTGAGTAAGACGGAGATCCGCCTGCTGAAATATTTCACGGAAAATGAAGGGATCACGCTTTCCCGGGAAAAGCTGATCGACCATGTATGGCAGAATCAGCAGTATGTGGATGAAAATGCATTGTCTGTCAGTGTGAAAAGACTGCGGGATAAAATAGAAAGCCCCGGGGAGCGGCTGATCCATACTATATACGGTATTGGATATGTTTTGAAAGGATAGCGGCGCATCTGCCGGATAGCAGATATTTGTGATGGCAGCATAGGTGGAAACATGAAATTTAGAAGAAACGAATATGAAATTTTAAATCAGATGCTGGATGATGCGATCGCAGGCACTTTTGAGGAAAACTGCTTTGATGAAAGTGAGCTCTCAAAATTGCAGACAAAGCTGATGCGTTATCTGACTACAGCATCGATGTCTGAAAAGAAGATCTGTGAAGAAAAGAATAACATAAAGGAGCTCATCACAAATATTTCGCACCAGACAAAAACACCGCTTACGAATATACTGATGTATGCGGAACTGTTGACAGAGGAAGCGGAGACAGAGAAGGAAAAGGAATATGCAGGTGAAATACATGCGCAGGGAAAGAAGCTGGAAAGCCTGATCGGTGCACTTGTGAAAATGTCACGGCTTGAGACCGGAATCTTCCAATATGAGCAAAAGATAACTGCTTATCAGACAATCATCAGCAAAGCGGTGGAACAGGCGTTGCCTAAAGCTACCGAAAAGAAGATAACGATCTGTATAAAAGAAGGTAACTGCTATCAGGCAAACATTGACGAAAAATGGGTTGTGGAAGCAGTTTATAACATTCTGGACAATGCGATCAAGTATTCAGACGCAGGTACAGTGATTTCTGTGGAAGAGTTTTCTTATGAATTTTTTTCGGGAATACGGATCACAGATCAGGGTGTGGGCATTGCGGAAGAAGAAATTCCGTTATTGTTTGGACGGTTTTACAGAGGTAAAGCAGTGCATGACAAAGAAGGAATAGGCATCGGCTTATATCTGGCGCGGGAAATCGTGGAACATAACGGAGGATACATAAAGGTCAGGTCAGAGGTCTTAAAGGGTTCTACATTTGATATATGCTTTCCAAGAGATGCACGGATGGAGGTTCCAAATATTGCAACATTGTAAGATTTGAGAAAGAATCTGGAAAGAACAATGCGATATGCTGGGTATTGTAAAGAAATACCCAGCATATTTAATTGACGGGATTATAATAAACTACAATGGAAAGGAAAGCAAAATGGAAATTTTAAGAACAGAAAATCTGAAGAAATATTATGACCAGAACATGGTATGTGTGAAAGCATTGGATGGCGTGGATCTGTCGGTAGAACAGGGCGAATTTGTAGCAATCGTCGGTACATCGGGCAGCGGAAAGTCCACACTCCTGCATATGCTGGGAGGACTTGACCGCCCTACAGCAGGTACTGTGCTGGTAGATGGGAAAAAGATCTTTGACCTGAAAGAGGAAGAACTGACTATTTTCAGAAGAAGAAAGATCGGTTTTGTGTTTCAGGCATATAATCTTGTTCCGGTGCTGAACGTATATGAGAATATCGTACTGCCGATCCAGTTAGACGGCGGCAGAGTGGATGAGGCATTCATAGAACAGGTAATTGAGACATTAGGTCTTACCGAAAAGAAAAACAGTCTGCCAAATCAGCTTTCCGGCGGACAGCAGCAGAGGGTGGCGATCGCGAGAGCACTTGCCACAAAACCATCTATTATTCTGGCAGATGAGCCGACCGGAAATCTGGATTCCAAGACAAGTCAGGATGTATTGGGTTTGCTTAAGGTAACTGGGCAGAAATTTAAACAGACGATCGTTATGATCACACATAACGAGGAGATCGCGCAGATGGCTGACCGCATCATCCGTATTGAGGATGGACGCATTTTAGCGGGAGGGGGTCAGATCCATGCGTAAGGTGCAAAATGGGAAATGTATTGCGAATATCAGTAAAAAGAGCATACTGGCAAATAAAAAGAGAAACAGTATCCTGCTGGCAGCGATCATTTTAACAACGGTCATGCTCACCACGCTGTTTACGGTGATAAGCAGTCTGATCAAATCGCTTGAAACTGCAACCTGCTATCAGGTCGGTACATACACACATGCAGGTTTCAAGTATCTGACACAGGAAGAATATGATAAGCTCAAAACAGATACAAAAATTTACGATCTGTCCTATAATGTCATACTTGGAGAAGTGTTAAATGAAGAATTATCTGAAGATTATACAGAGATCAGATACACGGAGCCTCTTTGCGCAAAGCAGAGCTATTCTTACCCGGAGACAGGAACGCTGCCTCAAAAATATGAGGAAGTGGCAACCTGTACTGCGGTTCTGGACGCCTTCGGTGTTCCACACGAGCTTGGACAGATCCTGCATCTGCAGCTCACCAATGGATTTGATACCTATGAAGGAGATTTTAAAGTCTGCGGGATCTGGGAGAAACCGGCGTCGACGCTGACAAATGAAATTTATTTTTCAAAAGAATTTCAGGAAAGTTTTGCGCCTGTCTGGAAGAATAGAGAGGATTATAACAGATATATGCAGGCAAATTCCTATGCAGGTTCCATCAATCCTGATTTTAATTTCAGTTCTTCCTTCAATATTACAGGAAAAATGGATGCGCTGAAGGACAGACTCGGTTTCGGAGAGGAAATCAAGGATGGCATTAACTGGGCATATACGACAAGTGAGCTGGATGCAACAACCGTTCTGATCGTTGCAGTTATATTGATCATGATCATTTTGGCGGGGTATCTGATCATTTATAACATTTTCCTGATCGCGATCACGTCCGATATTCATTATTATGGTCTGTTGAAAACGATCGGAATGACGAACAGGCAGTTGAAAAAAATGGTTTTAAGGCAGGCATTGTTTTTAAGTGTGATCGCGATCCCGGTAGGCATGCTTCTGGGCTATCTGATATCATATTTTGTAGTGCCTCTGATTGCAAATAATATGTTGACAGATGCATGCAAGGTTTATCCGAATGGATTTGTGTTTCTTGCCTGTGCTGTATTTGCGTGGATCACAGTCAGGATCAGTTGCGCAAAGCCCTGCAGGATCATTCGGAAAATATCTCCGGTAGAGGCTGTAAAGTTCAGTGACTGTCCGGTAGAAAAGCTGTCAAAGCATAAAAAGGCAAAGTGGGTAACGCCGTTTTCCATGGCATGGGAAAATCTGAAAAGAAATAAGAAGAGAACGACAGCGGTGCTATTATCCATGGTACTCAGCGTTCTGATGATCAATGTTACAGTATCGATCGTTTCCTGCTTTGATGAAGATAAATATATTTCCATGTTTGCGGGCAGTGATTTTTCCATTGCAGATGCCACGTTATATAATCTCAGTGCTATTGACAAAAATCTGGAGGGAGTATCTGCACAGGATATGGAAGCACTCAGAGCAATGGATGGTGTTACAGAATCCGGTGCAATCTATATGGAGGAATCGGAGCAGAAGCTGGAAGGCGATGCATGGGAAAGGATGAAAAAAATATATGAGGAACATACTGACTGGTATGTGCAAAGCCCGGATGAAAAAGAGTGGTGGGATTCGTGTGTTTACGACCGGAAAGAGATCAGCTCTCATTTGTATGGTGTGGATGAGCTGGTCTTCCATGCACTGGAACTGGAAACGGATAAGGTCGACTGGAATACTTTTTGCTCCGGCGATTATGCCATTGTATCTTCTATGTTGGATAGTGACGGCAACGATGCGGATCTGGCGCTGTATCAGGTAGGAGAGAAAATACCGGTTCAGCTGCCGGATGGCAGCACAAAGGAATATGAGGTCATTGGAATCGGAGATGTGCCATATGTCATGGGACCAATGCACAGCCATGGAATGGACATCTATATAACAATACCCGCTGCGGAATATCTGAAGGTTGTGCCACAGGCGAAGGGCGCTTTGCAATTCATGATCAATGTGGAGAAGGAGTATCTTGAGGCGGATGAGGCGTATGTAGAACAGTATTGTGATGTGACAAATCAAAAGTTGGATTTTAAATCCAGAAAAATGTATCTGCAGGAATTTAAAGATATGGTAAACATGTTTCTGATCGTAGGAGGTGCGTTGAGTGCGATCCTGGCGCTGATTGGCATTTTGAATTTTATCAATCTGACTTACACCTCGATCCATGAACGGAAACAGGAACTGAAAATCTTATGGTCTGTCGGTATGACAAAAAAGCAGATCGCTTTCATGCTTTCCTTTGAAGGAATGCTGAGAATGGGACTTGCATTTGTACTTGTACTGACGGTAGGGCAGCTACTGAATTACTACGTTGTATATGCGATTGCCGGTGGTATGATCATGTTCACCAGTCATTATGTGATCTGGCCGATGCTTGCATGTATCCCTGTATTTGGGGTGATTGCGGCATTAATTCCGAGAGCCATGGTAAAGAAAATATTCTGATGCAGGTTTCTTTTTCAAATGATATAATGTGCCTATAGAAAAGCAAAGAAAGGCATAAGGCGAAAATGCAGGCGGAAAGAAACTCGAAATCTCCCATCAGTGAAGAACTGTATGACATATTGCAGGAAAAGGGCTATTCACAGCAGTTCAGCGAGCTGATCACAAGAAATCTGAATACGGATTTTACAGCCGGACGGATGATCGGCTATCTGTCACATTATACAAATCTTCCGGAGGAAGAGATCGTGGATGAGATGCTTGCGATCTTAAGTGACCGGAACCGTATCATGCAGAAGAAGGGCATGGAGCAGAATAATGCGAAATGGAATCAGATGAAATGGGAAGGTCTGTTTGCGCCGGATGAGAAGGATTAGCATGAGACAATTATATGAGGGATTCAAGAAAAGTGTAGTGATCATGGGCATATGCATATGTTGTCTGGGGCTTACTGCGTGTGGAAAGAAGGATGCGCAGCAGACGGCAGAACAGGAAACAGGACAGACACAGGAGAAAGAAACTGTGGGGAAACAGGCAGCAAAAGGCGCAGATGATCCGAAGAATGTTGAAGCAGACACGGATATAGGAAACAGTGGTGCAGATGCCAAGAGCAGTACAGATGCAGTGTCTGTAGAAAATGAAAAGGATGAAGCTGCGGAGCAGGGGATCGTGAAAAACGGCGATTACATTCTGGCGCGGCCATCTCAAAATGGGGCATTGTCCGTGAAAGGCACACAGCTCGTGGATGAAAAAGGACAGGCAGTGCAGCTTCGCGGGATCAGCACCCACGGTATTGCATGGTTTCCCGATTTTGTAAATCAGGATGCTGTGATGCAGCTCAGTACGGATTGGGGCGCGAATCTGTTCCGGATCGCCATGTATACGGATGAGAACGGCGGGTATTGTACAGACGGAGACAAGGAAAAGCTGAAGGCACTTGTAACAGACGGCGTGGAATATGCAAAGCAGGCAGATATGTATGTGATCGTGGACTGGCATATCCTGCATGACAGCAATCCATTGACCCATAAGACGGAAGCACTGCAATTCTTTAAAGAAATGACAGAGAAACTGAAAGACGAAAAACATGTGCTGTATGAGATCTGTAATGAGCCGAACAGCGGCTGCAGCTGGGAAGATATCAAGTCGTATGCCAATGAGGTGATCCCCGTGATCCGCGAAAATGCGCCGGACGCCGTGATATTGGTTGGCACACCAACGTGGAGCCAGGAAATTGACAAGCCGCAAAATGATCCGATCACAGACTATGACAATATCATGTATACACTTCACTTCTATGCAGCAACGCACAAGGAAGATCTGCGCAATAAAATGGTAAGTGCGGTAGAAGCCGGAACTCCTGTATTTGTCAGCGAATATGGTCTGTGTGATGCAAGCGGAAACGGAGGAAATGATCTGGGGCAGGCGCAGAGCTGGATCGATACGATGGACCAAGAAGGCATCAGTTATGCGGTATGGAGCTTCTGTAATAAAGAGGAAACTTCGGCATTGATCGCTTCTTCTTGCCAGAAAACCTCCGGTTTTACTAGAGAAGATCTGAGTGAAAGCGGTAAATGGATCTATGATATGCTGCATACGGAAGGAAACACTGGTGGCAGCGCAGGAGATAAGAAAAATCAGGATACAGAATCTGTAGAGCGTGACAGTAAGACTTCCGCGCAGAGCCAGCAAAACCAGACACAGGAAAACAACACCGGAACAGCGGAGAACGCAAATGCCGCAGATCAGCATGAAAATGCTGCTGCACAGACGGTAAAATCGGGAGATCTGACAGTAGATGCGCAGGTAACAGGAAGCTGGGAGTCGGAGGGCAAGACCTTTTATCAGTATCAGCTTACGATTACAAACAATGGAAAAGAGACAACGTCATCCTGGGAAGTATCGCTGACATTCTCGGATACGATCACGCTGTCCGATGGCTGGAACGGTGAATATCAGGCAGACGGTAAGAAACTGGTGATCCGTTCAAAGGACTATAACGGAGAGATCAAGGCGGGAGAAGCTGCGACGGATGTTGGATTTATCATCAGTGCATCCGGGCAGGTAACAGTACAGTAAGCAGAAATCGGAAGGGAGAGAAGAAATTCTCTCCTTTTTTGTTATAGCGACGAGGAAAATGTAAATACAGATACTTGACAAAATAAATTTTCGTACCTATACTGTATTACATACAGTAGTACAGTTAATACAGAAAGCGCGTTACTATAGAACGAAAGGAGGATACCATGATTCAACTGGATGAACGAAGCAGCAAACCATTGTATGAGCAGATCATCGAACAGTTCAAGCTGCTTGTCATGCGGGAAAGTCTTAATCCGGGAGATGCCATTCCATCGGTTCGCAGGCTGGCGGCAGAGCTTGGGATCACGCCGTCTACGGTAGCTAAGGCTTACCAGGAACTGGAGAGGCAGGGCGTGATCGAAACGATCCGTGCAAAAGGTACTTTCATTGCACAGGAAGTAGAAATTCGGATGGATGACAAAAAAGTGCTTTCTCTTCGTAATTCTCTGAAAAGTATCGCATTGGAGCTGAAAATGATGGGATATACAAGAGAGCAGGTCATGGAACTGATGGCGGAAGCCTATGAAGAGATCTAGCAGCAGGTTAGTTTCACAGGAGAAGGTAAATTGAAAAGAGATAACCATTGAAAGCATGACAGGGGGAAAACGGCTATGTTGGAAGTAATGAATGTAACAAAAAAATATGGGAAGAAAGTTGCGGTAGAGGATGCAACGATTTTGGCGGACAGAGGCAGGATCCATGGGTTTATCGGAGAAAACGGAGCGGGAAAGACTACTCTTTTAAAATGTATGGCGGGGATCTACCGGCCGGAAAGCGGCAGTATTACATATGACAAGGAAGCAATCTACGATAACGAAGAAACACTGCAAAGAGTTGCGTTTATATCGGACTCGCAGGAGTTCTTTTCAATCTATTCCGTGAGAGGACTGCTCAAATTCTATCAGAAATGTTACCCGGATTTTCAGATGGATCAGTTTATGAAGCTGAATCAGAAATTTGGAGTGGATCTGAAAAAGGGAATCGGAGCACTGTCAAAGGGGCAGAAGATGCGGCTTCCCTTTATGCTGGCGATCGCCAGAAGACCTGCTTATATCCTGATGGATGAACCAACTGACGGACTGGATGTGGGAAGCCGAAGCTACCTGAAGGATGTGCTGATCGAGGAAACGGAAAAGAGAGAGCTGTGTGTGATCCTATCGTCCCATGATCTGAACGGACTGGAGATGCTATGTGATGAAGTTTCTTTTATGAAACAAGGCAGGATCCAAAGACATAGTGACATGGACGATGTGATAGAGAGCGTACAGAAGTGGCAGGGAGAAATTGGACAGGATGAACTGGAAAGAGTCAGAAAACAGATCGGGCTTTATGAAGTAAAGCAGATGGGAAGGCTCGTTACGTTCCAGACAATGGGCAATGCAGCAGAAACCGAACAAATGCTCAGCCAGATGGGCGTGCAGTCACTCACACGGCAGAAGATCAGTTTTGAGGAAGTATTTCTGACATGGAATGAGAATGTAGATATGATAAAAGCACTGGAAAAATAGGAGGGGTTAGCATGAAGAAACTATTATACAGAGACCGTTTGGAACTGGTTATTTTGACACTGGCATCTGTTTTACTGATCTTGTTCTTTCTGGGACAAAATGCGCAGAATCTCAGATCCGGTATAGAAACGGAAGCAGAATACCGGAAAGCAATACAGGGAATGGATGAAAAGATAGAGAAAATGCAGGAAACAGGCTCTGAAAAGCTGCAGGAAGAAACAATGCTCAGAGATGGGTATGAGAGCACAATGACAGAACTGCAGGATTTGTCTTACAGAGTGGTAACGATGAATGCATGTCTGGCAGCCAAGTTGCTTACAGCACTTCTGGTCATACTCCAGTTTGTTAAATGGATATTGCTGGAGAACAGGCGAGGGAGAGAATTCAGTGCAACATTGCCGATCACACGAGGAAAGTCTGCAAGTTATGAAATGCTGACCGGCATTCTGTTCTTTGCAGTCACATATGTGCTTTATATGGCAGGGCAGCTTGGATTGGAGCTTTCCATGCAGCATACGCTGACAGAGCAGTTTCCTCAGGCGAAAAATATGATGTCTGCAGCGAACTATTTGCTGGAAAGTTTGTATGTGTTTGCGATGCTTGAAATCGGTCTGCTGCTTTATGCAATCGTACTTCTGGCGAAAGCAATGACCAATACGCCGGGCAGTTGTCTGTTTTTGGTTGTCTGGGGCTATCTGATGCTGGCATTTTGTCAGGGCATGTGGCGCTATAATTTTAACCTGTCATTGCAGGGAACACTTATCTACAGCTATAACACATTGTATGAAACAAAGGGAAATGAAATAGCTGTCAGTCCGTGGAGTATGGGACTGCTTTGCATAGTGCTTCTGCTCGTGACCGCAGTACTGTTCTGGCTTGTGATCCGGATGGAGAAAAGAAGAAATCTTGCAAAAAACGGTGGATTTCAATATGAATGGATGCCAGTCCTGCTGGCAGTTATCAGTACAATCGGTATTTTTATCATGACAGGAAAAACCATTGCCATTTTTGAAGTATCTTCGGCGACTGCGCTGAAACCGGTTATTTACAGTCTGACAGCGGTATTGGCAGCCGGAATGGGATATGGTCTCTATTATGTCACAAAGGAAAAATAAATAATTTCGGTTCTAGCACTAAAACACATATTAGGATGCAAATGCCCAGATAGTTGGTATACTTCTGGGCATTTATTGTAGCGAAAGGGAAAAACAGATACTACAATCATATAGGCGGATATTTGAGACCAGCTAATCAACAATAAATTCTGTAGTTCTTAGTTTCCCACCCATGAGGGTAGTTTACAATCCTGTAAAAGTTATTTATGCTTACAGTGTAAAAGAGGAAGGAGGGGGAGCATGAAAAATCGGGATAATGAATTTTTCGTGAAAGAAGAACTGGATGAGTTATTACAGGCAGGCAATAAAGAAGCATTGAAAGATCAATTGAGTAGAATATTGGCATATCCGTGTTGCTTGAATGGGTTTCGATATTGCAGAAAGTATTTAAATGCGTTTTCGGAAGAGGAAATTATGCAAACGCCTTATCTGGCAACTGCAGCGGCTGTAATCAGTGCTATTTATGGGGATCTGGAGCGGGCAAAGCGGTATGCATTATGTGTGGAAAACGAACCTCTTATGAAACTTCACCTAGATGTGATCATTCCGGGGAATGATATGGAAAAAGTAATCCGTGCGCTTCAAAAGCTGGCAGGACTACAGCAAAGTCATGGTATTTTACCTAACCTGCCTCTGGCAGCCGGACGTTTGACACTTGTGAATGGATTTAGGGATTTCACAGCCTATAGTAACTGGATACTGGGTCATAAAGAACAACTTGGCAGATATATAAATCAGTTATACGGAGACAGTGCAATCGGTATGGCAGAGATCGCTTATGCAGAAATAAGCTATCAGCGGGACGCATGCTTTGAGGCAATTACAACTTTGGTGAGTATTATTCCATTTATTGAAAAAGAGGGAGAGATTGCTGTTCTGTTCATTGCGTTGAGTTTGCAGATGAAAATAATGATCGCCACGGGACAGATTGCTGTAGTGTACCCAATGCTTGATCAGATTTATCAGAGGTTATATGAAGGAAGAAGTAGATGGCTGCTTGAAAATTTCAGCGCCATGCGTGCAAAGGGACTATTGTATGATGGGGATATACATACAGTATCAGAGTGGATGGCACGGGAAGCACCGGGGGAGATGGGGGAACTATGTATGTTGGATATATATAAATATATGGTAAAAATGAGAGCATATATTCTGGAAGAGAAATATATAGCTCAGCTTTCACTGGCAGAGTATTTAAGACGACCGTTGCAGGAGGCCGGACGCATAATGGATTTGTGTGAACTTGATATACTGAGTGCAATCAGCTATTTTCTGTGTGGAAATCCGGGAGAAGCTTATAGCATATTGGATCGTATCTTACCAGTGATACTGGAAAGAAGATTTGACAGGCTGGTAGCAGATGAGGGGGAAAAAATATATTTTCTGCTTCGTAGTTATAAAAAAGAAAGGCAAAAAGAAAATGAGTATCTGAATAAACTGATCAGCTTGTCTAAAAGAATGGCATTGCTGTATCCGGACTATCTAAGAAAAGCAAAAGAAGATTATCCTGCATTAACAGAAACAGAAAAAGAAATCTTATGTCTGATCGCAGATGGAAGATCAAATGCAGAAATTGCAGATTTTATGGACATTAGTATTAACACTGTAAAATTTCATGTAAAAAATATTTATACTAAATTAAATGTTAGAACAAGACAGCAGGCAATCCGGATAGCGAATGAGAATAAAATACTGTCATTGAGGTAGCAGATATGGGGAAATTACAGACTGGCTGCTTTATTATCACAATATTTATTATGATATTGTATTTTTCAGTAAAAAGAACGGTTACCAGATCACATAAATTATATTCTTTATTGTTGATCATATCGTTATTATATCTGGTCTTTGACAGAATAACGGTATATACGGTAAATCATATCAGTAAGGTTCCAGCTGCTTGGAATCAATTGATGCATCGTCTTTTCCTGATGAGCCTTGTGGCTTGTATTTATCTGATTTATCGATATGTATTGCTGATGATTTATGAGGAAGCTGTCGGAGAGAATGGCTGGCTTATGATTGCCTCTGTAGCAGCAGCGGGTGTACTTCCTTTATACTACCGCATCACAGAACTGGGAAATTATTCCTATGGACCGGCTGCTTATGTGACCTATGGTAGTGTTGCAATTTATACAGTTATGATGAGTTACTCTCTTTTATGTCATTACAAAGACATGGAAAAAAAGAAACGGGAAATTATATTGATTACTGTAGTGTTTCAGGTAACGATATCTGTCTATCAGGCATTCAGACCCCTTTCTTTGATATCATGTCTGGGAATTACATTGGTAAACCTTGGTTTTTTCCTGACTGTGGAAAGCCCAGATATTCATTTGATTGAACAGCTGAAGGAAGAAAAAAAGCTGGCAGAGGGAGCCAATCATGCAAAATCAGCATTTTTGGCAAATATGTCGCATGAGATAAGAACACCGATCCACGCGGTCATAGGAATGAGCGAGATGATTTTGCGGGAGAGTAGGGAGAAAGAAATTCTATCATATGCCGGGGATATTTACGCGGCGGCAAATTCATTGCTAGGCATTGTAAATGATATTCTGGATTTTTCAAAGATTGAGTCTGGTCATATGGAGATTGAACCTGTGACATATCAACTTTCCAGTTTACTTCATGATATTTATATGTTGATTGGTGACAGAGCCAGACAGAAAGGTCTTAGCATACAAATTAAAGTGAATGAGTCAATTCCATCGGTGCTATACGGGGATGATGTCCGACTGAAACAGATTCTTGTTAATCTGATGACAAATGCAGTAAAGTACACAGAACAGGGGACTGTAACATTAAATGTAGATGGCGGTATAAAGGGAAATACCTGTGCACTTGATTTTCAGGTAAAGGATACAGGCATTGGGATCAAAGAAGAGGATATAAATAAGCTTTTTGAGGCATTTACGAGAATTGAGGAAAAGAGAAACCGTACAATAGAAGGAACAGGGCTGGGTATTAATATTACACAGCAGCTGTTATTGTTAATGGGATCAACTTTGCGTGTAGAAAGCGTTTATGGAAAAGGATCTTGCTTCTTCTTTACTGTGGAACAGAAAATTGTAAGTGGGGAAGCAATAGGTAATCTGGAGGAACGACTAAAGAATGATAAAGGACAGAAAACACATCATGCCGGTTTTCGGGCACCGAATGTATGTGTGCTTGTTACAGATGATATAGATCTTAATCGGCGTGTATTCAAGGGACTGTTAAAACAGACCGGGATACAGGTAGTAGAGGCAGAAAGTGGACGGGAGTGTATCAGAAAAGCAAAGGAAGAAGTTTATGATCTTATATTTATGGATAATATGATGCCGGATATGGATGGAATTGAGGCAATGCACAGGCTAAGGCTGGATGAGAATGGCAAAAACAGAAAAACACCTGTCATTATGCTGACCGCCAATGCAATAGCTGGTGCAAGAGAAGAATATGAGAGGGAGGGCTTTGATGGTTATTTATCAAAGCCAATCGATCCTCAAAAACTGAAAAAGGAAATATGTCGCTTTATTAGCAGCAATAGAATAGAAGAGGTGGGAGAAAAAGAGGAAAACACTTGTTTTGATAGACTTACGGATCTTAGTTGTTTTCAATGGGATTATGCAAAACTATATAACCCGGAAGAGGAACAGCTATTGGAATTGTTGAACGGTTTGCGGCAGACTCTTCCTGATTTCAAATGTGAGTGGCGTGTTATACTTGAGAAAAAAGACACAGAGATTGATCTGGATGAGCTTCGTATTGCTGTGCATTCTTTAAAAGGGCTGACGGCCGCTGCTGGGGCTTTGACAATTTCAAGTTTGTCAAAGGTAATAGAAACAGCAGCCAGAGATGGTAATATTGACCGAATAAAGATGCTGCTTCCGGTATTGTTAGAGGAAATAGAACGGGGAGAGAATGACCTTGCTATGTTATTTCAAGAGACAAAGCAGATAAAAAGCGAAGATATGCAACAGCTTCAGATCATGGTGCAGATGATTTTAGATGCTATGTGCAGATTTGATTATGACGAAGCTGACAGGATAGAGAAAAAACTGGAACAATATCAGTATGTAAAACCAGTGCAGGATCTGGTTTTACAGCTACAGGAGTCTGTTCGGGATCTAAATAATAAAAAAGCAGTAGAATTGGGGGAAAGAATCAGACAGATGATGAGAGGAGAGATCATATGAAAAGAGTATTATTGATTGCTGAAATGAATGAAATCACCAGAAGTCTGAATGAGGCAATGCTACCTTATTTTCAAGTGCAGTTATGTGTGGCGGATATGGATTATGCCGGGAAAATGTTAAAGATTTTTGAGCCGGATATTTTATTGGTTTTATTTAATCAAATAGACAGTACAGGTATAAGAGGGATAAAGAATATTTTAAAAGAGTATGATATGCTGCAGGCAGTGCTTGTTGGAAGTCAATATGAATTTAAGGGATATGGCTTTGATTCAGACAGTATTCATATACATTGTCTTACAAGGCCTGTAAAAAATCAGGAAATCATAAGAGCATTGTGTGAAAGCATGGGGATTTCCTACACAGATTATGAGGATAAAATATTGGAGAAAAAGGATCGGAGAAAACATATTCTGTTTGTGGATGATAACCCACTGCTGCTACGTAGCATGAAGGCTCTGGTCAGTGATAAATATCGGGTATCAATTGCAGTTTCCGGATCACAGGCTTTTGAGGTTATGCAACAGGAGTGTCCGGATCTCATTTTTCTGGATTGCGAAATGCCCATTATAAATGGGAAAATGGTATTAAAAGCTATTCGGGCAAATTATCAGTTTGCTCATCTACCAGTTATTTTTTTATCTGCTGTAGCGGATCGTGATTATATACAGGAACTTTTGGCATTAAAGCCTGATGGTTATATTTTAAAGCCGGCCAGGCAGGAAAATATTCTGGCGATGATTGAAAAACATTTGGGTATATAACCGTTTATATAGTATTGATTGTCATGCCAGAGATATTGGCAGCCGGAATGGGATATGGTCTCTATTATGTCACAAAGGAAAAATAAATAAAGTCAGTTATAAGGCAGCAGAGCAGGTCAGCAGCCGGAAGACCTGCTCTGCTGTTTTTTTCAGGTTTTCGGCGGCGATCACAGGATCCATGGCTTCTTCCAGGCTGACAGGCTTTTGCAGGATCGGGAAGTAAGCATCAATTCCATGCGCATTGCAAAGAGAAGCGTCATCTGCCGCACAGCCGCAAAAAGCAATAACCTTTTTATGGTGTTTCTGGGCAAGGACAGCGATCCCGACAGGGGCTTTTCCCATCACAGTCTGGCCATCCAGTCTGCCTTCTCCTGTAACGATGAGATCAGCTTCTTTTATGGCAGCTTCCATCTGTGTTTCTTCTAAGACAATGGAAATGCCTGACTGGAGCGTGGCACCGAGATAAGCAGAAAAGGCAAAGCCGAGACCACCTGCTGCACCTGCGCCGGGCATGGAGGGATCTGCATTTGGATACTGCGCTTTTGTCAGAGCGGCAAAAGCAGACAGCCATGCATCCATCCGGACGATCATGGCAGGATCTGCGCCTTTTTGCGGACCGTAAACACTGCTGCAGCCGTTTTCTCCGCAAAGCGGATTTGTAACATCGCAGGCAATCCGGAAATCACATCGGGATACCAGGGGAGATACATGAGAGTTGTCTATGGCTGCAATGTCTTTTACGCCGTCTGCACCAAAAGATACAGGTTTGCCATTGCAATCCGAAAAGCCAAAGCCAAGTGCCTGCAGCATACCGACCCCACAGTCATTTGTGGCACTTCCGCCAATCCCGATGATGAAGTGTCTGCAGCCTTTCTCCATGGCATCTAAAATAAGCTCGCCGACGCCGTAGGTAGTAGTATAAAGCGGATTGCGTCTGCCGGCAGGAACGAGTGTAATGCCTGCAGCCGCAGCCATTTCAATCACAGCCGTATCACCAATAATGCCGTAGTCTGCCTTTACGGGATCACCAAGCGGACCTGTGACAGTGACTGTTTCCATATGCCCATGCATGCCCTGTGTCAGAGCCTGGGCTGTGCCTTCCCCGCCGTCTGCAAGTGGACGGATGCAGACATCAGTATGAGAATCTGCATTGTAAATGCCTTCCTGTATGGCATATGCTGCCTCCAAAGAGGACAGACTTCCTTTGAATGAATCTATGGCGATCAGAACCTTCATGTGCAGTTCCTCCTATAAAATCTTTTCTTTCAGTATAGCAGAGATTGTAAGAAGCGCAAATGCGTCATGTAAATTGGAGCAATGGAATGAAGGAAAAGAATGTGGCGATACCGGGAAAAATAGGTTATGATGATCATAGAAAAGTGTGCAGATTCATCTGTACCGATGGAAATGAAAAGAAAGCGAGTAGTCATATGTGGGAAGAAGCATATCAAAAGTTAGCAGCAAATATAGAGGACGTGATGCTGGAGCAGCAGATCAAGCTGGGGTATCGTGATGAGCCGGTCAGGTTATATTATCCACTGTCCTCTTTAAATCATTTCTTTGGTGATGAGGTTTTGACAGAAGAAATGCAGGCAAGGTTACAGGATTTCCTGACAGTGAAGCAGCCTATATTTGGTGAGAGCAGGGTAACGCATCAGGGAGATCGTTTCTGTTTCTTTCTGACAGAGGAAGCATCGGCTTATGTGCATGCGCATAAACAGGAGAATCCATTTATTGCAAGGCTGATAGATCTTGTAAGTAAGCATGGGGTAACAAAACAGGAGGTGACGGCATTATTTGAAGCACAGGAAAAGCCGTTTCTGACAAAAGAAATGCAGGCGGATGAGTTTGATTTTTATATCCGTTTTACGGAAGGAGAAGACAGGTATTATTACTGCTTTAAAGACGAAGGCTGTCATATGATCTATCACAGATTTCTGCCGCAGGATTATGCAGATCTGGGATTATAAGCAGAGACGGGATACGCTCTGATGAACGGTCGCCATAACAAGAAATGTCCAGCCACCCTCAGTCTTGGACCGGGGGAGGCTGGGCATTTCCTAATGTATAGGAAATAAGCTTGCAAAGATGCGCACTTCGCGCACACTTTATAGGATCACAGGAAGATATATTTGGCAACAAATAAGATTGCCAGTACATACATCAGTGGTGTGATCTTTTTTGCCTTTTTGGTAAACAGGTTGATGATGACATAGGAGATCACGCCGATCGCGATACCTTCTGAAATGCTATACATGAGTGGCATGGCAAGCAGGCAGAGATAAGCGGGAACTGCTTCTGTCAGATCATCAAAGCTGATGCCTGTCACTGCGGTTACCATCAGGAAACCGACGAAGATCAGAGCCGGAGCGGTAGCAAAGCCCGGAATGGCTGTGAAAATCGGGGCAAAGAAAATGGCAAGCAGGAACATCAGGCCGGTTACAACAGAGGCAAGACCGGTTCTGGCACCTGCACCGACACCGGCGGAGCTTTCCACATAGGTCGTTGTTGTGGAAGTACCGAAGATAGCACCGACTAACGTAGCGATCGCATCTGCAAACAAAGCCTGTTTGATGCGAGGCAGCTTTTCATCCTTGTCAAGCATATCTGCCTTCGTCGCAACGCCGACCAAAGTACCGATCGTATCAAACATATCAACAAAAAGAAAAGCAAATAAAATGGCAATGAAATTACTGAGGCTGACACCTGAAAAATCAGCCTTGAACACTTGTCCGAAAGTCAGGGAAAACTTTGAAAAATCGGTAAGGGCAAGGGACGGATATAAGGAATAGAAGCCTTCCTCCGGTGTTACCTGATAGATACCGACTGCCTGACAGAGCATACCAAGAACCCATGTGGCGATAATACCGATCAGGATAGATCCCCTCACATTGCGGGCATATAAAATGGCGGTCAGGAAAAGACCGATCAGGGCAAGCAGTGCACAGATGCCTTCGGTTCCGAATTTGGAACGGAAGCTGACGTAGGTGATCAGAGTCGAATCACTGTTGACGACGATATGAGCACCCTGCAGACCGATGAAAGCGATGTAAAGACCGATACCTGCGCTGACGCCCTTCTTGAGCATGCTTGGGATCGCATTGAAAATAGCTTCGCGGACATTGGTGAGCGATAAAACGATAAAAATGATACCTTCCACCGCAACGGCTGCCAGTGCAACACGCCAGTCATAGCCCATGCCAAGGCAGACCGTATAAGCAAAGTAAGCATTCAGCCCCATGCCAGGAGCAAGCGCAAACGGATAGTTTGCAAATAGTGCCATGCACATGGTGCCAAAGAAGGCGGATAAGCAGGTTGCGATCAGAACGGCTGTAGCGTCCATGCCTGCTGCGGAGAGCATGTTCGGGTTGATCGCCAGAATATACGCCATTGTCATAAAAGTGGTAATACCGGCAAGAACCTCTGTACGGACGTCGGTTCCGTTTTCTTTGAGTTTAAAAAACTTTTCCATAGATGAGAAATCCTTTCTTCTATAAGGTTAGTACGGGGTAATAAATTCCTTACATATAGTATACTATCTGCCACATGAAATAAAAAGGAAAATTTGTGGCGGAACTGCAAAGAGGAGCAGAGATGGTTAAGCCTGCATGGCAATATGCCGATTTATATGATATAAAAGGTAAAATACAGGGAAGTATATAACTTGATCACAATAGCAACAGGGAGGTTGAAAAGATGAAGCTCAAGGACGCAATGCCTATTTATCAGAGATACAGGCAGCAGCTAGTTGATCAGACGCGCAGTCTGGTAAAACAAAGAGATGCTGCAAAAGCCAAATTTGAGGCAACCAATGACAAAACGTGGTCGGATGAGGCTGCGACGCTGCAGCTTTCCATCGAAAAGACGCAGGAAGAATTTGATAAGAACCAGGAAGTGCTGGACGGCCTGACGGAACAGTGGTGTTTGGCAGCTAACGCGGAAAATGCAAAGGCACTGGCAGATCCGGAAACAGGTATGGCAGCAACTATGTCCAAGATCATGACAACGGTAGCCAGAATGTGTGCGGGGGATAAAGTACCTTATGCGGATGAAAAGAAGCTGATGGAGTATGATTCGGACCTGTATGGTAAGGCAAAACAGGCACAGATGATGATGGCTGCCATGAAAGAAAAGCAGAAGGAATACGATTCTCTCTGGGACGATGAGGAAGGCGGAGAGTACGATCCGGAAGGTGTCGCTGACAATACAGAGGCACAGGGCGAACTTCCCGAAGTATCGCCTGAAGCATCATCCGAAATACTGGATGTTACCGGCCAACAATAAGCGCAGGGTAACCAAAATCCCATAAGAGTGCTTCAAAGCTGCTTTCCAGATAGCTGATGATATCCTCTTCTTCATAGCCTGTCATACGGGTCAGGATAACAAGGGATTCCCGTACTGCTTCATAAGAGAGGACAGGCACATCCTGTGCCTGATATTGCAGGAACAGACTGTGACGGATCGCAGTATACTGGAGCGTCGTCCACTCAAGGCGCATGAGCATGTGTGACAGGGAAAGGTCTTCGTCAATGAGAAGATCCGCATATATGTCATTTGCCAGATAGCTTCTCAGGAGCGGATGATAGACAGAAAAGCTGCGCATGAAGTCTTTCCAGAGGGATGCCATACGGGCATCTGAATCAGTTGGCTCCTGAAATAACTGCGTTAAATTTTCTGCCTGTTCCATCAGTGGAGAAAGGTAAGCAGTATACAACCCTTCCTGCAGGTAATTGACGGAAAGATCCTGCAGAAGTTCATTACATTCGTATAACAGATCGGAAATGACACATGGCATTTCGTGAATAGCCTGCAGCAACTGTTGCAGGTTTTCTTTTTGGAAATAAGATGCTACCAAAGACGTTGTCAGTTTTTTGCCGGATTTTTCTTCCCGCAGCAGCTCCTGCAGAAAATAGAAGGCAGTCAAAAGTGCTTCCTCCGGTGTCAGACTGGCATCAGAGAAAAGCTGGATCAGGTGATCACGCAGTAAAAAGGCTGCCTGTGTCTGACCGGCAGAAGGAGGCAGAATCTGTTCGGAAAACATGGTATAAGAAGGAAAGCCCATAGCATCAGCCTGCTGCCACAGATCGATCACTGCAGGGCAGCATGGCATAAGAGAAGCCTCTTTATGCGTAGAAAATGTATGCAGCTCCCTTGGAAATGAGGTACAGGTTTCGGACAGCACGCTGTCTCCGTAAGTTTGTACAAGGCAACATAATTTATTATCGGTTAGAAAAGGACAACGATGGTCCGGCAGAAGCCGGATCACGTGAGAGCCTTCTTTTTTCGTGATATAGGAAGAAAGCTTTCTGCCATCTGCATCCATAGAGTCAGGTGCAGAGAGTGTTTTCCATTTATTCTTTGTTGTATCGTCTACATAGATCTTCCACTCCTGGCAGCAGGTGATGGAGCAGGAATCGGCGATGCAGGTAAATTGAGTATAATAGTCTGGATAAATTGTCAGCATAGAGTAATTTCCTTTTATAATTTCATTCCGCTATCTGAAATGTAACAGAATCTGTTTTTTTGTGTAATAGGAAACTTCGTTCCTGTTACACAAAAACGCTCCGCGGGGATGCGCACTGCGGCGTACAATGTGGATGTCGCAAGCGACCGCCGCAGGCGCAAGAATGTGCCAGGGCACATTCTTTGTGCCTTCCATATTGTAACATGGCGGGAGAAAAATTGTGCCAAAACATGAAAAATAGCAGAAATTAGTTGGAAATTGGACAGATTGCCTCTTTTTTCTTCCTGATTTGTGCGTTATAATATGCCTTGGCTGTATACGGACTGGAATATATAACCTGATTTATTCCAATCAGCAGTCGGACAGCTATGCGGATATTATCCGGTGACTGACATCGATAAGTGGGAAATGGTCTGTCGGTGTTGGAAGAAAATCAGTTTTGAGGAAAAAGTCATGAGTAAAACAAAAGAAAATGTAGTAGATAAAGCGGTCTATGCATTTAACAGAAAAGTGTTCTGTGATGGTATGCGGGATGGCTTCCCGATTGCCCTTGGTTACTTTGCGGTTTCCTTTTCGCTTGGAATCGCAGCAAGAAAAGCCGGGCTGACACCGCTGCAGGGATTCTTCGCCAGCCTGTTTAACAATGCATCCGCAGGAGAATACGCAGCATTTACATTGATCGCGGCGCACGCAACTTATCTGGAGGTTGCGATCATCACGCTGATCGCCAATGCGAGATATTTGCTGATGAGCTGTGCACTGGCGCAGAGATGTGCACCGGGCATGCCATTTTATCACAGACTGATCATAGGTTATGATGTGACGGATGAATTATTTGGTATTACGATCGCAAGACCGGGGTATCTGAATCCCTTCTATACATATGGTGCGATCCTGCTGGCAGCACCTGCCTGGGCACTCGGTACAGCATTTGGCATCATGGCGGGTAATGCACTGCCGCTTCGGATTGTAAGTGCGCTGAGTGTGGCACTGTATGGTATGTTCCTTGCGATCATCATTCCGCCTGCTAAAAAAGATAAGATCGTAGGTGTGCTGGTTGTGATCAGTTTTGCGCTGAGCTTTGTCTGTGGTTATCTGCCGCTTATTTCAAAGTTGTCGGACGGTACAAGAACGATCCTGCTGACAGTACTGATCGCAGGCGCAGCAGCGATCTTATTCCCGGTAAAGGATACACAGGAAGAGGAGGGACAGACAAGTGAGAAGTAATGTGATCTATATTATTGTCATGGCACTGGTATCTTACACAATCCGTATCCTGCCTCTGACGCTGATCCGAAAACCGATCAAAAACCGGTTTATTCAGTCCTTTTTATATTATGTACCGTATGTCACACTTGCCGTCATGACTTTCCCGGCTATCGTACATGCCACGCAGAGTCCGATCTCCGGTCTGGCAGCACTGATCGCGGGCATGATCGCAGCATGGCTTGGTGCGGGACTTTTTCCGGTATCTGTCATCTGCTGCCTGCTCGTATTTGTGATCGAGTTGTTTGTATAAGCTATAATAAAAATCATGTGGATTTTTTAGGATATGTATCTATTTTTCGCCACATAATTGCCAGTAGGCAGTTATGTGGCGTTTGTTGTAATAAGGAAGGAGAACCAAAATGAACCAGACTTTTATGAAAGAAAAACCGGTCATCCCGCTTGTCATATCGATGTCACTTCCGATGGCAGCGTCGATGTTGGTCAATTCCCTTTATAATATTGTAGACAGCTACTTTGTGGCAAAGATCAGTGATAAGGCAATGACGGCACTTTCTCTTGTGTATCCGGTACAGAACCTGATCACGGCGATCGCGGTCGGCTTTTCTGTCGGTGTGAATGCGGCGATCGCTTTCTATCTGGGCGCAGGGAAGCAGGACAAGGCAGACCAGGCAGCGGCAGATGCAATTCTGTACAACATTTTGCATGGCATTCTGCTGGTGATCGGCTGTCTGCTTTTTATGCCGGCATTTTTGCGTTTTTTTACAGAGGATGAGGTAGTGATCGCCTACGGGCTTTCCTATTCACGGATCGCATTTTCGTTTGCGGTTGTCATTACGGTGGGAATTGCCTATGAAAAGATCTTTCAGGCGGTTGGCAGGATGAAGGTATCGATGATCAGTATGATGGCAGGCTTTATCACCAATATTGTGCTGGATCCTGTCCTGATCTTCGGACTGGGACCGTTCCCGGAAATGGGCATGGAAGGTGCGGCAGTAGCAACAGGCATCGGACAGGTCATTACATTGCTGGTGTATCTGGTGTTTTATTATGCCAGCCCAATCCCCGTCAAGGTGCAGTTAAAGGGCTGGAAACCGGACAGTGAAACGGCGAAACGGCTGTATGGTGTCGGAATCCCCGCAACGTTGAATATGGCACTTCCGTCGCTTCTGATCTCTGCACTGAATACGATCCTTTCCGGCTTTTCACAGGCTTACGTGCTGGTGCTTGGTGTCTATTACAAGCTGCAGACTTTCCTGTATCTGCCGGCAAACGGTATTATCCAGGGAATCCGTCCGCTGATCGGTTATAACTACGGTGCCAGGGAAGAAAAGCGGGTAAAACAGATTTACCGTTTTGCCCTTGCCCTGATCATGGGGATCATGGCAGTTGGTATGCTGCTCTGCCTGTGTCTGCCAAAGCAGCTTATGGGCATTTTTATCACGAATGAAGAAACGCTGCGTCTGGGTATGACAGCACTTCGGCTGATCAGCCTTGGCTTTGTGGTATCTTCCGTATCTGTGACATGTTCCGGTGTGCTGGAAGGACTGGGAAAAGGAATTCCATCCTTCTTTATCTCGCTGTCAAGATATGTCGTGGTCATTATCCCTGCTGCCTGGCTTCTCAGCAGAAGTCTGGGGGCGAACGGTGTCTTCCTCGCCTTTGGCATTGCGGAGCTTGTAACCGCTGGACTTGCGATAGGCATTTTCCAGTACAATAAGGCTCGCGCTTTCTGATAAAAATTCCTGCGTTGTCAGCATGGATTTTTGCTGCTGTGGCAGCTTTTCGTGCTGGAACTGCTGTCTGTATTCCTTCGGGGAGAGCTGATATTGCTGGCGGAAGCCTTTGTTAAAATACTTGGGATCGGAAAAGCCGCAGCTAATACAGATATCAAGCAGGGAAAGATCGGTCAGGAGCAAAAGTCGTCTGGCATTTTCACATCGTATTTTGAGCAGATACGTCTGAAAGGGCATTCCGAATGTTTCCTTGAACAGATGGGAAAGGTAGTACAGGGAAAGATTTTCGCGTGCTGCAATATCGGAAAGCAGCAGCTTTTCTCCTGCATGCTGTTCAATATACTGGGAGATGCTTCTGGTACGTCTGGCATTTTCATGGAGCAACTGTGATTCCTGATGGGAAATAAAATGGTGCGGCAAAAGCTGCAGCAGGGAGAAAAAGCAGGCATTGACCAGACTGGCGCAGCGGAGCGCAAAGTAGGCATCTTTTTGAAAATAAGTAAGGGCAAGTGCAGTCATATCGGAAAACAGTGTCCGGTACTGTGGATCGGCACTGGCAGACAGAACACAGGAAATAAATTCCAGATGATCGATCTCGGGATAATACGGAGCAAAAAAGGCGGATGAAACCTGCAGGGAAAGCAGCAGTGCAGGCTTGTCCGCTTTTATTTCGTGGCTCTGGAACGGATTGATCAGCCAGAAGTCGCCGGGCTGCAGCAAAAGTGTCTGCCCGGGCAGCAGGATGGAGATGTTACCGTCCAGCACAAGTCCGAGCTCAAAGTCTTTATGAATGTGTGGTGCGCGGTAGAGCAGATTCACCACAAATACTTTAAAATTGGTTTCCTCATGGGAAATGATCTCGTATTCTCTTTTCATCATGTGTATTATGATAGCACAATACAGCAAATTAGTCATGTTTTTTCCTTAAACTTGTAACAGCCAAAAGCTGCGTTCCATAGTAGGATAAATACATCAAAAACAACTCCGGTAATACCCGGAGGATATAGAATACAACGCGTGCAGTATGATTGGAAAAGGAGGAAAACAATATGTCACAGTTTAAATTTTCAGTAGGACCATGGAACGTACATCCGGGAGCAGATTCTTACGGACCGGCAACAAGAGCAGATATTCCGGCAGAGGAAAAATATAAAAAATTTGCAGAGCTTGGATTCTCTGCAGTGCAGTTCCATGATGATGACGCAGTACCGAACATCAATGATTACACAGAAGAAGAGATCAGGGAAAAAGCAAGAGAATTAAAGAAAACATTAGACAAGTACAACTTAAAGGCAGAGTTCGTGGCACCTCGTCTCTGGATGGATGAGCATACACAGGACGGCGGATTCATGAGCACTTCCAAGGAAGACAGAGAGTATGCAATGTGGAGAGCTTACCGTTCTATTGATATTGCAAATGAGCTTGGCACAGATATGATCGTGCTCTGGCTGGCAAGAGAAGGTACCTTATGTGCAGAGTCAAAATCTCCTGTATGGGCAACCAAGATGCTGATAGAAGCGATCAACAAGATGCTTGAATATGATCCGAAGATCCGTGTCTGCATCGAGCCAAAACCAAATGAACCAATCGACAGAAGCATCTGTGGTACAATGGGGCATGTCATGGCAATTTCAGCAGCTACGATTGATCCTTCCCGTGTCGGCGGTAATCTGGAAAGCGCACATGCGATCCTGGCAGGTCTGGATCCGGCAAATGAGATCGGTTTTGCACTTGCAATGGGCAAGCTGATGACAGTGCACTTAAATGACCAGAACGGAATCCGTTACGATCAGGATAAATCCTTCGGCGTAGAAAATCTGCGTGCTGCCTTTAATCAGGTAAAGGTACTGAAAGAAAACGGCTATGGAAGCCATGGTGAATATGTCGGACTGGATGTAAAAGCAATGCGTACCACAAAGGACGAGGACAGCTATAAGCATCTGGAAAACAGCTTGAAGATCTTTAAGGCACTGGAAGAAAAGGTAGATAGATTTGACTATGAGTTCCAGAAGAAATGTGTGGAAAACAGAGACTTCGAAGCACTTGAAATGTATGTGATGAATTTACTGATGGGGATTGAATAAGTATGGAAAAAAAGAAGGTAATCGCGGCAGGTCATATCTGCCTTGATATCACACCGATGTTTCCAGACAGAAAAGTACAGCATCCGGGGGAGATCCTATCCCCCGGAAAGCTTCTGGAGGTTGGCGCGGCTGATGTACATACAGGTGGCAGTGTTGCCAATACGGGGCTTGCCATGAAGAAGCTTGGCGCTGATGTCTCTTTGATGGGAAAGGTCGGAAAAGATGCTTTTGGCAATATGATCCTGGATATTTTGAAAAAACATGATGCGGATACGGATATGCTGATAGAAGAGGGGGAAGAGACCTCTTATTCTGTCGTGCTTGCAATTCCGGGGATCGACCGCATCTTTTTGCATAATGCGGGGGCAAACCGTCATTTTAAGGCAGCGGATATTCCACAGGAAAAACTGGAGGAAGCAGCGTTGTTCCACTTTGGTTACCCACCGCTAATGCCGGAAATGTATGCGGACAACGGTGCAGAGCTCGTTTCACTGATGAAACGTGCAAAAGCTGCAGGCGTGGCAACTTCACTGGATATGGCAGCGGTAGATGAAAATGCACCGGCAGGACAGGCTGACTGGAAAGAAATTCTGAAAAATGTACTGCCTTTTGTGGATTTCTTTGTCCCAAGCGTGGAAGAACTTTGCTTTATGCTGGATCGTGAGCGGTTTCATGCATGGCAGGAGAGGGCAGGCGGACGTGATATCACGGAAATCCTGGATGTGGAGAAAGATATCAGACCTCTTGCAGATGCGTGTATGGAGCTGGGGGCAAAGGTACTTTTGATCAAATGCGGTGTTCCGGGCATGTATCTGCGCACGGCAGACAAAGCTGCGTTGCGGGAGATCGGCAGTAAGGCAGAGCTTACCGCAGATGCATGGGCAGAAAAAGAGATCTTTGAGAGAAGCTATGTACCGGACAGAGTACGTTCCGGGACAGGAGCGGGTGATTCGAGCATTGCAGCGTTTCTGACTGCCATGCTGGAAGGTTGTGAGCCGGAGGAAGCACTGCATCTGGCGGCGGCGACAGGTGCCTGCTGTGTAACGGAATATGACGCACTAAGCGGATTGAAGCCGTTTGATGAGCTGCGGAAGAAGATCGCCGCAGGTTGGGACAAATGTCATGCATCGATAGGTGCATGATGCAGCCCCTCGCATCGCGCAGCAATCAATCATGCGAGAGGTTCCACAAAATGTCATGCATCGTTAGATGCATGATGTAGCCTCTCGCATCGCGCAGCGATTAAACATGCGAGAGGTTCCACAAAATGTCATGCATCGTTAGATGCATGATGTAGCCTCTCGCATCGCGCAGCGATTAAACATGCGAGAGGTTCCACAAAATGTCATGCATCGTTAGATGCATGATGTAGCCTCTCGCATCGCGCAGCGATTAAACATGCGAGAGGTTCCACAAAATGTCATGCATCGTTAGATGCATGATGTAGCCTCTCGCATCGCGCAGCGATTAAACATGCGAGAGGTTCCACATATGTAAGGAGGAGAAAAGATGTTAGCCAATATGAATGATGTCCTGCTGCCTGCAAAGAAGGGCGGTTACGGCGTAGGATTTTTTAATGCGGTTAATGTAGAGATGGCAAGAGCCATTATTGAAACAGCAGAAGAACTGAAAGCTCCGGTCATGGTCGGAACGGCAGAAGTCCTGCTGCCTGCTATGGAAATGACAAGAGTAGCGGAGTATCTGATTCCGATGGCAGAAAAGGCAAGTGTGCCTGTCTGTGTACATTACGATCACGGTCTGACCTTTGAAAAATGTATGCAGGCACTGGAGCTCGGTTTCACTTCTATTATGTATGACTGCTCTACCGCTCCATATGAGGAGAATATTGAAAAGGTGGCTGAAATGGTAAAGATCTGTCATGCAATGGGCAGAACGGTAGAAGGTGAGCTGGGGCATGTCGGCGATAATGCCGGCGCAGGCAAACTGGAAAATCCGAGTGATTATTTTACAGATCCGGAAACAGCCGCAGATTTTGTAAAACGGACAGGCGTGGATTCTCTTGCGGTAGCAGTCGGTAACGCACATGGCGATTATGCATTCCCGCCAAAGCTGGATTTTGACCGCATTCGTGTGATCGCGGGAAAAACAGGGATTCCGCTTGTGCTGCATGGCGGCAGCGGGCTTTCCGATACAGATTTTAAGACGGCTGTCAAGGAAGGTGTTGCCAAGGTCAATATCTTTACGGACATCGATAAGGCTGGAAAGCGTGGTATTGAAGCGGGACTTGCAGCAGGAGCAAAGTCTATGATGGGGCTCATTCCGTATGAGATCGATGCCATGAAAGAAGTTGTCCGTGACAAGATTTTATTATTCGGTTCGAATGGAAAAGCCTGAAAATGCACAAAATACTGGAAACGGAGTGAAAACGGGAACAGTATGTTGCAATTTTTTGTGCAATATGATACAATCGTGAAAGTTAGCGTTGGCTACTCGTTAGCCAACGCACTTTTATTTAGGAGGAACACATTACAAATGGAAGAAAAAGAAACTATGAAACCTTACATCAGCGCAGATCGGACGCTGCATGAAATGACACCGCTTTCTATTATTGTCGGTATCATTCTGGCGATCGTTTTCGGTGCTGCCAATGCATATCTGGGTCTGCGTGTCGGTATGACCGTATCCGCATCGATCCCGGCGGCTGTTCTTGGTATGGGCGTTTACCGCCTGTGCAGAAAAAAGGACACGATTCTGGAAAGCAACATGGTACAGACGATCGGTTCGGCAGGTGAATCACTTGCAGCCGGTGCGATCTTTACGATGCCGGCGCTTTTTTTATGGGCACAGGAGGAAGGCACTAAAATGCCAAGCATTATGGAAATTGCACTCATTGCCCTGATCGGTGGACTGCTTGGTATCTGCTTTATGGTACCGCTTAGAAAGGCACTGATCGTAAAAGAGCACGGAACACTGCCTTATCCGGAGGGAACTGCCTGTGCGGAAGTATTGCTGGCAGGCGAAAAGGGCGGTGCAAATGCATCAGTCGTATTCCTTGGCATGGGAATCGCAGCTCTGTTTAAATTTATTGTAGACGGTCTGAAAGTGGTATCTTCTGCCGTTACGGTAACTGTACAGAAAATTCACGGAGAGATCAGTGCGCAGGTATATCCGGCACTTGTCAGCGTAGGTTATATCTGCGGTTTTAAGATTTCTTCTTATATGTTTGCGGGCGGTATTTTAGGCTGGCTCGTTCTCATTCCGATGATCTATTTATTTGGTGCGGATACGACGTTATTCCCGGCAAGTGTTTCCGTACATGAGCTTTGGGAGCAGGCTGGTGCATCCGGTATCTGGAGCAGCTACATCCGCTATATCGGTGCAGGTGCTGTGGCAACAGGTGGTATTGTGAGTCTGATCAAGTCTCTGCCACTGATCGTCAGAACATTCGCAGATGCAATGAAAGGACTGAAAAATTCCGGGAAACAGGCAAATGAACTGCGTACCGAAAAAGATCTGAAGATGTCGGTTGTACTCATTATGCTGGCAATCCTCATTGTTGCTATCGCAGTGACACCGGTTATTCCGATTGATGTGATCGGCGCGATCGTGATCGTTATCTTCGGTTTCTTCTTTGCAACCGTTTCTTCCCGTATGGTAGGACTGGTCGGCAGTTCCAATAACCCGGTATCCGGTATGGCGATCGCAACACTGCTTGTGACAACTGTTCTGCTGAAAGCAACCGGTCACACAGGTATGTCCGGTATGACAGCAGCGATCGCGATCGGTTCCGTGATCTGTATTGTCGCTGCAATGGCAGGCGATATGTCACAGGACTTAAAGACAGGTTATATTTTAGGTGCAACCCCAGTGAAACAGCAGTACGGTGAAATGATCGGAACCGTTGTATCTGCTGTAACGATCGGTTTTGTATTATATCTGTTAAATGCAGCCTGGGGCTTTGGTACACCGGAGCTTTCCGCACCACAGGCAACACTCATGAAGATGATCGTAGAAGGTGTTATGGGTGGCAATCTGCCATGGACACTTGTTTTCATCGGTGTCTTTATTGCACTTGCCGTAGAGCTTCTTGGCATTCCGGTACTGCCGTTTGCCATTGGCCTGTATCTGCCGATCGAGCTCAGTTCCTGCATCATGATCGGTGGTATTTTACGCTGGGCACTGGAAAAGAGAAAATATAAGAGTGGGGAGCAGAAGGAAAGCACAATTTCAAATGGTGTGCTCTGCTGTTCCGGTATGATCGCAGGCGAAGGTCTGGTCGGCATTTTACTTGCCGTATTTGCGGTTGTAAAAGTAAACGGAAGATCACTTGCAGAGTATATTGATCTGTCAGGCAGCGTAAATCTCGGACAGATCGGAGCACTTGTTGTACTTGCCCTTGTCATTTTAACAATCCTGAAATTTACGATCTGGAATAAAAAGGTTGACAAAGAGTAACTATGAAGAAGCAAGATAATTTTTTGGAATATATTCCGAAGATCAAAGAGGGAATAAGCTGGAGGCTGGAAAAAGACCATGTCATCATTGCTATGGAAAACAAAGGTCTGGCGAACCGCATTGCACAGCTTTGTTTTGGCAGACCGAAGGTCAGCCATATCACGCTGGAAGAACTGGGCAGCTTTATCTGGCAGCAGATCGACGGAGAGAAAAGCATCCTGCAGATCGGTGAACTGGTGCAGGAAGCCTTTGGCGAGAAAGCGGAGCCCTTATATGAAAGACTGGCACAGTATATGAAGATACTGTATGGAAAAGGTTTTATTACGTTCCGTAAGGTATAACGTGCATATGAATGCATGTGAATAAAAAGAAAACCAGAATAAGAATCCCGGATGAAGCAGCCTGTGGCTGCTTTGTCCGGGATTTCTCTGTGATAGCATATATAATGCAAGCAACCGCATTCAGCGTGAGAGTGTACTATGAATATTACGTTCTTTTTGATTGGGTTGTAGATCTGGTAATAACTTGTATCGGCAAGAAATATGGATAAAAACAATACAAATCAGCGCATTTATTGCCGATAATATGGTATACTAATGAAAACAGACGTGGCTTAAAACTTTAAAAGGGAGGACACATATGCAATATCTTTCCGTGGCTGAGATGGCAAAAAAGTGGAATATATCGGAACGCAGCGTTAGAAATTATTGTGCACAGGGACGTGTACCGGAAGCCTTTTTGAAAGGGAAAACATGGTATATTCCGGAAAAAGCAGAAAAGCCCGAGCGTTCCAATAAAAAGGAGCAGTCGGTAACTTTGCTGGATATTTTGCAGGATGAAAAGGCAAACAGATATGCCGGTGGTATTTATCATAAGACACAGATCGAACTGACCTATAATTCCAACCACATGGAAGGCAGTCGCCTGACACATGATCAGACCCGGTATATATTTGAAACAAACACAATCGGTATCGAAAAAGAAGTACTCAATGTAGACGATGTGATCGAAACGGCAAACCATTTCCGCTGCATTGACAGCATCATTGACTGTGCAAAAACAACTCTTACAGAAAAGTTTATCAAAGAACTGCATCTGATCTTAAAGAACGGTACCAGTGATTCCAGAAAAGAGTGGTTTGTTGTCGGGGACTATAAAAAGCTGCCGAATGAAGTTGGGGGTATGGAAACTACACTTCCGGAAGAAGTTGCCGGTGAGATGAAGAAGCTGCTGGCGGCATATAACAGCAAGGAAGAAAAGACATTGGAAGATATTCTGGACTTCCATGTGAAATTTGAACGGATTCATCCGTTTCAGGATGGAAATGGGCGTGTAGGGAGACTTATCCTGTTTAAGGAATGTCTGAAATATCATATCGTTCCGTTTATTATTGAAGATGATCTGAAGCTGTTCTATTATCGTGGACTGAAGGAATGGGACAATGAGAAGGGGTATCTGACGGATACTTGTCTGACAGCGCAGGACAGGTATAAAGCATATTTAGATTATTTTAGAATTGCATATTGACAGCTCTGGTTTATGGTTATAAACTAAAACCACAATAGGTTTACAACTATAGACCGAAGAACCCGGAAAAGGAGAATGTCAAATGGAATATGCAAAATTATGTGACAGCGAATATCGTTTTATGTGTGTGATCTGGGAGGCAGAGCCGGTAAGTTCCGGGCAACTGGTTAGTTTATGCCAGGAAAAGCTGGGCTGGAAGAAATCAACAACTTACACCGTTCTCAGAAAGCTGTGTGAAAAAGGATATCTGGAAAATAAGGACACGATCGTATCAGCACTGGTATCCAAAGAGCAGATACAGGCAAAGGAATCGGAGGAGTTTGTGGAGAGAACTTTTGACGGATCTCTGCCCGGTTTTATTGCAGCATTTCTGGGGGGCAGAAAGATATCCGGTGAGGAAGCGGAAGCACTGAAACAGATGATCGAGGCACATAAGGAGGAATAGCAGATGGAATTCTTTATGACATTTTTACAGAGAAACGGAATTTTGACACTTGTGATCCTTGCTGTTTTACTGGTGCGTCTCATTTTGCGCAGACTGCCGAAAAAATACAGCTATCTGCTTTGGTCAGTGGTTGGTATCCGGATGCTGTTCCAGATACAGCTCCCAGCACGGTTCAGTTTACTCAGTATCTGGCATTTCCTGATGCAGCGGATCAGTGGTATCCGGTTTCTAACGGATTCGCCGAAGGTAACCATATCCAATATGCAAAGGCTAACAGATCTGCAGGCGGGCACGCAGAATCTGCAGCCGGCAGGGCAGCTTATTACAGGACAGACAGTGACCGGAGCAGCACAGGGACTGTCACAGGCAGGATCCGGACTGGGCAGCGGATGGAATCAGATTTTGCAGATCTGTATGTTTATCTGGATCGCCGGCGTGATCGCGCTGATGCTGTATGGCATTATTTCTTATTTAAAATGCAGGAGAATGACTGCACAGGCAGTACATATGGAGGCAAATATCTGGGAATGCGATCATCTGACAACTCCGTTTGTTCTGGGGATCATAAAACCGCGCATTTATATTCCGTTCCATTTATCTGTGGAAGAAAAGCCTTATATTCTGGCGCATGAAATGTATCATATCAGGAGAGGAGATCCGATTGTCCGGCTGCTTGCATTTGTATTACTGGCAGCTTACTGGATCAATCCATTTGTCTGGATCGCCTACTTTCTGATGATCCGGGATATGGAAATGAGCTGTGATGAAGCTGTACTTTTGCAGCTTGGGACACAGATTCGGAAAGCATACAGTAACTCCCTGCTTACTTTTGCGACAGGCAGAAAGCAGGTCACTTTCTCCCCATTGGCATTCGGAGAATCCGATACATCAGGACGTATTAAAAATATTTTGGACTTTAAAAAGCCGAAGGTGTGGGGCAGTCTTCTGGCGATACTGGCTGTGATACTGGCAGCAGTATTCTGTCTGACCGGTCAGAAAACAGAGGATGACACAAGCGCTTTACAGACAGCAGATGCTGCACAAAGTGAGCAACAGGTAACTGAAAATGTCCAGAATAAGAAAGCAGCAGAAGCAGCGCAGCAGGAGACGGAAGCTGCCAGACAGACGGCGGAACAGGCACAGCAGGAGTCGGAAACAACAGCAGATGCAGCAGATGCAGCCAATGCAGCAGAGCAGGCGCAACAGGATGCAGAGAAAGCAGCGGAAGCTGCTGCCGAGAGTGCACGACAGAAAATGGAGGAGCAGGTACAGGACATGATGGACAGCATTCTGGCAGAGCTTGACGGGGATCTCTCCAAGGCGTATCCGTGGGGCAACACTCCAAAATTTAAGGACGATGCCAGGGCACTCATCAAAATGGCGGAGGATCCGACCGGACAGTATGCGGCGTATGGTTTTCTCTGTGGGGAATACGGAAGTTATGGTATCCTTCTGAACAATAAGTTAAACGGTGAGGATAACTGGAATTATTTCTATACACCATGGGCTTATACCGGTACATCCGACTCAGAGCCGACCATGGAAAAAGCAGCAGATGGCTACAGCGGAACGTTTACCTTCCCAGCGCCTGCAAGTGATCCGGCAGACAGTAGCATACAGGTAAAAACATGGAATCTGCAGAGCTACGATACGGGAACGATTGAGATAGAAGATGTGACAAAGAGTGCGGAAAATGCGTTACTGTACGGGAATACCATAGCCGGACTGGATGATCAGACACAGTTTGCACTGGTTGATATCGGACTGGAGCATCCTGTGCTGTTTACCACAGAGCAAAGCTATACCTACGATACGGGCGTGCAGGCTGCTCTGGACTGCCATGTATATTATGTGATAGACGGTAGTGTAAAGGATCTGGGCAGTGTGGAAAGCGAAGGAACCGCATATCCTGTCAGCTATGGGCAGGGCTGTATCTATACGGCGGGAAATCATAGTGTAAGTAAATATGCGATCGATGAAACGACGTGTCAGCTTATCTGTGAGCAGAAGGATGACACCCGGTCCGAAGCAGATTTTAACAAGGCGATGGAAGCCTACCATGAATCAGTCCCGATCAGTTTTTCTTATGGCGCAGCCGAATAGTTACATTTTTATGATAAAATACATAGAAATGCAATTCGGAAGAATACTAAATACATAAGAAAACATAGAAAAGGAGAGAGTATCCGGTGGGAAAAGAAATACAGAATATGTTTTGTTTTCAGTGTGAGCAGACTGCGGGCTGTGATGGCTGCAGCGGAAAAGTGGGTGTCTGCGGCAAAACGGCGGAGGTGGCAAATCTGCAGGATGAACTGACCGGCGCGTTGATCGGGCTTGCCCGTTCTTTAAACGGAGCCGGAAAAGTAGAGCAGCGGACAAGTGATCTGGTGATCCGCTCATTGTTTGCCACACTGACGAATGTCAATTTTAATGAAGCATCCATAAAGGAAATGATCGCAGCGGTGCAGCAGGAAAAGGACAGCTTAAAGCCCGGCTGTAAGAGCTGTGCGAATCCTTGTGGGATGACCGAGGATCTGCAGCTTGGCAGCATCTGGACGGCGGAGGAAAATATCAGATCTTTAAAATCTCTTGTGCTATTCGGGCTGCGTGGTATGGCAGCTTATGCGTATCATGCCATGGTGCTTGGCTTTCGGAATGAAGAAGTAAACTATTTCATGATAAAAGCACTCTTTTTGCTGGGGGAAGAACTGACAGTAGAAGATCTGCTGCCCCTTGTAGATGAAGTGGGAGAAAAGAATCTGCTCTGTCTGGAACTGTTAGATCGTGCCAACACGGAAAGCTATGGAAATCCTGAGCCGACGGAGGTTCCGCTGAAGATCGAAAAAGGACCGTTTATTGTCGTATCCGGGCATGATCTGCTGGATCTAAAACTTTTGCTGGAGCAGACAGACGGTAGAGGCGTAAATGTCTATACACATGGTGAAATGCTGCCCGCGCATGGCTACCCGGAGCTGAAAAAGCATCCGCAGTTAAAAGGAAATTTCGGAACCGCATGGCAGAATCAGCAAAAGGAGTTTGCAGATATTCCCGCGCCAGTGTTGTTCACAACTAACTGCCTGATGCCACCAAAGGAAAGCTACGCGGACAGGATCTTTACAACGGAGGTTGTTTCCTATCCTGAGATGGTGCATATCGGAGACGATAAGGATTTTACACCGGTCATTGAAAAGGCACTTGCACTGGGCGGCTATCAGGAGGATAAGCAGCTTCATGGCATCAACGGTGGAGAAAAGGTGATGACAGGCTTCGGACATCACGCAGTGCTTTCGCATACGGCTGAAGTGGTGGAAGCGGTCAAAGCCGGAAAGATCCGCCATTTCTTTCTGGTGGGTGGCTGCGACGGTGCAAAGCCGGGCAGAAACTACTATACGGAATTTGTCAAACAGACACCGCCGGATACGATCGTTCTGACGCTGGCATGTGGAAAGTTCCGCTTTAATGATCTGGATCTCGGAACGATAGCGGGACTTCCGCGTATCATGGATGTCGGACAGTGTAATGATGCCTATGGTGCGATCAGGATCGCACTTGCGCTGGCAGAGGCGTTTGGCTGCAGTGTCAATGAACTGCCGCTTTCCATGGTGCTTTCCTGGTATGAGCAGAAGGCAGTCTGCATTCTATTGACACTGCTGCATCTGGGCATCCACGATATCCTGCTTGGTCCTACACTGCCTGCATTTTTGTCCGGCGATGTACTGGATATCTTAGTAAAGAACTATAATATCGGCAAAATTTCCACGCCTAAAGAAGATCTGGCAAAGCTGCTGCACGCTTGACATAAATTTTACTTTCATTTTACCGGTATGTGATATTGCATATTTCTTCTCACTGATACACTGAAGAAAGTGTATCAGACAAAGGAGAAGAATTATGAATGAAAAAGTACAAGTAATATTTGGTCTGGTGGGCGGTCTTGCACTGTTCTTATATGGTATGAACAGTATGAGCGATGCCCTGCAGAAAGCAGCCGGTGAAAAGATGAAAAAGGTATTGGGCTTTCTGACAAAGAATCCGATCATGGGAGCGCTTGCGGGAGCACTGGTAACAGCCGTACTGCAGTCCAGCTCTGCGACAACCGTTATGGTGATCGGTTTTGTCAGTGCAGGACTCATGTCGCTGCCACAGGCAATTTCCGTTATTTTCGGTGCGAATATCGGAACAACAATGACTGCGCAGTTAATGGCGTTTAAGATCAGTGATTATATTTATCCGATCATTTTTGTGGGCTTTATGCTGTTCTTCGCCTGCAAAAAAGAGAAGATCAAAAATATCGGTATGGTCATATTCTCCTTTGGTCTGTTGTTTGAAGGTATCGAAATCATGGGAAGCGTTATGAAACCGCTGGCAAGAAGCCCGATCTTTCTGGATCTGATGGGAAAGGTCAGTGATATACCGGTTCTCGGTGTGTTACTCGGCATGATCATGACACTTGTTGTACAGAGCAGTTCTGCAACCATTGCCGTTTTGCAGAATTTTGCCACGCAGCCGATTGCGGCAGACAGCACGGTCAGCGTAATAGGACTTGCCGGAGCGATCCCGATCCTGCTTGGTGATAATATCGGTACAACGATCACAGCACTGCTTGCTTCTATCGGACAGTCCAAGAATGCAAAGAGAACAGCAGTTGCACATAGTGTATTTAATATTACGGGCAGTATCCTGTTTCTGTTCCTGATCCCTGTACTGACAAAGTTTGTACAGTTCATTTCACCGAAAGGACCGGAAATAGAAGTGATCTCCAGACAGATCGCCAATGCGCATACAACCTTTAACGTCGTATGTACGCTGATCTGGCTGCCACTTATCCCGATCATGGTAAAGATCGTGAAATTTATCATCCGCGGAGAGGACAAACAGCCGGTTGTTTCTTATCAGCCACAATTTTTGGATGAACATCTGATCGGTCAGTCGGCAGTTGCCATGTATCTGGTATCCTGTGAGCTGACAAAACTCTGCGGTCATACAGCTGCCATGCTTTCCAATATGAAGCAGGTACTTTCCGACGGGAAAAACAAAGAACAGAGAAGCGAATATCATGCAGAATATGAAACTGTGAAGAAGCTGCAGGATCGGATTACAGATTATATATCCAAAATGTTTGCCGGTGGCAACCTGACGGAAACACAGGCAGAACAGACAGCCGGTCTTCTGGTCATCAATAATAACGTGGACAGGATTGCAGACCGTTGTCAGGAAATAAGCGGTTTTATTGAAAAAATGGAAGAAAAAGACAAGTATTTTTCTGAAGCGGCTGTTAAGGAATTAAAAGACTGTATGCAGATTCTGGAAAAACTTTTCGGAGGATGCGTGGAAGCTGTAACAGATGGGAACGAACAGGTGGCTGAAAAAGTAGTCATGGATAAACGTAAAATGACGAAGGCACAGAAGCAGAACAACAAGGCACATCTTGCCAGAGTCAAGAAAAAGACCTGTTCCGGTAAGTTGACAGCAACGTATTCCTCTATTCTATATAATATGGACAGAATGGCAGATAACTGCGCAGCAATCGCGGAGGAAGCACTGGAGCATATCACATTCGACAAGTTTGCCATCGAAAACGAAGAACTTGTAAGGGAAGGTCTGAAGGTTCCCGCAGCAGAAGGGAGTCTGGCATAGCATGAAAGGACAGAGAAAATTACTTTTACTGTTGCCCGCTTTCCTATTGCTTCTGACAGGCTGTGGACAAAAGACGCTTCCTGATCTGTCCCAAATGGGTAAGCTGCAGGTAATTTCCAGAGAAGACGGTTCCGGTACAAAAGCGGAATTTGAAAATCTGGTAAATACAGATGCATCAGGCACAAAAGAGATCGCAGCTTCCACAGAGGATATGATACAGCAGGTGGAGGCAGCAAAGGATGCGATCGGATATGTGGCATACAGCGCATTACAGGAGTCTGCACAGATCAAGGTACTTGCGATCGATGGAAGTCTGCCGACACAGCAGACGATAGAAGAAAGAAAATATCCGCTGACAAGAGAGTATTATGTGGCATATCCGGATACACTGTCCGCTGTTGCAAATGATTTCCTGTACTATGTACGGACAAAGGGACAGGAGCTGGTAGGAAAGTACTGCGTGCCTGTTCAGAAATCGGAAACATTTTTGTCAGATCAGTCAAAGGGAACGCTCGTGATACATGGTTCTTCCTCTATGGCACCAATGATGCAGGAGCTTGCAGCAGATTATGAAAAGCAAAATCCCAATGCGAAGATAGAGATCGAGGTGTCGGATTCCACGCAGGGTATCAACGATGTACTGCAAAACCGCTGCGATCTGGCGATGTCATCCAGAAGTCTGAAAGCATATGAAAAAGAGCTGTTACAGACGCAGGTATTCGGACGGGATGCGATCGCGGTGATCGTAAATACAGAAAATCCACTGGAAGAGCTTTCTAAAAAGAATATACAGAAAATCTATGATAAGAAATATGAAAGCTGGCAGGATCTGAATAAAAGATAGTAAAACGATCCCTTCTGTGTTACAATTTGAGTTAGAATTGACTAACATGTAACACGGAAGGGAGTTTTTTTATGGAAAACGGACAGGAAAGAAAACCGGATCTGATCTGCAGCTTGGAAAAGGAAGGGTTTCTTGGCAGTTTTTATCAGGGAGACCGTTATGTGGATAAAGCGATCATTTTTGTGGGAGGCAGTGGAGAACCACGGAATGTGGTAGAGGCAAGAGCTGCGATCCTGGCAAAAGAGGGCTACAGCGTGTTAGCAGTGGGCTACTATCTTTGGAAGCCGCTTTCCAGACAGACCGTAGCGATCCCACTCGATTATGTGGAACTGGCGATCGACTGGTTAAAAGAAAAATGTCCGGTAAAGGTAACCAAGATCGGCATGATCGGGCTTTCACTTGGTGCTGCCTATACGGCACTTTGCGGTGCTTATTTTCCGCAGATCAGTTGTGCAATCGTTGTTTCGGGCTTTGATTTTGTAGTGGAAGGCTGCAAAAATATGGTCATCAGACAGCATAGATCATATTTTACCCTGCATGGGGAAAATATACCGTATGAGCCTGCGGAGGCACTTTCCCACCTGCCTGCAACACTGAAAAAGTGGAAAAAGGATCCGCGTTACGGTTCCAAGGCAATGAACCGCTTCTATTATAATGAATGTTTTAAGAACCGGACAGATGCGAGCAGGATCAAGGTAGAAAACGGAAACTGCGACTGGCTGTTTCTGGCACCGGGCTATGACGATACATGGCCGTCCGATCAGGCGGTGAAACGTATGATACAGGTTCTGCGGGAAAAACAATACCCTCATCGTTATGAGTGTGTGATCTATGAAAAAGGCAGTCATCTGTTGGGTATGCCAAATGAAGCACTGGCAGCCATGGGGGATGTGGATAAATTGATGCGTATGCTTGGAAAATTTATTACAATGGAAAAGAAATACCCGAAAGAGTGCATGGAGGCAAGAGAAGAAAGCTATCAGAAGATCCTCTCATTTTTGCAGGAGAGTATGATCGACGGATAAATGGAAAATTCTGTTTCACATTTTTTACACAGACAGGTCAAAAAGACAACACAATTTGCCGGCTATAATAAGGACAGATAAAAGATGTGAAGGACAGGAGGAATGACCATGAGAAAAAGAACTCTTTGGACACTTGCAATGCTTACCGGCTGCTGCATTCTGGCAGGCTGCAGCAATCAGAGCACACAGACGGATACGGCGCAGCAGACGCAGGAGGAAAGCACTGCGGCAGACGAGAATACAGATCAGAATACACCGCCTGAAAAGCCGGACGGAGAAGCACCGGATGGCGAAAAACCGGATGGTGCACCACCGGATGGGCAGGCACCGGACGGAAACGGCCCCGGTGGAGAAAAGCCTGACGGCGCACCGCCGGATGGAAACGGAGGACCGGGCGGACAGAGTCAGGCACCGACAGAATACGATGCACAAAATACATATACGGAGGATGCAGCGGTAACGGGAGAAAGCATCAGTTCCACAGGGACGGATGAAAATGCGGTTCTGGTACAGAATGGTGCGACAGTTTCTCTTACAGACGTAAAGATCGACAGAACAAGTGATGCTTCCACAGGCGGCGATTCTTCCAGTTTTTACGGCGTAGGTGCAGCAGTGCTTACCACAGACGGAACGGTGAAGGTCACAAACAGCACGATCACCACAGATGCAGCGGGCGCAGCAGGCGTCTTTGCTTACGGAGATGGCGTGGCAGAGGTATCGGATACTACGATTACAACAGGGCAGGATACATCGGGCGGAATCCACGTAGCAGGCGGCGGAACACTGAAAGCAACCAATCTGACGGTAGAGACAAGCGGCGAGTCGTCAGCGGCGATCAGAAGTGACCGCGGCGGCGGAACCATGACAGTAAACGGTGGCAGCTATACCTCCAATGGAACAGGATCACCGGCAGTTTACAGTACAGCAGATATTACGGTGTCAGATGCAACACTTACCGCAAACGGTTCCGAGGCGGTCTGCATAGAAGGTCTGAATTCCCTGAAACTGACAAATTGCGATCTGACAGGCAATATGCAGGATCTTTCCCAGAATGACTGTACCTGGAATGTGATCTTATACCAGAGCATGTCCGGTGATTCTGAGGTCGGCAATAGTACCTTCAGCATGACCGGCGGCAGTCTGACAGCGAAAAACGGCGGTATGTTCTATACAACCAATACAGAAAGTACCTTTTATCTGTCAGGTGTTGACATGACTTATGCGAAGGATAATCCGTTTTTCTTAAAATGTACCGGAAATGCCAACCAGAGAGGCTGGGGTGAAACAGGAAAGAACGGTGCTGACTGCAGCTTTACCGCAGAACAGCAGGAAATGCAGGGTAATGTGATCTGGGACAGCATCAGCCAGCTTGACTTTACGATGAAAAGCAGCACATTGACCGGTGCTTTTGTGCAGGATGAGAGCAATGCGGGAGACGGCGGTGACGGTTATGCCAATCTGGTGATCGACAAAGATTCGACATGGATCGTGACAGGAGACAGCGTACTGACCAGTCTTACAAATAACGGAACGATCACGGACGCAAACGGAAAATCCGTGACAATACTTGACACGAATGGTAAAATACTTGCGAATGGTGAAAGCGAGTATACCATAACGGTAGACTCCTTGACAGAATAAAAAGGCAGAAGATATAAGGAGCAAATAGAAAAATGAAAAAATGGGAAGGCATAAAAACAGAGCGCGGTGCGGAGATCTTACTGATCCTGGTACTGGTTGCCAGAAGTACATCCTTTGTGATGTCGAAGGTCACAATGAATGCGATGGATCCGTTTAACCTGCTGGGAGTCAGATTCCTGCTGGCGTTTCTGCTTCTCTGCATCCCGTTTGGGAAAAGGCTTGTGAAGATCAAAAAGCGTACTTTGCTGAAAGGAATGCTGGTCGGACTGGCCTTTTTCTGCGTCATGACAGCAGAGCTTTTTACGCTCCGACTGACAGCCTCATCTACCTCTTCCTTTTTGGAAAATATGGCGATCGTATTTGTACCGATCTTTGAAGCGGTACTGTTGCGCAGACTGCCAAAGGCAACCAGCATTATCGGCGTTGTGGTGGCGATCATAGGCATCGGATTCCTGACGCTGGGCGGTGCAGGAATGTCTTTCGGAAAAGGAGAATGTCTGGGCGTGTTATCCGGTATTTTATATGCGATCGCGATCATTACAACAGACAGACTTTCCCACAATGATGATTCGCTGCTGATCGGAATGGTACAGGTCGGAACGATCGGAACACTTGGCATGGCAGCTTCCTTTTTGTTTGAACAGCCGACGCTGCCACAGGGACAGATGAGCTGGCTTATGGTCATCTATCTGGCAGTTGTCTGTACGGGCTTCGGTTTTACCCTCCAGCCGGTGGCGCAAAGCCGCCTGACTGCGGAACGGGCAGGACTGCTTACCGCAGTAAATCCGATGAGTGCAGCAGTGATGGGCAGCATTTTTCTGAAAGAAAGACTGGGTGTAACGGGTCTGATCGGTGCTGCACTGATCATAAGCGGTATCATCATATCCAAGGATCTTTTCCATAAAAAAGCACAGGCTTCTTCGTAAAATCTGCAGGAACTTTTTGAAGATTTGTTTAAGATTCCTTTTTTCGCTAGGAATTTTAAGAAAGGCATGCTATGATTTCGAAGGGTGATAAAGATGAATAAGGATTCGATTGAAGAAAATAAGGCAATACAGGATGGGCTGGAACGCTTTTTGGATGAAGAGCTGGCAGGTGTCCGCAAGGAACAGGTGGCACCGAACAGAACCATTATATATAACGAAGAGCCAAAGGAAAAAGAACTTAAGACTGAGTTTGCCACAGAAGTAACGCCAAAGAGGAAGGCAAGCTATGAGAGAAGGTCCGCAGGAGGATATACAGCTACGGCGGGACAGCCGGAACATAGAAGCAGCATGGGCGAGAGACAGACAAGCCATGCTGCGGATGCGGTAAGCAGGAGAAGAATATCGCAGGAAACGGACAGATATCATAACACAGATCGGGAAGAAACTTCACGCCGGAGACAGGAAGATGTTTCCGACCGCCGCAGTACAGCATCTGAGAGAAAGCATCAGGCATATGAACCGCCTGTATCTGAAAATAAGAAGAAACAGCATAAAAAGTCCAACAGAAAAGCCGATAAGAGACAGAAAAAGAAAGACGGCAAAAAGAAGGACAAGCTGTCCAAGCCAAAGAAAATACTGCTGATCCTCGGAATTGTGATTCTGGCACTTTTCCTGTGGTGGTATCTGACCATGGGACGGATCTACCATAAAATGAATTATGAAAAGTCGGATGAACTGGCAAGCGGTTCTTTAAAGGATCAGGGCGTGATCAATGTGCTGCTGATCGGAAACGATTCCCGTGAAAACGGAGAAGACGGCCGTTCCGATGCGATGATTTTGATCTCTATCAGCAATAAAACAAAGACGATCCACATGACCTCTCTGCTGCGTGATATGTACGTGGACATTCCGGGGCATGACGGCAACAGGTTAAATGCGGCTTACGCTTATGGCGGGCCTGCGCTTTTGTGTGAGACGATCAAGCAGAATCTGGATATTGAAGTAAACAGATATGTACTTGTGAACTTTCAGGCATTTGCAAGTCTGGTAGATGCAGTCGGCGGCGTAGATCTGGAAGTGACGAATGAAGAAGTCCAGTGGATCAATGCATATTTGAATGAATACAACCTGCTGGAAGGAAAAGAGATGACGACCGATTATCTGGATACCTCATTAAGCGGGGAAATCCATCTGAACGGTCCACAGGCACTTGCTTACAGCAGAAACAGATATATCGGAACGGATTTCGGCAGAACGGAAAGACAGAGAAAAGTACTTTCAGCCGTTATGAAAAAGCTGCCGCTTGCCATGGCAACCAATTCAGGGGAACTGATAGACGGTCTGTTCCCGAATCTGACAACCAACCTGACACAGACGGAAATGTATAGCTTATCAACGCAGGCAAGTAAACTTCTGACCTATGATGTGGTACAGAGCACCGTTCCGGCAGAAGGTACTTATTCCAATGCCACGATCCGTAAGATGGCAATTCTGCAGGTTGATTTTGAAGCAAATAAGAAGCTTTTGAAGCAGGAGATTTACGGGCAGGAGGAATAGCATGGAGAAAACATTCAAGGAAAAATATCTGGCACATGAAGTGGAGCTGGAAGCAATCGATGATTACATCATTGCATGGAACAATTCCGATACAAAGGAGACACTGGCAAAGTTTCTGGGTCTGAACAAAGAGGAAGAAACCGCATGGGTGGAAGACAGTGACGATGCCCTCTTTGATCTGTTGGAAGCACAGAGAAAATAACAGGTTATATTTTGAAATGCAGAATATAGTAGACAGAATCAAAAAAGATTTGCAAAAAAACGGGATAGGATGTGCTGCGGTAGTGGCATGTCTTATCCTTTTTGCGCTTATTTTCCAGGATGTATGCCCGGTGCAGATCCTGTATGGACTGCCATGCCCGGGCTGCGGACTGACAAGAGCAGGTGTATTGCTTCTGACCGGACATTTTGCAGCGGCATTTCAGATGCATCCGTTTATTTACGGATGGGCAGTGCTTCTGTTGTATGTCCTGTTCTGCCGCTATATCAAAGGCGGCAAACCAAAAGGAGCATTACAGTTTATGATCATTCTCATTGCCTGTATGCTCCTGTTTTATATCTATCGTATGATTCGGTATTTTCCGGATGTGGAACCGATGACCCGCAAGGACGGGCTGCTCCTACACTGGGATCCAGACAGAAACTGATCTGCCGTGAACAGGGAAGGTACCGTTTCCGTCCGCATCGATTGTTACCATATGGCGATAGCCGAATAACACATCAAAAAACTTCTGTCCACTATGCTGCTTCCCGACATACATAGTCTTCTGGGTGTCATTTTTGGAAGAAAGGATACAGGCAAGCCCTGTATTTGCATCTTCTGCAAGCCCTTCTCTGGTAAAGCCGATACAATGATAATCATCGAAGTAATCATGCTGCTGTCCGTAGGCATGTGACTGGCGGACAGAGATCAGATTGGTAAGCGCCTTGCCGACCGGAGATACATTCTGGGACGGAATACCGTAGCAGTCTCCGTAAAAGACACACGGATAGCCTGCCTCGCGCAAGAGGATGAGTGCATAGGCAAGCGGCTTAAACCAGCTTTCCACAAAAGAACAGAGTGCCTGCCCGGGTTCTGTGTCGTGGTTATCAACAAAAGTAACTGCATTCTGCGGCTTTGCTGCAACAAGACTGCCATCAAAGATTCTGCGCAGATCATACCCTTCACTGTCCTTGGATGCGTAGTGGAAGCTGAAATGCAGCGGTACATCAAACAAGGAGAAGGCATAGTTTGTCTTTTCCAGATAGGCTTCAAGTGCCCAGCATTCTCTGTGCCAGTATTCGCCGACCGTAAACAGCTCACGATTCGCATAGCTTCGCATGGCAGGGATCCAGTCACGGTAAAAATCATAATCGATATGCTTTACCGCATCCAGACGGAAGCCATCTACCTGTGTCTGATCCAGATACCATTTGCCCCACTTTGTCAGTTCACTGATCACCTCGGGCTCGTCAAAATCAAGATCAGCTCCCATCAGATAATCATAATTGCCGTTCTCGGAATCTACGTCCTTATCCCAGTCTTTTCCCTCAAAGAGATAAATACTGTTTTTTTTCTGTTTATCATCCCAGTCTACGCCGTCAAAGCATTTGGAAGTCCAGACAAAATCCGAATACTTACCTTTTCTTCCCGGGAAATTAAAAACTGTCCAGGCCGTGATCTGTTCTTCGCCTGTTGTTTCCTGCTCTCTGTTTCCTGTATTACATTCTTCGGCATTTAATACTTCTGTTCCGTCAGCACCGATCTTGTGGTTCAGTACAATATCAGCATAAACATCAATTCCGCATTCCTGACAGATGCGGATCGCAGCCAGATATTCAGCTTTTGTGCCATATTTGGTAGCAACACTGCCTTTCTGATCAAATTCACCGAGGTCATACAGATCATACACTGCATAACCGACACCGTTTGATCCGTAGGCATCTTTGTAAGCCGGAGGTAACCAGACTGCGGTAATACCTGCCTCTGCAAGGGCAGGCGCTTTTTCACTAAGTTGCTTCCATAAAGAACCGTCGGATGGCAGATACCATTCGAAATATTGCATCATTGTTCCGTTTTTCATCATTTGCCTCTTTTCTCTATATTTCACTAAACTATTTAACGAACCGGAATTATGCATCCCTGCTCCATCTGCCGCTGGCACCGCATGGCAGAACCAGACCGGATCTTGTGACCGGCAATCCAATTTCATCCGCAACAACGTGACCACCGAGCTTCTTCGTCAGTACTGTATTTAACATATAGGAGAGAACTGCAGGCTGTAGTCCCGTCGTGTAGGAATTGATCAAAAAGAAAACCGGATCCTTGGACAGTACCTTGGAAGTCAGTTCAATGAATGGAAAAATACTTTCTTCAATCTTCCAGATCTCGCCCTTGGGGCCTCTTCCGTAAGACGGCGGATCCATGATAATGCCATCATAAGTATTGCCGCGCCTGATCTCACGTTCTACAAATTTGGCACAGTCGTCTACCAGCCAGCGGATCTTATCGCCGGGAATATTGCTTGAAACCGCATTTTCCTTTGCCCACGTAACCATTCCCTTGGAGGCATCGACATGTGTGACGTTTGCACCGGCATTTGCTGCGGAGATCGTGGCACCGCCGGTATAAGCGAACAGATTTAATACTTTCAGTTCTCTGCCCGGATCCTTTTCTTTTGCTGCCCGGATCTTCTGGGCACACCAGTCCCAGTTTACCGCCTGCTCCGGGAAAAGTCCCGTATGCTTAAAACTGAACGGCTTGAGATGAAAGGTCAGTTCCCGGTAGGAGATCGTCCATTCATTTGGCAGATCAAAAAACTCCCACTGACCGCCGCCTTTGACACTGCGATGGTAGTGTCCGTTTTTCTGTTTCCATTCTTTGGCATCATGTCCTGTGCTCCAGATGACCTGTGGGTCCGGACGCACCAAAATATAATCACCCCAGCGCTCCAGCTTTTCGCCGTCTGAGGTGTCCAGTACTTCATAATCTTTCCAATTATCTGCTATCCACATGGGTGTAATCCTTTCTGTAACGGAATATCATGATATCATGGCTGGTTCTTTTTCAATCGCGCGATCTCTGCCTGCAGAGCTGCGATCGTAGTTTCTTTCTCGGCAAGAGCATTTTCTTTCTTGGTAAGGGAATTCTCTTTCTCGGCAAGCGAGGTAGTCTGCTCTGCTACAAGCGCCTGCAGATCCTCAATCTCTTTTTGCTTTTCATCGATCATATAAAAGGCTGTATTTCTGTCTAAAATCGATAATGCTTCTGAATACATATAGATCAGCTCCTTTGGATCCTTTCGAAATTCTGCTATGTCGTGATATAAGTCGATAAATGCCGGATAGGCGGATACAAGGTTTATGATATCCTCCGGCTTATCAGAACTTAGAAAAGTTAACCATGCATCTAATTTGTTAGTTATATTGTGGACTACGCTTTTGAAAACGTCAAGGGATATGTAAATGTTTTTAGACAGATGACGGACATCAGCGCCGCTGTCATAAGACCGGATTTCCCGATGGATATAAGCGGGAAAGGTGCTTTTGAATTCGGAACTGCTCTGTTCCATCAGAATGATGATATAGATCGGTTTCAGATCCTGATAAGTAAAGGATTTTCCCTTCTGCGCTTTGATGCGGTTATACTGACGCATGATAAAATCGGAAGCATAACAATCACTGCGCTGCCCCGGAAAATGATAGCCGATCTTTTGCATTTCAACGTCAATGATCTCGCCATCGGTTGTTTCGATAACGATATCCATCATAACAAAAGTGCCGGTGTCAGACAGTTTAACGCCTTCTAAAGGGAGTATTTGAAGTGTTTTGATCTCTTTTTGCAATATACAGGATAAAAAATCCTGAATACGGTTGGGATGCAATAAAGGATCAAAGATCTTCTTGAAAAAATTATCGTAGGTGATCAGAAGACCGGAAGTGCCCTGCAAAAAGGAAAGCAGTTTTTCATAAGAAGTGGGGGAAAGCTGTTTTAGCCTGTCCTGCGTGGTGTAGTCATTGGGAATCAGGGAAAGAGCCTGTTCTCTGCTGATGGGTTGTCCCAATATGTCCGTAAGAGATGGGAAAATACCGGATGTGTTGTTCATAGAATACCTCCTGATGTGAAAATAAGATTTGTAAAATGAAATGATATTATATAAAGAAATAACTGTGAAGCTCATTGTAACGTAATATGACGGAAAATGCAAGAAAACTCTGCTCAAAATCCAGAAATGAAACGCCATGGATACCCCGGTGGCGGAGACTGGGAAACATTGACAGCCAGAGAGATATCTCTTATAATTTTTACATATGTTGATACTAAAAGTATCGATTGTGTAAAGAGGTTTAAGGAGAAAAATATGGTGTTTGGTAAAAACGCCGGAAATGTGTGAAAGGAAAATAAAATGACGGAAAAGAACAAAAACAGAGCAATCGGCAGACAAGTCCGAAAAATGATCGCAGCGGCTATGGCAGCAATGCTGGTAGTTACCTCTGCAAATGTCGCAGATGTAAATGCGGAAGAAACTGTGCTGGCAGTCAGTGAGAATACCGTTACAGGAGAAAACGGAGCGAGAGTAGTAGAAGCAGAGAACAATACAGAAAATAATACAGGTGAGCCAGGAGTAGAAAATAGTGAAGCTGAGAACAGTGACACAGAAATCACAGATCTGGACGCAGAAACAGCAGATGCACATACATATGAAAACGGCTTCTGCACAGACAGTGGCTGCAGTGCATACGAGCCAGCAATACTTACAACTGATAAGTATGACATGAATGGCGACGGGAAAATGGATGAAGCCTACGAAATCGGAAACGCAGGGCAGCTCTACTGGTTCGCTGGGCTCGTAAACGGAACATTGACAGACGGAACCGCGCAGAATCTGAAAGCCAATGCAGTTTTGACAAAAAATATCATAGTGAATGAAGATCTGCTGACAAGCATTAAGACAGATGAAGACGGAAATGTTACAAATGGTAGTTCTTTCAAAGCATGGCAACCAATGGGAATTTTGAGTACTGATGGTAAATGGCAAATGGAGTATGCCGGCACCTTTGATGGCGATGGACATAGTATCAGTGGATTGTATGTGAATATGGTTGAACTTTCAGATGAACGAGTGATCTGCTTTGGGTTATTTGGATTCTTTGCCGGAGTGATCAGAAACTTGGGAATTCTGGATTCTTATATGAGAGGAGACTATTGTATTGGTGGTATCTGTGGACGCAATGATGGTGGAACGATTCAAAACTGCGATAGCACTGCCGCTGTATATGGGGAATCTTACGTAGGAGGTATTTGTGGTCGTAGTCGAAGTAATAGTATAATAGAAAACTGTTACAATGCAGGACAGGTTTATGGAACTAGCAAGAGTGTTGGTGGTATTTGTGGGGATAATTTTTCAACAATAGAAAACAGCTATAATGTCGGGAGTATAAAGGGAAATAATGGGGTCGGCGGAATTGTTGGAGAAAGTTCCGGATATGGCAATATAATATACATAAAAGATTGTTACAATAGAGGAAATGTAATAGGGGATACAAAATATATTGGTGGTATTGGTGGATATATCGGTTACAGTCTTGTTGAAAATTGCTACAGTCAGGCAACTGTCAGTGGAAACACAAATGTTGGTGGTGTTTGTGGCGATGGTAGAGAAGATACTTTTCATAATACATACTACGATTCAAATTTGTATGTAGGAGATGCAATTGGCTATAAGGATGCTGCATTAACAACCGAGAAGACCGAAGGAAAACCTTCGCAGGCATTTGAAAGTGGTGAGATCGCATATCTGCTGCAGGCAGACCGTGAGGAATCGGTCTGGGGACAGACGCTTTCCGGAAATGATGTGCAGGCTTATCCGGTATTGGGCAGCAAGAGGGTATACCAGAACATTACCTATCAGGACTGTACTAAGGATGAGGCGCATACGATTTATGAATATACGAATGACCAGAAACCGACAGTTTATGAATATACCTTGCAGGAAACAAAAGCCAAAGAACCAACCTGTACAGAAGCCGGTAATACAGCTTATTACAAATGCAATGTTTGCGGAAAGTTTTACTCAGATCAAGAGGGAACCAACGAAGTGTCAGCAGAGGCAGTAGTGATTCCTGCCAAGGGGCACAGCTTTACGTGGATCATTGATAAGGAAGCAACCGAGCAGGCAGAGGGAAGCAGACATGAAGAATGCAGTATCTGCCATGAAAAGAAGGCTGCAGTTGCAATCCCGAAACTGCCATCGAATACAAAGCCGGGCGAACAGCCAAGCCAGACACCGGGCGAGCAGCCGGGGCAGGACACAAAAGTACCTGCCAAGGGTACAAAACTGACGGCGAAAGACGGTGCCCGCTACCAGGTAACAAGTGCCGCAGAAAAGAATCCGACGGTGGCTTACACAGGAAGCAAAAAGCAGAGCGCTTCCGTAACGATCCCTGCCACGGTCACAATCAATAACGTGACTTACAAGGTAACATCGATCGCAGCCAACGCATTCAAAAATAATAAAAAGCTGAAAAAAGTTGTGATCGGAAAGAACATCACAAAGATCGGCAAAAAGGCTTTTTATGGCTGCAGCAAGTTAAAGAATATCACAGTCAAAACAACCAAGCTGACCAAGAAAAATGTCGGCAGTCAGGCATTCAAAGGCATTCATAAAAAAGCAGCCTTCAAAGTACCAAAGAAAAAGATAAGCAGCTATCGCAAAGTGTTTAAAGCGAGAGGTGCATCAAAGACAATAAAAGTTACAAAATAAAGCGGAAAAGGTGTTTGCGGTGCAGACACCTTTCTGTTTGTTGAGAATTGTATACATGTATCCTTGACGAAAGGCTATCTGATACATTATAATAGGAAACAGTTTTGTACTTTACCGTAGCAAAGAGTAGTCAAAACAATCGAAATTCTTACATATGGGAGGAGAATATGAGTAATACATTAGGTTGGATCATTGTAGCGTTTGTACTTTATCTTCTGGGCATGGTAGCGATCGGAGCTGCTTATGCAAAGAAGAATAACAGTGCAGAAGATTATTTCCTGGGAGGCAGAAGTCTTGGTGGCTTTGTGGCAGCGCTCTCCGCACAGGCATCGGATATGAGCGGCTGGCTTTTGATGGGACTTCCGGGCGGCGTATATGCGCTGGGAACAGGACAGTCGTGGATCGCGATCGGTCTTTTCCTCGGAACAGTCATGAACTGGCTGGTAATTTCAGGACCGCTTCGCCGTTATACGATCCGTGCGAACAATTCCCTGACACTGCCTACATACTTTGAAAACAGATTTCATGATAAGAAGAAAGTGCTTCTGCTGATCTCTTCGATCACGATCGTTATTTTCTTCCTTGTTTATACAGCATCCGCACTGGCATCCGGCGGTAAGCTTTTCAACTCCGTATTTGGTGTGGATTACCGTATCGCACTGACGATCGGTGCACTTGTTATTCTGGTATACACATTCCTTGGCGGTTTCATGGCAGTCTGCCTGACAGACTTTATCCAAGGAACACTGATGCTGATCGGTCTTCTGATCGTTCCAATCATGGCATATGTCATTATTGGCGGTGATCTGCATGCAGCACTGGATGCACAGGGCGTTGCAGGCGGTTCCTCTGCATTTTTGAGCCTGTTCAGAAATGGTGATAAAACATACTCAGCAATCGATATCATTTCCCAGCTTGCATGGGGACTCGGTTATTGCGGTATGCCACATATCCTTGTACGTTTCATGGCAGTCCGTGATGAAAAAGAATTAAAGAAATCCAAAACAGTAGCGATCATCTGGGTTGCACTTTCACTGTTCTTTGCATGCTTCATCGGTGTAGTCGGCAGAGCATTCCTGACAACTCCGCTGGAAGGCGGCGATACAGAAAAAGTATTTGTTAAAATGATCCTGCAGCTCTTTACGGAAAACTATTATCTGCCGGTGATCGGTGGTATCTTCTTATGCGGTATTCTGGCTGCGATCATGTCAACAGCAGATTCCCAGCTCCTTGTCAGTGCTTCTTCCGTAGCAGAAGACATCTACAAGGGTGTATTCAAGAAGGATGCGGATGATAAGACAGTTCTGAAGATCAGCCGTATCACAGTACTTGTTATTGCGGTACTTGCTTACCTGATCGCGCTTGATCCGAACAGCTCCATCATGGGACTCGTATCCAATGCATGGGCAGGTTTCGGTGCAGCCTTCGGACCACTTGTCGTATTATCACTGTTCTGGAAACGTACCAATCTGCAGGGCGCGGTTGCAGGCGTTTTATCCGGTGCGATTACCGTTATCGTCTGGGATTACCTGAAGATCATCTCTACAGTAGATGAAGCAGGCAATGCGATCCGCATAACGATCGGCGATTACACAGGACTTTACTCCTTAGTAGTCGGCTTTGCCCTCAGCCTGATCTGCATCGTTGTTGTCAGCCTTCTGACACCTGCTCCTGACGCAGAAATCCTCCAGGAGTTCGACGACGTCAAGAACAAACGCGTATAAACCCTTCTATTATATATAGAAGAAACTCAATACAGTATCATAGAAACGCAACATAATTAGCCGATACATAAATTCTTTATATAATATGGAAGGTTCCCGCCAGGGGGATATATATGCATATCAAGAAAGAACTGTCCTGTATCATAAGCAATCGATAGCGTAGACGACCGAAAATTGCAAAATATGCTTTGCGAACGGGAACCACCACGCATGAAGAATCGGCTTCGCCGATGCGTGGTGGCTACATGACGGATTTGTAAACAAATCCGCCACATATCGCAAGGTAGTCAAGCGTGATTGCATTGATACAGGACAGTTCTTTCGTATTTTTATTATAAATACCCTCAAAATTGCTTTGTACGAAAAAAAATACAAAAAAAATACAATTTCACAAAAAAAATACTTGCAATCCCGCAAACCCTAGTTTATACTCAATATTGCTGTGGCATGATAGCTATGAAGCGTGAGGTTGCTGCATTCTATGCAGGTTTTCCGTGGAGCGAATGTCAAGTTAGGAAACTGACGACAAGTCACTGTACCAAATAAGAAGTCTGCCGAAGAGCAGAAACGACGTGTGAGTCTAGGACACACACGGGAGAGTGTACAGTCACCGCTTGTCGTACTTAAGAAACAAAAGTGCGAAAAGGAGGCGACTTTTTTTATGGCAAATCAACAGGTAATGAGAATTACATTGAAAGCCTACGATCATCAATTAGTTGATGCATCTGCAAAAAAAATCATCGAAACAGTTAAGAAGAACGGATCTCAGGTAAGTGGACCTGTACCGCTTCCTACTAAAAAGGAAGTAGTTACAATCCTTCGTGCAGTTCACAAGTACAAAGATTCCCGTGAACAGTTCGAACAGAGAACTCATAAGAGACTGATCGATGTAATTGCACCAACACAGAAAACAGTTGATGCACTGCAGAGACTTGAGATGCCAGCAGGTGTGTACATCGGCATCAAGATGAAAAACAACTAGTCAAACCAAACAGATTAGATCCTTTATGAAAGGTTGATATAGAAGTAACAAATTGTTCCACTTATATTTACCGATTACCCGGATCTAGAATGAACGACGAGGCGAAAGCTGATGACTCGTTCCGCTGTAGAAACAAGGAGGTAACAGAATGAAGAAAGCTATTTTAGCAACAAAAGTCGGAATGACTCAAATCTTCAATGAAGACGGTTCTTTAATTCCTGTAACCGTACTTCAGGCAGGTCCTTGTGTAGTAACCCAGATCAAGACAGTTGAGAATGACGGTTACAGCGCAGTTCAGGTCGGCTTTGTAGACAAGAAAGACAAGATTGTCAACAAAGACAAAGCAGGAAAGAAAGAAGTAATCCACAGAAACGGCGCAACAAAGGCTGAAAAAGGACACTTCGAAAAAGCTGGAGTTTCTTCCAAGAGATTTGTAAGAGAATTCAAGTTTGAAAACGCAGATGAGTATGCACTTGCACAGGAAATCAAAGCTGATATCTTTGCTGAAGGTGATAAGATCGATGCTACTGCAACTTCAAAGGGTAAAGGATTCCAGGGCGCAATCAAGAGACATGGTCAGCACAGAGGACCTATGGCACATGGTTCTAAATTCCATCGTCATCAGGGTTCCAACGGTGCATGTTCTTCTCCTTCAAAGGTATTTAAAGGAAAAGGAATGCCTGGACATATGGGTTGCGTAAAGGTAACAGTTCAGAATCTTGAAGTTGTTAAGGTTGATGCTGAAAAGAATTTACTTTTAGTAAAGGGTTCAGTACCGGGACCTAAAAAAGCTTTAGTAACAATCAAAGAAACCACTAGAGTGGAAGCTTAATTAGGATGAAAGGAGGACCATTCAGATGGCAAACGTATCTGTTTATAATATGGAAGGCAAAGAAGTTGGCACAATGGAACTGAGTGATGCAGTGTTTGGCGTAGAAGTCAACGAGCATTTAGTTCACCTTGCAGTTGTCCAGCAGCTTGCAAACAACCGTCAGGGTACACAGAAAGCAAAAACACGTTCTGAAGTATCCGGTGGTGGTAGAAAACCTTGGAGACAGAAAGGAACAGGTCATGCAAGACAGGGTTCTACAAGATCTCCACAGTGGACAGGAGGCGGAGTTGTATTTGCTCCAACACCTAGAGATTACTCCTTCAAGTTAAATAAGAAGGAAAAGAGATTAGCACTGAAATCCGCTTTGACAAGCAGATTACAGGAAAACAAATTGATCGTTGTTGACGAACTGAAATTCGACGAAGTAAAGACAAAGAACTTCAAGCAGGTTATGGATAACCTCAAAGTTGAAAAAGGTCTTGTAATCCTTGCTGAGAACGATGCAAACACAGTTCTTTCCGCAAGAAACCTTGCTTCAATCGATACAACATTAACAAGCCAGATCAATGTATATGACATTATGAAAGCCGGAACTATTGTTCTTACAAAAGACTCCGCAGCAAAGATTGAGGAGGTGTACGCATAATGGCAGATATCAAATATTATGACGTAATTCTGAAACCTGTAGTAACAGAAAAGAGCATGAATGCTATGGGCGAGAAGAAATATACTTTCCTGGTTCATCCGGAAGCAAACAAGTCTCAGATCAAAGAAGCTGTTGAAAAGATGTTCGACGGTGTTAAGGTAGCAAAGGTTAACACAATGAACAACGACGGTAAGAAGAAAAGACGTGGTATGGTAGTTGGAACAACTGCTAAGACAAAGAAAGCCATCGTACAGCTGACTGAGGAAAGCAAAGATATCGAGATCTTCGCAGGACTGTAAGATCCGATCTTTAGCAGGCAATAAACACAGTAAAGTGTGATAACAAATCGCAGATTGAAAGGAGAAACAATCATGGGAATTAAGACATATAACCCATATACACCTTCCAGAAGAAACATGACTGGATCTGATTTCTCTGAAATTACAAAGACAGTACCGGAAAAATCCCTTTGTGTAGCAATGCCAAAGCATTCCGGACGTAATAATCAGGGTAAAATCACAGTAAGACATCACGGTGGTGGTGCAAAGAAGAAATACAGAATTATCGATTTTAAGAGAAACGGTAAAGATGGTATCCCGGCAACAGTAGTTGGCGTTGAATACGATCCAAACAGAACAGCTAACATCGCACTGATCTGCTACGCAGACGGCGAGAAAGCATATATCCTTGCTCCTGAAGGATTAACAGACGGTATGACTGTTATGAGCGGAGCAGAAGCAGAAGTACGTATCGGTAACTGCTTACCTTTAGCAGCTATCCCGGTAGGTACACAGGTTCACAACATCGAGCTTCATCCTGGTAAGGGTGGACAGATGGTTCGTAGTGCTGGTAACAGCGCACAGCTCATGGCTAAAGAAGGTAAGTACGCAACACTTCGTCTTCCTTCAGGCGAAATGAGAATGGTACCAATCGAGTGTAGAGCAACAGTTGGTATCGTAGGTAACGGAGATCACAGCCTTGTTAAGATTGGTAAAGCAGGACGTAAGCGTCACATGGGTATCCGCCCAACAGTTCGCGGTTCTGTTATGAACCCTAATGACCATCCACACGGTGGTGGTGAAGGTAGAGCACCAATCGGTCGTCCTGGCCCATGTACACCTTGGGGCAAACCTGCTCTTGGTCTTAAGACACGTAAGAAGAAAAAATCTTCTAACAAGCTGATCGTAAGACGTAGAGATGGTAAGGCAATCAAATAATAAGGAGGAGACAAAATGGCTAGATCACTTAAAAAAGGACCTTTCGCTGACGAAAGTTTACTGAAAAAAGTAGATGCTATGAATGCAGCTGGACAGAAACAGGTTATCAAAACCTGGTCACGTCGTTCTACAATTTTCCCTTCATTCGTGGGACATACAATTGCAGTTCATGACGGAAGAAAGCACGTTCCGGTATATGTAACCGAAGATATGGTTGGACATAAACTTGGTGAGTTCGTTGCAACAAGAACTTACAGAGGACATGGAAAAGACGAAAAGAAATCCAAAGTGAGATAATTTGAAAGGAGGTTTTAATCCATGGCAAAAGGACATAGATCCCAAATTAAACGTGAAAGAAATGCGAACAAGGATACAAGACCAAGCGCAAAGTTATCTTACGCTAGAATTCCTGTTCAGAAAGCATGTTTTGTATTAGATGCGATCCGTGGCAAAGACGTTGAAACTGCTCTTGCAATCCTTGAGTACAATCCACGTTATGCTTCAGGTGTCGTAAAGAAAATCGTAGAATCAGCAATCGCAAATGCTGAGAACAACAACGGCATGAAGAAAGAAAACCTTTATATTGCAGAATGTTATGCAAATCAGGGACCGACAATGAAGAGAGTAAGACCAAGAGCACAGGGTAGAGCTTATAGAATCTTAAAGAGAATGAGCCACATTACAGTAGTGCTTGATGAAAGATAGGAGGAAGAGTAATGGGACAGAAAGTTAATCCTCACGGCCTGAGAGTCGGCGTTATTAAAGATTGGGATTCCAAATGGTATGCTGAAGGCGATTTTTCAGATTTCTTAGTAGAAGATTACAACATTCGTAACTTCCTGAAAAAGAAATTATACAATGCCGGAATCGCAAAGATCGAGATCGAAAGAGCATCTGACCGCGTAAAGGTTATCATCTACACAGCTAAACCTGGTGTTGTAATCGGTAAGGGCGGCGCTGAGATCGAAGTAACGAAGAAGGAACTTGCTAAATTAACAGATAAAAAAGTATTAGTAGATATCAAAGAGATCAAGAGACCTGACAGAGATGCACAGCTTGTTGCTGAGAACATCGCTCAGCAGCTTGAAAATCGTGTTTCTTTCCGTCGTGCAATGAAATCCTGCATGGGAAGAACAATGAAGGCTGGCGCACTTGGAATCAAGACTTCTTGTTCAGGACGTCTGGGCGGCGCTGATATGGCTCGTACAGAGTTCTATTCAGAAGGTACTATTCCACTTCAGACACTGAGAGCAGATATTGACTACGGATTCGCTGAAGCAGACACAACTTACGGTAAAGTAGGTGTTAAGGTTTGGGTCTACAAAGGCGAGGTACTTCCAACTAAAGGAAACAAGGAAGGGAGCGATAAATAATGTTAATGCCGAAGAGAGTAAAACGTCGTAAACAGTTCCGTGGAACTATGGCAGGTAAAGCCATGAGAGGTAATAAGATCAATTACGGCGAATATGGTATCGTGGCTTTAGAGCCATGTTGGATCAAATCTAACCAGATCGAAGCAGCCCGTGTTGCTATGACTCGTTACATCAAGCGTGGTGGTAAGGTTTGGATTAAGATTTTCCCAGATAAACCAGTAACTAACAAACCAGCAGAAACACGTATGGGTTCCGGTAAAGGAACTTTAGAGTACTGGGTAGCAGTTGTTAAGCCAGGACGTGTAATGTTCGAAATTGCAGGTGTTCCGGAAGAAACAGCAAAAGAAGCATTACGTCTTGCATCACATAAGCTTCCATGTAAATGTAAAATTGTTTCTAAAGCAGATTTGGAAGGCGGTGTGTCAAATGAAAACTAGTAAATATGTAGAAGATTTAAAAGCTAAATCAGCTGCAGACTTAGCAGAAGAGTTAGTTTCCGCTAAAAAAGAACTTTTCAATTTGAGATTCCAGAACGCAACAAACCAGCTTGATAATACCAGCAGAATTAAAGAAGTTCGCAAGAACATCGCTAGAATTCAGACTGTTATTACAGAAAAAGCTAACGTTGCAGAATAATTCTCGACAGGAAGGAGAATAGATCGTGGAAGAAAGAAATTTAAGAAAAACACGTACCGGTAAGGTCGTAAGCAATAAAATGCAGAAAACTATCGTTGTTGCTGTAGAAGACCATGTAAAGCATCCTCTTTACAACAAGATCGTAAAGAAGACATACAAGCTGAAAGCACATGATGAGAACAACGAATGCAACATCGGTGATACCGTAAAGGTTATGGAAACAAGACCATTATCTAAGGATAAGAGATGGAGACTTGTTGAAATCGTTGAAAGAGTAAAATAATCTTACAATATTTGGAAGGAGAATTGGCATGATACAACAGGAAAGCAGACTTAAGGTTGCTGATAATACTGGTGCAAAAGAGATTCTTTGTATCCGTGTTATGGGTGGATCAACTAGAAGATATGCAAACATTGGCGATGTAATCGTTGCTACTGTTAAAGATGCAACACCAGGCGGCGTTGTAAAAAAAGGCGATGTCGTAAAAGCTGTAGTTGTACGTACGGTTAAGGGCGCTCGTCGTAAAGACGGTTCCTATATCAAATTTGACGAAAATGCTGCTGTTATCATTAAAGATGATAAGACTCCAAGAGGAACTCGTATTTTTGGGCCAGTAGCAAGAGAGCTTCGTGACAAACAGTTTATGAAAATTGTTTCCTTAGCTCCGGAAGTATTATAGGAGGTTCACTATGGCAACATCAAAGATTAAAAAAGGCGATACAGTTAAGGTTATGGTCGGCGATGCAGTAAAATGCAAAGGCAAAGAAGGTAAAGTCATTTCTGTAGACCATAAGAACGGAAGAGTTGTTGTAGAAGGTGTTAACAAGGTTACAAAGCACACAAAACCTTCAGCAGCTAATCCAAACGGCGGAATCATCGAGAAGGAAGCTCCAATCGATATCTCCAATGTTATGTATGTTCATAAAGGAAAGACAACAAAGGTTGGCTTCAAGATGGACGGCGATAAGAAAGTTCGTTTTGCAAAATCAACAGGAGAAGTAATCGACTAATTGGAGAGAGGAGGTCTAGACACGTGAGCAGACTTAAAGATATGTATAAAGACGAGATCGTAGATGCTATGATCAAGAAGTTTGGTTATAAAAATATCATGGAAGTTCCGAAGATCGATAAGATCGTCCTGAACATGGGTGTCGGAGAAGCTAAGGACAATGCCAAGGCTCTGGAATCCGCTGTAAAGGATATGGAAACAATCACAGGACAGAAAGTCGTAACTACAAAGGCTAAAAATTCAGTTGCTAACTTCAAAATCAGAGAAGGTCAGGCAATCGGATGCAAGACAACACTTCGTGGCGAAAAGATGTATGAATTCTTAGATCGTCTGGTAAACCTTGCACTGCCTCGAGTTCGTGACTTTAGAGGTGTTAATCCTAACGCATTTGACGGCAGAGGAAACTATGCACTTGGTATCAAGGAGCAGATCATCTTCCCTGAAATCGAATACGATAAGGTAGATAAAGTAAGAGGTATGGATGTTATCTTCGTAACAACAGCTAAGACTGATGAAGAAGCTCGTGAGTTATTAAGATTATTCAATATGCCATTTGCAAAATAATAGGAGGTAAATTCATGGCTAAGACTTCGATGAAAGTAAAACAGCAGCGTCCTGCAAAGTTCTCTACCAGAGAATACACACGTTGCAAAATCTGTGGACGTCCACATTCAGTTTTGAAAAAATACGGAATTTGTAGAATTTGCTTCCGTGAATTAGCTTATAAAGGACAGATCCCAGGCGTAAAGAAAGCCAGCTGGTAAGATTAGAAGAAGGAGGCAATTCAAAATGACAATGAGCGATCCAATTGCAGATATGCTTACAAGAATCCGTAATGCAAATACTGCAAAACATGATACAGTTGATGTTCCTTCATCAAAGATGAAACTTGCTATTGCAGACATCCTTGTAGATGAAGGTTATATCCAGAAATATGATCTGGTTGATGATGGTAACTTCAAGACAATCCGCATCGCACTGAAGTATGGTGCTGATAAGAACGAAAAGATCATCACAGGAATCAAGAGAATCTCTAAACCGGGACTTCGTGTTTACGCCGGTAAAGATGAGCTGCCAAGAGTTCTTGGAGGACTTGGTATCGCGATCATCTCTACAAACAAAGGTGTTGTAACAGACAAGAAAGCAAGAGAGCTTCAGGTCGGTGGAGAGGTATTAGCATTCGTTTGGTAATAACGAAGCAAAGGAAACAAGCAACCTAGTAAAAATTTATAGGAGGTACGGGCATGTCACGTATAGGAAGAATGCCAATCGCGGTACCAGCAGGTGTTACTGTTGATATTGCAGAAAATAACAAAGTGACCGTGAAAGGTCCTAAGGGAACACTGGAAAGAGTGCTTCCTGCAGAGATGGAAATCAAATTAGAAGATGGACATATCGTTGTAACAAGACCTAATGATTTAAAGAAAATGAAATCTTTACATGGTCTGACAAGATCCCTGCTGAACAACATGGTAATCGGTGTTACTGATGGTTACGAAAAGAAACTGGAAGTAAACGGTGTAGGTTACAGAGCAGCAAAACAGGGTAAAAAGTTAGTATTAAACTTAGGTTACTCTCATCCGGTAGAAATGGAAGATCCTGAAGGTATTGAAACTGTTCTTGACGGACAGAACATCATTATCGTAAAAGGTATCGACAAAGAAAAAGTTGGTCAATTCGCGGCTGAAATCAGAGACAAGAGAAGACCTGAACCTTACAAGGGCAAAGGTATCAAGTATGCTGATGAAGTTATCAGACGTAAAGTTGGTAAGACTGGTAAGAAATAGATAAGGAGAGTGTAAAAATGGTTAGTAAAGAATCTAGACAGAAAATTCGTGTAAAGAAGCACAACAGAATGCGTAACCGTTTCTCTGGTACTGCTGAGAGACCTCGTCTTGCTGTGTTCAGAAGTAATAATCATATGTATGCTCAAATTATCGATGATACAGTTGGTAACACTTTAGTAGCTGCTTCTACTCTTGAAAAAGACATCAAAGCAGAACTTGAGAAAACCAACAACGTTGATGCAGCAGCATATTTAGGAACTGTAATTGCGAAGAGAGCATTAGAAAAAGGTATTAACACAGTAGTCTTTGATAGAGGCGGCTTTATATACCAGGGTAAAATCGCAGCATTAGCAGAAGCAGCCAGAGAAGCTGGCTTAGAATTTTAGGAAGGGAGAAAGAACACATGAAACGTACAATCATTGACACAAGCAGCATGGAATTAAACGAAAAAGTTGTTTCCATTAAACGTGTTACTAAGGTTGTTAAGGGTGGCCGTAACATGCGCTTCACAGCTTTAGTTGTTGTTGGAGATGGTAACGGACATGTAGGCGCTGGCCTCGGCAAAGCGACTGAAATCCCGGAAGCAATCCGCAAAGGTAAAGAAGATGCGATCAAGAACATGGTTTCTGTAGCATTAGACGAGTTCGGTAGTGTTACACATGACAATATCGGTAAATTCGGAAGTGCGTCTGTTCTTCTGAAGAAAGCTCCTGAAGGTACTGGTATCATCGCTGGTGGTCCTGCACGTATCGTTTGTGAACTTGCAGGTATTAAGAATATTCGTACAAAATCTTTAGGATCTAACAATAAGCAGAACGTAGTTCTGGCATCTATTGAAGGTCTTAGCCAGCTCAAAACTCCAGAAGAAGTAGCTAAGAACCGCGGCAAATCTGTCAGCGAAATCATGGCTTAGGGAGGAGATAGAAATGGCAGAAAAGACATTAAAAGTAACTTTAGTGAAATCTACAATCGGTGCGATCCCAAAGCACAAAGCAACTGTAGCAGCACTTGGTTTAAAGAAAGTTAATAAGACAGTGGAATTACCTGACAATGCATGCACAAGAGGTATGGTTCAGCAGGTAAGACACTTAGTAAAAGTTGAAGAAGCATAAAACAGATAAGGAGGTGTCATAATGGAATTATCAAATTTACAGCCTGCAGCAGGTTCTAAACACAGTGATAATTTTAGAAGAGGTCGTGGACACGGTTCAGGAAATGGTAAGACAGCTGGTAAGGGTCACAAAGGACAGAAGGCTCGTTCCGGAGCACCAAGAATTGGTTTCGAAGGTGGACAGATGCCATTATACAGAAGACTTCCTAAGAGAGGCTTCAAGAACCGCAATTCGAAAGACATCGTTAGTATTAATATTTCAGCATTAGATAAATTCGAAGATGGAGCTACTGTTGATGTAGCAGCTTTAATGGAAGCTGGTATCGTTAAGAACCCACGTGATGGAGTTAAAATCCTCGGAAATGGAGAAATAACCAAGAAGCTCAATGTTAAAGTTGATGCAGTAAGCGCATCTGCTAAAGAAAAAATTGAGGCAGTTGGTGGAACAGTAGAGGTGATCTAATGTTAACAACTTTAAAGAATGCTTTTAAGATCAAAGATATTCGTAACAGACTGTTGTTTACACTGGCAATGTTAGTTGTGATCCGTTTTGGATCACAGCTGCCTGTTCCGGGTGTCAATCGTACTTATTTTGCTGACTGGTTTGCAGCTCAGTCAAATGGAGCATTTAATTTTTTCGATGCATTTACCGGTGGTTCTTTCATGAACATGTCAGTATTTGCGTTGAATATCACACCATATATCACTAGTTCCATTATCATGCAGCTTCTGACGATCGCAATTCCGAAGTTGGAAGAAATGCAGAAGGATGGAGAAGATGGAAGAAAGAAAATCGCAACGATCACACGTTATGTGACAGTTGGTCTTTCTTTGATCGAAGCAGCAGCTATGGCGATCGGATTCGGTAACAGTGGTCTTCTGCAGAAGGATTCCGTTGTACTCGATTACATCGTAGTCATCGTAGCGCTGACAGCAGGTAGTGCATTTATCATGTGGATCGGCGAGCAGATCACAGAGCACGGCGTTGGTAACGGTATTTCAATCGTACTGACGATCAACATCGTATCCCGTATGCCATCCGATCTTGCTACATTATATGAGCAGTTCGTAAAGAGTGCATCTACTATTACATTGTCTGTGATCTCAGCAGTTGTGATCATGGCAATTATCGTAGGAATGGTTGTCCTTGTTATCATCTTAAATGATGGCGTCAGAAAAATCCCGGTTCAGTATGCAAAGAAGATTCAGGGTCATAAAACATATGGCGGACAGACAACAAGCATTCCACTGAAGATTAACACAGCAGGTGTTATTCCGATCATCTTTGCATCATCACTGATGCAGTTCCCGATCGTGATCTGTCAGCTGGCAGGTTATCAGGGAACAGGCTTCTGGGGAGAGGTATTAAAGGTATTAAATCAGGGTAACTGGTGTAATCCTTCTCTTCCGATTTATAACATCGGATTGGCGATCTACGTTGTATTAGTTGTATTCTTCGCATACTTCTACACATCGATCACATTTAATCCGTTAGAAGTATCCAATAACATTAAAAAGCAGGGTGGCTTTATCCCGGGTATCAGACCTGGTAAGCCAACGACAGATTACTTGACAGGTATTTTGAACTATATTATTTTTATCGGGGCTGTTGGCCTTATCATTATCGCTGTCATTCCGTTCTTCTTCAACGGAGTATTTGGTGCAAATGTTTCCTTCGGCGGAACAAGTCTCATCATTATTGTCAGCGTAATCTTAGAGACAATCAAACAGATCGAGTCCTTAATGCTGGTTCGTAATTATAAAGGCTTTTTAAATGCTTAAATGAAATAGTCGAAACGACAAATGTATTCTGGGACAGGTGAGTATTCGCTTGTCCCATGAGTCGTTTTTCGTCATAGTGCTTAAAGACAAGTGGAGGAGAAAAATGAAAATCATTATGTTAGGCGCTCCGGGCGCAGGAAAAGGAACACAGGCTAAAATGATCGCTGATAAATACGGTGTTCCGCACGTATCAACAGGCGATATTTTCAGAGCAAACATCAAAAACGGTACAGAGCTTGGTATGGAAGCTAAGAAGTATATGGATCAGGGACTTTTAGTTCCGGATGAACTGACAGTAAAGATCCTGCTTGACAGAGTTTCACAGCCGGATTGCAAGAACGGTTATGTACTGGATGGTTTCCCAAGAACGATCCCACAGGCAGAAGTACTGGATAAGGCACTTGCTGAGCTGGGTGAATCTATCGATTATGCGATCGATGTAGATGTACCGGACGAAAACATTGTAAAGAGAATGTCAGGCAGACGTGCATGTGTTTCCTGTGGAGCTACCTATCATGTTGTACATGTTCCACCAAAGAAAGAAGGAATATGTGATAGATGTGGCAGCGAGCTGATCCTTCGTGATGACGACAAGCCGGAGACAGTTAAGAACCGTCTGGATGTTTATCACAAACAGACACAGCCACTGATCGACTTCTATACAAAGAAGGGTGTGCTGAAAACAGTTGACGGAACAGTCGATATGCAGGATGTATTCAAAGCTATCGTTGCAATTTTAGGAGAATAAAAATGGCAGTTACAGTAAAATCCGCAAGAGAACTTGGTTTAATGCGTGACTCAGGAAAGATCCTGGCAGAGGTTCACGCAAAGCTTGGAGAGTTTGTGAAACCGGGTATTTCTACTCTCGAGATCGATCAGCTTGGAGAAAAGCTGATCAGAGGTTATGATTGTGTGCCGAATTTCTTACATTATAACGGATATCCGGCTTCTATCTGTGTTTCCGTAAATGACGAGGTTGTACATGGAATCCCGAAGGCAAGCAGGATCCTGCAGGAAGGCGATATCGTCAGCCTGGATGCAGGTCTGATCTACAAGGGATATCATTCCGATGCAGCCAGAACCTATCCGGTCGGAAAGGTCAGTGAGGAAGCACAGCTTTTGATCGACAGAACAAAACAGAGCTTTTTTGAGGGAATAAAAATGGCAGTTGCCGGAAATCATCTGTATGATATTTCCAATCGGATCGATGACTATATCAGCCAGTTCGGCTATGGTATCGTAACAGATCTGGTCGGACACGGAATCGGAACTCATTTACATGAGGATCCACAGATCCCGAACTTCAGACAGAAGAAAAAAGGCATTAAGCTTTGTGCAGGTATGACACTTGCGATCGAACCGATGATCAATATCGGAAGAAGCGATGTGGAATGGCTGGATGACGACTGGACAGTTGTAACAGAGGACGGAACCTATTCCGCTCATTATGAAAACACCATCGCCATCACACCGGACGGTGAGCCTGAGATCCTGACACTGTTATGATAAATATTCCGGTCACAATACAATGAAAAAAGGAACGGATCATATGGTAGGAATGTTAGCTGCGGCGAAAGCCGGACACGATAAAGATACCTTATATATCATAATAGAAGAAACAGACGAATATGTATGGCTTACGGATGGAAAATACAGACCGGTCGCAAAGCCGAAAAAGAAAAACAAAAAGCATATCCAGATCTGGAAAAAGGAAAATGAAGCACTGAAAGAGCTCAGACAGAAGCTGGAAGCAAAAGAGCCTGTCAGAGATGAGGAGATCAAGAGAACAATTAAACTGATAAAGAGTGGTCAAGTGGAGGAGTAAAATGTCAAAAGCAGATGTCATTGAAATCGAAGGAACAGTAGTGGAAAAGCTGCCAAACACCATGTTTCAGGTTGAACTGGAAAATGGACACAAGGTGCTTGCACATATCAGCGGTAAGCTGCGTCAGAATTTCATCCGTATCTTACCGGGCGATAAAGTAACACTGGAGTTATCCCCGTATGACCTTTCAAAGGGAAGAATCATCTGGAGAGATAAATAAAAATTATTTTATGAAAGTATTGCAAATGCAAATTTGCCATGCTATAATGTAAAACGGTCTTTTTTGAAAGGAGGGTTTAACGTGAAAGTTAGATCATCAGTAAAACCAATTTGCGAAAAGTGCAAAGTCATCAAAAGAAAGGGAAAAATCAGAGTAATCTGTGAAAACCCAAAACACAAACAGGTACAGGGCTAATCCAATAATAAACAGACCAGGATTATCCAGTATCAAGATTTAGCGGCTGACAGCTTATCTTTCCGTCAAAAGATAGGCTGATTAAGATAATTTTACGTAGTGAGCCTACGGAGAATTACTTATTGATACCGAGAATTCAGAAGCTTAGTATCGGAAAGACCGGAGTATTCCGGTTGGGCATTTTTGTGTTTATGCCCCAGTCAATTAGTAACATTAAGTTTAGGTACAAAAAGTACCCGGAAAACGGAGGAATTGAAAATGGCTCGTATTGCAGGTGTTGACTTACCTAGAGACAAACGTGTTGAAATCGGTTTAACTTATATCTACGGAATCGGTAGAACAAGTGCAGATCGTATTTTAGCAGAAGCAAAAGTTAATCCAGATACTCGTTGTAGAGATTTAACAGACGACGAAGTAAAGAGAATCAGTGAAGTAATCGACGCTACACAGGTAGTAGAAGGTGATTTAAGAAGAGAAGTTGCTCTTAACATCAAGAGATTACAGGAAATCGGATGCTATCGTGGTATCCGTCACAGAAAAGGACTTCCGGTTCGTGGTCAGAAGACAAAGACTAACGCAAGAACACGTAAGGGTCCAAAGAGAACAGTAGCAAATAAGAAGAAATAATCCATAAGGATTTAGTTTGAGAGAAAGTAGGTTAGTTTAATTATGGCTAAACAGGTTGCAAAAAAAGTAACAAAGAAGCGTGTAAAGAAAAACGTTGAACACGGACAGGCACATATCCAGGCGTCTTTTAACAATACAATTGTTACACTGACAGATAACGAAGGAAATGCTCTTAGCTGGGCAAGTGCCGGTGGTCTGGGATTTAGAGGTTCAAAGAAATCTACTCCTTATGCAGCTCAGATGGCAGCAGAAACTGCTACAAAGGCAGCATTAGTACATGGTTTAAAGACTGTTGATGTTATGGTAAAAGGTCCTGGTTCAGGACGTGAAGCAGCTATCCGTGCATTACAGGCTTGTGGACTTGAAGTCACCAGCATCCGTGACGTAACACCGGTACCTCATAATGGTTGCCGTCCACCAAAGCGTCGTCGTGTGTAGTACTAAGACTAGATTTGGATTTGTTAACGAATAAAGTTAAATATGTTGGAAGAAAGTACAGTTATGTACTGTAAACAATATCAGGAGGAAAAATAAATGGCAGTAAACAGAGTCCCTGTTTTAAAAAGATGTAGATCCCTTGGTCTTGAGCCAAGCTATCTTGGATATGACAAGAAGTCAAATCGTCAGCTTGTAAGAGCAAACAGAAAGGTCAGTGAGTATGGAATGCAGCTTCGTGAGAAACAGAAAGCTAAATTCATCTACGGCGTATTAGAGAAACCTTTCAGAAATTACTATACAAAAGCTGATCTTATGAAAGGTCAGACTGGTGAAAACTTAATGATTCTTCTGGAAAGAAGATTAGACAACATTGTTTTCCGTCTTGGCTTTGCAAGAACAAGAAGAGAAGCTAGACAGGTTGTTGATCACAAGCATGTACTGGTAAACGGTAAGTGTGTAAATATCCCATCTTACCTTGTAAAAGCTGGTGATGTGATCGAAATCAGAGAGAAATCCAAGAGCTTACAGAGATACAAAGATATCGTAGAAGTAACAGAAGGAAGATTAGTTCCGGAATGGTTAGATCAGGATATCGAAGGATTAAAAGGAACTGTTAAATCACTTCCTACAAGAGAAATGATTGATGTACCTGTTGACGAAATGCTTATCGTCGAATTATATTCTAAATAATTCGTAGGCATGGAAGCGTTCCTGTACTGGATCGCTATATTACAATTATATTGTAAGGAGGGTATTTACAGTGTTTGATTTTGAGAGACCTAATATCGAGGTTGCTGAAATCTCAGATGACGGAAAATATGGCAGATTCGTAGTTGAGCCATTAGAGCGTGGTTATGGAATCACACTTGGCAACTCATTAAGAAGAATCATGCTGTCTTCATTACCTGGCGCTGCTGTCAGCCGCGTTAAGATCGAAGGCGTTCTGCACGAATTCAGTTCAATTCCTGGTGTTAAGGAAGATGTAACAGAAATCATCATGAACTTAAAGAGTCTTGCTATCAAGAACATGAGTTCCACAAACGAGCCGAAAACAGCTTATATCGAGTTTGAAGGCGAAGGCGTTGTCAGAGCATCTGATATTCAGTGTGACCAGGATATCGTAATCGTTAATTCCGATCAGGTCATTGCTACACTGAGTGGTGGCAAAGAAAGCAAATTATACATGGAACTGACCATTACAAAGGGCAGAGGATATGTAAGTGCTGAAAAGAACAAATCAGAAGATCTGCCAATCGGAGTTATCGCAGTAGATTCTATCTACACACCTGTAGAAAGAGTCAATATGACTGTAGAAAATACCCGTGTCGGACAGGTAACAGACTATGATAAACTGACATTAGATGTTTATACGAATGGCACGTTGGCTCCGGATGAGGCGGTAAGCCTTGCAGCTAAGGTACTTAGTGAGCATTTAGGACTTTTCATCGATCTGTCTGAGAATGCCAAGACTGCAGAAGTTATGGTAGAAAAAGAAGACGACGAGAAAGAAAAAGTTCTGGAAATGAGCATTGATGAACTGGAATTATCCGTTCGTTCATACAACTGCTTAAAGAGAGCCGGTATCAATACGGTTGAAGAATTAACAAATAAAACTTCCGATGATATGATGAAGGTTCGTAACCTCGGACGTAAGTCATTAGAGGAAGTTTTAGCGAAGCTGAAAGAGCTCGGTTTAGAGCTGAATAACGCTGAGGAATAATAAATGCAGAGCGACATGCGAAGTAAGCCCGATGAGCATTTGCATGCCTGTCTGACATGGAACAAATTAACGGTTCGGTATGTAAGCCCGAAGAGCAATGCCGGATTCACCATGAATGGAGGACGTAAACATGGCAAAGTACAGAAAACTTGGCAGAACATCTGACCAGAGAAAAGCATTACTTAGAAATCAGGTAACAAATCTGTTATACAACGGAAAGATCGTTACAACAGAAGCTAAGGCGAAAGAAGTAAAGAAGATCGCTGAAAAGCTTATCACTTTAGCAGTAAAAGAAAAAGATAACTACGAAACAGTTAAGGTTACAGCTAAGGTTGCCCGTAAGGACAAAGATGGCAAGAGAGTAAAAGAAGTTGTAGACGGAAAGAAAGTTACAGTTTACGATGAAGTAGAAAAGGAAATCAAGAAAGATATGCCTTCCAGACTTCATGCAAGACGTCAGATGCTTCAGGTTCTTTATCCTGTAAAGGAAGTTCCTACAGCAAACGCTGGTAAGAAAAAAGGAACAAAAGAAATCGATATGGCAGCTAAGCTGTTCGACGAAATCGCTCCTAAATATGCAGACCGCAAGGGTGGTTACACTCGTATCGTAAAGATTGGTCAGCGTAAAGGCGATGGCGCAATGGAAGTATTACTTGAGTTAGTATAATTTCAGAGCAAATAAAAGGGACATCCGGTCGGATGTCCCTTTTTTACATTAATTGATGGCTTTCTGGAAATGCTGGTAATCTTTGAGTGATTTCCACTCACCGCCCCAGGTAAAGCCGTGGTCGATAAACAGCTGGTAGCAGAGATCTCCTTTCTGGATCATATGCGGATCATCAGTGCTGCGGTCAGCATAGATCTCACTGCCTGCAGGAGAGATCCGTTCTTTTCCATCCGGATAAGTCACATAAGGGTTGTAGAACGGATTGATATCGATCGCCATGCCAAGGGCATGCTTTGATAATGTTTTGCTTCCTGCAATCACACGGTAGTTAAAGCAGGCGGTATTATCATCCGCGCAGGAAAGATCATCGTCTGCATCATACACATCAATCAGCTGCATCTTATCAATCTGATAGGCATTGTCATATAACGTGCTGAAGATTTCCAGCAGATCATCTGCGATCAGTTTATTGCAGATCAGTTCTCCCTCTTTTATCTCATTATTGAAATCATAATACAGTACATGTAGAAAACGTAGCTGATCTATAGAGATGTCATCATTTTCGTGATAGGAGCTTCCTGTAATACGTTCTATTAAAGTATCGGAGAGTGTCTCCTGATAAAATCCGTCGCGATATGTGATGCGATCCATGCCTGTTCCGTTTGAGGTCTGTGTCATATCGGTAGCCTCCTGGTCTGTTATTTCTGCATTTTCCGGTTCTGTGTCAGGTGTCTGCGCAGTGGCAGCTTTCTCCTGAGCAGCGTCCTCTGACAGATCTGATGCCTGTACTCCGGTAGTTGTATGCTGCGTCTTTTGTGGATCAGTTGTATTGTCAGACTGTATCTGTTCTGGTTCTGCCAAATCGACAGATGGATCAGCAAGATCGGTCTGCTCCGGTTGTGGCGGCGTAGAGGGGGCTGGCTGTTTTGTGTATCCGTACAGCATCAGTATGATACATATAAGTATGAGCAGCAGAAGCAAAATATGAATCAACGGCAAAAAAGAATGTTTTTTATGCATGACATGCCTCCTGTTTCAAGCGTATAGCAAAAGTATAGCAAAGCGCAGAAAAAAAGGAAATAGCTTGTATTTATCGGACAAACCATGTACAATAAAACGCGAGTAAAAAACGACAGCACCGGAAAAGGACGAGATAATGGGCTGTACGTGGAAAGATTATCTATGGGAAAAGAAAAGAATAATATCGTAAAAACAGATGATTTAGTATTTGAATATATCAGACGTGACGAGGACGGTAATGTGGAAGGGATCACAACCGCAGTCGATCATGTGGATATTTCCATCAAACAGGGAGATTTCGTGGCGATCCTCGGGCATAACGGTTCCGGCAAATCAACGCTGGCAAAGCATCTGAACGCTATCTTATATCCGACGGAAGGAACGGTCTGGGTAGATGGCAAGGATACCAAGGATGAGGACAGTCTGATCGAGATCCGTAAGGAAGCGGGAATGGTATTCCAGAACCCGGACAACCAGATCATCGGGCAGATCGTGGAAGAAGATGTCGGCTTTGGACCGGAAAACCTCGGTGTTCCGACAGAAGAGATCTGGGCACGTGTAGAGGAAAGCCTGAAAGCAGTCGGTATGTATGAATTCCGCAAGAAATCACCAAACCGTCTGTCAGGAGGACAGAAGCAGCGTGTTTCCATCGCGGGCGTGCTTGCGATGCATCCGAAATGTATCATTTTAGACGAGCCGACGGCGATGCTTGATCCGAACGGCAGAAAAGAAGTGATCCGCGCAGTGCGGGCTTTAAATGATGTGGAAGGAATCACGGTAATCCTGATCACACATTATATGGAGGAGGTCATCCATGCAGACCATGTCTATGTCATGGACAAAGGAAGCGTGAAGATGCAGGGAACTCCTAAGGAGATCTTCTCACAGGTAGAGAAGCTGAAGCAGCTGCGTCTTTCTGTACCGCAGGTAACACTCCTTTCGTATGAACTGAAAAAGGCAGGTGTTCCTTTGCCGGACGGAATATTGGAAACTGATGAACTGATTCGAGAATTAAAGAAGGTACAATAATATGCCGATCATTGTAGATCATTTGAATTGTATATATGAACAGGGCACCAACATGGAAGTGGCAGCCCTCAAAGATGTCAATCTTGTCATACCGGACGGACAATTTATCGGATTGATCGGACATACCGGTTCCGGTAAATCGACGCTGGTACAGCATTTGAACGGACTGATCGAAGCAACAAGCGGAACGGTCTATTTTAACGGAGAGGATATTTACGATAAGGATTATGACCGGAAAAAGCTGCGCAGCAAGGTGGGACTGGTATTCCAGTATCCGGAGCACCAGCTTTTTGAAACAGATGTATTTAAGGATGTTTGTTTCGGGCCGAAGAATCTGGGGCTTGACCGGAAAGAAACAGAGCTGAGAGCGTATAAGGCACTCAAAATGGTAGGGCTTCCGGATGAGTATTTTTACCAGTCGCCGTTTGATCTGTCAGGCGGACAGAAACGTCGTGTGGCGATCGCAGGTGTGCTTGCGATGGAGCCTGATGTGCTGATCCTGGATGAGCCGACGGCGGGACTGGATCCCAAAGGACGGGACGAGATCTTAGAGCTGATCAAGGGGCTGCAGGAAACAGGCATGACGATCATTCTGGTATCCCACAGCATGGAAGATGTTGCCAATTATGTGGACAGGATCATTGTCATGAACAAGGGCAGTGTCATGCTGGATGGTGTGCCAAAGGATGTATTTGCACATTACAAGGAGCTGGAAGCAGTCGGTCTGGCAGCACCGGCAGTAACTTACATTATGCAGCAGTTAAAACAAAACGGATTTGCCGTATCTACAGATGCTACGACAATAGAGGAAGCGAAGGAGGAAATCCTGCGCGTCCTGCATCGAGCAGACTGAATTGGGAATCGGAGCTTATGTATGACAGATACATAAGACGAGGCAGATCAGATAAACAGGAGAAATTATGATTCGAGAAATTACATTGGGACAGTACTATCAGGCTGACTCTGTCATCCACAGACTGGACCCACGCGTAAAACTGGTTGGAACAATTCTTTATATTGTATCTTTATTCTTATTTAAAAAGGCAGCACCATATGTGCTGGCAGTTATATTTCTGGCAGCGGTCATTTCTTTATCCAAAGTACCGTTTTCCTATATGGTGCGTGGATTGAAGGCGATTATGATCCTGCTGTTCATCACAGCGGCGTTTAATATTTTCCTGACAAGCGGTGAACCGCTGGCAAAGGTATGGATCTTTACGATCACAAAAGAAGGCGTGATCAATGCAGTGTTTATTGCGATCCGTCTGGTGCTTCTGATCATAGGTTCATCTCTTATGACACTGACAACAACACCGAATCAGTTGACGGATGCGATGGAAAAACTCATGCATCCATTGACAAAGATCAAAGTACCGGTGCATGAAATATCCATGATGATGTCCATTGCACTTCGTTTTATTCCGATTTTGTTGGAAGAAACAGATAAGATCATGAAAGCGCAGATGGCAAGAGGTGCTGATTTCGAAAGCGGCAATCTGATCAAGAAGATCAAAGCAATGATCCCACTTCTCGTTCCGCTTTTTGTATCAGCCTTCAGACGTGCCAATGATCTGGCAATGGCAATGGAAGCAAGATGTTATCAGGGCGGCGACAACAGGACAAAGATGAAACCGCTGCAATATCACAAGCGTGACAGCATTTCTTATGTGATCCTGCTCGTCTATCTGGCAGGTATCATCGCACTTGGCAAGACGATATCGATCGGAATGCTGTAAGACAGGGAGTGATCAGGCGTATGAAACGGGTCATGCTGACGGTTGCATATGATGGCAGTGCATACAGTGGCTGGCAGGTGCAGCCAAATGCGGATACGATAGAAGGACAACTGAATAAGCATCTGCGTGAGCTTCTGGGAGAGGAGATCACGGTCATTGGTGCCAGCAGAACAGACGCGGGGGTGCATGCACTCTGCAATCTCGCTGTGTTTTCCACAAATGCCAGAATACCTGCAGAGAAGATCTCATATGCGCTGAACCAGAGACTGCCACAGGATATCCGCATTCAGAAGTCCGAAGAAGTGGCAGAGGATTTTCATCCGCGTAAGGTAGAAACAAGGAAAACATATGAGTACTGTATTTATCATGCAAAATTTGCAAATCCGATCCTGGAAAAATACAGCTATTTTGTTTATGTGCCGTTGGATCTTGAAAAGATGGAACAGGCAGCGGAAATGTTGGTCGGTACGCATGATTTTGCTGGGCTTTCCACTTACAAGCCGGAAGTGACCAATACGATCCGGACGATCACAAACATACAGATCCTGACAGAACATCCATGGGATAAGCAGGACTGTGAGCTGATCCGCATCCGTGTGACAGGAAACGGCTTCTTATATAATATGGTCCGCATCATTGTGGGAACGCTTGTTGCGATCGGACGCGGGCAAATGGGCATAGAACGTATGGAGCAGGCACTTGAGACCGGAAACCGGGAACTGGCAGGACCGACAGCGCCTGCGCAGGGCCTTATGCTGATGCAATATGAAATTCTGGACAGCCAGGACGTATCATAGATAGCCTGTGGAAGTATATCACAGTTATCGTTGACGCCATGGCTGTCCTCTGTTATGATAACCATATTCAACTATATAAAGGCTGCTGTTCAGGCAGCAATCTTAGAGCTTCGGCTTATCTTCAAAGGGCTTTTCGCCCGGATTTTCCATTATTATCTTATCAATTAAATTACATAGGGAGGACTTTATATGTCGCAAAAAGAAAAAGTAAATACTTTGGAAACTGTGAAATTGTCAGAGGCGGCGGAGGCACTGAAAAAAGCAACGGGTGTAATTCCGTATACATTTTTAAATGATTACATGTTTCGGGTGATCTTGCAGAAGCATAAAAATGTGTTGCGATCCATTGTATGTGCCTGTTTAAAGCTGGAAACAGAAGAGGTACAGGACATTGTTGTGCAAAATCCGATCAAATTTGGGGAAGCGATTGATGACAAAACATTTATCTTGGATATCAATGTACTTCTCAATAACAATACGATCATCAATCTGGAAATGCAGGTGCTTGATCTGAAAGACTGGCCGGAAAGGTCTTTGTCTTATCTTGCTAGAAGCTATGACAATGTGGCAAAGGGAGATGAATACATGAATGTCAAGCCGGTATATCATATCGGATTTTTAAACTATACACTTTTCCCGGAATACCCGGAATTTTTTGCCAAATATCAGATGCTGAACATCAAAAATCACAATGTATATACTACAAAATTTAACCTGTATGTGGTAGACTTAACACAAATAAAACTGGCAACAGAAGAAGACAGGGAATCAGGACTTGTATATTGGACAAAAATCTTCAAGGCGAAAACGTGGGAGGAGCTGAGACAGATGGCAGAAAGAAATCAGGAATTACAGGAAGCCACTGAGGCATTATATGTTTACAATCAAGATGAAATAATAAAACAACAATGCCGTGCAAGGCAGGACTACTACAATCATGAACGTGGCACCCAGAAGAGACTGGAGGAAGCAAGGATTGCGCTTGAAGAAAGTAAAGCGGTAATCGAGGCTCAGAAAGAGACTCTGGAGAAGAAGAATGAAGACCTCAAGAAGGCTGTAAGATTGTATGCAGAAAGTATGCACATAACTGAAAAAGAGGCTCGTAAACAGATGGGGCTTGCAATAGAAGATTAGTTATGCGATATGTGATAAATGAAAGCAAAAAAAGGCTTGACACACCCGGATGCGTATCATATAATAATTCACAGTGGCGACCTGTGAAGAATTGACCTGCCCCGGCAATTCAGATAATGGAAGCCAGAGTAAAATACCTTTCGATTCCGATTAGCCCCGGAGAGAGGCAGAAACACAGTAGATATCAGTTTGGAGGTAATACGATGAAAACATTTATGGCTAGTCCAGCTACAATCGATAGAAAATGGTATGTAGTAGATGCTACAGACATGACATTAGGACGTTTAGCTTCAGAAGTAGCTAAAGTATTAAGAGGAAAGAACAAACCAATCTTTACACCACATATCGATACAGGTGATTATGTAATCGTTGTGAACGCTGCAAAGGTTAAAGTAACAGGTAAGAAGTTAGATCAGAAAGTATACTACCATCATTCAGATTATGTAGGTGGTATGAAAGAAGCAACTTTAAGAGAAATGTTAGATAAGAAGCCAGAGAAGGTTGTTGAACTTGCTGTTAAGGGCATGCTTCCAAAGGGACCTTTAGGAAGACAGATGTACACAAAGCTTCATGTATACGCAGGACCGGAACATGAGCAGGCAGCTCAGAAACCTGAAGTATTAACATTCTAATTAGAGGAACTGAAAGGAGAAAGTTAAAATGGCTAAAGCAGCAACAAAATTCCACGGAACTGGAAGAAGAAAAAAATCTATCGCCAGAGTATATTTAACACCTGGAAAAGGAAATATCGTAATTAATAAAAGATCAATCGATGAATATTTTGGATTAGAGACATTAAAGGTTATTGTTCGTCAGCCTTTAGTAGCAACTGATACAGCTGATAAGTTTGACATCCTTGTAAACGTAAAGGGTGGCGGATATACAGGTCAGGCAGGTGCCATCAGACATGGTATCGCAAGAGCACTTCTGACTGTAGATGCTGATTACAGACCGGTTCTGAAGAAAGCAGGATACTTAACACGTGATCCTCGTATGAAAGAACGTAAGAAATACGGTCTCAAAGCAGCTCGTCGTGCACCACAGTTCAGCAAACGTTAATCTGTTTGTCAGATTTTATACGACAGTTTTACGCCCAGGATATTTGTCCTGGGCGTTTTCATGTATAAAAAGAAATTGGAACGGAGGGAACTCATGCAACAAAATTCTATTTATAAAAAAGCACTCTATCTGGCTGTTCCCATGATGATCCAGAACGGGATCACAAATGCGGTCAGTCTGGTAGATAATTTAATGGTAGGAAGTCTGGGCACAGAAAAGATGACCGCGGTTTCCATCGCAGGACAGCTCTTTTTTGTATTTTTCCTTGCTGTATTTGGTGGACTGTCAGGACCGGGTATTTACAGTGCGCAGTATTTCGGACAGGGAAATAAAGAGGGGTATCAGAAGATCTTCCGCCTGAAAGTATGGATCACAGCTCTGCTGACAGTGATCGGAATAGCCGTCTTTTTGGTTGGCGGAGAATGGCTGATCGGTCTTTACCTGAAAGGTTCCGGTGGAAATCTGGATGCAGGGCTGACATTGGAAAGTGCACTGTCTTATCTGCATATCATGCTGATCGGTCTTGTACCGTTTGCAATTACACAGGTATATGCGGGCAGCCTGCGTGAAATGGGAGAAAGTATGAAACCAATGCTGGCAGGACTGGTTTCCGTTATAGTGGATATCGTATTTAACTATTTCCTGATATACGGCAAATTCGGTTTCCCACGGCTGGAAGTACGAGGCGCGGCGATCGCAACCGTTATGGCAAGGTTTGCGGAAATGTTTGTTGTCATCATATGGACACATGCAGAGATCGAAAAATACAGTTTCTTAAAGAATGTTTACCGGACACTTCGTATTTCTCTGCAGGAAATGATGCCTGTCATCATCAAAGGACTGCCTATTTTCTTTAATGAGTTTTTATGGGCAGGTGGTATGGCAGTGCTGACACAGTGTTATTCCATGAAGGGACTTGAGGTGATCGCGGGGCTGAATATTTCCAACGCGATCTGTAACCTGCTGAATGTAGTATTTATTGCCATGGGAAATGCGGTCGGCATTATCATGGGGCAGTTCCTCGGTGCTTCCAAATTTGAGGAAGCAAAGAAAAATGCCAACAAACTCATGTGGTTTACAGCAGCACTTTGTGTCGGTCTGACCGCTATATTGATCGTTTTATCCGACGTATTCCCACGTGCCTATAATACGACGGATGAGATCCGCAACCTGGGCAGATGGTTTATTATCATCACAGCAGCATTTTTCCCTTTACAAGGATTTTTGAATGTATTATACTTTACGCTGCGGTCCGGCGGAAAGACAGTCATCACATTCTTATTTGACAGTGTGTTTACCTGGGTAGTGTCAGTCAGTCTGGCATTTACATTATGTCGGTTTACGGCATTACCGGTTTTAACAGTATATCTGTTTGTACAGTGTGCAGATATCATCAAGGTCTGTGTAGGATATGTGTTGGTGAAAAAAGGCGTCTGGGTCACAAATCTGGTTACGCAGTAGGCGCAGCTGAATACGAGGGAGGCAGAAATGAAATATCTGCAGCAATTTTTACTCATCTTGTGTATTTCATTTGTGGGAGAATTCTTAAAATATGTATTGCCGTTACCGATTCCGGCAAGTATTTACGGAATGGTCATTTTGTTTGTCGGTCTTTTGACGGGGCTGATCAAACTGGAACAGGTAAAGGACGTGGGGAAGTTCCTGATCGAGATCATGCCTGTGATGTTCATTCCGGCGGGTGTTGGTCTGATGGAGTCCTGGGGAACGCTGAAACCGTTTGTACTGCCGGTCAGCGTCATTACCGTTATTACGATCGTAACGGTCATGGCAGCAACAGGGATCTGTTCACAATGGGTGATCCGGAAAGAAAAAAAGCAGGAAGGCGGTGCGGCAAATGAATGAGTTATATCAGAATTCCCTGTTTGCAGGTGTAACGATCAGCCTTCTGGCATATGCCCTTGGTATGTTTTTAAAGAAAAAGCTGAAGCTGGGGATCTTTAATCCGTTGCTGATCTCGATCGTATTGACGATCGTATTTCTGGCATGCACAGGCATTGAATATGATACATATAATCAGGGAGCTGCTTATTTAAGCTGGTTCCTGACACCAGCAACAGTCTGCCTGGCAATTCCTTTGTATGAGCAGTGGGAGCTTTTAAAGAAAAACCACAGAGCAGTCATTCTGGGGATCACCGCAGGTGTACTGACGAGCCTTGGAACAGTACTTATATTATGTAAGCTGATGAATCTTTCTCATGAGATGTATGTGACGATGCTGCCAAAATCCATTACGACGGCGATCGGAATGGGTGTATCGGAAGAACTGGGCGGTTATGTGACGATCACGGTAGCGGTCATTGTGATCACTGGTGTGCTTGGAAATATTTTCGGAGAACTGATCTGCAAGATCTTCCGCATCACAGAGCCAATCTCCAAAGGGCTGGCGCTGGGTGCAAGCTCACACGCCATCGGAACGGCAAAGGCGATCGAGATCGGGGAAATAGAAGGTGCCATGAGCAGTCTGGCGATCGCAGTAACCGGCATTATGACGGTTGTACTGGCTTCGCTGTTTGCGAGCTTCCTGTAAATGTCATGCATTATAAAATGGAAAAGAAAGGCAAGAAAAAAGGGATGGAACACTATCTGTGTTCGATCCCTTTTGCTTTATAGTATGCACTTTTTTCCTGATACATGGCGGATTCGGCTTTTGCCATCCAGGTGTTGATATTGGAAGCATCCCGGTCATCCCAGCAATAACCGATCGCAAGATTTACTTCATACTCTTTGGTCAGTTGATGCAGCTGTGCAACCTTTTCTTCAAACAGGTCATGTGAAATATCCGGGCAGATCACAAGCAGCTCATCGCCGCCCACACGGAACAGCCCATAGCCTTCAAATGCTTTCTGCAGGCAGATTCCGGCGTTATAGATCAGCTTGTCGCCAAACAGATGTCCCTTTGAATCATTGGCTGCTTTCAGTCCGGTAATATCACAGTACACAACACCAACGCTTGTATAGTGATCGGTATCTACAGTAAACTGATGCAATGCATGACGATTGCCAAGTCCGGTCAGTTCATCACGCATGCTCATATCCTGCAACTGACGGACAAGATTTCGTCTCTTGAGTGCTGCCACAATGAAATGTCCCATAATATGGAGCATTCCGGAAGTATATTCCAAAGAGGAAGGAGGCGGATTATCAATGCCGTAAAAGGCAAATGCCTTTCCGTTGTCGTAAAGCGGAACAACAACCAGAGAAGAAATATTCTGTTTGTGAAGCACCCGGTATAAGGTCGGATCATCATCTTTGATCTTTTCCAGATCTTCTATTATAATGTGTTTGTTTTCACTGAATTTCTGATACCAGCCGGCGCATACTTCAGGTGGAAGATCCTGCAGGTCATCTTTTTCGGGTGTGACACCTGCTGCAACCCATTCATAAGTATTGTCGTCGCCGCCCTTTTTATTCTGTTCAAAAATATAAGCACGGTCACCTTTTAAGAGTTTGCCGAGATATTCCAGTAAAAAGTTCAGTGTATCATCGGGAGTCGGTTGCTGAAGTGCAACACGAAGTCCTTCATTTACAAGCATTTCCAGATTCAGATAATGACTGTCTGCGCTGGCCTGCTTGGGTTCGCTTACATCAATGGCAATTTCCATGCGGTAACGGTGGCCGTCTTCTTCGAGCATTGTGTCAAACAGATAAAAGAACTTTTGCAATCCGGTGTGATAGTAGCTCCATTTCAGGAAAGAACCGGGTTTCAGATCGTCGTTATTACATATGGTGCAGGGCGCAGAGCAGTTCTGCAGCAGCGCATGGCATTTCTGTCCTTTGATTTCCTCAAGGGAGGAAATACCAAATGTTTTTAAGGCAGTCTGATTCATATAGATCAGCTCATGCGTATCTATGTCAGCAACATATACATATTCATTCAGATTATCAAAGAATTCCCAAATCTTCCCCATGGTGCACGCACCTCCCTATGCAAATAAAATGCTCTTGGTGTCAAGTATATAGGAGAGAATAAGAAATGTCAAAGAAATTGTTGGATACAGTATTTTTTTGACGATTTCTGTCAGGATTCTCTTTTTCCGGCGGAGTATGTTATAATAAGAAAGATCATTGTGAAAAGGAAGAGAGGAAAATGAAAGCACCTGAACTCAGTACATTATGTTATATCGAAAAAGACGGTAAATACCTGATGCTGCACAGAGTGGTAAAGGAAAAGGATGTCAATAAAGGAAAATGGATCGGAGTCGGCGGACATTTTGAGGAAGGCGAAAGCCCGGAGGAATGTGTTCTGCGGGAGGTCAAAGAAGAGACAGGCTATACATTGACCTCTTTTCACTATCGTGGACAGCTCACTTTTATCTGTGGGGAAGAGATGGAATATATTTCTGTTTTCACAGCAGATGGCTTTACGGGGGAGCCCATTGCCTGCGACGAAGGTGTTCTGGAATGGGTTCCGAAGGAGGAGATCTGGAAGCTGAATCTCTGGGAAGGAGATAAGCTGTTTTTACAGCTCCTTTTAGAGAATCATCCATTCTTTTCCATGAAGCTGGTATACAGTGAGGATGGCGAGCTGCGACAGGTAGCGGTCGATGGAAAGCCGCTTGAATTTTTTGATGTGATCGACGAAAACGGACAGAAAACCGGAAAGGTCAAGGAACGTTCCCTGGCGCATCGGGAAGGAACACTGCATGCAACCGTCCATATCTGGGTCAGACGGAAACGACAGGATGGCAGCTTTGATCTGCTGCTGCAGAAAAGGAGCAGCATCAAGGATTCATATGCAGGCTGTTATGACATTTCAGCGGCGGGACATGTGGATGCGGGAGAACCGGAGACGGATCATTACAGGCAGGCGGCTCTGCGGGAGCTTTTCGAGGAGCTTGGTATCCGGGCAGATGCAGCGCAGCTTCACTATGCAGGCAAAAGACGTGTGCATCATCTGTCAGGCAAGGATCAGTCTTTTAAAGACGAAGAACTCAGTTATGTATTTATATATGAAGAACCGGTTAACGAAAACACCCTGACTTTGCAGGCATCGGAGGTAGAGTCGGTGCGCTGGATGGAATATGGGGCAGTGCGTGAGACGGTGGCAGCAAACAGTATGAAACACTGTATTTATATGGAGGAACTTGATATGTTGCAGGAAGTAGCAAGAGAGGAAGCACCAAAACAGGGAGAACCAAGACAGGAAGCATCAAAATATGATATGCCAATCCCAAAAACAGCAGAAAAGGAGAAAGAAAATAAAATCCGGATCAGAGTCGCAACAAAGGCGGATGCTCCTGCACTCTTAAAAATTTATGCCCCTTATGTGGAGCACACGGCGATTACCTTTGAATACGAGGTGCCTTCTGTGGAAGAATTTGCAGGCAGAATAGAGCACACTTTGCAAAAGTATCCGTATCTGGTTGCGGAAGCAGATGGTGAGATCGTAGGTTATGCTTATGCAGGTACATTTAAAGCACGTGCAGCATATGACTGGTCAGTAGAAATGTCGATTTATGTAAATCGGGAGAAGAAGAGGATGGGAATCGGCGGGAAGTTGTATGCGGCGTTGGAAGATGCTTTACGTGTTCAACATATCCTGAACTTAAATGCCTGCATCGGTTATCCGCGAAATGAAGACGAATATTTAACGAAAGACAGTGAAAAGTTTCATCAAAAGCTGGGTTACAGACTGGTGGGCACATTCCATGACAGCGGCTATAAGTTTGGCAGATGGTATGATATGATCTGGATGGAAAAGATGCTGGGAGAGCATACGGAGGATCCTGCTCCCGTAATCCCGTTTTTAGAGACCGAGTGGGCAGCATCTCATAGATAAATCGATATGTGGACAGGCAGCAGACCGGGCAGAACCGGATCTGCGTTTGGTGGCGCACGAAACACCGGACACCATGTACAGAAAATAAAAGAACAGAAAAGAAAAAAAGAAAAGGATAAGATATGCAGGAAAAACTGATCGCATATTATAATAAATTTAACGAAGATAAAAGACTGTTGTCCCGCCACGGACAGGTAGAGTTCCAGACGACGATGCGCTACATTCAAAAATATCTGCCAAAGGACTGGGAGAAAGGCTGCAGTGTTCTGGACATTGGAGCGGGCACAGGCCGCTATAGTGTGGCACTTGCCGAAATGGGTCTGGATGTGACAGCGGTAGAGCTTGTCAAAAGCAATCTTGGCGTGCTGAAGAAAAAAGGCAGTACGGTGAAGGCATATCAGGGAAACGCCCTGAAGCTTTCCAGATTTGCGGATCAGACCTTTGATGTAACGCTTTTATTTGGTCCGCTGTATCACCTGCATACCTTTGAAGAAAAATGCAGGGCTTTATCGGAAGCCAAAAGAGTGACGAAAAAGGGCGGCGTGCTTTTGGTTGCTTACTGTATGAATGAATACAGCGTGCTGACGTATGCCTTCCGGGAAGGACATATACTCGAAAGCATGGAGAAGGGACTTCTGACAGAAGATTTCCATTGCAAAGAGGAAGCAAACGAGCTGTACAGTGTTGTGCGGCTGGAAGATATCAACCGCCTGAACGAAACGGTGGGACTAAGCCGGATCCAGATCATTGCGGCAGATGGGCCGGCAGATCATATGCGCCCGGTCATCAATGCCATGTCGGAAGAAGAATTTGCCTATTTCCTGCAATATCATCTGGCAACCTGTGAAAGGCAGGATCTGATCGGTGCAAGTTCGCATACGGTTGATATTATCAGAATCTAGGGAAGCCATTTGCAGATTGCTATGGCAGTAAGCAGAGGACAATAAAAATGGAACTAAAACAGATTGCAACGATCCATACGGATTTCCCGGAAAAGTTCGGGATTCCGAGGCAGAGCGGACTGGTTGATCAGCTCAAGGGAAAGATCATATTTGAACCGGATTACCGGAACAGGGAAGCATTCCGGGGACTTACGGAATATTCTCATATCTGGGTGCTCTGGGAGTTTTCTCAGGCAAAGAGGGAGAACTGGTCCCCGACCGTAAAACCGCCGCGCCTTGGCGGAAATAAGCGGATGGGTGTATTTGCAACACGTTCCCCGTTCCGCCCGAATCCGATCGGACTTTCCGCACTGAAGCTGGATGCAATAGAATACCATGCTGCACTGGGGCCGGTGTTGCATGTATCCGGCGTCGATATGCTGGACGGAACGCCTGTTTATGATATCAAGCCCTACCTGCCTTATGCAGATAGTTACCCTGATGCAACAGATGGCTTTGCAGGCAGAGTCCGGGATAACCAGATTGCGGTCAGCATTCCGGAAGAGGTACTTGTAAAGATTAAAGAAAATGAGCGGGAAACGGTAAAACAGCTTCTTGCACAGGATCCACGTACAGCTTATGTACAGGATGCAGAAAGAATCTGGGGGCTTTCTTATCAGCAGTATAATATCCGGTTCCGGGTGGAAAATGAAACAGCCTATGTACTGGATGTGGAAATAAAGTAAGGGCAGACACACTGCATTAGAAAAAATGCAGTAGAATAGAAAGATGAGGACAGATCCGATGGAACAACAGACAAAGCAGGAGAAAAATAATCATATATGCATTGCTCTTCTGGCACATGTAGATGCGGGAAAGACAACCTTATCCGAAAGCCTTCTGTATGCCTGTGGGGCGCTTCGAAAGGTAGGGCGTGTGGATCATAAGGACTCTTTTCTGGATACGGATACGCTGGAGCGGGAACGTGGTATCACGATCTTTTCCAAGCAGGCAAGACTTTCCATGCAGGGAAGAGATGTGACTCTGCTGGATACGCCGGGACATGTGGATTTTTCGGCGGAAATGGAAAGAACGCTGCAGGTATTGGATGCAGCAGTGCTTTTGATCAGTGCTTCTGATGGGATACAGGGACATACGCAGACGCTCTGGAATCTGCTTAAGAAGTATCAGATCCCGACGATCCTGTTCATCAATAAAATGGATCAGCCCCTTGCAGATCATGACAAGATCCTGCAGCAGCTGCAGCAGACCTTCAGCAGTGAATGTATCGATTTTGGCGCGGAGCGCGATACGGCGTTCTGGGAAAGCATCGCTGTGGCACAGGAGGAATCACTGGAATACTTTTTAGAGCATGGAGATCTGCCACAGGAGGAGATCGCAAGGCTGGTCAGCTGCCGCAGTGTATTTCCGTGCTTTTTCGGATCCGCACTGAAGCAGGAAGGCATTACAGAACTGGTCGAGGGCATTGCTTCTTATATAGAAACGCCGCGTTATCCTTCTGCATTTGGTGCCAGAGTGTACAAGATCACAAGAGATCAGCAGGGCAACAGACTGACCCATATGAAGATCACAGGCGGTCAACTGCATGTGCGTGACATGTTATCCTCTGCTAACTGGTCGAAGGAAGAAAAGGTCAATCAGATCCGCCTGTACAACGGTGAAAAATATGAAACAGCAGAGCAGGTAAACGCAGGAGAGATCTGCTGCGTTACAGGCTTGAGTGAAAGCTTTGCGGGAGAAGGACTCGGTATTGAAAATTATGAGATCGCGCCGGTACTTTCACCGGTGCTGAATTACTGCGTGCAGGGACCGGCGGAAATGGATGCGCATACGCTGCTGGCAAAGCTGAAGCTTCTGGAAGAAGAAAACCCGGAGCTCCATATCGTATGGGATGAAGAACTGGGGGAGATCCATGCACAGCTCATGGGCGAGGTGCAGATTGAAATATTGAAATGTGTGGTAAAAGACCGCTTTGGCATTGAGATCTCCTTTGATGACGGAGAAGTGGTCTATCTCGAAACGATCGCAGATACGGTGGAAGGTGTGGGACATTTTGAACCGCTCCGCCATTATGCGGAGGTGCATCTTCTGTTAGAACCGCAGCCGAGAGGAGTGGGACTTGTGTTTGCTTCGGATGTGAGCATGGATGACCTCAGCCTGAACTGGCAGAGACTGGTGCTGACGCATTTAAAGGAGAGACAGCACAGAGGTGTACTGACCGGATCACCGATCACGGATATGAAGATCACCCTTGTGGCAGGACGTGCCCATACGAAGCATACGGAGGGCGGTGATTTCAGGCAGGCAACTTACCGGGCGCTCAGACAGGGACTGATGCAGGCGCAGAGCGTCTTGTTAGAGCCGTATTACAGCTTCCGTATCGCCGTTGCACCGGAACTGACCGGACGTGTCATGACGGATGTACAGCGGATGGACGGAAAATGCGATCCGCCGCAGCAGACGATGGAGCAGACGATCCTGACAGGAAAAGCACCTGTTTCCACAATGCGCAATTATGCCAAAGAGCTTTTGTCCTATTCCAAGGGCAAGGGACGGATCTCCCTTGTGGCAGCAGGCTATGATATCTGCCATGATCCCGAGGCAGTCATGGAGAAGCGGGCATATGATCCGGGACATGATCTGCGCAATCCGGCAGATTCCGTATTCTGCGAGCATGGCGCAGGATTTGTCGTGCCATGGGATGAAGTCAAAGAACATATGCATCTGCCAAGCATTTTTGATACAAACAGCGATGAAGATTATAAAGCCTTTACCGCCCAGCAGATCCGAAGGGAACAGGAAAAACAAAACCGCAGGGAATCGGCAAAATACGGCAGTGAAGAAAAAGAACTGGCAGCTATTTTTGAGCGCACCTACGGGCCTGTGAAGCAAAGACTTCCGCAGCAGACCAGGAAGGTCATCAGTCCTGCACAGAGTGAAGCGGCAGAAGCATGGAAAAAAACAAAAAAGAAGCAGACAGAGCCAAGAGAAAGCTATCTGCTGGTAGATGGCTATAACATCGTATTTGCCTGGGAGGAACTGAAGGAGCTGGCACAGGTCAATATCGATGCGGCGCGTGGCAGACTGATGGATATTCTCTGTGACTATCAGGGCAGCAAGGGCTGTCATGTCATTCTGGTGTTTGATGCATACAAGGTCAGAGGCGGTATCGGACAGATGCAGCATTATCACAATATAGATGTCGTGTATACAAAGGAAGCGGAGACGGCAGATCAGTATATTGCCAAAGCAGCGCATACGATCGGCAAAAACTACAATGTGACGGTAGCAACCTCGGACGGACTGGTGCAGCTTATTGTCTGGGGGCAGGAATGCCTTGTTTGGTCGGCAAGAGAGCTGTTTGAGGAAGTAAACAGGTCAAAATTGCAGATTCGGGAGCAATACCTTGAAAAACCGGTCAGCGCAACGAACAGAATGGCGGATGCGCTTCAAAAAAGTGAATAAAGAAACTGCTGAAAAACCGTGTTTTTGTCGGTTTACGGTACATAGCGATCCATGATAACATAGTAGTGAACGAAGAGAAGATGATGGGGATACTACAATATGGCAAATGGAGGCTAGTTATGTTTGACTTTAAGTTCGATTGGGAGAAGAACCTGAATACCAGTATTGAGAGTATCGATGTACAGCATAAGCAGTTGTTTAAATTGGGCAGAGATATGGAACAACTGCTGCGTATGCAATGTATTGGGGTGACGGATAAGCAGCTTCTGGATATCGTCTGCGGACTCAGAGATTTTACTGCTTATCATTTTTATGCAGAAGAAATGATCATGGATGAAATGTCTTATCCAAAGATCACAAAGCACAAGCAGTTTCATAAGAAATGTTCGGATTATATCATGCAGATCAATATTCCGAAGCTGAAGCAGGAGCCGGCGACGGAGCTGCGCAAGATCAAGGAAGAAGTACAGAGTTGGGTCATGAACCATGTACTCAGTGAGGACATGGAAATGGCAAGAGCCTATCTGGCTTACCGGAAAACAATGGAGGCTGGTAAGCAGAGGACAACCGGAAAAGAACTGGAAGAGATTTACGGCGCTTATGTAGCGGATCTCGATGTTTCACGAGTGTATCTGTACCGGGATCAGACCTGTCAGGGAAGGGTGGCAGTTGTATTTAAGGAGTCGGCAAGAGAACTCTGCAGGTTGTCAACTCTGGAGCGGAACATGTTTTTTGCGGACATTGCCAAAACGGCAAAAACGCTCAAAAAGCTGTTTGCACCGGATGCGATCAATTATTTTGACAGTGAGGATTACAGTGACAGACTGATCTTTCACGTGATCCCGAAATATAAGGAAAATGGAACCTATGGCGTGCCACAGACACTGGACAGACCGTGTCTGCAGACAGATGAGGCACAATATGATAAAATTTATCAGCAGTTAAAGGAAGCACTGCGATAAGTACAAAAAGAAGAATGACGAGGAGGTCATGCATGGCATGACCTCTGTTTTTGTGCTATACTGTATCCGTATAGCAACCTGAAATATAAGGAAGAGAACAAATAGCATACAGACACGTAGAAAGAAGGCATATCATGTATAATGCAAAATCATTAAAGGCAGAAGAATTCATTGACCATGATGAGGTCATGGCGACACTGGATTATGCCTGGAAAAACAGACATAATGAACAGCTCATCGACACGATTCTGGAGAAAGCAAAGCTGAGAAAGGGCTTATCCCACACAGAGGCAGCAGTGCTTCTGGATTGCGATATCCCGGAAAAGAATGAAGAGATCTATGCACTGGCAAAACAGATCAAGGAAGATTTTTACGGAAATCGTATTGTCATGTTTGCCCCGCTGTATTTATCCAACTATTGTGTGAACGGCTGTGTATACTGCCCTTATCATATGAAGAATAAGCATATCGCCAGAAAGAAGCTGACGCAGGAGGAGATCGTAAAGGAAGTTACTGCCCTGCAGGATATGGGACATAAGAGACTGGCGATCGAAGCAGGAGAGGATCCGGTCAACAATCCGATCGAATATATTCTGGACTGTATCAAAACGATCTACAGTGTCAAACATAAAAATGGATCGATCCGCCGTGTCAACGTCAATATTGCAGCGACTACGGTAGAAAATTACCATAAATTAAAAGAAGCAGGCATTGGTACTTACATCCTGTTTCAGGAAACCTATCATAAGGAAAGCTATGAAAAACTGCATCCGACCGGGCCGAAGCACAATTATGCTTACCATACGGAAGCCATGGATCGTGCCATGGACGGCGGAATTGATGATGTTGGACTGGGTGTTTTATTCGGTCTGGAATTATACAGATATGAGTTCACGGCACTTTTGATGCATGCAGAGCATCTGGAGGCTGTACATGGCGTGGGACCGCATACGATCAGCGTTCCGCGTATCAAAAAGGCAGATGATATCGACCCGTCCGCATTTGACAACGGGATTGATGATGATACGTTTGCCAAGATCATTGCCTGCATCAGGATCAGTGTTCCGTACACGGGCATGATCATTTCCACAAGAGAAAGTCAGGCGTGCAGGGAAAAAGTCATTGGTCTTGGCATTTCCCAGATCAGCGGCGGTTCCAAAACGAGCGTCGGCGGTTATGCGGAGCCGGAGCTCCCGGAGGAATGCAGCGAGCAGTTTGATGTCAGCGATACGAGAACGCTCGATCAGGTGGTAAGCTGGCTGATTGACGGCGGTTATATCCCGAGCTTTTGTACCGCCTGCTACCGGGAAGGCAGAACCGGCGACAGGTTTATGTCTCTTTGCAAGAGCGGACAGATCTCCAATTGCTGTCTGCCGAATGCCTTGATGACACTGCAGGAATACCTGATCGATTATGCTTCTCCGGAAACGAGAGAAAAAGGAGAAAAGCTGATCCGGGAGCAGCTTGCCAATATCCCGCGGGAAAAGGTACGTGAGATCGTAGAAAAGAATCTGGTCAATATCGAAAACGGACAGCGTGATTTCAGATTCTGATAAAGAAAAAAAGGAGTGACAGGTATGGGACTGAATGATACAAGCAGCGCGCAGCGTGTGCATATCGGTTTTTTCGGCAGAAGAAACAGCGGCAAATCAAGCCTTGTGAATGCAGTGACCGGACAGGCACTGTCTGTCGTATCGGATGTGCTCGGAACGACGACCGATCCGGTGCAAAAATCCATGGAGCTTCTGCCGATCGGCCCCGTGCTTATCATCGACACGCCGGGTATGGATGACGAAGGGGAGCTTGGGAAGCTTCGGGTGGAAAAGACAAAGCAGATCCTGCGCAAGACGGATGTGGCGGTCGTTGTCATGAGTGCGATCAAAGAACCGTCGGAGCAGGAAAAGGAATTGCTTGCACTTTTGCAGGAAAGAAAAGTACCGACCATACTGGCGATCAATAAGATCGATCTGGCATTTGAACAGGATGTTGAAAAATGGAAGCATTTTGCGCCGGAGATGGCGAAAATATTGGTCAGTGCCAGAGAAAAGAAAAATATAGAAGAACTGAAAGATATGATCGGAAAGCTGGCACAGCCTCTAAACCGTGAAAAGCCGATCGTCAGTGATTTGGTGCAGGCAGGAGATCTGGTTGTGCTTGTAACACCGATCGATGCAGCAGCACCGAAAGGACGTCTGATCCTGCCACAGCAGCAGGTGCTCAGAGATTTGTTGGATCATGGCATGATCGCAGTTGTGACGAGGGAAACAGAGCTTGCTGAAACACTTTCCCATGTAAAGCCTGCCCTGGTTGTTACGGACAGCCAGGCATTTGGCTACGTCAAGGAAATTGTACCGCCGGAAATGCCGCTTACGTCATTTTCCGTGCTGTTTGCCAGATATAAAGGTCAGCTTGAGACGGCAAAAGCCGCAGCAGGCTGTATCGACCGTCTGAAGGACGGCGATCAGGTGCTGATCTCCGAAGGCTGCAGCCATCACAGGCAATGCGGCGATATCGGAACGCAGAAGCTGCCTGCATGGCTGAAAAAACACACGGGAAAAGAACTGACATTTACATGGACGAGTGGAACGGAGTTTGCACAGGATCTGACGAAATACGCGCTTGTGATCCACTGCGGCGGCTGTATGCTGAATGAAAGAGAAATGCAGTACCGCAAAGAAGCCTGCTTGCAGGCAGGGGTACCCATGACTAACTATGGCATGGCGATCGCCCATATGAATGGTATTCTGAAAAGAAGCCTGGCTGTATTTCAGACAGAAATTATTTAAAAGAGCAGGAGAAAAAGAATGAGCCTGACAGAAAAAGAAATGAGATGGGACAAGCTGGATAATACCGCACTGCTTTTCCCGGTCATTGCCAATGAAAGCATGAGCAGTGTTTACCGGATCTCCGTGACACTGACAGAAGATATCATAGAAGAAAAGCTGCAGGAAGCATTAAACCGAGTGCTTCCGAAGTTTGATGTATTCCATGTCAGACTGCGCAGAGGCATGTTCTGGTATTATTTTGAAACGAATAACCGGCCTGCACCAAGAGTAAGGAAGGAAGATACTTATCCGTGTCTGTACATTCCGGTGTATCAGAACAACAATTATCTGTTTCGTGTGACTTACTATCGAAAGCGGATCAATCTGGAGGTGTTCCATGTCCTGACAGATGGCATGGGAGGGATTACCTTCCTGCGGGAGCTGGTTTATGAATATCTGCGCCTGACACACGATGATCTGATGGAAAAGCTGGGCGATGAATTGTGCAGTGATACCTCTTTGAATAAAGAAGACAGTTATATCAAAAATTATACCGGCAAGAAGTATAAGAAAAAGTATAAAACAGAGCGTGCAGTCCGCCTGACGGGGGAGTTCCTGCCGCCAAAGGCACTATCAGTTACCCATGGCTACCTGAATATACCGATCCTGAAGGCAAAAGCAAAGGAGTATGGTGTCAGCATCAACACATTCCTGACCGGTATTTTTGCTTACAGCATCTATAAAGAGCATCTGCACAGCCAGCCCTATAAAAAACCGATCAGTATTTGTGTACCGGTCAATCTGCGTCCGTTTTACGGTTCGATCACAACGAAGAATTTCTTTGGCATGACAGCAGCAGTGTTGCGGGCTGACAGGGAAAACTATACGGTGGAAGAAGTGATCGCCAAGATCGACGAGAGTCTGAAGGAGCAGATCACCAAGGAAAATATGGACAGCCTGATCTCTTATAATGTATCAAACCAGAAAAACCTGATGCTGCGTATGGTGCCTTTGTTTGTGAAAAATCTTGCCATGAAATGGGTATACCGCAGTTCTGCACTTGCCAATACCTCTACCGTGACGAATGTAGGCAGTCTGCAGATCCGGGAAGATTACCGGCCGTATATCGATAAAATGCATGTCGTGCTTTCCATGACAAAGGGACAGAATATGAAATGCAGCATCAGCTCTTATGGAGATACACTTGTGTATACGATCAGCTCCAAGTTAAAGGATCAGTCGATCCAGAAGTGTTTTTTCCGCACGCTGTCGGAGCTGGGTGTACCGGTGACCATCGAAACGAATGGAGAAGCCTATGAAGTATTGTAAACAGTGTAAAATTCAAATATTGGATCAGACAAGTGTCTGTCCGTTTTGCAGAAGTGTACTCGAAAAGGTGGATGAAAAGCAGACAGAGCCTATGTATCCGCAGGTTTCCATTCCGCAGAAAAAGTACAGATTCCTGATGCGGATCTGCCTGTTTGTTTCCCTGATCGCCATACTTTTGCTTGGTGTGATCAATTACCTGACCTACACGGGTCTGATGTGGTCGGTTATCTGTGACGCAGGTATTTTTTACTTTTTGCTGACACTGCGTTACACGCTTTTCAATCAGGATGAGGGGCATACGATGAAGATCATGGTGCAGAGCCTGGCAGCGATCCTGCTCTGTGTGCTGATCGATCATATTCTGGGCTATCGCGGCTGGTCGGTCAATTATGCCATCCCCTGTGCGATTCTGCTGGTGGATACAGGCATTATCGTGCTGATGATCGTCAATATGCAGAACTGGCAAAGCTATATCCTGCTGCAGCTTGGCATGATCGTGATCGCAGATATCCAGATACTTTTGTATGCGCTGCATATTGTAACAAGACCGCTTCTGAGCATGGTCGCAGTCGTAAGCAGCGGCATATTGTTTTTAGGAACCATTTTGTTCGGTGACCGAAGAGCAAAGAATGAATTAAAGAGGAGATTTCACATATGATCAAAATTTCAGAAGAAGAAGCAAGCTTCAAAGGTCAGCTTGTACGGGAACTGATCGCACGGGTAACAAGCGATCACCTGATCGGACAGAAATTTAAAAATGGAGAGATGCGAAAGAAGATTGTAGAGCCGCCGTGGAGATGCCCGGCGGGATTTGAGATGGAAGAAATCCGTCTGCCGCTCTTTTCCATGGAATATTTGACTAAAACGGAAGGGCGAAGAGAAGACCGTGTTCTGTTGCAGCTGCATGGCGGCGGTTATGTGGGGAAGATCCATAATACCTATCGAAACTTTGCCGTATTATATGCGGAGGCAGGAAAAGGAATGGATGTGCTTTCCATAGATTACCGCGTTGCACCGGAAAATCCGTTCCCGGCGGCTCTTGAAGATGCCATGACGGCATATGACTGGCTGCGGGAAGTAAAAGGCTTTACGGAAGACCAGATCTATCTTGGTGGGGATTCCGCGGGTGGGGGGCTTTGCATGGCGCTTTGTCATTATCTGAAGGATCATGGCAGAAAACTGCCGAGAGGAATCGTTGCCATGTCGCCGTGGACGGATATGACGGCGAGTGGTGCGTCTTATGATGAGAATTATGAAAAAGATCCCCTGTTTGGCAAAACAAGGGACAGTCTGATCTATAATACAGATTACAGGCAGGATCACGATCCGAAAAATCCGTATCTGTCTCCGCTGTTCGGAGATTTTACCGGTTTCCCGCCGATGCTGATTCAGGTCGGTACTTACGAAATGCTGCTCAGCGATTCCCGGCAGGTAGCAGCCAAGGCAAAAGGGCAGGGCGTACATGTGCGCCTGTCGGAATACGAGGGAATGTTCCACGTATTCCAAATGGCGATGATGCATCTGCCGGAATCCAAAAGGGCGTGGCAGGAAGTAGAACACTTCTTTACTGTCGTAGACGGTATGTAAGGCTATTGCCAGCCACCATCCATAGTAATGATCTGTCCCGTCAGATACGAAGGGGAATGAATGATCATGCTGACCATTTTGGCAGCTTCGAGCGTCGTTCCGATTCTGTCTGCCGGGATTTCTCCTTTCAGGATCTCCATATCATCAACAGAAAAGCATTTATTCATATCCGTATCGATTACACCGCAGGCAAGTGCATTGACCTGAATGTTACTTGGCGCTAACTCTTTGGCAAGTGCTTTCGTAAAGCTGTTCAGTCCGCCTTTGGAGGCAGAATAGGCGACCTCCATGGAAGCCCCTACATTTCCCCAGACAGAAGAAATATTGATGATCTTGCCCTCGTGTTTTTTCAGCATCAGAGGGATTGCCAGCTTACTTGTATAAAAGCTGGCAGAGAGATTGGTGTGCATGACCTGATCCCAGTCGCTGACTTCCATATCGGATAGCAGTCCGACATAGGAAATACCTGCGTTATTAACAAGGACATCCAGGAAATCAATTTTTGAAAAGCAGCGCTCTACAAAGCTGTAATCTCCGATGTCCCCGACAAAACACTGACAGGAAACGGAGTAGGTCTGTGAAAGCTCATCTGCCAGGGACTGCAGTCTTCTGCCGTTTGTCAGACAGGTCAGATAAAGGTGGTATCCCTGTGCGGCAAGCTCATGCGCGATCGCAGCTCCGATACCGCGGGAAGCACCTGTGATAAAAGCATATTTTGGCATAGTAATCTCTCCTCTATGATAATGTCAATAATCTTTTCTTTTTTTATATAAACAGTTTACATCATTTATATAAACAGTTTACATCATCCGGTATAGATTGTCACTTGTAAAAGAGATACTTTTCCGGCATTTCCCTTGCATATTTTTCCAGCAAAAAAGACATACTGAAAGTAAAAGAAGAAAAGGAGACATGAGTATGAATGTAACATTAAAAGAAAAAGAAAAGACGGCGATCGAGGATCTGCAGACACAGGAAAAAAGCTGTATGGAAAAATACAAACGCTATGAGCAGGAAGCCAAGGATCCGGTGTTAAAGGATCTGTTCCATCAGCTGCATATAAAAGAGAAAAAACATTTTGATTCTCTTGGACAGTTGCTTTCCGGTAACTGCCCGGACTGTGACTGCAACGATGCGGACGGCAAAAATTATAACCCAAAGGCAACCTACACTTCCATGAGCAGCCCGGAGGATAAGGAAAGCGACAGCTTTCTGGCAACGGATGCGATCGGAACGGAGAAGCTTGTATCGGGCGAATACAATACAAATGTCTTTGTGTTTGCAGAGCCGTGTGTGAGAAAGCTGCTCGCAGACATCCAGATCGAAGAACAGAATCATGCAGAGATGCTGTTTAAATACAAAATGGCAAATGCCATGGCATAAAACGTACAGTTTGCCGGTGCTTCCTGATGGGGCACCGGTTTATTTTATGATGTGTTTTCGTTTTGGAAAATGTATGGTAATATAATACATGTTGAGTAAGAAACATGTAGGAATGATATAAGCGAAAGGATAAAAGTTATGGCACAAATATATGATCTGTTAATTATCGGAAGCGGCCCTGCAGGCATGGCAGCAGCCATCTATGCACAGCGTGCGGGTTTAAAGACTTCTGTTTTAGAAAAGACCGGTATCAGCGGTGGACAGGTTCTGACGACCTATGAAGTAGATAATTACCCGGGGCTTCCTGAAATCAGCGGGTTTGACCTGAGTGAAAAGTTTAAGGAGCATGCACTGCATCTGGGCACGGAGATCCGGACTGCAGAGGTTAAAAATATAATAGATCAGGGCGCGACAAAGATTCTGGAAACAGATCAGGGATGTATGGAAGCAAAGACGGTTCTGATCGCTACAGGTGCGCATCATGCAAAGCTGCATGTTCCGGGAGAAGAAGAACTGGCAGGCATGGGGGTTTCTTATTGCGCCACCTGTGATGGTGCATTTTTCAGAAACCGTACAGTCGTAGTCGTTGGCGGCGGTGATGTGGCTGTGGAAGATGCGATCTTTTTGGCACGTTTCTGTAAGAAGGTATATCTGGTACACAGAAGAGACAACCTGCGTGCAGCAAAGCTGCTGCAGGAGCATATGCTTGCTCTTTCCAATGTGGAAGTACTCTGGAACACAGAGGTAAAGGAAATTGCGGGGGAGGAACAGGTAGAACAGGTGACACTCTTCTATAATAAAGAAAACAGAGAAGAAGTGCTTCCGGTAGATGGTGTTTTCATTGCAGTCGGTACGATTCCGGATACGGATTTTGTAAAAGGACTTGTTCAGCAGGATGAAAAAGGCTGCCTGATCGCAGGGGAAGACTGCAGAACATCCGTAAAAGGCATCTACGCGGCCGGGGATGTCCGGACAAAAGCACTGCGCCAGATCTTAACGGCGGCGGCAGACGGTGCCAATGCGGTAACAAGCGTACAGGAGGATCTGTTCACTCTGTAAAACCGCGCAAATACGCCAACTTAATCGTTAAAGGAAATTTTGCCCATTTTCTCCAATCGGGTTGACAAGTGCCTTATATGGTGTTATATTTTATTACAGATTTAACAAATTTGTAACAAATGTAAGAAATACTCAACAATTTTGGAGGAAGTATGTTAAACAAAAACAGAAAAATGGTTGCATTCGCACTTGCGGCTGCAATGACAATAAATACAGTAATTCCGGTATCTGCTTCATCTCTTTCAAGCACATTACCAACTGCAGGAGCAGCAGCTACATTAAACGGCAGCAGCGTTACAGTTGCTTCCAATGGAGATCTGAAGCTGACAGCAGGTGCAGTCGTAGCAGATAATCTGGAAAAGGCAACACAGCCGCAGGAAGCAGAAGCAGGCGGCGAAACAGTTCTGGATGTTGCAGCGGAAGTTGCAGAAGAGCAGGCAGACATCACAATTTCCGGTGAAGATGCAGTTGCAGAAAGTGCAGAAGCACAATACGCAAATCTCGTTATTGCAAAATGTAATGATTATGTCAATGTCAGACAGGAGCCGAGCGAAGAAGCAGAGATCGTCGGCAAGCTGTATAATAAGTCCGTTGGTGATTTCGTATCAGAGGCAGACGGCGGCTGGTATCAGATCACATCAGGCAGTGTAACAGGTTATGTCAAAGCAGAGTACTGCGTGACAGGAGAAGATGCCATTGCACTTGCCAAAGAAGTTGGTAACAGAATCGCAACCGTTACAACAACTACATTATTCGTAAGAGAAGAGCCTACAGTTGATTCGGCCGTACTTGGTATGGTTGGTCTGGAAGATGATCTTTCCGTATTACAGGAAGATGATCTGGACGGTTGGGTAAAGGTTCCGATCGAAGAAGGTGAAGGATATGTATCCACAGAGTTTGTGGAGCTTCATACAGAGTTTGTAAAAGCTGAGTCCAAGGCAGAAGAAGAAGCCAGACTTGCAAAGGAAGAAGCAGAAAGAAAAGCAGCCAATGCAGCAGCCAGCAAGAAGAGCGGTAAGTCCTCTTCAGGAAGCGGATCTTCCGCATCTGTATCCGGCGGCGGTGCAGGCGCAAGCGTAGCAAGCTACGCACTCCAGTTTGTCGGTAACCCATATGTATATGGTGGATCAAGCCTGACAAACGGAACAGACTGCTCCGGTTTTACAATGAGCGTATACGCTAACTTCGGTGTCAGCCTTCCACATTCTTCCGGTGCACAGAGAAGCTGTGGTTATGATGTAGGCGGTCTTGCAAATGCACAGCCTGGCGATCTGGTATGCTACAGTGGTCACGTTGGTCTTTACATCGGTGGCGGACAGATCGTACATGCTTCTACAGCAGCAACCGGTATCAAGGTTTCCAATGCAGATTACAGAAGCGTACTTGCAGTCAGAAGAATTTTCTAATCTGAATAAAATAAGATGAATGCTGAGGAGCAGTTACCACATGGTAACTGCTCCTTTTTTGTTATGGCGACGAGGAAAATGCACGCATTTATGCGGTGCATTTGACGACCGCTAATCAGAGCGAAACTCGCGAAGCGTGTTTCGTCTCTGTAGCGAGGTAAGGAAATCAAGCGACGACGAAGCCGGCATTTGATTTCAACCGAGCGTACAATGTCATGCATCAAAGATGCGTGATGTAGCCCCAGCCCATCACCTCAGGTGATTATGCATGGGCTGGGGTTCACGGAGAGAAAAACAGAAGCAGCATAGCTGTGCCGCTACGGAGTAACATACGAAAAGGTGCAAATAATAATAAAAATAACATACAAAATGGTGCAAATAATGAACAAAATAACATACCAAATGGTGCAAGTAATGAGCAAAAGATGAAATGAGGTTCCTGGAGTTGACACATTGAAAATGTGCACAGGATAGCCTATATATCCGAAAAATAGACGAAATACCACAGTATGTATCAGACGAACTTGGTAGTATAAGAGCTGGATGTAATAACAAATGCTCCGGGAAAATCCCGGAGCATTTTATCATGCTTTCATGCATTTGAATCATATTTGACGTGCGTCAAATAAAAAACTGTATTCAGTTGTCGTTATCCTACTTTTCAGATTCACGCTGTTTGAGACGCTCTTTCTGCTGGGCAATCATAGTTTCCAACTGTGAGATTTCGTCTGATGTAATCGGCTCGTTTAATAAGCCTGCTACCAGACGTGGTACGGAAAGTCCGTCAAACGAATGGAAATCACGGATCACCTGAGAGACACCGAAATCCTGTTCTGTGATCACAGGTCTGTAACTACGTGTCAGAACCGTTCCGCTGTATACGATATCTGCGACTTCAATATATTTGTATTTTAACAGATTCCGCAGTACCGCCTGTACCGTATTGATCGTCAGATCCGGTTTCAATGCAGCAATCTCAGATGCGATGAGTGGATGATCTGTATGCCATAATAATTGCAGGATCTCCAGCTCACGGTTTGTAATTTTCTGAAAAGGTTGTTTCTTTGGCATGATTATTATTCCTTTCTAACATTTGATCCAATCAGTAAGCCATTTCTCATGAGTGCAATCATATAATCTTTTGTAAATCTGACCGTTGATTGTTTTGTAGTACCATCTTGTCATAGGTGCTCTGGCAATTACGTCAGAAGCAGCTTCAACGGCTGTATCTCCTGTTACAGCAGGGGCTGCATAGCTGGTGACACATAGAGACGGAAGAGACACCGTCAGAGTGCCACAGATCAGTAATGCAAAAAGTGTTTTTTTCATGGTAAATCCTCCTTTTCATAAATGGGTATATCCGGTAAATTCGCCGGATCTTCAAAAGTACCTATATATGTATTGTCTATATAGAGTTCATAAAGAGAGTCTCCTGCTTTAATAGCATAACTACCTTCTGTTGGTATAGAAAAGGTATTTGGTTCATTAACAGGCTGAGAATCCGGCTCTATAATAATACTATAGGACAAAAAGGTAACAAGAAGCATCATAGCAATGAATCCATATTGACCATGCTTTTTCTGGGAAGTTTTTGGTGTATCAATACTAGCCATAACACTTCGATATCTTTGCATCAATTCAGACTTTGCATAACCGTCAAAGGCAAGCCCGGTATAAGAAAGCAGAGGGTTATGTATACTCTGTTTTGCTACTTTGACCAGACATTCCAGGTATTCCATCTTTTCAATAGCATTCAGATGTTCAGTTGCTAGCAGATCTGCGGATTCTTCCATGTAAATACCTATCTTTCTGCGGAACAGATAAAACAGTGGATTCCACCAGAAAATAACACGGAGCAGCTCAATCAGTAACATGTAAAGAGTATCACCATGCAGATAGTGCGCCGCTTCATGAGATAAAATATAGTACCATTCTTTTTCTGACAATGCAAGTGTCGGAACAACGATTACCGGATGAATGAATCCGGTCACAAAAGGAGAGCTGAGTGCACTGCTTTCCTTGACACGGAATCTGGAACTCGCAAAATGCCTTTCTTTCAAAATACGATCAAACTGTGAAAGAGCGACCATATCCTGTGCAGCGGGAAACTGGTGAATGAGTCTGTGCAGTCTGTAATAATGAAAGAGCAGGAGAAAAGCCGACACGATAATGCCAAGTATCCAAATGCTTATTATGATGTGTGCAATGGAAAAGTGAATTTTACCAACTACAATGGACAACATAAAAAAGCGGTTTAATGTGGGATATCCCTTGGTTAAATATAGAGAATGTGTAAATGGAAATTCGTGTGGATATAGAAATCGTATCAAAAGAAGGGTGGTACAGAGTAGTGGTATCCAGATGGAAGCCTTCTTATAGCATTTCAAAAATAACCACATCAAAAACTCGACAATACAACAGCAAATAGAAATCATTATCAAAAGCCGAACATAATCGTCCATATATCACCTCTTTCTTTTCCTGCTATGGGAAAATTATAATACGTATGCGTAGAATAATCAAACTAAAATTATTCTGATAATAAAAAAACAAACCTTGTAACAATAATGTAAATATAATATAAATATCTAAATCCTATAATACAACAGGCATTGGCTCCAAAACCAATGCCTGTACATATCTTTACTATTCAGATTGATTTTCCTGTAACAGAGCCCGCTGTTTTCTAATTACTTCCTCCAGCTCATCAATTTCAGAAGCCGGAACCGGTTCGTTTAAAAGACCTGCCACAAGATGTGACAGAGACAGTCCTTTGAAAGAATGAAAATCCTGGATCACCTGATCAATACCAAATTCCTGTTCCGTGATAAGCGGTCTGTAGCTGCGTGTCAGAACAGTACCGCTATATACGATCTTTGCTACTTCAATATATTTGTGCTTCAGTAAATTGCGAAGGACGGATTGTACAGTGTTGACAGTCAGATCCGGTTTCATAGCCGCAATTTCTGAGGCAATGAGCGGATGGTCTGCATGCCATAAAAATTGCATGATCTCCAGTTCGCGGTTTGTAATTTTTTGAAAGGGGTTTTTTTTAGGCATATTATCTGGTCTCCTTTTCATAAATGGGTATTTCCGGCAGATTTTCCGGATCTTTAAAAGTTCCTATCAGTGTATCATTTACATATAGTTCAAAAAGTGAATCGTTTATTTTGACTGCATAACTGTTGTCCGTATGTATCGTGAAGGAGTCCGGTTCGTCGGCCGGTATCTCCGTAGAACTTGGTTCTACAATAATGCCGTAAGACAGAAAAGTGGCTAGAAGCATGGCTGCTATAAAGCCGTATTTTGTGATACGGTTTCCAAAGGCAGCACCATTGGAAATACTTTTGGTAATACAGGCAAAGCGCTTTTGCAGCTCTGAATCTGCGTAACCGTCAAAGGCGGGTATTGCAGAAGTAAGCAGAGGGTTATGCTGGCTTTGGCGGGCGACCTTCAAGAGGCATTCCAGATAGTCCAGTTTTTCAGAAGCCGACAGATCTTCTATGGCAAGCAGATCGGCGGATTGCTCGATGCAGACAGATATTTTATGGCGAAATACATAAAAGAGAGGATTCCACCAGAATACAATGAGCAGTATTTCAATGAGTATCTTGTATAAGGTGTCACCGTGTCTGTAATGAGCGGTTTCGTGGGATAGTATAAAATACCATTCTTTCTCTGATAGAGACAATCCCGGAATTACAATGACCGGATGAAAAAAGCCGGTTACAAAAGGAGATTCCAGCGTGTCATTTTCCTTAATGGAAAATTCGGATCTTTTAAAATGTTTTTCTTCCAGAATCCGGTCAAGCTGGGAAAGAATTATTTCATTTGTACAGGCAGGAAGCAGGGAAATCGATTTTTGCAATGCAAGGTAATGCCGCAAAAACCGGAAACCGTTCCAAAGACTTCCGACGATCCATATGCCAAGTAGAATACCTGCTACAGAAAGTCCGGTGCTGCTGAGTGGGAGCGTCTTGCTAAAAAATTCATTCAGCTCTGGATATCCTCTCGTGATATAAAAAGAATGTGTAAATGGAAATTCATAAGGATATAGAAAACGAATAATGAGCAGACTGCTACAAAGCAGGAGTATGCGAATGGAAGCTTTCTTATTATATAGTAAAAAAAGCCACATCAGAAATCCGGTGATGCAGCAGCATACGGAAATCGTGATCAGTAATCTGAGTGTGTCAGCCATAGCCATGTCGAAAAACCTTCTTTTCATATTATCTAATAAGATTATAGTGAGAAAGAACTGAAAAAACAATAAAAACAGGAAGATAACAAGAAATGTAGGTTTGTCAAACATGTGTTACATTGACGCAAGATAATCCATAAGCACTTGTTTGGGAGTTTTCCAGTTTAATGGGTGCATAGGGAAATTGTTGTAATCTCTACGATTATAAAGCG
>NZ_JAHLPN010000004.1 GCF_018917935.1 Kineothrix sp. MSJ-39 | reverse complement strand
AGAGGTCTATGGTTTAGATAAAACATTACGCGAGTAAACTCGCACCTAGCGGTTTCCGTGTGCCGGACTGACGGTTTCCGTCACTCCGGACATGCGGTTTCACCGCACAGGAATATTCATATGAGGTTATGGCGAGTAACGGGCATGTCAGAGACCTGCCGAAAAGCCAGATGGGAATTGACATTGAGCATGATTTTGAACCGAAATATATTACAATCCGTGGTAAGGGAGATATATTGGCAGCACTTCGCAAGGAAGTGAAAAAGGCGGATAAGATTTATCTCGCAACTGACCCTGACCGCGAGGGAGAGGCGATTTCATGGCATTTATATATTGCGCTGAAGCTGGAAAATAAGAAGGTTTATCGTATTACCTTCAATGAGATCACAAAGAATGCGGTCAAGGAATCGCTGAAGCATCCGCGTGAAATTGATATGGGACTGGTAGATGCACAGCAGGCGCGTCGTGTGCTGGACCGTATGGTAGGGTATCAGATTTCACCGCTTCTGTGGGCAAAGGTAAAGAGAGGCCTTTCCGCAGGTCGTGTGCAGTCTGTTGCACTGCGTATCATCTGTGACAGGGAAGATGAGATCAATGCATTTATTCCGGAAGAATACTGGACGGTAGATGCACTGCTTTCAGTTCCGGGAGAGAAAAAGCCGCTTACCGCACATTTTTACGGAACGACAAAGGAAAAGATGACGATTTCTTCCAAGGAAGAAATGGAGAAGATAGAGAAAGACCTGAAGGGAGCAGCCTATCAGGTGACAGATGTGAAGAAGGGCGAACGTGTGAAGAAAGCACCGCTTCCTTTCACGACATCCACATTGCAGCAGGAAGCCAGCAAGGTGCTGAACTTCTCTACACAGAAAACAATGCGTATTGCACAGCAGTTATATGAAGGTGTGGAGATCAAAGGCAGTGGTACGATCGGTCTGATTACGTATCTGCGTACGGATTCCACCCGTGTATCGGAAGAAGCCGAGGCAATGAGCCACAAGTTTATCACAGAAAATTATGGCAGTGCATATGCAGCAGCCGTGCATACAAAGGAAAAGGAAGGAAAGAAGATCCAGGATGCGCATGAGGCAATCCGTCCGACGGATATTGAACGTGTTCCGTCCGAGATCAAGGATTCCTTATCCCGTGAGCAGTTCAGATTATATCAGCTGATCTGGAAGCGCTTTACCGCCAGCAGAATGGCACCGGCAGTTTATGAAACGACCTCTGTAAAAATTGATGCAAACGGATATCGTTTCACTGTGGCAGCTTCCAAGGTGAAATTTGACGGCTTTATGAGTGTTTATACACAGGAAGAGGATGAAAAGGCAGAAGGCAATAAGATGCTGGGCAGTCTGGATCAGAATACAAAGCTTTCCTGGGAAAGCTTTGACAGCAAGCAGCATTTTACACAGCCGCCTGCACATTATACGGAAGCAAGCCTTGTCAGAGCATTGGAGGAGCAGGGTATCGGACGACCGAGTACGTATGCACCGACGATCACAACGATCCTTGCCAGAAGATATATTGTAAAGGAAGCAAAGAATCTGTATGTCACAGAGCTTGGAGAAGCAGTCAACAATATTATGAAGACAGCTTTCCCAAGTATTGTAGATGTCAGCTTTACCGCCAATATGGAATCGCTGCTCGATTCCGTAGAAGAGGGCGGCGTCAACTGGAAGGTAGTTGTTTCCAATTTCTATCCGGATCTGCATGAGGCTGTGGAAAAGGCAGAAAAGGAACTGGAGTCCGTAAAAATTGAGGACGAGGTTTCCGATGTCGTCTGTGATCAGTGTGGCAGACAGATGGTCATTAAATATGGTCCGCATGGTAAATTCCTGGCATGTCCGGGCTTCCCGGAATGTCGCAACACAAAGCCGTATCTGGAGAAGATCGGCGTGAAATGCCCGAAATGCGGCAAAGAGGTTGTGATCCGCAAAACAAAGAAGGGCAGACGCTATTATGGCTGTGAGGATAATCCGGCCTGTGACTTCATGGTATGGCAGCGTCCGAGCAATAAACTTTGCCCAAAATGCAGGAATGTACTTGTAGAAAAGGGAAATCAACTTGTTTGTTCTGCAGAGGGCTGTGGTTATAAAGAAAAGAAAGAAACAAAAGAGGCATAAGATTTTGAGATGAATTGTCCGATTTTATTGTAAAATCGGACAATTTGTGTTATTATACATATAAATTCTGAATATTATGTGCGCAGATGCTGTATGACAGAATGATCCGGGTGCGAATGAGATAAGAGCAAGAGGGAATGAAAATGAGCAGTGTACAGTTATTAGATAAAACCAGAAAGATCGGGAAGTTACTTCACAACAACAATTCCAGTAAGGTCGTATTTAATGATATCTGCAATGTGTTAAAAGAGATCCTGCAGTCGAATGTGCTGGTGATCAGTAAGAAGGGCAAGATCCTTGGCGTTGGGAAGACGGACGGGATCGAGACACTGGACGAGCTGTTTGAGAGCAAGGTCGGCGTCTTTGTGGACAGTCTTCTGAATGAGCGGTTTTTAAGCGTGTTATCGACAAAGGAAAATGTCAATCTGGAAACGCTCGGTTATGAGGGCGAAAAGGCGCATCAGTATAAAGCACTCCTTTCTCCAATCGATATTGCGGGAGAGCGGCTGGGTACACTTTTTATTTATAAGAAGCAGCAGGAATATGAGATCGATGACATTATCCTCTGTGAGTACGGGACAACGGTAGTCGGGCTGGAAATGCTCCGTTCTGTCAATGAGGAAAGTGCCGAAGAGGTCAGAAAGAGAGCGGTTGTGAAATCCGCACTCAGCACACTTTCCCAGTCCGAGCTGGAAGCAATCATCCATATTTTTGATGAGCTTCATGGCATGGAAGGCATTCTGGTGGCAAGCAAGATCGCAGACCGGATCGGCATTACAAGATCTGTTATCGTTAATGCGCTGCGGAAGTTTGAGAGCGCAGGCGTGATCGAATCCAGATCTTCGGGAATGAAGGGGACGTATATCAAGGTTGTCAATGATCTGGTTTATGAGGAACTGGACCGCGTGAAGAAAAATATGTAAAATAAACAGACAGAGAAAAGGAATTCTCGGGCTTGGAAAAGGATTTTGTGATGCAGGATCAGTTTCCGGGCCTGTTTTTTTGCTAAGAAATCCTTGTGTTTTTTGCGTTTTAATTTATAATGGAATAAGGTAGGCTTATTAGATGAAATGAGGTGTTTCAATGATCAATTCCAATATATATGATTATGTAAATGTACTGGATAAGGCGGCAGATGCGTCCTGGATGCGACAGGAAGCGATCTCCAACAATATTGCAAATGTGAATACACCGGGCTATAAAAGGCAGGATGTGGCGTTTGAGGACAGCCTGCAGGAGGCAATCAGCAATTCACGATACAGATCCACGGACGAGAAAGTGGCAAACCTAAGCAAGGCAGATCTGCGGATCCGCAGCTACACGGACAGCTCCGGTTTTTCTTATCGCCTGGATGGCAATAACGTAGATATCGATACAGAAAATGCAGCACTGGCACGTAACCAGCTCAAGTACAATGCGCTGGTTGACAGTATCAATCATGAGTTTTCCATGATCAAGGCAGTGACACAGTAGAGTAGGAGGCAGCTATGAGTATATTTGATTCTTTCAGCATCAATGCATCCGGTCTGACAGCCGAGAGATACCGGATGGATGTGATCTCAGAAAATATAGCCAATATCGATACCACAAGAACGGAAGACGGAACCCCTTACCGCCGCAAGCTTGTGACATTTGAAGAAAAAGGTAAAAATGGGACATTTGCTTCTGCGCTGGCTAAGGCAAAGGGAGATTATATCGGTGGAGGCGTGCGTGTCGGAAAGACATATGAAGACACCGAAACAGAAATGAAGATGGTATACGATCCTTCCCATCCGGATGCGGATGAAAACGGGTATGTGACATATCCGAATGTCAATGTCATTACGGAAATGACAGATCTGATCGATGCCAGCCGTTCTTATGAGGCAAATGCAACTGCATTTTCCGCAAGCAAGAGTATGGCTGTCAAAGGTCTGGAGATGGCACAGTAAGATTGGTAAAGGGAGAGAATAACAATGGATATTACTTCGTTGTATAATGTCAGCAGCGGTGTGATCAAGAATGCCCTGCAGACGGAAGATCCGGGAAAGGTAAATGATACAAGCAGTGATGCATTCGGCGGCTTTTTATCCGCAGCCATGGATAACATCACACAGGCAAATGCATACATATCAGATGCAGAGGATGAAAAGGTAAAGCTGGCGATGGGAGAAACGGAAAATACACATGATCTTACCATTGCACTACAAAAAGCATCTGCTGCGATCTCTTATACAGTAGCGATCAGGGATAAATTTCTGGAGTCCTACCGGACCATCATGAATATTCAGATTTAATATGGGGAAGTAGGAGACGAAAATGGCAGATAAATTAAAACAGATTCCAAAGAAGCTTCTGGACTGGTGGAACAAATTCAGCCCGAAGCAGAAGACAATTCTTGTCTGTGCGCTGGCAGGTGTGCTTTTGACGGTTTCTATTGTGGCGTATGTTCTGACAAGACCGCAATATACACTGGTTGCAAATTGTGAAACGGCAAAGGACGCATCCGATGCAACCGCACTTTTAGCAGACAATAGTATTACATATAAGACATCAGATGATGCACTTTCTATTTATGTCCTGTCCGGACAGGCTTCTCAGGCGCGTATGGTGCTTGGAGCCAATGATATTTCGACTGCGGTTCCGCAGATCGATGATGTGACCTCCGGCGGACTTTCCACAACAGAGTCGGATAAGCAGAAACGCTACATTGTGTACAAGCAGAAAATGATGGAGCAGGATCTGCAGACGATCGATGTCATCGACAAGGCACATGTGACTTTCAGTATCCCTGAAAATGACGGTACACTGATCCAGCAGAATACGGATTCTTCTGCTTCTGTTGTGCTGGAATTAAACGGAGAGCTCGGAAGTGATAAAGCATCTGCGATCGCGCATATGATCGCGACATCACTCGGCAACAGCAGCACAGATAATGTGACGATCATTGATTCGCTCGGTAATCTTCTGTATTCCGGCGAGACGCAGGCGCAGGGCACAGGCAATGCAAGCACGCAGTTTGCGGTCAAGCAGGATGCGGAAAATATGGTCAAGCAGGAAGTAAAGAGTGTACTGCTTGGTACGAACCTGTATGACAATATCGAGGTTGCCAGCAATCTGGCGCTGGATTTCTCAACGTATAAAACGACTGAGCATAATTATTCCGCACCGGACGGGCAGACACAGGGTATGCTTGCTTCTGAGGATACTTACAATTCAGAAGCAACCAATGGCGTGGCAGGTACACCAGGTACGACATCCAACGATCAGGACGGCACTTATGTGATCGAGGATGGCAGCAACAGCTCCGAGACAGTAACGGAGGAATCCAGAAAGTATCTGCCGGATGAAAAGATCACAGAACAGAATATTCCGGCGGGACTGATCCAGTATGACAGTTCTTCCGTATCCGTAACGGCGAAAAAGCTGCATATCTACAGAGAAGAGGATATTCAAAGTCAGGGACTTCTGACCAATATGACATGGGATGAATATAAGGCGGCAAACGGAGAGCAGACAAAGCTGACGGTTGATGACGATGTATACAGTATCGTAAGCAATGCAACAGGTATTCCAACTGCGAATATTGCGATCGTAGCTTATGATGTGCCTGTATTTATTGATAAAGAAGGTTCTACGGTAAAAGCAACGGATATCGTACAGGTGATATTGATCATTGCGATTCTGGCAGTGCTTGCGTTCGTGGTGATCCGGAGTATGCGTGCGCAGAAAGCGGATCAGCAGGAAGAGGAGCTTGCAGTGGAATCTCTGCTGCAATCAACACCGCAGGAAGAACTGGAAGATATTGAGCTGGAATCCAAGTCGGAGGAACGTAAGCTCATTGAAAAATTTGTGGATGAGAATCCGGAAGCGGTTGCAAATCTTCTGCGCAACTGGCTGACGGAAGACTGGGGGTAGCCCGTGAGTAAATATGGAGATTCGGAGATCAGCGGCGTACAGAAGGCAGCAATCCTTCTGATCGCACTCGGCCCTGAAAAATCTTCTCAGATCTTCAAGCATCTGAAGGAAGAGGAGATCGAGGAGCTGACGCTGGAGATTGCCAATACAAAAAGTATTACAACACAGACAAAAGATGAAGTGATCAAGGAGTTCTACGAGATCTGTCTGGCACAGCAGTATATCGCAGAAGGCGGTATCGGTTATGCCAAAGAGCTTCTGGAAAGCGCACTTGGTGCGGATAAGGCGATGGAAGTCATCGGCAGACTGACTGCATCACTGCAGGTAAAACCGTTTGAATTTGTCAGAAAGGCAGATGCTTCACAGCTTCTGAACTTTATTCAGGACGAACATCCGCAGACGATCGCACTTATTCTTTCTTATCTGCCGGCAGGACAGGCAGCACAGATCATTTCCGCGCTTCCGCCGGACAGACAGGCGGATGTGGCAATGCGTATCGCGACAATGGACAGAACAAGCCCGGATGTCATCAAAGAGGTAGAGCGTGTGCTGGAGACAAAGCTGGCATCACTTGTCAACCAGGAGTACAACGTGATCGGCGGTGTCGATGCGGTTGTCGAGATCTTAAATACAGTAGACAGAGGAACAGAGAAGCATATCATGGAATCTCTGGAGATCGAAGAGCCGGAGCTGGCAGACGAGATCCGCAAGAAGATGTTCGTCTTCGAGGATATTTTGCTGCTTGATGACCGTGCAATCCAGAGAGTACTGCGTGATGTGGATAATTCTGATCTGGCGATCGCCTTAAAGGGTGCAAACGAGCAGGTACAGAATGCGATCTTCAACAACCTGTCCAAGCGTCTGGCTTCCATGATCAAAGAAGATATGGATTTCATGGGACCTGTCAGAATGAAGGATGTGGAAGAAGCACAGCAGAAGATCGTCAATATTATCAGAAAGCTGGAGGATTCTGCTGAGATCGTTATTTCCAGAGGCGGAGGTGACGAGATCATTGTCTAGTCAGAGTTTGTTTAAAGCGGGATTTGTCAAGCTGGATCAGGGAGATGTCCGTGTGATCAATTCCAACGACAGGATTTCCCAAAGGCTGGAAGCTCTTCGGAAAACACCTTCTTATCCGGAAGCAGTCATGGAGGAAGAAGAAGCCTACATGGAGGATGCGGAAAACGAGGAGACGGCTGCAGCAGAGCAGGACGGACAATCGGATGCGCAGCTGATAGAAAGCTCACTGGATGAAAATGCAACAAAACTGATCGAGCAGGCAAACAGCCGCGCAGAGCAGATCATTGCGGATGCGAATGCGCAGGCACAGCAGATCATTGCAGATGCGCAGGCGCAGAGTCAGGCGGAAGCCAATATGGCTCTGGAGCAGGCACAGCAGCAGGGCTATACACAGGGGTACAGCGAAGGAAGCGAAAAGGCTGCACAGGAAGTCAGGGCTAAAATGGCAGAGCTTTCTGAAAAAGAAGCAGCCCTGGAACAGAGTTATCAGGAAAAGCTGAGCAATATGGAACCGTATCTGGTAGATAAACTGACAGATATTTACGACCATATTTTTGCAGTAGATCTGTCAGAATACAGAAATGTGATATTTCATCTGATCAGCAATACCTTGCATGCACTGGAGAACACAGATACTTATCTGATCCATGTATCCGAGCAGGATTATCAGTTTGTCAGCATGCAAAAGGCACAGATCGCCGAGGATGGCGGTGTCAAACCATCCATGCTTGAATTTGTGGAAGACCGGACACTGGGGAAAAATGAGTGCCTGATCGAAACACCGGATGGTATTTATGACTGCAGTCTTTCTGTGCAGCTCTCAGAGTTGAAGCGAAAGCTGCTTTTGTTATCCTATTCGGGAGCAAAGGAGCAATGAGTGTGTCAGATACAAATATAAATGTCGAGAAATATGATAAATTAAAGGATGAGCTTTATTTTAAAAGACTTGGAAAGATCGCAGGTGTGGTTGGTCTGACGATAGAATCGGTAGGACCGGATGCCAGATTGGGCGATCTTTGCCGCATTTATAAGAGTGGACGCAGCGGAGAGTATATTTCTGCGGAGATAGTCGGTTTTAAGGACGGACTGACACTGCTCATGCCTTATGAAGTAACGGATGGCATCGGCGGTGGCTGTATCGTGGAAAACGAAGGCTGCCCGCTGACGGTGCATGTAGGACCATCTTTGCTGGGAAAGACGCTGGATGGTCTTGGCAGACTGCCAGATGGCAGTTTCCCACAGGGCATGGAATATCCGGTAGAAGCACCACCGCCTGATCCGATGGCAAGAGAGATCATTGATACCGTGCTTCCGCTTGGCGTAAAGGCGGTAGACGGACTGATCACAGTCGGGAAAGGACAGCGTATCGGCATTTTTGCCGGCTCCGGTGTCGGTAAATCTACCTTAATGGGTATGTTTGCCCGCAATACAAAGGCAGATATCAATGTGATCGCACTGATCGGCGAACGAGGCAGAGAGGTGCGGGAATTTATAGAACGGGATCTTGGCGAAGAGGGTATGCGGCGTTCGGTCGTTGTTGTGGCAACTTCCGACAAACCGGCGCTGGAACGTAATAAAGCAGCCAAGACCGCGACAGCAATCGCAGAGTATTTCCGCGATCAGGGAAAGGATGTCCTTCTGATGATGGATTCCCTGACCCGTTTCAGTATGGCGCAGCGTGAGATCGGACTGGCAAGCGGAGAGCCGCCTGTAACAAGAGGCTATCCGCCGAGTGTATATTCGGAAATGCCGAAGCTCTTAGAGCGTGCGGGACGTTCCGGCAAAGGCTCGATCACGGGGCTGTATACCGTTTTGGTGGACGGTGATGATTTTAATGAACCGATCACGGATACGGCAAGAAGTATTCTGGATGGGCATATTATGCTGGACCGGAAGCTGGCACATAAAAACCATTATCCGGCGATTGATATATTGCAGAGTATTTCCCGTTGCATGAGCCAGATTGCGGCAAAGGAGCACAAACAGGCAGCAGGAAAACTGAAAAATGTCATGGCGACTTATCATGAGGCGGAGGATCTGATCAATATCGGCGCTTATAAGAAAGGCAGTAATCCCGATATCGATTATGCGATCGAAAAGATCGGCGCAGTAAATGATTATGTCATGCAGCAGACGGATGAAAAGTTTGAATTTGAAGAAGAAGTCAATATGCTGGAGCAGATATTTGAGTCTTGACAGGCAGAGGAATAAGCAATGGCAAAATTCCGGTATCGGATGCAGAATATATTAAATATCAAAGAAAAGCTGGAGATGCAGGCAAAAAATGAATTTGCAACTGCCAATATGGAGCTTCTGGAAGAACAGGAGCGGCTTTCTGCGATGCTGAAGGAAAATGCAGCACTGCAGGAGGAAGGCAGAAGACTCCGGCAGAAGGACAGCCTCAGTATCCGGGATATTGAGGATAACAGCCTTTCGGTTTCCCTGATGAAGGAGAAAATGAAACAGCAGGCGCTTGCCATCCACCGGGCAGAGCAGAAGGTGGAAGAAAAAAGAAAGGCAATGACAGACCTGATGCAGGAGCGAAAGACGCAGGAGGTTTTGCGGGATAAGGCATTTGAAGCTTTTCTGCAGGAAGAAAAGGCAGAAGAAGGCAAACAGATCGACCAGCTGACAAGCTATACATACGGACAGAGGGCAAAGAAGGAAGAGAGCAGGTGACAAGATGGCAGATACGGAGAAACAGCAGGCAACAGATCTGAAAGCAGATAAAAAGAGGCTGAAGGATGAAAAAAATAAATTAAAACAGGAACAGAAGAAGCAGCGGAAAGAAGCAAGGGCGCGGGCAAAGGAGATTGCACTCGAAGAAGCACAGCTGGATGATGATGCGGAAGGAAATCCCGCATCGGTCGTGCTGATCACGATTGTGATTGTAGCGATCTGGCTTCTGATCCTCGGACTTCTGATCAAGCTGGATGTGGGTGGTTTCGGCAGTAATGTGATGACACCGATTCTGAGAAATGTACCGGTTGTCAATAAGATCCTGCCGGCATCGGAATCTACCGCGGATGAAAGCGGCTATGAAGGATACAGTTCTCTGCAGGAAGCGGTCGATCAGATCAAGACATTGGAGCTGCAGCTTTCCGCCGCGACAGCGGAATCGCAGACGGATGAAACAACAATTGCGCAGATGCAGGCGGAGATCGAAAGACTGAAAACGTTTGAAGATAACCAGCTGGAATTCCAGAAGATTAAAAATGAGTTTTATCAGGAAGTTGTCTATGCGGAAAAAGGACCGGGTGCGGATGAATATGCCAAGTATTATGAGTCCATGGATCCGACGACAGCGGAGGCGCTTTACAAAGAGGTTGTCACAAAACAACAGGAAACACAGGAAATACAGGATTATGCAGCGGCATATTCCGCAATGAAGCCAAAGGAAGCAGCGGCGATCTTTGAATCCATGACAGACAATCTGGAACTGGTTGCCCGGATCCTCGGGGTGATGTCAGCGGATGACAGAGGAAAGATCCTGGGTGTGATGGACGCGGCTGTGGCTGCACGTGTCACAAAAATAATGGATCCGGAAAGCTAATATTTATGCCTGACCGGCCGATATAAATAATAGAGTTCTGCATCTGTGCAGAGCTCACAAATATCGGAAGGAAAGGAGGAGCCATATGACAAGTAATGCGATCAGTAATTTGACCGGTACGACCTATCAGGTGAATGCGCCGAAGACGCAGCAGAATACGGAACAAAGCTTTTCGGATATGCTCAGACAGACGGCACCGACCGTGCAAAGCCAGGCAGAAGGCGTGCAGCAGACAGCGCAGACGACAAAAGAACAGCCAAAGCAGACAGATACGCAGCAGGCTGACAATCAGCAGACAGATGCAGCCAAAGAGCCGGATACACAGGAAGTACAGAAGCCTGAGAAAACGGAACAGGTACAGCAGACGGAAGCGGCTGATGCGGAAGAACCGAAGCAGGAAGACGATAACGGAGAACCGGATGCGGTACTGCTTTCAGATGTGATGCAGCAGATCATGCAGCAGATCACAGAACAGCTTGGTGTTTCGCAGGAAGATGTCCTGCAGGCGATGGATGCGCTTGGGATCTCTATGGAAGATCTCACACAGAATATGGCAGCACTGCTGACAGAGCTGACAGGTGCGGATCAGATGGCGGTTCTGACGGATGAAGCGCTTTATACGCAGGTAAGTGATCTGACAAATGCGGTAGAGCAGACGATCGAAGAACTCGCAGATGATCTGGGCATGGACAAAGACCGGTTGACAGCACTTCTGCAGGAGAGTGTAAAGAAGCCGGAAGAACCGGTTGTTATGGTAGAACAGGAACTGGCGGCGCCGGTAAGTGATGTGCAGCAGGAAAGCACAGGCGATCAGGAAGTACAGACGGTCGTTTCCACGGAAACAGAGACAGAGCAGCTACGCGAGACAATGAAGCAGGAAGACAGTGATATGCAGCAGCAGATGCAGGATATGCAAAAGCCGGCAGAAAATCTGCAGCAGACGCAGGGTAGTGCAGCAGCGGCAGAACAGCCGACAGAGCGGTTTGACCTGCAGAGAACACAGGAGATCATTGATCAGATCGCTGATTATGTGAAGATCCATTCGAGCGAAAAGCTCACTTCAATGGAAATCGAATTAAATCCTGCAAGCCTTGGCAGTGTGAATCTGCATGTGTCCTCAAAAGGCGGTGTGATCAGCGCACAGCTGTATGCACAGGATGAGTCGGTCAGAGCAGCGCTGGAGAGTCAGGTAGCTGTACTGAAGGAATCGCTGGAAGCACAGGGCATGAAGGTAGATGCCATCGAGATCACAGAGCACAGCCATCAGCTGGAACAGAATCTGGATCAGAACGGTGAGCAGCAGGAACGTGCAAAGGCACAGAAAAAGCCTGCCAGAAGACTTTTGAATCTGGATGAGCTTCCGGAAGAGGAAGTTTATGAAGAAGAAATGACACAGGCAGAAAAACTGCAGATTGAAATGATGCGGATGGGCGGTAACAAACTGAACTTCCAGGTATAAAAGAAAGGAGAGAAACATGGGCGTAGCAGCAATTGTAGAAGACGGCAAGATCACAAATGCCACATCGACAACAAGCACAAAGGAAAAATCCTCTACACTTGGCAAAGATGATTTCTTACAGCTTTTAGTAGCGCAGATGCAGTATCAGGATCCGCTTGAGCCGACTTCCAATACGGAATACATAGCACAGTACGCAACGTTCTCGGAAGTAGAGCAGATCCAGAATATGAGCAAGAGCATGGATCTGAGCAGAGCTTCCAGTCTTGTCGGACAGACCGTACAGATCACTTCCACAGATGACAGTGGCAGAGAGACGACCAAGATGGGCAAGGTTGATTATGTAAAATACGAGAACGGTAAAGCGATGGTTTCCATTGATGAGGAACTGTATTCACTGGATGATGTCACTTATGTATGCGATCAGGATTATCTGACAGCATTCGGACTGGCACAGACACTTGTATCCGATTTGGCGAAGCTTACGAAGGTTGAACAGGTAACGGCATCTGATAAAGAAGCAATCGAAAAAGTCCTGAAACAATATGACGATATGAATGATTATCAGAAGACGTTCTTATCCAAGTCAGTGATCAGTTCACTGGAAGAATATCGCAAGAAGCTGGCTGAGATTTCCGGTGACAATAAAGCAGGAGACACGGACAATGCAGACGGCGATAAAGCGGACGATGCAGGCAAAACAGAAAACGGAGACAAGGAAGAAGATACAACGCAGGATGTATAGAAGCGGAGGCGGAATATGAGTATACAGATAAACCCATACATATCCGCTTTGCAGGAAGTACAGAAGGCACCGGCTCCTCAGACACAGAAAAAAAGCGAGGCAGGCAGTTTTGGAGCACTGCTGGAAGAAAAACAGAAGCAGCTTGACACACAGACAGTCAGATTTTCCAAACATGCGGCAAACAGGTTGTCGGAAAGGAATATCAGCCTTTCGGAAGGACAACTGAAACGTCTGAGTGAGGGTATGGACAAAGCAAGCGGAAAAGGAATCAAAGAACCACTTGTACTGATCGACAATCTGGCATTTATCGTCAGCACCGGATCGAGAACAGTGATCACGGCGACAAGTCAGGATCAGACACAGGAAAACATTTTTACAAACATTGACGGTACCGTAATCAATTAGCCGGACCTTACAGGAGGCTAACAGTTCCCGAATGACAGAAGGAACGAAAACGGACCCAAAGGAGGTCATTTACTATGATGAGATCACTCTACTCTGGTGTATCAGGTCTGAAGACACACCAGACAAAAATGGATGTTATTGGTAATAACATCGCAAACGTAAACACAACTGCATTCAAATCGCAGTCCATTACATTTTCGGAATTGATGTATCAGACGACACAGGCAGCTTCCGGCGCCAATGCACAGACAGGTAAGGCAGGTACAAATGCCCGCCAGATCGGTCTTGGTGTAAAATCAGGTGCAATCACTGCTTCTGTGGAAACACCGGGTTCTTCCCAGTCAACAGGAAATCCGTTTGATATCAAACTGACCGGTAATTCTTTCTTTATCGTCAGTGACGGATCTTCCAACTACTTTACAAGAGACGGCTCTTTCTATGTAGACGGTCAGGGTAACCTGGCAATGAGCTCTAACGGTTATACCGTGCGGGGCTGGGGTGTGGATGACGGCAAGATCGTCAGAGATACGGTCGGTCCGCTTCGTATCATGGGTTCCGATAATATGACATATCCACCGGAAGCTACCACGAAAGCACATGTATCCGGTATTGTAGATAAAAATGACGCTTCAGTCAGTACAGAAGCCGGCAAGATCATCAGCATCAGTTTCTTTGATAACCGTGGATATTCCTATACTGCAAAGCTTTCCATGAAAGCAACGGCAACAGAAGGGCAGTATACGGTAGAGCTGGCAGATATTCTCGATGTTGACGGAAATGAAATTGACAAAACGAACATTAAGCTGGGTTCTGTCAGAAATGTAGCAGAGAGTAAGACGCTTTCTCTGGCAAACGGCTGCAGTGTCAACGGAACAACGCTGACATATCTGGATGAGTCGGGACAGAATCAGACAATGGATCTGAGTGGTAATCTGACAGCTGAACAGAAACAGATTCTGGCAGAGTCCTACGGCTTTACTTCTTATGATGAAATGGCAAAGCTGTATGTGACAGGCGCGGACGGAACCGTAACAACACTTGGTGCACATCTGGACGGTGGCACATTTGCACAGGTGATCAACCAGGCGGATGGCAGTATCGTAACAGACGGAAAACAGATCACAGGCGGTATTATCCAGTATAATACGGCGACAGGTGAAATCTGGAGCGTTAACGGTCTGACAAATAACCTCAATCTGGTACTGGATTTTGGAGATCAGCCGGGCAGTGCGTTTGAAAATATTACAATCGATTTTTCAGCGTCTTCCAACTACAATAATAATAAAACGAGTACAATCAGCGGTGACTACGGTGATCTGGATGGAAACGGAACCGGTAGAAAACTTGGTGAAATGACAGGTATCTCCATCCAGACAGATGGTATGATCTACGCAGCATATGACAACGGTATGACAAAGCTGCTGGGGCAGATTGCAGTTGCAAGCTTTGCAAACCCATCCGGTCTGCAGAAGGAAGGCGATAACCTGTATTCCGCAACCTTGAACTCCGGACAGTTTGACGGCATCGGTATGGATGTTACAAGTGATGGCGGATATATGACAACAGGTGTGCTGGAAATGAGTAATGTGGATCTTTCTTCCGAATTTACAGAAATGATCACAACACAGAGAGGATTCCAGGCGAACTCCCGAATCATTACAGTTTCCGATACCTTGCTGGAAGAACTTGTCAATCTGAAGAGATAAATTTGATAAAATACAGTGAAAGCCTCTGTACCTCGTGTACAGGGGCTTTTTCTACCAGATAAGGGATAGAAACGGAGAGGAGAAACAAGATTTGGGCGGTTCAGAAATACAAAAAGGCATAGACAAGATACAAAAAATTTAGTAGAATTGATAAGTAAGATTAGATACGTATGTACATAGAGATACATATGCAATAAGTGGGTAGGTGAAAAAATTGGATATAGCATCCATTATCGGAATGGTCATGTGTGGCTTTTTCCTTATATACGGTATTTGCAGCGGTGATGACGGGGCAGCGGCACTTGGCAATTTTTATGATTTTTCGTCCATATTGATCACATTTGGTGGTGCGTTCTGTGCGACACTGGCAAGTTTTTCCATGTCGGATTTCCTTGCGGGGTTAAAGAGCTTTCTCCTGATTTTTAAAACGCCTTCGCTTGATACACCACAGATCATTTCCAAAATAATAGAGCTATCGAATGTAGCAAGAAAGGAAGGATTGCTTTCATTGGAAGAGGCAGCAGCGGATTTGGATGATGCCTTTTTGAAGAAAGGAATCCTGTTGATCGTTGACGGAACAGATCCGGAGCTTGTCCGTGGTATTATGGATACGGAGCTTGGCAGTATTGATGCAAGGCATAAGAAACGAATCGGTTTCTGGGAAGCACTTGGCGGTATGGGCCCTGCCTGGGGTATGATCGGTACGCTGATCGGTCTGATCAACATGTTAAAGAATATGTCGGATGTAACTTCAGTCGGACCGAATATGTCGGTTGCTCTTGTTACAACTTTCTATGGTTCTGTGCTTGCCAACTGGATCTGCACACCGGTTTCATCAAAATTGAAGGCGGATAATGATGCGGAGATTGAAGCAAAAGAGATCATGGTGGAAGGACTGCTGTCTATTCAGGCAGGAGAAAATCCACGAGTCATTGAAGAAAAGCTGAAATCCTTCCTTGCACCGAAGGACAGAACAACGATCGGAGAAGAGGAGGCGGAAGCAAATGGCTAAGAAACGGCAGGAAGATCCGCCGAAGGGTTCCCCTGCATGGATGTCGACATTCAGTGATCTGATGAATCTGCTCCTGTGCTTCTTCGTCCTTTTGTTTTCCATGTCTACTGTAGATGCACAGAAATTTGAGGCTGTTGCAGCTTCTTTTTCACAGACGTTCAGCATCTTTGATGCCGGGGCGACTGCGATCGGGGACGGTATTCTGATCAGCAATGGCGTCAGTCAGCTCAATGAGCTGGATGAATACATAAACAGTACCGGTAAATCAGCAGATACCGATACGAAGTCGGATGCACTTGAGGCATATCAGGCGGCTTCCATGGAGCAGGCAGAGCAGATGGCGGAGAACATCGAGGAAAGCCTGCAGGAAGATCATGGAGAATATAACAGTGACATTTCGGTGGATTTTACATCCCAGTATGTTTCACTGAATCTGAACGGCGCATTTTTGTTTGATTCGGGCAGCGATCAGATCCGGGAAGAGGCGAAGCCGCTTCTGGATAAGGTTGGACAGATCCTGGAGCGTTACGCGGACAGCACAATTGAGATCGAAGGCCATACGGATAATGTACCGATCCATAATGCAAGATTTGCCAATAATGATGAGCTGTCAAGCTTCAGAGCGCTTTCGGTATTTGACTATTTCATGTCTACAACAACACTGGATCCGGCAAAGATCAAGCATTCCGGTCGTGGTGAATATGTACCGGTTGCGGATAATGCAACGCCGGAAGGAAGAGCGAAGAACCGGCGCGTAGAGATCAAAATCTATACGGAATTATCGGATTACGAATAAAAGGAGTCATAAAATGAAAAAGAATTTAATGTCAGTTCTGATTCTGGCGCTTCTGATCGTCAATATCATACTGACTGCAATCACAATGGTCAGTGTGACATCGACCAACAAAAAGACCGCAGCAGTGGTAAACAGTATTGCAACGGTTCTGAATCTGGAACTGAACACAAGCGGAGATGAAGCAGCGTCAACAGAGGTATCTATTGATGATACCGCAGTTTATAATATTGAAGATTCCATGACGATCCCGCTTCGTAAAGGTGAGGACGGCAAGGATCATTATGCGCTTGTTTCTGTATCTTTAGCCATGAATACAAAGGATAAGGATTATGAGACATACGGGACAAAGATTGCAGATAATGAAAGCCTGATCAAAGGTGAGATCGTAGAGGCGTTTGGCAGCTATACGATGGAACAGATCCAGGCAGATTCCGATGTTGTCAGAAATGATATTCTGGCAAGAATCCAGGGACTTTACAATTCAAAGTTTGTTTATAAAGTGACATTCCGCGATATTATCATCCAGTAGTCTGGTGAAATGAATGACGTATGTCATGACAGGAGGTGAGTCAGGTGGGAGAGGTTTTATCTCAAAATGAGATAGACAGTCTGCTGCAGGCACTTAGCACCGGCGAGCTGGATGTAGAGGAAATGAAATCGGCACCGGAGAAGTCGGTAAAGAATTACGACTTCAAGAGACCGGCAAAGTTTTCAAAAGAGCATCTTCGTACGCTGGAAATCATATTTGAACATTACGGACGGCTTCTTTCCACGAATCTTCCGGTTTATCTGCGAAAGACGGTACAGGTCAGTGTGGCGAGTTCGGAAACGGTTACTTTTTCAGAGTTTACCAATGCGCTGAGTAATCCGGTTGTACTGGGCATTATCAATTTTGCGCCAATGGCAGGAGACATCATTTTGGAGCTTTCCACGAATATCGGTTTTGCGATTCTGGATCGTATGCTGGGAGGCGCCGGAAAACCACTGGAGAAGAACAGGGAGTTCTCAGAGATTGAGCTGTCAATTCTTGATAAGATCATGGTCACCTGTATGCAGCTTTTACGGGAACCGTGGAAAAATGTTGTGGATCTGGATCCGTTTATGGAGCGGATTGAGACAAATGCACAGTTTGCACAGATCATAGCACCGAATGAAATGATCGCGATCGTGACACTGAATATCAAGATCGGCGATGTAGAAGGGTACATGAATGCATGTCTTCCTTATATCACACTGGAAGATATCATGGATAAATTGAATACGAAGTTCTGGTTCTCTACGATGCAGAATGCAAGCGGAGAGAATTATGCAGAATATATCAGTTCGATGATTAAGAGAACCGAGATTCCGGTTAAGGCAGTGCTTGGAAAGAGCGTTGTTTCCGTTATGGATTTTGCCGGACTGCAGGTTGGAGATGTCATTAGACTGGATTCCAGAGTAGACGATGAAATGGAAGTTTACGTTGGTAATATTAAAAAATTTACTGCGTTACCCGGTACAAGTAAAGATAATTATGCTGTCCGGATTACGTCAGTTGTCAGAGAGGAGGAATAAATAAATGGACGGTATGCTGTCACAGGACGAAATAAATGCACTGTTATCAGGCATGAATGCAGGCGGTTCAGATCCCCAGCCGGATCCACAGCCGGCAGCGGCGGAAGAAGTCCTTACGGATATCGAAAAGGATGCCATTGGTGAGATCGCGAACATCAGCATGGGTACATCCGCTACCACGCTTTATTCCCTGGTAAACCGTAAGGTCAATATCACAACACCGACGGTATCCATTGCAAATTGGAAAAATTTTATAGATGAACAGGAAAAACCGTGCGTTTTTATTCAAATTAAATATACGGAGGGTCTGGATGGCGCCAATATCCTGATCCTGCGGGAGAGAGATGTCAAGGTCATTACCGATCTGATGATGGGTGGGGATGGCAGTAATACAGACGGAGAGCTTGGTGAACTTCATCTGAGTGCCATTTCCGAGGCGATGAACCAGATGATGGGATCTTCTGCGACATCCCTTTCTTCCATGCTTGGCAGGATGATTGATATCAGCCCGCCGGAGGCAAGCCTTGTAAATGTACTTGAAAATAAAAACGGAGCAGATATTGCACCGTTTTTGGGTGGCGATTTTGTAAAAATTGAATTCAGAATGCAGATTGAGGATCTGGTAGACAGTACGATCATGCAGCTGTATCCGATCGATTTTGCAAAATCTCTCTATGAAATCTTTATGGGACAGCAGATGGGTACAAATACCGCAGCGGCGCCGCAGCCGGCTCCGGTATCGCAGCCGCAGCCAGCTCCTGCTCCGGTGCAGCAGCCACAACCGGCTCCGACACCACAGCCGCAGCCTTATGTTCCGCCACAGGTGGAAATGCCGCAGATGCAGCAAATGCCACAGATGCAGCAAATGCCGCAGATGCAAATGCCACAGATGCAGCAGGCCAATATACAGCCTGCACAGTTCCAGGCATTCAATACGCAGGTGCCACAGCAGATGACAAGTCAGGAAAACATTGGCCTGATCATGGATGTACCGCTGGAAGTTACCGTAGAGCTGGGCAGAACGAAAAAGTCCATTGCGGAGATTTTGGATTTTACGCCCGGTACGATCATCGAACTGGACAAGATTGCGGGAGAACCGATTGATGTACTGGTAAATGGAAAGTTTGTCGCCAAAGGTGAGGTAGTTGTAATTGAAGAAAGCTTTGGTATCAGAGTGACAGAGATTATAAAATAAAATTCATTTAGGAGAGAAAATTATGGCAAAGAATATTTTGATTTGTGATGACGCAGCATTTATGAGAATGATGATCAAGGATATCTTAACCAAAAATGGTTATAATGTGGTCGGAGAAGCTGAGAATGGTTTAAAGGCTGTTGAAAAGTACACAGAGACAAAACCGGATCTTGTACTGATGGATATCACAATGCCTGAGATGGATGGTATTCAGGCACTGAAGAAGATCAAAGAACTGGATCCGAGCGCAATGGTTATTATGTGTTCCGCAATGGGACAGCAGGCAATGGTTATCGAATCTATCCAGGCAGGTGCCAAGGACTTTATTGTAAAGCCTTTCCAGGCAGATCGAGTTATTGAAGCTGTGAAAAAGGTAGTAGGCTGATATGGTCCTTGCAGCAGGTATGTTAGAATCAGCAGCCCGTCTGGTTACGGTAGTTCTGATCTTTCTGTTTGTTCTGCTACTGACCTACGGAACAACACGCTATATTGCCCGCTTTCAAAAGCAGCAGATCGATACGACCAATATAGAAATTGTGGAGACTTCCAGAATTGCGCCTAATAAGTATCTGCAGATCATACGGGCAGGAGAAAAATACATTCTTCTCGCAGTCTGTAAGGATACGGTGACGATGCTTTCAGAGCTGGATCCGGCGACGTTGAAGCCGAAGCAGGAGACAGAGCAGGTGGATTTTAAACAGATTCTGGAGAAAGCAAGGAAGTATGTGGCAGGCAGCAAAAACGATAAGGAACGGGCGGATAAGAATGAATAAATGGTACATACGGCTTGTAACGGCTTTTTGTGCGGTGGTTCTGTTGCTTTCTGCGGGAAGCATCAGGACGGAAGCTTCTACCATGAACAGACATCTGGCGGGAGATACCGAAACAAGAACAAATATCACAGAGCCGGGCGCATCGGATTCCGCAGAGGATCTGAAAAATCTGAATATAGCAAATACAATGACGGTTACATACAGTGATGGAAACGGTACACTGGCAGGATCTCTCAGAATACTGCTGATCCTGACGGCTATTGCAATCGCACCGACCCTTCTGATCTGTCTGACAAGTTTCACACGTATCCTGATCGTGCTTCATTTTACCAGAATGGCATTGAATACACAGTCAGCACCACCTAATCAGGTGCTGATTGGTCTGGCGCTTTTTCTGACCTTTTTCATTATGAGCCCGACGATCAATACGATCAATGAGGATGCGATCAAACCGTTTGAGGCCGGTGAGATCACGCAGGAGGAGGCTCTGGAGATTGGAGTGAAGCCACTGCGTGAATTTATGTATAAACAGACACAGATCAAGGACGCGCAGATGTTCTGTGAGATCGGTAATATCGAATGGACGGGAGAGCTTTCCGACATCCCGACGAGTGCTCTGATCCCGGCGTTTATGGTAAGCGAGCTGCGGACAGCATTCATTATCGGTTTTGTCATCTATATTCCGTTCCTTGTGATCGATATGGTTGTGGCATCGGCGTTGATGAGTATGGGTATGATGATGCTTCCGCCGACAACAATCTCCATGCCGTTTAAGATTTTATTGTTTGTACTGGCGGATGGTTGGAATCTGGTCATTGTAAATCTTGTGAAAACATTTTACTAGGAGGATGAGGTATGACAGTTGATCTTGTTGTAGAACTTGCAAATAAAGCATTATATACCGTCATATTAACAGCAGCCCCGGTTCTTTTGGTTTCACTTGTCATAGGTCTGATCGTCAGTATTTTTCAGACGGTTACATCGATCCAGGAGCAGACGCTTACTTTTGTACCGAAGATCGTAGCGGTTTTTGTAACATTGATGCTCTTAGGACACTGGATGCTGAACCAGATGACGAATCTCATGGTGGATATGTGGTCGGATTTTTCTGTTTATATCAGGTAATGGATCATGATAGAGTATAGTTTTTCAATCCAGGAACTTGAAATATTATTATTATATTTTGTCAGAGTGACATGTTTTATTTATGCAGCACCGTTTTACAGTATGAATAATACACCGAATCAGTTTAAGATCGGTCTGGGACTGTTTGTGTCTTATCTGCTTTATGCAGTTTCTATGCCGCATCAGGAACTGGTTTATGGGACTGTACTGGAATATGCGGTCATTGTGATGCGGGAAGCACTTGTTGGTCTGATCATCGGATGGGGCGCAAATATCTGCAGCTCCATTGTTTTATTTGCGGGACGTCTTGTTGATATGGAGATCGGATTTGCCATGGCCAATGCGATCGATCCGACGACAAGGGAAAATGCCACGATCTCAGGTTTCTATTATCAGTATACCGTAATGCTTTTACTCATCGTATCGGGGATGCACCGCTATGTTCTGCAGGCACTGGCACAGACGTATGAGCTGATCCCGATCAATGGGGCGGTATTCCGCTCGGAACCGATGATGAAAGCCGTGATCGGTTTTATGAGCCAGTATATCAATATCGGCTTTCAGATCTGCCTGCCGGTCTTTTGTGTGACACTGATCGTCAATGTGGTGCTTGGTATTTTGGCAAAGGTGGCACCGCAGATGAACATGTTTGCTGTTGGTATGCAGATCAAGATACTGATCGGTTTGGGTGTTATGTTCCTGACAGCGGGAATGCTGCCTTATGTCAGCGATTATGTGTATAAAGAGATGAAGATCATGATCGTCTCATTTGTGGAGGCAATCATGCCATGACAGAATTAAGACTTCAGTTCTTCGCCAAAGAAGGACCGGGCGGAGAAAAAACAGAAAAACCAACAGCCAAAAAGCTGGAAGATGCCAGAAAAGAAGGACAGGTTGCAAAGAGCCGTGAAATTTCCAATGCACTTACGATGATCGGGCTTTTTATCCTGCTGAAAGTGTCTCTTTCCTTCTTGGGGAACCAGTTTTTGGGCAGTTTTGAAGATTCCTACAATCATATTCCGGAACTGATTAAGCTGACAGACGGCAAGATACGGAGTGGGGATTTTTCCGTGCTGCTGCTGCATATGCTTTTTCGGATGCTTCTTGGAATGGCTCCTTTTCTGGCAGTTGGATTTGTGCTGGCATTTCTGGCTGATTTTTTACAGGTAAAATGGAAGGTGACGACAAAGCCGCTGCAGCCCAAATTCAGCAAACTGAATCCTGTCAATGGATTCAAACGTATTTTTTCTGTCAATTCTCTGATGGAACTTTTGAAATCTGTTTTAAAAATCGGGCTGATCAGCTACGTGGTCTATACAACGATCAAGGACAAACTGCAGGTGATTTATCTGCTGTTTCACATGACACTATGGCAGGGGATTGCAACAGCAGCAGATATTGCGATCTCGATCGGACTGAAGGTATCGATTGTTTATGTGATCATTGCAGTGCTGGATTTTGCCTATCAGAAGCATAAATTTAATACAGATCAGATGATGACAAAACAGGAGATCAAAGATGAATATAAAAATGCAGAAGGAGATCCGGCAGTAAAGGGAAAGCAGCGGCAGAGAATGCAGGAGGCTTCCCGCAGACGTATGATGCAGGATATCCCGAAAGCGGATGTGGTCATTACAAACCCAACTCATTTTGCGGTTGCGATCCAGTATGACACAAAGGTAGCGGCAGCGCCCGTTGTGCTGGCAAAGGGAGAGGATCATCTGGCTGCGAAGATCAAAGAGGTTGCCAGAGAGAACAAGGTAGAAATTGTAGAAAATAAACCGCTTGCCCGAATGCTGTATTATAATGTGGATATCGGGCAGCAGGTACCGCCGGAGCTGTATCAGGCAGTTGCAGAGGTACTGGCAATGGTTTATCATATGCAGGGAAAGATATAGTAAAAAACATTTCTTAAGATAAGAACAAAACAATGATCAGGAAGGGAAGGTGATGGAATGAAAAAAGCAGATCTGGCAGTGGCAGGCTATGTCCTGGCAGCGTTTATTATGTTGATCGTGCCAATTCCATCGGGACTTCTCGATGTTTTGCTGTGTATCAATATGGGAGTCGCTTTTACGATCATGTTCGGCAGTATGTTTGCCAAGGAAGCACTGGACATGTCGTATTTCCCGACGATCCTGTTATTCACGACTATTTTCAGGATTTCTCTGAATGTTTCTTCTACCCGTCTGATCCTGACAAGCGGTGATCCGGGTAATGTTGTCCGGACATTCGGTCAGTTCGTAGGTGGTAATGATCTGATCATGGGCGCGATTGTCTTTATCATTCTGATTATCATCCAGTTCATGGTCATCAACAAAGGTTCCGAACGTGTGGCAGAAGTAACGGCGCGTTTCACACTGGATGCCATGCCCGGTAAACAGATGGCGATCGATGCGGATTTGAATACAGGCGCGATCACAGATAAACAGGCAAAGGAACGTCGTGATAAAATCCAGCAGGAAGCCGGCTTTTTCGGCTCTATGGATGGTGCGGTGAAGTATGTAAAGGGAGATGCGACCGCCGGTCTGATTATCACTGCTGTTAATATTGTCGGTGGTATTCTGATGGGAATGTTCCGTCAGGGACTTGATTTTAATACAGCACTGAATACATATGCGGTTCTGACGATCGGTGACGGACTTGTCAGTCAGATTCCGTCTCTTCTGATCTCTTTATCAACCGGTATTCTGGTGACTAAGGGCAGCAAGGATGCGGATTTCGGTTCTGCACTGATCAGCCAGCTTTTCGGTGTTCCGCGTACGATGTATCTGGTAGGTGCGGTACTGATCGGACTTGGTATCGTGACCCCGCTGAATACGATCATCTTTGTTGGAATCGGTGCTGCCTTTGTGGTAACAGGACGTATGATGGCAGGTACGATCGAAACGGCGCAGATTGAAAATGAAGCAAATCAGGAGGAGATGGCGGCAGAGGAAATCAGACAGCCCGAAAATGTTACTTCGCTTCTGCAGGTCGATCCGATCGAACTGGAATTTGGTTATGGTATTATTCCGCTGGCTGATGTCAATCAGGGCGGGGATCTTTTAGACCGTGTTGTTATGATCAGGCGGCAGATTGCCTTGGAACTCGGTACGATCGTTCCAATCATCAGACTGCGTGACAATATTCAGCTGAATCCGAATCAATATATCATCAAGATCAAAGGAATTCAGGTCAGTGAAGGTGAAATTCTGTTTGACCATTATATGGCAATGAATCCGGGCTATGTAGAGGAAGAAATCACAGGGATCAAGACATTTGAGCCTTCCTTCCATCTGCCTGCTGTCTGGATTACGGAAGGACAGCGGGAACGCGCGGAAAGTCTTGGTTATACCGTAGTCGATCCTCCATCTATCATCGCGACCCATCTGACGGAAGTAATCCGCCAGCATATTGCGGAGCTTCTGTCCCGTCAGGATGTACAGAATCTGGTGGACAACTTAAAAGAGAGCAATCCTTCGATTGTCGAGGAACTGGTGCCAAAGATGCTGGGTCTGGGCGAGGTACAGAAAGTATTGCAGAATCTGCTGCGTGAAGGTATTTCTATCCGTGATCTGCTGACTATTTTTGAAACACTGGCAGATTACGCCCAGACAACGAGAGATACGGATGTGCTGACAGAATATGTCAGACAGAGCCTGAAACGTGCGATCTCTGCAAAATATTTCCCTGCAAATGAGACAACAAGCGTGGTAACGCTTGATCCGAAGGTCGAGCAGGAGATCATGAGCAGCGTGAAACAGACGGAACAGGGAGCATATCTGACACTGGCGCCGGAGCGGACAAAAGCAATCATGGCAAGTGTCCAGACGGAGATCGACAAGCTGGAAAGTCTTGGCAAAAATCCGATCATTATTACTTCACCGATCGTTCGTATGTATTTTAAACGGTTGACAGAGGATTATTTTAAAGATTTGATCGTTGTTTCCTATAATGAAGTGGAGACAAATGTTGAATTACAATCAGTTGGGATGGTGACCGCATAAATGATCATAAAAAAATTTCAGGCAAAAACAGAAGAGGCAGCACTGGAACTGGCAAAAAAAGAACTTGGCAGCGGTGTTGTTGTCATGAATGTGAAAAAAATAAAAAAGAAGGGGCTTTTCAGTATATTTAAACCACAGCAGGTGGAAGTAACTGTGGCACTGGAAGAGGAGGAGAAGCAGAATTTCAGGGAAGCGGTTGCGAAAGTCAGTGAGATTGCCAGACAGAGCGAAGCGGCGGGAAACAGCCAGAATGTGAAACCGGAACCGGTGCAGGCAATAAAGCAGACAAAGACGGAGCCGGAAAAACAACCGGAGAAACCGAAGCAGCCTGAGAAGAAAGCGCAGATAATTGACAGCAGACAGGAGAGTGTGATCGAGGAAAAGCTGAGCACTTTACAAAACCTGCTGGAAAAGCAGATCGGTGATGTACAGGAGAAAGAAAAGGACAGCACGGAAGAAGAAAAGAAGGAAGACAGCAATGTTGCATTCTTCCAGCTTCTGTACAAAATGCTGCTGGATAATGAAATCGAGGAAGCCTATGCCAATCAGCTTGTGGATGAACTGGACGGCAGCGTGAAACCGGATATGCCGATCGACTACCTGCTTTCCGTTGTGTATCAGAAGATGGTGCTGAAATTCGGACAGATCAAAACAATACAGCCGGCGGAAAAAGGTCCGAAACTGATTTATTTTATCGGCCCTACGGGTGTGGGAAAAACGACGACAATTGCAAAAATCGCATCCCGCTTCAGTGTTGTGGAAAAGAAAAAGATCGTACTTCTGACAGCAGATACCTACCGGATTGCGGCAGCAGAGCAGCTTCGTACGTATGCCAATATTCTGGATGTGCCGTTCCGGATCATTTATACGCCGCAGGAGATCAGAAATGCAATAGAGGACTATGCGGCATATGATTATATTTTTGTAGATACTTCCGGTCATTCCCAGAAAAATACGGATCAGCGGGACGATACACTGGCGCTCCTGCGTGCAGCAGACGGACAGGCTGAAAAGGAAGTTTATCTGGTTGTCAGTGCCACAACCAAATACAGAGATCTGCTGAATATAGCAGATACGTATCAGAAATTGACAGATTTCAGACTGGTATTTACAAAGCTTGACGAGACACAGTGTCAGGGGAATTTATTTAACCTGCGATTACATACGGATGCACCGATGTCTTATGTGACATGTGGGCAAAATGTCCCGGATGATATCGGTGAATTTGACGCACAGAAAACCGTGAAGCTGTTATTAGGCGGCAATCAGTTCGAGTAAAGGAGGGCGATCGTTTGGATCAGGCATCACAGCTTAGAAATATCATAAAAATGAATCAGGAACGCCCCCGTCCGCTTGCACGTGTCATTACGGTTACAAGTGGGAAAGGCGGCGTAGGAAAATCGAATACGAGCATTAATCTTGCACTCCAACTGAAAAAGCTGGGACAAAGGGTCGTAATTCTGGATGCGGATTTCGGACTGGCAAATATCGAGATCATGTTTGGTGCAGTGCCACAGTTTAATCTGAGTGATCTGATCTATAAGGGAAAGGATATCACGGAGATCATTACCTGGGGACCGGGCGGGATCGGTTTTATTTCAGGCGGTTCCGGTATTGCGGGACTTTCCAATCTGAACAGAGAATACCTGACCTATATCATTCAGAATCTGGCAAAGCTGGATTCCATAGCGGATGTGATCATCGTGGATACTGGAGCAGGCATTTCGGATGCGGTACTGGAATTTCTGGTGGCAAGCAGTGAGGTACTTCTGGTGACAACACCGGAGCCGACTTCCATCACAGATTCTTATTCCCTGTTAAAAGCACTTAGCCGTCACCCACGTTTTTCCAATGAAATGACAAAAGTCATGATGATCGCTAATAAAATGGAAAAGATAGAGGAAGGGCAGATCCTTTATCAGAAGCTGAATACGGTTGTGACAAGATATCTGAAGATGGAGATTTCCTATCTGGGTACGGTTCCACAGGATGTACAGCTTGAAAAGGCAGTGATGCAGCAGATGCCTGTCTCTTTACAGAACGAAAATGCAAAATCTGCCAAAGCATATGAGCGGATCGCAACAAAACTGATGCATCCCGGAGAAGATACGCCGGCGATAAAAAAACGCGGTATGGCTGCATTTTTTGCACATTTTATCGGAACTACACAGCAATAAAAACAGGAGAATAATATGCTGACAAAATTGATTTTACCGGGAGAAAAAATCGAATTACAGTCGATGGAGAAGAGTATATTGGGAAACTCTTCAGATAAGAAAAGTTATGTATCCAGAATCTATGATGTGTTATCAGACGATCAGTTTGAGGTTTTGATGCCAATGGAGCAGACAAAGCTGATTCTGCTTCCTGTAGATGGGGAGTATGATGTCTGTTTTTATACAAAACAGGGACTGTATCAATGCTATGTCAGAATTGCAGACCGCTATAAAAAGGACAATACTTACATTTTACTATGTGAGACAATCTCTAATCTGCGTAAACACCAGAGAAGAGAGTTTTATCGTTTCTCCTGTATCCTGAATATGAGTAGCAGGGAGCTTGTGGAGGAAGAGCTTTCTGCGATAGAACAGAACCAGCAGTATATTCAGGCGGGACTTCCGCTCAGACAAAGCGTGGTGGTGGATATCAGCGGCGGAGGAATCCGTTTTGTATCCGATTATAAATATGAAAACGGAACATTGATCTACCTGACATATAATTTGAGCAGCGAAAAGATCAAGAAAACCTATAACCTCGTGGGAAAGATCCTTTCTGTGAAAGAACTGGAAAACAGAAGAGGGACATATGAACACAGAGTACAGTATGTCAATATTGATAACCAGCAGCGGGAAGAGATCATTCGCTATATTTTTGAGGAAGAGCGAAAGAACAGGCAGAGAAAAAATGGATAAAAAGAAAAAAATACTGGTTGTAGATGACTCTGCACTCATGAGAAGAATAGTGTGTGATATAATCAGTTTGGATGAGCAGTTTTGTGTGCAGGATCTGGCGGCAAACGGACAGGAGGCTATCCTTCTGATGCAGAAAAATGCATATGATGCAGTCATTCTTGACATCATTATGCCAAAGCTGGACGGGATCGGCGTATTAAAAGAGATCAACCGTCTGGGGCTGCAGGAGCATGTGGTGATATTCAGCTCCGAAACAAGAAAGGATGCAGAGGTCACCTTACAGGCACTGGAGCTTGGTGCAGTGGATTTTATCCATAAGCCGGATTCCATTCTGGAGGCAAAAAAGGATACCTTTGTCAGACGATTCCTGGCAATTTTATCTTCTGCCGTGCAGAGCAGACCACAGCCGAAAAAGCCTGTGGTCAGGGAAAATAGTGGTAAACAGATAAAGAAACAAACGGTTACACCGGATGGAAAGACGGTTGTAGCGATAGCCTGTTCCACGGGTGGACCGAAAGCACTCGCAGAGGTCATACCGAAGTTACCGGAAAATCTGGATGCACCGGTTCTGATCGTACAGCATATGCCTGAGGGCTTTACAAAGTCTCTTGCACAGCGTCTGGATGAACGCAGTCCGCTGCATGTCATGGAAGCGGAAAACAATATGGAGATCCGGAAGGGCTGCGCCTATATTGCAAGAGGTGGCAAGCATATGGAGATCGGGCAGCGGGATGGAAAGCATTACCTGATCCTGAAGGACGGCCCGGCGCGGGAAGGTGTCCGGCCATGTGCTAATTTTATGTATGAATCCCTTGCAGAGTCAGGGTATTCGAGGGTCGTCTGCGTGGTACTGACCGGTATGGGACAGGATGGAACCGCAGGCATACGAAATCTGCATCAGAAGAAACCGATTTATGTGATTGCGCAGCAGAAGGAAAGCTGTGCAGTATACGGAATGCCACGCAGCATTGTGGCGTCCGGCTTAACCGATCAAATTGAACCAGTAGAAAATGTGGCAGATGCCATTATAAAAAGCGTGGGGGTAAAGTGATATGGATGTAACGCAATATCTGGAGATCTTTCTTGACGAAACAAAAGAACACTTACAGAGCCTGAGTGATCAGTTTATGATCCTTGAGCAGGAACCGGACAACATGGATACCATCAATGAAATATTCCGTTCCGCGCATACCCTGAAAGGTATGGCAGGTACAATGGGATATAAGCGGATGCAGACGCTGACACATGACATGGAAAATGTGTTTTCGGAAGTCCGCAACAATACGATCAAGGTTGACAGTGCCATGGTAGATCTTTTATTCCAGTGTCTGGATGCACTCGAAGAGTATACGGAGAATATCCAGAACACAGGTGATGAAGGCACCAATGACAATGAGCACCTGATCAAGGCACTGAATGATTATCTGGCTAAAAACAGCGGAGACGGCGCACCGCAGCCTGCAAAAGAAGAAAAGAAGGAGCCTGCCAGGGAAGAACCAAAGCAGGAAGCAGGGGCAGACGCCGGCAAGGAAAAATGGCGAGAGATCAAGCTGGGAGATACAGAGATCAGCGTCATGACAGAAGCAAAAAAACAAGGAAAGAAATGTCTTGGTGTAACGGTTTATGTGCAGGAATCCTGCATTTTAAAAGCAGCCAGAGCATTTCTTGTATATAAAGCACTGGAGGAACTGGGTGATATGATCGTTTCTGTTCCAAGTGCACAGGATATCGAGGATGAACGTTTTGATTTCGATTTTAGTGTGATCATCCTGACAGATGCGGATGCAGAGGCTGTAAAAAAGGCGGTTCTCAATGTATCTGAGATTGAAGCTGCATATGTGGGAGAGGTAGAGCTTGCACAGCCGGAAGAAGCTACGCAGCCTGCAAAAGCTGCGGAAGCACAGCCAAAGGCAGAGGAACAGCCGAAGCAGACAGTACCTGCAGCACCGGCAAAAGCAGCAGATAAAAAGCCGATTTCCAAACCGATCGTCAACAGAACGGTACGTGTTGATATTGAAAAACTGGATGTCCTGATGAACCTGGTCAGCGAGCTGATCATTGCGAAAAACTCTCTGGTATCGACTTCTTCACAGGAAGGTATCCTGACAAACAATACATTTAACGAGCAGATCGAATATCTGGAAAGTGTGACAACAAACCTGCATGAATCTGTTATGAAGGTACGAATGGTTCCGATTGAGACTGTTGTACAGAAATTCCCGAAGATGATCCGTGATCTGTCCAAGAAGCTGGATAAGAAGATGCAGCTCATCATGTCCGGTGAAGAGACAGAGCTTGACAGAACGGTGGTAGATGAGATCGGTGATCCGCTGATGCATCTGCTGCGTAACTCCGCAGACCATGGTCTGGAATCCGCTGAAGTCCGTAAGGAGAGAGGAAAGCCGGAAATCGGTTCTATTTTCCTGGATGCTTATCAGGATGGTAATAATGTTATTATTGAGGTAAGAGATGACGGTAACGGAATCGATGTGGAAGCAGTGAAACAGAAAGCAATCGAACGTGGTACGATCACACCGGAACAGGCGGAGAATATGGCAGATAAAGATGTCATCGGCCTTCTGTTCTTACCAAGCTTCTCTACAGCAAAGAAAGTATCCGATGTATCAGGTCGAGGCGTCGGTCTTGATGTTGTAAAATCAAAGATCGAATCCCTGAGCGGTGAAGTTGAAGTCAAAACAAAGCTGGGAGAAGGAAGTACCTTTATTATCAGACTTCCTCTGACACTGGCGATCATACAGGCACTGATGGTAGAAGTAGGCGGTGAGAAATATGCAATCCCGCTTGGCTCCATCCAGACGATCGAAGATGTGGAACCGGAAGAGATCAAATATGTACAGGCAAAAGAAGTGATCAACCTGCGTGGTACGGTCATTCCGCTGATCCGGTTAAACGAAGTGCTGGATAACGAATCCACAAAGAAACCGGATGAAAATCTGCTTGTGATCATTGTCAAGAAGGGTGACAAGCTGGCAGGTCTTGTGGTAGACGAACTGATGGGACAGCAGGAGATCGTTATCAAGTCACTCGGTAATTATATCAATAAGAATAAGATCATCAGCGGTGCAACAATCTTAGGTGACGGCGAGATCGCTCTGATCCTTGATACGAATGCATTATTATAAGGAGGGGCAGTATGGACGAATTAAAAGAGCAGTATATGACAACACAGTTCATCGTAGTCCGTTATGGAGATGAGCAGTTCGGTATCGATATCAAATATGTAGATAATATTGTCCGGATGCAGCGTATTACACGTGTGCCAAAGGTGCAGAGCTACATAAAGGGTGTGATTAACCTGCGCGGTGAGATCATTCCGGTCATCAGCCTGCGGCTGAAAATGGGACTTGCCGATGATGAAATTACAAAAGCAACACGTATCATCATTATCAAACTGGAAAGCGGAGACAGTATCGGTGTTTTAGTGGATGCGGTAGAAGAAGTGGTAACACTGGAGCATTCCCAGATTGAAAAGGTTGCTTATGATTCCAAGGACACAAAAGCAAACTTTATCAACGGAGTCGGTAAGGACAGAGACAGACTGATCTCCCTGCTGGATGTCAATGCAACATTTACAGATAAAGACGGACAATAAACGCATTACATTTAGAAAAGGGGGGGTATATATGAGTAAATTTGATTTAAATCATGTATCCCAGCAATATTTTGACATCTTAAAAGAACTGGGCAATATCGGTGCCGGTAATGCAACGACTGCATTGGCACAGATGCTTGGCTGCAAGGTGGATATGAAGGTTCCGCAGGTCAAACTTCTGGAATTTCAGGAGGTTGGTGCGGTGATGGGCGGTGAGGAGCAGATCATGGCAGGTGTTTACCTTCTGGTGGAAGGTGATATTACCGGAAGTATCATGTTCCTTTTGAAGGAAGATGCGGCTCATGATCTTGTGAATAAGCTGATGGGCGTATCCGGACCGGCCAGCGGGGAGTTTTCGGAAATGGAACTTTCTGCACTGAAAGAGATCGGTAATATTATTACGGGCGCGTATCTGAATTCCTTATCCATGCTGACTAATATGAAGATCATCCCATCGGTTCCCGATCTGAGCATTGATATGGCGGGAGCGATCTTAAGTGTTCCGGCGATAGAATTTGGGGCACTGGGTGACAGGATCCTGTTGATCCAGACACAGTTTACGGATGATAAATTGCTGGACGGCTTTTTTATTCTTGTGCCTGATCTGGAATCTTATGATAAGATCATGGCATCTTTGGGATGTAATTAGTAGAAAGTGTAACAGGGTAATGGAATGAGTGAGATAATAAAAGTGGGAATGGCAGATCTGAATATCTGTATCAGTCCGGACGGCATTACGACTCTGGGACTGGGATCCTGTGTAGGAATCGCACTGCGGGATCCGGTAACAGGTATTGGAGGTCTTGCCCATATTATGCTGCCTGACAGTACGCAGATCAAAGACAATTCCAACATCCCCAAATTCGCTGATACGGGAATTGAGGAACTGGTCAGACGGATTGTGGCAGCGGGTGGCAACAGATCGAGGCTGGTTGCAAAGATAGCCGGTGGAGCACAAATGTTTGCATTCCAGAACAAATCCAGTATGGTACGCGTGGGTGAGAGAAATGTGGAAGCAACGAAAGCAAAGCTGAAACAGCTGAACATACCGATTCTGGCGGAAGATACAGGAAAGAATTTCGGTAGAACCGTTATTTTTTACCCGGAAACGGGTGAATTTCAGATCAAGGCAGTTGGAAAGGAAACATACACAATATGAATACCAGAAATATACCAGCGCTTGTTATGCTGACAGCAGGACTGGTGGCAAGCATTGTCATGTTTTGGATGCATTATGATCTGTATACGATGTCCTGGGTGCTTCTTCTTGTTTTTGCAGTTTTTTATGTGCTTGGCTGTGTGATCAGGCTGATGCTTGACAAATTTGGCATGCAGCAGGAGAAGAAGGAAGCACAGCAGCAGGAGGATGCAGCTGCACAGGAGACAGGACAGCAGGAAGAAAAACAGCAAAGTGAGGATGGCGCTGTGATTGAGAAACAGTAGCCAAGGAGGGTAATCTATGGAGGAAGCGGCAAGAAAGCGTCTCTGGGTGGATTATGCGAGAACAAAGGATCCGGGCATCCGGGAGAAGATCATTCTGGAATATGCCCCACTTGTAAAGGTGGTAGCAGGCAGGCTTCATATGTATCTTGGCAGCAATGTGGAATATGAAGAACTGGTAAGTTATGGGATCTTTGGACTGATCGATGCAATAGATAAATTCGATTCTTTAAAAGATGTGAAATTTGAAACGTATGCGAGTCTTCGTATCAGGGGGGCAATTCTGGATCAGATCCGGAAAATGGACTGGATTCCCCGTACGATACGAAAAAAACAGAAACAGATCGAAGGTGTGATGCGTCAGGTCGAACTGGAAAAGGGCAGAGAAGCAACTGATGAAGAGATTGCACAGGGACTGGGCATAACGCAGGAAGAATATACGGACTGGCAATCCAGTATGAAGATCACGGGGATTGTTTCCCTGAATGAATATCTGGAGCAGGGAAGTGATATTTCAGGCGACGGCAGACAGGTTTCCAGACATTTTGCACAGCCGGAATCCGTGATAGAGCAGCAGGAGCTGAAAGCAAAGCTGGCAGATGCACTGGAACTTCTGACAGAGAAAGAAAAGAAAGTCATTCTTCTTTATTATTATGAAGATCTGACTTTGAAAGAAATCAGCAATATATTGGAAGTATCGGAATCGCGTGTTTCCCAGTTACATACGAAGGGACTTTCCAAGATGAAGAAAAAGCTTGGAAATTATATGGGAATTTTGCATGAAACCGTGTAGTCCGGGAGAAAGGGGGCTTATATGAACGCATATTTTCGATTGATCATATCACAGACAGGAACAGCAATCGAACTGATCCCGCAGACAAACGGAGGCAGTCCGCTCAGTATTGACGAGATTGCGGCGTATCTGCAGCTGAAAGGAATTTCGGATTATGACATCAAACTGATCTATCAGACAATCGGAAGGCTGAAAGATAAGCCTGTACAGATCCCGCTCTGTGGCATGCGTTCTTATCAGGAAAACGAAATGTGTTTTTTCCGCATGTCAGAGGATAAAATGACTGTGACAGCGCGGTTTATCGCACCAAGCAGTGCTGGCAGCCTGATGACAAAGGATGAGATCTTAAAGGATCTTTATGCAAGGCAGGTCAGATTTGGAATTGATGAAGCAGCAATCGATGCATTCCTCAAAGACAGAACTTACTGCACGGATATTGTGGTAGCAAGGGGAAAAGAACCGAGACACGGCGAGAATGCGTGGATCGAGTATTTCTTTGAAACAGATCTACAGGCAAAGCCGACGAGACGGGAAGACGGCTCGGTTGATTTTTTTAATCTGAATACAATGAATCACTGCAAAAAGGGAGATCTTCTGGCAAGACTTCATCCCGAGGATAAAGGGGAGGAAGGCTGCAATGTGCTGGGAGAGCGGATCAGACCGCGGGATGTCAAACATCTGACACTCCGTTTTGGCAGAAATATAACGATATCGGAAGACAGACTGGAGTTATATTCCGATATCAACGGGCACGTAGTCCTGTCAGGTGATCAGGTGTTTGTTTCCAATATTTATGAAGTGGAGAATGTTGGCCCTGCTACCGGAAATATTACTTCTGAGGGCAGTGTGATCGTAAACGGCAACGTACAGGCAGGTTTTTCCGTGACCGCAGCGGAAAACGTACAGGTCAAAGGCGTGGTGGAAGGTGCCACAATCCAGGCGGGCGGTGATATTATCATTGAGCGCGGGATGAACGGTATGGGACGCGGCAAGCTTCTGGCAGGTGGCAGAGTAGTTGCCAAATTTGTGGAAAATGCGGTGATCGAAGCCGGAACTTATGTAGAAGCGGATTCTCTGATGCACAGTAAGGTAAGTGCAAAAACAGAGGTAACCGTAGATGGCAGAAAAGGATTTATTGCAGGCGGCATTGTACGGGCAACCGTCAAGATATCCTGTAAAACGCTTGGATCAGAGCTTGGAGCGGACACAGTGGTAGAGGTTGGTGTCAATCCGGAGCAGAAGGCAAGATATGTGGTGCTGCAGAAAGAACTTGTAGAATTACAGAAAAAATATACAACGGTAAAGACAACTCTGACAGGTGCAGCGGCAAAAATCAAAAGTGGTGCTAAACTTTCGCCGGAGCAGATGAAATATGTACAGACATTGCTTGCTGCCAGTCAGCAGATGGAAAAACAGCTGGCGGAAGACAATGCGGAATTTGATGAACTGGAAGTTTTGCTGGGACAGAAGACAGAGGCCTGTGTCTGCGTGCGGGATACTGCATATCCGGGGACAAAGGTTGTGATCGGGGATGATTCCATGACGTTAAAGAGCAAAGTACAGTTTTGCCGTTTTGCCCTGATCGGCGGTGAAGTGAAGTACACCGCACTGTAAAGGAGGAATCGTTATGGCACTGGGACCGATCGAACTGAATATGATGGTAGGACGTGCACAGGATATTTCTGCGATCAAGCAGAATGAAGATATCAGACCGATGACCGAGCAGGCAGCCTTTCAGAATCAGATGGAAAAGGCAGAAAAAAAGCAGGCAGGTCAGGTCAGACGTTCGGAAGAAACGGATACAAGACAGAGACGTCAGGATGCGAGTGAAAAAGGGAAGAATGAATATTTCGGAGATGGTGGACGCAGAAGAAAGAAAAACGAGATTCCACCGGAAGGAAGAGTCATTAAGGGAAAGAACAGTATTTCTCATTTTGACTGTTCGATTTGATACTGGCATATGAAAAGAGGAAGATACTATGACAACATTGGAGATTTTGCTTCTGATATTAGGTGCGGTTATTTTTATTGCAAGTTTTATCGTACCGGAAAGCAAAAGTGAACTGGACGCAGCAGACAGACAACTGACACAGGAAAAACTGCAGGAACTTTTGCAGGAGGAAATGAAAAATGTACGCTCACAGGTAACAGACGCTGTGGATGAAACCATTCATTATTCCATGGAAAAAACAGAGCGGGGGCTGGAACGCCTGACGAATGAAAAGATGACAGCAGTTTCAGAGTATGCACAGACTGTTCTGGAAGATATCCATAAAAACCATGAAGAAGTCATGTTTTTATATGACATGCTCAATAACAAGCATGAAAATTTGAAAGAAACGGCAACAGAAGTATCTATGGCGGTGAAGGAAGCAAATGCCAAGGTGAGTGAGCTGGATGCTGCACGGGCGGCAGAGCCTGAAATCGATCCGGATGTCCCGGTTGAACCTGTGATGGAAGATGCGAGAACGGGTGAACCGATTGTGGAGGAAAATTTTGAGCCGATCAGTCTTTCCGGGATTGAAAAGCTGAAACGCAGGGAGGACAGCCTGCATGAGATGGATAAAGCGGCGGAGTCTGTTGTTAAAAAGGCAATTGCACAGAGCCCTGTGATCCCAAAGGAGAAAAAAGCAGCTACGGCAGAAGAAAAAGCTGAAAAGCCGGCAGAACCGGCAGTGAAGACTGAGGAGAAAATTGCGGTAAAACCGGCAGCTAAGCCTGCGGAAAAAGCAAAAACGGCAGAAAATAAACCGAAAAAGGTTGCGAAGGCAAAAGCAGAAGCAAAGACAAAGCAGCAGACACTGGAAAACGGCGATATTGCACTTTCTCTGCAGCCGATTACAGACAGCAGCAATAAAAACGAACGCGTACTCGCGCTTCATAAACAGGGAAAAAGCAATGTGGCGATCGCAAAAGAGCTTGGGCTCGGCGTCGGCGAAGTAAAACTGATCATTGACTTGTTTAAGGAGATGTAGGGATGAAATTACGATATTATATGCGGGGGCTCGGCATTGGCATTTTTGTGACAGCGATCCTTATGGCACTGACAATACATGGCAAAACAGAGCGTCTGACAGATGAACAGATCATAGAACGCGCCGAAGCACTTGGCATGGAAATGAAATACAGCAGTGATGTGCTGGCAGATACAGTGTCAGAGAATGCTGCGGAAGATACAAAATCGACTGAGCTGTCCGATCAGGTGAAGGAAGAAACTTCTCTGGCAAATCAACTGGCAGCAGAAGAAAAAACAGAAAATCCACTGCTCGACAGGGAAGTGGGAAATACAGATGCTGCTGAAGCAGGAATGACAGACAGCCTGCAGCAGGACATTTATCATGAAGATCCGGATGCGGCAGAACGTACGGAAACAAAGACCGGGCAGACAGACGGCAGTGCAGATGCGGACAGTACGGCGGAAAGCACAGCAGATGAAAGTTCGGCGGATGAACAGGACGAAAGCGCTGCAGGTGATACAGAACAGACAGACGCAGCGGGCAGCAGTATAGCAGACACAGATACACAAGCTGCAGGCAGCAAGCAGATCACAGTCAGCAGCGGCGACGGCTCCGATACGGTAGCCAGAAAGCTGTATGAGGCAGGACTGGTCAGCGATGCAGCCGCCTATGACAAATATCTCTGCCAAAATGGTTATGATAAGAAGATCTGCACGGGTGTCAAGACAATTCCGGCAGGTTCCGGCGAGGCGGAGATCGCAAAGATTCTGACAACGAGGTAGAATTCACAATTTCACAAAATACGAAAAATCCCTTGCAGTAAGGGATTTTTTATGTTAAACTCTATTCGTTGTGACTAGAAAACACGTATGCAGATTTTCAGTTGGTTTTCTGGGTAATAAATGCATTTTATTACTTTGTGCAGCGCACATCCCGTATAACGCCCGGGAAGAATGACTGTAAAAGAAGAAGCATGCGGAAGCAAAAAAACCAAATGGAGGTAAAGACATGAGCGTTATTTCAATGAAACAGTTATTAGAAGCAGGTGTTCATTTCGGACATCAGACAAGAAGATGGAACCCTAAGATGGCTCCATACATCTACACAGAGAGAAATGGTATCCACATTATCGATCTGCAGACATCTGTAGGTAAAGTAGACGAAGCTTATCAGGCAGTATCTGAAATCGCTGCAGCAGGTGGTACAATCCTTTTCGTTGGTACAAAGAAGCAGGCACAGGAAGCTGTTAAGACAGAAGCTGAGCGTTGCGGTATGTACTATGTAAATGAGAGATGGTTAGGCGGTATGCTGACAAACTTCAAGACAATCCAGACACGTATCGCTACATTAAAGAAATATGAAGCTATGGAAGAAGACGGTACATTTGATGTTCTTCCTAAAAAAGAAGTAATCCAGATCAAGAAAGAAATGGAAAAACTCGAGAAGAACTTAGGCGGTATCAAAGAGATGGAACATATTCCGGATGCAATCTTTGTTGTTGACCCTAAGAAGGAAAGAATCTGCGTACAGGAAGCACAGGCTCTTGGAATCACTCTGATCGGTATCGCTGATACAAACTGTGATCCTGAAGAACTTGATTTCGTTATCCCGGGTAACGATGACGCTATCCGTGCTGTAAAACTGATCGTTTCCAAGATGGCAGATGCTGTTATCGAAGCAAATCAGGGTTCAGCTGAGGAAGTTGCTCAGGCAGAAGCTGAAGAATCCGCAGAGGCAGATGCTGAATAATCAGTATCCGAAAGTAAGATTACGACTAACATAATATAAATGGAGGACACGAAAATGGCTATCACAGCAGCTATGGTAAAAGAGTTAAGAGAAATGACTGGTGCAGGCATGATGGACTGTAAGAAAGCTCTTGCAGAAACTGATGGAGATATGGATGCAGCAGTTGAAGTATTAAGAAAAAGCGGCGCAGCTAAGGCTGAGAAGAAAGCCAGCCGTATCGCAGCAGAGGGTATTACACGTACAGCAGCAAACGGTAATACAGCAGTTGTTGTAGAAGTAAACTCAGAAACAGACTTCGTTGCAAAGAACGCAGTATTCCAGGAATTTGTACAGTCTATCGCTGATCAGGCACTTGCTTCATCTTTAAACGGTGGCAAGGACGGCGAAGATGTAGAAGCACTTCTTGGTGAGAACGGACTGAAAGATGCTTTAGTTGAAAAGACAGCAACAATTGGTGAAAAATTATCCTTCAGACGTTTTGAGAAGGTAACAGGAGATGTTGTAACATCTTACCTTCACGGCGGCGGAAGAATCGGTGTATTAGTTGCCGGTACTGGCGCATCTGATGATGCAGCTAAGGAAGCACTTACAAATATCGCAATGCAGATCGCAGCTATGAACCCACAGTATATCAGCAGAGCTGATATGGCTGATGAAGAAGTCGCAAAGCTTCGTGAGATCACAGTTGACAGCGCATTAAATGATCCTGCATCTCTGCCAAAACCGATCTTAAACAAACTGATCGAAAAAGCAGTTGCTGGTGTATGGTCAGCAGAAGATGTAGCTATCTACGAAGAAAAGAAATCTAATATGCAGTATTTATTCAACTTCCTTTCAAAGGAAGCTGCTGCACAGCTTGCTGAGATCGCTATGGCTGATAAAGAAACAATCGTAGCTGATAAGATCTTCAACGGTCTTGTAGAAGGTCGTGTATCTAAGCAGCTGAAAGAGATCTGCCTGCTTGATCAGACATATGTAAAAGCAGAAGATGGAAAACAGTCTGTAGCAAAATATCTTGCTTCTGTAAACAAAGATCTTGCAATCAAGAAATTTGTTCGTTTTGAAGTTGGCGAAGGTATGGAAAAGAAAAATGAAGACTTCGCTGCAGAAGTAGCTGCACAGATGGCTAATGCTTAATTTACAGGTAAATCAAGTATTAGACTACAAATCATAATAAAGTTAATAAAACTCACAACACAACACAAATCCCCGGGATCATTTCTGATCCCGGGGTATTTTATTTTGTATTTAGATTCGAACTTAAAAGCTTCAAACGTAAGAATTCTTTTTCGGTAAACCCCACAAATTCAATCTATGCCGTTTATTACTTCTGAGAGACGTTCCATTGCTTTTGGAAGTTGCGTCAGTGGTATTGCACTAAAGCCAAGTAAAAATTGATTTTGAGGGTAGAGAGCCTTATTGCTCCAAAAAGGAGCTGTAGGGTATATCTGTATTCTGTTCCGTGTAAAATATTCTATCAGTTCATCCTGTTTTCTCTTTGTTTGTATGGAGAGGACAAAGTGCAAACCAGCATCCTCGCCGAGCAGGACAGCTTTTCCGGATAAATTTTCTTTGACATAATTTCTGATGTAATCATGCTTTTTTCTGTAATGTGTTCTCATGGCATTGATATGACGCTGATATTCTCCGCTTTCTATGTATTCGGCAAGCGTTAATTGAAGAAGCGCAGGAACTGTACAGTTTGCATATAAATATTTTTCTCGATAGGAAGGCAGCAGGTGTGTTGGAAGTACCATATATGCCATCCTTAAGTCGGGGGAAAGTGATTTTGAAAAAGTTCCGAGATAGATGGTGCGCTCACTGGAATCAATGGACTGCAGGGAGGGTATGGGGCGGTTGTGGTAACGCAGTTCACTGTCATAGTCATCTTCTATGATGTATCCGTCATTTTTCTTTACCCATTCCAAAAGCTGTAACCGTTTTGATATAGGCAGTACGCTCCCTAATGGGAATTGGTGGGACGGTGTGACGCACAGCAGCGTATGAAAAAGATTTTGAATTCCATCAATGGAAATTCCATCATTTTCTACGGGGACAGGTGTGATATGGAAATCATGATGTTCCATGACCTGTCTTGTTCCACTGTAGCCAGGATCTTCCATAGCGAAGCCCCAGTCTGTACGGTGAAACAGGCTTGCTATCATATTCATGGACTGTTGATGACCGCTTGTAAATATGATTTGCTCAGCAGAACATTTGACGCCCCGTGACAGATACAGATAGCCACTGAGGATATGACGCAGATTAGAAAATCCCTGTGGTTCCTCATAGGCTATGCTGTCTTTTGAGGCGAGTGTGTCGTAAGCATTTAGCATACATTTTCGCCATGTTTTGGAACTGTAGCAATTGTAATCCAGATCGCCGTAGACAAATGTATAGTCGTATGACTTTGCCGTTTGTTTTGACATGACCGGAAAAGTAGCAGGTTTCGGGAAATCAATTTTAAAAGAGGTAAGGTTTTCCACATAATACCCGGAACCAGTGACGGGCCTTATATACCCTTCCACTTCCAATTGGCGGTACGCATTGATGACCGTATTTCTGCTTAAATGATATTCGGCGGCAAGTTCACGGGTAGCAGGCAGCCGTTGTCCGGCAGCCATATTCCCGGAAAAAATTTGTTGTTTTAACTGTTCGTATAACTGTCCATAAAGAGAAACTCCGGATTTTTTGTCAATTGTAAGCATCTCATCCGTCCCTCCATATCTGCTTTGAAAATTGGTTCTATATAATTTTATGAAATTGGAACTTTAAGAAGAACCAATCTGATGATAGTATAAAAAATATTGTAGAAAAACGCAAGGAAAAGCAGATGAAAACAAGGTGGATTTAGATATGCTGGAGAATATGCAGATAAAACAATATTTACAACGGATTGAGTACAGCCAGCCCGTTTTCCCGAATTTAGATACTTTATCCGGGTTGCAGTGGGCGCATATCACCCATATTCCCTATGAAAATCTTGCTATATTGGCGGGTATACCGCTGTCTTTGAAAGTGGAAGATTTATTCCAGAAGATTGTGGCAGAAGAGCGAGGTGGATATTGTTTCGAACTTCAAGGTTTGTATGGAGAGCTTCTTAAAAGCATCGGATTTCAGGTTACACAATATTCCGCAAGGTTTATGGATGAGCCGGGAATTGTGCAGATGAGAAGACACAGGGTTTTGATTGTTCAAATGGGAAATGAGCGTTACCTTACCGACGTAGGAGTACGGAGCGAATCCCCAAGGATTCCGTTGAAATTGAGATGTGATGAATTGCAGTCGGATGGCGTTTGCCAATACAGATTTGGGCGGGATCCTTTTTATGGGTGGGTGCTCTGGCAGAAAGAACGGGGAAAGGCATGGAAAGCCATGTATGGATTTACGGAGGAGCCACAGATAGATGATGATTTTGTCATGCCCTCTTTCTATTGTGAAAAACATCCCGATTCCACGTTTAATAAATTTATGAAAATATCTATTTTCAGCGGGGAAAGCAATTTCACTTTAGTAGACGGCGTATTTCGGGAATACCGGAATGCAAAGGTACAGTTGAGAAAAAAACTCACCAGTAAATTGGAAACTAGTAATATTTTAAAAACATATTTTGGGTTAGATGGATATTCTCATAATCTGAAAGAGAAAAAGGACGAAAACGGGAAAGAAGTACCGCAGAAAGGGGCAGTGTAACGAAGATGCAGATAAAAACGAATGTGCTGGACAGGCAGTTTCAAATGTACCAACGGGAATATGAGGAGGCTGCGCTATGTGTACTCCGTTCCGGCTGGTATGTGCTTGGAAAAGAAGTGGAGCAGTTTGAACGGGAATTTGCTGCGTATATAGGCAGAAAATATTGTGTAGGACTAAATTCAGGATTGGATGCACTGATCATGTCTGTGCGGGCATTGGGGATTGGTGCAGGAGACGAAGTTATTGTACAGGCCAACACTTATATTGCGACCGTAATCGGAATCACGGAGAACGGTGCAACACCTGTGTTTGTGGAGCCGGATGAGTATTTTAATATGGACGCACAGAGGATAGAGGCGGCTGTGACCGACAGGACAAAGGCAATTCTGGTAACACATCTGTACGGGCAGGCCAGCAATATGGGAAAAATTATGGCAGTTGCACAAAAACACGGTATAGCCGTGATTGAGGACTGCGCACAGTCTCATGGGGCATGCTTTGACGGAAAAATGACAGGAACTTTTGGCATATCCGGATGCTTCAGTTTCTATCCGACAAAAAACCTTGGTGCTTTCGGGGATGCAGGTGCAGTTGTAACGGATGATGAAGCGTTTGCGGATATGGTTCGGATGATGCGCAATTACGGAAGCCGTGTCCGGTATTACCACGAGATAGAAGGTCTTAACTCCCGGCTGGATGAGTTACAGGCTTCTTTGCTGCGGGTAAAACTTTCGCATCTGGATGAGTTGAACAAAGAACGAAAAGCATTGGCGGACTGCTATAACAGTGGTATCAATAACAGCAAGATTCTAAAGCCACAGGTACAAAAAGGTGCGGACAGCATTTATCATCAGTATGTGATACGATGCCGTGAAAGAGATGCGCTTTTAAAGTATCTTGCAAAGAACGACATTCAGACACTGATACACTATCCGGTTCCGCCACACTTGGCGCAGTGCTATCGGTATCTTGGCGCAAAAAAAGGTGATTATCCTATTGCGGAGCAATATGCGGATGAGGTATTGAGCCTGCCAATCTACACAGGAATGACTGCGGAAGAACAGGCGTATGTAATTGAAAAAATAAATGCGTTTTAAATGAAATGTTTTGGAACAAGGAATATGATTCGAAAGGAGGATTTGCTCATGCAGCACAGAATGAAAACGCACCAATTAACGGACGGGGAAATGGAGCATTTATTATTGAATTGCCTGACAGGTACTCTGGCAACTGTCAATCCGGATGGAACACCCTACAACGTGCCAGTGCATTATGTTTTTTGCGATAATCTCATTTATATTCATGGACTGCCTGCCGGACAGAAAATTGAAAATATACAAAGAAACCATAATATTTGCTTTAATGTTTATGAAATGCAGGGATTGCTGATTGACAAGGAAGAAAAACCATGTGATACCAATACTGCTTATGCAAGTGTTATAATTCGGGGGACAGCACAGCTTGTTGAGGATATGGATGAAAAGAAAGTTGCATTATCGGCAATTATTCAGAAGTATACACCTCATTTAAGTGGGAAAGAAATCCCATTCAATATGTTAAAAGGAACTGCAGTCATGAAACTTTCTGTTTGTGAAAAGACCGGAAAATATTATGTTTAAAAGAAAAGATGGAGAAGTACGTGAAAAAAACTGTGTTTATCGGGTGCCTTCTGGCGACATCACAGGAAATTTTATGGATGAAAATGTAATTTTTAAAATAATTTACAACACAACACAAATCCCCGGGATCATTTCTGATCCCGGGGTATTCTTTTTGTAGTGAGGAAGGAAACCAAGCATATGCGAAGCATGTATTTGGTTTCTCCCGAACGTACAACGAGAAAATCATGGAGCGCGAAGCGCGGGTGCTGCGATAGCAGCAGGATTTTCGAGTACATAGGTGCTTACAAAAGCTGTGCCAGTGTGACACCATCCAGATAGTCATTGATGATCGCATCCAGCTTCTGCCAGACAGGATGTGTGGGACAGGTGGCAATATTGGCACATGGGCCGGTAGATAAGGAAGTGCAGGATACAGAAGTCAGGTCGCCTTCCGTCAGGCGAAGAATTTCTCCTAACGTATAGTCCGCTGCAGGCTTTGTCAGACGATAACCGCCGCCTTTTCCTTTCACGCCCTCCAGCAGGTCGTGTTCTACCAGGATCTTTAAAATCCCTTCCATATATTTCTTGGAAATGTGCTGCCGTTCGGCAATTTCTTTCAGTGGCACATATCCTTCGTTTTCATGATGAGCAAGATCAATCAGCACATAGAGTGCATATCGTCCCCGGGTTGAGATCAGCATATGAAATCCGTCCTTTTTCCGTCTTTAGAGTAAAATACTATTGCTACAACCTCATTATAACATAAACTATAACCTGCTGCGCAGGTTATTTGGAACTTGCAGTGCATTTGCTACGCAGGTTGATTAGAAGAATATAGGTGGGCTATAACCTGCTACGCAGGTTATTTGGTCCCATATTTGCCTTGCGGACTATATGAGAAGTGTAGGAAGTCTATAACCTGCTATCGCAGGTTATTTAGCAGTGCATTTGCTATGGAAATGCACTGCAAGAGTTGACAAAACCTTAGTAACATACTATAGTTTAATTGCCTACCAAACAGGTGGGTTGAATAAAATGAAAGGTGTGGATCAGAAAATGGCAGACAAACTTTTGCAGGTAAACGGTATATCAGTTCGTGTAGAGGATAAGGAAATTCTGCATGATATAAATTTAGAAATCGGAAAAGGAGAAACCCATGTTTTAATGGGACCTAACGGTGCAGGAAAATCAACACTTGGTTATGCGCTGATGGGCAATCCGAAATATGATGTAACGAAAGGGGATATCCTGTTTCATGGAAATCGGATCAATGAGGACGGGGCAGACAAGAGAGCCAAGGACGGTATCTTTTTATCCTTCCAGAATCCTTTGGAGGTTCCGGGACTTTCTTTAAGCTCCTTTATCAGAAACGCAGTGGAAAAGAGACGTGGCAGCAGAATCCGTCTTTGGGATTTTAAGAAGGAGCTGCAGAAGGAAATGGAGCTGCTGCAGATGGATCCATCTTATGCAGAACGTGATCTGAATGTAGGATTTTCCGGCGGTGAAAAAAAGAAAACAGAGATTTTGCAGATGCTGATGCTCAGACCGGAGCTGGCAATTCTGGATGAGACGGATTCCGGACTTGATGTGGATGCAGTGCGTACTGTTTCAAAAGGTGTGGAGGAATACCAGAAGACAAGAGATGGAGCACTTCTGATCATCACGCACAGCACAAGGATTTTGGAGTCGTTACATGTGGATTATACGCATGTTCTGGTAGACGGACATATTGTAAAGACGGGAGATGCTTCCCTGATTGACGAGATCAATGAGCACGGATTTGAAAAATATCTGGATCTTTTAAAACAGGAATCAGAGACAGGGAGGTAAGTCAGATGAAAGAAAAAACCTATGTCGATGATGTGGACAGAAGCATTTACGATATCCGCAATGAAGAAAAAGACGTATATCGTGTGCAGGAAGGTCTGGATGCTTCCATTGTAGAAAAAATCTCAAAGGAAAAGAACGATCCTGCCTGGATGACGTTGTTCCGTCTGCAGTCATTGCAGATTTATAATGAACTGAAAGTGCCTGACTGGGGACCTTCCATTGACGGACTGGACATGAGCCATATTGCAACCTATGTACGTCCGAATACGAAAATGAGTGCAAAATGGTCTGAAGTACCGGAGGATATCAAGGATACGTTTGAAAAACTGGGCATTCCGCAGGCAGAAAGAAAATCGCTGGCAGGTGTCGGTGCGCAGTATGATTCCGAGCTTGTTTATCATAATGTCAGAGAAGAAGTGGCAGCGCAGGGCGTTGTGTATACGGATATGGAAAGTGCCTTAAAAGGCGAATATGCAGATATGGTCAGAAAATATTTTATGAAGCTTGTAAGACCGAGTGATCATAAATTTGCAGCTCTGCACGGGGCAGTCTGGTCAGGTGGATCCTTTGTCTATGTACCACCGGGTGTTTCCGTGGAAATCCCGTTGCAGTCTTATTTCCGTCTGAATGCACCGGGCGCAGGACAGTTTGAACATACGCTGATCATTGTAGATGAGGGCGCAGATCTGCACTTTATTGAAGGCTGCTCTGCTCCTAAATATAATGTGGCGAACCTGCATGCGGGCTGTGTGGAGCTTTTTGTAAAGAAAAACGCCAGACTGCGTTATTCTACGATTGAAAACTGGTCTAAAAATATGTATAACCTGAATACCAAACGCGCCATGGTGGAAGAAGGCGGCGTGATGGAATGGGTTTCCGGTTCATTTGGATCCCATGTTTCTTACTTATATCCGATGACGATCCTGAAAGGGGATCATTCCCGGATGGAATTTACGGGAATCACCTTTGCCGGAAAAGGACAGAATCTGGACACGGGAGCAAAGGTTGTGCACATCGGGAAAGATACTTCTTCCTTTATCGGTACAAGATCCATTTCCAAAGATGGCGGTGTCAGCACATTCAGAAGCAGTGTGCAGGTAGAAAAGTCTGCAAAGAATACAAAATCGGCTGTTTCCTGCCAGTCCCTGATGCTGGATGACAAGTCAAGATCCGATACGATCCCGGCGATGGATATTCGGACAGCAGATGCGGATATCGGACATGAGGCAAAGATCGGACGGATCAGTGATGAAGCTGTCTTTTATCTGATGTCGAGAGGGCTTTCGGAAGAAGATGCGAGAGCAATGATCGTCAGCGGCTTTGCAGATAATGTATCAAAGGAACTGCCACTTGAGTATGCGGTGGAAATGAATAACCTGATACAGCTCGAAATGAAAGGCAGCATAGGCTAAATAGGAAATGGGCATTGTAGGAGGAACGAAATGGAACAAAAAATAGATATGATCGTAAACAGACTGCCTGCAAAAACCTGGAACAGACTATCGGTCAATCAGGCAGAGATCAAGGATCTGACGGCTGATGGCTGGACGAAACCGGCTGTTACCGTCCGCTATCCAAAAGCGGAAAAGCCGGTAGTAAAAGAACTGACAGCAGAGCAGCAAGACTCTTTGTATAAAAAGATGGAAGAAATCCATACCGGAATGGGAGCAGAAGTAAGCAGGCTGAAACCGGAAGATGCAACAGATATTTGTGTGGAGACAGCAGGTCATTCTGAAGAAACAGTCCCAAATGACGTGCAGACAGTTCTTGTATTTGACTATTCATCGCAGAAAAACAGCTATCAGGATGTGAAGATCCATGCGAAAGCAGGAGAAAATGTGACTGTCTGGACAGTGGTAAGATCCGAAAAGGATGCAGAAGGGAAAGCCGTGCTGCGGACACTGATGCAGGCAGAAGAAAATGCAAAGATCCGGCTTGTGCAGGTAGACCTGCTTGGAAACCGGATGGAGCTTTTCAATGATATCGGAGCTGAAAGCGGCAAACAGGCACAGATAGAAGTTGTGCAGTTGTTCCTGGGTGCAGAAAAAATCTGGGCAGGAAGTTATGCTACGCTAACCGGAGAAAAGAGCCATCTGCAGCTTGACGCCGGTTATTACAGAGAAAAACAGCAGCTTCTGGATATGAACTATGTGGCGCAGCATATCGGAAAGAAAACAGAAAGCGGCATGAATGTGGGCGGTGTGCTGCAGGATGCGTCTAAGAAAGTATTCCGCGGAACAATTGACTTTCCGCTGGGCTGCGCAGGCGCAAAGGGAGATGAAATGGAGGATGTGCTCATTTTAGGAGAGGATGCCATCAACCAGACAGTTCCGCTGATCCTATGCGCAGAGGAAGATGTAGAAGGAAACCATGGTGCTTCAATCGGAAGACCGGCGGATGAGGTACTGTTTTATCTGGCAAGCAGAGGACTTTCGGAAGAGGATGCCTGCAATCTGTTGGCAAGAGCAAAGCTGGAAGCACTCTGTAACCGGATCGGAGAACAGGAAATCGCAGAGCAGGCAGAAAACTGGCTTTTGGAGGTGACTGGCGATGAAGCGTGATTACAGGCAGGATTTTCCGCTTCTGCGGGAGAATCCGATCGTATATCTGGACAGTGCAGCAACGGCGCAGCGTCCCGATGTGGTCATAGAAGCGGAAATGGAATTTTACAAAAAATATAATGCAAATCCTTTGCGTGGTCTGTATTCGCTGGGAATAGAGGCGACGGATCGTTATGAGGAGGCGCGGGAATGCGTGGCAAACTTTATTCATGCAGCATCCGCAAAAGAGATCATCTTTACGAGAAATGCAACGGAAAGTCTGAATCTGGTTGCCTATAGCTACGGTTTATCACATCTGCGGGAAGGCGATGAGATTGTCGTCAGTATATTAGAGCATCATAGCAATCAGCTTCCGTGGCGTATGGTAGCTGAAAAAACAGGTGCGGTCGTCAAGTATCTGGAATGTGACCGGCAGGGACATATTTCGGATGTGGATCTGCAGGCAGCTTTTTCAGAAAAAACAAAGCTGGTCGCAGTCACGCAGGTATCCAATGTGCTTGGCATCAAGACACCGATCGACAAGATCGTCGCACTGGCAAAGAAAAGCGGAGCTGTTGTCGTACTGGATGCAGCACAGTCTACGCCGCATATGGAAGTGGATGTGCAAAAGCTGGATGTGGATTTTTTGGCATTTTCCGGGCATAAACTGATGGCACCTATGGGAATCGGCGTATTATATGGCAGGAAGGAACTGCTTTCTGAAATGCCGCCTTTTTTGACCGGTGGAGAAATGATCCAGACGGTGACAAGAGATAAGGTGGTTTATGCCGAACTGCCGCATAAATTTGAAGCAGGTACTGTCAATGGTGCAGGGGCATGGGCACTTGCAGCAGCGATCCGGTATTTACAGGAAGTCGGTTATGAGCATATACAGAAGCAGGAGCTTTTGCTGACGACGCAGTTGATGGAAGGACTCACGAAGCTGCCCTATGTACAGATTCAGGGATCGCCGGATCCGAAGGAACACTGCGGGATTGTCAGCTTTACCATAGATGGCGTGCATCCGCATGATGTCAGCAGCATTTTGGATGCGGATGGCATTGCAGTCCGTGCTGGACATCACTGTGCACAGCCTCTGATGCAGCAGATTGACGTTATGTCAACCACTCGCGCCAGTATGTATTTTTATAATACGGAAGAAGACATAGAAAAGCTGCTTACAAGTGTGCAGACGATCAGAAGGAGAATGGGCTATGGAGAATAACAGAAGCTTTTACAATGAAATATTAACAGATCACAACCTGCATCCCATGCACAAGCATGCACTGGCAGATGCCAATATGCAGCTGGAAGGTGTGAATCCAAGTTGTGGCGATGACATCATTTTAAATCTCAAGGTGGAGGACGGAAAGATCGTAGACGGTTCCTTTACCGGTGATGGCTGTGCGATTTCGCAGGCTTCCGCTGATATTATGCTGGATCTGATCATCGGCAGAGAGGTGGAGGAAGCGGAAAAATTAAAGGAAAGTTTTCTGCATATGATTAAGGGAGAAGCCACAGACGAGGAAATGGAGCTTTTGGAAGAAGCTGGTGCACTTGCCGATATTTCCCATATGCCTGCCCGTGTCAAATGTGCGGTACTTGGCTGGCATACACTGGAGAATATGCTGGAAGGCAAGACAGAAGCGTAAAAAGTCTGCACATATTTGCTTTTCATAGTATGCATATGATATGCTGTAACAGGAAGATAGGACACACGGTTATAGCGCTGCGGTATATAGATGTGAAATGCCGTTATGGCATAGAAAAGTTGACAGCGGCTAACTATGGAGGATATATGTGGAATAAAACAAAGTCTCTGTATGATACGGATGCGGCATATTGGTATTCGCAATACCTAAAAATAATGAAGTTAGATACGTACAAATAATGGTATGATACGGATGCGGCATATTGGTATTCGCAATATGAAGAGCAGTTTCTTTTTGAAAAGGGAAAGCTGGAGAGCCAGCTTGCGGCAGCACGTAAAAGAAAAGGGGACGATATCTTTGAACTTAGGATGTATGGTGGTATTTTAGCGGCACTTGTATTACTGGTGCCGCTGGAAGCCGTTTTTATGCTGGCAGGCGGTCTGGCACTTTCAATCGTAGCAACTATCGGTCTGTTTATACTGATCGCAGGGTATACGATCGTTCTGCCGGTTGTCTGCTATAAACTTGTAAAAGGATCTTTTTTATATCTGGTCTATCATAACAGGGATTTCGCAGCTTTTCTGAAAAACAAGTATCAGATCAGTAATATCAATCATGAAATACTGGCACTTCAGAAACGGCTGCAGGAATTTGAAGAATACGAAAAGAAGCTGGATGCTTGGAAAATGCAGTTAGAAGATGGCATGACCGAGCAGCAGCTTCTTTCTTATCGGCAATATTTTGAGCAGGTTGACTATGGGTTACCGATCACGATCATTGAAGGCAGTAAAGGCGGTTTGCAGTCGCTTACCAAAAAGGCCGCCTGGATTGGCGGGATCCTGCTGTGGCTTTTGCTGGTTTCGTTGGTGATAAAAGTACTGCTGTGGATCGGTGGCGGTATCACAGCTTTATTCAGTCAGTTGTAAGAGGAGACGGAAGAAATATAGCAATAGATCGGAATCGATAAATGTTATAGAAGCGGGCAGGAAACGAATAGAGGAAAATTCAAGTGGTATGTACAACCTGACAGGAAAATAGTAGAGGAAAAGTTAAATGATATGTACAACCTGCCAGGAACATAGTAGAAGGGTCGATAAAGAAATCAGGAGAAGGAATGAAAAGGATATGAAAGAAGCAAAAGCGACAAGAAACACAACGGATATGCTGACGAGGCAGGCAGTATTAGAATATGGACTGTCTTTTCCAGCTGCTTATCAGGAAGCGCCGTTTCACGATCCGAACTGGCAGCTTGTCCGGGTGAAGGGAAGCAAAAAGGCCTTTCTCTGGACGTATGAAAAAGATGGCTTTTTAAATCTGAATGTGAAAGTAAAGCCGGAATGGCGTGACTTCTGGAGAAATGCATATGCTGCGGTTATCCCCGGCTATCATTTAAATAAAGAACACTGGAATACGATCATTGTGGACGGCAGTATTCCGGCAGAAGAGATCAAACGGATGATCGCGGAAAGCTATGATCTGGTCACAGACAGCCCTACAAAGCGGATCTATGAAGCGGTCAGGCAGGTGCCTAAGGGGAAAGTTGCAACCTATGGGCAGATCGCAGAGCTGGCAGGAGATAAAAAGATGTGCAGGGCGGTTGGCAATGCACTGCATAAAAATCCCGACCCGGAACTTACCCCGTGCTATCGCATTGTAAATGCCAAAGGGGAGCTTGCAGGTGCTTTTGCATTCGGCGGAGAGAATGCACAAGCAGACCGCCTTCGCGCAGACGGGATTGAAGTTGTGGATGGCAGAGTCGATTTGGAGAAGTATGGGATCAAGGTTGTGGATGGCAGAGTCAATCTGGAGAAGTATGGGATCAGGGTTGTAGATGGCAGGATAGACTTTGAGAAGCAGAGATAAAGCCCTTAGAGAAGAGAATTTGCCAGATATGGGAATTATATTGGGGATGAGACTGCTGAGGAGATATGGAATATTGGTGAAAATGAAAAGATAATTGCAGAAATTCATCCAGTACCGGAAAAACATCAATTTTAGTATGAAGTATAAATCCTTAGTATGAAAAAATTCGTCCAAAATGAAGAAGGGAAGTAATTAAGTATGAATACTAATTTTGCTGAAAGTCTGTTATTCGTACAATATAAGAGAAAATCAGATTATAGGGCGAAAAATAACACAAGATGCTTCTCATAACAGAAAATCCTGTGCATGTAGCTAGAGAAATTCACACTTATTTCATACAAAATTGATAAAGAAAAGAAAAAAGGGCGAAAAACTGAAAAAGCGTACAAATGGGTGTCGTCCAAAATTGGAAAAAGTATTAAATGTGGGCGAACAATAAAAATAGCCACAAGGATTTCATTTCATTGGAGACAGAAATAGAAAAGGGGAGGGAATAGATGAATACAAGAGCGTATATGATTCTCATTAAGGATGAAATAAAAACATCTGAGATAAGGTCATGTATTTACAATAGAGAAATTCAGAAATGGGATATAAAATTCAATAATGGGAAAGTATACTCTTATGCATATCCTAATGTGAAAAAATTGACAGATCCTACTGTATTAAATCCGAATATGTACCACATTGGTAGAGAGGGAAGAGAGTTTTTTGATATCAGTGCAATATATGTATTTAAAAATGGATTAGAATCATATTGGCACATTTGCTTTGGGGACGGTAGTGAGAGAGATTACAGACAAGATGATTTACATATCATAGAATCATGTCTTAACCAAAGTCAGGCAGCAAATGTATTTGAATATATAAAACAAATCTCAGGTTTGTGTGCAATCAAAAATGATGATACGGGCGAAAAATTATTATCAAAACAAATTGACAAAATCTCTTTTGTGGGTAACGATGTAGCATTAGCTAAATATTTAAATCCAGCTTCAGGAAAGAATAAGAAGAGTAAGTATCATTATACTCCAATTTTTCCATTTGGTTGTAATAGTAGTCAGTATAAAGCAGTCAAAAATGCTATGGAAAATCAGATCAGTGTTATACAAGGACCTCCAGGGACAGGAAAGACACAGACTATATTAAATATCATTGCAAATATATTGTTACAGGGAAAAACAGTACAGATAGTGTCAAATAATAATTCGGCAACTGAAAATGTATATGAAAAATTATCTGCATCGAAATACAATTTAGGTTTTATTGTAGCTGCGTTAGGAAATTCTAAGAATAAAGAATGGTTTATTGAACATCAAAAGACTGATTATCCGGATTTCTCATCATGGAAAACAGATAAAAAACCAAGAGATATAAAACAGAAAATAGCGGAGCAGTCTGAGCAGTTGAAAACTGTATTTGAAAAGCAGGAAAAACTGGCATATTTAAGACAGGAACTTTCTCAGTTAGTCACAGAGCAGAAATATTTTGATCAATATGTTGATGAATCTGATGTAGATACCAGTAATATAAAATTCAGAAAAAAATTATTTTCTAAGCATTGGATGGAATTATGGCAAGAATGTCAGATGCTGGCAGAAAAGAAAAATGCAACAAGTTTTTGGGTGAAGATAAAAATATTTTTGAAATATAGATCAAGCAATTGGAATTTCTACAAACAGCCTATAGCAAAAATGATTACATCCTTTCAGGCTATGTATTATGCAGCAAGGCTGGCAGAATTATCTGAAGAAATTGCAGATATTGAAAACTATTTAAAGGGTGTTAATAAGAATTTGCTTAATGAGTTATGCGAGCAGTCAATGATTTTGTTAAAAGATCATTTGGCTAGAAAGTATGAAGGGTGCAACCAAAGAAAATTATTTAGTCTGGATGATTTGTGGAAGAATCCGTATGATGTTCTGTTTGAATATCCAGTTATACTAAGTACAACATTTTCATCCAGAAATAGTTTGAACACAGATATTGTATATGATTATCTGATCATGGATGAGGCATCACAGGTAGATGTCGCGACCGGAGCACTGGCACTTTCCTGTGCGAGAAACGCTGTTATTGTTGGTGATACAAAGCAGCTTCCGAATGTTATTAAAGATGATGTAAAAGACAGGGCAAAAGCCATTTTTGATACATTTCATATAAATGAAGGATATCAATACACAAAAAGCTTCTTACAATCTATTCTTGATATTATGCCAAATGTAACACAGGTAATGCTACGGGAGCATTATAGATGTCATCCTAAAATTATTAATTTTTGTAATCAGAAATTTTATCGTGGTGAATTGATTATTATGACAAAAGATGAGGGGGAAAAAGATGTTTTATCCGTAGTTAAAACAACCAAAGGAAATCATGAAAGAAGCCATTACAGCCAACGACAGATAGATGTTATAAAAAATGATATTATCCCTAAATACGATCTGGATCCAAAAGAAACTGGAATTATAGCCCCATATAAAAATCAGGTAGAGGCATTGAACAGGGAAATTAATGATATTGATATTGCTACAGTGCATAAATTTCAGGGAAAAGAAAAGGAAAATATTATCATATCTACTGTAGATGATGAGATATCTGATTTTACAGATGATCCATACTTGATTAATGTCGCTGTGTCAAGAGCAAAGAAAAGATTGCTTTTGGTGGTAACAGGAAATGAACAATCAAAAGAACGTAATATAACAGACTTGATAAATTATATTCAGTACAATAACTTTGATGTAGTTGAAAGCAGGATCTATTCAGTCTTTGACTATTTATACAAGCAGTATACAGAAGAAAGAATGGCATATTTGCAGAAATATAAAAAAGTATCGGAATACGATTCTGAAAATCTGGTATATACTCTGATCAGAGAAATTATATCCGATAATAAATATGCGAGTTTGGATGTGGTATGTCATTTTCCACTGAATATGCTGATTAAAGATCCTGTGTTATTGGATGATCAGGAGTGTCGTTATGCAATGAATCCAGCAACTCATTTAGATTTCCTGATATACAATAGAATTGGCAAAACACCTATATTAGCGATAGAAGTGGATGGATATGAGTATCATAAAAAAGATACTTTACAAGCAGCAAGGGATTTGTTGAAAGACCATATAATGGAACTGTATAAAATTCCATTGTTGAGACTGAAAACCAATGGGAGCGGAGAAAAAGAAAAAATCATAGCGTTGTTGAGCAAAATTTATAAGGAATGAAAGCTATTTTAACAAATGGTAAGGAGGCAGTACATGGGATTTTTTTCAAAACCGGAACAGATTATTTTAAAGGAAGCAAGTGATGCGAGAGCATATTTGGAAAGACTGGAGAAACTGTTGCCACAAACAAGTGGGGAACTGAATACAAAATTACAGAAAGAAATAGCTATTACAAAAGCCGGAATTGCAGGAGAAGATAATATTGTCTTTGAACTGAAAAACAGTGGGATAGATATGGTAGTCTTACATGATATTTATATTGAAATGGAGAATGGCTTAAGTGCACAAATAGATTTTATTGTTGTGACAGCAAAACTGATATATGTTATAGAATGTAAAAACCTATTTGGTAATATTGAAATCAATAACAGTGGAGCTTTTATCAGGACATTTGAGTATGGCGGTAAACGAGTCAAGGAAGGTATTTATTCTCCGATTACGCAAAATGAAAGACATCTTACTGTTTTGAACCAATGCAGAGTAGAAAATGCGGGAGCTTTTATGGGCTTGCTAAAACAATGGGGAACCAAAACTTTTTATAAACCACTTGTTGTTCTTGCGAATCCTAAGACTATTGTAAATGACAGATATGCGAAAAAAGAAATAAAAGAACAGGTAATACGTGCAGATCAATTAGTGGCAACGATAAAAAGAATGAATGCTGAATCCAAAGAGCCATCCTCCAGTTTGAAACAGATGCAACAGGTTGCCCAGAGGCTGTTAGATATGAATATGGAAAGTAAGAAAGACTATTTTGCAAAATTTGATCTTCTGGCACAGGAAGCATATTTGGAGAAGAAAAAGGATAAGGAACAAGAAACAGAAAAGATCAAATCAAAGCAGGAAGAACTGCGTTGCCCGAAGTGTGGAGCAGAGCTTGTTCTTAGAACCGCACAAAAGGGACCGAATGTGGGTAAACAGTTTTATGGATGCAAAGCATTTCCAAAATGTAAATACATAAGAAATATGGAAGCGTGAATCTTATATGAAAAAGGAACATAAGAAGAGTAAGAACAGGATATTTATAATAGGAACACTTTGTCTGGTGCTATTATTATTGGTATTACTGGCAATAGTGCTGACAATGGCAGTTAGCCATAAGCAACGGAATACAGACTCCACATTCGATTGGGCAGGAATAGACGAGCTGACCGTAACAAGTGAAAATCTGCAAAATGGCATATGGGATGACAGTATTGCCAATACGGATCGGGGCAGGAATCTTTCGCCGCAGCTAAGCTGGGAGAAAGCAGGAAATGCTCAGGCATACGTGATCTATATGATAGACCCGGATGGAAATAACTGGATACATCTGATCTCAGGTACTCTGACCAAAGAAGAACTGGCGCAGGGGGAGATCACATCGATCAATAAGGGGACAAGTGACATCGGTTATATCGGACCGTATCCACCTGCCGGAACTCATTCCTATGAAGTGTATGTGTTTGCATTAAAGCAGGCAAAGACAGACTATGCAGGAAAAGTCAATACAGTGTGTGATGGTATTGACAGGATTGCACAGGAACTGAATGCAGATGATGCAGGAGCGAGTGGAAATATAGCCGCCTATGGTAAATTGACCGGTACTTATACAAAATAGATACCTAAACCTGACTTTACCTTGACAGGTGGCAAAAGTCGTGATAAAAAAGAACAGGATAATCGAAATCCGGATATGCTATAAGAAGAAAGTGAGTGGAAGAACATGAATCAGTATACACAACAAAAATTTGTAGGAGAGCGTGCTTTATTTCAGAGCAGGGATTTGGAGCTTTCCTATTGTACCTTTGCAGACGGTGAATCACCGCTCAAAGAAAGTAAAAATCTAAAAATAGAAAATTGTCTGTTCCAGTGGAAATATCCACTGTGGTATTGCCGGAACGTAGAGGTAAAGCATTCTACCATGTTTGAAATGGCAAGAGCCGGTATCTGGTATACAGACCATATTTCGATGGAAGATATCACCTATCAGGCACCAAAGGGCTTCAGACGCTGCAAGGATGTCGTGCTCAAGGATATCAATTTCCCGAATGCGGCAGAGACACTCTGGAACTGCAGTCAGGTAAAGATGCAGAATGTAACCGCCAAGGGCGATTATTTTGCAATGGGAAGCTCCGATATGGAGATCGAAAACTTTACACTGGTCGGCAATTACAGCTTTGACGGCGCAAAGAATCTGACGATCCGCAATGCCAGAATGCTGTCAAAGGATGCTTTCTGGAACTGTGAGAATGTAACAGTATATGACTCCTTTATATCAGGCGAATATCTGGGCTGGAATGCCAAAAATGTCACACTGATCAACTGCACGATCGAGAGCGAGCAGGGCATGTGTTACATGGAAAATCTGAAGATGGAAAACTGTAAGCTGTTGAACACCAATCTGGCATTTGAATATGCAACCGTAGATGCACAGATCGACTCTAAGATCGATAGCGTGAAAAATCCGATCTCCGGAAAAATCCGTGCAAAACACATTGACGAGATCATTTTCGATAACCCGGATGTCAAGAAAGAAAATACAGATATTATTACCGAAGACTAACAGGTAATTTATAGTAGAAAAGAAAGACTACCAGTTACATGAAACAAGCAAGCGTAAGTAATAAAAAAGAAAACAGAGAAGAACTGATCTCCTATATACGGACGGGGCGCGAGCTTTCCAGCAGGCAGCAGATCCTGCTGGTGATCCAGCTTTCGCTCCCGGCGATCATGGCACAGCTTACTTCTGTGGCAATGCAGTATATCGATGCATCCATGGTGGGACGGCTCGGCTCGGGGGCAGCAGCGGCGATCGGTCTTGTTGCATCGACAACATGGCTTTTTGGTGGTGTCTGCCATTCTTTTTCAGTCGGATTTGCCGTACAGGCGGCGCAGTTGATCGGCGCCAATAAGCTCGAGGCGGCAAGAGATGTCCTGAAGCAGGCACTTTTTACCATTTCGTGTATTTCCGTATTTCTGGCTGTGCTGGGCATTTCTATCAGCAGCTTTCTGCCGGGCTGGCTTGGCGGAGAACCTGCCATTTTAAAGGATGCAGGGCATTATTTTCTGATCTACGTCTGTTTTCTGCCGTGTTCGGGACTGAATGTGCTCGCAGGCAGTATGCTGCAGAGCAGCGGTAATATGAAGGTGCCCGGCATTTTAAATTCACTGCTGTGTGTATTGGATGTTTTGTTTAATGCACTGTTTATTTACGGCTGCAGACTGGGCGTGGCAGGTGCAGCACTTGGCACGGGCGTATCGGAGCTGATCATTGCAAGCATCATGTTATATTTTGCCTGTGTGAAAAGTCCGATTCTGCATATCCGGAAGGAAGAAGGCTTTCATCTGTCGGCAGAATGCCAGAAAAAGGCGATCACTTTATCACTTCCTGTGACATTTGAACGATTTGTTGTCTGCCTTGCCATGATCGTGACGACAGGGATCGTGGCTCCGCTCGGTTCGATCGCACTGGCGGCAAACTCTTTTGCGGTAACGGCGGAAAGTCTGTGTTATATGCCGGGCTATGGAATCGGTGAGGCAGCAGCAACACTGGTAGGACAGAGTACAGGCGCGGGACGCAAAAATCTGGTACATCATTTTTCAAGGATGACGGCGTGGATCGGGATCGGTGTTATGACAGTGACAGGCATACTGATGTATTTTCTGGCACCGCTCATGATGATGTCGCTTTCCCCGGATCCGGCGGTACAGGCACTTGGAACAAAGGTGCTTCGGATCGAAGTTTTTGCGGAACCGATGTATGCGGCTTCTATTGTGGCGTCAGGCGCATTGCGCGGGGCAGGGGATACGATGATCCCAAGTATTTTGAATTTTATCAGCCTTTGGCTTGTGCGGATCCCACTTTCCTGGATCCTTGCAAAGCCGTTTGGGCTGACGGGCGTATGGATCGCCATGTGTCTGGAACTGATCTGCAGAGGAATCCTCATGCTGATCCGCCTTTTGAAAAAATTGTAACAAGTGGTACGAAAGCATTATAAAAACTGCAAGCAGTGGAAAGGAAGGAAAATGGAAGCATTTCATTTTGATCAGATAACAGACAGAAGAAACACCTTCTCTTATAAATGGGATATCAAAGAGGGAGAACTCCCGATGTGGGTTGCAGATATGGATTTTGAAACAGCACCTTGCATCAAGGAAGCTTTGATCAGGCGGGCAGAGCATGGTATCTTTGGCTATTCTGTTGTTCCACAGGAGTGGAATCAGGCAATTTGCGGCTGGTGGCAGAGAAGACATCGTTTTCAAATGCAGGAGGACTGGCTGATCTTTTGTACGGGCGTGATCCCGGCAATCGATGTGGCGGTCAAGCGCATGACAAATGTAGGAGATAACGTTGTTGTGCAGACGCCGGTCTACAATATTTTCTATAACTGTGTTGAAAATCATGGCAGACATGTACTGGAAAACCGTCTCCTTTATGAGAACGGACAATACAAGATGGACTTTGCGGATCTGGAGAAAAAACTGGCACATCCGCAGACAACGCTGCTGCTTTTGTGCAATCCGCAGAATCCGGCAGGAAAGATCTGGAGCAAAGAAGAACTTGCCAGAGTCGGTGCACTTTGCAAAAAGCATCATGTACTGGTTGTAGCGGACGAGATCCACTGTGATCTGACGATGCCCGGCTATGAATATGTGCCGTTTGCTTCCGTATCGGACGACTGTAAGTATAACAGCATTACCTGTCTTGCACCGAGTAAGACCTTTAATATAGCGGGGCTGCAGTCGGCAGCAGTCATGATACCGGATGAAGCGATCCGGGAAAAGATGAACCGGGGACTGAATTCCGATGAAGTGGCAGAGCCGAATGCATTTGCCATGGCAGGCACGATCGCGGCTTTTTCAGAGGGGGATGCATGGCTTGACAGCCTGCGGAGCTACTTAAAAGAAAGCAGGGATATGGTTGCAGCCTTTCTGGCGGACAAACTGCCGCAGATACATCTGGTGGAAAATACAGCGACTTATCTGCTCTGGCTGGATTGCTCCAAGGTAACGGATGATACGGATCATCTGCAGGAATTCCTGCGGAAAGAAACAGGACTGTATCTGTCCAAGGGCAGCAGCTACCACGGAAACGGAAACCTCTTTTTGCGTATGAACATCGCATGCCCGCATGCAGCAGTGAAAGACGGGCTTACGCGTCTTGCCCATGGTATACAGCTTTTTGAAAAAACAAAATAAGGGATAAAGAAGCAGAAAAGCTTATCTGAGCAGCCATAAGGAAAAGGCTGCAAGGATAAGCTTTATTTGTGTAATAGAAAACTTCGTTCCTATTACACAAATACGCTCCGCCAATTTGTATCTATAACGCTGGATTTCAGATAAAAATTATGATAGAATAAATCGAATATGCAAAGAATGGAGTCTTGGTATGCCAAAAAGTGAAGAGGAAAAGAGACGCAGCCGGATTTCTTCCATGAAAAGGCTGATAGTAGCGTATTTACTTTTGGGGATTCTGATTCCGATCCTGTTATGTATTTTGTTGTTCATCAAGGTGGACAGACTGCAGAAAGAGCTGGACCAGATGCAGCGGCAGATCGCATCGCAGCAAAGGGAAGGCACTATAGCACCTGAACAGGCAGATCCGGCAAATGCAGATACAGATGCCGGGCAGCAGGCAGATGGGATGCAGGCAGATAGCAGCCTTGCAAAATGGCAGACAGAAGAAACGGAACCGGACGATGGACAGAAGAGAAAGGTTTATCTGACATTTGATGATGGACCGAGCAGTAATACAGATGCCATACTGGATATTTTAAAGCAGTATGATGTGAAAGCCACTTTTTTTGTGACCGGAAAGCCGCAGGAGAGGTACCAGGCAATGTATCAGCGGATCGTAGCGGAAGGGCATACACTTGGTATGCATTCCTACAGCCACAAATATGATGAAATCTATGCTTCGGAGGAAGCCTTTGAAGAGGATCTGTCCAAATTGCAGGATTTCTTATATGATACGACCGGTGTGTGGTCGCATTTTTACAGATTTCCGGGCGGAAGCTCCAATCAGGTCAGTACGGTGGATATGCGTGAGCTTGCGGCGTATATGCAGCAGCAGGATATCTATTATCTGGACTGGAATGTGGCAAGCGGTGATGCGACCAACAAAAAGATAAAAGCACAGACACTTGTGGATAATGTGCTGACAGGCGTAGGCAAGCATCAGACCGCAGTTGTCCTTCTGCATGATGCGGCAAATAAAAATGCAACAGTGGAAGCGCTTCCTGCGATCATTGAAGGCATACAGGCAATGGAAGATACTGTTCTTTTGCCGGTCAGTGATGACATGGAACTGGTACAGCATCTGAAAATACAACAATAAACTGCGCAGCAGTAATAATAAACGGAGGAGAAAAAATGGGTTTTTTTCAGGAACTGAAAGAAGACCTGTCTCAGGCGGTCAATGAACTTTTGCCGGAAGAAGAGGCAGGACAGGAAAGTAAAAAAGAAGACGAAGATAAGGCACTGGATGATGCGCTGAAGGAAGTGCAGGAAGCGCTGGCTGCAGAAGTCGGAAATTCTGATACAGAAGAAGCCGGAAAGCAGGAAACAGAGGCAGCAGAAGAAACAGCAGAGACTGCAGAAGAAACAGCAGAGTCGGAGGCAGAGCAGACCAGCCAGACTGCTGAAGCGGAATCGGAAGATGAAGCCAAAAAGCAGAATGCCGAGGCACAGGAACCGGAAACTGTGCAGGGGGAAGAAGTTGAGGCGGCAGAACCTGCAGAAGAAACAGAAGCTGCAGAGGAAGCGGATGAAGAGCCGGAGGCAGTGATGCCACAGAAGGCAGCAGCTGAGCAGATGCAGAGCATTGCAGGTATTGTAAAGCCGGATGCAGATGAGGAAGAAGACGATTTTGCAGAGAGACAGATGCAGACACCGGAAGAAATGCTCATGCATATGGATCTGGGACAGCATACAGAAAAAGAAGAATCAGAATTGGAAAAAGAGGTAGGAAAAGCAATGGAAGAACAGAAAATGAGTTTAGAAGATACAGAAGTATTAGACGAAACAGCGATCATCACAGCAGGTATGACATTAAACGGTGATATCAGTGCAAAAGGCAATGTGGATATTCTCGGTAAGGTAAAAGGAAAAGTCGAACTGCTCGGCAAGTTAAATGTTTCCGGTACGATCGAAGGAGATTCCAAAGCTGCAGAAGTATTTGCAGACGGTGCACATATCACAGGCATGATCGTTGCGGAAGGCACAGTCAAGATCGGACAGAATTCCGTTGTGATCGGTAATGTGGCAGCTTCCAGTGCAGTGATCGCAGGTGCTGTCAAGGGTGATATTGATGTGAAGGGCCCGGTTATCTTAGATGCATCTGCCATCGTGATGGGTAATATCAAATCCAAATCCGTCCAGATCAACAACGGTGCGGTGATCGAAGGTATGTGCAGCCAGTGCTACGCAGAAGTAAATCCGACAGATTTCTTTAATGATCTGATCGCAAAATAAACCAAGGGACAAAGTGATAGGAGAAAAACAATGAAAAGAGTAATGCTGAAGCTGAGCGGTGAAGCGCTTGCAGGAGAAAAAAAGACCGGTTTTGACGAGGAGACAGTACGTGGTGTGGCACTGCAGGTAAAGCAGCTTGTCGATGACGGCGTACAGGTCGGTATTGTGATCGGCGGCGGTAATTTCTGGCGTGGACGTTCCAGTGAGAACATCGACAGAACAAAGGCAGATCAGATCGGAATGCTGGCAACTGTCATGAACTGTATTTATGTATCGGAGATCTTCAGAAGTGTCGGTATGATGACAGCGATCCTGACTCCGTTTGAATGCGGTTCCTTTACAAAGCTGTTTTCCAAGGATCGTGCCAATAAATATTTTTCCAAGAATATGGTAGTATTTTTCGCAGGTGGTACAGGACATCCTTATTTCTCAACAGATACAGGTGTTGTACTGCGTGCCATTGAAGTAGAGGCAGATGTGATCCTGCTGGCAAAAGCGATCGACGGTGTGTACGATGATGATCCGCATAAAAATCCGAATGCAAAGAAATATGATGAGGTTTCCATTGATGACGTGGTTGCACAGAATCTGCAGGTTGTTGATATGACAGCTTCCATTCTGGCAAGAGATAACAAAATGCCGATGTGGGTATTCGGTCTGAATGAAGAAAACAGCATTGTCAATACCATGAACGGTAAATTTAACGGAACAAAGGTAACAGTATAGAATAAGGGAGGATATATAAAAATGGATGCAAGAGTAAAAACATTTGAAGAAAAAATGCAGAAGACAGTTGACTTTTTAGGAGAGGATTTTATGACGATCCGTGCAGGAAGAGCCAATCCGCATGTACTCGATAAGATCAAGGTAGATTACTACGGAACACCGACCCCGCTGCAGCAGGTTGGTAATATCACAGTTCCGGAACCGAGAATGATCCAGATCGCACCATGGGAAAAATCCCTGATCAAAGAGATCGAAAAAGCAATTTTATGTTCCGATGTCGGCATTACACCATCCAACGATGGTTCTGTGATCCGTCTGGTATTCCCGGAGCTTACCGAGGAACGCCGTAAGGATCTTGTAAAAGAAGTGAAGAAAAAAGGCGAGGAAAGCAAGGTTGCAGTCCGCAATTCCAGAAGAGACGGAAATGACTCCTTCAAGAAGCTGGCAAAGGAAGATGTTTCCGAAGACGAGATCAAGATGTTAGAAGAACAGTTACAGAAAGTTACCGATAAATTCATCAAAGAAATTGATGGTATGGTAGAAGAGAAGTCAAAGGAGATCATGACTGTATAATGAGTGTACCAAATCATATCGCCATTATATTGGATGGAAACGGCAGATGGGCAAAGAGCAAGGGCATGCCACGTAATTACGGACATGTGCAGGGCAGCAAGAATGTGGAAACGGTCTGTGCTGCAGCATATGATCTTGGTGTGAAATATCTGACGGTTTATGCATTTTCCACGGAAAACTGGAACAGACCGAAGGATGAAGTGGATGCACTGATGAAGCTTCTGCATAATTATATGAAGACCTGTCTGAAAACCGCAGCAAAAAATAATATGCGTGTCCGTGTACTGGGAGATAAGACGGGGCTTGCACCGGATATCCAGAAGCGGATCGCTGAGCTTGAGGAAGCAACGAAAGACTATGACGGTCTGAATTTCCAGATTGCTTTAAATTACGGCGGGCAGGATGAGATCGTTCGTGCAGTCCGCAAGGTAATGGCAGATACCCAGAAGGGGCTTCAGCCGGAGGATATGACGATCGAAAAGTTTGCCGATTATCTGGATACCAAAGGGATCCCTGAACCGGATCTGATGATCCGTACAAGCGGAGAACAGAGGATTTCCAATTTCCTGATCTGGCAGCTTGCCTATACGGAGCTTTATTTCACACCGGTTCCGTGGCCGGCTTTCGGCAAAAAGGAACTGGAGGAAGCGATCGCAGCCTACAATCAGCGGGATCGCAGATTCGGGCTTGTAAAGGAGGAGTAATATGCTGACAAGGCTGATCAGTGGAATACTGCTTCTGATCATTCTGGCATTTGCAATGAGTAACGGGGGCATCGTTTTGTATGCCCTGACTCTTTTTATTTCACTTGTCGGATTTTCAGAGCTTGTGAAAGCAACGAATGTACGAAAAGAAGAGAAAAAGCCGTCCGGTATCGAGATCGTCGGATATCTTGGTATCGTGGCGTATTATATTGTGCGGTATCTGTCGGATTCGGATACATATGCCATGCTTGCGATCATTCTGACGATCATGGGCATGATGCTTGTGTATGTCCTGACATTCCCGAAGTTCCATGCGCAGCAGGTCATGTCGGCGGGATTTTCCTTCCTGTATTGTCCGGTGCTTCTGTCCTATATTTATATGACCAGAAATCTGACACACGGCATCTTCTTGGTATGGCTGATCTTTTCTGCTTCCTGGGGCTGTGATACGTGTGCGTATGCGTTCGGTAAGCTTTTGGGAAAACATAAGCTGGCACCGGTTCTGAGCCCGAAAAAATCAATAGAAGGTGCGGTCGGTGGTGTGGCAGGTGCTGCGCTGATCGGCTTTTTATATGCGTGGGGACTGCAGAAGGCGGGCGTGACAGCTATTTCGGACGATGCGATCTGGGCATTTCCGCTGATCTCAGGTGTCGGAGCAGTCTTAAGCCAGCTCGGTGATCTGGCAGCTTCCGGTATCAAGCGTGATCATAACATCAAGGATTATGGCAAGCTGATTCCGGGACATGGCGGCATTATGGATCGTTTTGACAGCGTGATCGTAACAGCACCGCTGATCTATTACTTATGTATCATTCTTCTGGAGCTGTAGGTGTGATCCGGAGGAAGCTGATAAAAGGAGCAGAAAGATGAAAAATATCGTTTTGCTGGGTTCCACAGGTTCGATCGGAACACAGACACTGGATGTGGTACGCAGCTATAAAGAAGATCTGCATGTGGTTGCACTGGCAGCAGGCAGCAGTGTGGAAAAGATGGAGCAGCAGATCCGTGAATTTTCGCCCTCTTATGCGGTTATGTGGTCGGAAGAGGCGGCAAAGGACTTAAAGCAGCGTGTCAGTGATCTGCAGGTGCAGGTACTGACGGGCATGGATGGTCTGCTTGCCATTTCGGTTCTGCCCGAGGCGGATGTCGTACTCACCGCGATCGTGGGAATGATCGGAATCCGTCCGACGATCGCAGCGATCGAAGCAGGCAAGGATATCGCACTTGCCAATAAAGAAACGCTTGTGACGGCGGGACATATCATTATGCCGCTTGCAAAGAAGCATGGTGTAAAGATCTTACCGGTTGACAGTGAACACAGTGCGATTTTCCAGTCTTTAAACGGAGAACCGAAGGATAAGATCAGACAGATCCTTCTGACTGCATCAGGCGGGCCTTTCCGCGGGTTTACAAAAGAACAGCTTATTAATGTAAAAGCAGCAGATGCCCTAAAGCATCCGAACTGGACGATGGGACGCAAGATCACGATCGATTCCGCGACAATGGTCAACAAAGGACTGGAAGTTATGGAAGCGGGCTGGTTATTTCACGTACCGCCGGAAAAAATAACTGTAGTAGTACAACCACAGAGTATCATACATTCTATGGTAGAGTATGTGGATGGCGCAGTGATCGCACAGCTTGGTGTACCGGATATGAAACTGCCGATCCAGTATGCACTTTTTTATCCTGACAGAAGACCGATGCAGGAAAACAACATAGATTTCTTCAAGTTGGGCAGAATTACATTTGAAGAGCCTGATATGGAAGTGTTCACGGGACTGAAGCTGGCGTATGAGGCATTCCGGGCAGGAGGCAGTATGCCGACGGTATTTAATGCAGCAAATGAAAAGGCAGTCAGTCTCTTCTTACAGGATAAGATCGGCTTTCTGGATATTGCGGAGCTGATCGGTGCATGTATGCAGAACCATCGGGTGATCGCAGATCCGACGGTGGAGCAGATCTTAGAGGCGGAAGCTGCATGCTATGACTATATTGAAAGCAGGTGTTAAAGATTGGGCATTGTCCTGTTTTTTGTCATTTTCGGCGTAGTTGTCATTGCGCATGAATTCGGACATTTTATCATTGCAAAAGCAAATGGAATTTCGGTTGTGGAATTTACAGTCGGTATGGGACCTTGTATTTTTTCTGTAAAAAAGGGCGGTACCAAATATGCGATCCGTTTACTGCCGCTTGGCGGTGCCTGTATTTTTGAGGGTGAGGATGGCATAGAACGTGATACCGAAAAAAAGGAAGCAGAAGACGCAAAGGCAGATCCGCTGCAGGATGTGCAGCAGGCGGTAGCCAATACAGAGCTTGGCAGCAAGAAGAAGCCGGGTGCATTTCCGGATGCCCCTGTGTTTGCAAGGATTGCCACTGTTCTGGCAGGACCGGTATTTAATTTTATTCTGGCGTTTCTGATGTCCACGATCATTGTTGGCAGCTACGGAACCGATCTGCCGGTTGTCCAGCAGGTTTCGGATGGCGGCGCAGCGCAGCTTGCAGGTATGCAGGACGGAGACAGGATCCTTTCCATGAACGGCAAAAAGATCCATCTGTATCGAGAGATCAGTCTTGCCTCCATGCTGAATAAAGGAGAAGATATCGCAGTCACTTATGAAAGAGACGGCAAGCAGTATGATACCGTGATAAAGCCGATTTACGACGAATCGGCAGGACGTTATTATATGGGCTTATATGGCGTAGGTTCTTATCAGAAATTCGGTATTTTCGGGACTGTAAAATACAGCCTGTATGAAGTGGGCTACTGGATCAATACAACGGTCAAGAGCCTGGAACTTCTGATCCAGGGGCAGGTTTCAAAGGATGATGTGTCCGGGCCTGTCGGTATGGCGCAGACTGTGACACAGATTTACGACCAGTCAAAGCCGGACGGTATTTATTATATCTGGTTGAATATGCTGAATTTTGCAATTCTGCTGAGTGCCAACTTAGGCGTGCTGAATCTGTTACCGTTCCCGGCGCTGGATGGCGGCAGACTGGTATTTCTTTTGGTAGAGGCAGTCAGAGGCAAGCCGGTTCCGCCGGAAAAAGAAGGTCTGGTGCATATGATCGGTATGGCGTGCCTGATGCTTTTAATGGTATTTGTACTGTATAATGATCTGACGAAGATCTTTTAATGTATCATACAGATAGAAATGAAAAGAGGATAATTATGTATCGTGATCATACAAAAGTAGTGCATATTGGAGACAGAGTGATCGGTGGCGGGAATCCGGTGCTGATCCAGTCCATGACAAATACACATACAGAGGACGTTGCGGCGACGGTAGCACAGATCCACAGACTGGAACAGGCAGGCTGCGAGATCATCCGCTGTACGGTTCCGACCGAGGAAGCTGCAAAAGCGATCAGTGAGATCAAAAAACAGATCCATATCCCGCTTGTGGCAGATATCCATTTTGATTACAAGATGGCGATCGCAGCCATGGAAAACGGAGCAGATAAGATCCGTATCAATCCGGGCAATATCGGAAGCATTGACAGAGTGAAAGCTGTTGTGGAAGTGGCAAAGGAGCGAAATATCCCAATCCGTGTCGGTGTAAACAGCGGTTCTCTGGAAAAAGATCTGGTAGAAAAATACCATGGTGTAACAGCAGAAGGCATTGTAGAAAGTGCGCTGGATAAGGTGCATATCATAGAAGATCTTGGATATGACAATCTGGTGATCAGTATCAAATCTTCTGATGTCCTGATGTGTGTGGCTGCGCATGAAAAGCTCGTAAAAGAAACCAATTATCCGCTGCATGTCGGTATCACGGAATCCGGTACGATCATGAGCGGCAATATCAAATCTTCGATCGGGCTTGGTATTTTGCTGCATGAAGGCATTGGTGATACGATCCGCGTTTCCCTGACAGGAGATCCGGTGGAAGAAGTGAAATCCGCCAAGCTGATCTTACGGACATTGGGACTGAGAAAGGGCGGTATTGAAGTCGTATCCTGCCCGACCTGCGGCAGAACGAATATTGATCTGATCGGCCTTGCAAATGCAGTGGAACAGATGGTGGCAGATATTCCGCTTGACCTGAAGGTGGCTGTTATGGGCTGCGTTGTAAACGGACCTGGAGAAGCAAAAGAAGCTGACATCGGTATTGCCGGTGGTAAAGGGGAAGGACTTCTGATCAAAAAAGGCGAAGTGATCAGAAAAGTACCGGAAGAACAGTTATTAAATACACTTCGGGAAGAATTGTTGAATTGGGGAAATGCATAATGAGTCATTCATTTATGGAAGTTTTTCCGACACTGCATCTGGAAGGGGACTGTAAAGTCTATATGGAAGATGTCAGAGTCGACAGAGTTGTGACAACAAGAGCAAGAGATCTGCTGAAGGTTTACATAAGTTGTGACAACATTATAGAAAAAGAATACATTTATAAAGTTGAAAAAGAGCTGCATAAGCAGCTTTTTTCATCCTTAGAAGGCGGAAAAGAGGGACCTGCGGTCAAGCTTTATGAAACCTTTCATCTGTCTGCGCAGTATGATGCGCCGGCTGTTTTTGGTGCGTATAAAAACAGTATGCTGCTGGAACTGAAGGAATACAGTCCGATGCTGCACAGCATGTTAAAGTCCGCAGAGCTGTCCTTTGAAGCAGATGATAAAGTCGTTCTGACGCTGGAAGATATTCCGTTGTATCATCAGAAAAGCGGAGAGCTTTTGCAGATCCTGGATAAGATCGTCTGTGAGAGATGCGGGGTACGGGCTTTCTTTGAAGTTGCATATGAAGAACCGAAGGAAAGTAAATACCGGGAAGAGGATGATATCAAGATTGCACGCAGGATTGCGGAAATCGCGGGAAACCGTGCAGCCATTTCACAGACAAGTGACAGTGAATACGTGGATATGAGCGGTGTGGACGGAAATGACTTTGATCATGTCGCAGCTCCTGTGCAGGGGGCAGAAGCAAAGCCCGCAGAACAGCCGCAAAAGCAGCAGCCGGTTCAGAAAGCAGAGCCTGCACAGTCGCCGAAAAAGGAATTTAAAAAGGAAGGCAAAAAAGAGTTCAAGAGCTTCCGCAGACAGGGCAAGCGTTCGGACAACCCGGATGTATTATATGGCTATGACGTGGAAGGTGAGATCGTTCCGATGGATCAGATCCTGGATGAAATGGGCGAAATTACGATCCGCGGAAAAGTACTTAGCGTAGAAGAACGTGAGATCCGTAATGAAAAGACGATCGTCAGCTTTTTTATCACAGACTTTACGGATACGATGAAATGCAAGATGTTCTGTCCGAATGAAGAACTTCCGAATATCCGGGAAGGTGTTAAAAAGGGAGCCTTTCTGCTTGTCAGAGGCCTTTGTGCAATGGACAGCTTTGATAAGGATCTGACGATTTCCATCAAGAGTCTGCAAAAGACAAAGGACTTTACCGTGACAAGAATGGATCACAGTGCAAAGAAGCGTGTAGAGCTGCACTGCCATACGAAAATGAGCGATATGGACGGTGTTTCCGATGTTATCGATATTGTAAAACGGGCATATAAATGGGGACATCCGGCGATCGCGATCACAGATCATGGCGTGGTACAGGCACTTGCGGATGTATTCCATACCTGGCAGGATCTGTATAAGGGTGCAAAAGCAGAAGCGGAAAAAGAAGGAAAGCAGCTTGACAGACAGGATTTCTTTAAGGTGATCTGCGGCTGTGAGATCTATCTGGTAGATGATCTGAAAAATATTGTCGTCAATCCAAAGGGACAATCCCTGATGGATTCTTTTGTCGTATTTGATATTGAAACAACCGGTTTTTCAAGTGTGACGAACCACATTATCGAGATCGGTGCGGTAAAGGTGGAAAATGGAAAGATCGTAGATCGCTTTTCGACTTATGTAAATCCACAGGAGCCGATCCCGTACCGAATCACCAAGCTGACAACGATCACGGATGCAGATGTTATGGATGCACCGACGATCGACCAGGTATTGCCGGAGTTTTTTGCCTTTTGCGAAGGCTGTGTGCTGGTAGCGCATAATGCTTCTTTTGATACGGGATTTATTAAGGAAAATGCAAGAAAACTGAATCTGCCCTATGAATATACACATGTAGATACGCTTGCCATGGCACGTGTACTGTTGCCACAGCTTGCGAAATTCACACTGGATCATGTGGCAAAGACGGTCGGTGTATCACTGGAAAATCATCATCGTGCGGTAGATGATGCGGAGGCAACGGCTGAAATCTTTGAGAAATTTATTCCGATGCTTTTGGAAAGAGGCGCACATGATCTGGATGAGGTCAATGAACTGGGCAGGACAAGTGCGGATTATGTTCGGAAAACACCATCCTATCATGCCATTGTACTGGCAAAAAACGATGTGGGACGTGTCAACTTATATAAGCTCATTTCAGCTTCCCATCTGCAGTATTTTAACAGACGGCCGAAAGTACCAAAGAGCCTGATCCTTGAAAACAGAGAGGGTCTGATCCTTGGTAGTGCCTGTGAAGCGGGAGAGCTGTACAGAGCCTTGCTGCGTGGGGCACCACAGGCGGAGATCGCCGATATCGTGAATTTCTATGATTATTTGGAAATTCAGCCAAACGGCAATAATGCATTTATGATCGATTCCGATAAGTCAGATCATGAAAACATTCATTCCATAGAAGATATTCAGGAGATCAATAAGAAGATCTGCGATCTGGGAGAGGAGTTCCACAAGCCGGTCTGTGCGACGTGTGACGTGCATTTTCTGGATCCGGAGGATGAGGTATACCGCCGTATCATCATGGCGGGAAACGGTTTCAAGGATGCGGATTCCCAGGCTCCGTTATATCTGCGTACCACGGAAGAAATGTTGGCGGAGTTTGAATATTTAGGCAGTGATAAAGCGCGGGAGGTAGTCATTGATAACACAAACCTGATCGCAGATATGGTGGATTCCATCGATCCGGTCAGACCGGATAAGTGTCCGCCAGTCATTGAAAACAGTGACCAGACGCTGACGGATATCTGTTACCGGAGAGCGCATGAGATCTATGGTGAGGTATTGCCGGACATTGTAGAAAAGCGTCTGGAAAAGGAACTGCATTCCATTATTTCCAACGGATTTGCCGTTATGTATATCATTGCGCAGAAACTGGTATGGAAGTCTGTAGAAGATGGATATCTGGTTGGATCCCGTGGTTCCGTAGGTTCGTCCTTCGTTGCCAACATGGCGGGAATCACAGAGGTTAATTCTTTAAGCCCGCATTATTATTGTAAGAAATGCCATTATTATGATTTTGATTCGCCGGAGGTTAAGGCATATGCCGGTAAGGCAGGATGTGATATGCCGGATAAGATCTGCCCGAACTGCGGTGAAAAGCTGGTCAAAGACGGTTTTGATATCCCGTTTGAAACATTCCTTGGATTTAAAGGAGATAAGGAGCCGGATATCGATCTGAATTTCTCCGGCGAATACCAGAGTAAGGCGCATAAATATACGGAAGTTATTTTCGGTTACGGACAGACATTCCGCGCCGGAACGATCGGTACGCTGGCGGAAAAGACGGCATATGGATATGTGATGAAATATTATGAGGAGCGTGGCATCCATAAACGCCGCTGCGAGATCGAACGAATTGCAGAAGGCTGTACCGGTGTCAGACGTTCAACAGGACAACATCCGGGCGGTATCGTTGTACTGCCGCTGGGCGAGGAGATCAACTCCTTTACGCCCGTACAGCATCCGGCAAATGATATGACAACAGATATCGTAACCACACATTTTGATTACCATAAGATCGACCACAACCTGTTAAAGCTGGATATTCTCGGACACGATGATCCGACCATGATCCGTATGCTGCAGGATCTGACAGGGATCGATCCGACCAAGATCCCACTGGATGATAAGGATGTTATGAGCCTGTTCCAGAATACAGATGCACTTGGTGTCAAGCCGGAGGATATTTTAGGCTGTAAGCTGGGATCACTCGGTATCCCGGAGTTCGGTACCGATTTTGCCATGCAGATGTTAATTGATACACAGCCGACCTCGTTTTCTGATCTTGTCCGTATTGCAGGGCTTTCCCATGGTACAGACGTATGGCTGGGTAATGCCCAGACGCTGATCGAGGAAGGCAAGGCGACTATTTCGACGGCAATCTGTACGCGTGATGATATCATGATCTATCTGATGCAGATGGGCGTTGAGGCAGGACTTTCCTTTACGATCATGGAAAGCGTCCGAAAGGGAAAAGGTCTGAAGGATGAATGGATTGCGACCATGAAAGAGCATAATGTACCGGACTGGTATATCTGGTCGTGCAAAAAGATCAAGTACATGTTCCCGAAAGCACATGCTGCTGCCTATGTTATGATGGCATGGCGTATCGCCTATTGTAAGGTAAACTATCCGCTTGCCTATTATGCGGCATTTTACAGCATCAGAGCGGACTGCTTCTCCTATGAACTGATGTGTCAGGGCAAGGAGCATCTGGAAGCCGTGCTGGCGGATTACAACAGAAGAAAAGACGAGCTTTCCAAGAAGGAACAGGATTCCATCCGTGATCTGCGTATCGTGCAGGAAATGTATGCGCGTGGCTTTGAGTTTATGCCAATCGATATTTATAAGGCACATTCGAGATTGTTCCAGATCATCGACGGCAAGATCATGCCATCCCTCGGCAGTATCGACGGTATGGGAGATAAAGCCGCAGAAGCCATGATGGAAGCGGCAAAGGATGGCCCGTTCTTATCCAGGGATGACCTGCGAAGCCGCAGCAAAGCACCGCAGAACGTTATCGATAAAATGAGCGAGCTGGGCCTGCTTGGCAGCCTGCCACAGTCAAACCAGTTGAGCTTATTTGACTTCATGTAATACCAGGGGCACAGACCATTCGCCACGATGTGCTTGCACAGGAGTGGCTATATGGTATGATGACCCGCTCAGACATGAGCATAAAAGCGGAGCGTAAGCTTCGCGATATGCGAATGTCTGAGAGAATTGCGGGAGTGCGGAGCACGTAGCAATTCGTGGTATTACAATAGTTCGAAGAAGTGGTTTCGCGAATAAACTGTGACGATTGGAGGGAGAATTATATGACAATCGAAATGAAAATGGATCAGAAATATGAGCAGGGGAGAAAGATTGGCAGAAGTGAGGGAATGCAACTTGGAAGAGTCGAAGGAGAACAAAACAGAGATAAAACATTAATTACCAAATGGCTGCAAAAAGGCAAAACTATCGCTGAAATTGCAGAAGATCTGGATCGGACAGAGGAGTATGTGAAAAAATTCATATAATTTTGATGGAATAAAGATTCACAAAAAGCAGGCAGATTTCTTACCTTCAGTAAGAAATCTGCCTGCTTTGTTTCCGGTAAACAGAAGGTGAGCAGCCCTTCTGTTTATGGAACAGACGGCTGAAATACAGTGGATTGTCATACCCAACGATCCGTGCGATCTCATTGATGGAATAGCCTGTTGTTTCCAAAAGCATCTGTGCATTGGTGATCCGGATGGAGGTAATATACTGCATGGGTGTCGTACCTGTGTATTTCCTGAAATTGCGGATAAACCAGCTTACACTCATCCCTTTGGAACGGGCATATTCCTCAATATGGATATCCCGGTTATACTGTTCACTGAAGTAAGCTGTAGCAAACTTCATTTCACGGTCTAAATATTCGTTTTTCATCACCTTCTTTTTGGTCATTTTCCGTTGAAAGAGGATCAATAACTGGTGCAGTAAAAACGTCAGCATTTCTTCATACTGCATGGGGCAGCGCTGCAATTCCAAAATGATCTTTTTGAAGATCTCCTCATATTCCAGAGAAGTTCCTACACCAAATACATTCTGCTGGTCTGAAAAACCATATTGCCGCAGTATATTTCGGACATCATTTCCGGTAAAGTGGATCCAGTAAACTTCTGTTTTGTCTGTACCATAGTATTCATATTTTTGAAATTCTTTCGGACGAAATAATACAACATGTCCTGCAGTAACGATCGTCTCGTTTTCCGGAGAACCAAAATGAAAGTGTGCCTGTCCGGAAGCAATATAGATCATTTGAAAATCCAGACGTCCTCTGGGGCGATAGGTTGGCAGGCGTGGATGGGAGATCAGCCGATAGGTACCGCAGCTTCCCACGATCAGAGGTCTGCTTTTATCTTTGAAATCACGAACAGAGTGATCTTTATAACCGGAATTGATGTACATGGAGTGCCTCCTGAAAAACAATGATAAATGATTTATAACTTATAGTATCATTTTGTGCATATTATGTCCATTTCTGTTTATGTACATGTAAGGAAAATAATTATATGATATCTGTATAAGAAATAGGAAAGCGACTATATACCCGGACAACTGCTGGGAGTAGCTGATAAATAAGAGACAAATCAGGACAGGAAAAAATGTATATAAAAGGAGAAAAAGGAATGATCGTGCCACATTTTTATGAAAACCCGCAGATCCTGCATGAGCACACAATGCCGGCAAGAGCCTATTTTATACCGGCGTCTGTCAGAAGAGATGATCTGATAGAACACAGAGAAAGATCGGATCGGTTTCAACTGCTGAACGGTACATGGGATTTTAGGTATTATAAAAGTATTTATGAGGTGACGGAGCCTTTTTATGCACCGGGATATGACAGAACGGCGTTCGAAAAGATAACGGTTCCGGGTATGTGGCAGATGGCAGGATATGACCGGCATCAATATACAAATATCCGATATCCGTTTCCGTTTGATCCGCCCTATGTGCCGCAGGATGATCCTTGCGGTGCTTATATCCATTCATTTTGGTATCAGAAGGATGAAAAGGCACCAAAAGCTTTTTTGAATTTTGAAGGTGTGGACAGTTGCTTTTATGTCTGGCTGAACGGCAGATATGTCGGCTACAGTCAGGTGTCTCATGCAACCAGTGAGTTTGAGGTAACTTCCTATCTGCAGGAAGGAGAAAACACACTGGCGGTTCTGGTACTGAAATGGTGCGACGGCTCCTATCTGGAAGATCAGGACAAATTCCGTATGAGTGGTATTTTTCGGGATGTGTATCTGTTAAAGCGTCCGGAAAAGGCAATCAGGGATTATCGTATCACAACAGATGTGGGAAGAGACAGTGCTGTTGTAAAGCTGGAGCTTCAGTATGATATGCCGGCAGAAACTGTAATTCGGATAGAAGATGCAAATGGAACGGTTGTAGCCAAAGGAAAGCCGGAGCAGGATGGGGAGCTCGAACTGGTTGTGCTGCATCCGATCTTATGGAATACGGAGAATCCGTATCTGTATAAGGTGATCCTGCAGACAGAGGATGAGGTGATCGTGGACAGGATCGGATTTCGGACGATTGCGATCAAAGATGCGGTTGTGTATTGCAACGGACAAAAGATCAAACTGCGCGGTGTCAATCATCATGATACGGATCCGGAAACAGGATACGTCACCAGCGTAGAACAGATCAAAAAAGATCTGACACTGATGAAGCAGCATAATTTCAATGCGATCCGGTCCAGTCATTATCCAAGCGTTCCTTATTTTTATCAGATGTGTGACAGATATGGATTTCTAGTGATCGATGAAGCAGATCTGGAAGCACATGGTCCTTATATGCTGTATCGAAAGGATGATACGGAGCAGAACAGATGCAGCCGCTGGAATGAAAAAATCGCGGATGATCCGGTCTGGGAAGCTGCAATTATGGACCGTGTGCAGCAGATGGTACAAAGAGATAAAAACCGTTTTTGCATTATCATGTGGTCAGTGGGAAATGAGAGTGCTTATGGCTGTAATTTTGAAAAGGCACTGGCGTGGACAAAGCAGAATGATCCGCAACGTCTGACACAGTATGAAAGTGCGCGTTATCGCAATTATGCGGTAACCTATCATTATGAAAATCTGGATCTGTACAGCAGGATGTATCCATCTTTGCAGGAGATAAAAGAGTATCTGGAACAGGACGGCAGAAAACCGTTTTTGCTGGTGGAATATTGTCACAGCATGGGAAACGGGCCGGGAGATCTGGAAGATTATTTTCAGATGATCCAGAAGGACGACAGAATGTGTGGCGGCTTTGTCTGGGAATGGAGTGATCATGCGGTTGCACAGGGAACGGCAAAGAACGGCAAAAAAAGATATCTGTATGGTGGCGATCACGGAGAAAGACTGCATGACGGAAATTTCTGTATGGACGGTCTTGTCTATCCGGATCGCACACCACATACCGGACTTTTGGAATACTGGAACGTATATCGACCGGCAAGAGTGCTTTCTTACGACCAGGAGAGCGGAGAACTGCTGCTTCATAATTATATGGACTTTGACGATCTGGGAGCATATGCAGAGATCTCTTATGAGCTGACAAGGGACGGGCAACTGATAGAGACCGGGAAATTACCGGCTGCTTCGATCCTGCCACATAGTGATGCGGCCATTAAACTGAAACTTCCTGTGCCCCAGACGGGACGGATTTTTCTGAAACTCATGTACAGGCTAAAAAAAGAACTGCCCCTAGTAGAACCCGGTCATCTGCTGGGCTTTGATGAGATCAGACTGACAAATCCGGATGAAAGAAATCAGAAGACCTTGGAATGGCTGGAACGAAAGGAAAGAACGGGCAGGATCACGGTGTCGGAAACAGATGCACAGGTTATTTTGCAGGCAGAGCATTTCCGGTACTGTCTGAATAAAAGAACGGGATTATTTGAATCGCTTTTGTTTGCGGACAGTCATTATCTGAACCATCCGATGGAACTTTCCATATGGAGAGCACCAACGGATAATGACGGACTGATAAAGCAGGAATGGAAAAAGGCAGGGTATGACCGGGCATATACAAGAGCCTATTCCGTTGAAGTAATCCGAAATGAACATGGGGTACTGCTGATGGAGCATATTGCAGTGGTAGCGGATGCAATGCAGAAGATCATGGATGTAGAACTGATATGGAATATTGATGAGACAGGGAAGCTGACAGCTGCGATCAAGGCGGAAAAGGATGCGGAGTTTCCGGTTCTGCCAAGGTTTGGGATCAGGCTGTTTCTGGACAGGACATTCCGGGAGGTTACGTATTTTGGCATGGGACCACAGGAAAGCTACAGCGATAAACACAGAGCAGCCAGTCATGGTATTTACCATGCAGGAGTAGAAGAACTGCACGAGGATTATGGCAGACCGCAGGAAAACGGCAGTCATTATGACTGTGATTATGTGGAAGTAACAAATGCAGCACATGGTCTGACGGTTACCAGTGAACAACCATTTTCCTTTCAGGCATCCGTATATACACAGGAGGAGCTGGAGCGGGCTGCACACAATTATGAACTGACGGAAAGTGACAGCACGGTGCTTTGTATCGATCATGCCCAGCATGGCATCGGGTCTGGCAGCTGCGGTCCGGAGGTACTGGAGAAATACAGCTTTTCAGAAACGGAATTTGCATTTGGTTTTACAATCGTTCCATTTGAAAAGAAAGACAAAAAGGAGTGAGCATATGACAACAGAAGCTATGATAGGACAGATCAAATGTGGCGCTTATGATAGCAGACTACAGGAACTTTACGTGGATGACAGTAAGCTGGAGACACAGAAAATGCGTTATATCAGGGCATTGGAAACATACAGAGAACTGTTTGGAGAAGGAGAGATCGAGATCTACAGTGCACCGGGCAGAAGTGAGATCGGCGGAAATCATACAGATCATCAGCATGGTGAAATCCTTGCCGCTTCCATCAATCTGGACGCGATCGGAATTGTGCAGAAAACGAGTGATCATAAGGCAACCGTCTGTTCTGACGGATATCCGCTTCTGACATTCATGGCAGATGATCTGCAAATGCGGGAGGCAGAAAAGGGAACAACAATTTCTCTGATCCGGGGCGTTTTAGCGGGAATGGTCAGATATGGCTACCGGACAGGCGGATTCCAGGCATATATCACAAGTGAGGTGCTGGTGGGCGCAGGGCTTTCTTCTTCCGCGGCATATGAAACTCTGCTCGGTAATATTTTATCCGGTCTTTATAATGAGATGCGTATTCCGGCAGAAGAGATCGCAATGATCGGACAATATGCGGAAAATGTTTATTTTGGAAAACCGTGCGGACTGATGGACCAGATGGCGTGTTCGGTCGGGAATCTGGTGCATGTGGATTTTGCAGAGCCGGAAAGACCGATCGTGGAAAAACTCGATTTTGACCTGAACAGATATGGGTATAGTCTGTGCATTACAGATACAAAGGGTTCTCATGCTGATCTGACGGCAGATTATGCAGCAATTCCGGCGGAAATGAAATGTGTGGCAAGGTTTTTCGGACAGGAGGTTCTGCTTGGGCTGACACAGGAAAAATTGCTTGAGAATATTGGCGCGCTGCGGGAAAAGGCCGGTGACAGAGCTGTTCTGAGAGCATTTCATTTTATCCGGGAAAATGAGAGAGTCGGACAGGAAGTAAAAGCACTGCGGGAAGGAGACTTAAGAAAATTTCTGGAACTGGTAAAGGCATCCGGCAATTCTTCCTATAAATATCTGCAAAATGTATATACACAGGATACGCAGCATCAGAATGTAGCTCTTGCACTTGCTGTCAGTGAGGACTTCCTGGGAGAGAACGGAGTCTGCAGGGTGCATGGCGGCGGATTTGCGGGCACGATCCAGGCATTTGTGAAAAATGAGGTTGTTGCCGGCTACCGGAAAAGGATGGAGCAGGTATTCGGAGAAGGTGCCTGCAATGTGCTGAAAATCCGGCAATATGGCGGCATATGTGTGACAGCGGAGTTGTGAACAGATAACCGAATATAGGAGGGAAAAGATAATGATTCAGGAATGGATCGGCGAACTTGTTACTTATGGCTTACAGAACGGACTGGTTGATCCGGCAGATGAGATCTATGTGACAAATCAACTGCTGGCATTATTTGGACTGACAGAATATACCGTACCGGCTGAAAGGAAGCTGCCGCGGAAGATTTCTCATATACTGGAGGATATGACAGAATATGGCAGGCAGATGGGAATATGGCAGACAGATACAATCACACAGAAAGACCTGATTGATACAAAAATCATGGGGCTGCTTACGCCACCGCCATCCGTTGTACGAAAACAGTTCTGGAGACTGTATAGTATATCTCCGGAAAAAGCAACAGATGCATATTACCGTTTCAGTCAGGCAACCAATTATATTCGTAAGGACAGGATTGAAAAGGATGAAAAATGGGTAGTGGATACAGAATACGGACCAATGGATATTACGATCAATCTGTCAAAACCGGAAAAGGATCCGGAAGAGATCGCAAGGGCAGGCAGGATGGTACATGCCGGATATCCGTGCTGCCTTTTGTGTAAGGAGAATGAAGGCTATGCAGGGCAGATAGCACATCCGGCAAGACAGAATCACAGGATCATTCCGGTCAATTTATGTAGCGAAACCTATTATCTGCAGTATTCTCCTTATGTATATTACAGGGAGCATTGTATCATTCTGAACGACAGACATGTACCGATGAAGATCGACAGAGCAGTCTTTGCAAAGTTGCTGGATTTTGTACGACAGTTTCCACATTACACAGCAGGATCTAATGCAGATCTGCCGATCGTCGGTGGTTCTATTTTAAGTCACGATCATTTTCAAGGCGGCAGGTATCCATTTGCAATGGCAAAGGCGGCGTATGAATTTACATGGCAGCTCAAGGCGTTTCCGGATGTCCATGCGGGAATTCTGAAATGGCCGATGTCTGTGATCCGGCTGCAGGCGGAAAAAGCGGATTCTCTTGTGCAGGCGGCGGATCGGATCCTAACGGTCTGGCGGAAATATACAGATCAGAATGCATTTATATTTAGTGAAACAGAAGGCGTGCAGCATAACACGATCACACCGATCGCCAGAAGGCGGGGACAGCTTTATGAACTGGATCTAGTACTGCGCAATAACATCACTACGGAAGACTTCCCGATGGGCGTTTTTCACCCACATGCGCAATATCATGCAATCAAAAAGGAGAATATCGGGCTGATCGAAGTTATGGGACTGGCGGTTCTGCCTGCCAGATTGCAAAAAGAAATGGCGGAGCTGGAACGCAGGATACTGGCAAAAGAGGATCTGAAAGAAAGTGAACTGACAGCAGTACATGCACAATGGGCGGAGCAGTGGATAGCAAAATATGAGATTACGGAAGAAACTATTCACGCGATTGTGCAAAAAGAGATTGGAAACGTGTTTGTAAAAGTGCTGGAATGTGCAGGTGTGTATAAAAGAACACCGGAGGGCAGAGCTGCTTTCCATAGGTTTTTGGAGAAGCTATAAAAAAATCCCGTAAGCATCGCTTACGGGATTTCCGGGTTGGGCTGTTATAAAAACAGTTAACAGCTAATAGGGGAATCGAACCCCTGATTCCGCCGTGAGAGGGCGGCGTCTTAACCGCTTGACCAATTAGCCATAAGGCGTTTTCAAAACGTCCTTGACTATAGTATTATAAATCAAATGGAATTGCAAGCATTTTTTTCAAAAAGTTGAAAATATTTTTGGAAAAGAGATAAAATCCCGCAAAAAAGTAGTTTACGAAGCGGGATTGACATGATAAAATAAAGTAATTCTTGGGGTTATCCATTAACGTGTGAGAGGGTATAGGTATGAAGAAAGAAGTATTTAATCAGATTGTAGTAGATAATATCGATTCTAAACTGATCAGTGTCATCTTAAGCAGTGGTATCAAGCTCAGCCAGGAGCTGGAGATCGAAGGTAATCGTACCACACGTACTTCGGTTAAGTTTATCAAGATTGAAGATACCTATGTCGGAATCCGTAAGCATACAGATGTGACTTACGATTATAGTGGACAGATCAGTAAAGGCGATTCCAGAAATGCAGATTTCTACATGGGCTATGATGAGATCGTGGCACTTGAGTTCTATGATGAAGTAGCCAAGCAGATCGAGGATGGCAAGGCGGCGGAAGGAAAGCATGAGATCATTTCCAAGCCAAAAGGAAAATATGCACCGAAGGAAAGCGAAAAGAAAAAATCGGTTGAAGATGAATTGTTTATCAAAACAGCCGGTGATATCTGAAAACAAAATGAGAAAGAAAATCGATAAGAAATGGGTTTTGCCCATTTCTTATTTTATGGGAACTATTCAGAGCCGTGTAAATATCACATAATATGCGGCGAATGCTCGTATTCGTGAGAATATTATGTGATATTTATAGGGCGAAGTAACCACATGAGCAAATGGAAGCATCGAAAGATGCGATTTTGCGAATGTGGTTCTGAATAGTTATCTTTATGTAAAATCAGACATGCTGCAAAGCAGCATATCTGGCGCGTAAGCGGCAGGATTTTCGAGTATGTAGTATGAAATATAATCTAAACACAGGAGAACCAAACATGTCAAAATTCAGTGTCAAAAAACCGTTCACCGTACTGGTCGCAGTCGTTATGCTGCTTGTACTCGGTATCGTCAGCTTCACCAAGATGACGACAGATCTGTTGCCGAGTATTTCTCTCCCGTACATACTTGTGATCACAACCTATCCGGGCGCATCACCCGAAAAAGTGGAAAGCGATGTAACGGAAGTGCTCGAGTCTGCACTCGGTACAGTCAATGGCGTCGAGAATGTCACGAGTGTTTCCAATGAAAATTACAGTATGATCACACTGGAATTTGCGGAAGAGACCAATATGGACAGTGCCATGGTAAAGCTTTCAAGTCAGATCGACCAGATCGAGCTTCCGGATATGGCAGGAACGCCGTCCCTTCTGGAAATTTCACCGGATATGATGGCGACCATGTATGCGGCAGTCGATTACAGTGGAATGGATATCTATGAGCTGACAAAGTTCACGGAAGAAACGGTAACCCCTTATCTGGAGAGGCAGAGCGGTGTTGCCAGTGTGACAGAGACCGGACTTGTGGAAAAGACAGTCGAGATCCGTTTAAATGAGAAGAAGATTGAAAAAGTCAACAACCAGATCCTGGGGATCGCGGTAGACAGGCTGGATGATGCGCAGGCAGAGCTTGACGATGCAAAGAAAAAGCTGAAGGATGCAAAAGCTGAGCTGAAGAGCAATCAGGAAAAGCTGCAGACAGAGCAGATGGATAAGACAAAAGAACTGGCAGAATACAGTAAGATGCTGGACGAGGCAATGGCGACAAAGGCTGCATATGGTGCACAGCTTGTCGGGCTGCAGGCAGATGAAACAGCCCTGAAGACAGAGCGGAAGGCCTATGTGGAAAATAAGGTTGTCGAAAGCTATGATCAGATCAATGCAGGATTTCAGACCGCAAAAGAGACACTGACATCGGAGGAAACCTATCAGGCTGTTTATACGCAGATCTACACACAGGTAAAGATCGCGGCTGTACAGCAGGCGGTGGCGCAGGCAGGTATCACCGATACGATCGATGCAACAAATGTAGATACCTATCTGGCAATGCTGGGAGATGCTGCTGCGGCGATCGAACAGACGGCGCAGGATACGGCAAAAGAAATGACAGAGCAGCAGATCGCGGAGCAGGCAGCGCAGATTCCGGAGAACGTAAAGGACGCGCTGGACAATCCGGATAAGCTGAAGGCATTTAAAAAGCTGCTGGAAAGTCAGGGAAACAGCGATGCGGCAAAGCAGATGACCAAGGCAAATCTGCAGAAGCTGTATGATATTGTAGAAGTCAGGATTCCGCAGATTGATACAGAGCTTGCCAATCTGGCAATTGAGATCAAGGCTGCGGAGGCGGTCAAGGATAAGGTGGATGCATCGATCCAGCAGGCAGAAGATGCCTATGTGGATGTAGAGGCAGGCAAGATCACGGCAGCAGCTTCTTTTGGTGCATATACGGCGCAGATGGCAAGTGGCATGACTTCTATTGAAGATGGCGAAAAGCAGATGGAGGATGCACAGGACCAGCTGGATGACAGCAGGGAGCAGGCGATGGAAAGTGCCAATCTGGATGCTCTTCTGACGATGGATACCCTGTCACAGCTTTTATCTGCCCAGAATTTCAATATGCCTGCAGGCTATATCAAAAATGAAGACGAGTCACAGGTGCTTGTCAAGGTAGGGGATGAATTTTCCGCAATCGATGAAGTGGAAGATATGGTACTCTGCAAGGTAGACAAAGTAGGAGATGTCAGGATCAGTGATGTGGCGGACGTGACAGTCATTGATAATGCGGACGACAACTACGCAAAGATCAACGGAAATGACGGTGTGATCTTAAGTATTTCCAAGGCAAGCACCGCAGGTACTTCCGATGTATCAAAGGCATGTAATAAAGCCATCAAGGAGCTGGAAGAGAAGTATGACGGGCTGCGTATCACTCCACTGATGGATCAGGGAGATTATATCAAGCTGATCATCAATTCCGTATTGTCCAACCTGATCTGGGGTGCGCTCCTGGCGATCGTTGTCCTGGCAATTTTCTTAAAAGATTACAAGCCGACGGTTGTAGTGGCATTCAGTATTCCGATGAGTGTGCTCTTTGCGGTTGTGCTGATGTATTTTACGAATATTACATTGAATATGATCTCCTTATCCGGTCTGGCACTCGGTGTCGGTATGCTGGTAGATAACTCGATCGTCGTGATCGAGAATATATACAGACTGCGCAATAAAGGGATCAGCGCAGCGCGGGCGGCGGTTATGGGAGCCAATCAGGTAGCGGGCGCGATCGCAGCATCTACGCTGACGACGATCTGCGTTTTCCTGCCGATCGTCTTTACCACAGGTCTGACCAGAGAACTGTTTACGGATATGGCACTGACCATTGCGTACAGCCTGATTGCCAGTCTGATTGTGGCACTGACCGTAGTGCCGAGCATGAGCGTGGTACTTTTGAAAAATACGAAAGAAAAGTCACACAGATTGTTTGATAAAGTATTAAAGGTATATGATAAAGTGCTTCGGTTCTGCCTGAAAGTAAAGATCGTACCGTTGGCGATTGCAATCGCATTGCTTGTGCTCTGCGTCGTGCGTGTGCTGTCAACCGGTATGATCATGATGCCTGAGATGGGGGGCAGCCAGATGAGCATGACCGTCAATATGCCTGATGAAATGAAAGTAACGGAAGGCTATGCGGTGGCAGACGAACTGATGGAGCAGATGCAGGCCGTACAGGGCATTGAAACAGTCGGCATTATGTCCGGCGGCGGAAGCGGCGATATGCTGCTGAGTTCCGGCAGTAATAAGGATTTTACCTTCTTCCTGCTGCTCGATGATGAGACAGGGAAAAATAACACCAAGGTGGCAAAGAAGCTGGAAAAGATGATGGAAGCATATCCACAGGTCGAATACAGCGTTGCAACCTCCAATATGGATATGTCCGCACTGACGGGAGACGGTCTGACACTGAATATTTACGGCGATGATCTGGATACACTGCTTTCGGTCAGCGAAGATATGAAGGAGCTGCTTTCTTCTATAGAAGGCTTTGAAAATATCGAAAACGGACAAAGTGACGGGGACAGACAGCTTGTCATTACCGTTGACAAGGATAAGGCAATGCGCCTTGGACTGACGGTGGCACAGATCTACAGCGAACTGTCCGGCAAACTGACAGACAGCAAGGATGCGACAACACTGACCACGGCTGACGAGACCTATCAGGTGACGATCGTGGACGATACGGAAAAACTGACGGAAGATAACCTGATGGCATATACCTTTGAAACAACGACGCAGGATGAAGACGGCAAGTCTGTGACGGAAGAGCATAAGCTGTCCGAATTTGCAAAAGTTTCCGAGGGCGCAAGCGTATCCAGCATCAACCGCGAAAATCAGGAGCGTTATATTTCCGTTACCGCAGATACGATGGAAGGTTATAATACAACGCTGTTATCCAGAACGGTAGAAGATAAACTGAATGATTATAAGACACCGGAAGGTTACCGGATCGAGATCGCAGGCGAGAGTACACAGGTCATGAGCATGATGCATGATATGCTTCTGATGATCACACTGGCGATCATCTTTATCTATCTGATCATGGTAGCACAGTTCCAGAGCCTGTTGTCTCCGTTTATCGTGCTCTTTACGATCCCACTGGCATTTACAGGCGGTTTCCTTGGACTGATGCTGACAGGAGAGGAACTTTCCATGATCGCCATGATGGGATTCTTGATCCTTGCCGGTGTCGTCGTAAACAACGGTATCGTATTCGTGGATTATGTAAATCAGTTGCGACTGGATGGCATGGAAAAACGAGAGGCACTGGTAGAAACAGGAAAGACGCGTATGCGCCCGATCCTGATGACAGCATTGACGACGATCCTCGCCATGATGACTATGGCGCTCTCCAGAGATGCTTCCGCAGTCATGAGCCGGGGAATGGTCATCGTTTCCATCGGCGGACTTGCCTATGCAACGCTGATGACACTCTTTATCGTACCGGTCATGTATGATATCTTCTTCAGAAGGGAGCTCAAAAAGGTGGATTTGGGCGATGAAAGCAATCTGATGGAGGAATCCGCAGAGTAAAATGTGATCAGGCATAAAAGAGGACCTGACCAAGACTTGGATGAAAGTTATTGATACAAAAACAGGAACAGTATATAGCCGCTATCACGTTTGGCTGCCTTTGCCTACACTATTGATTGCTATATGCTGTTTCTGTTTTAATTTCTGCATTTCCATAGTGTTTTAATTTCTGTATTTGTACAGTTGACTACAGGGTTTTCCTCTGCTATCATAACCATATTCACCGTTGCCTTTCAGGCGGCGATTATCTCAGAGCTTCGGCTCATCTTAAAAGGGCATTTCGCCCTGATTTTCAATCATCATTCTATCAATTACATAAGGAGGACTATATGTCACAAAAAGAAAAGGCAGTTATTTCAGATGCACTGAAAATGGAAGGGGTATCGGAGGCACTCAAAAAAGCAACAGGAACAATCCCATACACATTTTTGAATGATTATATGTTTCGGGTAATCTTGCAAAAGCATAAGAATGTATTACGTTCTATTGTATGTGCTTGCCTGAAGCTGGATGCTGGAGATGTGCAAGATATTGTTGTGCAAAATCCAATTGAACCTAGGGAAGCGATTGATGACAAAACGTTTATTCTGGATATCCATGTACTTCTCAACAATAATACGATCATCAATTTGGAAATGCAGGTGCTTGATCTGAAAGACTGGCCGGAAAGGTCATTATCCTATCTTGCCAGAAGCTATGACAATGTTGCAAAAGGAGATGAATACATCAATGTCAAACCGGTATATCATATCGGATTTTTAAACTATACGCTTTTCCCGGAATATCCGGAATTTTTTGCAAAATACCGGATGATGAACCTGAAAAATCACCATGTATATACTACAAAATTTAATCTGTATGTGGTAGACTTAACACAAATAGAATTGGCAACACAAGAAGATGTAGATACGGGACTGGTGTATTGGACACAAGTTTTTAAAGCGAAAACGTGGGAGGAGCTGAGGCAGATGGCAGAAAGAAATCAGGAATTACAGGAAGCCACTGAGGCATTATATGTTTACAATCAGGATGAGATCGTAAAAGAAAAATGCCGTGCAAGGCAGGACTACTACAATCATGAGCGAGGAACCCAGAAGAGGCTGGAAGAAGCAAGGCTTGCGCTTGAGGAAAGCAATGTGGTGATAGAAAATCAAAAGGAATTATTGAAAAAGTCTGTAAAATTACTTGCAGAAAGCCAACATATATCCGAAGAAGAAGCATGCAAACAAATCGGAATCAATAGAGATGATTTAAAAGAAAACCAGAAGAGCTTGAGTTTTTGCAAAATGTAATTTCAAATTGCCAAACCAAAAGAAATTGTGAAAAAACCTTGCAAACAGGGAAACAGAGTGCTATACTGCATAAAGATGATATGATTTTACTAGAAGAGTGGGCTGCAAAGCCCACTCTTTTGTATAATGTCTAAATGGTTACAAAGCAATCAGTAAAGGACAGGTGAAAATGGCAAAAAAAGAAACTTATGAAGCAAAAGCAGAAGAAATGCTGCTTCCCATCGTAGAAAGCCATGGATTTGAGCTGGTGGATGTGGAGTATGTAAAAGAAGGCGGTACATGGTATCTGCGGGCTTACATTGATAAGCCGGGCGGTATTACCATTGATGACTGTGAGCTGGTCAGCCGGGCGTTTTCCGATGTGATCGATCAGAATGATTTTATCGAGGATTCGTACATTATGGAGGTCAGCAGTCCGGGACTTTTACGGCCGCTGAAAAAGGATAAGGACTTTTACCGGTATCTGGAAAAGCCGATCGAGATGCGTACCTACAAGATGATCGACAAAAAGAAAGAATTTATGGGTGTTCTGAAAGCCTATAATAAGGAACAGATCACGATCGAGGAGCCGGACGGCGCATTGCGTGTCCTGCAGAGAAACGAGCTTGCACTTGTCAGACCATATGTGGAATTTTAATCAGATCCGCAAACTACAGAAAGCATACGATTTGATAGAATATAGGAGGAAAAAGGAAAAATGAACAAAGAATTAATTGAAGCAATGGACATTCTGGAAAAGGAGAAAGAGATCAGTAAGGAAACTCTTTTTGAAGCGATCGAGAATTCTCTGCTGACTGCCTGCAGAAACCATTTCGGAAAGGCAGATAACGTAACGGTCAGCATGAACCGCGAAACAGGTGATTTTAAAGTAGTTGCCGAGAAGGAAGTTGTTGCAACACCGGAAGAAGTGGAAGACGACTGCCTGCAGATCGCGTTAGAGGATGCCCTGAAATACAATAAAAAGGCAGAGGTCGGCGGAACAGTTTCCGTAGAGATCAAATCCAAAGAGTTCGGACGTATTGCAACACAGAATGCAAAGAACGTAATTTTACAGAAGATCCGTGAGGAAGAAAGAAACGTTGTTTACAATCAGTTCTACGAAAAGGAAAAAGATGTTGTAACAGGTATCGTACAGAGATATATCGGTAGAAATATCAGCATTGACCTTGGCAAGGCAGATGCAATCTTAAATGAAAATGAAATGGTAAAGGGTGAAGTATTCAAGCCGACAGAGCGTATCAAGGTTTACATTCTGGAAGTTAAGAATACAACAAAGGGTCCAAGGATCCTTGTGAGCCGTACCCATCCTGATCTTGTGAAGCGTCTGTTTGAATCAGAGGTTGCAGAGATCGCAGACGGAACAGTTGAGATCAAAGCGATCGCCCGTGAAGCAGGAAGCCGTACAAAGATGGCTGTATGGAGTGACAATCCGAACGTAGATCCGGTCGGTGCCTGCGTTGGTATGAACGGCAGCAGAGTCAATTCCATCGTAAATGAGCTGCGCGGTGAGAAGATCGACATCATCAACTGGGATGAGAACCCAGGTAACCTGATCCAGAACGCATTATCACCGGCTAAGATCGTAGCAGTATTTGCAGATCCGGATGAAAAGACAGCCAAGGTTGTTGTACCGGATTACCAGTTATCTCTTGCAATCGGTAAAGAAGGCCAGAATGCAAGACTGGCAGCAAGACTGACAGGATATAAGATCGATATCAAGTCCGAGACACAGGCAAAGGATGCACCGGGCTTCCGTTATGAAGATTATATCGATGATGACTATGAAGATGAGGATGAAGCTGCAGAGGATGTGATGGATACAGAAGATGTTTCCGAAACAGAAGAGTCTGCAGACAATATGGAAGAATAAAAGAAACAGAGGAGTTTTATGAGTAAAAAAGTTCCACTCAGACAATGCGTCGGATGCGGGCAGATGAAGAGCAAAAAAGAAATGATGCGCGTTATTAAGACTGCGGAAGGCGATATTGTCTTAGATGTAACCGGTAGAAAAAATGGGAGAGGTGCTTATCTTTGCAAACAGGAAGAATGCTTAAAGATGGCTATGAAGAACAAAGGATTGGAGCGCTCTTTCAAAATGAGTATAGATCAGTCGGTTTATGAGAGCCTGCAAAAGGAGTATGACGAAAACAGTGAAAAATAAGAAAAAGATTTTTTCCCTGATCGGTCTGGCAACAAGAGCCAGAAAAACAGTCAGTGGTGAGTTCGCAACGGAAAAAGCAGTCAAGAGCTTTAAAGCCTGTCTTGTCATTGTGGCAGAGGATGCATCGGACAATACGAAAAAGCTGTTTCAGGATAAATGCAGCTTTTACGAGGTGCCATGCTATGTATGCGGTACCAAAGAGGAACTGGCACATGCGATGGGCAAGGAAGTGCGTGCTTCTCTGGCGGTGACAGACGAGGGATTTGCAGATGCGATTATAAATTTACTTAATTAGACGGAGGTAGTGAAATAGATGGCAAAATTGAAAGTGCGTGAATTAGCAGAAGAGTTAAACATATCAAACGACGATGTAAAGAGCTTTCTGGCATCCAAGGGTGTGGAAGTAAAGAGAAGTGACTCAAGTCTGGATGAAGAAGCAGTGGCAGCAGTCAGAGCAAAATTCAAAAAGGCAGAAGCACCAAAGGCAGAAAGTAAGCCGGAATCACCAAAGGCAGAGGCAAAGCCGCAGCCGAAGGCAGAAAGTAAGCCAGAGGCAACTAAGCCGGAAGCAAAGACAGAGGAAGCACCAAAGAAAAAGAAGAATATTATTTTTGTCAGCAATCCGCATAACAGCAACATGGCAGGAAAAAGAAACCAGGGCGGAAACGGAAATACAACGGGAAATGCACATAACAGAAATAACAATAACGGTGGTGGCAGACAGCAGGGCTATGGCAATGACCGCGGCAGCGTACGCGGAAGCCGCGTGACACAGACCTCGCAGACATATCGTCCGCTGCCAAAGCCTGTAATCAAGCCGGTAGCGATCACACCGACACCGAAGCCACAGCCGGCTAACCAGCAGCCAAAGCCAAAGACGGAGGCAAAACCGCAGGAGCAGCAGGTACAGACAAACCAGCAGCAGGCTGATAACCGAGGCAGAGGTGGCCAGGCAGGTGCAGCGCAGAACACAGAAAGAAGAGCTTATAACAATAATGGAGACGGACAGAAACGTTATGGCGACAGAAGACCACAGAATGGCGGCAACGGAGCAAACGGACAGAGAAATGACAGAGACCGTAACGGCGGTTATAACCGCGGTGGCCAAGGGAATGGCGGTGCTCAGAATCGTCAGGGTGGTAACAGACCTTTTGCAGGTAATGACCGCCCTAACAGAGGCGATGGCAGACCGCAGAATCGATTCGGCAAAAATCAGCCGGGTAAAGGATATGTTCCGGAAGCACCGATGAATGAGCCTGAAAAGCATCGTGACGATGAAAAGAGACGCATGAGTCAGGAAAGAGATAAGAGAAGCAAAAAGGATCATATCTACGAAGATGACAATGCAGCAATGCTGAAAAACAAAAATAAAGCAGGCAGATTTATCAAACCTGAAAAGAAAGAGGAAGTTGTAGAAGAACAGATCAAGGTGATCACGATCCCTGAAACGATCACGATCAAGGATCTGGCAGATAAGATGAAGCTGCAGCCTTCCGCTATCGTGAAGAAGCTCTTTATGCAGGGCCAGATCGTAACAGTCAATCAGGAAGTTGATTTTGAGACGGCTGAAAACATTGCGATCGATTATGATATCATCTGTGAAAAGGAAGTGCAGGTGGATGTGATCGAAGAACTGCTGAAAGAGGACGAAGAAGATGAAAAGGATATGGTGAAGAGACCACCTGTAATCTGTGTCATGGGTCATGTCGATCATGGTAAAACATCCCTTCTGGATGCAATCCGTAAGACCAATGTAACAGACCGCGAGGCCGGTGGTATCACACAGCATATCGGTGCTTATACAGTCAATGTAAAGGGCGAGAAGATCACGTTCCTGGATACACCGGGACATGAAGCCTTTACAGCAATGCGTATGCGTGGTGCAAATTCAACGGATATCGCAATCCTTGTTGTTGCGGCAGATGATGGTGTTATGCCACAGACCGTAGAAGCGATCAACCATGCAAAAGCAGCAGGAATTGAAATTATCGTTGCTGTCAACAAGATCGATAAGCCGAATGCCAATATCGACCGCGTGAAACAGGAGCTGACAGAATATGAACTGATCCCGGTAGACTGGGGTGGAACAACAGAATTTGTACCGGTTTCCGCAAAATCAGGCGAAGGGATCGATACCTTACTTGAAACGATCATCTTAACAGCAGAAATTCTGGAACTGAAAGCAAATCCGAACAGACAGGCAAGAGGTCTTGTTATCGAGGCAGAGCTGGATAAGGGACGCGGTTCCGTTGCAACTGTTCTGGTACAGAAGGGTACACTGCATGTCGGTGACTTTGTATCAGCAGGTGCTGCACATGGTAAGGTAAGAGCCATGGTAGATGACAAGGGACGCAGAGTGAAAGAAGCAGGTCCTTCTACACCGGTTGAGATCTTAGGTCTTTCCGATGTGCCGAATGCAGGTGAGATCCTGATCGCACATGAAAATGATAAGACAGCAAAGCAGTTTGCAGAAACCTTCGTAGCACAGAACAAGGTGAAGAAGCTGGAAGAAACAAAGTCCAAGATGTCGCTTGACGATCTGTTTACCAAAATCCAGGAAGGCAATCTGAAAGAGCTGAACCTGATCATCAAGGCTGATGTACAGGGTAGTGTGGAAGCTGTGAAGCAGAGTCTCTTAAAGCTGTCCAATGAAGAAGTTGTTGTCAAATGTATCCATGGCGGTGTTGGTGCGATCAACGAATCCGATGTTATTCTGGCAAGTGCATCCTCCGCGATCATCATTGGTTTCAATGTCAGACCGGATGCACAGGCAAAGGCAACAGCAGAGAGAGAAGGCGTTGATGTCCGTCTGTATAAGGTTATTTATCAGGCAATTGAAGACGTGGAAGCTGCCATGAAGGGTATGCTGGATCCTGTATTCGAGGAGCAGGTGATCGGTCATGCGGAAGTAAGACAGATCTTCAAGGCATCCGCAGTCGGCAATATTGCCGGTTCTTATGTGCTGGATGGCCGTTTCGAGAGAAACTGCAAGGTTCGTATCACAAGAGAAGGTGAGCAGATCTTCGAAGGCGAGCTGGCATCCTTAAAACGTTTCAAGGATGATGTAAAAGAAGTAAAAGCAGGATTTGAATGTGGTCTTGTATTTGAGGGCTTTGACCAGATGAAGGAGCTTGATATCGTAGAGGCTTACATTATGGTCGAGGTACCTAGATAGGAAGTTATTATGAGAAAGAACAGTGTTAAAAATACACGTATTAATGGCGAAGTCATGAGAGCACTGGCAGACATCATCCGCGGAGAGATCAAAGATCCGCGGATCGGTCTCATGACAAGTGTGGTTGCAGTAGAGGTTGCGCCGGATCTGAAGACCTGTAAAGCATGGATCTCCGTGCTTGGGGATGAGCAGACCGTAGCGGATACGCTGGCAGGCTTAAACAGCGCAGAAGGCTTTATCAGAAGCAAGCTGGCAAAGATGATCAATCTGCGTAACACACCACAGATCCAGTTCATTATGGATCAGTCCATTGCATACGGTGTGAATATGTCAAAGAAAATTGATGAAGTGAATAAGGATTTAAACCGCGAAGAGGAGTAGTGGTGTTATGTTAGATTTAGGAAAGGAATGTCAGGGTGCTTTATCTATCGGCATTACCGGGCATACAAATCCGGATGGCGACTGCATCGGAACAACGCTGGCACTCTGGCAGTTCTTAAAAAAGCTGAAGCCGGAATGCAGGGTAGATGTGATTTTGGAAAAGCCGGCCCCGGAATTTGACTTCATACAGGGCATTGATCAGATCATCACAGATGATCAAGTGCCGTTTGTGTATGATGTCATGATCGTTGTGGATTCGGTACCGGAACGCTGCGGGCATGCCAATACGTATGTGATGCGTGCGAAAAAGCTGCTCAATATCGATCACCATATCAGCAATCCGGGCTGTGGGGACGCTTATTATGTGGATCCGAAGGCAAGCTCGGCGGCTGAGGTCTTATATGATCTGATCGCTTCCAGACAGGAATATCTGGATCTGATCGACAAAGAACTGGCGCAGACGATCTATGTCGGTATCATCCATGACAGCGGTGTGATGCAGTATTCCAATACCTCACCGAAAACGCTGCGGATCGTGGCAGATCTGATCTCCTATGGCTTTGATTTCCCGAAGCTGATCGAGGAAACCTTCTATGAGAGGACGTATATCCAGTCCCAGATCACGGGAAGAGCTGTTTTAGAGGCATTTCCGATGCTGGGCGGCAAGTGTATGGTTTCCATGGTAGATCGAAAGACAATGGATTTTTACGGCGCAGAGAAAAAGGATCTGTCCGGGATTGTCAATGAACTGCGGAATATCAAGGGCGTTGAGGTGGCGATCTTCATTTATGAGGTCGGCACACAGGAATATAAGATCAGTATGCGGTCGCGCTCCTATATCGATGTGGCAAAGGTTGCGGTCTTTTTCGGCGGCGGCGGTCATGTCAGGGCAGCGGGCTGTAACATGAACGGTAATTTTTATGATATCGTCAACAACCTGATGGAGCAGATCGTGCTGCAGATGGAGCAAAACGGGCAGGATGAATAAGGAAAATGATGAACGGAATCATTAATGTATATAAAGAAAAAGGATATACCTCGCATGATGTCGTGGCAAAGCTGCGGGGGATCCTGAAGCAGAAAAAAATAGGGCACACCGGAACGCTTGATCCACAGGCAGAGGGTGTGCTTCCTGTCTGTATTGGAAACGCAACAAAGCTTTGCGATCTTCTGACAGACAAGACAAAAGAATATGAAGCGGTTCTGCTGCTGGGGGTGACAACAGATACCCAGGATACGACCGGAGCCGTACTTTCAGAGAAAACGGTTCAGGTAGAAGCGGATAAGCTGCGGACGATCATGGAAGGTTTTATTGGAAAAAGCCAGCAGATCCCGCCGATGTATTCCGCACTGAAGGTAAACGGGAAAAAGCTGTATGAGCTTGCCAGGGAAGGCAAAGAAGTGGAGCGAAAGCCGCGGGATATCGAGATCTTCTCTCTTGAAATTCTGGAAATGCAGCTCCCGCGTGTGCGCTTCCGTGTACACTGCTCCAAAGGAACGTATATCAGGACGCTGTGTCAGGATATCGGAGAAAAAGCAGGATGCGGCGGCTGTATGGAGGCACTTTTACGGACAAGAGTGGACAGATTTTCGCTGACTGAGGCACATAAGCTTTCTGAGATCGAGCAGATCCGCGATGCAGATAAACTTTCAGAGATACTGATCCCGGTGGATCAGATGTTTTTAAGTTACCCAAAGGTAACTGCACCGGCAAAGTACCAGCTTGCGCTTGCAAACGGAAACAGCTTTACGGCACAGATGCTGGCAGGTGCAGAAGATGTAACTGCACAGATCCATGACGGAGCTCTTGTAAGAGTTTACAGCGCAGAAGATGTATTTTACGGGATCTATCAGTATACACGGGCGGAGGAACGTTTTATCCCCTATAAAATGTTCCTGCCACAGTAAAACAGAACAGGACAAAGGAAACGAAAATGAAGATAATAGCCGGAACAACGGATTTTACAATTGAAGAAATGACAGCAGTTGCCATCGGTAAATTTGATGGGATCCACAAGGGACATAAAAAACTGCTGGATGAAATATTCAAAGCAAGGAATCTGGGACTGAAAACAGCCGTTTTTACCTTTGATCCGTCGCCCGCCGTCTTTTTTAAAGGTAATCAGGCGGGAGAACTGATGACAAGGGAAGAGAAACGCGCAGCCTTTGAAAAGATGGGCGTGGATTATCTGGTCGAGTATCCGTTCAGTAAGGAAACGGCGGCTGTTTCGCCGGAGGCATATGTCAGGGACTTTTTGCTGAAAAAGATGCATGCGGGCTTTATTGCCGCGGGAGAAGATGTGTCCTTCGGGGATAAAGGTGCGGGAAATGCTGCACTTCTGAAACAGATCGCCGGAGAAAACGGTGTACAGGTACGGATCATCAAAAAGATCTGCCACGGCGACAGGGAGATCAGTTCCACCTTTGTCCGGGAAGCACTCACGGAAGGAAATATGGAGCTTGTGAATGCCCTGTTATCGGAGCCGTATTTTATCTGTGGCAGGGTAGCACACGGTAACAGGATCGGCAGAACGCTTGGCATGCCAACGGTCAACCTGCATCCGCAGGAAGGAAAGCTGCTGCCACCGAACGGCGTCTACTTTTCAACAGTTACCTATGGACAACAGACCTTCTACGGTGTAACAAATATCGGCTATAAGCCGACGGTGGAAGATACACACCGTATGGGCGTGGAAACGTATATCTATGATTTTGATGAAGATATTTACGAGAAAGATATTACGGTACATCTGTTCCATTTTGAAAGACCGGAGCAGAAATTTGCGGGGCTTGCAGAACTGAAAGAAGCGATCGCAAAAAACGTAGCGGACGGAAAGAGGTATTTTAACATATGAGATTTGTCATTCAAAGAGTCAGTCATGCAAAGGTAACCATAGACGGTCAGGTACGCGGCAGTATCCAGAAGGGCTATATGGTATTGATCGGGATCGGACAGGAAGATACAGAGGCACTTGCAGACCGTATGATCGCAAAGATGCTGGATCTGCGTATTTTTGAAGATGCGGACGGAAAGAGCAATCTGTCGCTTAGGGATGTTGGCGGAGCATTGCTGCTTATTTCGCAGTTTACCTTATATGCAGACTGCAAAAAAGGAAAACGTCCTTCCTTCTTTAAGGCAGGAGAGCCGCATATGGCAAATGAGCTGTATGAATATATCATCCGGAAATGCAAAGAAGAAGTAAGCGATGTGGAACGCGGCGAATTCGGTGCTATGATGCATGTGGAGCTTTTAAATGAAGGCCCGTTTACAATCATCTTAGACAGCGCAGAAATGGGCTGGGTATAGAAAAAGAAGTCCCGGGAATGCAAGGATCCCCGGGATTTTTTATGGGATAGGAATTTTATATCATGCAAAATTCAGGTATTTGGAAAGTCTTTTGTTACAATACCAAAATCTTTTTCTTTATAGTTCCAGAGCGCGCGGCCGACACCAAATGTATCGAACGCCTGGGAAATGTCAGCAAGCCAGCGATCTTTGTCCTCCTGGGAAGCAAGCTCTATCACACCATATTCGCCGCAGTAAAGTGGAACTCCGGCTTTTTTTGCAGCTTCCACGGCGGGAGCGAATATATCTGCAAAGAAATCAGGACCGATATCGCTGATGCCTTCTTTAAATACTGCACCTGCAAGTGCCTTGGAAAGCTCTGTACTTGTCTTACGGTACTGGGCAAGTGATTTCGGATATCCAATCCGGAAATCAAGTGGCATGTCCTCTACCCAGTAAGCTCCCTGATGCGTAAATACCATCGGCTCATAGCAGTGGAAATTAAATACGATCTTGTAGGTATCCGGTACTTTGATGAGAGGTACAGAGAGCACATTGTTATAACAAACGCCGCCAATGACCAGATATGCTTCCGGTACAATAGAGCGCATCAGTGTTACATATTTTGCGATGACGGCATTCCATGCGTCTGCAACCTCCTCCAGAACAACCTCATTCAGCGGCTCAAAAGCAACCTGATCCGGATAGTCTTTAAACCTGGTTGCGATCTCTGACCAGAGATGCAGGAAGCGTTCCTGCAGTGTATCATCATAAAAGAATTTTTTCCGGTCCATATCCCTTTTGAGTGGATCGAAAGAGTAGCCATAGCATTCATGTAGATCAATCAGCATGTTCAGATGATATTTTTCACACCAGCTGCGGCAATTTTCCAGATAATCGAATCCGGAAGGAATGATGTTTCCATCCTCATCCTCCAGTACATTGTAGTCTACAGGAACACGCACATGATCATAGCCAAGAGATGCAATATATGCAATGTCTTTTTCTGTAATAAAGCTGTCAAAATGTGCTTTGTCATATTTGTCGAACTGGGAGATCCAGCCGCCTAAGTTGATTCCGTTTTGAAACCCTTCAAAAATCATTATAGTTACCTCCAAATGTATAATAGTTGCATAAAGATAGATATCTTCTTGTTTATCATAAGTTACAGGGAAAAAACATGCAATTTGTATTTCCGAATTTATGCAGTGCAGGTAAAAGAAACGATATAATTGACAAGATTTGCAGCGGGTAAGCCTCCTACTTGACACATTACTATCATATTGTTATAATATCTGTAACATTTGTAACAATTATGTAACAAATGACAAGGGTTGAGAAATACAATTGGTTTAGGAAGGCTTTATATGTTTCATAAAAAAGGACTGAAAAAACAGATATTTACACTCGTCTTAGCAGCTGCTATGATCTGCCAGTCGCAGACAGCATCAGCAGCGGCAGTATCCCTGCAGGCAGGTGCACAGAATGCACTGACCACACCGTCTTTACAGGTAACGGGAACGGAAGGGGTACAGACGATTTCCGTAGACGGTATGCAGCAAGCAGAGACAGAAGCTAAAGCGGATAATTCCGATGTGGCGCTGACAGCCGGAGCAGGTGTCATGGTTTCCTCTCCGCTCTACGTAGCACCGGAAGATATGGATGAGCAGGAATACGATGAAGAAGAAACTGCCGGAGCGGCTTACGGCTATACCAATCTCGGTATTGCACAGGTAGCGGATCATCTGAATGTCAGAGAGACAGCGGAAGATGGCAGTAAGATCGTCGGAAAGATGGAAAATGATACCGGCTGTGAGATCCTTGGGATCGAAGGCGATAAAGCACATATCACATCGGGCAGTGTGGAAGGCTATGTGAGCCTTGATTATATTCTGACCGGTAAAGATGCGGTAGCACAGGCAGACAGTGTGGTAAAAGAGCTTGCCACAGTAAATGCGGACGGACTGAAGCTGAGAGAGGAACCTTCTTTAGATGCTCCTGTTTATGATATGGTTGCTTACGGCGAAGAACTGGAAGTGCTTGACAATGGCAGCGACTGGGTCGGTGTTGATTTTGACGGAAACGAATTATATGTATCCGCAGATTATGTAACGGTTGATACAAAGCTGAAAACAGCCCTGAATATGACAGAGTTTTTATATGGTGCAGGTGTATCGGATGTCAGAGTGGAGCTTTGTGAATATGCAAAGCAGTTTGTCGGCAATCCGTATGTCTGGGGCGGAACAAGTCTGACAAAGGGTGCGGACTGTTCGGGTTTTGTCCTGAGCGTATTTGCAAAATACGGTATTTCTCTGCCACACTCCTCAAGAGCACAGGCAAACAGCGGTACAAGGGTCAAAATGTCCGAGGCAAAGCCGGGCGATCTTGTCTTTTATGCAAAGGGCGGCAGGATCAATCACGTAGCAATCTACATCGGTGGCGGACAGGTTATCAGTGCCAGCTCACCGAAGACCGGAATCCGTATTGCAAGTGCTTATTACAGGACACCGGTAGCAGTCACGAGAATTTTGCAGGATTAGCATAAAAATAAGAAAAAACGGTTGATTTCCCCTATCAATTATGATAAAGTATGAATGTTGTGAAAAAGAGATGGTCCTCTGTTACGAAGTGTATTAAGAACATCCAGAATGGAAGGAGAAACACAATGAACGAAATCATTAAAGAAATCGAAGCAGCACAGTTAAAGGCAGAAGTACCTCAGTTCAACGTAGGTGATACTGTAAAAGTTTACGGTAAGATCAAAGAAGGAAACCGCGAAAGAATCCAGATCTTTGAAGGAACCGTTATGAAAGTTCAGGGTGGCAGCAACCGCGCTACATTTACAGTACGTAAGACATCAAACGGTGTCGGCGTTGAAAAGACATGGCCTCTTCACTCTCCAAACGTTGAGAAAGTAGAAGTTGTCAGAAAGGGTAAAGTAAGACGTGCAAAACTGAACTACTTAAAGGGTCGCGTAGGAAAGAAAGCGAAAGTAAAAGAGTTAGTAAAATAGTCATTGCCGCTTAAGCAAAGAAAAAGGGACAAAATACATTGTGTATCTTGTCCCCTTTTTAATAATGTCATGCATCATTTATGATGCATGATGCAGCCTCGCTCATCTGCGAAGCAGATTTTGCATGAGCGAGGTTCCAAATAATGTCATACATCACAGATGCATGATGAAAGGAAACTTTATGAGACGACGCAAAGGACTTAGTTTTTATCAGAAAAAGAAAAAGATCAGCGCTTCCGTGATGAAGGAGATCTGGAATGTGATCTTTATTACGATCGCCTGCTGGATGCTGGCGTTTGTGCTCATGTTCTGTTTTGGCATGCGGACAACCGTCATCGGTGTTTCCATGGAGCCAAGCCTTTACAACGGACAGCATATTTTAGTCAACCGGTTTGTGTATAAGCTCAGTTCTCCCAAAAACGGAGATATTGTGGTGTTTCTGCCAAACGGCAACTCCAACACCCATTATTATGTGAAGCGTGTGATCGGTGTACCGGGAGATACGGTGCAGATCAAAAACGGTTCCTTATATATCAATGGGCTTTTGTATAAAGATGTGGAATATGATAAAATAGAAGATGCGGGGATTGCGGAAAATCCCATTACCCTCGGCAATAATGAATATTTTACCCTGGGAGATAACATCAACAACAGTGAGGACAGCAGATCCGGTAATATCGGTGCTGTGAAAAAGGATAATATAATCGGAAAGGTATGGTTCCATCTGGCGGCGGGCGACAGCTCGATCGGCTTTATGGAATAGGTGTATAGATGAATTATCAGTGGTATCCCGGACACATGACAAAGGCAAAGCGGATGATGCAGGAGAATATCAAGCTGATCGACCTTGTGATCGAGCTTGTAGATGCAAGGATTCCGTTATCCAGCCGCAATCCGGATATTGATCAGCTTGGACAGAATAAGGCGAGACTGATCTTGTTAAATAAAGCGGATCTGGCAGACGAAAGGCAGACGGCAAAGTGGCAGCAATATTTCGAGAAGAAAGGCTGCTTTGTTGTGGCGCTCAATGCGCGTAACCGCAACAGCATGAAAGCGATCAACGGTGTTGTCGCAGAAGCCTGTAAGGAAAAGATCGAGCGTGACAGAAAGCGTGGTATTTTAAACCGCCCTGTCAGAGCCATGGTAGTGGGAATCCCAAATGTCGGGAAATCCACCTTTATCAATTCCTTTGCCGGAAAAGCCTGTGCAAAGACAGGAAATAAGCCGGGCGTAACAAAAGGAAAGCAGTGGATCAGGCTCAGCAAGACGCTGGAGCTTTTGGACACACCGGGTATTTTATGGCCGAAGTTCGAAGATCAGCAGGTAGGACTCAATCTGGCACTGATCGGTTCCATGAATGATGAGATCTTAAATATAGAAGAGATGGCAGTCAGCCTGATCCTGTATCTGAAGGACGCCTATCCGCTTCTTCTGACAAAGCGTTATGATCTTTCGGATGAAGCAGAGGAAAACTGCAAAGGAGAACAGGATGCTTATGAAGTGCTGGCACAGATCGCCAGAAACAGAAAATGTGTATTAAAAGGCGACGAACCGGATATCCGGAAGGCAGCGGCGCTTCTGTTGGATGATTTTAGAAGTGGCAGGATCGGACGGATCACACTGGAAAGCCCGACAGAATAGACATAATGCAAAAGGGGAAAGAAAAGCTTGAGTAAAAAAATGAAACAGATCTTAAAGGAAGTGCTTGGCACCAGTATTTATCTGTTGGCAGTTCTGGCACTGACTTATTTTGTGATCGCCTTTGTAGGGCAGAGAACAGTTGTACATGGACAATCCATGGAAAATACACTGGAAGACGGAGATAACCTGATCGTAGATAAGATCACATACCGCTTCCATGAGCCGAATCGGTTTGATGTGATTGTATTTCCGTACCAGTATACGGCAAATACCTATTACATAAAGCGTGTCATCGGTCTTCCGGGAGAAACGGTCATGATTGATGGGCTGGGTAACATCTATATCAACGGAGAACTTTTGGCGGAATCTTATGGGAAGGAAGCCATCAAGGATCCGGGCATGGCGGCAAACAGTATTTATTTAGGCTCGGATGAATATTTTGTACTCGGTGATAACCGGAATAACAGCTCGGACAGCAGGGATCCGTCCGTTGGACTGATCAAGCGTGATCAGATCATTGGCAGGGCGTGGCTGCGTATTTTCCCGTTTGACAAGATCGGTTTTGTAACGCACGGGAAATAACCTTAGCAGAGAGGACAGACAGATGAAAATCGGAGAGATCAGAGAGTTATTACAGGCAGCAGAGGATCAGATGCTGCCTGATTTTATAGCAAGATTTGAAAGGGATGAAAGAAGCGGTGTACAGCAGCTCGTGCAAAGGGCGCAGAAGCGTCTGGAGGCATTGGCGAAAGAACGGGAAAGGCTCAAGGTCATGCACCGGTATGAGGAGCAGTACAAGGACTGTCAGGCGATCTGTGGGATCGATGAGGCGGGCAGAGGCCCACTTGCAGGACCGGTTGTGGCTGCAGCGGTCATTTTACCGAAGGATTGTGAGATCCTGTACTTAAATGACAGCAAACAGCTTTCTGCCAAAAAGAGAGATCTGCTGTATGATGAGATCATGGAGAAGGCAGTGGCGGTCGGTGTCGGCTATGCAACACCGCAGCGGATCGATGAGATCAATATCCTGCAGGCGACCTACGAGGCAATGCGGCAGGCGGTTAATAAACTGTCTGTTTGTCCCGATATATTATTAAATGATGCGGTGCGGATCCCCGGGCTTCCCATGCAGCAGGTTCCGATCGTAAAGGGAGATGCGAAAAGCGTTTCCATTGCAGCGGCAAGCATCATTGCAAAAGTAACAAGGGACAGACTGATGATGGAGTATGACAAGGCAATGCCACAGTATCACTTTGCGGCAAACAAGGGCTATGGCAGTGCGGAACATATCGAGGCGCTTGCTGCCTATGGGGCAAGTCCGATCCATCGCAGATCATTTATTACACATTTTAAGGTAAAAGAATGAGTTTTGACTTAGCTGGATTATGGCAACGGAATACACAAAATACATTGTCGGGGCTTTCTTCTTCTGCATCTGCAGGATATGCGGACAAAAGCAGCAGGGCGTCAGAAGGGGCACAGACGGGCAGGCTGACAGTCGGCTCTGCCATCAGCGGACAGGTGATGAAAGTAGAGGGAGATACTGTCTATGTGAAGCTGCCATCGGAGGTATTGACCGCAAAGCTGCAGGAGGGGATGAGCCTACAGCCCGGGCAGTCGGTGACGTTTGCTGTCAGTGGGATCTCAGATAAACAGATCACATTGCAGGCACTTTTCCAAAACAGTGCCCAGACACAGGTGCTCGGAAAAGCATTGGAGCAGGCTGGGATCGCCCAGACGGCGGATTCCCTCTCCATGGTAGATTCCATGATGCGGGAAGGCATGTCGGTCGATAAAAACTCGCTCTGGCAGATGTACCGACAGGTGCTGGATCATCCGCAGACAACGGGAGAAAATATTGTGCTGATGAATCGGCTGCAGATTCCGGTCAATGATCTGACTGCGGCGCAGTTTCAGAACCTGCAAAATGCAAACGGTCAGCTTGCACAGGCGGCAAATGCACTGACAGACAGCCTGTTTGCGGAATTTACGGATATGGCGGCGCAGTCTCCGCAGGAGGCAGCTTCCTTTATGAAGGAACTGGTACTTTTGCTTGGAGAAAGCAGTCAGACGGAGGCAGGACAGGCTGGCGCACTTGGGGAGGAAGTACCGGGGGATGTGCAGCCTGCAGACGAAAATCAGCAGGCGGTAGCAGAAAATAGCGCAGGACAGACTGATGCGACGGGAGATCCGGCGACAACCAAAATAGCAGGCGGTCAGGCAGCAGAAAATGGCGTAGATGCGCGGCTTGCATTTGACGGACAAATGCAGACAGAGACTGCTGGCAGGCAGGTGAATGCAGGATCAGACAACAGGCAGTTGCAAGTATCCGGTTCGGACAATCAGGGAGCAGACGGGCAGGCTGTGCTTTCGGAAACAGCGGAAAACACTGTGCAGCCGGGCGTAGATTCTCTGGCAGAACTGATGAAAAGCGATCTGTTTACAAAGGGAGATACCAGACAGCTTTTGCGCCTGTTTTCTTCAAAAGAATTTCGTAACCTTTTGACGGAGCAGATGAAAGAGAACTTTCTGCTCAAACCGGAAATGGTGGCAGATAAGGAAGAAGTAGAGCAGTTTTTTACAAAGCTGCGGGAGCAGGTGTCGCGTCTGGCGCAGACAGTATCGGAAGCGGGAAAAGCGCAGACGCAGCTTTTTACCCAGACAAACCAGCTAAGGGAAAATCTGGATTTTTTACACCAGCTTTCCCAGACGATGCAATATGTGCAGCTTCCGCTTCGTATGGCAGGGCAGGAGACAACAGGGGATCTGTATGTGTATGCCAATAAAAAGGGACTGACCAAAGAGGACAGTATCAGTGCTTTCTTGCATCTGGATATGGAGCATTTAGGACCTGTGGATGTGTATGTTGCCATGCAGAACCAGAAGGTGAATACACATTTTTACTTACAGGACGATGCCATGATCGATTTTATACAGGCGCATATCCATCTGCTGAATGAACGATTGGAGCAGAAAGGCTATCAGATGCAGACCGAGGTATCACAGAAGGATACGCCTTCCAAGGTAACGGAAGAAATGCGCAAAGATCAGGAAGAAGAAAACGTATGTATCAATCAGTATTCATTTGATGTGAGGGCTTGATATGGCAGGAAAAGAGCAGAAACCAAAACAGGCGATCGCACTTTCTTATGATCCGGACGATGATGCGCCAAAGGTTGTTGCGACCGGTAAGGGTGCACTTGCGGAAAAGATCATAGAGGAAGCAAAACAGGCAAAGGTTCCGGTGCATAAGGACAGTAAGCTGGCAGATACATTGTCAAGGCTGGAGATCGGAGAGCTGATTCCGCCGGAGCTGTACGAAGTGGTAGCGGAGATCCTTGTATTTGTGGATCAGATGGATCGCATCCGTGCAAAGATGGAACAGGCGAACAAGAAAAAATAGGGATAAGTTTAGGGAGATCAGGATGTGTCTGGAGCGGACATCCTATGAATAAAAGAAGAAAAGGAGCAGCCCATGAACAGGCTGCAAAAGCATATCTGGAAAAAAGAGGCGTGCGCATTCAGACGCTTAACTATAGAGTCAGACAGGGAGAAATCGATATAGTTGGCTATGAGAAAGGCACGCTTGTTTTCTTTGAAGTCAAGTACCGGGCAAATGCCGGAAACGGACTGCCGCAGGAAGCGGTGAGTGTGGCAAAACAGAGGCAGATCTGCAGGGTGGCATTATTTTATCTGAACCAGTATCATATACCGGAGCAGCAGCCGGTCAGATATGATGTGATCGCCATTCTGGGGAATGAGATTACCTGGATCAGAAATGCATTTCTGCATCGGATTTGGTAAATCTGTGACAAAAGTCACTTGGAAATCATGAGCAGATGCGGTATTTTAGTACAAATAATATAAAGGACGTAAACTGGAAAACAGGCGGAAAGCAAGAAACCAAAATGATCAAATAGTAAGAATAGAGGACTGTATGTACGATTTACAGCGTGTAGCAAAGACAAGGGATACAGAAAATGTACCTGTACAAAACAAATATAACAGCCCGGATGGCTGGGAAATGGAATACCTGACATTTCCGGTACTGACGAATACAGGATGCGTCAGGCATCTGTTCACAACGCGGACAGGCGGGACAAGCAGCGGGATCTTTGAAAGCCTGAACCTGAGCTTTACGCGCGGGGATGATAAAGACTGTGTCCTGCAAAACTATGACAGAGTGGCAGAGGTACTGGGTATTACAAGAGACTGGATCGTCTGCTCCGACCAGACACATACGACGAATATCAGGATCGTCACAAAGGAAGACGCCGGAAAGGGAATCGACAGACAACGGGATTACACGGATATTGACGGACTGATCACGAAAGAGAAAGGGTTAGCACTGGCTACCTTTTATGCGGATTGCGTACCGCTTTATTTTGTGGATCCGGTCAGAGAAGTGATCGGACTGGCGCATTCGGGCTGGCGCGGAACCGTGGCAGGTATGGGTAAAAAGATGGTAGAGCGGATGCATACGGAATTTGGCTGTGATCCGGCAGATATCCATGCGGCGATCGGCCCATCCATCTGTCAGGACTGCTACGAGGTCAGCAGTGATGTGGCAGAAGAATTTCAAAACGCATTTGCGAAAATGCCCAGCGCAGAAAAACTCCTATATCAGAAGCCGGAGCAGAAGGCAGAAGGAAAATATCAGCTGGATCTGTGGCTTGCCAATCAGCTGTGGCTTACAGATGCAGGTATTGTGCCGGAGCATCTGGAAGTGACCAATGTCTGCACGGCGCATAATCCGGCATATCTGTTCTCACACAGAAAAACAAACGGAAAACGCGGTAATCTTGGGGCATTTTTATGTCTGAAAGAAAATAGGACAGAGGAATGACAAAATAAGAAAGCAGTAGGTGATAAAAATGAGAGAGATAAACTGGGCGGTATTAGGCTGCGGTGTGATCGCAAACGAAATGGCAGCGGCATTGCAGAAACAGGGAAGATATATCTATGCGGTAGGAAACAGGACAAGGGAAAAAGCAGTTCTGTTTGCAGAAAAATACGGCATTAAAAAAGTATATGCACAGTACAATGAAATGTTCACGGATCCGGAAGTGGATGCCATTTATATCACAACGCCGCATAATACACATATTTCCTTTATGAAGCAGGCAATCGCAAACGGAAAGCATGTGCTTGTGGAAAAGGCGGTCACATTAAACAGCGGGGAACTGTCGGAGGCGCTTTCATTGGCAAAAGAAAAGGGTGTGATCGTGGCGGAAGCTATGACGATCTTTCATATGCCGATCTATCGCAGGCTTCATGAAATCCTGCAGTCCGGCAAGCTTGGTGCAGTTAATCTGATGACGGTTAATTTTGGCAGCTTTAAAGAGTATGATATGAATAACCGTTTTTTTAACAAGAATCTTGCCGGTGGAGCAATGCTGGATATTGGTGTATATGCACTTTCTCTTTGCAGATGGTTTATGGCATCAAAGCCAGATCAGGTAAAGTCCATTGTGAAAATGGCACCAACCGGTGTGGATGAACAGGCGGGACTGCTTCTGATGAATGCGGAAGGGCAGATGGCGACAATCATGCTTTCTTTGCATTCCAAACAGCCGAAACGCGGTATGATCTCGTGTGAAAAGGGCTATATTGAAATTATGGAATATCCGAGAGCGTGTGAAGCGCGGATCACATATACAGAAAGTGGGAAAACAGAGCTCGTACAGGCTGGCAGAAGAGAAGACGCACTTTTATATGAGCTTACAGATATGGAAAATGCCATAGCTTCACATGCGGATAAACAGGAAGAACTGTATCTGGAGTATACAAAGGATGTCATGGAGCTTATGACCGCATGCAGAAGAGAATGGAATTTTACATATCCAGAGGAAGAAGGCATATGAGCAAAAAGAAATTTCTCGTAATTGGAACCATTCTTTTATGGATCTTTGTGTTTGGTTGTCTGGGTGTTATCCTGAAGAAATATGACGTGGGACTTTTGGATGCGGATAAGCAGCACATGATCGGAGCCAGTTACATGACGATGAATAATGAATTTTATAATATCGTGAGTGAGGAGATCATCCAGAGAGTGGAAGCGGAAGGGGATCAATGGGTGCTCCGGGATCCGGCACTGAGTGTGGAGCGGCAGATCGAGCAGATCAATGATATGCTTTCCATGGGGATTGATGTGCTTGTGCTGACGCCGGTAGACTGGGAAAGTCTGACAGATGTTCTGACAAAGGCAAAGGAAAAGGGTGTTTATATTGTTGTGGTGGATTCCAATGTCAAAGATGAAACGTTGGTGGATTGCACGATCACTTCCGATAATTATGCAGCCGGCAGACAGGTGGGAGAATATTTTGCATCGCAGACAAAAGAGGCAAAGGTTGTTCTGATGGAACATCAGAGTACAAAATCAGGCAGAGATCGTATGGAAGGTTTTCTGGATGCAGTCCGGGAATGTGAGGGAATAGAGATCGTTGAGCAGATTGAATGTGAGGGGCAGCAGGAGATCGCGCTTCCGAAGATGCAGGAGCTTTTGAAAAAGGGAATTGCATTTGACAATGTTTTTTGCCTGAATGATCTTTCCAGTGTAGGTGTTGTGGCAGCACTGGACGAAGCGGGCGTGCTTGACAGGGTAGGCGTATATGGTGTAGATGCTTCACCGGATTCAAAGGCACTGATCAAGGAGGGGATGATGCGGGCTACTGCAGCGCAGTTCCCGTCGAAGATCGGGAAGGCTGCGGCAGAACAAATCTATATGCTTCTGGATGGAAAAGAGGTAGATGCTTATACCTATATTCCGGTGGAGCTTGTAACAAAGGAAAATGTTGATAATTATGGCATTGAACGCTGGCAGTAAAAGGAGCATGGCATGGAAGAAAATCAAACTCCAAAATATCAGTTTGCTTTTATGAAGCAATTAAACCTGCTGATACTTGTTTATATTGGGATTGTGACAATGTGCAGTGTGAAGGGGATCATCCGGGATCAGAATGCACAGAGCTTTTTAAACAGTGCGGGTAAGCTGCCGCTAAGCTATACGGATACATTTGTACTGGGAATCGGTTATTATATTTGCCTGTTGCTGCTGTTGTCCTTTCGCAGCAGAAATGGCTGGCAGCTGGCATGCAAAATTGTATTGGAGATTTTGGTGGGGATTTCCATATGTAATGCAGTGCATTTTGGGTATGCGGGTGTTATGCTGCTGATCATGGCGGATGGCATGCAATATATACAAAATATGCGGCGAAGGGTGTTTGCTATTACTGCGATCTGTGCGATCTATCTGCTGGTGGATGCAAATTTGATCTCTGTGATATATCCGATCGTTTCGCTGAAAACCATGTGGATGTATTATGATCATCAGGCAGTTGTTTTATTGTCTGCAGTCCTGACTTTTTTAAATGCACTGAATCTGTTTGTATTCATTTATTATATGGTTGAAATGATATTAAATCAGATGAGTGAGAAAAAGAGAATCTTAAGCCTGAATGAAGAACTGGCACAAAAAAACGAACAGCTTCTGATACAGGCAAGAGAACTGGAAGCTGCAACACAGACAAAGGAACGGAACCGGCTGGCAAGGGAAATCCATGATACACTTGGGCATGCACTGACCGGTATTATTACGGGGCTGGATGCCTGTATGATGTTGCTGGACATTGATCCGGCTGCTGCCAAGGCACAGCTTTCTGTGATAGCGGATGTTGCAAGAAACGGAATGAAGGATGTCAGAAGATCGATCAATGCACTCCGCCCGGATGCACTGGAAAAGACGATGCTTAAGGATGCACTTGTGCAGATGATCACCGAAACGGAAAAAACAACAGGTGCGGTCATTTCGTTTGACTGCGATACCGGGCTGAACGGGTTTACACAGGATGAAGAGGACACCATTTATCGTATCGTGCAGGAAAGCATGACAAACAGTATAAGGCATGGGAAAGCAACAGAGATCAGGATCCGGATCGGACGGGAGTACAATCTTCTGACAATCAGCACCATGGATAATGGGATCGGCTGTCAGGATGTACAGAAAGGATTTGGACTGCATCATATGCAGGAACGGCTGCAGCTGCTCGGCGGACAGCTTTCCTATCATGGAGAAAACGGTTTTACGATCGAGGCACAGATACCGATCAGATGGGGAGAGGAGAAGGCAGATGATTAAAATACTGATAGCAGATGATCAGGAACTGATCCGTCAGAGTTTACAGATCATTTTGAATAATGAGGCAGATTTCGAAGTGACGGATGCAGTGGCAAATGGACTAGAGGTGGTCCGTTCGGTGCGTAAAAACAGACCGGATATTATTTTGATGGATATCCGTATGCCGGAGATGGATGGGGTTGTCTGTACACAGATCATTAAAGAAAACTATCCCGATATCAAGATCATCATTGTGACAACCTTTGATGATGATGAATATGTGTTTAATGCACTCAAATACGGTGCAAGCGGCTATATGCTCAAAGGGGCATCCATGCAGGAACTGTCGGATGCGATCCGTAAGGTATATCAGGGAAATGCCATGATCAACGGGGATATAGCATCCAAGGTTGTGAAGCTGTTTTCCAAAATGGCACAGAGCAATCTGACGATACAGGTAGATGAGTTGCAGTCAAACAGTCTGAAAGAAAATGAATGGCAGATCATTGTACAGGTGGGAAGCGGACTTTCCAATAAAGAGATTGCAACAAAACTGAACCTTTCAGAGGGGACAGTCAGAAACAGTCTGAGTATCATATTGAGTAAACTGGGATTAAGAGATCGTACACAGCTGGCGATCTGGGCTGTTCAGACAGGCGCAGTATACCATGACCTGAAAGATAAAATGTGAGAGAAGCGAATGAAGAAAACAGACAACAAACGAAAAACAGGGAAACTGATCATAGTCATCCTGCTTTTTGCCATACTTGGAATGGTTAGCACAGGACAACTAAAAAGAATAACTCATAAAACAGACAGAACACTTACGGTGGGCTTGTTTTCCGACAGCTACTGGGGTGTCCAGAACGGCTATGCGTATCAGATTATAGATGATGCGATCAGGCAGTTTGAAGCAGCACATGCTGACATTAAAGTGAATTATGTGAGTGGTATTATGAAGAGTGATTATTCGGAGTGGCTGTCACAGCAGCTGCTTGCGAAAACAGCACCGGATGTTTTTTTTGTGCTGGGCAGTGACCTTGGAGATCTGTCGCAGATAGGAGCATTGAAAAAGCTGGATACCTATATCGAAAAGGATCCGTCTCTTTTGCTGGATGATTATTATGAACCTGCACTTTATGCGGGACAATACATGGGAACGCAATATGCCATGCCTTATGAATGTGCACCGAAGCTTATGTTTGTCAATAAGACGATTCTGGACCGGGAAGGTATCGACATGCCGGAGGAAAACTGGACATGGGAAGACTTTTACCGGATCTGCCAGCTTGTCACTAAGGATACAGACGGAAATGGAACGATCGATCAGTTTGGTGTAACCGGGTATACATGGAAAGATGCTTTTGCAGAAAATGGTGTTGCATTGTTTGATACAGATGGGAAAAAATGTTATCTGAATGATGAGAAGGTGGTGGCATCTATTCAGTTTCTGGAACGTCTGAACAGTCTTGTCAGTGGCTATGATGTGACCGCTAAGGAGTTTGATAACGGAAAGGTTGCATTTATGCCAATGTCCTTTTCGGAATACCGGGCTTATAAATCATATCCGCTCAGCATCAAAAAATATGCTGGATTTGAATGGGACTGTGTGGAAATGCCGGCAGGACCTTCCGGAGATAACTGTTCGGAACTTGATACATTGTTAGTCGGTATGAACGCAGAAACGACACAGGAAAAGCTGGCATGGGATTTTATAAAGCTCCTTTCCGGTGATGCCCGGATACAGGCGGAAATTTTTGATTATTCGGAGGGCGTTTCTGTGCTGAAGCGGGTAACGGAATCAGATGAGACAGAGCTTGTGCTGGAGAAGGACAGCGGAGAGCATGTCAATATGAGCACAAAGATTTTGCATGATGTACTGGAGCATGCAGTGGCACCTCCCACATTCAGTGGCTATGATACGGCACTGGAGCAGGTAGACAGGGCTGTACAGTCAGTAATGGATGACAATAAAAACATCAGTATGGATCTGATCGTAAAAAACAGGGAGATCAACAAATACTTGAAAAATATGCAGTATTACAGTGAATAACAGAATAATATGACATTTGTCACAATGGTATTATGACAAAAATCTGAAAGAAGAGATGACACATGCAAGGTGCGTATGTGTCGTCTTTTTTTTATACTTTGTTTAGAAAATAAAAAACAAAGGAGGGAGCAAAAATGAAATATGTAGTATTGGTCAGTCATGGTATGTTTGCACCGGGACTTCATAATGCGCTCGGTATGCTGGCAGGGGAAAGCAGGGAGGATATCCTCTCCACAAGTCTTGAAAACGGAATGGGAGCGGATCAGTTCGCGGAGAACTTCAGAAAGCTGGTTTCTGTTGTGGGAAAAGAGGATGAAATCCTATTGTTTGCGGATCTGCTTGGAGGATCCCCACTTACAGTCAGTGCAAATGTACTTGCACAGGAGGGACTGCTTTCACAGGCGACTATGTTCAGCGGAATGAATCTTCCGATGGTACTGACAGCAGCTATGATGAAGGATGACCTTTCAACCGAGGAATTAAAAGACACATTGATTTCCGAAGCACAGGACGGAATCGGAGAGTTTCGGATCGATGCACTTGAAAACGATGATGACATTTAAGAACACAAAGTAAAGGAGAGAATAATATGGCAGTTTCATTTATCAGAGTAGATGATCGTATGATCCACGGACAGACATGTACAAGATGGGCACTTGAGTACCCTTGCGACGGACTGATCGCAGTCAATAATGCGGCAGCAGCAAATCCGGTATTAAAGGCAGCTTATAAGAGTGCCAGTGGAAAGAAAACATTTGTATGGTCACTGGATGAATTTGCAGCCAAATGCGAAAAGGTACTTGCCAGCAAGGACAACTATTTCCTGATTACCAAAAATCCGATTGATATGGAAAAAATTCTGGTACAGCAGGGCTTTCAGCCGGGGATCAAGACTGTGATCATCGGACCATGTAATGACAGACCGGGTGCTACAAAGCTTGGTAATAACCAGTCCATTACACAGGAAGAAGCACAGGCACTTGAAAATATCCAGAATGCAGGATATTCTGTGGAGTTTGCGTTATTAAAAGAGGAAGCAATCGGTAACTGGACAAAATTCAGAGGACAGTTCGGATTTCATTAATTTGGCTTAGGAGGAAATAATTATGACGATCAGTTGGATTCAGGCCGCTCTTTTAGCCCTGTTTGCATGTTTATCAAGTATGCCGGGTATGGGCGGATCTTCAGTTGGTAACTATACACTGGGAAGACCTCTTGTAGGTGGTCTTGTGTGCGGTATTATTTTAGGGGATATCCCAACAGGTATTATTGTAGGCTGTGCGATGCAGCTTATCTATATTGCGCTTGTTACACCGGGCGGAACTGTTTCAGCCGATGTACGTGCAGTCAGCTATATCGGTATTCCGCTTGCTATGGTAGCACTGAAAAGCTATGGTCTGGAGGCAGACAGTGCACAGGGTACAGCACTTGCAACAAGCTTTGGTGCCATGGTTGGTACACTTGGTACAGTACTGTTCTACGGAACAGCTACGATCAACCTGTTATGGCAGCATATCGGCTGGAAGGCAGTAGAAAAGAGAGAGTATAAAAAGCTTTATCTGGTAGACATGGGTCTTCCATGGATTTCCCACCTGATCTGTTCTTTCATCCCGACGCTGATTATGTGTAAGCTGGGTGCAAATGTTGTAGAACTGATCAAAACAGCACTTCCGATGGATGGTCTTGCCATGAAGACTTTATTTACAGTAGGTGCACTTCTTCCTTGTGTCGGTATTGCGATCCTGTTAAAGCAGATCGTAAAAAAAGCAGCAGACTTTGTTCCTTTCTTCTTTGGCTTTGTTTTGGCAGGAACCATGGGAGTCAATCTAGTAGGTGCAACGATCGTGGCAGGTATGTTTGCAATCATTTTCTACAAGATCAAAATGTTATCTGTAGCAAAGCCAGCAGCAGCCGGTACATATGATGATGACGAGGAGGATATTTAAATGGCAAAGAAATTATCAAAAAAGACATTATTAAAATCTTTCCATAACTGGTATTATGGACATTTAACATGCTTCTCGCAGGAGCATATGCAGACATTCGGTTACCTTTGCGCAATGCTTCCGCTGATAGAAGAACTTTATGATGATGAAGATAAAAAAGCAGAAGCGGTGAACACCTATACAGCCTTCTTTAATACAGAGCCGCAGTTAGGATCTGTCGTAGTCGGTATTACAGCAGGTCTTGAGGAAGCAAGAGCAAACGGAGAAGATGGTGTGGACGAGGAAACGATCAATGGTCTGAGAGCCGGCCTGATGGGACCTGTGGCAGGAATCGGTGATTCGCTCGTAGTCGGAACGGTGATCCCAATCTTACTTGGTATTGCACTCGGTATGTCAACCGGTGGTTCTCCGATCGGAGCTATTTTTTACATCATCGCGTGGAACTTGTTCGCATATTTCGGTATGAAATTCTTATACTTCAAAGGATATCAGCTTGGTGGAAAAGCAGTTGAATTTCTGGTTGGACCGCAGGGAGAAGCAATTCGTGAATCCGTATCCGTACTCGGTGGTATTGTCATCGGAGCAGTAGCAGCGACATGGGTCAGTGTGACGACCTCTTTCAAGCTGTATAACGATGCAGGAGAAGCTTATCTGGTATTGCAGGATAAGTTAAATGAAGTCCTGCCCGGTTCTCTGACCGCAGCATTTGTTATGCTTTGCTGGTATCTGATGGCAAAGAAGAAAATGTCACCGGTTAAAGTTATGTTACTTTTGGTAGTAATCGCGTTTGTCGGTGTTGTAATTGGATTCTTCAATCCGGGACTCGCTTACTAAATACTGTATTCAGACCTTCGTTGGAACCTCGCTCATGCAAATCTGCTTCGCAGATGAGCGGGGCTGCAACATGTATCCGGATACATGACAGAATCCGGATGGTCAGCCGCCATTCGGTACAACCACAGAAAAGAATAGGAAAAGGAGAAAAACAATGACTGGTGAAAAAAAGAAATTTCTGACGCAAGAAGCCGATGCACAGCTTAAGGCAATCCGCACGATCGGACATTGGAAGAATATGGCACTTGGATTATCTGCTATAGGTGCTGCGGTAACGTATCTGGGATTTGTCAATCAGACGCAGCCTCTTTTGATGAAGATCACAGGCATCATTCTCCTGATACTTGGCTTTCTGGGCGCAGCAGTACTGAATCTCGGTATTAAAAACGGAAAGAACAATGTCAATAAGATATTACAGGTAATAGAGAGTGAGGGCTATGGCAAATAAATATGAACTCATCTGTCTGGATCTGGATGGTACATTGCTTGACAGTAGGAAGAAGGTATCACCCGGTGCCAAGGAAGCACTTTACAGAGCCAGAAGGGAAGGAATCCACATTGCTCTTTTATCAGGCAGAATGCCACATGCGATCAGGATCGTAGAGGAACAGATCGGATTCTCCTGCATTGAAGGGAGCATGGCGGGGACTTATATTACGATGAATGGCAGATGCATTTGTGATGATACGATGCCACCTTACAGAATGACAGAGATACTGGAAAGGCTGGCGGATAAATATAATGTTCCTCTGTGGGCATACAAGGGAAATAACTGGTATGTGTCAAGAGAGGATGCTTATACAAGACGGGAATGCGGTCTGATCAGCTTTCAGTCACAGACAGTAGATTTTTATAAGCTCAGGCAGCGATTTGAACAAGAAAAAACAGGACCGAACAAGCTTTTGTTTGGAACAGATGCACAGACCATCGATAAGATCAGAAAAGAACTGGAAGATCCGCAGTATGCAATGCTGGATTTTGCACGTTCCGATGCGGAATATCTGGAAATCCTGCCAAAAGGTGCAAACAAGGGAAGGGCACTTCTGACGATCTGTGATAAGCTCCAGATAGATCCGGAGCGGACACTTGCGATCGGCGATCAGGAGCTTGATATAGAAATGCTTGAAACCGCAGGATTTGGGGTTGCAATGGGAAATGCCACAGAAAAGATCAAAAAAATAGCAGATGCGGTAACAGATACAAATGAAGAAGACGGCGTAGCCAAAGCTATCTGCCGTTATGTGTTAGCATGATCATACAGAATAATAGGAGGAAACGAAAATGAAATCATTTGAATACACAATTACAGATCCGGTAGGCTTACATGCAAGACCGGCGGGACTTCTGGTAAAGGAAGCGAAGAAGTATACAGATACTATTCTGATCCACAAAGGGGAGAAAAGCGCAGAGGCAAAAAAACTGATGGCATTGATGGCACTTTGTATTTTAAAGAACGAGACCATTACTGTTACAGTAGAGGGTGAAAACGAAGAAGCAACAGCAGGTGAGCTGGAAGCATTTTTTAAAGCAAATCTTTAAAAGCTGTCAGGTTGAAAAGAAGGAGAAACGGTATGGAAACAAAGGCGGGAAAAAAAGTTTTTAATGGGGTTGCCATCGGCAAGATCCATTTTTATAAAAAAACGGAAAATGTCATTGTAAGAACAAAGATCGAGGATGCGGAAGCCGAACTTGCACGATATATGGAGGCAAAGGAAAAGGCAGAGCAGCAGCTTGGCGCACTTTATGATAAGGCTGTGGCAGAGGTCGGAGAAGCGAATGCGGAAATTTTCAATGTACAGGCCATGATGCTTGATGATGATGACTATAAGGATTCCATAGAAAATATCATAAGAGCACAGCATGTCAATGCAGAGTATGCGATCGCAACAACAGGTGATAACTTTGCAGAAATGTTTGCCGGTATGGATGATGAATACTTTAAGGCACGTGCTGTAGATATCAAAGACATTACCAACCGTATCCTGACTATTTTGTGTGGCAATGACGGAAGCAGCGAGATCGGTGATGAACCGGTGATCATTGTAGCGGATGATCTGGCACCGAGTGAAACGGTGCAGATGGATAAAAGCAAACTGCTTGCCTTTGTGACAAGACTGGGATCCGCCAATTCCCATACAGCCATTCTTGCCAGAACAATGGGAATCCCTGCACTGGTCGGTGTACAGATCAGCGAAGAATGGGATGGAAAGAATGGCATTGTGGATGGATATGAAGGAAAATTCATTGTAGATCCGGAAATGCCGGTTCTGGAAGAATACTTTAAGAAAAAGCTGCAGGATGAAGAACAGAAGAAGCTTTTACAAATGCTGAAGGGAAAAGAAAATGTTACAAAATCCGGGAAAAAGATAAACCTGTACGCCAATATCGGAAACCCGTCAGACCTTGTTTCTGTCCTTGATAATGATGCAGGCGGTATCGGATTGTTCAGAAGTGAATTCTTGTATCTGGAGGCAGACAATTATCCGACAGAAGAAGAACAGTTTCAGGCGTATAAGAAGGTCGTGGAAACGATGGGCAGCAAGAAGGTGATCATCAGGACTCTTGATATAGGGGCTGATAAACAGGTAGATTATTTTGATCTGGATAAAGAGGATAATCCGGCACTTGGCTATCGGGCGATCCGTATCTGCCTGACAAGACCGGAAATTTTTAAAACACAGCTTCGCGCGCTTTTCAGGGCAAGTGCTTTTGGAAATTTGGCGATCATGTATCCGATGATCATTTCCGTAGATGAGGTTTTAAAGATCAAAGAAATCTCCGCAAAAGTAAAGAATGAGCTTCTGGCAGAAGGCATTCAGATCGGTGATGTGGAAGAAGGCATTATGATCGAAACACCGGCAGCAGTATTTGAAAGTGAAAATCTGGCTAAAGAAGTAGACTTCTTCAGTATTGGTACAAATGATCTGACGCAGTATACGCTGGCGATCGACCGGCAGAACGCAAAGCTGGATCCGTTTTATGATGCGCACCATCCGGCAGTTTTAAAAGAGATCCAGATGGTAATAGACAATGCCCACAAGGCTGGCATCTGGGCAGGCATCTGCGGTGAGCTTGGTGCAGACACTTTCCTGACAAATATTTTCATCAAGATGGGAATTGATGAACTGAGTGTTTCTCCGGGGTGTATCCTGCCTGTTCGAAAAGCGATCAGGGATGCAGAATAATTCAAAAAGATTTATTGTAAATGTCTTGCAACAATGGTATAGTTGTTGCAAGATATTTTTATATATAAGATAGAATTTTAATGGAATCTTAATACTTTTCCTACCCCGGTATTAAGATTCTTTTTATATGATACTTTCAGGAGGTGAAAGAAATGGCAAATATTCTGGTATGTGACGATGATAAAGAGATCGTGGAGGCGATCAGTATTTATCTGTCACAGGAGGGTTATCAGATTTTTAAAGCATACAACGGGAGAGAGGCGATCGAAGTACTGCAAAAAGAAGATATCCAGCTTCTGCTCATCGATATCATGATGCCTGAAATGGATGGGATCCATGCCATGATCAAGATCCGCAGCTTTTCCGCGATTCCGATTTTAGTATTGTCGGCAAAATCGGAGGATGTAGATAAAATATTGGGCCTGAATGTGGGGGCGGATGATTATATCACAAAGCCTTTTAACCCACTGGAGCTTGTGGCACGTGTGAAATCCAGTCTGAGACGCTATACAATGCTGGGAAGCTGCGCAGGCACCAAAAAGAATTATGTAGTCGGTTCGCTGGAGATCGATGATGAGGCAAAGATCGTTACAGTGGACGGAGAACAGGTCAAACTGACACCGATCGAATATCAGATCCTGCTTCTTTTAGTACAGAATCCGGGCAGGGTATTTTCGACGCAGCAGATCTACGAAAGTATCTGGAATGAGGAAGCTTATGGCGCGGAAAATACAGTAGCGGTACATATTCGTCACATTCGTGAAAAAATAGAGATCAATCCAAAGGAGCCTCGTTACCTGAAAGTTGTATGGGGCGTAGGCTATAAAATCGAAAAGTAACAGATAAAAATGAAGCAGCAGAAGAAATTCTGCGAAAGAGGTAGGAAAATGAAAAACTGGTTAAAGGGAAACGGGCGGCTGATCGCCGGTGCGTTTTCCCAGATATGTGCCATGGGAATGGCTTTTGTGCTGGCATTTTTGGGATATTCCATGAATGTGGTAAACAGACAGGGCAGCTATTATACGCTGGATCCGTTTTCTGAGGAAGAAAATTTTGAACAGACAAGTACATTTTATGATTTTCTGCATGTAGATCTGTCACAGCTTTCGGAATATATGGCTGTCAGCTCCCAGATGGAAAAGGACGGAAAGTACGATTCCGATAAGGAAATTGACATATTTGCCTATGACAACCGGAAAAGAACTGACAAGCCGACGGTGGAATTACCCAAACTCATTTATAAGATAGGAGATCTGATCGCCTGGTGGAGAAGTGAGGAAGGATTTTGTTATGAATCATACGGTTCTACAGAAAGTATATCGGATGAAAGTATGGACACGACAGAAGGGGATGAAGAGACTGCTTCTTATATGATCGTAGCAGAAACCGCGGACGAGACGGCAGAAGGCGGATACAGGACAGAAGCAAACACTGCCTACACAACAGATGAAACAGAAGAGGCAGCATCGGATGAGGCGGCACTGCAGCCAGACACTGCAGAACAGGAAGAGACCAGACTGATCGAGGAATACAAACCGGTCAATATGGACAGTCTGTATGATCTGACACTTCCCGATGGGATGACTTATGCAAATGTAGAACAGGCAGTGCAGCAGGCAGCATGTGATCTTGCGACCAATTATACGGTTTACAACAGCTATAAGCAGGTGCTCAAGGATGACATGAATTTAAAATATCTGATGGTGGATCCGTCGGGTAAGGTGCAGTATACCAATCTGGACCGCAGCAAGGATACAAATGCGCTCATTGCTGCCATGCAGGAATGCGGTGTTTATATGTGCTACGATTATCAGACCGATGAGCTTGTATGTGATGGAGTAAAAGCAGGGAATGAAGTGCCGTATAAGAGCCTGCTCCATTCTTACCGTTACAGTTTCCCGGAAGGCGGTAAGCTGTATATCTGTGTGCGTACACAGGCAGATAAGACTGCAAACACAAAGCTGCTTGGCAAATGGAATCCGGATGATGCCTATGCGCAGGCAGCGAAAAGTTATACGATGCTGAAAAACAAAATGCCGCTGATGGGATTTATGATGCTGCTTGTGATCGCAGGTATATTGGCATTGTTTGCACTGGCAGGATATATTGCATTTATCATTATGCAGCCAAAGCGGGAAAAAGAGCAGCTTCGTTATTTTGACACCTGGTATACGGAACTGGCAGCGGCTATTGCGATCGGCAGTGCCTTTCTTGTTGGCTGGTTTGGCGTGGAGATTGCGGCAAGTCTGGGCGACAATGGCTATAACACTTACAGCGGACAGATTGGTGCAAAGGTATTCTGCGGTATTCTGCTCCTTACATTCTTCCTGTTATATCTGATGCTGCTTGCCTACACGGGCTCTCTGGTCAGAAGGATCAAGGCTGGTACATTCTGGAAGAACAGTATCTGCTACAGGCTGTTACATGGTTTGAAACTGGTGTGCAAAAAGTGCCTCCATGTGATCGGCAGAGGCATTCAATCTGTACTCAACCACAGATCACTTGCCATCCGCAGTTTTGTACCGGTATATGGCGGACTTTTGGGACTGTTTCTGGTAAACCTGTTTTTTGCAGGTGTCGGTGTGATCGGTATAGCGATTTTCCTTGATCTGATCGTTATCATACTGTATGGGCTGTATATTTATTACAGCAATCGGACACGGGAGAAGATCGTGGAAGGTATTACAAGGATCTCTGAAGGCGACCTCACATATCAGATCGATACAGAAAAAATATATGGTGAAAATAAGGTAATGGCAGAGGCTGTCAACCAGATCGGAAATGCTGTACAAAATGCCGTGACGATCAGTATGAAGGACGAAAGACTGAAGGCGGATCTGATCACGAATGTGTCCCATGATATCAAGACACCACTGACCTCTATTATCAATTATGTGGATCTTTTAAAACGGGAAGATATCCAAAATGAAAAGGCACAGGAATATATCAGGATACTGGATGAAAAGTCACAGCGCCTGAAGCGGCTGACATTGGATCTGGTAGAAGCAAGCAAGATCAGTTCCGGTAATATTACTTTAAAAATGGGTCAGCTTAATGTTTCCGAACTGTTTACGCAGGCAATCGGAGAATATGAGGACAAATGGAAAGAAAAAGGACTGCAGATCGTGGCAGATGTGGAGCCGAAGGATGGAGAGGCACCTTACCTGATCTGGGCAGATTCCGACAGAACATGGCGTGTCCTTAATAACCTGTTCGGAAATATCTATAAATATGCGATGCAGGGAACGAGAGTGTACTGTGATGTCAACCGCATCGTGAAGACAGTTGCAGATCAGGAATCAGAGCAGAGCATGATAGAAATTACGGTCAAAAATATTTCTGCACAGCCGCTGAATATTGCGGCGGATGAACTGACAGAGCGTTTCATCAGAGGGGATGTCAGCCGCAGCACGGAAGGAAGCGGACTGGGACTTTCCATTGCGAAGAATCTTGTGAAAGCGCAGGGCGGAGAGTTCGAGATCTATCTGGACGGGGATCTGTTCAAGGTCAGTATCGATTTCCCGGCGTATACGGATAATATGCATTAACAGAGCAAGAAATTATGAAAGAAAACGGCTCCTGCATGATAAGGGTATGCACGCTGCATATGCTTTTCTACTAGGGCACGTACTGTCAATCTATATGGCACGCGAACATTCGACATCCATGTCTCAGGTTCGCTGCCACGACATCCTTGTCGTGGCACCATATATCTTGTCAGTACTTAGCCAAGTAGAAAGACGCATACGCAGCTAATCGCATCCCCTATCACGCAGGAGCCGTTTTTATATTCTTTCATAACGATTCAGAAATAGAATAGAAATCTGTTCTGGGATCAAAGGCTTTTTACTGATGTGCGGATCTATGATACAAGTGTTAAGATGTAAAAATCCCCGCGGTGGCAGACAGTAAGCAATCGATAGTGTAGACGACTGAGATTTGCGAAGCACTTGCCACGCGGAGAGACCACCATGCTTTTTGGTGGCCGGAGCGCGTGCAATATGTGCTTCGAGCAAATCGCAGGGGAGTCAAACGTGATTGCGTCTGTCTGCCATCGCGGGGATTATATATAAAACTCAAATTTAGATCAGCACATCTTCCCGTGCATTGTACTTCGCAAGTACCTCATGGATCTTCTCCGTCGGTGTCAGTACATTTCCCATGGAAATATCATGATTCATAAAATCAATGATACTGGCAAGGAACTTGCTCATATCTGCAGTGACAAAATAGTCACGCTCTAAAATTTCCGGTGGAAGATATGTCAGGTTGGTGCATACAACACGGTCAAATACACCGTTCGCATAAGCCTCATCAAAAGCAGCAAGACCTTCCGTGAAAAGACCGAAAGTACAGCAGACAAATACACGCTTTGCCTTCATGGCTTTTAGCTGCTTGGCTGTATCGATCATACTACCGCCGGATGCGATCATATCATCAATGATGATTACATCCTTTCCTTCGATATTGTCTCCTAAAAATTCATGTGCAACAATAGGATTCTTGCCGTTTACAACTCTGGAGTAATCACGACGTTTGTAGAACATACCTGTATCGACACCGAGCACGGAAGAGAAGTAAACTGCTCTGTCAAGAGCACCTTCATCCGGACTGATCACGATCATATGATCCTTGTCGATGATCAGATCCTTTTCGTAACGGAGCAGAGAACGGATGAACTGATACGGCGGTGTAAAGTTATCAAAGCCCTTCAGTGGCGTAGCATTCTGGACACGCGGATCATGGGCATCAAACGTAATGAAGTTGGAAACACCCATTTCACTCAGCTCTTTGAGTGCATAAGCACAGTCAAGCGACTCACGACCGCTTCTTTTATGCTGTCTGCCTTCATATAAGAAAGGCATGATAACATTGATCCTGTGTGCTTTTCCTGCGATAGCAGCGATCATTCTCTTTAAATCCTGGTAATGGTCATCCGGAGATTTGTGATTCTCATAACCGTTGACTGTATAGGTCAGACTGTGGTTACACACATCGACCATTAAAAAGACATCCTTACCTCTGACGGATTCGGATAAGATACCCTTGCCTTCGCCGCTTCCGAAACGCGGGCAGGCAGCGTCGATCAGATAATTTTCTTCGGAATAGCCGCGGAATGCGGGATCCTGTTTGATATCATTATGTACATTTTTGCGAAAATCCACAAGATATTCGTTGACACGGTTACCGAGCTCCTTACAGCTGTCAAGTGCTAAAAGCTTCAGCGGAGCAACCGGCATTGCGGATTCGAGTTCGACTAAGTTTGGCATGATTCCCTCCTAAGATATGTGCAGTTAAAATCCATTCTTATTTATAGCATACATAACAGGGAAAGACAAGCTAAAATACAGGGCATGGCATGCGGGACAGGGGCTGACCACTTTACAACTCCCCCTGAATATTGTAATATAAATCAATATGGAGAAAAATGCCTGTCATTGACAGAAACATGAAAATGGAGAGGGATCATGAGGAATAGAAAGATAGATAAATGGCTATGCAGATGCAAGGCAGTTCTGCTTGTGATCGGTATATTACTTTGCTTTGGAGCCGTGGATGCTTATGCGGACACAAACGGCGGAACCGTAAAGCTTGACGGAACGGAATATAAAGGTACAACGACATATGGCAATAATATTTACTATTATTTTGATCTGTCAAAAGCAGGGGAAGTTGTTCTGCGACTGAGCCGGGATACGGTAAGTTCGGATCATCTGGTGCTTAAGCTGGTGGACCGGAACGCTGGAGATAAAGTGCTGCAAAGCGGACAGGGATATCTGGATGTGGTTCTGCCACAGGGAAGATACGCGGCAGTTGTATACTGGACGGATTGTGACGATGATCCGAAGCCGATCGACTATACCTTTACCGCTGTGCTGGGGGATAAAAGTTTCCCTTCCAATATTTCCGTATCTACAGCAACAGAGATGGTACCGCTTCAGACATATTCCGAAACACTGTCAGATACCATGGGGATCAAATGTTATTATAAGATCACGGTACCACAGGAAAGCATGGTGCTGCTGCGGAATCCGGGCGCAGGTTTTATATCCAGGCTTTATGCGGATGCACAGTTGACCACGCAGATCGGCAAAAACATGTCCGGGACATTTAACAGTCAGTATTCCTACTTTACATTGCAAAAGGGTGTTTATTACCTGAGTGTACAGTCGGATACATCGGGACTATATCCATATTCTATCGTAATGGATCTGGTAAAAAAGCCGGAAAAGCTGAATACAACAGGTACGGTTGACGAGCTTGGCAGGGCATATCTGAAATGGACGCATACGAAAAGCACGAGAAGCTACAGAATTTATAAGAAAACAGGAACAGAATGGAAGCTGATCGATAGCACGGTTCCGATGGAGTGTAACAGATATGATGGAAATATCACGACAAACGGCAATCAATATGCCTACAGAGGGAGTGTCATAGAAAAAGGAAGTAAGCAGGAATATGCGGTTGTTGCTGTTGACAGCCCGACGCTTGACACGTCACATGAGTTTTTCTATACGGAAATGATGATCGCAGGGGATATCCGGGAGAATGCGGTCACCATAAGCCGCGGTGCAACGGAACCGGACGGAAATAATACCGAAAAGGTATCTCTTTCCAAACCGGTCTTGAAAAAGCTGACCAACAAGCAGGGACGTAAGCTGTCCGTGCAGTGGAAGAAATATACAAAGGCAACTTCAATACAGGTACAGTATTCTACAAGCAAAAAATTTACCGCAAAGGCGACCAAAACAAAAACGGTAAAAGCATCGAAGACGTCTGTAACCGTCAAAAGCCTGAAGAAAAATAAAACCTATTACGTCAGAGTGCGGGCTGTGAAGGGCGCCTCTAGGTCAAAGTGGAGCAGCGTTAAGAAGATCCGCATCAGGAAGTAGTTGTTTACTGGATAAAAAGGAGAGCATATGGAAAATAGAAAAAGAAAGCCGATCGTTGCGGTGGTTGGACGACCGAATGTCGGAAAATCCACATTGTTTAATGCCCTTGCGGGTTCCCGTATTTCTATTGTAAAGGATACGCCGGGTATTACAAGAGATCGAATCTATGCAGATGTGACATGGCTGAATTACAGCTTTACACTGATCGATACGGGCGGTATAGAGCCGGACAGCAAGGATATCATCCTTTCGCAGATGCGTGAACAGGCACAGATTGCGATCGATACGGCAGATGTTATTTTATTTATGGTAGATGTCAAACAGGGACTGGTAGACGCAGATGCCAAGGTGGCGGACATGCTCAGACGGTCAAAGAAGCCGATCATTCTGGTTGTCAATAAGGTAGACAGCTACGAAAAGATGATGCTTGATGTGTATGAATTTTACAATCTGGGCATCGGAGAGCCAATGGCGATTTCTGCAGCAAACAGACAGGGCATCGGTGAAGTGTTGGATGAAGTCGTATCGCATTTCCCGGATGATGCAGCTGAGGAGATAGAAGATGAAAGACCCCGCATTGCGATCGTCGGAAAGCCGAATGTTGGAAAGAGCTCCCTGATCAATAAGCTGCTCGGGGAAAACAGACTGATCGTTTCCGATATCGCCGGTACGACAAGAGATGCAGTCGATGCGGAAGTGACCTATAACGGCAAAGAATATATCTTTATCGATACAGCGGGACTTCGCCGTAAAAATAAGATCAAGGAAGAACTGGAACAGTATATGATCGTGCGTACGGTTTCTGCCGTGGAGCGTGCGGATATTGTGATCCTTCTGATCGATGCACTGGAAGGTGTGACGGAGCAGGATGCCAAGATCGCGGGAATCGCACATGAACGCGGTAAGGGGATCATCATTGCGGTCAATAAATGGGATGCACTGGAAAAGGACGATAAAACAATCTACCGCTTTACAGAGAAGGTCAGACAGATCCTGTCATTTATGCCATATGCGGAGATCACCTTTATCTCAGCAAAGACAGGACAGCGTATCGGAAAACTGTATGAACTGATCGACATGGTAGAGCAGAACCAGTCCATGCGTGTCGCAACGGGTGTGCTGAATGAGATCATGGCAGAAGCAGTTGCACTCCAGCAGCCACCGAGTGATAAGGGCAAGCGCCTCAGACTGTACTATATCACACAGGTAGCTGTAAAACCGCCTACCTTTGTGATATTTGTCAATGACAAACAGCTGATGCATTTCTCTTATACAAGATATATCGAAAATAAGATCAGAGATACCTTTGGTTTTAAAGGGACACCACTGCATTTTATTATCCGGGAACGAAAAGAGAAGGATCAATAAAAGAGACAATACAGGATAAAAGCGAGGGTAAGAAAATGGAACGAGTTATTTGTCTGGCGATCGGTTATGTCTTCGGTCTGTTCCAGACGGCATTTATCTATGGAAAGATGAACCATATTGATATCAGGGAGCACGGAAGTGGAAATGCGGGTACAACAAATGCACTCCGGGTGCTTGGAAAGAAAGCCGGACTGATCGTATTTTTAGGCGATGTGTTTAAATGCTTTTTCGCGGTAGAACTGGTCAGACTCCTGTTTAAAAACAAATATCCGGATATATTGCCGCTTTTATCTCTCTATGCGGCTGCAGGTGCTATTTTAGGACACAATTTCCCATTTTATCTGCAGTTTAAGGGAGGAAAAGGAATTGCAGCAACAGCAGGATTGATTCTGGCATTTCACTGGCCTTTTCTGATTGTGGCAGCTCCAATCTTCTGTTTGTTGTTTTTTACAACACATTATGTATCGGTCGGCTCATTGGCTGTGTATGTCGGATTTATCACGGAGCTGATCGTTTTGGGACAAAAGGGTTATTTCGGAATGAGCCAGCCTGCACTTCTGGAAATGTATGCGGTCGGCATGTTCCTGATGGTCATGGCATTTGCCAGACATAAAGAAAATATAAAGAGATTATTTGCCGGAACAGAACGAAAGACGTATCTGTTCAAGGCTAACAGGGAGGATTAAAAGATGGCAAAAATTGGTGTGATCGGTGCAGGAAGCTGGGGAACAGCACTTTCCAGACTGCTTGCAAATAACGGACATGACGTGATCGTATGGTCTATTATAGAGGCGGAAGTCAAAATGCTGCAGGAAAAGCATGAGCACGTAGATAAACTGCCGGGCGTAAAACTGCCGGAAAGCATGGAGTTTACCACAGATTTAAAGAAAGCAATCGACGGAAAGGATCTGCTCGTACTGGCTGTACCTTCTTCTTTTACAAGAAGTACGGCAAAATCAATGCGTGAATATGTGGCGGAAGGACAGATTATTGTCAATGTAGCAAAAGGAATCGAAGAACATACGTTAATGACCTTATCCCAGATCATCGAGCAGGAGATCCCACAGGCGGATGTAGCTGTATTATCCGGACCTTCCCATGCGGAAGAAGTCGGAAAGGATATGCCGACGACCTGCGTAGTCGGTGCAAGAACAAAACAGACAGCGGAATATATCCAGAATATTTTCATGAACAATGCTTATTTCCGTGTTTATACAAGCCCTGATATTCTGGGAATCGAGGTTGGTGCAGCTCTGAAAAATGTCGTGGCACTGGCAGCCGGTATCGCAGACGGACTCGGCTGCGGAGATAACACAAAAGCAGCCCTGATCACCAGAGGTATTGCGGAAATTTCACGCTTAGGTGTAGCCATGGGTGGTAAGCCGGAGACATTTACAGGCCTTTCCGGAATCGGTGATCTGATCGTGACCTGTGCTTCCATGCATTCCCGCAACAGAAGAGCCGGTATTTTAATGGGACAGGGTAAGACGATGGATGAAGCCATGGCTGAGGTCAAGATGGTTGTGGAAGGTGTTTATTCCGCAAAGGCAGCCAAAGAACTTGCACAGAAGTACAAGATCGATATGCCGATCATTGAAGAGGTCAATGAGATTCTGTTTGAGAACAAGCCTGCAAAGGATGCGGTTAAAGATCTGATGTTCCGCGATAAAAAGCCGGAGCTTGCGTGGGAATAGTGAATCTTGCCGGAATACGTGCATAATAGCACATAATTTGAAAATGGGTGTTGAAATTTACTGAAAAATAATATAAAGTAACCTTTGTAGTTTAAAATTTCATGAAAGGTCTAAAGAGGAGGACATTATGAAGAAAAAATTATTAAGCATTCTTCTTTCTGTCGCTATGGTTGCTTCTTTATGCGCATGTGGCGCAAGCAATGACGCAACTGACAATGCAGCTCAGACAGAAGAGACAACAGACGAAGCTACAGATGCAGCAACTGATGCAGCTACAGACGAAGCAACTGATGAGACAGCAGATGCAGCTGACAAAGCAGGCGTTATGCCGGCTATCGCAAAAGAGGATATCAAGGTTGGTGTGATCCACATTGGTGATCCTGCAACAGGAAGCGGTTACTCTTATGCACATGATCAGGGTATCGTAGGTATGCAGCAGACATTAGGTCTGTCTGATGATCAGATCGTTCGTAAACTTAACGTAGATGACGGTGATACAACAGCAATCGAAAATGCAATGCTGGAATGTATCGAAGAAGGATGTAACATCATCTTCGCTACAAGCTGGGGTTACATGGATACATGTGAACAGCTTGCTGCAGAATATCCGGATGTTATTTTCTCTCATGCAACAGGTTATAAATCAAACGGCACTAACTTCAATAACTACTTTGGTAGAATCTATCAGGCAAGATACCTTGCAGGTATTGCAGCAGGTCTGAAGACAACAACAAACAAGCTTGGTTATGTATCCGCAATGGGTCAGGAAAACTCTGAGTGTACAGGTGGTATCAATGCATTCGCAATGGGCGCTTACTCTGTAAATCCTGATTGTGAAGTATATGTAAAGGTTACAAACAGCTGGTATGATCCGGAAGGTGAGACACAGGCTGCACAGGCTCTGATCGATGCCGGTTGTGATGTGATCGCACAGCACTGCGATACACCAAACCCACAGCTCGCAGCTGAACAGGCAGGCGTATTTGGTGTTGGTTACAACTCAGATATGTCCAAGGATGCTCCAAAGGCAGCTATCACATCTGTTATGTGGGATTGGTCAGCATACTATACACAGGCTGTTGAATCAGTGATCAACGGTACTTGGGATGGTTCTAACTACTTCGGTGGTATGAGTGACGGTCTTGTAAACATTGCACCACTTGCTGATTTCGCAGCAGACGGTACACAGGAAGCAATCGACGAAGCTACAGCTAAGATCGAGTCCGGTGACTGGGATGTATTCGATGGTGTGATCGAAACAAACGACGGTTCTACAGTTGGTACAGAAGGCGAGCATATGGCTGATGCTGATATCACAGGCAATATGAACTGGTACTTCAAGAACGTAGTAGTAAAATAAACATTTTGACTGATTAAGTCAATTTAATCAAGGGGGATCTCTCAATGGTGGTCCCCCTTGAATTTTATAGGGAAGAAACAGGTAAGGTACAAAGAGGTTGAGTATGGCAGATTATGCAATCGAGTGTAAAAAAATAACGAAGACCTTCGGTAGTGTGGTTGCAAACGATCAGATTGATCTGAAGGTGAAAAAGGGTGAAATCCTGGCACTGCTTGGAGAAAACGGATCAGGAAAGACAACTCTGATGAATATGCTTTCCGGTATTTATCATCCGGACAGCGGGGAGATACTGGTAAATGGACAGACCGTGGCGATCAATTCGCCGGTAGATGCGATGCATCTCGGAATCGGTATGATCCATCAGCATTTTAAACTGGTGGATTCGTTTCGGGCAATGGACAATATTGTGATCGGAACAAAGGGAAAGAGACTCACAGATAAGGAACTGAGCCAGAAGATCAAGGAAATCTGTGATAAATTTGGATTGGAAATTGAACCGGAAAAACGTGTCTACGAAATGAGTGTCAGTGAAAAACAGACCGTAGAGATCGTAAAGGTTTTATATAAAGGTGCGGATATTTTGATTTTGGATGAGCCGACAGCGGTTCTGACACCGCAGGAAACGGAACGGCTTTTTGATATTCTCCGCAAGATGAAGGAGAAAGGCTGTGCGATCATCATTATCACGCATAAGCTGCAGGAAGTGCTGGAGATCAGCGATCGTGTGACGATCCTGCGCAAAGGAAAGAGTATTGAAACGGTAGAAACGGCCAAAAGCAATAAACAGACGCTGACAGAGTTAATGGTCGGCAGAAAAGTTAGTCTGGAAATTGACAGACCGGAGCCGGAGCATGTGGATACGATCCTAAAGGTCGTAGATCTTTCGGTTGATAAGCCGGACGGCTCAAAGGGATTGGATGATATTTCTTTTGAGATCAAAAAAGGAGAGATCCTCGGTGTGGCAGGTGTAGCAGGCAGCGGACAGAAAGAGCTTTGCGAGACGATTGCAGGTCTGATGCAGGCAAAGGAAGGCGCAATCCTTTATAAAAAGACAAATCTGCTCGGTAAGACACCTTCCGAGATCATCAATCTGGGCATCAGTATGAGTTTCGTACCGGAGGATCGTCTCGGTATGGGACTTGTTTCCACGATGGGTATGACAGATAATATGCTGCTCAAGAGTTATAAAGCAGGCAAAGGACCGTTTGTCAGAAGAAAACCGGCAAAGGAGCTTGCAGCGAAGTTAGTTGAGAAGCTGAGTATTGTAACGCCAAGCATTGAAACGCCTGTGCGTATGATGAGTGGCGGTAATGTACAGAAGGTTCTTCTGGGACGTGAGATCGAATCAGAACCGAATCTGCTGATCACAGCTTATCCGGTGCGTGGACTTGATATCAATTCTTCTTACGTGATCTATGATCTGTTAAATGAACAGAAGAAGAAAAATGTGGCAGTCATGTATATCGGAGAAGATCTGGATGTGCTTCTGGAGCTTTCCGACCGGATCATGGTACTGTGTCACGGCAAGATCACAGGTATCCTGGATGCCAGAACGGCAACCAAAGAACAGATCGGTCTGCTGATGACAGGCGATACGGAAGATGCTGCGGAAGAAATGACGAAGGGAGGGCAGACAAATGAATAAACACACAAAAGAACCGCTTCTGCGTACAGTCAAACGTGCGGAGATGGGAAACAGACAGATCCTTATTTTACGTCTGCTCGCTATTTTATTATCACTTGTGGCAGGAGGTATTTTTATCCTGTGTATCGGCTATAATCCGTTTGTGATCTATGGTACGATCGTTACCGGTGCATTCAGAAGTGCCATGGCTGTACAGGCGACGGTCAAGATCATGATTCCGCTTCTGATTTGCTCCCTCGGTGTGACGCTTGCTTTTAAGATGCGTTTCTGGAACATCGGTGCGGAAGGACAGCTTATTTTCGGGGCAACCTGTGCTTCTTTCTTTGCTCTTTACTGCAGCAACTGGAATCACGTTGTACTGCTTCTGGTGATGGCAGTGGCAGGTATTGTGGGCGGCGGTCTCTGGGGACTGATCCCTGCATTTTTTAAGGTGAAGTTTAATACAAACGAAACGCTGTTTACCCTGATGCTGAATTACATTGCGATGTATTTTGTATCCTATCTGCAGGATGGCCCATGGAGAGATCCGGCGGCAAACGGTTTTTCCAAGATCCAGAGATTTGACGCCAATGCGGCGCTGGATAAGGTAGCAGGTATCCAGTGTGGCTGGATTGTGGCATTGCTTCTGGTTGTGATCGTATTTGTATATCTGAAGTTCAGCAAGTCCGGTTATGAGATCGGTGTTGTCGGTGTCAGCCAGGATACAGCAAGATATGCCGGTATGAATGTCAAGAAGATCATTTTAAAGACGATGTTTTTAAGTGGTGCGATCTGTGGTCTGGGTGGTATGATCCAGGCAAGCGGTTCCGATGTTACACTGACCATGAATGTAGCAGGCGGTGTCGGATTTACAGCAATTATCGTTGCATGGCTGTCACAGCTGAATCCGTTTGTGATACTGATCGTTTCCTTCCTGTTTGCGGTACTGGAGAAGGGCAGCAGTGTTGTACAGTCATCCTTCGGACTTTCCACAGACTGTGCGGATGTGCTGCAGGGAATTATTTTATTCTTCATTCTGGGCTGTGAATTCTTCGTCCGCTATAAATTTGTAGGAAGAAGTAAAGGAGGAGACAAATAATGGATATGGTAATTAAATTCTTGGTAGCGGCAGTACTTGCCGGAACTCCTTTATTATATGGTACGGTAGGAGAGATTCTTTCCGAAAAAACAGGGCATCTGAATCTGGGTGTGGAAGGCATGATGTCGATCGGTGCCTGCGCAGGATTTATGGCAGGTTATCAGACAGACAGCTTTGTCATTGCTATTTTAGCCTCAGCTCTGGCAGGCGCACTCAGCGCATTGATCTATGCACTTTTGACGGTTACATTTATGGCAAACCAGAACGTAACGGGTCTGACGCTTACAATCTTTGGTATCGGACTTGCCAACTTCATCGGTGTTATGATGATCGCAAAATCACCAGACGGTACTTTGAAACTACCGGAGCATATTACAGCAGCGATGCGGAGCATCCATATTCCGGGACTTTCCGATATTCCGGTTGCAGGACCGCTTTTATTCTCTTATAACCCGTTTGTTTATCTTGGTATCCTGATCGCGATTCTTTGCGGTATTTATCTTGGTAAGACAAAAACAGGTCTGAATGTACAGGCGATCGGACAGAATCCTGCAGCAGCGGATGCGGCAGGTATTCAGGTGACGAAATGGAAATACATTAATATTATAGCCGGTGGTGCGATCTGTGGTATCGGCGGCGCATATTGTTCTATGATCATCAACGGTGGTGTATGGATCAGCGATAATGTAGGTGGTCTTGGCTGGATCGCAGTAGCACTTGTTATTTTTGCTTCCTGGAGACCGACCTTTGCAATCTGGGGATCTTTTGTATTTGGTGCACTGCGTATTCTGAAGTACTATATCCCACAGTCGGTATTTCCGTTCCCAATCGCATTTTACGATATGCTACCATTCCTGATCACAGCGATCGTGCTGGTTATCAGTTCTATCCGCAACAGACGAAACAGTAATATGCCGGAAGCGCTCGGAAACAATTATTTCCGTGAAGAGCGTTAAACCGGAAAAATAAAAGGAGGGTTTTCATGAAGAAATGCAGTAAGTTTTTAGCAGGACTGCTTGCTCTGACACTTGCGATCAGTGCGTTCGCAGCACCGGTAAAAGTGCAGGCAGCAACCAAAACAACAACGTACACGTATGATCAGAAAAACGGCGTGGCTTATCAGACCGCGATCCGTGCGACAGAGCATTCAGCCACAAACTACAGTACAAGTGTATATCTGTTGCATGAGGGAGCTTACATTACAGGACTGAAGTCAAACAGCAGTAATCTGATCGTAAAGGCAACACGTAAAACCAAAGCAGGAGAAGGCGGAGCTATCGTTCCTGCTGTGAAAGGTCTGGCAGAGGGCGCCGGATTAAAGGTATCACAGAGTATCGGTATTTTTGCAAAGAAAAAAGGAACCTATACCATATCCTTTACGGTAAAAAATGCTGCCAATAAAAAGGTGTGCACCAAGAAGATAAAGGTATATGTAACAGATATTGAATCTCCGACCGCATCCTTCTCTTATGCGGGGAAAAAAGCAGAGGACGGAATAAACATGTATGCTATTCTTTCCAAAAAGGGAAGCGGCAAGCTCAGCGTTAAAGCCAGTCCGACCTATAAGATCAAATCGATCGCGATCGCAACAACGATGGATGAGAAAAATGAACCTGTCTATAAAACTGTGAAGAACGGTTCAAAGATTACATTGGGAACACAGACAAATTATCAGATGGTCTTTTTTACACAAGATATTTCTCGTAGCGATGGATATATATATAAATCAGTAAGTGGACGAAGTTATGATCTGATCTATCCGACAACGGTCGTTAAGATCACTTATTACGATACAAAACTGAAGATCACAACCGACTATCTGCGCTATATTATTTACCAGAACAAGTAAGGAGGTATGCAATATGAAACAATTTAGAAAATGGATGACCGCCTTTGCTTTGGTACTTAGTGTGTTCCTCTTTGCAGGCGTGCAGGCACAGGCACAGGAGTATAAGGACGCTTATGTAGAGTATCCGCAGGAGGATACGATCACAGCCGGATATGCCTATTATTATACAAGCGGCGGAGCGTGTGGTGGTTATACCAATATTTATGTAAAAGATACAGATAAGTATCGTATTACCAATGTCAGAACTAACAACAAAAATCTGCTGGCAACAAAGTCAACGGAATATTACAGTACGGTGACAAGAAATAGTTATAATTACAGTACGGGAAGTTATAGTGCGGCAACAACAAAGACAACTTATTCTTCCCCGCGTATCGCCTACTTTGCTAAAAAGCCGGGTAAATATATGGTCAGCTTTGATGTTGTAGACAGTAATGGCAGTGTGATCGGGACAAGAAATATCAAGGTTACGGCAAAGAGAGCACACAGCATAAATACCTCCCATGTAAAATCGATCAAATATGCGGGAAAAGATTTATGGGAGATGAATCCGTATGCCACAAAGAAAAGCGGTGCGCTCAAGGTAACACTGCAGAAGGGTTATTCCCTTGTAAGTCTGGAGCAGGGCAATTTTCTGGGACAGGGTGAAAATTATAACACTCTGACTTATAAGAAGATCAAAAACGGTAAGAAGATCAAGATTGCAACGTCCAGAAAGTACAGCTACAATGCTTCTACAGGGTTTGCCTATGAAGGAAACGATCTGAGTGTCAGCACATATATCCGTATTACTTACAAGAACAAAAAGACAAAAGAAATTGATACAGAAACTTATGTGATCAGTTATCTGAACACAAAATAATATCTGCTGTAAATACGCAGACAGAAAAAAGATCCGGCGTCAGCCGGATCTTTTTTGACAGAAATAAAGCTCTTATTTGGTTACGGCTTTTTTGTGGATCAGATACAGCGGAATGCTGACAAAGACCATACCACCGATGATATTACCGATCGTAACAGGGATCAGATTGTTGATAAAGAAGCCTTTCAGACTGAGTGCTGCAAGCTGCGCTTCTGTATAGCCGTATGCATTCATGGCTGCCTGTTTGTAAGTATCATTGGAAAGTGCCATAAGACCGGCAGGAATATAATACATATTGGCAACACAGTGTTCATATCCGCCGATAACAAATGCCATGATCGGGAACAGGATCGCAAATACTTTACCTGCGATATCCTTGGCTGCGCCAGCCATCAGAACTGCGACACAGACTAAGATATTACATAAGATACCGGAAAACAGAGCACGTGAGAAAGGAAGAGTAGCCTTTCCGTAAGCGACCTTGATCGTAAAAGCACCTAAAAGTCCGGCGGACATATCAAGCTGACCGCTGAAGTAAACAAGTGCGGCAATGATCACGGAGCCGACCAGATTGCTGAGATACACAAGCACAAGGACACGGATCATGGAAAGTGCATTGTATTTTTTATGCAGATTGCCCATCAGCATCATGCAGTCTCCGGTAAAAAGCTCGCCGCCGACGAATACGATCATCATCAGTCCGGCCGGGAAGATCAGTCCGGCGATCAGCTTTGCCACACCCGGATTTTCAATGGCATGGATGGCAAGACTGCTGGAGGATGCACCGAAGGCAATAAACATACCGGCAAAAATACCGAGCAGCAGTACCTTCCAGACCGGCATTTCAGTTTTGGCTTTTCCCTCCGAGATCTTTGCCTGCACAAGCGAAGCCGGGGCGTTAAAACCGGCAGTTACATTTTGTTCGTTCATTTTCTATAGTCTCCCTTCTGTGGAATAAAATTTTGTATGATAAATTTTAGTCATAAGTTCCACGATTTTTCATCAGATGTATATTGTATACACGACTGATAGTGTAGCATACAAGGGGGAAAAAGTCAAAAAAGCACAGGAAAGAGGATAAGTGTTAGAAAACCTGCAAAATATTTCTAAATAAAACAGGTAAAGAAGCCGATATAACTTACAGAAATAGGAATAATGTCAAGGTAGTCGTTTGAGCAGATCAAGGAGGATATGAGAATGAATGTAAACGGAATTTCAAATCAGACAAGTACCTATGCTGCTTATAAGAGCACAGAGCAGAAAGCAGCCGCAATGGAAACAGAAGGAAAGCAGACAGAAGCTTCTGCAGTATATGAACCATCAACAGATGCCAAAAAGACAGATACAGTGACAACAAAGCAGAAAAACGAAGCGATCGTCAGCCAGCTCAAGGCAGATGCAGAGGCACGTACACAGCAGCTGCAGCAGCTTGTACAGCAGATGATCTCCAAGCAGGGAAGTGCTTACGGAAAAGCCAATGATATGTGGAAGTTTTTAGCAAGCGGTAACTTTACGGTAGATGCCCAGACAAAGGCACAGGCGCAGGCAGATATCGCAGAAGACGGTTACTGGGGTGTGAAACAGACTTCAGAACGTATCTTTGACTTCGCAAAAGCTCTTTCTGGCGGTGATATGGATAAGATGAAAGAAATGCAGGCAGCGTTCGAAAAAGGTTTCAAGCAGGCAACTAAGACTTGGGGCAAAGAACTGCCACAGATCTCACAGGATACCCGTTCTGCAGTCAACAAGCTGTTTGAAGATTATTATGCAGGCGATCAGAAAGATGCCGAATAAAATAATACAAAAGTATACAAGCAGGCAATATCGGTATATAATAGAATAAGAACAGAAAACAGAAAGAGAAATGGATATCCGTTTCTCTTTCTTTGTGTGACAGGAAATGATAAAGCAGGAGGTAGAAATGGAAAAACAGTATATCGCGATCGATCTGAAATCTTTTTTTGCCTCTGTAGAGTGCGTGGAACGGCAGCTGGATCCGCTACGGACAAATCTGGTCGTGGCAGATGCGACAAGAACGGAAAAGACAATCTGCCTAGCGGTATCGCCGTCGTTAAAACAGTATGGGATCCCCGGCAGGGCAAGGCTGTTTGAAGTGGTGCAGCGCGTAAAGGAAGTCAATAAAATGCGCGCGCGGCGCGCAGGACATCCGCTGACGGAAGAATCCTGCTTTGATCCGGAGCTGAAAGCGGATCCGAATAAAAGGGTGTCTTATCTTGTGGCACCACCACGCATGAGCTATTACATGAAATACAGTACAAAGATCTACAATATCTATCTGCGGTATGTGGCACCGGAGGATATCCATGTTTATTCGATCGATGAGGTATTTATGGATGTGACCTCTTATCTGCAGACTTATGGAATGAATGCACATGACCTTGCCATGCGGATGATCCGGGATGTGCTGCAGGAGACCGGGATTACAGCGACTGCAGGCATTGGGACCAATCTGTATCTGTGCAAGATCGCCATGGATATTGTGGCAAAGAAGATGCCGGCGGATGCGTCCGGCGTCAGGATCGTACAGATTGATGAACTGTCATACAGGCAGCTTTTGTGGGATCACAGACCGCTGACCGATTTCTGGCGGGTTGGCAGAGGCTATGCAAGAAAACTGGAAAAATGCGGTATTTATACCATGGGAGATATTGCCAGATGCTCCCTCGGTAAACCGGAGGAATACTATAACGAGGAGCTATTGTACAGTCTGTTTGGCATCAATGCGGAGCTTCTGATCGATCATGCATGGGGCTGGGAGCCCTGTACGATCGCAGATATCAAAGCATATAAGCCGGAGGCAAAGAGTATCAGCTCCGGACAGGTATTGAAATGCCCATATCCCTGTGATAAAGCACGGCTTATTGTGCAGGAAATGACAGATCTTTTAGTGCTTGATCTGGTAGACAAAGGATATGTGACAGATCAGCTTGTGCTGACGATCGGTTATGATATCGATAATCTGACAGATCCGGCTATTTTGAAAAAATATCACGGAGAGATCACGACAGACCGCTATGGCAGACGCGTGCCAAAGCATGCCCATGGAACAGAAAATCTGGAGGAAGCGACTTCTTCCACAAAGCAGATCATGGATGGCATGCTTACTTTGTATGACAGGATCATCAATCCCGATCTGCTGATCAGGCGTATCACAGTGGTGGCTGCGCACCTTCAGCGGGAACAGGATGTCGTGCAGGAAGAGACCTATGAACAGATGGATCTTTTCACAGATTATGAGCAGAAAAACAGGGAGAAGCAGGAAAAAGAGGAAGAGCGCAGAAAAGAAAAGCAGATCCAGAAGGCCATTTTGAATGTACAGAAAAAATATGGCAAAAATGCACTGATAAAGGGCATGAATCTGCAGGAAGGTGCCACGACAATGGAGCGTAACCAGCAGATCGGCGGTCACAAGGCGTAAGAAAGGGAAAATATGCAGATCAGGAAGGATTCTTATGAAGATATCATAGGACTGGAACATCATCAGTCAAAGACACATCCGCATATGTCGATCCATGACAGGGCTGCGCAGTTTGCACCGTTTTCCGCACTGACGGGACATGGTGCTGCGATCGCGGAGACGGCAAGGCTGACAGAACAGGAAGTTACATTGGATGAGTATGTGGTAGAAGAAATTGATGAAAAACTGCAATGGCTGATGCAGAATATTGATAGTAAGCCACAGGTAACTGTGACGTATTTTGTGCCGGATGAGAAAAAAGAAGGTGGCGCATTTGTCCAAAAGACCGGGTGTGTGAAGAAACTGGACAGTTACCAAAAGACAATACTTCTTACGGATGATACATGTATCGATATAGAGAAGATCAGAGAGATTGCTATAGAGAAATAAGAAAATGCTATATGTAAGCCGGCTGGAATATGCTATGATAGTATTGTTCTGTGCGGAAGAACTTTTCTAAGTGCAGACAGAAATATGTGAGAGTGCAGAAAAGAAAATGATGCAGGAAGAAAAAATACGTTTAAATAAATATATGGCGCAGGCGGGGCTTTGTTCGCGGCGGGAAGCAGATAAGCTGATCGAGCAGGGACGTGTTTATGTGAATGGTACGGTCGCAGGTCTGGGCTGTCTGGTAGGCGCAGCGGATAAGGTACAGATCGGCAAAAAGGAGATCAAAGGAGCAGCAGAGAAGGTGCTGATCGCTTTTTACAAGCCGGTTGGTGTGACCTGCACGGAGAAAGACCGATTTGCGGATAAAAAGATACTCGACTACGTGAAGACCAAAACGAGAGTGACTTACGCCGGGAGACTGGATAAGGATTCCGAGGGGCTCATGCTTTTGACAAATGACGGCGAGCTGATCCAGAAGCTGATGAGAGGTGCGGAAAAGCACGAAAAGGAATATGTTGTAAAGGTAGAAAAGGAAATCACGCCTGAATTTCTGGAGAAGATGGCAGGCGGTATTTATCTGGAGGAGTTTGACCGTACAACAAGACCCTGCAAGATCATGCAGGAGGGAAAATACACCTTCCGGATCATTCTGACACAGGGACTGAACAGACAGATCCGTAGGATGTGTCAGGCGTGCGGAAACCGGGTAAAGCAGCTCAGACGCGTACGGATCATGAATATAACACTGGGTGATCTGCATAGCGGACAGTCGCGGATCCTGACCAAGGAAGAGACGGCAGAATTGTATACACTTGTCGGACTTCAAATCCCGGAACAGTTTCGAAAATAGATTTGAGACATCCTGAGAGAAGATGGCAGACATAACAGAGGTAAAAGGTATGGAGAATAAAATGGAAGAAAAGATAGCAAGAATGCGGGAACTGATCCCTGTTTTACAGAAAGCATCCAAGGCATATTATGCGCAGGATACAGAGATCATGAGCAATTTTGAATATGACAGATTATATGATGAACTGCAGGCACTGGAGGCAGAAACCGGTATTGTGCTTTCCGGTTCGCCGTCGGTAACGGTCGGCTACGAGGCTGTGGATGCATTGCCAAAGGAACGGCATGAAAAACCGATGCTTTCGCTGGCAAAGACAAAGGAACGGGAAGAACTGAAGAGCTGGCTCGGCGATAAGGAAGGGCTGCTTTCCTGGAAACTGGACGGTCTTACAATCGTGCTGACTTATGAGGGTGGACAGCTTGTCAAAGCGGTAACCCGCGGAAACGGGGAAGTCGGCGAAGTTATTACGCCAAACGCCAGAGTGTTCCGGAACATACCGGGCAGGATTCCATATCAGGGCAGTCTTGTACTGCGCGGGGAAGCGGTTATTCCGTATTCCGAGTTTGAAAAGATCAATGCGCAGATCGAAGATGCGGATGCGAAGTACAAAAATCCACGGAATCTCTGCAGTGGTTCGGTCAGACAGTTAAATAATGAGATCACGGCAAAGAGAAGTGTGTTTTTCTATGCATTTTCCTATGTAAAAGCAGAGCTGGATGGCACAGAACCATCGTTTGAAAATGAACGGGAGAATCAGTTTCGTTTTTTAAAAGAACAGGGCTTTGATGTTGTACCGTATAAACGGGTCAGTGCAGATACGATCCTGGCAGAGATCGAAGGGTATGCACAGGCGATACAGACGTATGACATCCCGTCCGACGGACTGGTGCTTTGTTATTGTGATCTGGCTTATTCTGCTTCGCTGGGACTCACGGCAAAGTTTCCACGCGACTCGATCGCCTTTAAATGGGCGGATGAAACAGCCGAAACAACGCTGTTAGAGATCGAATGGAGTCCAAGCCGGACTGGTCTGATCAATCCGGTAGCGATATTTGAACCGGTCGAGCTGGAGGGAACGACGGTCAGCCGTGCCAGCGTCCATAATATCAGTGTGATGAAAGCGCTGGAGCTGGGGATTGGCGATAAGATCACCGTTTACAAAGCCAATATGATCATTCCGCAGATCGCGGAAAATCTGACAAAAAGCGGTGTGAAGGATATTCCGGTGCATTGTCCGGCTTGTGGCGCCGAGACGAAAATAGAAGCGGCAAATGAGGCAGAGGTTTTATATTGTACCAATCCGGACTGTCCGGCAAAAAAAATCAAGTCGTTTGCTCTGTTTGTCAGCCGTGACGCACTTAATGTAGATGGTTTGTCGGAAGCAACGCTGGAGAAATTCATCGGTAAGGGCTTTATCCATTCCTTTGCGGATATCTTTCATCTGGAACAGCATGCGGATACGATCAAAGAAATGGAAGGTTTTGGAGAAAAGTCCTGCCAGAATCTCCTTGACAGTATCGACAAAGCGAGACAGACAACGCTGCCAAGGCTGATCTATGCGCTGGGGATCACAGGGATCGGTGTTGCCAATGCAAAAGTTCTGTGCAGATATTTTGATTATGATATAGAGAAGATAAAATCGGCTGATGTGGAAGAACTGTCAGAAATAGACGGCGTCGGAGAAGTGCTGGCAGGTGGCATCAGGGCATATTTTACGAAAGAAGAAAATCTGTTAGCACTGGACAACTTATTGAAAGAACTGGAACTGCAGAAGCCGGAAGAAAACACACAGCAGCAGACACTGGCAGGTAAGGTATTCGTTATCACAGGCTCACTGGAGCATTTTGCCAACCGGAATGATCTCAAAGAGCAGATCGAGCAGCGTGGCGGTAAGGTCACAGGCTCCGTGACCGGAAAGACAGATTATCTGATCAACAATGATATTACCTCGACCTCCGGGAAAAACAAAAAAGCAAAAGAACTTTCTGTACCGATCATCACAGAAGAAGAGGCTATGCAGATGCTGTAACTATTACCAAACTTGCACGATTGTGTTATAATGTAATGAGTCCGTAGGAAACCAAGCGACTGCGAAGCAGGCATTTGGTTTCCACGGACTCATTAACGAGCAAACGGTCTGCGGAGCAGACAGAGAGCACCGGAGGTGCGGGTTTGCGAGTAAGAATGAAGAACCAAGCGACTGCGAAGCAGATAAAAAGAAACAGAGGATAGTTAGAAATGCCAATTAAAATACAAAGTGATCTCCCTGCCAAGGGAATACTGGAAAATGAAAATATATTCGTCATGGACGAAGGAAGAGCGGTCAGCCAGGAAATCCGACCACTGAAGATCTGTATCCTGAACCTGATGCCGCTCAAGGAAGAAACTGAGCTGCAGCTTTTAAGAGCACTGTCCAATACGCCGCTGCAGGTGGATGTGGATTTCATGAAGACAAGCACTCACGTTTCGCAGAATACATCGGCGAACCACCTGAACCGGTTTTATTCCACATTTGCGGAGCTGAAGGAAAATAAATACGATGGTCTGATCATTACCGGAGCACCGGTGGAACAGATGGCATTTGAAGAAGTGGATTACTGGGAAGAACTGTGCGGGATCATGGAATGGTCCAAGAAACATGTGACTTCCACACTGCATATCTGCTGGGGCGCACAGGCAGGACTGTATTATCATTTCGGACTGCCAAAGATCCAGCTTGCGGAAAAGCTGTTTGGTATCTTTGAGCATAAGGTAATGAACCGTAAAATACCGCTTGTCAGAGGCTTTGATGATTATTTTATGGCACCGAACAGCCGCTATACGACAGTCAGTGCAAAGGCGATCCATGATTGCCCACAGCTTATCGTGTTGGCAGAGTCGGAAGAAGCGGGCGTGCTTTTGTGCATGACAGAGGATGGCAAACAGATCTTTGTCATGGGACATCTGGAGTATGACAGAGTTACCCTGCAGAAAGAATATGAAAGGGATGTGGCAAAAGGACTTTCCATTAAACTTCCGGTCAATTATTTCCCGGATGATGATCCGACGAAAAGACCGCATCTGCAATGGCGTGCCCATTCCAACAATCTTTACAGCAACTGGCTGAATTATTACGTATACCAGACCACCCCGTACGATATTAACGAAATCCGATAGCATACAGCGTTGCAAAAAAGCCCTGACAGAACTACTCTGTCAGGGCTTTTCAAACTTACACGATCCGTGCAAATTAGCATCCGAAGTTTAAATATTTGCAGATAGCCTTAAATAACTCGGAGCAGCTATTGAAATTAAAACACATAGTTTCGTCCTCCTTATTTGATTTTATACTTGTATCAGCTGAATACAATAGGATTGTAACAATTTTGTAACAAATGAACAATAGGAGAAAGCTGGAAATTGTGTGCGTTCACAAAAAAAGAAAACACTTCTTTTTTGCATCGTTTTTGCTGAAATGCACAAAGTTTTATGTAGGTTTGTCAAACATGTGTTACATTGACGCAAGATAATCCATAAGCACTTGTTTGGGAGTTTTCCAGTTTAATGGGTGCATAGGGAAATTGTTGTAATCTCTACGATTATAAAGCG
>NZ_JAHLPN010000003.1 GCF_018917935.1 Kineothrix sp. MSJ-39 | reverse complement strand
TATTGTATTCATGGCGGTTGAGAATCCTTTTCATTGGAGTTTTGGTTTGGCGATTAAAATTCTATAGGACTCAACCGTTTTTGTATAGTGGTAGGTGTCACATCAATTGTAACCCTACAATCGATGATTATTTCGCAGCGGAAAGCTGATGATTTTTTACAGGGAGTATGCTATACTATAAGGTACGATGCCAGCGGCAAAAATGCGATGAGCAAAGCATAGGAAATAAGGAACGGTTATGAAGAGTTTACCCGATACCCCAAAGGTGTCTATCATTACAATGACATACAATGACTGTGCACATCTTGAAAAATGTGTGGCGCAGATCCTGAAACAGGATTATGAAAATATAGAATATATCATCGTAGACGGCGGTTCCTCTGACGGAACGCATGAGATCATACAAAAGGCTGCAGAGCAGCTCGGAGATAAGCTGAAATGGGTTTCGGAGCCGGATCAGGGGCTGTATGATGCGCTGAATAAAGGAATCCGTATGGCGACCGGTGCGATTGTCGGGCTGATGTGTGATGAATTTGCGGATGCGCATGTGCTGTCCGATATGGTACGGCAGATGCAGCAGGACGGAACAGACGGCGTACACGGCGATATCGACTACATGGCGGACGGTAAAGTGGTCCGCAAATGGCGGATGGGCGCAGGAAGTGCGAAAAAGCTCAGATGGGGCTGGATGCCCGGTCATCCGACCTTATATGTAAAAAGAGAAGTATACGAAACTTACGGTTTTTATAAAACAGATTATAAAATAGCCGCAGATTATGAGTTCATGATCCGTATCTTAAAAGAGGATAAGGTCAGCTTGTCTTATATCCCGCGTGTGCTTGTGCATATGTTCCATGGAGAAGAATCTGCAAGTACAGGTGGTCTGAAAAGCTATCTTGCTTCTTTTGGAGAGGGCATGCGCGCACTGCGGGAAAATCATATGCCACATCCTTTTATTACGACACTGCGCCGGACATGCATGGTGCTTGGGCAGTTTGTCAGATGAGCGCTGAAGGAGAACTATGAAAAGTTTAGTCATCATACCAGCTTATAATGAAGAAAAGAGTATCTTAAATACAGTTGCGGATATCAAAAAAAATGCGCCGGATTTTGATTATATCATTATCAATGACTGTTCGCAGGATAAGACGTTGCAGCTTTGCAAAGATGCGGGGATTCCTGTGATCAACCTGCCAATCAATCTGGGAATCGGCGGTGCAGTGCAGACGGGATATCTGTATGCCAAAAAGAACCACTATGATTATGCGGTGCAGTTTGACGGCGACGGACAGCATGATGCAGCCTTTTTACAGGAAATGCGGGATTATATGAATGCGCATGATCTGGACATGCTGATCGGATCACGCTTTATTGAAAAGGAGGGCTTCCAGTCTTCCAGCCTAAGAAGATTCGGGATCCGTTATTTTTCCGGGCTGATCCGGCTGCTGACAGGAAAGCGTATCACAGATCCGACATCGGGCATGCGCATGGTAAATGAGAGCGTTATTAAAATGTATGCAGACTGCTATCCGAAGGATTATCCGGAGCCGGAGAGTGTTGTGGCGGTTCTGCAGGCAGGCAAAAAGGTAGAAGAATATCCGGTAGTCATGCGGGAGCGGAAGGAAGGCGTTTCCTCCATTTCACCGCTGAAATCCGTTTATTACATGATAAAAGTAACATTGGCAATACTGGTGGAGCGTATCCGCAGAAAGGAATATAAAAAATGATGACTGTAAAGCTGCAGATCATTGTCGGGATCTGCCTGTTTCTGGCGTTGACAGTGATCGTGTATATGATCAAAAAAAGAAGCCTGGATCTGAAGTATGCACTGTCCTGGCTGCTTGCCCTTGTATTTGTACTGGTGCTGGATCTGTTTCCGGTGCTTTTGACGAAGCTGTCTGCGGCACTTGGTGTCTGGGCGCCTGTCAATATGATCTTTTTCCTGGGATTCTGTTTTTCCCTTCTGATCATTTTTACGCTTACGGTCATGCTGTCACGTATGGCGGAAAGAGTCAGAAAACTTGCACAGGCTGTTGCCATGAATGAGGAAAAACTGGACCGCATGGGCAGGGAACTGAAAAAACTGCAGGAAGAGAAGGAGTAAGCTATGAAGATTCTGATGATCGGTCTTGGCTCAATCGGGCAGAGACATCTGAGAAATATCAAACGGGTATACGGAGAGGAAGCGCAGATCCTTGCTTATCGTGTGCGGGGACTGAAACGTACCTTTTCCGATACAATGCAAATCCGGGAAAATGTATCACTGGAAGAAGAATACAACATAAAAAGCTTTGATGACCTTTCCAAAGCACTTTTGGAAAAGCCGGACATTGCTTATATCACCAATATTACAAAGAGCCATATTCCATGTGCGATCGCATGTGCGAAGGCAGGCTGTCATCTGTTTCTGGAAAAACCGATCTCAGACAGTCTGGATGGGATCGAGGAGCTTGCCGAGATTGCGGCGGAAAAGAAGCTGAAAGTATTTGTAGGTTATCAGAACAGATTCCATCCGGGGATCCAGTATCTGAAACAGTTTCTGGCAGAAGGCAGTATCGGACGTATCCTTTCCGTGCGCAGCGTTGTGGGAGAACGTCTGACAACGATGCATACTTATGAAAATTATAAAGACACGTACATGGCGCGCAAGGATATGGGCGGCGGTGTGCTGCTCAACCAGATGGTGCATGAGCTTGATTACCTGTATTATCTGTTTGGACAGCCGAAGAGCGTATATGCGCTGGGCGGCATTAACGGAAATCTCGGGATCGATGTGGAAGACAATCTGGACGCAATCTACCGCTACGAAACAGAGCAGGGAACTTTCCCGGTTTCGGTGCATGCGGATTTTTACCAGTATCCGCCGAGCCGTTTTGTAAAGGTGGTGGGGGAAAAGGGACACATCACCGTGGATCTGTTAAAGGCAGAAGTCACACAGGCAGTCGGTGATGAGGTAACGGTCATTCCGTATCCCGACTTTGCGAGAAATGATATGTTTATCGAAGAATTAAAATTGTTTATAGACTGTATCAGAGAAGATACAGAGCCGGCGATCCCGCTTGCGGATGGTATCGTAAGCCTGAAAATGGCGCTGGCAGCCAGAAAATCAATGGAAACAGGAGGCGTGATCGATGAGTTTACTGGAACAGTATAAAATAACGGGAAAAGTAGTCATTATTACAGGCGGAGCAGGCCTGATCGGCAGAAAGCATACGGAAGCTGTGCTGGAGGGCGAAGGCATTCCGGTACTGCTTGATATATTTGAGGATTCCCTTGCAAGAGCAAAGCAGGAAATGGCTGAGCAATATCCGGGTAAGCCTGTGGAAACTTATGTGGCAGATATCACCTCCAGGGAATCACTTGAGAAAGTCAGAGATGATCTGCTTGCAAAATACGGTCATATCGACGGTCTGATCAACAATGCCGCCAACAATCCGAAGATGGAAGGTGGTTCTAAAAATATGGGAGCCATCCAGTTTCACAATCTGCCGCTTTCCATGTGGCAGGATGATATGAATGTCGGACTGACAGGCGCATTCCTCTGCTGTCAGGTATTTGGCTATGAAATGGAAAAACAGAAAAGCGGTGTGATCATTAACATTTCTTCCGATTACGGTATTATTTCTCCAAACCAGAATATTTACCGCAAGGAAGGTGTGGCGGAAGAAGACCAGACGATCAAACCGGTTTCTTACAGTGTTGTAAAACACGGTATTATGGGACTGACCAAGTATCTGGCAACCTACTGGGGCAAAAAGGGTGTCCGCGTAAATACACTCTGTCCGGCGAGCCTTCAGAACGGACAGGATCCGGAGTTTATCGAAAAACTTTCCGCGCTTGTACCGATGGGAAGAATGTCACGCCCGGACGAATATCCGGCGACCGTGCTTTATATGCTTTCCGACGCCAGCTCATACATGACCGGCGCAACGGTCGTATTAGATGGCGGCAGAACGATATGGTAAAAAATGTATCGTGTTTTCAAGGAAAACACGATATGTAGCCTCAGCCCATCTGCGAAGCAGATTTTATATGGGCTGAGGTTCCCGTTCAAACCAAGCCATAAACAAATTGATATAAAAGGAGAACAACCATGAAATTTTTTGTAACAGGTGTAGCAGGACAGCTTGGACATGATGTCATGAACGAGCTTGCAAAAAGAGGATATGAAGGTGTCGGAAGCGATATTGCACCGCAGTACAGCGGCGCAGCAGATGGCAGCAGTGTAACTACAATGCCTTACATTGGAATGGATATCACAGATGCAGATGCTGTCAGAGAAACACTTCTTTCCGTGAAGCCGGATGTAGTCGTGCACTGTGCTGCATGGACTGCGGTAGATCTGGCAGAAGATGAAGATAAAAAAGAGAAGGTATATGCGATTAATGTGAAGGGCACCCAGAATATTGCGGATGTCTGCAAAGAGCTGGACTGCAAAGTGATCTATATCAGCACGGATTATGTGTTCAACGGACAGGGCACAGAGCCATGGCAGCCTGACTGCAAGGACTATCAGCCACTGAATGTCTACGGCAGATCAAAGCTGGAAGGGGAGCTTGCGATCAGCAATACGGTTTCCAAATATTTCATTGTCAGAATTGCATGGGTATTTGGCTTAAACGGCAAGAATTTTATTAAGACGATGCTTTCTGTCGGCAAGACACATGATGAGGTCAGAGTGGTAAACGACCAGATCGGAACACCGACTTATACCTACGACCTTTCCAGACTGCTTGTTGATATGGCAGAAACCGATAAATACGGTTACTATCATGCAACCAATGAAGGCGGCTATATTTCCTGGTATGATTTTACCTGTGAGATCTATAAGCAGGCGGGACTTTCCACAAAGGTAACACCGGTTACAACAGCGGAATACGGTGTATCCAAAGCTGCAAGACCGTTTAATTCACGTCTGGACAAGAGCAAACTCACAGAGAATGGCTTCCGGCCTCTTCCGACGTGGCAGGATGCGCTTTCCAGATATTTAAAAGAAATTGAGTACTAAACAGAAGGGAAACAGATGCATGGATGATAAGATCAGGTCTGTCCTGACCCACAAGATATCGGTAAAAAAAATAACATTTACAGTCATGGATATACTCCTGTTTCTGGTGCTGACAGGCTTTGCGCTCATTATGCGCTATGCGCTGCGCAATGTGGTGGCGGGAGATTACAAAATGTTCTTTGAGCCGTGGGTGGCAACACTGCGTGAAGCAGGCGGCGGGATCAAAGGGCTTTCCGCGGAGTTTGAATATGTGGATTATACAACCCCGTATCTGACAATACTGTCTTTTATCAGTATCTGCCCGTTTTTAAATACACTGCTTCTGATGAAACTGGTATCGATCTTTTTCGATTTTGTGGCAGCGTTTGCGGTTATGGCGATCGTATATGACAGAACAAAAAACATGACCTACGGCATTTTAGGCTATGGTGCACTTCTGATGGTACCGACTGTTTTGACAAACGGAGCAATGTGGGCACAGTGTGATATCATTTTTACGAGTTTTGTCCTGTGGTCACTCTATTTTATGCTGAAAGACAAGCCTGCCTGGTCGATGGCTTTTTACGGGATCGCCTTTGCGTTTAAGCTGCAGACTCTGTTTCTGGCACCGCTTTATGTGATCCTCTGGATGAAGGGCAAGGTAAAGCTGAAACATTTTCTGTTCCTGCCCCTGATGTATGTCATTGGCATGATCCCTTCCCTGCTTGCGGGAAAGAGCTTCTGGGAGCTGATCAGTGTCTACTTTTTCCAGGCAAACGGACAGATGGATATTTATGCACTGTCTCATAAATTCCCGAACATCTACCAGCTGATCGGTACAGACAGCTTTTTGTTTGAGTACGCGGATGCGGGCATCTGGGTGACACTTGGTGCACTGATGATCCTGATGTACTGTTTTGCCAGAAAACAATATGAAATGAATGCCTGTCTGTTGCTGCGCATGGGCATGCTTCTGACTATGACAGTTGTATTTTTCCTGCCGCATATGCATGAACGCTATGCGATCCTGGTTGATGTCATGGCGATCATTTATGTATTTTTTGATTTCAGGAAGCTTTATATACCGGTACTGACAATCCTGTGCTCTTTTGCAGGATATACAGTCTATCTGGCACAGAATAATATTATTCCGATGTATGTGTATACAATCCTGTTCCTGCTTCTGATGCTGGATCATGCACGTGCCTGTGTAAAGGGCATGCAGGATGGGAAAATAGCAGTTGGAGAGTAGAACATGGATAAAAAAATAACGGATTTCCTCATAAAAGAAATAAAAATAGGAAAATGGATGCTGGCACCGATCGATCTGTTGCTGTTTGTGGCAGCAGCGGTATTTTCGGTCATGATCCGCATCAGTGTTGTAGATTATACGGCGATCGAGCTACCTGCTTTTGTGAAATACGGCAATATGCTTGGCATTGTGACAGGTATCACGGATCTATTGCTGGCAGTTCTGGGCGCATGGATCGTATATGATCTGACAAATCGGAAAATCAGAGCTTTTCTGACCTATGCGATCCTGTTGCTGCTTCCTGTGTTGTGTGCAAGCTGTGCAATGTGGGGCATGGGAGATTCCATTTATATCTTCTTTGCAGTGCTTTCTCTGTATCTGCTGATGAAAGGCAAAGGGAATGCTTCACTGGTCACCTACGGGATCAGTCTTTTCTTAAGCCGATATGCTTTCTTTCTTCTGCCGATCTATGCGATCGCGTTTATGCAGAAGAAAAACAAGCTTCTGTATTTTCTTTTCCCACTCTGTGGGGTATGGTTCCGTAACGGGATCGTTCATCAGTCCGGTTATCTGCCGGTTCCGAGTTTTGAAATGGAGCGTCTGTTTGTGAAGCTGCGCGGTGAGTCACTGCTGAGCCAGAACTGGCCGAATATCTTTCAGATGATCGGAACGGACAAGTTTATTCAGGAGTATTCCCTCGTTGCAAAGGTGGCTGCCGCATCGCTGATGCTGCTTGTCATCATGCTGGTGCTTCTGCGCAGCAGGGAAATGAGCGGAGAAGGTATCTGGTATGTGGGACTTGTGCTGTCGATTTTGATCCCATATGTCATGCCGCAGATGGATGAGCGTGCAGGGCTGTTATCCTGTGTGCTGTATCTGCTGTTTGCTATGAAACATCCGGATCTGTATTATCTGGCGATCGTACAGGTCATTATCACCTATATTTCATTCTCTGCGTACTTCCGCGGAGAGAGTGTGATTCCGCTGAGTGCGGTCGCACTGGCAGAGCTTTTCGTGCTGCTGCTTACAATTCTGCGTGCAGATCATGTATGGAAGGTGCAGCAGGAAGAAGCAAGATAAGAAGGAGAACTATACAAATATGAAACAGGTAGAAAAACTGGATTATATTGACGGACTGAAGGTCTTGTCCTGTCTGATGATCTTTAATTTCCACTTTATCAATGCATTTTACTGCGGTTTTTATTCGTTGAATCCTGCAGATTTTCATACAGCACATCTGGAGTGGATTGTCGGAAGCACGCCGCTGAACCTGATCATGGGCGGCAAATTTGGTGTGCGCATGTTTATGACGATCAGCGGCTTCTTTGTCGGCTATCGGTTTTTCCTGACGGGCGATAAACACAGTCTGGGCAGCGGCGCAGTCAAGAAATATTTCCGCCTCGTCTTTCCAATCCTGACTGCGAATATTGCGATTTTTGCGCTGATGAAGCTTGGACTGTTCCGAAATGCGGAGGCTTCCGCACTGGCAGGAACGAGTGTTTTCTTCGGTAATTATAACCAGTTTGCGCCAAGCCTTTTTGGCGCGGTAAAAGAAGCTGTCTGGGGCTGTTTTGCAACAGGTGCCAATCAGTATAACGGGCCGCTCTGGTTTATTTATTATGAATTTTTCGGTACATTGCTTGTGGCAGCGATCCTGGCACTTGTTGGCAAGAGCAGAGTGCGTTATGTTGCTTATGCGATCGCAGCCATTTTGAGCATTCGGACAGATTTTCTGCCGTTTATTCTCGGCTGTGTTGTCTGTGATCTGACGTATCAGCCGCCGCTTTTTGTGGAAAAATTGTCCGAGCAGAAGTGGCTTATGTGGATAGCGGTGCTGCTTGGCGTGTTTTTAGGCTCTTATCCGCCGATCGGGGAGCGGCTTACAGGAACGATCTATCAGTATATACCGGCGAAGGTGCTGATCTACTATATCATCGGTGCCAGCCTTGTGCTCTATGGTGTGATTCATCTGCCTGTGCTCCATAAACCGCTGGGAAGCCGTGCACTGACCTGGCTGAACCGGTATAGCTACGGCTTTTATCTGGTGCATTTCTTTGTGCTTTGTACATTTTCATGTGGCTTTTATCTGACACTGGCAGACAAGCTGCCTTATCATCTGATCGCCGTACTGAATTATGTGTTATCTTTTGGTGTGACGGTATTACTTTCCTGGCTGATACACCGTTTTGTGGAAAAACCGGGTATGCAGCTTGCGGGGCTTGTCGCAGCACGATGCAAGGAATTATAAGGAGATAAAAATGGCAAACAAACGTCGGGAAGACTGGATTGACTGTTTAAAATGTATAGCAATTCTGATCGTTATGATGAACCATCTGGGACTGACGATACCGGGATTCAGCTTTTGGGGCGGTATGTTTTTTGTACCGATCTTCTTTCTGCTGTCCGGCTATACATATCATACAAAAGAAGAGAAGTTCGGCGTATTTTTAAAGCGGAAGGCAAAACGCCTTCTGCTTCCTTATGTCACAGCCAATGCATTTCTGTTTGTATTTTTCTTTGTCAAAGACAGTATATTGGGCAGCGTAAGTATGGCGGAAGGGCTGAAAAACCTGTACGGCATTTTTTATGCCAGAAACCAGCTTTTGAGCTGGGATGTCCAGACTCTGTTTTTACCGAAGATGAATCAGAATGTATATCTGATGACGATACTTAATTCGCCTACCTGGTTTCTGATGGCGCTGTTTCTGACGATCATCCTGTTTGAAATCCTGCTGCGCCTGACGGATAAAAACGGCAGACGAATGTGGTTTATCGCAGTACTTTTTATGATGCTTGGCATTTTATACCGGTACTTGTTTCCTGTTCTGCTTCCATGGAGTCTGGATGCTGTTCCGTTTTTCCTGCTGTTTTTTATGACAGGATATTTTATTCGGAGAAAAGCAATGCTTTATTATCTGGATCAGCATAAGATCATACTTGTTCCGGTGCTGGGATTACTGATCGTATGCGGCATCTGGAACGGAAGTGCGAATTTCTCCATTGCAAGCTACGGAAAAAGCATTATTCTGGCATTGTATAATGCAGCAGCATCTTCCGTACTTGTCATGTATGTGGGCTTTAAACTGAAAAAGCATATCTGGAAGGGATTTGTGCTGGTGGGCAGACAGACGCTTGTTCTGATGTGCTATCATATGTTTTTATTTGCAATTCTGGAAACGGTGTGGGCAGGCATTCCGAAGCTGCTGGAGCTGTTACTGGGAATTGTGCTTCTGACGGCTGCAGGCTATGGAAAGGAGAAGCTCTATGCAAAGAAACAAGGCAGTTGATGCAGTAAAGGGTGTAGCCATTTTACTTGTGATGCTGGGACACTGCATTGTATTAAACGGGCTGAATGAGACGGATCCTTATATCTATGATGTGATCAAGTCGGTGCAGATGCCGCTGTTTATGCTGGTAAGCGGTGTTCTTGCTTCTTATTCCCTGCATAAATACAGACAGGACAGATGGTACGGGATCAAAAAGCTGCCAAAGCGCGTGGTTTCTTACCTGCTTCCGTTTGCTTCCTGGTTTGTGGTTGTTTACGTGTGGACACATGCATGGGAGGATACGCTTTCTCTGCAAAGCTTTCTGACAGAAGGAAAAGAGCTGTTGTTCCAGACGGATAAAGGATTGTGGTTTCTGACAACGCTTTTTGTGATACAGCTGATGGTAACACTGGCGCAGACGCTGGCTGCTTTTCTGACTGCGGGGAAAAAAGTTCCCGAAGCACTGGTATTTGCATTTTTCTCCTTTGCATTTTATGTGCTGTTTTTTTTACAGAGCAGAAGCGGCAATACTTTTTTAAGCCCGTCTTTGACAGTACAGTATTTTCCGTTTTTCTTTTTGGGATATTTCGGACATGGCTATCTGGAGATCGCCGGATTTATGAAACGGATCGGACAGCGGAGACCATATTGTGTCTGGATCGCAGGTGTGCTCTTAACTGCGCTGTTTCTCTGGCAGGTGATCACACAGGATCTGACAAAACCGGTCGATGGTATGGTGACTCTGCTTCAGCAAATGCTGGCATCTTTATTGGGAACAGTTGTTATTTATTTTGCTGTGACTGCATGGGCAGAAAAAAAAGAAAAGCTGCAACAGGGAAAACAACGGGCTGTTTCACTGCTGAGCTTTCTGGGACAATACACACTGGAGATCTATGTGATTCATTTCCGGTATGCAAGAATTTTGAAATTATCAAATCGAGATTTAACATTTTATTCGCTGCGCGGTATCTTTTGGCTGCTGGCAGCCTTTGCCTGTATGGCTGTACTGACAGCGATTACGATCTTCCTGATCAAGAAAGTGAAGCTTTTGGATCTGCTTTTGTTCGGGAAGCCTTTTGAGATATGTGATCGACAAAAAGCAGGAGCAGATACACCGCGGTAACGTACATCATCGGATAAGAATACTGAATAAAGGATGCAGGGGCTGTCAGGAAAATGACAGCCTCTCTTGCAATTAAATTCAGAGAGACGAAGAAAACAAACCAGTTCTTTTTGATGATTGTGTAAATAGTGATGCCAAGAAGCAGGAGCAGCATCGGGATATAGGCTTCTCCGCCGCACCGAAACAGGAACAGGGCATAGCCTTCATGCGTGGTCAATGGAAGTCTTTTATAAGCATCCAGCATTTCAAAGCCATAGGAGCGGTCGTGCTCATACAGATGGAAATCGGTAGATACGACAGGCTTCAGAGAGAGCACCAGATCAGGATCGTAGGAAAAGATCCCGTTTGTGACGCAGAAGAGCTGCAGCCGTTCACCCAGATACAGATCCAGATTGTGCAGGATCAAACGGATGGCGCTTTTGATATAAGCGTTCTGCGTTTGGGCATCCGCACCGGTTTCTGTATATTTCCCTTCGTTGTGATCTGTATTATAGCGGTTATAAGCACTGCAGGAGAGCGAATCGTTGCTCAGATAGCCAAGATCTGTAATGGCATTGATGTTGGCGAGGTCTTCTTCTGCACCGGGGTAAGTCTGCTCTCTGTGTACAATGACAGTAAGCGGTCTTGTCGTGGAAATGATAAGGTAATCTTTTCCGTAATGCCTTGCTTCCCCGTGGCTTTGCGGCACTTTGATCAGCATGAGCAATGCAACGGTACATAAAAAGAAAGAAAACAGAAATTTAAATGTAGATTTAATATTTGTACAATTTTTCTGATAGACAAAAAACAGAACCGGCAGCATCAGAACAGGCATCAGCATACCTTCGCTCCGCCAGAAAGAAAGTACGGCGGTCAGGAGCGCGAGCAGACCGAATGCTGCCGGACGAATTTTTTTATGTTCTTTCCATGCAAAAAACAAATAGGCAAAATAGAACAGAAAGAATGAGGCGTAGATCGCCGGACGGAAACACATCAGTGCACCGAGCAGTGTAAACGGTAAAATGCCTGCAAGCAGCAGTACATACGCTTTGGAGGCATAGAGCTGTTTTGCTTTGTAAAAGATATAGGCAAACGTCATGGCATAGCAGACATCGGATAACAGAACCGGCGCAGCAGATGCGGGAAAGAGAGACATTGCCGTCATATAAAATAAGGAAGTCAGATAATTATGCCAGTAGACCGGATAATATCTGGTGGCGTAGGCAAAAATGATCGGATCATCACTCATATAATAGCCGGGCCAGGTGATCAGAAGACCGATCACATAAATTGCCAGAAAGCCGAGAAACGGCAGTAAAAGAGACGGCCTTTTACAGGCATATGCCAGAAATTCGAATAGCCCGAACAGGCATAGCAGTACCAGGATCTTTGTCAGAATATGCATGGGAAGAACCATTTCCGTATCAATGGGAAGACAGTTCATATTCAGCCCGTCCGCAGAAAAGATCTTTGTATCGGTATAAAAGGTAACAAGCCAGATCAGAATGGAAAGTCCGGCAGTTATCAGATGTTTTTTCTTGTTTCGTATCATATTGAACATGGTATTTCCTCATATCCGAAAGAGCAGCCTATTGAGATTTGCCACAGGCAGGGGCTGGCACTTAAAAGCTTCGGATAGCTTTAGGATAAACTATAATTGCCATCGGGTCAATATTGCAGAGACCGGGCAACTTTGCTATAGTAGACAGGAACGGAAAATCGGATCCTATAGGGAGCATGAAAATATAAGAACAGGATAAAGGGTGGATATATGATCATAGTAATGCCGCTTGCTTTTTGCAGTATTTATGCATGGAGCAGACAAAAAAAGAATGATATCGTAATGGCACTTGCAAAGAGTCTTTTATGGTTTGAACTGTTTGTGGTGCTGTTTGCCAATGTGTGCAGCATCGGGCACAGTTTAAACCGCTGGTCGGCACTTCTGTGCTGGCTGTTTGTCATCATTTTGTTTACCCTGCTGGGCGGAAAACTGTTTCCGGATGGCATGCGCGGCTATTGGAAGCAGCTTGGCAGAGATCTGAAAGCATTTTTCCGGGAAGGGATCGTAGCATTAAAGCGGCTGAGCATCTGTGAGAAGATTCTGGTTGCTGCAGGGACGCTCCTTTGCCTGTTCCTGCTGTTTCTGGCACTGTTTACCGTACCGTATAATTATGATTCCATGACATACCATCTGGCAAGGATCGGACACTGGATCGATAACGGCAGTGTAAATTATTATGTGACAAACATTGACAGGCAGTTGTATTCTCCTGTTTTAAGCGAATATAATATGCTGTTTGCGATGCTGCTGACAGAATATGATGTGCTTTTGAATCTGTTTCAGTATCTGGCAATGCTGCTGACCGCGGTTTTCTTTTACCGCAGTATGCGTCTTCTGGGCACCAGACGCCCTTTTGCGATCTTTGGCGTATTTGCATTTCTGACAATGCCGCTGACGATCACACAGAGCATCACCACGCAGAATGATCTTTCTGCAACACTCTGGTTTTCCGTGTTTGTCTATCTGATCCTGCAGTTTATGCAGCTGGACAGCCTGCAGATCGGAAATCTGCTGAAAAACAGCGGGCAGCGGAATCTGCTTGTCTGTATCGGACTGAGTGTAGGCTTTGGGTTCCTGATGAAGATTAGTGTCTGTGCCAGTATGCTTATGTTTATGCCATGGGTGCTGATCTGCTGTATCAGAAGAAAAGATAAACCGACGGAGCTTTTAAAGGCTGGGGGACTTGCCGGTTCTGCCATGCTTTTGGTCATTGCGGAGACGCTCATCCGTACGTATCGGGCATGTGGCAGCTTTATCGCCAATACAACAAGCGGCGATATTATGGTGGCAACCAAAAATGTCAGCTATATCATTGTGAATATTCTGAAAAATTATTCTCTGCTGATCACCCAGCATTTCTGGACGGCATTGAATGGTTTTGTATACCGGATTGCCATTCATGTAGGTGCTCTCCTGCATGTAGAAGTCAACAATATAGCGATTGCGTTCCACGGATTTGATTTTATTACGTATTTAAATACCGGTGACGATATGTACAGCCACGACAGGACAAGCAGTGCTTTTGCAGCATATTTTGCACTGCTGGCAGGCATTCTTCTGGTGCTTTGTGTGATCGGATATCTGCTCCGGCTTCAGAAACGGAAAAGGCAAACGCAGCAGGCAGTTCAGGCAGCGGATGAACAGAAGCTGTCCTACGGTTTTATCGTATCGGCATGGCTCAGTTTTGGCTTTATGATGGCACTTTTGCGCTGGCAGCCATGGGGCTCACGCCTGCTGTATCCGGCGCTTGCCATGATGATACCTGCGGGAGCACATATTCTGGATTATGTTCTTCGAAGAAATAAAAAGAATGGCGTTATTTTATTGCTGCTGTCAGCACTCAGCTTTATTCTCTGCATTGCACCGATCCGTTATAATATGCAGGTGGCAGAGTCTTATCTGTCAAGTGGTCTGACGAACCGGATGAAGCTGTATTTTACAAATAACGGGCGATATGATACGTATGAACAGCTGAAGGATGTAACAGAGAGGCTGGGTGCAACAGATGTTGGTGTTGTAATTTCAGGAGATGGTTACGATTATCCACTCTGGAAGCTGTACCGGGAAGAATACCCGGCAGCAAGACTGCGTCATATTCTGGTGGATGACAGCCGTATGGCAGCACAGGGCAGGCAGCCGCAGACACCGCCGGATTGTATCCTCTGGATCGAGAGAGGGCGTCTGGAAGTTGGTGATACACTTGATTTTTACGGACAGACTTATATCTGTGTATTTACAGTAGATTCCGAATATGCACCGGATAGTGTGCTGATTCCGTATCGCGTGGAAACCGGAAGCGCAATCAGTGCCGGATCAGAATAAATACACATGTTATCAAATGAATAAAATGGGTGAGAACAGAAAGGAACCAAAATGGATCAGGGATTACAGGGAAACGATAAAATAGAAGAAGCGATCAGAGAACTGCAGGAAGTACCGTCGGATGAACAGCTGGCACATACACTGACACTGCTGCGTAGAAGGATGCAGGAAAACGGACAGATGGTTGTAGCGGTAGAAGCTGCTGCAAAGCAGCAGAACCTGCAGCTTGCTACGGTCAGAACAGAAGACGGCAGAAGATGGTTTGCGGCATTTACTTCTTTTGAGGAAGAAATGAAGGGCGGCGGAGCTGTAAAGTCAACATTTCTTGCCGATATCCGGCAGCTGTTTGAAACAACGCGCGAAGCGGATGTGGCGGGTGTGATACTGAATCCGTGGAACAGAAGACTGGCACTGGACCAGACATTGCTTGCCGTTGTGTTGGGCATATAAGAAAATGATAAGAAGAGCTATGGAAGCTGCATCAGGACAGCAGCTTCCATAGCTCTTCTTTTGTATGGGCGATATAAATATTGTCGTACAGACTGCACAGTGTATGGAAATAATCTTCGTAATCGCACTTTTCGTTAAAGGAATCGCCTGCCAGCGGATACAGGAAGATGATCCTGCAGCGGCTGTTAAATAAGAGCTTTCCGGATACACAGGCGGTGGAATAATAGGAGAGCAGTGTTTTATCTTCCATTGTACCGTCTGCGACAGCAAGCTCAAACGGACACGTATCGCTGTAAACGGAGATCGTGTCATCAAAGGCATCATACTGTCCGCGCGGATGCGGTTTGACAAGAAAATGCTCTGTACCCACATGGGCAGCAATCTCATACACAAGGCTCTGGTAGGTATCCGGGTTCTGCATGCCATTGGCAGTGCCCTGCCCGAGAAACAGATATTCCTGTGGGAAACTCTGACTCTGAAACTGTAGAATATCCCGGATCTGCTCTGTAACAAGTGTGATGCGCTCCGGCGTTTTCGGGATCTGCTTTAAAGTAAAACCGGTTGCAGCACTGTCTGCTACGTTTTTTTCGGCAAGAGAGGGCTCGAATAAGTAAAGTTCCTGCTCCTGCCTGCGGATATCATAGCCCCAGATCGTCTGGTACAGGCGTCTTCCCATGGCAGTGGAAACTGAGCTGATAGGCGGCTTGGTATAGCTGGCAAACCCATCCTCAAAGCGGTGGAGCCTGAGCTTTCTGTTCTTCCGGATACAAGTTTTGATCAGCTCTTTGACGATCTCGTCGGGAACACCCGGAGAAGCAAAGTACAGATCATCATAAGTAGTAAATGCCGGATAATCCTGTTCTGCCAGCATGGCTTTTACGGTCGGATTGTAGACAAAACTTTCCCATAAATTCACAGGTGCGGATTTATAAGGATTTTTGATCTTTTTGGCATCGGCGAAAAATGTGTGATGAAAATAACGGTCTGTTCTGCCGGACGTATACAACTCATACAAATAGGCGGACTTGTCAGTCAGGACAAGGTCAACCTGTGCGTCCTTTAGAAAAGCATCTTTGATAAACAGAAAGACCATCAGATGATAACTGGTACTGGCAACGGCAAGTACCTTTCTTTTTTGCGTTTGCATATATCGTTCCTTTCCGGTCAGGCTCTGTGCAGTATTCTGCGGATGTTATCAAGGAAAATGGCGCGTTCTCTTGCTTCAAACAGTAAGAAGAAATTCAGAAGAGAACCGACAATACCGCAGAGCAGAATATCGACAATGACCATGCCCCAGCTTGTCGTTGTGATAAAGTGGTTCATGCCTGCAAATACTGCTGACATAAGAAGCGTTACAAAAATATAACGAAAGATCGTCGGGTAAAAGGCGTGCTTTGGGAGCTCCAGACAATGTGCCGCATACATCGGTGTAAACGTCATGTTTTTGATGATGCCAAGGAAGGAGGAAGTTCCGGCGATAAAGTAGATCCCATACGGATGAAAAGCCGGGATTTCCAGAAAAATGAACACCACGATGACATTCAGGACACCCATTAAAAGCGTGACGATCGAATTCCATTTTAACTTATTGACAACTGTATATACATTGAAAAGCGGGCTGATTGCACCACCGACCAGTGTACCGAGCATGATCAGAACGGTCAGCCGGTAGTAGATCGGCAGGATCGCACGCTCGCTTGGCAGCCACATATAGTAGAAGGACATGCCAAACCCGATGATGTAGCAGAGCGGGATGTTCGCGAAAAAGCCTGTCAGCTTCATGGCAGACTTCAGATCCTCTGTCAGTTCCTTTTTATTGCCTTTGGCAAAACTGATCGTCAGGGAAGGGGTAAAGACGGCGGAGATCGTTTCGTACAGGGTATTGACCGCAGTCACGATCGTTGTGGAAGTACCGATATAGCCGCTTTCCGCTTTACCGATCCACAGGTTGGTGATCAGTGTGTCGATTCCGTTTGTCAGAGCCTGTCCCGCACGCATGATCGTATTCCAGACACCGGCGGACAGGATTTCAATGACCGTGCGGATATCAAAATATTTCCGGGAAACAACGATCTGCGGCAGAAGTTTTTTCGTGTAATGAATATAAGTAATAAACAGGTATACATTGGCAAGCAGTGTTGCATAGCCGATGTAGCTGACATGGATCGGTAAAAACGTAAAGGTAACGATCAGCAGTGCAGCTTTTAAGATCTGGGATTCGATCGTGCGGAGCGCGGACAGATCCAGTCTGTTGGCGGCAAAGGTCGCTGTGGAAAAGGTGGTTGCGATGATCGTAACCATAAAGTTTAAGAACATGGTCGCAAATAACAGCTTGACATCCGTGACAAGCGCCGGGGAAATATTGACCAGCTTTTCCAGATAGAGTACGACCAGCGTGCAGGGCAGAAGCAGAACTGCCACGATCACCAGATTGGCGTACATGACGGAGTTGAAATAGCGGTTGGCACCTTCTGCATCATTTTGGTGGATCTTGACCGTGATAAAACGGCCGGCCATGGAATTGAGTGCCATGGCTGCGATCGCCGCATAACTGACGAAGTTGTTTGCCATGGTAACAAAGCCCTGCGCTTCGGAGCCAAGCTTGTAGATGACGGTCGGCGTGATCAGAAAGCTGATACCGAGGCTGACAAGGCAGGATAACAGAGAGGCTGCCATATTGATGATAAGCTGTTTATTTTTACTGGTTTCTTTCATGGATTGTTCCTTTTCGTAAAATAATGCATGACATAGTATAGCACGACCGGGATTCTCCTTTCAATACATGCGTCTATTTCCGATTGCAATATAAGCATCAAAATGATAAGATATATCTATATGTTTTGTGACTTGGATGATTTTATACGGGAAGCAGACAGAAGTGAGGTACGGATATGAAGATTATGCCAAACCGGCTTGACCGGGGGTTTTATCAATATCAGGAAGAATTTGAAAAAAAGGCGATCGAAGTGCTGCGCAGCGGCTGGTATGTGCTGGGAAAAGAAGTCAGCAGCTTTGAAGAAGAGTTTGCAGCCTATGTCGGTACAAAGTATTGTGTAGGGCTGGCGAGCGGACTGGATGCGCTCTGGCTGGCATTCCGCGTGCTCGGAGTCGGAGCCGGGGATGAAGTCATTGTGCAGTCCAACACATATATTGCCAGCGTGATGGGCATTACGATCAATGGTGCAACACCGGTTTTTGTAGAACCGGACGAATATTACGGAATTGATGCAGCAAAGATAGAAGAGAAGATCACACCGAAGACAAAGGCAGTGCTGGTGGTACATCTGTACGGACAGGCCTGCCAGATGGACAAGATCTGTGAGATTACGAAAAAACACGGTCTGTATCTGGTCGAGGACTGTGCACAGTCGCACGGAGCTGTGTATGACGGCAAAATGACAGGCAGCTTTGGCGATATCGGCTGTTTTTCCTTTTATCCGTCCAAAAATCTGGGTGCTTTCGGAGACGGCGGTGCGATTACCTGCAATGATCCGAAAATTGCGGCAGATATGAAGATGTACCGTAATTACGGCAGTGAAAAACGGTATTATAATAAAGTGGTGGGTGCCAACTCCAGACTGGATGAGATCCAGGCGGGGCTTCTTCGTGTCAGACTCTCCCACATGGAAGAACTGACAAAGGAAAAGATTGCGATTGCGGCGCGTTATGACAGGGAGCTTTCCAATGCAGCCTTTACGCTTCCGCAGAAAAGACCGCATGCCAACCATATTTACCATCAGTATGTGATCCGTACAATGCACAGAAAAGCACTGATCGACTATCTGAATGAAAAAGAGATCGGAACGATCATCCATTACCCGATCCCGCCGCATCTGTCAGAGGCATATCAGAGTCTGGGCTATCACAGGGGTGATCTGCCGATCGCAGAAGCCTTTGCGGATGAAGTGCTCTCCATTCCGATGTACAACGGCATGACGGAAGAGGAACAGACCTATGTGATCGAGGCACTGAATGCATTCAGACCTTAACAGACCGCAGAGAATGAAGGAGAAATGAATGAACATAAAAGAGCAGTATAAGATCCTGGAATTTGGAGAATATGGGGACGAGAGAGGAAATCTTGTGGTAGCGGAAGGAAACGGAAAGGATATTCCTTTTGCGATCAAGCGTGTTTTTTATATGTATGGATCCGATGCTACGGTGATCCGCGGGCAGCATGCGAACCGCAAGACGGAATTTGTGCTGATCAATGTCAGCGGGACAAGCAAGGTAAAGGTCGATAACGGCTATGAAACAGATGTGATCGAGCTGAACAAGCCGCGTATGGGACTGTATCTGCCGACGATGCTCTGGAAGGATATGTATGATTTTTCCGCAGACAGTGTACTGCTCTGCCTGGCAAGTGAACATTATGACGGCAGTGAATATATTCGAGACTATAATGAATATCTGAAGGAAGTGCGAGGTGCTGCTTCGGATGAGAAGGAACAGGATGAATAAATGAGCAAAATATCAATCGTAGTACCGGTTTATTATAACGCAGATACACTGATGCTTTTATATGAGGACATGAAAGAGAAAATCCTCGGAAAGCTCGGAGAGTACGAGCTTGTATTTGTGGACGACGGTTCCGGTGACAATTCCTGGGAAGTAATGAATGAGATCCGCAAAATGGATCAGAATGTGCAGTGTGTCAAGCTATCCCGTAATTTTGGAGAACATGCGGCACTTCTGGCAGGACTTTCTGTCTGCACAGGTGATTGCGCCGTGACAAAGCAGGCTGACCTGCAGGAAGACTCGGAGATCATTCTGGAAATGTATGAGAGCTGGAAAAAAGGCAATAAAGTTGTTCTGGCAGTGCGGAAAGAACGTGATGAAAATCCGGTCAAAAAGTTCTTTGCACATATGTATTATGTGATCATACACAAATTTGTACAGGAAAGAATGCCGGTGGGCGGCTGTGACTGTTATCTGATCGACAGACAGGTCATTGAAGTACTGGAAAGACTCGATGAGAAAAATTCTTCCCTGACACTGCAGGTGTTATGGGCAGGCTTCCAGACAGACCAGATCTACTTCCACCGCAGAGACCGTGAGATCGGCAAATCCCGTTGGACACTCGGCAAAAAGGTAAAACTTGCCATGGATTCCATGATGAGCTTTTCTTATGCACCGATCCGGTTCATGTCGGGTGTGGGTGTTGTTTTCTTTGTTATTGCACTCCTTATGATGATCGAAGTGATCGTGGAGAAGTTTACAGTCGGAACACCGATCCTCGGATGGGCTTCCATCATGTGTGTGGTACTGTTTTCTTTTGGCATCATGATGCTGATGATGGGTGTGCTTGGCGAGTACGTATGGCGCGCTCTGGATGCGTCCAGAAACAGACCGCCTTATCTGATTGACCATGTGGAAAAGTCGGATCAAGCAGAGGAAAAATAAAATCAGATCTTCGAATCATATAGAGAAAGCAGCCTGAGAAAGGCTGCTTTTAAATGTTATACAAGGATCAACCGAGAATGACTGCGATAACAATACCGAGCAGGGCGCCCATGGCAACCTGCAGCTTGGTATGACCGACAAATTCTTTTAATTTCTCTTCGGCAGTTAGCGTACTGTTTCCCATGTTTCTGAATATTTCCATCATTTCATTCAGGATCTTTGCCTGTTTACCTGTTTCAAAACGGACGCCCGTGGCATCATGCATGACAATGATCGCAAAAATGGCGGCAATGGCAAATTCCGGGCTGGAAGGCCCGCAGTGCAGGAAAGTCGTACCTGCAAGGGCACAGACTGTTGCGGAGTGGGCACTTGGCATACCGCCGTCGCCGATCAGCCTTTCCCAGACAAATTTTTTGTTGATGATCAGATGCGTGATGGTTTTGAGGATCTGTGCACAAAACCAGCCGATCACAGCATTGATCAAAATCGTGTTATGGAGCAGTTCTTCTAAATAGTTCATGTTTTACCTCATTTGTTCAAAATTCCGATACCTTTTCCAGTATACCCTATTCTTTGAGAAACTACAATTACCGAAACAGGAGGAAGGATAAAAAATCTATAGTAAAGAAATGTGTTAAATAAAAGATAAATTGTCGATGAAAACAATTAGACAAGTTATGACAAAAAATGTATGCTTACTATATAGTCGCAATTTTGTTTTTTTATCTATTATTTATAATAGAGGGGGAAAAGTATGAAAAGAATGTGTGAAAGTGTGGAAAAACAAATGTATGTTACAAAGCTGCTGCTGAGACTGGGGGTTCCGGCGCATCTGAAAGGCTATCATTATCTGAGATCAGCTATCCTGCGCTCCGAACAGGACATGGAGGTAGTGAGCAGTGTGACGAAGCTGTTATATCCGGATGTTGCAAGAGAATATAATACGACCGTACAAAAGGTGGAACGTGCGATCAGGAATGCCATCGAGGTTTCCTGGATGCGCGGAAACATTGATTCTTTGGAAGAAATGTTTGGGTTTTCCTCCCATAACGGTAAAGGCAGACCAACAAACAGTGAATATATTGCCAGAGTCGCGGATGCGGTTCATCTGGCATTTATGGATGAATATCAGCTACAGGCAAAATAAAAATACGGGAGATATCTGCGGAGGCGACTTAGCGTGGATATCTCCTTTTTTATGTGATAGGAAATAAAAGCAGGCAGTCATTTACAAAAGGCAGTCTTTTGGTGTATGATACATGCAGAAGGCTCTGCACATAAATTGCGGAGAAAAGAAGCAGAATAGAATATACAGTTAGGAGAATTGAAATGGCAAATAAAGAAATTCATATCGGCGATTATGTGATCAGCGAAACAAGCCGCCCTTATATGATCGCAGAGATCGGCATCAATCATAACGGCGATATCAATATCGCAAAGAAGCTGATGGATGCGGCAAATGCGACCGGCTGGAACAATGTGAAGTTTCAGAAACGTACACCGGAGCTGGCAGTGCCTGAAGCGCAGAAAAATGTTCCGAAATCAACTCCTTGGGGAGATATGACATATCTGGAATACAAGTACAGAGTAGAGTTTGAAAAACCGGAATATGATATTATAGATGCTTACTGTAAGGATAAAGGAATGACATGGAGTGCTTCTCCATGGGATATGCCGTCACTGGAATTTTTACTGCAGTATGACGTTCCGTATATCAAGATCGCCAGTGCATCCAACGGAAGGGATGAGATGATTGCCGAGGCGGCAAAATCAGGAAAACCGATCATATTATCCACTGGTATGACAACGATGGATGAGATCGATCATGCGGTAGAAGTTCTGGAGAAAAACGGACATGGGGACTATATCCTGATGCATACAAACAGTGCTTATCCGGCTCCTGTCAAGGATCTGAATATGCGTATGATCCAGACGTTGAAGGATCGTTTTGACTGTCTGGTAGGCTACAGCGGACATGAGGAAAATCTGGAGCCGACCATCGCAGCGGTTGTCCTCGGTGCCTGCTGTATCGAAAGACATGTTACCCTTTCTCATGATATGTGGGGAAGCGACCAGAAGGCAAGTCTGGAAGTACATGCAATGGACATGCTCAACAAGCGTATCCAGAATGTATATGACTCTCTCGGTACAGGCGTAAAATATATGTCAGAGAGTGAAGCGGTACAGCGTAAAAAACTGAGAACAGTTTAAAAGAAACAGGATAAAGTGAGGACGACATGAGCATAACAGAGGACAAAGTATTATCCGTTGTGATTCCCTGCTATAATGAAAAGGATAACATTTTAAATATCGTGAAGCTTGTACAGGCTTCTCCGATCCCGAATAAAGAGATTATCGTTGTGGACGACTGCTCCACGGACGGAACAAGAGAGATTCTGGAAACAGAGATCCGTCCGCTTGTCAGCAAGATCGTTTATCATGAACAGAACGGTGGAAAGGGTGCAGCACTCCGTACAGGCTTTTTGGAGGCAACAGGTGATGTTGTCATTATCCAGGATGCGGATCTGGAATATGATCCTGCGGATTATCCGCGTGTTGTAGAACCAATCTTTGCGGGAAAGGCAAAGGTTATTTACGGTTCCCGTTTTTTAAACCAGCAGGCAAAGGGCTATCTGGCAAACCGTCTCGCAAATAAATTTCTGACCTGTCTTTCCAACCTGTTTACAAGACAGCATCTGACAGACATGGAAACCTGTTATAAGGCATTTCGCAGAGATGTGATCCAGAGTATTGATATTGAAGAAAAACGTTTTGGTTTTGAGCCGGAGATCACAGCAAAGATCTCCAAAAAGAGAATCCGGATCCATGAGGTTCCGATTTCCTACCATCCACGTACCACAAAAGAGGGCAAGAAGATCGGCTTTAAGGACGGCGTAAGAGCAATTTACTGCATCTGGCGGTATCGATAAAGGAGTGTATATGCAGGAATTTGCAAAAAAAGTCTGGGACCGGTTGGAGCATCTGCTGTATGTGATCATTGTAAAGCTGTTACATCTGTCTGTGCTGGAGAAAAACTGGACAGGATTCATGCAGTTTGTGAAGTTTGGCGTTATCGGTCTTTCCAACACGCTGCTTAGTTATATCCTGAATGTTATGGTATTGCTCATACTGGCACCCTTTTCTGTTTCCTGGGATTTTTTTGCGGGAAATATAGTGGGCTTTGTACTCAGTGTGCTGTGGTCTTTTTACTGGAATAACCGATTTGTATTTACAGTCAGAGAGGGAGAACGCAGATCTGTGTGGAAGGCACTTTTGAAAACGTATCTTTCGTATGGTTTTACGGGGATCATTCTCAGCAATGTATTGTCATGGGTGTGGATTACACAGCTTGGCATTTCAAAGTTTATAGCACCGGTGATCAATCTGCTGTTCAGTGTTCCGATCAATTTTATGATGAATAAGTTGTGGGCATTTAAGTAATACACACATGATATAAACTGTAAAATGAATGGAGTTTGCATGAAAAAAATAAAAAGATATCTGGCAGTCTGGCTTGTGACATGCCTGTTTATTTCGATGCTTTTGCCAACTGAGGCGGGAGCGGAGGAAACAGAAGCGGAGACAATCGTAAGTGTTTCCGCTTCTTCTTTAAAATATAATGACAATGACGCGGGAACCGGATACGCGGCGGTCAGTGATAACCGGACGGCAGTCAGTGAAAATACAGAACTTGATACGGAAAGCAGCAGTATTTCGGAGAATGATCCGGGTTCGGATACGGTAAAGATACTGTTTGTGGGAAACAGTTTTACCAGATATCATAAAACAGATATCAAGTATTCCGTACCGAACCAGTTACAGGAGCTGGCAAGACTGACAGGAAAAAAGGTCATGGCGGACTGCGTGACGAACGGCTCGGCCAGACTGCGTTATTATGCAGGTATGTCGGCGAAATATAAATCTTATTACCAGCAGCTTGTGACAAAGCTGATGGAGGAAGAATGGGACTATGTTGTGCTGCAGGAGCAGAGCGTTGTGCCTGCCTTTTCGGCCGATGCGGAAATGGGACCGGCGGTTGCTTCTCTGCAGAAGCTGATCGGTAAGCTGCGTCCACGGGCAAAGCTTCTGCTTTATATGACACATGCATATGAATTTACCGGAAGCGAGAATCGTGCGGCGATCCGTGCGGAAGAATTGCAGAAAAGAGTGGGGGCTGCTTATCTGCATATCGGAAGTGAGTGCGGGATTGATGTGGTTCCGGTCGGTATGCAGTTTCAAAGGGCAAGTGTATTTTATTCAGATCAGCAGTTTTTGAGTAAGGATGGAAAGCATCCGTCAAAGCTCGGTTATTTTGTGGCAGCATGTTGTTTCTACCAGAAAATATTCGGAGATCTGCCGGATCTGGATGCAAAAAAGCTGACGGCAAATGTACCGCAGAATGTGCAAAAAGGAATTGCAGTGCTGGTCAGAGATCCGGTTCTGACAACAAACTGCGGCCCGCAGGAGTATCTGCTGGCTGGCGAAAAAGTAAATATGCAGGTGCTGGATAGCACGGTTTCCGTGAAATACAGCTCTTTGGATAAAGATATTGCAACGGTAAACAGCAAAGGACAGATTACGGCTGTGACAGAGGGGACGGCTGTGATCGTTGCGCAGGCGGCGGATGGCAGGCAAGGCTTCTGTACAGTATATGTCACAAAGCCGTTGTCTTTCGGAAGAAAACAATATGATGTGGGTCTCGGAGACAGTGTGTGTATTTTGCCGGAACATTGCAGCGACGAAATGGAATGGAGAAGCAGTCATACAGATGTCGCGGATGTGGATGCAGGCGGCGTGATCCGCACAAAGAAGCTGGGTAAGACAACAATCCGGGTGACAGATCTGAATAATCCGGACAGCACCGCGAGTTTTGTACTTTGTGTGACACTGCATACACCAAAGAATCTGCAGTGCACGACAGGGAAAAAGCTTCCGCAGACCAAAAAGGGCAATATGATCGGCTATCAGCTGTCATGGTCAAGAGTGAACGGAACCATCCGTTACCAGATTTACAGAAGCACAAAGAAAAATCGCGGCTATGAACTGATAGGGAAAACAAACAGCACATCTTATCGGGATCAGACGGCAAAGATCGGACAGACCTACTATTATAAGGTTGTGGCAGCCGGCAGGAACGGTGCATATGCAAGTGATATGTCCGATTATGTCAAGTGCGGCAGTAAGCAGGCGAAGGGATCTAAGATCCGGATGCTGCGGAATAAAAAAACAGCAGTGCTGAGCTGGAAACGCGTCAAGAGTGCCAAAACCTATCTGGTATACAGAAAGCAGAATAAAGGTGCTTTCAAATGTATCGGAACGGTTTCCGCATCCGGCAAATGCCGCTTTATAGACCGGACCAGAAAAAAAGGAAAGAAATATAAATATAAATATACATATAAAGTCGTAGCAATGTAATGCTGCGGCTTTATTTTCTTAAGATATTCATAATTTCGCGCTTTTCCATATGTTGTGCGTTGCAATCTGAAAACAAGGCGTGTAAGATAAAAACAGATGTCAAAAAGACAAAAAACAAGGAGTGGAAAACATGAAAGAGAAAATGAAGCATATACTGGCAATGCTGCTGGCACTGTGTCTGTTCGCAGAAACATCGCTGACAGCGGTTCCGGTACTGGCAGAAGGAACAGATGGAGTGACTGTGACAGATGTGTCGGAAACAGTATCCGGCGCCGATACTTCTGCACAGACGGAGCAGCAGACGCTTTCCGGAAATCAGCCGGCCAAAGTGAGAGAAGCAGATTTGCTGCTTAACTATTTATATGTGGAAAATATGTACATAGAAAGTCCTGCGGCAGAAAAAATCTATGTGTCTGCAGGCAGCGGGCAGGAGCAGTTTACAAAGGCTGTGCTGACCTTACAGAATAAAGAAACGGGGGAAACAAAAGAGGTTTCTCTGGCAGAGCCGGGAAAGGATCTTGTGTTTACATTAGACAGCAGCACATGCAGCGCAGGTGTTTATCAGATCACGGCACTCTCTTATACATATGAAGAAGAAACTGCGGAAGGTACGGTTTCCTATGCGGGAAATATGGATATCACGCAGATTCCGGGAATGGAAGATATCTGTTTCGGTATCGACCGGGAAGTAGCAGTAGAAAATATGGTGGCACTTGAGGATTTTGCAGATGTGCAGGCAGATACACAGAGTATTTCAGCAGAAGAAGCAGCAGAACTTCCAATCGTGCGGATCTCTGAAGGCGTGGATGCACAGACGACCGGACAGCAGCTCGCCCAGGCGATCGCCCAGGCAAAAGGACTGGCAGTGCAGACACAGGTAGCAGGCGATCTGGACAGTGATCAGATCTCTGCGGGAAGCGTCGTTGTGGTGCTGGATGCAGGACATGACGATAAACATGCGGGGGCAAGGGCAAACGGTCTGGCAGAAGAATCCATGACGATCAAAGTCGCAAACTATTGTAAAGAATATCTGGAAGCAAACTATACGAATGTTGTTGTTTATATGACAAGAACAAGCGGTGCATGTCCACATCCGGGCACATCGTCAATCAATGATAATGCAGCAAGAGTCGATTATGCACACAGCGTGGGCGCGGATATGTACGTCAGTATCCATTTTAATTCAACAGCCGGTGGAGCAACAACTGTTAATGGTGCTGCAGTATATTATCCAAACAGCAATTACAACAATGATGCAGGCTCCAAGGGCTCTGTGGTAGCGTCTAAGATCATCGAGCAGCTTGCAAAGCTGGGACTGAAAAATAACGGTATTTTAATAAGAAATTCAGAAGATAATACAACCTATCCGGACGGTTCTCTGGCAGATTATTACGGTGTGATCAGAAGAAGCAAATTATATGGCATTCCGGCAGTGATCGTAGAGCATGCCTATGTGAATAACCCATCTGATGCGGCTTTTCTGAGCAGTGAAGACAATCTGAAAAAGCTTGGTGTGGCAGATGCGCTTGGTATTGCAAATGCATGGAATCTGTCTACGGAAGAAGTGGAATATGATGCGGATGATCTGTTTGTATCCGATGTAGATGATGTCAACGGCAGCTTCAAGATCACATTAAAGGGAGCAACGCCGATAAGCAGGATCGCAAATGTGAAGTTTAAGGTGTATCCGACATCCGACAGTTCGGAATCTTATCTGTATACGGCAAAGGATGAGGGAAACGGTACTTATACGGCAACAGCCAATGTGGCAAATCATAACAAAGAAACGGGTACTTATAAGATCATTGCCTATGCTTATGATGCAATGGGCAAGAAGCATCAGCTCCGTTCCACGACAACAAAGATCGAGGAGCAGAAGGCAGATCCTTCTGCTATGAAGCTGACAACCAAGCTGAATAAAAAGCAGACAATTGCGACATTGTCATTAACGGGTGCGAAGGGTGCTGCAAAAGTATCTTATAAGGTCAGCGTAAAAGCAGACGGTAAAACAACAAAGAAAACATATAATGCAGAATTACAGGATGACGGAAGCTGGCTTTCTTCCGTGAAGATTACGGACTTCAAAAAAGCCGGAACCTATGAGGTGGCAGCATATTCCAAGAGTTATTTTGGTACAACGACCAAGGTGGCAACAGGCAGCTTTACGGTAGACGGACCGTCAGCGGGAGCAGTAACGGTCAGAAAGGTCAATTTAAACAAAGGTACATTCCAGCTTCGCCTGAAAAATATAGCATCTGCATCAAAAGTAAAGACAGTTAAGGTTAAGGTCAGAAATTTAGAGGGTAAGAGAAAAACAAAGACATATACAGCGAAGAAAAACGGCAATTATTATGATCTGTCTGTTGCAATGAAAGACTATGGCTATGCACTTGGCAAGTACCGTTTTACGGTCCAGGTGACAGACGGTAACTGTATTACGAAAGACTTTAAGGCAGTCAATTATACATTTGAGAAGAAAACACCGGTCATTACGGCAAAGCTGAAATCCAAGGAAACCAAACTTATGCTGACAGCAGAGGATCTTGGTATCGCTGCCTCAATTAAAGGGGTGCGATTCCGCGTATATAATACGGAGGAAGGCTCAAAAAAGAAAAACTATGAGGCAAAGAAGGATGCCAGGGGTGTATTTAAAGCAACGGTTAAAATTGCAGATTTCGGTATGAGCGGAACCTATAAAGTCCAGGCGTACATAAAAGGCGAAAATGGGAAATATACAAAAGTCGGCAAGGTACAGAAAGTAAAAGTTTCCGATATTACCGGAGGACAGGCCGTCAGCAGGGAGAAAAATGAAACAAGCGGTTATCTGACAATATCCAGCATCAGTGCCAATACTGTTGTGGAGAAGGTGGAAGTAAAGGCATGGCCGGTAGAAAAGACCAAAGCAAAATATACTTATAAAGCAGCAAGCAGAGGAAACGGAAAATACCGTGCCCTGATCCAGACAAAAAATCATGGCAATGTGAAGGGAGACTACCGCTATCAGGTGATTGTGACCGGGAAGAACGGTATTTCCAAGGTGCTTTTGAAGGGAAAAATGACAATCGGAGATGAAAGTGATAATACGGATGATGATCCGTATGAAAACGGTAAATATACGATTACGGGGAGTAGCACGGTGACCGTTGCACAGATGGTCGGTTATTATCAGTCAAGGACGTCTTATCCCTCGTTTTACGGAGGATCGGATGCAACAACGATCAAAAAGTTCTGCCAGATTTACCTTGACGAATGCGAAGCGGAAAATATCAGAGCAGAGGTAGCATTTGCGCAGGCAATGAAAGAGACAAATTTTCTGCGTTTTGGCGGGGATGTCAGCATTACACAGTATAGTTTTGCCGGGATCGGAGCAGTGGGCGGAGGCGCAAAGGGTCAGAGTTTTTCAACTGTCCGTCAGGGAATCCGTGCACAGGTTCAGCATCTGAAGGCATATGCGAATTATGATGCGCTGAACAGAAGCTGTGTGGATCCGCGTTTCTCCTATGTGAGTCGTGGAACGGCGCCTTATGTGGAATGGCTTGGAATTCCGGATAACCCATACGGAAAGGGCTGGGCAACAGCCCAGAATTACGGAAGTTCTATTCTGCGGATGATCAATGATATCAAAAGCAGATAAGAAACTTGACGAACAGGTCTGATTTTCATATACTTAATCTATATGTGGATATAGAACCGGTGTGTGTGGTTCCGTATATCCGAGTATGAGAGAAAAAGAGGATGGAAAAATGGGAAAAATAACAGTGGAAACCTGTCATATTGAAGGCCTGAAGGTCATTACACCGACTGTATTCGGCGATGCCAGAGGGTATTTTATGGAGACGTATAACTACAATGATTTCAAGGAAGCCGGCATTGATCAGGTCTTTGTACAGGATAATCAGTCAGCTTCTAAAAAAGGAGTGCTCCGTGGACTGCATTTCCAGATTAATTTTCCGCAGGATAAGCTTGTCCGCGTAGTAAACGGAGAAGTGTTTGATGTTGCGGTCGATCTGAGAAAGGATTCCCCGACCTTCGGACAGTGGTATGGTGTAACACTTTCTGCAGAAAATAAAAAGCAGTTTTTTATTCCGAAAAATTTTGCACATGGTTTCATTGTGCTTTCCGACTATGCAGAATTTGCTTATAAATGTACAGATTTCTATCATCCGAATGATGAAGGAGGACTGCTCTGGTCAGATCCGGAGATCGGTGTGGAATGGCCGATGCCGGAGGGAATGACAAAGGAAGACCTGATCCTTTCGGATAAGGATACCAAATGGAACGGTATCAGCGACTACCGCAGGCAGCGTGGGTTATAAAACAAAAGAATAGCAATACAGAAAAGTGTCAAAATGTTTTTTTGGCACTTTTTCATATCATGGGAAATTCCGCAAAAGGAAAGGAACGAAGATTTGGAATATTCGGTTTTGATGTCGGTGTATCAGAAGGAACAGCCGGCGTATCTGAAAGAAAGTATAGACAGCCTGCTGGCGCAGACTATTCTGCCGGAGCAGATCGTGATTGTGTGTGACGGAGAACTGACGCAGGCATTATATGAGGTGCTGGATATGTTTGAGGTGCTGCATCCGGCTCTTTTTACGCGTGTGCAGCTTACAAAGCAGGGCGGACTCGGTAATGCATTAAATGAAGGAATGAAGTATTGCCGGTGTGAAACCATTGCCAGAATGGACAGTGATGATATCAGCTGCCCCGATCGGATGGAAAAAGAACTTGCGCTGTTATCGGAACAGAAGGCGGATCTGGTCAGCGGATCAGTAGCGGAGTTTGAGACAGATCCTGCCGTTATTGGAAAAATCAGAATACTGCCACGGACACAGGCGGAGATACTGCGTTTTGCCAGACGCAGAAATCCATTTAACCACCCCTGCGTGATGTATAAGAAAAGTATGGTGCTGCGGGCTGGCGGCTATCAGCCGTTTGAAGGCTTTGAGGATTATTATCTGTGGCTCAGAATGCTGAAATGCGGTGCTGTGGGCTATAATACAGAACAGGTGTTACTTTATATGCGCACAAAAGGTATGTACAGACGACGTGGCGGACTGGTTTATGCGGGGCGTATTTTGCGTTTCCGTAATTATATGCTGAAGAACGGATACTGTGGGCTTGGCGACTATTTATTTACGGTCTGTGGGCATGTTGGAGTCAGCTTGCTGCCGGACGGACTGCGGCATCTTTTTTACGATAAGGTGCTGCGTAAGGACTGAATATGGCCTGTACAGCGGCAAGTTGCAAGTTTGCGGGTATCATTGTATAATATAATGATATTAGAGTAAAATAGCGCTAGCTGTGTGACATTGGTGGATTATATGACAATTCGTTCTTTGGCAAAAAAAATAATTGCATATACGATCGAGGATGAATATAAGGTATATCGTCTTCGGAAAACGAAACTGCAGATCCGCATTCGTTTCACCGGAAAATATCATAAAAAGTTCGATCATGAGCCGGTCTGTCCGAATAAGGTCGTTTTTGATAACTATATGGGAAACGGATATGGCTGTAATCCAAAGTATGTATTAAAAAGTCTTTTGGAAATGCCACGGGAACGGACAGAGGGACTGGATCTTGTCTGGATCACCAAAACGCCGGAGCTGCTCCGCCCCATATTGCCAGAGCGTGTGCGGATTGTCATGTATGATTCGGAACAGGCTTTTTATGAATATGCAACTGCGAAGCTCTGGGTGAAAAACTTTCAGATGGTGCATCTGTTGAATCAGGGACTTTTGAAAAAGCCGGAGCAGATTTATATTCAGATGTGGCATGGTTCCTTTGGCATTAAGAAGATAGAGGGAGACTGTGGCTATCTGAATGCTGATAAAGCATGGCTGGCACTTGCAAAGAAAAATGCAGCCTATACGGATTTCTGGATCTCCAACAGCCGTTTTGAGACAGATGTTTACAAACGCGCCTTTTGGGGAGCGGGAAAGATTCTGGAATACGGACATCCGCGTAATGATCTTTTTTTTGAGCCGGATCAGCTGCGGTATAAGAGAAAGGTGCAGGAGACATACGGCATTGCACCGGAGAAAAAACTGTTTTTCTATATGCCGACTTTCCGTGATCAGGATCATGGAGTATTACAGCCGCTTCCCTATGGAAGAATCGCAGATGCACTTGGCAGGCGGTTCGGCGGTGAATGGGTCTGCCTGGTACGGCTGCATCCAAGGAGGGTGTCACCGAAGCAGATTGAGGCACTGAAAGAGCAGTCGGTCATAGATGCCACCATGTATCCGGATGTGCAGGAACTTCTGGCAGCAGCGGACGCAATGGTAACGGATTACTCGAGTGCGATCTTTGATTTTATGTTGACGAAAAGACCTGGATTTATTCTGGCAGAGGATTACGATGCTTATGAACAGATAAGAGGATTTTATTATCCGCTGACGGATACCCCGTTTCCGCTGGCAAAGTCCGATGAGAAACTTTTGGAACAGATCGGGGCATTTGATGAAGAAAGCTATAGACAGAAGATAGATGCCTTTTTGAAAGAAAAAGGCTCTGTGGAGGATGGAAATGCTGCGAAGCGTGTGGCAGAGCTGATCCTGACACAGACAGGAAAAAGTAAGTAAGAAACCGGAGGAAGAGAACGTAATATGAAGTACCTTGCAACAGATCATAAATGGAAAGCGGAGATTCAGAAGATCGATTGGGAGAGAATCCATCTGCATCTGTATCTGACGCTTGAAAAAGAGGGAAAGGCGGTTCCTGTTACAGAAAAAGTCCATTTTTATCTGGTAGACAAGATGCTGGGCACGGCTGCAGCAGAACTGCGTGTTCTTGCATATGAAGACGGACAGTATCATCTGACAACGAATATCACAAATCCGGGGAATTGTGCCTGTATCCCATCCGGTATTTACGGATTGTTTGTGAGTGATGGGGAAAATACAGTTGCAGCTGCAGAATACTCTTACCGCATTTTTGAAAAACTGGCAGATCACTCCAGAAATTTTCCGTACAGCGGAGGGCAGAAGGTATATGCGGTTTCTTTTGCCACCAAAGAGGGCGAAGATAATCTGCCATTTGAAATGACGATCCTTGCGGCTGCAAAGACAAATACGGATTTCCCGGCACTTGCACATCTGCATGACCGGATTCATCCGGTAAATAATATCAGGGCAACATGGCTTTCCAGTAAAAATTTTCTGCGTAGAAGCTATCAATTTTATTATAAAAAATATAAAAAAAACCGGGCACATACCGTTTTGTTCCTGACGGAACAGAATGATAAGATTGCATCCAATTTAAAGGCAGTCATGGAACGGATGCAGCAACGGGACATGGAGAAAGCGTATACGATCCTGACTTCGGCCAGATTTGGTGCCAGAGGAAATCACGGATTTAAAAGCTGGCTTGTTCTGATGAAAAAACTGGCATCGAGCGGGACTGTCTTTGTGGATGATCATGCGCCGGTGCTTGACTGGTTGAAGCTTTCCGATGATACAAAGGTGGTACAGCTCTGGCATGCGGGGGCAGGCTTTAAATCATCCGGTTACAGCCGTTGGGGACATCCGGGCTGCCCGGCACCGCAGAGTGCCCACAGACAGTATTCTTACGGTATTTCAGGTTCCAAGAGCATTGCCCATTTTTTCTCAGAAGTCTGGGGAATCAATGAGGAACAGGTGTTGCCGACAGGTATGCCGCGCATGGATGAGTATCTGGATCCGGAAAGACGTGCAGGAGTAGAACAGAAGCTGTATGAGAAATATCCGCTTTGTAAAGGGAAAAAGGTTATTTTATTTGCACCGACCTATCGAGGCAGAAATAAGCTGCTGGCGTATTATCCGTATGAATTGATCGATTTTGATAAGTTGTATGAGCTTTGTGGAGAAGAATATGTGGTACTGTTTAAGATGCATCCGTGGGTAGCTTCTGCGGTTCCGATCAGGGAGCAGCATAAGGACCGGTTTGCAGATGTGAATAAGTTCCCGAATATCAATGATCTGTTTTATATCACGGACCTTCTGATTACGGATTATTCTTCCAATATTTTTGAGTATTCCCTGATGAAAAAGCCGATGCTGTTTTTTGCATTTGATAAGCTGCAGTATGCTTATTCCAGAGGATTTCACAGACCGTATGAGGAGTCTGCGCCGGGCAAGGTGGTTTATACATTTGAGGAACTGTTGAACGCCATCCGGGAGCGGGATTTTGAATTTGAGAAGGTTGAAGAATATGTGGACTTTTCGTTTGACCATATTGACAGTCAGGCATCTGACCGTGTGATCGACTGGTTCGTTCTGGGACAGATTCCGGCAGAAATGCAGGCAGATATAGATAAGATAAAAAATGATTACAGGGAAATGCAGAAGATCGTATTTGAAAACCCGGAACTGGGGATGGAATAGAGGCAAAGATCTGGCGTGATGTAAAAGGAGGCGTTTTATGAAAAAGAAAATTCAGATATTAATGGTGTGTTTACTTGTTGGGCTGCAGTGCCTTCTCGGTCCGGCGCAGCTTACACAGATGGAGGTAGAGGCTGCCCAGACGGCATCTAAGGCAACGACGATCAAAATCAAGGCCGGTAAAAAGTCGGATATTACCAAAAAGGTAAATGAGGCCATGGAAAAGGCGCGTAAAAAGGCGACAGCATCAAAACCATATAAGATTGTTATTCCGAAGGGCACCTATTATATCAGCGGTTCCATCTATTTATGCAGTAATGTGACACTGGAAGCGACCGGTGCAACGATCAAATTCAGAGGAAACTCCAGAAATACCAATATGCTTCTGTCCGATACGATAGGTTCAAAATCGCCGGCAAAGACCAAAGGGTATAAAGGATGCAGAAACATTACGATTTCAGGTGGTACTTATGTAGGTGCCAAAAGTAATAAAAGTAATCTGGTAAAGCTGGCACACGGTAAGAATATCACAATAAAAAATGCAACCTTTTCAGGCGGAGGCGGTATCCATCAGGTAGAGGTCTGTGCGATAGACGGGTTTACAGTAACCGGTTGTACGTTTAAAGATTTTAAGGCAGGCAAGAGTAAGAGTTCCCGTCAGGAAGCATTGCAGCTTGATGTACCTGTTGCGGAAGATATTTTTGCAGATGTGTATCAGGACGGTACCATGATGAAAAATGTGAATATCAGCAACAATACATTTTCTAATGTGCCGAGAGGGCTGGGGAGCCATAGTATGCTTCTTGGCGCCTTCCATGAAAATATCAAGATCATGTATAATACATTTACGGATGTGAAAGAGGAAGCAATTGTCACTGCGAATTATTATAATTGTGAGATCGCTTATAATGATGTGAAAAACAGCGGGGCAGGTATTATCCTGCAGGGATTTAAGACGAAGACGGACTCTGTTTACTCGACTGCAGAAGATGCAAAGCCAAAGAAGCAGAATTATAAAACGCTGAAAACGTCCATTCATGACAACCAGATGCAGATCGTGTATTCCGCAAGCTGTGACAGAGCACAGGGCATTTATGTGTATGGCTGTAAGCTGGCAAAAAGCTGTAAGGGCGGCGACAAAAAGAGCATCAAGAAGGGCAATTACTATGCGGCCGGTGTACAGGTGAAAAATAATACGATCACAACTGCCGGGCATGGAATCGTGCTTTCCGGTGCAAAAGATTGTCAGGTGACAGGGAATATTGTAAGAGGAAAAGGCTTTACCGGTGCGAATGCGGTGGAAAATGACGGAATATCCGTAAGAGGCTATTCGCAGACAGTTACAATCCGGCAGAATCAGATTTCCGGTATGCCAAGATATGGAATTCTGGTACGGGAAAATTCCGGTGCAACTGCCATTACAGACAATAAAGTGGAAAACGTCAAGGATACAGGAATTGAAGTGTACAGCAATGGACAGGTCACACGTGAAATCGCGGGAAATACAGTATCAAAAGCAGGAGGAAATGGTATCCTGATAGGTAACTATGCAAAGGCAGGTTCTGTAAAAAATAACAAGATTTCCCAGGTAGGTGCACATGGAATCATGGTATATGATCATTCCGCTGTAACAGGTGAGATCAGAGGCAACAGTGTAATGCACACAGGAAAGAACGGTATTATTTTAAATGCCGCTTCAAAATCCGGAACGATCCGGGAAAATACATTAAGCCAGATCAAACAGATTGGTGTCCGGTTATATGATAAGAGTCAGGTGACCGGCGATATCACGGATAATAAGTTCTCAGCTGTAACAGGGCGTGAAGTTCAGATCGGAAATGACTGCAGCGTTTCGGGCAGTGTACAGGAGTAAAAAAATGACAACAGGGAATGAAAAGGAAACACCGATGTTTGCCTGTTCCTATATTGCGAATGGATTCGGAGCATACAGAGGACATCGGTACAGTAATACAAGACAGGCTTATATACATGCAATAGAGGCAGGCTATCATTTTTTAAAGGCAGATATGAAACTGACAACAGATGGCAGGCTTGTGTGTTCTACAGGCTGGGATGAGGCAGCCTGTAAGCGGTTGGGGATCGAATATGATCCGGCATTTTTGCAGATGTCGTATGATACCTTTATGAAGTGGAATCTTTTCGGGCAGGGATCGGTGGATGCAAAAGGACTGGCAGAACTGATGCGCACTTATCCGCAGTCCTATGTACTGTTGGATTTCAAGACAGTTCCCGGAACATGTGCAAGGCAGATGGCAGAGGCACTTTTGCAGGCGTTTGACAGAGATGAGCCGCTTCTTGCCAGATTGCTTGTACAGGTAAATAACAGAGAAATCTGTGAAGCGGTCAGAACTGTGTATGCGTTCCCATATATGCAGTTTCATATGGGCAGCTTTCAGGATCGGGCAGAGTTTGAGGAAAAACTGGCATATGCGATAGAGCAGGATATGACATCTGTGTCCATTCAGAAAGACTGTATAACGGAAGATATTGTAAAGAAAGTAAAGGAACGGGGTCTTTCGCTGATGTTGTATTCCTTGGACAGTAAGATAATGGCACAGTCATATCTTACAATGGGTGTGGATACGATCTGCACCAACTATATTGATCTGTATCTCGGACAGAAGGCGACGCCAAAGGAAGATCTGAATGCACTCTATCGGAAGTTCCATAAATTACCGATGGAGCAGAAAAAGATTGTTTTTTCCAACTTCCATGGAAAAGGATTTGGCTGTAATCCGAAATATATTGCATTGGAGCTTTTAAAGCGAAACAAAGAGGAAAATCTCGGACTGGATCTGGTCTGGTTTAATGATGGAAAGGATACATTCCCGGAGGGCATTCGTACCGTTCCGTACAACAGTGAGCAGGCAGTCAGAGAGATGGCGACGGCAAGAATACTGGTTGATAATCAAATGAAGTTTACCGGTTTCTTAAAACGGCCGGATCAGTTTTTTATAGAAACATGGCATGGTGCGATCCCACTGAAAAAACTGGGAATGGATAATCCACCAAATATTATCAGTAAATCCTATTGTGAAAGAATGCACAATAATTTTGATGCGGTGGATCTGCTGCTTTCCAACAGCAGTTTTTGCACACATATGTTCCGGCGGGGGTTTGCTTATGAAGGGTATATTCTGGAAAAGGGCTGCCCACGGAACGACATTCTGACAAAGGATCCGGTGCTTTTTAAAGAGGATGTCTGCAAAATGCTCGGTGTGGATCCGGCAAAGAAACTGATGCTTTATGCACCGACCTTTCGTGCTGACAAATCGCTGAAGGCGTATCAGATGGATTATGAGAAAGTGGCACAGGCAATGGGAGAGGACTGGGTTCTGTTGATCCGCCTGCATCCGCATATTCAGAAGCTTGCCAAAAATCTTTCCTATAATGAAAGAATTGTAAATGCATCTACGGTACCGGATATGCAGGTACTGATGGCTGCTACGGATATTTTGATAACGGATTATTCCAATATCATGTTTGAATTTATGGCATCCGGCAGACCATGCTTTTTGTATGCAACAGATATTGAGGAATATCGGAAGGAAAGAGATTATTACTTTGATCTGGAGAAGCTCCCATTCTCTATTGCACAGACAACGGATGAACTGATCGGACATATACATGATTTCGATGAGAAACTGTATCGGGAAAAGGTGCAGGAATTCTCAAAAGAAGTCGGACTGAATGAATCCGGTCATGCGGCTGAAGCGGTTGCTTCGATTATGGTTGACATGATTAAGCAGCCGGATTATGATCTTGCAAAGGCAGATGTGCATAAAAAATGGGAAAAGGAAGCACATTTTTATCGCAGACAAAGGGAAAAGATCCGCAGAAAATACCAGAGGACAGGAAATAAAAACGTTGTTTACACGAAACAGGCGCCGTATCATGAGGGGCTGGAAAATATGAGAGATTTTGTCAAGAAAATACTTGGGAAATAGCAGAAAGGAAACAGAAAATGAAAAAAGTAATTACGTATGGAACCTTTGATTTATTGCATTACGGACATGTGAATCTGCTCCGCAGAGCAAAGGAACTTGGCGATTATCTCATCGTGGCACTTTCCACCGATGAATTTAACTGGAATGAGAAGCAGAAAAAATGTTATTTCAGTTATGAAAAAAGAAAACAGCTTTTGGAAGCCATTCGTTATGTGGATCTTGTGATTCCGGAAGAAAGCTGGGAGCAGAAGGTTTCCGATGTACAGGAATTTAAGGTGGATACATTTGTGATCGGTGATGACTGGAAGGGAAAATTTGATTTCCTGAAAGACTATTGTGAGGTGGTTTATTTACCGAGAACACCGGAAATTTCAACAACGCAGATCAAGGAAAGTCTGAAAGACCGGAAGGAGCAGTAGTTCGCGGTGATGATCGCAGAATGAAGAATGTATATGGAGCAGGATAAGAGACCGCCCATGTTCCGCCACCGGTATATGGCGCATGCATTTGGCGGCTATCAGGGATATAAATATACAAATACGAAAGAAGCTTTTGCACATGCTATCGCCTGTGGATTCCGTTGTCTGGAAACAGATCTGTTTCTGACGACGGATGATCAGCTTGTCTGTTCCCATGGATTTAAAGAAGAGGAGTGCCTGAACTGTGGGCTGCCCTATGAGCCATGGTATAAAACGGAAATGACAAGGGAAAAGTTTCTGGCTTTGCAGATTCATGGCATGCATACGGCGGATGCATTCTTTTTGTATGAAAAGATGAAAGAATATCCGGATCTGTATCTGGAAATAGATATGAAAAGACTGAATGCTGAAAAAGCAACCCGTTATGCAACACGTCTTGTGGAGACATTTGCACATGATGAGGAAGCACTGGGCAGACTGCTGATTCAGATCAATTCAGAAAAAATGTATGAAGCGATTGATGCAGTGTATCATTTCCCATACTATCAGTTTAATGTGGTACGTAAGCGTTATGAGGCAGGACAGCTGGGGGATATTCTGTCTTATTGCAAAGAGAAGGGAATTTGTGCGGTGGCGCTTAAGGGAGAATACGCGTCAGCTGAAAATATTGCATGTGTGAAGGCAGCAGGTCTGTCGCTTCTGGTTTATGCGATTGACAGCCGTAAAAGGGCAGAAATGTATCTGGCAAGGGGGGCTGATACAATCTGCACCAATTATATTGATCTTTTCTGGGGGCAGAAGGGAATTGATCCCGAGGAGATAGAGGCGCTGTATCAGGAGTATCACAAAGAACCCGTACAGCAAAACAAAATTGTGTTTTCTAATTTCCACGGGGCGGGATTTGGCTGCAATCCGAAATATATTGCACTTGCCCTGTTAGAGCAGAAAACCGAAAATCTGGATCTGGTCTGGCTGAGCAGAAATCCGGATACAGAAGTTCTGCCGGAGGGAATGCGGACTGTTTTCTTTCATTCCAGGGAAGCAATCCGTGAGATTGCAACAGCACGCGTTCTGGTGGAAAATCAGATGAAATTTCCCGGCTTTGTAAAGCGCAAGGATCAATTTCTGGTACAGGCATGGCATGGAGCGATTCCGCTTAAGAAGCTTGCTATGGACAACCCTAAAAATAGGTTTGACCGGGAGTATGCCACACGCCTTGACACAAATATGAAACAGACAGACCTGATATTGTCCAACAGTAATTTCTGCACAGACATGTTCCGCAGAGGGTTTGAATATACCGGCTATATTTTAAAGGAAGGTGCACCGAGAAATGACCTTTTTCTGAAGGATATGGCATCTTTTAAAGAGCAGATCTGTGATATGCTGCACATTCCTTATGAAAAGAAGCTCTTTTTGTATGCACCGACTTTCCGGGAAGGAAATGGTCTTGACACCTATCAGATAGACTATAATAAAATTCTGGAGCAGCTGGGAGAGGACTGGGTCATTTTGATTCGTCTGCATCCGCACATCCAGAAAAAAGCAGGATTTATTACGTATCATGAACGGATCATAAATGCCTCTGTTGTACCGGATATGCAGCAGCTCTTAGCAGCAGTGGATCTGTTAGTGACAGACTATTCTAATATTATGTTTGAATATATGCTGACCAAGAGACCCTGTATTTTATATGCAACAGATGTGGAAGAATACCGGAAGGAAAGGGATTACTATTTTGAAATTGATGCTCTTCCTTTTCCGCTTACAACGACAACGGATGAACTTGTTCATGCAATTACAGTATTTGATCAGGAAAGCTACGAGCAGAAAATCGAGGCATTTAAGAAAAAGGTAGGTCTGCATGAGACAGGTCAGGCAGCTGAAAAAACGGCACAGATCATTCTGCAGATGATAAAGGAACAGGATTTTACCTTTCAGGGCAGCAATGCAAGTCTGGAAAAGAAGCATGTGGCAAAAGTGTGTGCGGCAAGAAGAAAGTGCATTGTATTGATTTGGAGGATACTGAAACGTATCGTGAGATATAGCAGAAAACCGCAAAATGATAGATAAATGTTTCATGAGAATGATAATGGAGGACGTAAAATGAATGTAGCATTGGTATTTGCCGGTGGATCCGGGCAGCGTATGAAAAACAGCGCAAAGCCAAAACAGTTCCTGGAACTGTACGGGAAGCCGATCATTATTTATACACTGGAGGTATTTGAGCGGCATCCGGAAATCGATGCGGTCGTGATCCCGTGTATTGCAGGCTGGGAAAATTACCTGCAGGGACTGTTGGACAAGTTTGGGATCAAAAAGGTAAAGAAGATCCTGACCGGCGGAAAGGATACGCAGGAATCTAAAATGATCGCTCTCCGGTATTTACAGACAATCTGTAAGGAAGATGATATTGTGCTCCTGCATGATGCAGTACGCCCGCTTGTGACGGAAAAACTGATCACGGACAATATTGCGGCGGTCAGAGAATACGGAAACGGCATTACCTGTGTTCCGTTTACGGAAACTGCGATTGTAAGCGATGATGGAAAACAGATTGAAAAAACAATCATAAGAAATACAATGTTTGTGGCAAAAGCACCACAGAGCTTTTATTTTAAAGATGTTTTACATGCGCACGAAAAGGGGGAAACAATGCCTTATACGATTACCATTGATACGTGTTCCCTGATGACTGAGCTGGGAGTTAAGCTTCATATGGTGCCATGTGAAACAACGAATATCAAGATCACAACACCGGAGGATTTCTTCCTGTTTAAGGCACTTGTGGATCTGCGGGAAAATCAGGAAATCTTTGGTATTTAAACAGGAGGCAGTTATGCAGTTACATCATGTAGTACGGGAAGATATTGACAGGATTTTGCAAGAGCCGGTCGCGTGGGAGATGTTGAAAGGGAAAAAGGTGTTGATATCCGGTGTCAACGGTCTGATCGCAACTTATCTGGTACGCACAATGCTGGTGCTTAATGATACAAGAGACTATAGCATACAGATTTACGGCATTGCAAGAAATGAGCAAAAAACAAGAGACAAATGGAAGGAAGTGCTGGAGCGGGATGATTTTCATCTGGTGATCCAGGATGTGACAAAGCCTGTGGATCTGTCAGAAGATATAGATATGATCATTCATGCGGCGAGTCAGACAGGCCCCAATCAGTTTGTGGCAGATCCGGTCGGAACGGCAATGGGAAATGTGCTCGGTGCTTATCAGCTTCTGGAATATGGCAGAACACATGGAACAAAGAAATTTCTGCTGCTCAGCACAAGAGAAATATATGGCAGGGGAAGCCTTGATTTTGTGACGGAAGAAGATTATGGCAGTGTCGATCCGACAAGCATCCGTTCCTGTTATCCGGAAGGAAAGCGGATGGCCGAAAATCTCTGTGCCTGTTATAAGAGTCAGTATGGGATCGATTGCAAGATTGCCCGTATTGCACATACTTACGGACCGGGGATGCTTCTTTCCGATGGACGTGTGGTAGGAGATTTCCTCGGGAATGTAAAAAACAGAGAGGATATCGTCATGAACAGTGACGGAAGCGGTACGCTGGCGCTGACTTACATCGGTGATGTGGTGGCGGGACTGTTTTACACACTTCTGCAATTTCAGGATATGGTATATAATGTATCCAATTCGGAAGAGACGGTTACGGTAAAGCAGCTTGCGGAGACCCTTTGTGATATTTTTGCAGACCGTGGAATAAAGCTTGTGATGCATATTCCGGAGGGGGAGAAATCTGCCGGCTATCTGAGCTATAAGCTGGGATTTTTAAAGTCGGATAAGGCAATGGCAGAGGGCTGGAAGCCTAAGGTATGTCTGCGGGACGGCATGAAACGAACGATGGAATCTTACGAATAGAAGGAAACGGGAAAGACATAAATTATGAAAAAATTTATAAATAACATTAAAAAGTACAAAGGTTATATGCTGTATGCAACAAAAGCTACTTTAAAGAGCGAAGTGGCCGGCTCCAGACTGAACTGGCTCTGGTGGATTCTGGATCCATTTCTGTTTATGCTGGTTTATACCTTTGTGGCAGAGATTGTATTTGGAAAATCAGAGAAATATTTTCCGCTTTTTGTATTTATCGGTTTAAATCTCTGGAATTTCTTTAACAAAACTGTATTGACAAGTGTGAAGGCTGTCAAAAAACATAAGGGAATGATATCGAAAGTTTATCTGCCGAAATATATTCTGGTACTGATCACCATGATGGTAAATTTCTTTAAGATGTGCGTGGCATTTACGCTTGTGATCATTATGGTACCGCTTTACAAAGTACCGATCACATGGCGTATTCTGGAGATCATTCCGCTGTTTTTGGCACTTGGCGTATTTACTTTCGGCTGCAGCTGCATTGTGCTGCATTTTGGCGTTTATTTAATGGATCTTGCCAATCTTGTCAATGTAGCACTGAGACTGGTGTTTTATATGTCCGGTATTTTTTACAATGTGCAAAAGCGGGTGCCAAAGCCTTACAACCTTTTGCTGCTTGATATCAATCCGGTTGCGAATATCATTCAGGGAGCCAGAAACTGTATTTTATATCAGTCCCATCCAATGTATGGGGTGGTAGGTATCTGGTTTGTTATCAGTATCCTGTTATCGATACTGGGAGTACAACTGATCGTGAAACATGAAAATTCATATGTAAAGGTGAGCTAATGGAAAACGAATATACAATACAAGTCAAAGATGTGCATATTAGATATAAAACGGTACAGGCAGAAAGCATTAAGAAAAGTCTGTTTTCGCTTCGAAAGTCCCGGATGGAGGAATTTGAGGCGGTAAAAGGTGTCAGTTTTAATCTGAAGAAGGGAGAGATTGTTGGTCTGATCGGCAGAAACGGCAGTGGAAAATCTACAATGCTGCGATCTATAGCCGGCATTTTTTCTCCGGATGAGGGAACGATTGATATTGGAGATCATACGATTTCACTGTTGTCGATTGGTGTTGGATTTCAGAAGGAATTGACCGGTAAAGAGAATATCTATCTGTCCGGTCTGCTTCTTGGCTTTTCGGAAGCACAGATCAAGGAAAAATATAAGGATATTGTAAAATTTTCCGGACTGGGGAAATTTATCAATTCTCCTGTCAGCACCTATTCCAGCGGTATGTATTCCAAACTTGCTTTTTCCATCACGGCAATTCTGGAAACAGAGATCATGCTGATCGATGAGGTTTTGAGTGTGGGAGATATTGCTTTTAAAAAGAAGAGCTTTGCAAAGATGCGGGAGCTGATCTCGGACAATGATCGTACAGTCATGATCGTATCACACAGTATAGAAACAGTACGAAAGCTCTGCAGCAGAGTGATCTGGCTGCATGATGGTCTGATCCGTATGGATGGTCCGACTGAGGAAGTACTCGAGCAATATCAGATCTTTATGGATGAGCTGGAACCAAACAAAAAGAAGACAAAGAAAGAAAAACAGGAAGAAAAAATGCTGGCAACAATGCTGGATGACGATATGTAACAGACAGAGGACAGAGTATGCAGGATGAGCAAAGGGAAACAATCCCACAGGAACTGAAGGAATATCAGGAGTATCTATTAAAGATGCTCCTTGTTTTTGATACTTTTTGTAAGGGAAATGGGCTTTCCTATTTTCTGGCGGGCGGTTCTGCGCTTGGTGCATACAGACATCAGGGGTTTATCCCGTGGGATGATGATATCGATCTTGCCATGCTGCGGCCGGATTTTGAACGGCTCGAACAGCTTCTTGCAAAACAGGGTAACAGGCTGGAAGTGTACCGGTATTCGCCTGTTGAAAAGCAGATCATACCGGATGCACCGATCGGACATCTGTTATATCTGCCAGAGGGAACGTATCCGCAAAACACTGCACCGAAGCTGGATATCCATCCGATCGATGGCGTTCCGGATGGAAAAGCAGGCAGACTGCTGCAGCGTATTTTTGTAATCGTACATTATCTGTCTGTATATAGGCTGCCTACCAAAAACAAAGGGAAAGCAGCACATGAAATATCCAAAATAATCGTGAAAATAACGCCGGACAGGCTGTTTAACTGGTATGCCCGTGTCAGCAAGAAGATTATAACTGCCAAAAAGACGGAGGATGCGGATAAGGTCTGCAGTCTGTTTGGACTTGCCGGCTACCAACGGGAAGTAATGGATAAAGATATTTTACTGCCTTATCAGAGGGTTTCGTTTTGCGGGCATATGCTTCCTGTACCGAATCAGATACAGCCTTATCTGCAGCAGCTGTACGGCGATTACGACAGACTGCCGCCTGTAGAAGACCGACAACCGAAACACAGCGGCTATCTGCAGTTTGTACAGGCAATGAGACAAAAAAACGGAGAAACAATATGAAGGAAAAGCAGTGGGGCGAAACTTTATATATAACAGCTCTGATTGCATGGCTTCTGGTAGCACTGGTCAAGTACACGTATTTTAAAGATATGCTGCCGATGAAGCTGTTTTCAGATCCTGTCATGTATGGTGTACTGGTCTGCTGTCTTGTGAAAACGGTGCTGGATGCAGACAGAACGCCACGGGAGCTTTTGTTTTTAGGCTTTGCGCTGCTATTTGTATGGATCGCATACCGGACGGATAAGCTGCAGTTTGCGGCAATGTTTGCACTCATTTACAGTGGCAGGAACATATCCTTTCAAAAACTCTGCAAAATTGTGTTTTATATACAGCTGACCGTTTTTCTGGCTACAGTATTCGGTATGAAGGCCGGTATATTAGAGGATGTAATCTGGGAGGAAGGCATGCGTCACAGACATGGTCTTGGATTTACGCATTGCATGCTTGCCAGTCATTTTGGACTTTTTACAGCAATTGCATGGATTGCCATGAAAAAAAGGCTGCGGGAGACTGAGGCTGTTATCATACTGGTAGGTAACGGCATTTTATACTACCTGACGGATGGAAGATCAGACCTTATATTAAGCAGTCTGCTGGTTGTCTGTTGCCTGCTTTGTGAAAGAGTTTGTGCCGGCAGAAAATTTCCGCAGTGGTTTGCCTGCGCATTGACACCGGTACCATGGGTTTGCCTGTGTGTAAGCATTGGTGTGACGATGGCATACAGAGAAGGGGTTCCGTTTTGGGGGAAGCTTAACTATGCACTGAACAGCCGACTCCAGCTTGGACATGATGCGATTAAACAATATGGCTTTACATGGTTTGGACAGAAGATCAGATTTATAGGTGCATCTACCCTGTATTATAAACCGGATGCAGTATATAATTATGTGGACAATGCGTATCTGATGCAGATGCTGTTGTATGGTACCCTTTTTATTCTGCTTTATTGCATTCTGGTAAGCCGGCTTTTGTATCGGCTGGCCATGCAAAATGAAAGACTTTTGCTTGTGTGTGTACTTACCAGTCTGGTGTTTGGCATGGTAAATCCGCAGTCGATGTATCTGACTTATAATCCGCTTTTGCTTTTGCTTGTGCAGGATATCATTCCGGTGGAGGGAACAGCGGTAAAAAGAGTACGAAGTGATCTGTTAAATGGGAAGAAAGAGGAGAAGGCATATGAGAATGTATCGTTATGACAGAAAATATATGGATGGCAGAGGCTTTTGGGGATATTTGAAAAAACGGTTGTGGATTGTCATTCTCTTTGCAGCGGTTTTCTGCATAGTCTTTGCCGGAAAAAACTGGAAGGAGCAAAAGGACAGCCTGAAAAAACAGCAGGCGGAAACGGAACTGACATTATCGGAAGAACAGAAAACGCAGGTACAAAAGTATCTGACAGATCTGGATCTGTACGAACAGCAGAGTGCGTATAACCAGAAAGCACTTTACATGAAAATTGACCCGGAACAAAAGTATATTGGTGTGCTGCGATATGGTTTTGACCAGGGAGCGGAAGGCTTCTGGTATGGAGAAGCAGTGACACAGACTGTGAATCTTTTCAGAAGTGAAGACGCGGTCGCTTATCTGGAAGAACAGCTTGCCGGACAGTTGTCTATGGATACGGAAGGATGCAGGGTTTCAGATCTGCTTACCTTTGATACAAGCACGGGCCAGGTGCTGGTGATCTATGTGACAGCACCGGATCAGGAGGTTCTGGATGTTTTGCTGCAAGCTACAGACCAGTATCTGATGCAGCAGATTTATCCGGCTGTGGTGCAGGCAAGGGGACAGTTCCGCTGTTATATGCTGCAGACCTATCAATACGTTGCAAGAGATACGGCACTTAGGGATACGCAGGCATCCAATGTGAATCTGGAAAGTACGTATGCCACGCAAAAAGAAACTGATTATGAGGTACTCGGAAAGACGGAAAAGAAATATGTGAAGCAATATTGTAAGCTGGATGCAGACCAAAGACCGCAGATCGGAGAGCCGCTTACAGTAGAACCGGTATCGGATGGAATCCAATATAAAACCGTGGGTAAGCAGGCATTGAAGGGGCTTCTGACAGGGGGACTGGCAGGACTGATCTGCCTGGCATTCTGTTTTGCCTGGACCGGTTATATCTGGACAGCAAGGAATGTGAAAGAGTCTTTTCATATTCCATTTGCGTGGAATGTGCCAAAGGAAGAAAATCAGATGCATCTGCAGTTTCATTTCCGTAACCTGACGGGAAAAGAGGACGGAGCGGTCTGCCTGCTTGGAACGGGAGTTGTTCCGCCGGAAGCATTGGAAATGATGTGTCATAAAGTGATGGGGGGAACAAAGCTGACTGTATATCAGGTGCTGGAACCGGCAGTGTATGAAGAAAAGCAGGCCATGCAGCAGCTTACAGAAGCAGATGCCATTCTGCTTTGCCTGCCGGCAGGTAAGATCACATACGGAGAATTGGAACATATTCTGGAGAATCTGGCGGTATATGAGGGGAAAATACTGGGAGCGATCCTTTTATAATGCAGAAAAAGAAGACGGATATCCTGAAAATTGTCATTGACTAACAGGATATCCGTTTGCTATACTTACAACCACAAAGTGAATCTTGTATAAGGGCAATGTCCTTTATATCTTATGACGATCAGTCAATCATGGCATTTCAGCCAAAGATTTCACGACACTACAAATCAATAAGAAAAGAGCGGGTAAAAAGGATCGGTGTCTTTTGCTGTCCTTTTTTGCCACAAAAGGAGGTAACATGAAAAGAAAAGTAAGTAAATGGTTCACCTGTTGTATGCTCACAGTTTCCCTGTTTGCGGGAAGTCTGCAGCAATTGCGGGCGGCTTCGGTGACAGGACAGACGGAGACGGTATCCGCAAATGCAACACTGTCCGGCAATGCGGCGGAGGCAGTGGACGAATCAGGTCAACAGGAAAATATGACAGATGATGATCTGTTTCTGAAAAATCCAATTGCCCTGACGGAAGAAGAACTGGAATATTGCCTGAATGCGTACGGGGATGAAGAGATTGCTGTATGGCTCGACTGCCTTTCTGAAAATGAACAGATGCAGCTGCTGGAAAAGTCTGACCGCCTGAAAGAACCACTTGATTATTATGGGGAGGAAATCTGCCGGGAGTGCGGTATGGTGGATGGTGCTCATTTTGATGACAATCTTTCCTATTATCAGACAATTGCTGCCTGTGACAAAGTGGGAGATACGTACTTTTCCAGTAAAAGCGGGTTTTATTATATAGAATTTGACGGACCGCAGGCAGGAAAAGCAACGATTAAGATCAGCGGAATTGATAAGACAAAGCCGTTTGCCAAGCGTCAAAATGCAATGAGTACCACTGTTTCCGGAGCAAAGTATGGGCTGAAGATAACGGGAAAGGGTGTATATACTTATCAGATTGAAACGACAAAAGAGCAGGCACAGGCGGATGTTGCAAAATTAAAAAAAGGTGGAAGTATTACCTATCCGCATGCAATGATCCAATTTTCCATGGTTAAGCCGTTGGGATATGCATTTTCTGTGGAAGCTTCGACAGAAAAGGACAGTAGCAGCAGAGGTGCAACCTATCCGCTGAATTCGACTGCAGTGGCAGATGATTCCTATACAGGTGTCCGATATTTAAAAAACGGTACTTACAGGGGAGAACAGACATATGAAGCAGAAAAGACAGTCGCATTTGAACAGTATATTTATCTGCCGACGAATGCAGGTGTAGGAAGTACGGCAATCACAAATCCGGCAAAGATCCATAATATGGTTTTTCATTTTGCAATGAAACCTGCAGCATATCGGGTAATTTATGACGGAAACGGAGGAGGCGGTGCCCCGGGTGCTATAGACTGCGTGTATGGAAAAGATGCGTTATATCCGGCCGCACCGGGGATATCCCCTTTTTATACGCTGACTGTAAACCCCAATGGAGCGGAAGGCATGGCGGCGCCGGTTACAGCAGTCAGAAGTTTTGTAAACTGGGGAGATACAGGGGCGGTTCCCGGTGCTGTATTTCGGAATCTGACAACAAAAAACGGCGGTGTGGTTACAAAAAGAGCAAACTGGAGCAGCAACGCTTCCTGCATCCTGCCCGCACAGCTGCACAGAGAATATACCATTACCTATAATACGGACGGTGGTGACTGTGAACAGGCGATGAGTGTAACGAAGGCGGCATTTCTTGGCTGGTATGCTGATGCAGGTAAAAAGAGCAAGATCGGAAATGCATTGCAAAAGGTTTCTGTGACAGGAAACATGGTTATTTATGCAGGCTGGGGAGCGGGAGAAAATATTCTTTTACCGGATGCCAAAAAGGAAGGATATCATCTGCTTGGATGGGCGGAAGAAAATAATATGACAAAATTGTATCTGCCCGGCACAAATTACAGCCCGGGACAGAGCCATACTCTGTATGCAAAATGGGAGGCTGACCGTTATATGCTGCGGCTGGATCCGTCAGGAGGCAGCCTTTCAGAGGATGCGAGTAAGGACTTTGTGAAAAAAGAAACCGGATATGAAAGAGAATCCGCATATGAGGAAATAATTGCACTTCCGCAGCCGGTCAGACAGGGGTATGTCTTTAAGGGCTGGCGGACAAAAGAAGGATTCCTTCTGACAGAATCTGCCAGCCGGTTGACGGGAGAAGAGAACGGTGTGATCACCCTGCAGGCAGAATATGTACCCTCCTATGTGAAGTATGAAGTGCAGTATTATCTGCAGCCGGATGAAAAAGAAACAGAGCAAGGGAAGTATCTAGCCTATCATCCCCAAACGACCGGACAGGAGGGAAAGGCACTTGCAGATACACAGGTACGCATATTCCCAATCACGATAAACGGGTATGAAAAGCCGGACAGCCAGCTTGTTACGGTAAAAGCGGATGGCAGTACCGTTGTAAAATTTTATTACAGGAAACTTCCGGTAAAAACAGAACAGACTTCCGGAGAACGGGAAAAGCCGGATAACGGACTTTCGGCAGAATTGCAGAAGAAAATTTTAGAGGCATTGGAGCAGGGCTCTTCTACCAGTTATACGATCAATGAAGTGACCTATACATTACGTAAAAATGAAGACGGTACACTGACAATATTGTTAAACGGATCACTGGGAAAGGAAAAACTGGTCATACCGGATGTGATCAAGGTGGCAGGTAAAACGATGATGATCACAGAGATTGCGGAGAAGGCTTTTTATGGACGCAGTGAGCTGAAAGAGGTTGTCATGGGCAGTGGTATCACAAAGATCGGAGACAGTGCCTTTGAAAATTGCAAAAATCTGACAAAGATCAGCATCGGAGATCATGTTACGGTGATCGGCGAAAAAGCATTTAAAAACTGTACGGCTCTTACAAAGATCAGTGTGCCAAAATCGGTTCTCCGGATCGGGAACAACGCATTTGAAGGCTGTAATAAATTAAAGGAACTGACACTGAGAAACGGTCTTTTGCAGATCGGAAATAAAGCTTTTTATCAGTGCGCGGTGTTAAAAAGTGTAAAGATCCCGAAAAGTGTACTGCAGATCGGAAAGTATGCTTTTGCGGACTGCAGCAGACTTGGCAAATTTACCTTTGCACAGGATGCGTCTTTACTGCGTGTCGGTACAGGAATGCTGCAAAATGCAGTCTCCTTGAAAAAGGTCAAACTGCCGGATAAGCTGCAGACAATTCCGGATTATATGTTCCGGAATGCAGGTAAGCTGGAAAGCTGCCAGCTTGGAACGGGCACCGTCAAAATCGGAAAAAGTGTGTTTCAGGGCTGCAAAAAACTGCAGAAGATCACGCTGACGGAACAGGTGCAGACGATCGGGAAGCGGGCATTTTATCAGTGCAGGAAACTGAAAAAGGTAACAATCCGCACGGTGCAGCTGCGAAAGGTAGGAAAAGAGGCATTTCAGGGCTGCATGGCAAAGATACGGTTTGCAGTGCCGAAGGAAAAGCAGACGGCGTATGCAAAACTTTTAAGAGGTAAATATGGAAAATAGAATCAGATTCTATTGCAGTAGATATGGGCTGACAGGTTTTTTGTCAGTCTGTATCCTGCTGCTGTTTTTGAAAAGCCCGGTTTTGGCGGCGACAGGCAGTTTTTCTGTCATGCTGTGGAACAGGGAGCTGCAGGCACTGGAAAGTCTCGGAAGAAAGGCAGGCAATGAGGTTGGTGCAGAGCGGAATGTACAGGCTGGGACAGAACATGTGCCTGTACGCTATGATCCAAGGCAGGAGCAGATGGTAACGCCTGTCAGGGATCAGCAGAATCTGGCATTGTGCTGGGATTATGCGGGAATTGCGCTGATGGAATCCGCCCTTCTGAAAAAAGGATATAGGGGAGCGGACGTGGATCTGTCTGAGCTGCATGGCGCATATGCCGCATATTGCCAGCAGGCGGATGGCAGCTCTTTTTCGCAGTTCTGCAGGCGGCCAAATACCAGAACTGCGCTGTTTGAAGCAGTTCTTGCCGGAATGGGACCTGTGCTGGAAGCAGAAATACCGATGCGGCAGATCACGGATGATTTTACACTGCCAGAGCAGCAATTGTGCAGACAGCAATATAAAGTGGTATCTGCCAAAATACAGCCGCTGTCGGATGCAGATGCCTGCAAGCAGCAGATCCTGCAGACCGGCGGCCTGATGATCAGCTATTACAGCTACGGACTCTATTACCGGGATCAGACGGAAGGCGGTGATACCTCCTATTATTTTCCGTATGGAACGAAGAGCCTGAATCATACCGTTGAGGTCGTGGGCTGGGATGATATTTACAGTGCGGAGCATTTTGTAAAGAAGCCCCAAAAGGACGGGGCATGGCTGGTCAAAAACAGTTGGGGACAAAAAGGATACAGCAGGGCCGGCAGTGGCTTTTACTGGATTTCTTATGAGGATGGCAGTCTGAAAGAGCAGCTTGCACTCTCTGTGCAGATGTCAGGGAAGATGGTGCAGATAAAGCCGCCGACAGCGGAAAGTACCGGGCGGGAAGAGAAGCAGGAGGAAGAGGAAAAAGTCATTTCTGATCCGACGCCCACATGGGAAGAAAGAAAAGAATGCGCACTCTGGCAGATGCCCGTTATAGAAGAAATAAAACCGGGTAGAAAACATGCAGTCAGGGACAGATTGTCTATGCAAAGGAAACTTGTAAACCGATTTTAAATCCGCTATATTGTAACTATGGAAAGGCGGTGTAAGGATGGAGGAAATGACAGAAAAAGAGTTAATTACGGTATTGATCGATAAATACACAGATTTACAACGGATCAAGAAGGCAAATAATAACGTGGAGAATGAAGAACTGGAATATCAGATCAGGGCAACTACGGCAAAGCTGTCTTCCATGGAAGTGAATGTGGAGGATCTAACATTATAGCATACTCGGAAGCAGATACAGGGCAGAATATTAAGAATTGCAGAAGAAGCCGTTAAGAATTGGCACATTTCTCCTTTTTCGGATTTTAAAGTGCTAAGATGGGCACGACAAGATAGGAAATCCTATAAGAGAAAAGGAGAGAGTGTTATGAAGAGAAAATGTGGAAAGTTTGCGGTATTTTTTCTGCTCGCTCTGTCGTTGCTGGCAGGCTGCGGCAAAAAGGAAGAGAATGCGGCAAACGAAAAAGGAAGGTATGAGGAGACGGAGATCGCACTCCCGGATGCAGAGGGAGAGTTTGTACAGATCTGCCGGGAGGATGAAAAGGTAGTTCTGTATCAGAGGCAGGAGAATGCAGGCAGTGTTTCACTGAAGCGTTTTGTGATGGATCCGCAGACAAAGACTTTTGCGGAGGATACGCCTGCAGGGATGACGCAGCTTACGCTCCCGGCAGATGCCTATACGCTGAAGATCAGAAAGGCAGATACAGTTTATTATGTGTACTATGATGCACAGATAGATGATGAAAACCTGCAGGGCTTTTTATATACCTGTGATGACACTGGGGCAACAGAGGTCACACCGGAAGGCTGGGCAGAGAAAGATCCGCAATATGGGTTTGTGGATTCTCCGCAGGATATCGCCGTTACAGATCATGCGGTCATTGCTCTCTTTTATACGAAGATCGAGCGGTATGACAGACAGACACTGGCACTGACCGAATCAAGACCATTGGAAGGTGAGCGATACGAAGCTCTGATCGGAATGGGTGACAGGTATGCACTGATCATAGATGGCGACAGTGGCACCATGCAAGGGATTGGGATCTGTCAGGAAGACAGTACCAAGGTAACCTCGCAGGTGGATATTTCGAGCAAAAAGAGCGGAAGCTGTGCAGCGGATGCGGATGATGCGGGCAATCTGATCGTGGCAAATGCAGACGGTCTGCACCGGAAAGCAAAGGATGCGCAGCAGTTTGAAGATCTGCTGGATGGCAGTTATATGTCGTTCGGTCTGTCAGACAGTTGGTGCCGTGGCATGACAAGCGATATGTCTGACGGTACGGACGAAGTCTATTACGCACTGTTCCAAAACGACCAGGGACAGAAGCTGTATCAGTATGCGTATAACCCGGAGCTTGCCCTGAAGCCGGAAAAGGAACTGACGGTTTATACCTTATATGATCAGGCAACGATCAATCAGGCTGCGACCCTTTTCCAGAAAAAGCGTCCGGATACCATGGTTTCCGTGCATGTTGCATGTGCAGACATTGATGATAAGGAAGCAGAAACGGAGCGCAACCGCCTGATGACTTCCCTGGCTGCGGGAGACGGGGAAGATGTACTCGTGCTGAGCGGTCTGGATGATAATGCACTTGCCAAAAAGGGTGTTTTGATGGATCTGTCGGATATTGTAACACCAATGGAAGAAAACGGAGAGCTTTTGCAGGCGATCGTGGATGGAGAAAAAAGTACGGATGGAAAGCAGCAGATCCTGCCGGTCAGATTTGCGCTGCCACTTCTTTTGTCCAAAGAGAAGAGAGCGTCTGAAATGGCAGATATTGCAGCACTGGCAAAGGCGGCCGGGCAGACAGACGGAAGTTTTCTGGGCACGTTTACCGGGGAAGATCTTGTGGATACTTTTGCCCCCTATTTTATGCCGGATATCATAAAGGATAAGCAGCTTGATACAGAAAAACTGCGCACAATACTGCAGGAGCTGCAGACGATCGCCACACACTCTGATATGGTCGAAAAGTACAAAAAGGGAGAAAGAGCAAGCAATGAATGGGATCTGCCTTCCACTATGCAGGCTGTGCTCTGTCAGATTTCCGGTTTTAACGATGCCATGTTTGATCTGGCGATCATCAATCTGGTAAAGGGCGATTATACGAGTTTTGAAAATGCTTATATACCGACTGTGGAAATCGGTGTAAATGCAGGTACGAAGCAGGCTGACCTGGCAAAAGAATTTGCTGCCTTTGTGCTGAGCAGAGAAGTACAGGACGGTGATTTTTACGACGGATTTCCGGTCAATAAAGAATCCCTTCATATGCAGGTAGGTCTGGATCGTTCTGATTATGCTGCCTATACGACGATTGAAGGCGCAGACGGGCAGGAGATCGGTCTGGATATTGAGCCGATCAAAGCAGCAGATGGGGATCGGCTGGAAGCGATATGCGAGTCGCTTTCCAAAAAGACCATGCAGGATGCCAAGGTTTTGGAAGAACTGAAAAAGGCAGTGCCTGATTACCTGCTTGGCAGGCAGTCGCTGGATGACACGATCAGCAAGATAGAAGATGGTGTCAAGATATATCTGGCAGAGTAAAGAATCACTTCTGCCAGTTACGCCCTCTTGTTTCCTTTCGCCGGCGTATGCTATACTGAAGCTATGCAATGGAAGGAAACAGGGGGCATACTATGCTATTTAACTCAATTTCTTTTTTATGCTTTTTTCCGATAGTCGTATTGATCTATTTTCTGATCCCGAAAAAAGCAAGATATCTCTGGCTGCTTTTTGCCAGTTACTATTTTTATATGAGTCAGAATCCCGGATTTGCCCTGTTGCTGCTTTTCACGACTGTGATCACCTATGCCAGCGGACTCATGCTTTCTGCGCTTTCCCGAAAAAGAAAGCCGGAGGCAGACTGCCTGAAAAAGTGGGTGGTATTTGGAAGCGTTTTTGCAAATCTTGGGATTTTATTTTTATGTAAATATATTCCTTTTCACCTGCTTGTGCCTGTGGGGATTTCTTTCTATACCTTTCAGGCGCTTTCCTACACGATAGATGTTTACCGGGAAAAGACGGCATCTGAAAAGAACTTTTTCAGATATGCGCTTTATGTATCGTTTTTTCCGACGATATTGTCAGGACCGATCCAACGGGCTGCGGATTTTCTGCCACAGCTTCAGACATTGGCGCAGAAAAAGCTCTGGGATGAGAAACGGATTGCAAACGGATTGTTTTTTATGCTGTGGGGATATTTTTTAAAACTGGTTCTGGCAGACCGGATCGCCGTTTTTGTGAATGCAGCATATGCGGACTATGAAAATCTTGGCTCCGGCATTTTAGTGCTTGCAGCGGTTTTGTATGCATTTCAGATTTATTGTGATTTTGCAGGGTATTCCTGCATTGCGATCGGCGCCGGTACAGTCATGGGATTTGAATTGATGCGGAATTTTGATGCGCCTTATCTGGCGGTGTCGATCAAGGACTTCTGGCGCAGATGGCATATTTCCCTGAGCAGCTATCTGCGGGATTATCTGTATATTCCGCTGGGAGGTAACAGAAAAGGACAGATCAGAAAATATCTGAATCTGCTGCTTACATTTCTGGCAAGTGGCATGTGGCACGGCGCCGGACTGCATTTTGTGTTCTGGGGCGGCCTGCATGGTGTTTATCAGATTCTGGGAGATCTGCTTCGAAAAAGTCTGCCACAAAAAATGACACAGTCGTCACACTTTGCGTTGAAACTGCTTCGTGTCGTGCGCACCTTCCTGTTGACAAGTTTTGCATGGATTTTCTTCCGGGCAGATTCTCTGCAGATGGCATTTGCTTATATCAGAAGGATGATAGCAGCGGGTGGTATCTCACAGCTATTTGATGGTACTCTTTTGGGAATGGGGCTGGATCTGTATGAATGGGGCATATTACTGGCTGGCCTTTTTGTTCTGATTCTGGCGGATATTTTGAAGAACAGAGGACAGGAACTGACAGAGCGGGTAATGGGAAAACCGCTGATCCTGCGGTATATAGTGGCTTTATGCCTGTTGGCAGCTGTCTATGTATATGGCATGTACGGACCGGCTTATGATGCAGCGCAGTTTATTTATTTTCAGTTTTAAGGAACGTGCTTATGAAAAGAAAAGGAATCCGCATACTTGTATTTTTCCTGCTTGCAGGTGTGCTTTTGTCACAACTGAATCGTGTGCTTGCTTTTCGTTATGAAGACGGTATCCGGCAGATGGAAGGGTTTTATAAACAGCCGGAAGGCAGCATAGATGTTCTGGTCATGGGATCGTCCCATGCGTATGTGGATATTGATCCGACCGTGCTGGAAGCGGAGGAAGGCATATATGCTTATGATCTCTGTGCCAGTATGCAGCCGGTCTGGAATACATATTATACACTCAAAGAGGCTTTGAAATACCAGCATCCAAAGCTTATCGTATTAGACATCTACAGGCTTGTGGAACCCTTTGATTATGTGAAGGAGAGTAAACTGATCAAAAGCACGTTTGGCATGCGCCCGTCCAAAGAAAAGATGGCGGCGATCCGGGAGAGTCTTTCGGCAGAACAGCAGAAGGATGCATGGCTGTATTTTCTGGAATTTTCCATTTATCATAACAGATATCGGGAGGTAACATTTTCTGATTTCCTGACAGATCACAGTCTGCCGGAGAATTACAGAGGACATGTGCCTGCAGATCATGTGGAAGTAATGGAACGACCGGATGTTTCAAATGTGACGGGGCAGATGCCCATGACGGAAAAAACGGCATTGTATTTCCGGAAGCTTCTGGATCTGGCAAAGCAGGAGGAAATACCTGTGCTTTTGATCCTGACGCCGTATATCGTGCAGGAAGATGACCAGAAGGTGTATAATACCGTGGCAGAGCTGCTTGCGGCTTACCCGGAGAATACAGTAAGATTTCTCGATTTTAATGAGGCTTATGATGAGATCGGAATTGATTTTGCAACGGATTTTGCCGACTACGACCATCTGAACGTGGCGGGCTGCCAGAAATTCAGCTCCTATTTTGGAAAGGTGCTCCGCACCTTTTATGAACTACCGGATCACAGAAATGAAGAATAAAGAAAATTAGTGTCATGCGTTTTGGGGGCAGGAAACATAGCGTGGAAAGGAAAGCAATGAAACATAAGCAAGATAAAATCAGGAAAAAACTGCATAAAAGCCGGAAAAGGATTCTGGCATTTGTATTGGCAGGCGTTATGCTTTCAGACATTTCCGTGCCTGTTTATGCAGACCAGAGCAAAAATGCTACAGACCTGTCACAGGAGCAGACTGTATCCGGAAATGCGACAGGCTATACAGATCTGGATTTTGAACTGCCGGAGGATCAGGCGGAGTGGAAACATGGAATTTCAACATATGCAATGGAACCGGAGAAGGCGGCCGCTATTTCTGAAAACGAGTTACCTGCTGCTTACCGTTCTGATGCAGTGGAAGCGAATGGGCAGATGGTAAGTTACCTGCCGACGGCATTTCGGAACCAGAACCCCTATGGGATCTGTTGGACATTTTCCGTGCTGGCAGCCTGTGAGGCTTCTATGATACGGAACGGACTGGCAACAGGCAGTATCGATCTGTCAGAGCGCCATCTTGCTTATTATTTCTATAACAAAGGAAATACAACAGATGCAAAGGGGGGGACGACAGGAGATTATAATGAAGCTGTGATGGCGGGCAGAAATTATCTGACCCAGGGCGGAAATACCCTGCTTACCATGTGGCATCTTGTCAGCTGGTGCGGACCGGTCGCAGAGGAAAAGGCACCGTACAACGGGCTTGTCGCAGACAGCAGTGCGGATATGGGCGGATTGCTCGGAGCAGCCAATTCGACCGGCGCAGCTTACGGGGAAGATGCCTGCCATGTACAGAATGCCTTTCTGATCAATATGGGAACATCGGCGGATGTACAGAGGAAACAGGAAGTGAAAAAACTGATCATGCAGTATGGTGCGCTGGGGATGAGCTATTATTCCTCGACCAGCAGTCAGTATGATGACCCTGCACATGACAGCTATTATAACCCGGATGTAACAAGCACCAATCATGCGGTGGCGGTCATTGGCTGGGACGACAGTTTCCCGAAGGAGAACTTTGCACAGCAGGCGCCCGGAGACGGAGCATGGCTGATCCGAAACAGCTGGGGCGACGAAAATGCAGGCTGTGCACAAAATGGCAATTTCTGGCTGTCCTATTATGATGCCTCCATTAACAATATAGAATCCGCAAAAAAATCCACGACAAGATATGCTTATGTATTTGATGCACAGGCGGCGGATAATTACGATAACATCTGTCAGTATGACGGAGATGCGGGTATGTCGGTGATCACCATAACAGGCGGGGCAAAAGCTTCCAACCTGTTTTCTGTGACGGCAAAAGGCGGAGAGATCCTGCGGGCTGTCGGGATCGGAATCGGACAGACGGACACAGACTGTACACTGACTGTTTACAAAAATCCAAAGGCAGGGGATCCGCAAAGCGGTACACTTCTGCTATCACAAGACGTACATCTCACATATCCGGGGTATCATACGATCCCACTGACAGAGGCATTGCTGTTTGAAGAAGGGGACAGCTATGCGGTTGTCTACGAATTTTCAGATGTGGTTTCTCTGTATGTCAGCGTGGACAAGATGTATACAAGCAGTGAAAAGCCGTTTATTTCCGTTTCTACCTATGAAAATCCGGGTGTCAGCTTTTTATACCGGACAAAATGGGAGGATCTGTCAGAACAAACGGTCCAGACGACAAGTGGCGGCGCAGAAGGCGCAATCCTGCGGATTAAGGCATATACAGATGACAGAGTACCATCTCAGGAGCCGACCGTTTCACCAAGTCCGTCTCCTACGCCGTCTGTTCCGCCAGGTCCGTCTCCTGTGCCAACGGCTTCCCCGAGTCCTGCACCATCCCGGGAGCCGACAGTCGCAACACTGACAGCACTGAAACTTGACAGGGAGAAGCTTACCCTGCAGATTGGCGAAAAGGCATCACTGACAGCAACACCAACTTATTCTGCGGCAGATGCCACACCATGGATGGTATACTGGAAATCGGATCACCCGGAAGTGGCATCCGTAAACGACTGCGGAGAAATTACCGCAAAAAAGACTGGAAAAGCTGTCATTACTGTGTATAATGGTACGGTAAGAGCAACGTGTACCGTCATTGTCCCGCCGGATAAGCCAAAAGTAACAGCGACTGTTTCCGGGAAGAAGCTGAAGCTTAGCTGGAAAAAGGTCAGCGGAGCTTCCGGTTATGCGATCTACCGCCTGAGCGGCGGCAGCTATAAAAGGATCAAAACAGTCAAGGCATCGACAAGACAGGTTACGCTTGCGCTGGCAGACGGTAAGCAGGCATATTCATACCGTGTCTGTGCATATCGGACGATAGACGGCAAGAAATATTATGGCGGAAAGTCCGGTGTAAAAACTGCCGTTTCGGCGGTTTCTTCTCTGCAGGCAAAAGCGGTGCGCGGCAAAGGAATAAAGCTTACATGGAAAAGCCTGAAAACGGTGGACGGTTATGTGATCTATCGGAAAACAGGGAAAAACGGAAGCTATAAAAAGATCAAAACGGCAGCTGGCAAAAAGAACAGCAGCTATACGGATAAAAAAGCCCAAAAAGGAAAAACGTATTATTACAGGATCAGGGCGTATCGCCTGCTGGATGGGAAAAAGGTGTTTGGCAGCTATACGCAGAATATAAAAGTAAAAGCAAAGTAAGGGAAGCACATGTCAACGAAATTAGTGAAGAACAATCAAACAAGGCAAAAAGAAAGCACGGCGGCAGAGGTTTTACAAAATCTGCTGGAATATTTAACGGTTTTATTTGGCATCATTATGGGGGGCGTACTTGTCTTTTATATGCAGGAAGGCTATGTGAAGATTGGTACTGCAAAGTTCAATGCCTATGCGCATGTCTGTGTATTTGGAATGCCAATTCTCCTGATTCTTGCGATATTCTGGATCTTAACGGAAAAACAGGAAAAGCAGAAAAAGTTCCGACAGCGCTTTTCGATAACGGATCTGTTTCTGCTGGCATTTCTTGTATTGACGCTAGTGAGCTTTTTCGCAAGCGGCGATCTGAAAGCCTGCTTTTGGGGATATGACGGCTGGTATATGGGACTGTTCGCACAGCTTACATTTATTTTGCTGTATTTTGTTTTTTCAAGGTTCTGTAAGGATGGAAAGATCGTGATGACAGCAATTTGCCTGTTTGCGGTATATGCATTTATAATCGGTATCCTGCACAGACTGATGATCGATCCGATCAGTGTATATGACAATATTTCCGATTTCTATAAGAATCAGTTCCTGTCTACGCTGGGGCAGGCATCCTGGTATTCCAGTTTTGTCTGCAGCATTTTGCCACTTGGCGTGATCTGCTTTTATCTGGCACAGAAAATGTGGCTCCGTGTCTGCAGCGGAATTTTTACCTTTATCGGATTTATGACTTTGGTTTCACAGAATACAGATAGTGCTTATATAGCAAGTACAGCGGTCTTTTTATTGCTTCTGTTTGTTTCGGTAAAAAGTGCGGGACGCATGATCCGGCTCTGCCAGATCGGACTGTTATATTTTCTTGCACCGAAGGCAATGTGGCTTTTATTAAAAATACACCCCAATGAAATATTGGAGCTGGATACGATCAGCCGTACTCTGTTATTTGACAACAGAGTCTGGATCCTTCCGGTAATCTGTCTGCTTCTCATGGGACTTTTTTATCTGTTGGATCGGAAAGGAAAATATGCCACAAATGTGATGGTAGTGATTCGTAATATTTTTTATGGATTGGTTGTGGCAGGTATTTTATTCTGCACAAGCGTTTTGGTATTAAGTGCGAAGGGCAGATTATCCGGCGGGCTTCTGGCTCTTTCGGAAAAAGTTCCATATCTGTCGTGGTCGGTCAGCTGGGGAAACGGACGAGGATTTACATGGGCTTTTACCGGAAAGATGATTGCAGAAATGAGTCCCTGGCACAAATTGTTTGGTGTGGGACCGGATCATTATGCAGGATATGCTTACAGTTTGTATGAAGATGCATTAAATGTAAAATGGGGCAGTAGTATTCTGACAAATGCACATAATGAATGGGTCAATATGATCGTTGATTATGGATTCCTGGGTGCAGCAGCTTATATTGGCTTTTTTCTGTCGGCATTGGTGCGATTTGTGAAAAACAGCGAAAATCGACCGGTTCTTTTATGCGCGGCGGGATGTATTGTATCCTATATGGGACATAATCTGTTTTGTTACCAGCAGGTCCTCTGCACACCGTTTGTCTTTCTGTTTATTGCGATTGCAGAGTATCAGCTCCGCCGGAAAGACGGTCGTGAATCCGCATAAGCAGTTTTTGTCTGTCGGAATCGTCAAGCGTACTGTACTGCAAAAAGGTAAGCTTTAGTTCATGTAGTTTTTTTCCACAGGCAGGACATCGTTTTTTGTGCCCGTTCAGAATATGAATTTTATCACAGGTCATACAATAATGCACATATAACATGGTTACGCTCCTTTGTCTGCATATACTCCTTATTTTGATGGCAGGGCAGAAAAACGTCAAGGAGAAGCAGTCGACAGATTGTGACAGAAACAGATAACAGACTGAAATAAAAAAATAATGCATTTTTTGCAAAGATGTATTAAAATATAACTAACTATGGTACAGAAACGTACGAAATCACAGGAGGGAATAAAATGAGAACATACCTTGTAACGGGAGGAGCCGGATTTATCGGATCCAATTATATTCATTATATGTTCAAAAAATATGACAATGAGATCCGCATCATCAATGTGGATGCTTTGACATATGCAGGAAATCTGGAGAATTTAAAGGATATCGAAAACAGAGAGAATTACACTTTTGTAAAAGCCGATATCTGCGATAAGGAAGCGATCTCCAGAATCTTTGCAGAAAATGACATCGACCGCGTGGTACATTTCGCGGCAGAAAGCCATGTAGACAGAAGTATCCGTAATCCGGAGATCTTTGTACAGACAAACGTACTCGGTACAGCCGTTATGCTGAACTGTGCAAAGGCAGCATGGGAACTGCCGGACGGCTCTTTCAAGGAAGGTAAGAAATTCCTGCATGTATCAACGGATGAGGTATACGGTTCTTTAAGTGAAGACGGCGGTTATTTCTATGAGACAACCCCTTACGCACCGCACAGCCCATACTCCGCAAGTAAAGCAAGCTCCGATATGCTCGTAAAGGCATATATGGACACATATAAATTCCCGGCAAATATTACAAACTGCTCCAATAACTACGGTCCTTACCAGTTCCCGGAGAAGCTGATCCCGCTGATCATCAACAATGCACTGCAGGGCAAGAAGCTTCCGGTATACGGCGATGGTAAGAATGTCCGTGACTGGTTATATGTAGAAGACCATGCAAAGGCTATTGATATGGTACAGGAGCAGGGACGTTTGTTTGAAACTTACAATGTCGGCGGTCATAATGAAAAGCAGAACATCGAGATCATTCATATCATCATCGATACACTGCAGGAAATGCTGCCTGATTCCGATCCGAGAAAGAAACTGGTATCCAATGACCTGATCACATATGTTGAGGATCGTAAGGGACATGACAGACGCTATGCGATCGCACCTGACAAGATCAAGGCAGAGATCGGCTGGGAGCCTGAGACAATGTTCAAGGAAGGCATTAAGAAGACGATCAAATGGTTCTTCGAGCATGAAGACTGGATGAAGAACGTAACAAGCGGTGATTATCAGAAGTACTATCAGGAGATGTACAAAGGAGAATAAAATATGAAGGGTATTATTCTGGCAGGTGGATCCGGTACACGCCTTTATCCACTGACAAAAGCAATTTCCAAGCAGATCATGCCGGTATATGACAAACCGATGATCTATTATCCGTTATCAACACTGATGCTGGCAGGTATCCGTGAGGTATTGATCATTTCCACACCACGCGATCTGCCTGTATTCAAAGATCTGTTTGGCAGCGGCGAGCAGCTTGGCATGCAGTTTTCGTATGCTGTGCAGGAGCAGCCGAGAGGACTGGCAGATGCTTTCATCATCGGTGCTGATTTTATCGGAGATGATAGTGTTGCACTTGTACTGGGCGATAATATTTTCTACGGACAGAGCTTTTCCCGTGTGCTCAGAAACGTTTCCGAGCGCGTTCAGAAGGAAAAGGGGGCTACGATCTTTGGTTATTATGTCAGAGATCCGAGAGAATACGGTGTTGTAGAATTTGATGAAAACGGCAAGGCACTTTCCATCGAGGAAAAGCCGGAGCATCCAAAGAGCAATTACGCGGTTCCGGGTCTGTATTTCTACGATAACGATGTCGTAGAGATCGCAGCAAACGTAAAGCCGTCTGCCCGTGGTGAGATTGAGATCACAAGCATCAATAATGAATATCTTTCCCGTGGCACACTGCAGGTAGAAACACTGGGACGCGGCTTTGCATGGCTGGATACGGGAAACCATGATTCTCTTTTAGATGCGGCTGATTTTGTGGCTGCTTTCCAGAAGAGACAGGGGCTTTATATTTCCTGCATCGAAGAAATTGCTTATAAACGTGGATTTATTGATAAAGAGCAGTTGCTTGCACTGGCACAGCCGCTGATGAAGACAAATTACGGAAAATATCTGGTAGAGGTTGCAAATGGACTCTAAACTGAAAGCGCAGGTGATAGCCTGCGTTTCCGTTATCGTACTGATTATTTTAGGTACGGTATATATGATCAACCGGGACAAACCTGTAGCTGCAGGCGCGCAGGGGGCAGAGACGCAGCAGGAAAGCACAGAGGTACAGACTGGTATTTATGCGCAGTATCAGCTAAGGCCTGACAAGGATCCGACAGCTTTTCTGCAGGATCCGGATTTCTTTGATGTGGAGCCGGAGGAAGCGGATCAGTCAAAGGTGTTGTCTCTGCAGGCTTCCAGCACACAAAAGGATCTCCGCATCTACGTTGTGGATGGAAACGGAAATCCGGTCAGCGGACAGCAATTTGCACTGCGGATCTCAAGGGACGGTTCAGAGGCGCAGACATATGAGGATGAAGATCAGGATGGTATGCTCTATCTGACAGATCTTGCCGCAGGTGACTATGCGATTTCCATAAATCCGGTAGATGGTTACGCAGTGCCCGATTCAGCGCTCTCGGCTTCTGTCAGTGAGTCTGTTTCGTATACGGTGCTGCAGGATATTTCTTTTCTCATAAAGACAGAGGATGAAGTGGATCCGACTGTAGAAGATACAGGTGTCCGGGAAGCGGAAGAAGATGCAGACGGAACAGAAACAAATGTCAGGCTGGCAGACGGTGCGTCTGTGTTTGGCATTGATGTATCAAAGTGGAATAAGGAAATCGACTGGCAGAAGGTAAAGGCAGCAGGTGTGGAATATGCCATCATCCGCTGTGGATACCGTGGCGCGAGCACCGGTGCGCTGGTGGAAGATCCCTATTTTGAAAAGAATATCAAAAATGCAACGGAAGCTGGTGTCCGTGTCGGTGTGTATTTCTTTACACAGGCAACATCACCGGTGGAAGCTGTGGAAGAGGCCAGTATGGTCCTGATGCTGTGCAATCAGTATAAAATATCGTTCCCGCTTTATATCGATACAGAAGGCGCGGGTGGAAACGGCAGGGCAGACGGACTGGATGTGGAAGCAAGAACCGCTGTCTGCACCGCGTTTTGTGAAACAATTGAAAATGCCGGCTATACAGCGGGTGTTTATGCAAGTAAAAACTGGCTGACCAAAAAGCTGGATGCACAGAAGCTGTCGCCGTATTCTGTCTGGCTGGCACAGTATTCCGGCAAACCGTCCTATCAGGGGACGTATGATATGTGGCAGTATACTTCCGCCGGAACGGTAGACGGTATTTCCACATTGGTTGATTTTAACGTAAGTTATATGGATTATTAGATGGAACATGATAAAAGGAGAGCAGAATGCCGTATTTGATTTTGTTCATGATTCTGGTCGCAATTCCTGTCCTGTTGGGACTGATTTATTATGATGATAACAATCGGACTGTTTTAGGTCTGTGTAAGGCATGGTGTAAGGGCACAATAGCTGTGTGGGCGGTATTTGAACTGGTTTATATACCGTGTTATTTTCTGAAGGTTCCTTATCGTACATTTTGTGTGATCTTTACTGCAATCATGATATTGTTGGTTGGTGTTTTGATATGGCTCTCACGAGTAACCTTTTTCAGACTGCCAAAACAGAAATATCAAAAAAAACAGATTCTTCTGTTTTTTCTGGTATTTGTCTGTATCTGTCTGATCGCAGCAGTTCCGTCTTTGTATGAACATCAGGATGATGATGATGCTTACTATATAGCAGCGGCTACAACCGCACAGGAAACCAACACGATGTACCGTTACAGTCCTTATACGGGAGAACCATTGAAACAAGTGGACAAGCGATATGCATTATCGCCGTTTCCGGTCTATCTGGCATACGTTTCATCTGTTTCCGGCCTGCCACCGGTAATTTTGGCGCATAGAATACTGCCGGGGGTTTATATCTTACTGGCATTTGCTGTAGCGGCTTGTATGGGGCATGTGCTTCTGAAAGGAAACACCGGTCTGTATATGCTGCTATTTTTGCTGTTATCGGTCTGGTCCGGCTTTTCGGATAAAAATACAACGGCATTTTTGATGCTGCGGGCATGGCAGGGAAAAGCATTACTTGCAGCGGTCATTCTGCCGATGGTATGGATGACATTTTTGGAAATGGCGGACAGGCTGGAAAAGGGACTGGGCGTAAATAACAAAAGGATAGTGTCGGAAATTCTTCCGCTATCTTTGGCGGGCGCTATGGTATCCAGTATGGGAATTATGCTGGTGCCGCTTTTGACGGGAGTTTTGAGCGTTGTTTTTATGATTCAGATCCGATCACTGAAAAAAGGAATATGGGTACTGTGTCAGATGACTCCATCGATCCTGCTGGGCGTGATATACCTGCTCATGTAATATCGGGAAACGGAGGATAAAGTGACAATAAGTTATTTTGAAGAAATAAAAGACCAGCTAAATCAATATTTTGGAATGAGTATATTCCTGATTGTTTTTTTGGTTCTGCTGATTGTGCTGCTATTGCGGTATACAGGGGACAAAAAGATCCGGCTGTTGGGATGGGGCTGCCTGTTATTGTTATTTGCGGGCTTTTTTTATCCGACTGCAATGTTGATTCAAAAATGTATCGGGATAGATGTATATTGGCGCTTTTTCTGGCTTTTGCCGGTAAATTATGTATTGGCATACGGACTTGTCAGAATCTTCACGCAGGGTGGAAAAAAACATGTAAGGGATGTACTTTTTGCGTGCGCGGTTCTTCTATGCCTTTTAGGAAGCGGAAAATGCATTTTGAATTCCGAAAACTACAGCGTACCTCAGAATTCTTATGAGATTTCTCAAATTACGGTAGAGTTTGCGGATGCGATATTGGAACATGCAGATGAGGGAGAGGAGATCAAGGCGATTTTTCCGCCGGAGTATGTGACGTCAGTACGTGTTTATGATGCAAGAATCAAGCTTTTATATGGAAGAAAAAACAGGTCGAAGGCAGCAAAAAGGGCAATTGCCTGCTATGAATCAGCCAGAAGTTCAAAATCCCATAAACGGATTTGCAGGATAGCAAAAAAGCAAAATTGCAATTTTATTGTATATCCCTGCTATGAGAATACAGATGCGTATTTTGCGGGTAAGGGGTACATAAAGGTTGCTACGGTAGGATGGTATGGAATATATAAAGAAAACAGCCGATAAATGGAATAAAATTTCATATGGGATTATGTTTGGCGGTTTCCTGCTTCTGCTGGCTGCTATGGTAGGGGAGTATTTGTATGGAAAACCATATGATGCAGGGGATTTGTACCGGTTTCTTAGGGGAATCTTCCCCGATAAGGTAACAGAGGCAGCCCTTTTTCTGATTCCTATGCTTGTACTTTCTTTCTTTCTGTTGTGTTTGATGCTGCTTGCGGATGTCTGGCTGTCAAAGGTAGAGGGGGAAAAACTGCAAAAGAGGCTGATATGCCTGTTTTATGGATTGTTATGCCTGTTTGCCTGCGATGACAGCAGATGGGGGCTTGGATATGAACTGCTGCATGGTTTTTTAAGCATAAAAGGGATCGGTATTATTTTATGCTCGACGATAGCGATGCTTTTGGCAGGCATCTTTTGGCAGAAGAAGTGCCTGTGGGGAAGCCTGTTATCGTGCTTTTTTTATTTCGTAAGTGTTGTATGGTGGAATGGAGAGATTATAACAGGTGCCTTGAAAGCTGTCTGTGGACTGTTCTATCTGGGAGCGGTGCTTGGAGTGACATGTATCCATTTTAAATTGGCCGGATTACAAAGGATAGAATTGTGTGCAGGTGTTTTGGCTGTAACGCTGCTGTGTGGAGAAACATTTATGATACAAAATAATGTGAGTCCATTATCTGACCGCAGAGAACAATTGGAATGTCTGGATCGAATTTTTGCGGAAATGGAGCAGAGAGCTTCTGCTGAAAATAATAAAATTATCGGACTGAATCGGGGATTGGAATTGTTGTTGACTTTTGATCGTGATGCAGAGGTGCTTTATGATCCTGCCCGGCTGCAGACCGGCAAAAGAAGTCGATTTGCGTACGCGGAAGAGATAAAGGATTTATATGAAATTGCCGGTACAGGGGAATTCGGGCTGGGCAGATTAAATGATTATGCTGCTGCAAATGGGATTCGTTTTATGATTGTGACAGATAATGATGATATGATGCCTGCAATGACAGAATATGCCGGTTATGAACTGCTGTATACAACGGACGGAATACAGCTATATTATAAATAGCTGTCTGTTTGCAATCATAAGTAGCGTTTACGGTAAGAAAATGCTATAATAAAAATGTTTGTTTCAATAAAAATGGATAAAAAGGATTACTATATGGGAAAAGAAGGTAAGACAAAGAGTCGGATCAATCCGGTCCGGGAACTTTATAAAGATAGAAAACTGATCAAGAAACTGGCATTAAATGATTTTAAAACGCGATATGCAGGCTCTTATCTGGGCATTGTATGGGCTTTTATTCAGCCGGTTGTAACAGTTCTGGTATACTGGATTGTTTTTGAAAAAGGTCTGAAGCAGGGAACCGATATTGTGACACAGGGGATTCAGGTGCCATATCTTCTGCATCTGATGTCTGGTCTGGTACCGTGGTTTTTCTTTTCAGAGGCGCTAATGAACGGAACGACATCATTGCTGGAGTATAATTATCTTGTAAAAAAAGTGGTTTTTAAAATCAGTATTCTTCCATTGATCAAGATCATAGCGGCAAGCTTTATACACATCTTTTTTGTCTGCTTTATGCTGCTTGTTACGATGTGCTATGGGATTCATCCGACGGTATACTGGCTGCAGCTTATTTATTATAGCTTTTGTCTGTTTATGCTTGTACTGGCTATGAGTTATTCTACCTGCTCGATTGTTATTTTCTTCCGGGATCTGACACAGCTGATATCAATCGGACTTCAGGTTGGAATGTGGGCGACACCTATTTTATGGAATATTTCAATTCTTGCAAACCATCCGGTGCTTGCATTTATATTTAAACTGAATCCGGTCTATTATATTGTAAACGGATACAGAGGCAGCCTGTACGGGGAAGAATTCATCTGGCAGAGCCCATGGCTGACACTTTATTACTGGGCATTGGTCCTGGTACTGTTTGTTGCCGGAGGAATCATCTTTAAACGGTTGAAACCACATTTTGCGGATGTACTGTAACAGAATATCTGGCTTAGAAATGAGAGAAAGAGGAACGCATGGACAATATTGCAATTTCCGTCAGTCACCTGACAAAAATATACAGGCTTTATGAAAAAAATTCTGATCGTTTACGGGAAGCACTTCATTTGACAAAAAAGAGACTTTCTTCTGAACGTTATGCGCTCAGGGATGTTTCGCTTTCTGTTAAAAAAGGGGAGACAGTTGGCATCATTGGGACGAATGGTTCCGGCAAGTCCACGATATTAAAAATCATAACAGGTGTCTTGAATAAAACAGAGGGTGATGTACAGGTAAATGGCAGAATTTCCGCACTGCTGGAGCTGGGTGCGGGATTTAACATGGAATACAACGGTATCGAGAATATCTATTTAAACGGCACGATGATCGGATTCTCGGAAGAGGAAATCGATCAGAAACTGGATGCAATTTTAGAGTTCGCAGATATCGGAGAATATATTTATCAGCCGGTTAAGACATATTCAAGCGGTATGTTTGTTCGGCTTGCATTTGCGGTAGCGATCAATATTGAACCGGAGATACTGATCGTAGATGAAGCACTGTCGGTAGGAGATGTATTCTTTCAGGCAAAATGTTACCGTAAATTTGAAGAATTTAAAAAACTTGGGAAAACCATTCTTTTTGTCAGTCACGATCTGAGCAGTATCAGTAAGTATTGTGACAGAGTGATCCTGTTGAATCAGGGTGTTAAGCTTGCCGAGGGCAATCCAAAGGAAATGATCGATAGCTACAAACAGCTTTTGGTTGGACAATATGATGCAGACCGGGAACAGATACAGGACGAAGAAGCACCTCAAATGTTAGAATATGGCACAAAGCAGGGAGAGATTACGGAAGTATACCTGATGGATGACCGGGGGGTGCGTACAAATTCGATTATCAAAGGGACAGAGTTTGAAATTCATATGCACGTGAAATTTTATCAGAAACTGCCAAGCCCCATTTTTGCTTTTTCCTTTAAGGACGTAAAAGGAAATGAACTGACAGGAACAAATACAATGGTGGAAAAGGCATTTCTGGATGAAGTTGATGCCAATAGTACAAAGCATGTGGTATTTAGACAGAATATGAGCCTGCAGGGTGGAGAATATCTTTTGTCATTTGGACTGACAGGATATGAACAGGATGAGTTTTGTGTATATCACAGGTTATATGATGCGATAAATGTGTCTGTCATATCGGATAAAAATACAGTGGGATACTATGATATGGGATCAAAGATCACAGTGACATCAGAATAACGGGCAGAACTGGGAGACGGACTATGAAAGAACAGATCGGGAAGATTACACTGGATTATACTTATTATATGGGGGAAGATCTTTATTGTGACGGTGCGGTTGAAGATGAACTGCTTCGGATCGTACAGGAAAATGACAAAAAGGAATTCGGAAGGATTATTGAAGAGAGCGGAAGCTGGCCGATTTTGTATCATTTGTCACCGCTTCGTGGGAACATTGCGGAATGGTTTCCTGTAAAAACGGAAGCAAAGCTGCTTGAGATCGGATCCGGATGTGGGGCAATCACGGGGACGCTTGCAAAAAAAGCAAAAAAACTGGACTGCATTGATCTGTCAAAGAAAAGAAGTCTGATCAATGCATACCGGAACAAGGATTGCGATGGGGTTTCTGTTATAGTAGGTAATTTTAAAGATATAGAACCACATCTGGACAGTAACTATGATTATATATTTCTGATCGGCGTACTGGAATACGGACAACTCTATATGGATAGCGATACGCCATATGAAGATTTTGTCAGAACAATGAAAAAACATTTGGCACCGGATGGGAAAATTGTGATCGCAATTGAAAATAAATATGGTCTGAAATATTGGGCGGGCTGCAGAGAAGATCATTTAGGAACTTTTTTCAGCGGTATTGAGAATTATCCCGGACAGGAAGGAATAAAAACCTTTACCCGGACCGGATTGGAAAAGATTATAAAAGCCGCCGGCTGTACGAATTATCATTTTTATTATCCATATCCGGATTATAAATTTATGACAACATTGTATTCGGATGCATATCTGCCTAAAAAAGGAGAGCTTTCTTTAAACAACCGTAATTTTGATCGCTCGAGACTTGCGCTGTTTGATGAAAAAGAAGCCTTTGATGGCATTATTGAAGAAGGATTGTTTCCGTTATACAGCAATTCTTATCTGGTTGTGATCGGAGACAGACCGCAGACAAATTATGTGAAATATTCGAATGATCGGAAAGAGGAGTTTTGTATACGGACGGAGATCAGGCAGGAGGCAGAGAATCTGTCCGTGCACAAGTATGCATTGTCCTTGCAGGCAAAGCCACATATAGAGCAGATCCGTAGAGCATATGTGGCATTACAGGAACGCTATCGGGACAGTGGAATGGAAATCAATGTATGCAGCATGGAGGAAAATGGAATACAGTTTCCTTATTTGCAGGGGCAGACATTGGAGATCCTTTTGGATGACTGTCTGGATCGGGGAGAGGAAGCACAGTTTGAAGCTTATGTTGACAGGTATCTGCAGTTTTTGGCATATCATGCAGAGCAGCCGGTTGCGGACGTGGACTTTATATTTTCCAATATTTTGATAGAGAATGGGAAGTGGCAGCTGATCGATTACGAATGGACGGTCTTTGAATCCCGTGACCCGAAAACAATAGCATTCCGTGCTTTTTACTGTTATCTGATCGGTGCCCGGAGAAGACGGGATATCTCCTTCAGGATGCTTGAAAAAAAATTACAGATTATGCAGGACGAGCTTGGCAGGTGGCTGGATCGGGAATATGCGTTCCAAAACGAAATTACGGGAAACAGGAAATCCATGACGGAGATCAGAGATGCAATCGGTAATGCAGTTTATCCGGTAGAGGAACTGATCGCGCAGCTGGAACAGAAAAAAGACGACTCCGATATACAGGTTTACGAGGATTGCGGAGAAGGATTTTCGGAAGAGAATTCCTTTATGGTGCCGGAGCAGGAAATTGTTTATACATCGGATGACAAAGAAGAAATGACAGTACATGTACCTGTGAAGAAGGGAGTAAGGGCTGTGCGGATCGATCCGGCTTTTTCTGCCTGCCTTATTCTGTTTGAGGAAACCGTATTAGATGAAAAACGGTATCCGGGATTACCGGAAGACGCAAAGACCAATGGATTTGTCATGGGAGATCAGTTATACGGGTTTTCCACCACGGATCCCGGGTTTGTGATAGCTACTGAACATGTATCGGATATTACGGTAAAAATGAAAAGAATTCTTCTTCCGGCAGATATAGCCGGGAAATTGCCGCAAGGGGAGAAAAAAAGATCAATTTGGAGGATGTTTTCCTAATGCTGGATGGAGCGAAGCAGTATCTCGGAGAAAAATTATATAAAAGATGCTATCGAAGCTATCTGCGGGAAATGGAAAAGCAAAAGGACAGATATCAGTGCTTTTTGAAAGCAAGGGGAGAGCAGACGGTATTCTCCGGATGGGATAAAAAAGCAACAGAGGTGAAAGGCACATTTGCAGTGCTGGAAACGGGAACCTGCTATGTGTTTTATGATCGCAGCGGCTTTTTAAACAAAGATGCGGGCAGATGCTTTGAGCAGGTGTTCCGGGATAACAGGAATTGTTTTGCGGCGTATGCGGATCAGGATTATGTGGATACGGATGGCAGGAGATATGATCCGTGGTTCAAGCCCGTCTGGTCGCCGGATACGATCATTTCCTCATTTTATATCGGCGATATCTTTGCTATTCGGAAGAACTGTGTGGAAGAACGGATGATAAGAGATGCGGAACCTCTGACAGAAGAGCAGGTACAGCGTATTTTTTATACCTGTTACGAAGCGCACAGAAAAGAGCACGGAATCAGCAGACCTTTTTCTGAAAAACCGGATGTAGAAAGAATCTCGAAAATTTTATATCATCAATACCATGAGGATATACAAAGAGAACTGTCCGAGTACGAAAAACAAACAAGACATATACAGGACGCGGTACTGCAGCAGGCAATTCCTGTTCTGCTTTCCCCCGGAGAATATGAAGCGGCGGGAGATGCAGAAAATGATCTGGTATCTGTCATCATACCATCTAAAGATAATCCGTCTGTGCTAAAACAGTGTATCAGGTCTGTCAGAGAGTATACGAAAAATATTTCTTATGAGATTCATGTGATAGACAATGGCAGCAGCCGGAGCAATAAAGAGGAAATACAGCTCTTTTGCAGGGAAAATCAGGTGCAGTATCATTATCACCCGATGCCGTTTAATTTTTCGGTGATGTGTAATCTGGGCGCTTCTTATGCAGCAGGAAATTACCTCCTGTTTTTGAATGATGATATTGAAGCCTTCTCGGCTGACTGGATGGAGAAAATGTGGAAACTGGCGCGCCTTACGCATGTCGGAGCGGTCGGAGCAAAGCTTCTTTATCCGGATACGACATTGATCCAGCATGCCGGTGTGACAAACCTGCAGATCGGACCGGCTCATAAGCTGATGAAAGAAGATGACTGTTATTCTTACTATCATGGACGAAACAGGGGAATCCATGATATGATTGCTGTGACAGCAGCGTGTCTTATGATCGGACGGGATAAATTTAAGGAAGCGGGAGGTTTTTGCGAATCAATTGCCGTTTCTTATAATGATGTTGATTTTTGCTTCTCTGTTGTGGAGAAGGGATATTATAATGTCCAGAATAATGAGATCTGTCTGTACCATCATGAATCTCTGAGCAGGGGAAATGATGAGATCAGTGCAGAAAAATGGAGCAGGCTTCTTAAGGAAAAGGAGCTATTATATACCAGGCACGAACATTTACGGGGGAAAGACCCCTTCTATTCGCCGCAGCTGGGTGGTAATTTTTCACAGTATCTCTGCTTTTATGAGTATGAATATGAGAGAAGAACAAAGCTGTATGCGCAAACGCCCAAAATCTGTCAGGATCCGCAAAAATATGAAAATGGCTGTCTGATGCTGCGTATAGAGCATGCACAGAAAGACCGGCGGCTTGAATGGTCAGAACCGGAAGACAATTGTATCAGAATTGAGGGATGGTCGTATGTGCTGCATAATGACAGCTGCCGTTATAAAAGGGAACTGATTCTGAAAAGAGATACAGTCTGTTATAAGGTAAAACTGAGAGACAGATACCGGAAAGATGTTGAACAGATATTGGAAGGAGAGTCGGAGCACACTGCAATGGCGGGTTTTTATGCCGGAATTTCATTGTCCGGACTGGAAAAGGGACGCTATCAGATCGGAATGCTTGCAAAGGACAAATGCTCCAGACAACGCTTATATGCAATGTCAGATCAGTGGATTGAGATACCGTAAATAAAAACAAGTGAGGCTAAGAGATGAGTGAAAATAAGGACGATCTGAAAGACCTTTTGGAATATTATCAGAGTGCCTTTGAGAGAGAAAAGGAAAAAAATGAACAGCTTGCCTATCGCCTTTCCGCCAGCCAGAGAGAGGTGGAGGATCTGACCAGAAAACTGGATAAGATCAAGGGCTCCATTTTCTGGAAGCTTGCGAAACCGGCCAGGGTCGTCATCAATTATTGTATTGCAACGAAGAACCGAATCCTGTGTCATGGCAATCCAAAGGGCATTGCCCATAAACTTCTGTCAAAATACAGGGAAAAGAAGGCAATCCGGATCCATGGAACGGGAAGTTTCCCGAGTGCGGCAGAACGGGAACAGGAGGAAAATACAACCTTCCCCAAAGATGTGACGTTCAGTATCCTCGTTCCGCTTTATAATACACCGGAACGTTTCCTGCGGGAAATGATCGAGTCCGTCATAGCACAGACTTATGGTAAATGGGAACTTTGCCTTGCGGATGGATCCGATGATGCACATGAATTTGTCGGCAGGATTTGTCATGAATACCAACAGAAGGACAGCAGGATCAAGTATCAGAAACTGGTCAAAAACGAAGGTATTTCCGGGAATACAAATGAGTGCTATAAGATGGCAACAGGAAATTATATTGCGCTTTTTGATCATGACGATCTGCTGCATCCATGTGTTCTGTTTGCTTATATGCAGGCAATCTGTGAAAAAAACGCGGATTATATTTACTGTGATGAGGCAACTTTTAAAGGAAACAGCATTAATCATATGATTACCATGCATTTCAAACCTGATTATGCGCCTGATAATCTGCTTGCCAACAATTACATCTGCCATTTCAGCGTATTCAGCAGAGAACTTCTGGAAAGCGGTGAGTTGTTCCGCAGCCAGTTTGATGGCAGTCAGGATCACGACATGATCCTCCGGCTGACAGCTAAGGCAAAGCATATCGTGCATATACCGAGAATCCTGTATTACTGGAGATCTCACAAGGGAAGCGTCGCATCTTCCATTGATGCGAAGACTTATGCGATCAATGCAGCAAAGGGTGCAGTTGCTGACCGCCTGACAAGATTGGGATATAAAAACTTTGAAATCGAGAGCACCAGGGCATTTGCAACGATTTTCCGGATTAAATATGCGCTGTCAAGCCATCCGCTTATATCCATTATTATTCCGAATAAAGATCATATGGAAGACCTGAGCCGCTGTGTGGATTCCATTATCAATCTGTCCACATATGATAATTACGAACTGATCATTGTGGAAAATAACAGTGAAACAGCCGAGATCAGAACGTATTATGAAGAAATCAGCAGACATCCGCGTGTGCAGGTGGTAGAATATAAAGGTGATTTCAACTATTCAAAAATCAACAATTTCGGTGTACAATATGCAAAGGGAGAGTATCTGCTGCTTTTAAACAATGATACAGAGGTCATAACCCCGGACTGGATGGAAGAACTTCTGATGTATGCAATGCGTGAGGATGTCGGCGTGGTCGGTGCCAAGTTGTATTATCCGGATAAAACGATCCAGCATGCGGGTATTGTGATCGGACTCGGCGCACATCGAACAGCCGGACACACGCATTACCGGATCCCGGAAGCCAATGTCGGCTATATGGGAAGACTCTGTTACGCACAGGATGTGACAGCGGTAACAGGTGCCTGTATGATGGTTTCCAAAGCCCTTTATGAGGAACTGGGCGGACTGGATGAGAGCTTTACCGTGGCACTCAATGATGTGGATTTCTGCCTGCGCGTCAGAGAAAAGGGATTTCTCAACATCTTTACGCCATTTGCAGAACTGTATCATTACGAATCCAAATCAAGAGGCAGTGATAAAAAGGATGATAAGGCAGTGCGTTACCAGAAGGAGTCAGACAGATTCCGTGCGAAATGGGCAGATGTGCTGGCAAAAGGCGATCCGTATTATAACCCGAATTTCTCTCTGGATCACTCAGATTTTACCGTGAACTGGAAGAGGCCGAAACAGTAAAGTAATAAATTTATCATATAGCAGGAGGAGAAAGAATGAGCTACAGAGAAACTTACAACTTTTGGTTAGAGGATGATTATTTTGATCAGAATACCAAAAACGAGCTTTTGGCAATCCGTAACAATGAAGAAGAGATCGAAGATCGCTTTTATCGCGATCTTGAATTCGGTACAGGCGGCCTTCGTGGCGTGATCGGTGCGGGAACAAACCGTATGAATTTCTATACGGTCAGAAAAGCAACACAGGGTCTTGCCAATTACATCATCAAACAGGGCAGCCAGGAAAAAGGCGTAGCAATCGCATATGATTCCAGAAAATTTTCACCGGAATTTGCGCTGGAAGCAGCCCTCTGCCTGAATGCAAACGGAATCAAGGCATACTTATTCGATGCACTTCGCCCGACACCGGAGCTTTCCTTTGCTGTCCGTCAGCTCGGCTGTACAGCAGGTATCGTCGTAACAGCAAGCCATAATCCACCGGAATACAACGGCTATAAGGTATACTGGGAAGACGGCGCACAGATCACAGCACCGAAGGACGTGGAGATTGTTGCAGAGGTAAAGGCAATCACAGATTATCATACCGTAAAAACAATGTCTGAAGCAGATGCCAAGGCACAGGGACTTTTAACGATCATCGGCAAAGAAATCGATGATGCTTATATGGTAGAACTGAAGAAGCAGATCGTACATCCTGAGATCATCAAAGAAGTAGCAGATGAGATCAAGATCGTTTACACACCGCTGCACGGTACAGGACTTGTTCCGGTCAAACGTGTTCTGTCAGAGCTGGGCTTCAAGAATGTATATGTTGTACCGGAGCAGGAGCTTCCTGATCCTGAATTTACAACACTGGCTTATCCGAACCCGGAAGATCCTGCAGCTTTTGAGCTTGCGATCAAGCTTGCAAAAGAAGTTGGCGCAGATATCATCCTGGCAACAGATCCGGATGCTGACCGTCTCGGTGTTTACGCACTCGATACAAAGAGCGGTGAATATGTGTCCTTCACAGGTAATATGTCAGGTATGCTGATCGCCGAATATCTGCTGAGAGAAAAGACAAAGACAGGTACAATGCCTGAAAATCCTGCACTTGTTAAGACAATCGTTACAACAAACATGGCAGATGTCATGACAAAAGCATATAACGTAAAAGAGATCGAAGTACTGACCGGCTTTAAGTACATCGGCGAGCAGATCAAGCTGTTTGAACAGAACCATACTTACAACTATGTATTCGGTCTGGAAGAAAGCTATGGCTGTCTGGCAGGTACACATGCAAGAGATAAAGATGCCGTTGTTGCTGTTATGTGTCTGTGTGAAGTGGCTGCATACTGCAAGAAGAACGGTATCACACTCTGGGATCAGATGCTGAAGATCTATGAAGAGTACGGATACTTTAAGGAGGGTCTGCACACGATCACCATGAAGGGTGTCACAGGCGCGCAGGCGATCAAAGATATCATGGCTGCACTCCGCAAAAATCCTGCAAAGGAACTGGCAGGCCTGAAGGTACTGAAGGTGCGCGACTACGATGCAGATGTTGTAACGGATATGGCAACAGGTGAAAAGAGCAGTACAGGACTTCCGAAGTCAAACGTACTGTACTTTGATCTGGAAAATGATTCCTGGTGCTGTGCACGTCCGTCCGGAACAGAGCCTAAGATCAAGTTCTACATGGGCGTAAAGGGTACTTCCCTGCAGGATTCCGAAGAAAAACTGGAAGCACTGAAGAGCGCAGTACTTGCTATGATTCCTGAAGTATAGGAGTTTATCTGCTATGAAGAAATTAATAGAACAGATATTAAAATTCGGCGTTGTCGGAGTTGTCTGTTTTCTGATCGATTTTCTGATCACTATGGGACTGTCCACGCTTCTTAGAAGCGTGGCAGGTATGCCCACAGGCAGCGCAGCACTTGTCGGCGCGTTTTTTGGATTTACGATATCTGTGATTGTGAATTATCTGCTGTCCATGAAGTATGTATTTGTCCGCAAAGAGGACATGGACAGAAAAAAAGAATTTATCATCTTTACAATACTGAGCCTGATCGGGCTTGTCATCAATGAGCTGATCATCAAGGTATCGATCGATGTTCTGTATGAAAACTGGACGTGGTTGAAAAATCTGATCGGTCCGACGACGGTGACTGCAGCAGCCAAAATTGTTGCGACGGCTATTGTGATGGTTTATAATTTTATTACGAGAAAGATCTTTTTGGAACAGAAGGAAGGGTAACATATGAATGACAGAATGCTGCTTTTTATACCGGCATATAACTGTGAAAAACAGATTGTACGTGTGCTGCATCAGCTGGACGAGGAGGTAGTTCCTTATTTTGAGGAAATTCTGGTTGTCAATAACCGCAGTACGGATCATACCGAGCAGGTTGTGATGGAGTATCTTGCGGAGCATCCGTCTCTGCCTGTGAAACTGATGCGGAATGATGATAATTATGGTCTGGGCGGTTCGCAGAAGATGGCATTTCATTATGCGGTGGAGCATGGTTATGACTATGTCTGCATGCTGCACGGAGACGATCAGGGAGATATCCATGATTTTATCCCGATGCTGGAAAAGAAGATCTATCAGAGGCATGATTGTGTACTGGGTGCCAGATTTATGAAAGGCTCCAGACTGAAAGGCTATTCCACATTCCGTACACTGGGAAATGTGGTTTATGATTTTATCTTTGCATTTATCACAAAGCAGAGGATCTTTGATCTGGGAAGCGGACTGAACCTGTACAGCACAAAGATGCTGGAGAACTCCTTCTTTGAGAAATTCCCGGATAATCTGATGTTCAATTATGTCATGATTCTGGCCTCTCACTATTATAAGCATGATATTATTTTTTATCCTGTTTCCTGGAGAGAGGATGATCAGGTATCCAATGTAAAAATGGTAAATCAGGCTGTCACAGTCCTGAAAATGGCATTTGGCTATCTGTTTAACCATGAGAAGATCAAACAGGAATACCGTGAGGTAGTGAGAGAAAGCTATACAAGCAGACAAATTGAAGAGCTTGCAGACTGCGAGCCACAGGCATAAAAGAAAACGGAGCGTATCATGATTTGCATACTTACGATCGCAGTCGGGTTTATAGCGGTGCATTTCTTTAAAATGCTGCGTCTGTATCTGGTTCTGATGGAACACAGGATCAGCTTCGGACGCTTTATCCTGCTCTACCTGCGGACAACCTTTATCAATTTAATCATTCCGTTCAAACTGGGCGAATTATATCGTGTTGAAGAGATCGCACGGGTAACAAAAATCTGGCAGGTCGGCTTTTTAAGCGTTCTGGTAGACCGTTTTTTTGATACCCTTGCGCTTCTTTGCGTTTTATTGCCGTTGGATCTGATTCTGCGGGGGGGCATTTCCGTGATCACGATCGTATTTCTGGTTGCCCTTTTTGTGATCACGCTTGTATATCTGGCAATTCCGGCGAGCTATACTTACTTAAACCGGTATCTGATCATGCGGAAAACATCCGGCCGGGCACTTATGGCACTGCGCGGACTGGATATCGTAAAGTCCTGGTATGACTTTACCCATGAGCTGATCACAGGGCGCTCTGCACTGATCGTAGCAGCTTCTTTCCTTGGCTGGGGGGCTGAAATTATTACATTGCGGGCGTTATCTATATGGATGCACATTTCATTCGGTCTGGGTGATTTTGCTTCCTATATTGAAGCAGTGCTGTTAAAAGGAGAGAGCAGTCTTCTGGAGACATATACAAGGATGGGTGCGATCGCACTTCTGATCCTGACGATACTCGGCTATGTGAGCTATCTGCTCTATCACAGAAAGGAACGGGCATGAAGAAAGTAATCGTTATCTATGATGACAGTCTGAAACCGAATAAAGAGATCAGGTCTATTACCGGAGATAAATCCTACGGAAATACGATCTTTAAACGTGTGACACTGAAAAACAGAATGCGGGAAGAAATCGAGAAAAACAAAAACGTGGTTTCTATGTATTCGATCAGTGACAAACAAGAAAACGAAAAGTTAAAAGAAGAATTAACAAATTTAAAAGAAGGAGAGGCAGTGTTTTATCTGTACTCCAATTTCGGACTGGCAGATACCGTGCAGTTCCAGACACTTTTGACAAAGACTGCCTATGTAAATGAATGTTATACCGTATACTGTGGAGATCAGCCAGCTGCAGTGATGCTTCCTTCTGTAGAAAGTTATGAGCAGAAAGCACAGCAGCTTCTGGAGCGGAATGTACTGGCAGAACAGGTAGAGACAACCGTATTTACGGATTTGTCGGATCTGAATCATTTCCTGACCTTTATTACCGGCGGCTTTGATGCCAGATTTTTCAATGCACTTGCCGGTGATGCTTATACGGTTACAAAAAAATCGACGAAAATAGAAAAAATTAAATCTGAATATAAGTTTTATTATCTGCTGCCCGACAATATGAAAATGTGGTTTGTCATGCCATATGATTATCGGGAGGATGCAAACGGTGCCAGCTATACGATGGAACGCTATCATATGACCGATATCGCGATCCGGTTTGTACATGGCGCAGTCAGTACGGAAGAACTTTCCGATATTTTAGATAAACTGTTTTACTTCATTAACATCCGCGGCAGAAAACAGGTTTCCGAAAAGGAAGCAAAAGCGGTTGCGGATGCGCTCTATGTGGAGAAGCTGAAGGAACGTATGACGGATCTGAAAAAGCTGCCCGCCTACAGCCAGTTTGATGCGCTGCTTTCCATGGGAACAGATTATGCAGGTATTGATGCGGTGGTAGAGAAATATCTGCAGCTTTATGAGAAGATCGCAGCACGCCCGGCAGAAAATGCCCTTGTGATCGGACATGGAGATCTGTGCTTTTCCAATATCCTGTACAGCAGGGAGGCAAATCTGCTGAAACTGATCGATCCGAAGGGCGCGCTGAACGAGGATAATATGTATACAGATGTGTACTACGATCTGGCAAAGCTGTCCCATTCGATCTGCGGCTGCTATGATTTCTTTAACAGTGGTCTGTATCTTATCACAATGGATCGGGAGATGAAGATCCATCTGAGCATTGATGTGGATGCTGCGCCGTATATAGAAGTATTTAAGCACTATCTGGAAAAGAACGGCTTTGACTATGTCAGAGTCAGATTATATGAGGCAAGCCTGTTTTTATCCATGCTGCCATACCATATGGATCAGCCGGGTAAAGTATTCGGCTTTTTAATGAATGCGATCAGAATTTTAGAGGAGGTAGAGACATGTACGAAGATCTGACATTTTGTTTTGATATAGACGGTACGCTGTGTCCGATCAAGAAAAAGGAGGAGGCGTATATCGATCTGGTTCCTTACCCGGAAATGATCGATAAGATCCGTGAATATAAGGCGGGAGGCGCGAAGATCGTGCTGTTTACATCCCGTAATATGAACAGCTATCATGGCAACATCGGTCTGATCAATGCCAACACTGCAAAGGTGCTTCTGGCATGGCTGGAAAAATGGGATATTCCGTATGATGAGATCGTATACGGAAAACCGTGGCCGGGACATAAAGGCTTTTATGTAGATGACAGAACGATCCGCCCGGATGAATTTCTGCGCTGCAGCGTAGATGAAATGGATGAGATCTGTAAGAAAAGCCGTCCACAGAATCAGTAATCTATGAGAAAGTTTCTGATATGGGGGAGCACGCTGCTCCTGGTACTCATAACTGCATATAGCATCTGGCAAAGGGAAGACGGCGGGCTGTCCTATCAGACCGTAACGGAACATAAGGCGGAAAAGCTTGCGTCCCGTATGCAGGAGCAGGAAACACTGGAAGGTTTTTCGCTCTGCTTTGCCGGAGAAAAGCTTCCGTACGATGCTGGCAGTAAGACATTTTTTCTGCCGCTTTCTGCTTCCGATTCCTTATGGGAGAGCGGAGAGCTCCGCGCAGAGAATGGGGAAACGGTTTTGTTTCTGGAGGATTTCGGCAAAGAAGACAAACAGACGCTGATGGCAGAAAACCATGCGATCCCGTTTCTGGCGGCAAAGGGTAATGCGTATGCCGTATATTCCCTGAAATTGACAGGTCTGCCTATTGTGACATTTACGTCCACGGAGGAAATGACAGAGGCGGGAGAAATGCTGTATGCCTTTTCCTTATATGACAGTGATACGAAGACTGACTGGGTTACAACCTGTTATACGACGAGCAGGCTCAGAGGAAATACAAGTCTGGCTTATGAGAAGAAAAGTCTGCGCCTGAAGTTGAAAAAGAAGAAAAAGGATGGCAGCTTTGAGAAAAAGAATTGTGATCTTTTGGGCATCCGGAATGATGATGACTGGATCTTAAACAGCCTGTATGCGGATAATACAAGACTGCGAGACAAGCTTTGTATGGATCTGTGGCAGGAAACAGGTGCTTATGACAATCCCTATGGCAAAAATTTTGGCATGCAGGGCGAATATGTGGAAGTGCTGATCAATGAATCTTATACAGGTCTGTATCTGCTGACACATCCGATCGACAGAAAGCAGCTTGGACTGTCTGCAAATACCGGTACGGATACACTGCCCGAGCGGCTTTACAAGAAAAAATACGTCGCTGCCTGGCAGGAAAGTGATTTCCTGGGGGGATTATCCGATCCCAACCAGATTGATTACCGGGGCGGTTTTTACCTGAAAGGGAATCAGGTTGTCGGAACAGAGGAAGAATGGGAACCGCTGCGCCGTCTGGCTGCCTGTATCGAGGCGGATGATACGACCTTTACGCAGCAGATCGGACAGCTTGTCAATATGTCCAACCTTGTGGATAACTGGCTGTTTTTTCAGGCGATCGGTGGATTCGACAACAGTAATAAAAATGTGTACTATGCTGCGCGGAATGAAAACGGAAATTACAGGGGTTATTTTATTCCCTGGGATTTGAATATTTCCTTTGGCGCTGTTTATGCGGAAAACAAATATTATGCGGAAGAAACGCTGGAGGAAACCGGGACGCTGGTGCAGTTTGAACCGGGCTGCAGGGCAGTCATGCTGGATGCAGACGACGCGCGTGCACTTGCAAAAGAAAAATGGGAAGACTGGAAAGAAAAAGCATTTACTGCCGATGCACTGTTGGAAAGAGTGCAGAATCTGCAGCAGGAGCTGACCGGTTCCGGCGCCATGGCGCGGGAAATGGAAAGATGGCCGGGCGGTAATGCCTCTACAGATCTGTCGCTTCTGACGGAATTTACGAAGCGGCGGATGGCGTATATGGACAGTATGATTGACGGTTTATAAAGCGGAGAGGAGTGAGGACGTGGCGATCGCAAAAAGCAGGCATGAATATAAGTTCCGTGTGAATGAAAAAGATCTGCTGATGCTTGGCATGCGGCTCACGCCTTTGATCGCAAAGGACGCTCATGTAGGAGAGCAGGGATATTACCATATCCGCAGCGTCTATTTTGATGATTATCACAATAACAGCTTTTACAGCAATGAAGCGGGCGTTGATCCGCGTGTGAAATACAGGATCCGCATTTACAATGCCAGTGATGCTTCGATCAAGCTGGAAAAGAAGATCAAAGAAAACGGTATGACGCGGAAATATGCGGCGCCGCTGACGCGCCGGCAGGCAGATACGCTGCTCCGGGGACAGCTGCTTCCGATTGATCAGGAGAATCTGGAAAGCTATCCACCGCTCCTTGCACAGTTTTTGCTCCTGATGCGTACAAGACGGATGCAGCCTAAGGTGATCGTGGCATATGACCGCATTCCCTATGTGGACAGAAGAGGAAATGTGCGGATCACATTTGATAAAAATATTGCGGCTTCTGTGGATTTTTCCCACTTTTTTGAGGAAGAAATGCAGAAAATACCGCTGCTCCCACCGGGAGAACATTTGCTGGAGGTCAAGTACGACGAGTACCTTCCGGCAGTTTTAAAGCAGCAGTTAAATCTGGGAAAGCTCAGACAGGAGACTTTTTCCAAATATTATCTTTGCAGAAAGAGGGCAGGCAATGAACACTTTTTCGAACATCTTTAAAAAATCTTTTCTGGAGGGCTTCAGCGGCAGTGATATCACGACCGCACGGATCCTCGTTACACTGGCAGTAACCTGCGCGCTTGCGCTGTATATTTTTATCGTGTATTATGTGGCGACAAAGAAAACCTTTTATTCCAAAACGTTTAATATCGCACTGTTTATGATCGCAGTCATCACGGCAAGCATCATTCTGGCAATGCAGTCCAACCTTGTGATCTCCCTTGGTATGGTCGGTGCTCTTTCAATTGTCAGATTCCGAACGGCGATCAAAGATCCGATGGACCTGATCTTCTTATTCTGGTCGATCAGCATCGGTATCATCTGCGGCGCGGAAATGTACAAGATCGGTATAATCACTTCACTTGTCCTGACGATCGGATTATTTTTGTTAGAACTGACACCGGCGGGAAAAGCAAGTGTCCTGCTTGTTGTCAATGCAAAAGATGCACAGGCGGAAGCCGAGATCATGCAGATTGTGGGGCAGTATGCAAAGCGCCCGGCTGTCAAATCGCGGAATCTCAGTAAAGATGGTATGGATCTGATCATAGAGATCAAAACAGCACAGGAAAACAAGCTGCTTTCTGAGCTTCTGGCAGCACAGAACGTATACGGTGCTTCCCTGATGGCACATGATGGCGAGATAATGTAGGAGGATATGACATGAAAATGACAGTTGTGATCACAATGGCAGGACTTGGTTCCCGTTTCCGCAAGGCAGGCTACAAGGTGCCAAAATACCAGATCGAGGCGCACGGCAGAACTTTATTTGACTGGTCGATGGAAAGCCTGAAGGGCTTTGCAGACCCGGAAAATGACTATATATTTGTTGTTCGTAAAGAAGACGATGCAGAGGATTTTATCCGCAGCTCCTGTGAAAAGATCGGTATTAAGAATGTGACGGTGATCGGGATCGATTATCTGACGGACGGACAGGCGACGACAGCCATGCTGGCGAAAGATGTGTGGGATAAGGAATCAGCCTTGATGATCTATAATATCGATACGTATGTGGAAGCCTATGAAATGAAGACAGAGCAGATCGCCGGGGATGGTTTTATCCCTTGTTTCCATGCGCCGGGAGATCACTGGAGCTTCGCAAAACTGGATGAAAACGGCAAAGTCGTAGAGGTACGTGAAAAAGAGCGTATTTCCGATAACTGTACACTTGGTGCTTATTATTTCAAGACCTGTGCACTGTACGAACAGCTTTATAACGAATACTATACCAGCGAAGAAAAGCTGGAAAAGGGTGAAAAATATGTGGCACCGCTTTACAATTACCTGATCTCCAAGGGCGGAGATGTCCGCATTTCCATCGTGGATTTTGAGAAGGTGCATGTACTCGGAACCCCGGAGGAACTGAATTACTTCCTCGGACACTATAAAGACTAAGCGATAGAAGAATGAGAAAGGAGAGGCCATGAAGCAGGAAAAGAAGGGCTTACAACTTGATAAAACAGCACTGGTGATTTCCTGCGTTCATTTTCTCCTGAGCTTCTGGACAGACCACTTTATTTTCCGGTATGTGGTGTTTGATTTCAGCTCCGTGAAAAATATCGTAAAATCGATTGAAACCTGTGGGGTAAAACTTGTTTTCCTTTTCCTGCTGATCGCAGTATGGCAGGGAATTTTTTATGTTTGCAAAAAGGCGGACAGAACATTCAAAAGAGTGGTGCTCGGCTATTTTCTGCTGATGCTTGTTTTTTTGCTGCTGACATGGCCGGGCATCTGGCGTATGGATGAATTTGGCATCCTGTCCAGTGCTGTGCAGCTGTTTCCGCATTTTTGGCAGAATTATATAACAAGCGTGTTTTATATATTTTCCCTGATGCTGTTTCCGTTTCCTGCGGGTGTGATTCTGACACAGATCATCTGTATCTCCCTGATCGTTGCAAGACTGGTGACACTCTGCCTGTCTGCAGAGCCTGCATATACAGAAAATAAGAAAAGAAGCATTTGTTATTTATTGCTGCTGCTTCCGTTCTTACTGTTACCGGTACTGGATTCCAATCTGTATCCGATGCGTGTCAGCCTGCATGCGTTTTTGGAACTCTGGCTTTTGGCAGAGCTTTATTTTAACTGGAAAAAGAATACGATGCCAGCATGGTATCTGCCGGTGCTTGCTGCAGTTGTGACTGTGTGGCGGACAGAAGCAATCTATTATGTGGTCTGTTTCCCATTGCTGCTTCTTTGGATAGGCAGGGGGAAGAAATACCGAAAACAGATTTTACTATATTTGATGTGCACTGTTATTTTATTCGTACCGCAAAAGCTGGGCGAAAAAATAACAAGTGGCAGTCAATATGAACTGACAAGCGTTGTACTGCCACTCGTACCGCTTGTGGAGGCAGCGCATGAAACAGACACTGCAGTCGACAGACAACTGCTTGCTGAAATTGACAAGGTTGTCAGTGTAGAGGTGACACTGGAAGGCGCCAGAGAAGGAAAGACTGGGATCAACCTGTTCTGGAGCCGTCCGGACTTCCAGAGAACATACACGGACAAAGAGTTCGCATCCTTTAAGCAGGCATATTATAAATTAATCCTGCGTTATCCCGCCGTTTTCCTGAAAGAACGATTTGAGACATTTGTGTCATCTACGGGACTTCTGGAAAATACGACGGAGCTCTTTACAGCGTCTGTACCAAACTATGTGACATTTCGGCAGTATCCGCTCAGCAGTCCGATCTCAGATCAAACAAGAACGGCTGTTATCAAAGGACTGGAATTAAGGACGCAAAAAGACTATACACAGAAGCTGGCAGTGACGGATTTGGTATACTCTGCACTGCCTGCAATTCTGATCCTGCTTATAGCATCCGTTATTTTATTGATCCGCAAGAAATGGCTTCCACTGTTTGTGCTGCTGACTGCACTGGTGAAAGTACCGCTTGTATTTCTGACAGCACCGTCCAGATTATTTATGTATTACTATTCTGTTTATCTGATCGGATATGCAGTGTTATTTTATTCAATCTTTTTGCTGACAAAAAAGAAAACAAAAACGAGTAAGACAGGAGGCAGCTTATGAGTAAAATACGAAGAACCGTCTCTTATCTGAAACGAAATGGCATTGCCAATACAATAACAGCTGTACTTGAAAGAATAGATAAAAAAGGAATGGATCAGGCAGGCAGACAGGCAGCTTCTTATATGCGGCAGGTGACACCGAAGGAACGCTGGGAAATGGATGCACTTCCTGGCGCAGAAAGCAGAACATGGGAAAAAGCATATACGTTCAGTATTTTAGTACCGACGTATGAGACCGATGAAACATATCTGCGCGAAATGATTGATTCTGTGCTGGGACAGAGCTATGGAAAGCTACAGCTTGTGCTGGCAGATGCCTCTGCATCAGACCGGGTGGAGCGTGTGGCAAAGACGTATGGGGATGACAGACTGACTTATTTCAGACTGCAGGAAAATGCAGGGATCTCCCATAATACCAATGAAGCATTTGACCATGCAACGGGAGAGTATATCGGACTTTTGGATCACGATGATCTTCTGTGTAAAGATGCACTTGCCTATATGATGGAACGGCTTGAAGAGCAGGACTATCTGTTTTTATATACCGATGAGGATAAGATCGACCAGACCGGAACGACCGTGTTTGAGCCGAACTGGAAACCGGATTTTAATCTGGATTATCTGCTTTCTAATAATTACATCTGTCATTTTTCCGCGATCCGGACGGATCTTATGAAAAAGCTGCAGTTTCGCAGCAGCTATGACGGTGCACAGGATTATGATCTGTTCTTACGCGCTGTATATGAGATCGCAAAAGAAGGGCCAAAGGATACAGAGGGACGCCTTCTTTATCCACAGGACTATATGAAACGTAAAATTGCACACATTCCGCATATCTGCTATCACTGGCGGGCGCATCTCGGTTCTACCGCAGACAATCCGCAGAGTAAGCTTTATGCTTATGAGGCGGGGAAACGTGCTCTGGAGGATTTTGTTACACAGAACGGATGGCAGGCAGAGGTCAGCCATACAAATCATCTGGGCTTTTACCGGATCGACTGGAAAGATATGTTTGCACAGCGGCCGGATATTGTGGCTGTCTGCTCAAATGAGATCAAAAGAGGCAGGGTAGCGGGAAGCGGTACACTGCAAGGTGCAAAGTACGGAGAACATGTATTTACCGGACTGAAAAAGCATTACAGCGGCTATCTGCACCGTGCGTCCATGACGGTGGATGTGACGGATCCGCCGCTGCAGCAGACCGTATTTCGCAAAGATGCTAAGCAGAAACAGGGCAGGATCGTATATCTGCCGGGGAGTAAACAATAATATGATCAAAACAACGGTAGTGATTCCAAATTACAACGGCATAAAGTATATGGAAGATTGTCTGACCTTTCTTTCCCGCTGCAAGGAGACGGAGTTTGCCACGATCGTCGTAGACAACGGATCTTTGGATGGGAGCAGAGAGCTTGTGGCAGAAAAATTTCCCTGGGTCAGCCTGATCGTCAATGAAGAAAATCTTGGGTTCTGCAAGGCGGTCAATCAGGGGATCAGAGCCAGCAAAACGCCTTATGTGCTCCTGCTCAACAATGATACCGCTGTGGATGACCGTTTTGTGGCAGCTCTGGAAAAAAGCATGGACGCCCGCCCGGATTATTTCAGCATCAGTGCCAAGATGCTTTCCATGAAAGAACCTGAGATCATTGATGATGCAGGTGATTTCTACTGCGCACTCGGTTGGGCATTTGCCAGAGGAAAAGGCATGGACAGTGGGCGGTATACAAATCCGTCGAAGGTGTTTGCAGCCTGCGGCGGTGCAGCGATCTACCGGCGGGAAGTGTTTGCAAAGATCGGTTATTTTGATGAAAACCATTTTGCATATCTGGAGGATATCGATATCGGTTATCGTGCCAGAATATTCGGGTATCAAAACGGTTATTGCCCGGATGCGATCGTTTACCATGCGGGAAGTGGTGCAAGCGGTTCGAGATACAATGCGTTCAAGGTGGATCTGTCCTCCCGCAACAGTATTTATCTGATCTATAAAAATATGCCGCTTCTGCAGTTTATCCTGAATCTGCCGTTTTTACTTGTGGGATTTCTGGTTAAGACGCTTTTCTTTATGAAAAAAGGGTTTGGATTTCTTTACCTGCGGGGGCTGTGGAAGGGCATTCGGCTATCTGTTTCCAAAGAGGGCAGAAAGCATAAGATTCCATTCTCCGTACGCAGATTCTGGCAGTACTGCAAAATACAGGGAATGCTGTATGCAGGGGTTGTCAGACGGGTGATTCATTGATTCTTAAGAATAAAAATGTTGCCCTTTTCTTGTAAATATTGTAAAATATCGTATTGTATATGGATTGGGTGGTAGAACCATGATAAAGGATAATCAGAAAATGTTTAACCGGATGCATGTTGTGCTGGACGCAATCATTATCGTAATTGCATATGCTCTGGCGTGGTTTTTGAAATTCCGCAGTCATCTGCCGGGTCTGTATTCCGGTAATGAGGCACTGCCGCCGGAGACATACTTCAGTGCACTTATATTGATCGTTCCGGTTTATATCTTTTTATATTATATTACATCGCTTTATACTGCAAAGCGTGCGACAAGCATGCGCCGCGGCATTTACAATGTCATACGTGCCAATACGGTGGGACTTCTGTTCCTGATTGCTGGATTGTATATCATCAATCAGCCGGATTTCTCCCGTACGATGCTGTTTTACTTCTATGTACTGAATATTTTTCTGGATTCGCTGATGCGTGTCATGATCCACAAATGGCTTCGGATTCTGCGCAAAAAGGGATACAATGTGAAGTATATCCTGCTGGTCGGTTATTCGAGAGCGGCGGAGCTTTATATTGACAGGATCAAGCAGAACCCACAATGGGGCTATGTCGTCAGAGGTATTCTGGATGACAAGATTCCGCGCGGTACGGAATACAGAGGCATCAAGGTGATCGGACAGATCGACAACCTGTTTTATATTCTTCCGGAGAACAAACTGGATGAGATTGCCGTTACACTGGCACTGGAAAACTACGGAAGGTTGGAAGAAATTGTAAACCTGTGCGAGAAATCCGGCGTGCATACGAAGTTTATCCCGGATTACAACAGTGTTATTCCGAGTAAGCCTTATACAGAAGATCTGAACGGACTGCCTGTGATCAATATCCGGCATGTACCGTTGACCAATACATTGAATATGGTGGCAAAACGTGCTTTTGATATTGTATTCGGAGCCATTGCACTGGTGATCTTTTCGCCGGTACTTCTTGTTACCGCACTTCTGATCAAGTGCACAAGCGAAGGCCCTGTGATCTTCAAGCAGGAACGTGTGGGACTGCATAATAAACCGTTCCAGATGTACAAATTCCGCACGATGGAGCTGCAAAAGCCAAGTGAGGAAAAGAAAGAGTGGACAACCAGAGATGATCCACGTGTGACGAAGGTCGGTAAGGTTCTCCGCCGGACAAGCATAGATGAGCTGCCGCAGCTTTTCAATGTGCTGATCGGGGATATGAGTCTGGTAGGACCAAGGCCGGAAAGACCGTTTTTTGTAGAAAAGTTTAAAGAAGAGATCCCGCGTTATATGATCAAGCATCAGGTAAGACCGGGCATGACAGGCTGGGCGCAGGTAAACGGATATAGAGGAGATACTTCGATCCGTAAACGTATTGACTGTGATTTATACTATATTGAGAACTGGACCATGGGCCTGGATATCAAGATCTTATTCCTGACCATTTTCAAAGGGTTCGTCAATAAAAATGCATACTAATACAAGTGACAGTAAGGAGTAGTGATATGGGAAGTACAGATTCGAAAAAGAAAACCCAGACAGGGAAAAAGAGAATGACAAAGGAAGAACGCGCAAAAAAGAAACGGAACAGGATCATCCTGATCGCAGTTGAAGTTTTTGTACTGCTTTTGATGCTGATTGCATTATATGTAGTTGTCTTGTATGGAAAAATCCATCATGAGGATATTAATGAAGATGACATTGTGATCAATGATGGTATTGCCGGAGAAAATGATATCAATACCGGCGATATTACAACAAACGAAGGTCTGGGCGGTCATATGAGCGGTTATCGTAATGTGGCTCTGTTTGGCGTAGATGCTCGTGATAAGTCACTTGGAAAAGGGAACAGAACAGATACGATCATCGTTGCTTCTATCAATGAGACAACAAAGGAAGTCAAACTCGTTTCCGTTTATCGTGATACGTATCTGAATATCGGTAATGACAGCTATAACAAGGCAAATGCCGCTTATGCAAAGGGTGGTCCGCTGCAGGCGATCAATATGCTGAATATGAACCTCGACCTGAATATCACAGATTATGTGACAGTCGGCTGGGCAGGTGTTGCAGATACGATCGACGCTTTAGGCGGTGTTGAGATCGATGTTGATGAAAGCGAGATCAATCATCTGAACAACTATCAGGTAGAAACATCTAAGTCGCTTGGTAAATCTTATAATAAAGTAACATCCACAGGTCTGCAGACTTTGGACGGTATTCAGGCTGTTTCCTACTGCCGTATCCGTTATACAGCAGGTGATGACTTCAAGCGTACAGAGCGTCAGAGAGAGGTCATTCAGGCAATCCTTGACAAGGCGAAAAAAGCCAATATTGCAACGCTTAATAAAGCAGCCAATACGATCTTTGAAGAGATTTCCACTTCCATGACGTTTACAGAAATTACAGAGCTTCTGACAGACGTGGCAAGCTATACGATCGGTGAGACAGGCGGATTCCCGGCTGAGCAGTATCGTACAACAGGAGATGTACATGGTGCAAGCTGTGTTATGAGTACAGATCTGACAGCGGATGTATTAAATCTGCACCAGTTCTTATTTGGCGATGTCGGTGATTATCAGCCTTCGAGTGAGGTACAGTCGATCGCAGCGAGAGTACACAGTGATACAGGAAAATAAGTAAATAAAAAAGGAGCTTTGTAAAAAGCTCCTTTTTTTAAAATTATCATAAAGAAGGAAAGATATATGACGGTAGATGTAATTATACCGACTTATAAGCCGGATCAGCGTTTCTTTGAGCTGATCGCACTATTGGACAAACAGACATATCCGATCTCACATATCCGGATCATCAATACCGAAGAAAAGTACTTTGAAAAGATCATATATGGCAGACGCTATGAGGAAGAGTATCGCAATTTACGTGTGACACACATTTCCAAACGGGAATTTGATCATGCAGCAACCAGATCGCGTGCGGTTACACATTCCGATGCCGATATCTTTGTGATGATGACGATGGATGCGTATCCGAAAGATGAGCATCTGATCGAAAATCTGGTCAAAGCACTTGCTCCGGAAAATGTGGCAGTCAGCTATGCCAGACAGCTTGCCAATCCGGATGCCGGTATGATAGAGCGGTTTACCAGAAATTATAATTATCCGGACACATCCTGTGTGAAATCAAAAGCAGATATTGAGAGGCTGGGGATCAAGACCTTTTTCTGCTCCGATGTCTGTGCGGCTTATAAGCGGGACATTTTTGATAGGCTGGGCGGTTATGTGGATCATGCGATCTTCAATGAAGATATGATCTATGCACATAAGGCGATCATGGCAGGCTACAGCATTGCTTATGCAGCAGATGCCTGCGTATACCATTCTCATAACTATACAGGTGCGCAGCAGTTCCACCGAAATTTCGATATGGGTGTATCACAGGCGGATCACCCGGAGGTATTTGCCTCTGTTCCCGCAGAGGGAGAAGGCATTTCGATGGTAAAGAAAACAGCCCGGTATCTGATCGAACAAAAGCAGGGCTGGCAGGTTTTTAAGCTGATCTACATCAGCGGCTGTAAATATCTGGGCTATCGTCTGGGCAAGCATTACAGAAAGCTGCCCGAAAAGTGGATCCTGCACTTTACCGCAGACCGGAATTACTGGAAAAATTTGCATTAGCAGCCTGTTTCCACAAAATAAACACATTTCAGAGCTACACTATACACACTGGAAGAAATCTATCCCATAAAGTGAGGTAATGTGTTATGTATGGACAAGATGAATGGAACGTAAGACAGGATGATCTCTATCAGCCTGATTTATCCGATAAACCAAAAAAGAAAAAGAAAGGGCGTTTCTGGGCAACGGTTGGAAGCGGACTTTTGTTCGGACTCTGCGCCGGTTTGATGATCTGGGGCGTAGGACAGTTTATGCCGCAGCTTGCAGGCATTGCAGGAACACAGAAGCCAGCAGCAACAGAAGCATCTGACAGCAGTACAGACGCTCCGCAGGAGACTTCTGCGGCAACAGATACGGCAGAAGCGGATCAGGCGGCCAATACAGCGCTTTCGGATCTGCAGCAGGGAACAGATATCGCGGTGACGCAGACAGATACGATGACAGGAGCCGTTGTAACGGATGTCACAGATGTCGTTGACACGGTCATGCCCTCAGTTGTCTCTATTTTCGGAACATATGCTGTTACGGAAAATTTCTGGGGCTACGCGATCAAACAGGAGGAGACGGGAAGCGGCTCCGGCATTATCGTCGGTGAAAATGACGAAGAACTTCTGCTCGTGACGAATAACCATGTTGTAGCGGATTCCACCTCCCTTTCGGTACAGTTTATCGATGAAAGCACGTATGATGCGGTGGTAAAGGGAACAGATGCGGATGCGGATCTAGCAGTGATCGCCATAAAGCTTTCCGATCTTTCCGCAGCGACAAAGAGCGCGATCCGGATCGCAACACTCGGTGATTCCGACAACTTAAAGGTCGGAGAGCCTGCAATCGCGATCGGAAATGCACTCGGTTACGGACAGAGTGTGACAACAGGCGTGATCAGTGCGTTAAACAGAGATTATGCTGTAGATGAAAATGGAAATACACAGGCTCTGATCCAGACGGATGCAGCGATCAATCCGGGCAATTCCGGTGGTGCGCTTTTAAATGTCAACGGGGAAGTGATTGGGATCAATTCCAATAAGATTGCGGGCACAAAAGTAGAAGGTATGGGATATGCCATTCCGATCTCTACGGCAAAGCCGATCATTGCAGAGCTGATGAACAAGCAGACAAGAACACCGGTAGAGCAGAACAAACGTGGCTATCTGGGCATTTCGGGGCTGAATGTAGACAGTCAGGTACAGGATATGTACGGAATCCCGGTCGGTGTTTATATTTCAAGAGTATATGAAGGAACCGCAGCACAGAAGGCAGGTCTGAAAAAGGGTGATATCATCATAAGCTGTGACGGAGAAACGGTAGAAACGATGGAGGGACTTTCCACACTGCTTGACAGCATGGAAGCAGGCACATCCGTACAGATTGGTGTGATGATGTCCGTAGACGGCGGTTATCAGGAGCGTATCTTAGAGGTGACGCTTGACGGAAATCAGTAAACGATAAAGGAGAGAAATAATGTCTGATTATGATGAAGATGTTTTCTTTGATGAAGAAGACGAAAAAGAAAAGATAGAAAAGGAAATCATTTCAGAGGATGACTTTGACGAGGATTTTCAGGGTGAGGACAGAAAAAAAGAAGTATACCGGAATACAACGGAAGCAGAAGAAGATGAATTTTCCGAAGATTTTGATGTGACAGATACGGCAGAAGATGATTTCGATGATTCTGACGAAGTCTCTGATGAGGATAAAAGAGATGCTTCTGCAACAAAACAGAAGCAGATAAAAGCTGAGAATGATTTTAGAGAAGTGCCGGATAGTGCGGAGAAACAGAATGCGGAGAAAGAGTCCTGTGAAGGAACCGTAGAGGATACGGAAGAGGAGGTGGATGAAGACGACAGCCCGTACGAGGATGTCTGCTTTGTCTGCCGCAGACCGGAAAGTGTAACAGGCAAACAGTTTAAGCTTCCGAATAATATCTGCGTCTGCAATGACTGTATGCACAAGACAATGGATGCGGTCAGCCAGTTTGATTATCAGGGCATGCTTGATCCTTCCATGCTGGCACAGTCCATGAACCAGTCAGACCTTTCCGATCTGTCCAAGAAGTTTCCGAACATCAGCTTTGTCAATCTGGCTGATCTGCAGGGAGAAGGCGGTATACCGAACAAACAGAAGCTGAAGAAGAAAAAGAAAAAACCGGATGATCAGCCGGTGCTGGATATCAAAAATATCCCGCCGCCACATAAGATCAAGGCACAGCTGGATGATTTCGTGGTCGGACAGGATTATGCTAAGAAGGTTATTTCTGTTGCGGTTTATAACCATTACAAACGAGTGGCAACCAACACAATGGATGATATCGAGATCGAGAAATCCAATATGCTGATGATTGGACCGACAGGTTGCGGTAAGACCTATTTAGTCAAGACGCTTGCCCGTCTTCTGGATGTTCCGCTTGCAATCACAGATGCCACTTCCCTGACAGAGGCAGGCTATATCGGTGACGATATCGAAAGTGTTGTTTCCAAGCTGCTTGCTGCTGCGGATAACGATGTAGAGCGTGCGGAAATGGGTATCATTTTCATCGATGAGATCGATAAGATCGCCAAGAAGAAGGAAACGACGAGCCGTGACGTATCCGGCGAATCCGTACAGCAGGGTATGCTGAAGCTGTTAGAAGGTGCAGAAGTAGAAGTGCCGGTTGGTGCAAACAGCAAAAATGCGATGGTACCGCTTACAACGGTCAATACAAGAAATATTCTGTTTATCTGCGGTGGTGCTTTCCCGGATCTGGACGATATCATCAAACAGCGTCTGATGAAGAAAACGTCCATCGGCTATGAAGCAGATCTGAAGGATAAATTTAATAACGACAAAGATCTGATCAAAAAGGTAACGATCGAGGATCTGAAGAAATTTGGCATGATCCCTGAATTCCTTGGCAGATTACCGATCATTTATACGCTGGATGCGCTCGATAAGGATATGTATATCAAGATCTTAAAAGAGCCGAAAAACGCGATCCTGAAGCAGTACCAGAAGCTGCTTGCCTTAGATGAGGTAGATCTTGAATTTGACGACGGTGCACTCGAAGCGATCGCAGAGAAGGCAATGGAAAAGGATACAGGAGCCAGAGCACTGCGTGCCATCATTGAGGAATTCATGCTGGATATCATGTATGAGATCCCGAAGGATGAAAACATCGGTCGTGTGACGATCACAAAGGAATATATCGAAGGCTGCGGCGGACCGAAGATCGAAATCCGTAGTACGGAGGCACTTCCCGGCATAGAATAGAAAAAAGCCATAAGAGGCGTCTATGGATTGTAGGGAAAAAATATTGTCGGAGGACTATCAGAATCTGTTGGTTGATTATGTGGCAGATTTTGATGTACTTGCGCAGAACGGGATAGATTATTGTTTTTTGCCGATCGAAGGGAATCTGGGCATTTTATATGTAAACAGGCTGAATGTACAGCCTATCAGCATTTCGGAATATCGCTATGCATTTATTCCGAAATGTTACGGACTGGCTGCCCGGGAGGAGACTCCCGGGCTTTTTGCAACCATAAAACAGAGCCAGCTGCAGCAGCTTGTAGGGGCGTATGAGGACAGTGGTATTTTGCGCGTGCAGCAGCCACCACTGAGTCTGACTGGAAATGGCATTTTGATCGGTTTTGTGGATACGGGGATCCGATATACACTGCCTGAATTTCAGAATGAAGACGGCAGTACGAAGCTACATTCTGTCTGGGATCAGACACAGCAGACAGGGGAATCGCCGCAGGGACTTCCCTATGGGACGGTATTTTCCAAAGAAGCGATCAATGAAAACCTGCGCCTGCGGGAAACGGATCAGACGGTTCCGCTTTTATTTACGGATGAAAACGGACATGGCACGAAAGCAGCTTCCGTGGCAGAAAATGCAGCACCACAGGCAGAGCTTATCATGGTAAAATGCAGGCAGGCAAAACGGTATCTGCGGGAATATTATCAGATCCCCCAAACGGCGGATGCGTATGAGGAATCCGACATTGTGGCTGCTCTGAAATATTTACATGATGTCAGCGAGCGGGAGAACAAACCGATCGTGATCTGCATGACGATGGGTACCAATATGGGAGATCATGCGGGAAATTCGTTCCTGGATCAATACCTGACGGTGCTGACCAATAAACGCCATCACTGTGTTGTGATCGGAGGCGGAAATGAAGGAAATGCAGCACATCATTATGCGGGAAATGTTGTGCTGCAGGCAGTAGATGCGTATGAGGATGTGGAGGTGCAGGTTTCTGAGGGGGTAAATGGCTTTATTATGGAACTGTGGGGAGAGATCCCCAATGTGTATACGGTTTCGCTTCGTTCGCCCGATGGAGAGACGATAAGCCGCATTCCGGGCAGATACGGGCAGACCCTGCAGTATTCCTTTGTATACAGTAACTCCCGTGTCAGCGTGGATTATATTCCGATAGAGCTTAACAGTGGGGAAGAACTGATCTTTTTACGGTTTGAAACACCGCTGGCAGGCATCTGGACAATCCGTGTTTATGCGGAGGGCAGCATGGGAATTGCCGGATTTCACAGCTGGCTTCCCATTTCAGCCTTTTTAAATGCGCCGGTCTACTTCCTACGCCCGGATCCGTATACGACGATGACAGAGCCTGCTTATTGCGAAAATGCCATTGATCTGACCTATTACGATTCTTCTAACAACAGTTTTGCAATCGACAGCGGCAGAGGATTTCAAAGGCAGGGACTGATCACACCGGATCTCTCCGTGGCGGGGATCCGTGTACAGACAGCACTGGGACTTTCTTCGGGCAGCAGCATTGCAGCAGGCCTGATGGCTGGTGCGGCAGCGCAGTTCATGCAGTGGGCGATCGTGGAGCGGAAAGATCCTGTCATTAACAGCAAGGGAATCCGCAACTACTTTATCCGTGGTGCAGAGCGGGAAAAAACGCTGGAATATCCCAACCGCCAATGGGGCTACGGGAGGATGAATATTGCAGGCGTTTTTGATGCGCTGGTAGGATAGAGGCTGCCATGATTTTCATACGCGGCTTGTAAAGAAGAGTATTCTTTTTGGAAGAAAAATGTGATAGGATACCCATATAGAAAACAGGAATCTTATGAAGATAAGGAAAGAAAAGGAGAAAACATTTGGTTTACGTGATCATACTGCTGGTCCTCTTTATCGGGGATGGCATCATCAAATATCTGGTTGAAAATCTGATCGATCAAAAAGAGCGGATTCCCATTCTGGGCGGAAAACTTTATTTGACAAAGTATCATAATTTTGGGGCTTTTTTAAATCTGGGAGAGAAGAAAAAAGAACTGGTGAAGCTGACTGCGGCAGCGATCACACTTTTGTGCCTGCTTTTGTTTATCATGACACTCGGCAGACATGGAAAGAGGCTTCTGAAATGGGCATTGTCCCTGCTTTTGGGAGGCGCCTTCAGCAATATGTGCGACCGCCTGACAAGAGGCTATGTGGTCGATTATTTCGGCTTCCAGGTGAAAAATAAACGGCTGAGAAATGTCATCTTTAATGTGTCTGACTTTGGCATTATGATCGGTGCTGTGCTGCTGGTGATTGCAGCAAGATGAACACGTTGCATTAAGTTATAGCATATGGCAAAGAACTGGATTGACTGATCCGCACAGCAACATATTGTCTGTGAAAAAATAAGAAAAATGAAATAAAACAAACAGCTCCTGCATGATATTGGGATGCGATTAGCTGCAAATGCGTCTTTCTACTTGGCTAAGTACTGACAAATGTATGTGGTGCCACGACACGGATGTCGTGGCAGCGAACCTGAGACAGGGATGTCGAATGTTCGCGTGCCACATGCATGTCAGTACGTGTCTTAGTAGAAAAGCATATGCAGCGTGCATCAAAATATCATGCAGGAGCTGTTTTATATTTTTTATTGCACATATTATGCTGTAATGATCGTACCGGTCTTACCCTTCAGTGCAGCATTCGTCTGCGCAAGGGAAGTGATCAGTACCTGACCGTCCGGCTTCTTTGCAAGATATGCGATCGCAGCCTCAATCTTAGGCAGCATATCTGTTGCGCCGAACTGACCTTCTTCTATGTAGTTTTGTGCCTCGGCAACAGTCATGGAAGAAATGCCTTCCTGATCCTCTTTGCCAAAGTTCTTATATACCATATCGACACTTGTTAAGATGATAAGCTCATCTGCCATCAGATCGGATGCAAGCTTTCCTGCAATACAGTCCTTTTCGATGACTGCGGAAGCACCCTGATAAGCATGCTGCTGTTCAATGACCGGAATACCACCACCGCCGCATGCGATAACGATCTGATCTGCATCTGCAAGTGTACGGATTGCATCAATCTCCACGATCTTGAGCGGCTTTGGTGCAGCGACGATACGCTGGAAGCCCTTACCCGGTACCTCTTCTACATAATTGCCCTTTTTGATCTCCATGTCCGCATCTTCGCGGCTCATATAACGGCCGATTGCTTTCTGCGGTGCATAGAATGCTTCATCGTAAGGATCTACGGTTACCTGTGTCAGGATCGTGCTGACCGGCTTTGTGATTCCACGGCTCATCAGCTCTGCCTTCAGGGAATTCTGGATATCATATCCGACATAGCCCTGGCTCATTGCGGAACAGACACACATCGGTGCCGGTGTATAGTCAATATAAATACGTCTCAGTTCTGTCATGGCCTTGTGGATCATGCTGACCTGCGGGCCGTTGGAATGGGTGATGGTAAGCTGGTAGTCTGCTTCAACCAGATCAGCCAATGCCTTGGCTGTATCCTTTACAGCATCCCACTGTTCCATGATCGTATAACCTAATGCATCGTGTCCCAGAGACACTACAACTTTTTTCTTGCTCATAGAAATACCTCTTTTTTTAAATAATATAGTAACCATTTAGAAATCTATTATAGCAAATACTGCTTCATTTGTACACCTTTTGTCTGCTGTAAAAGATCCTTTTCCTAAAACGGGAAAGTCGTTGACAGAAGCGGGATTACAACTTATAATAAAAATATATCCTACATAACAAATAGGAAAAGGAGAGAATTGGTTTGAAAATTTCAACAAAAGGAAGATATGCGGTACGTGTCATGCTGGATCTGGCATTGAACGATACCGGTGAATATGTGAAAGTACGTGAGATCGCCAAACGGCAGGAAATCTCTGAAAAATATCTCGAGCAGATCATTGCTGTTTTAAATAAAGCAGGTTTTGTCAGAAGCACGCGTGGTGCGCAGGGCGGCTATAAGATCGCAAAGGATCCGTCGCAGTACACCGTCGGTATGATTCTGCGTCTGACAGAAGGCAGCCTTTGTCCGGTCGCCTGTCTGGAAACAGAGAGCAATGAATGCGAACGCTGTGATACCTGTGAAACGCTGCAAGTCTGGAAAGACTTAAACGACGCGATCAACAAGGTCGTAGACGGCGTTACAGTCGCAGATCTGGTAGCGCGCCATCAGGAGCGGATCGCCAATATGGATTATTCTATCTGACGTAACTTTAAAAATTGTCCACCTCTTACAGAGTCTGCAAGCTCTTCGAAAGAAAGAGTCTGCAGGCTGTTTTTTTGTGCATCGAGCAGCGTAAAGGTCAGGTCGCTGTTTTCACTGAGCAGCCATGTGGGCTGCATACCGAGCGGCAGAAGCAGGTCATCCTGTGCGGAGATAGAACATATTATATTGCTGATATACGTGTCATCACTTCTGTAGCTGATCTGCAGGTATGCTGCCTGCGCATCCGCTAAAAGTGCGGAAGAAGACAGCGGCAGATACAGGTAATCGTAATCACTACCCAAGATCGTATCACCTGCAGAAGACAGGGCAAGGCTGTCTGTAAAGCATTCCTGCAGGCTTTCCATGGAATTGCCGAGGCTGGCACAGATTCTGCCAAGCTCCAGATCCTCGGTCACCTCTCTGTAATCATCGCCTGCCTGCTCCGGGTAGATCTTGGCATACAGCTCCTGCGGATACAGTGCATTGTCCTCTTTATTGTACACATAGTCATGTGTCAGGATCCAGTGATATATATAATAGTTGCTCTGTGCATCCAGCACGAAAACGACAGGTCGTTTCTCTTTGATCTGGGTTAGCATTTCCTCCTGCGCTTCCATACTTTTGCCGACCGGCAGAAATCCGGTGCTGCAGGCTCTTGCATTCAGGTAATAGTAAAAGCCCTGTCCGTCAAAGCCCATATACCAGGTCTGCTCCTGCACGCTGTCACATTTCTGCATCACTGCTTCATAGGCAGTCAGATAGGATACCTGATCTGCGACCATAAAGCCACCTCCAAGCATGGAGCGGTCTGAAATGGGAACTTCATCCATGGCAAGGAACGTGTCGGGAACAACATAGGTGTTATAGAGCTTGGAAGTATCGTCCATGACAAGCGCTGCCTGTCCGTCCGGATAAGTCCACATATTCGGAAATTTCATATCACCTACTTCGTGATAAATCATAAGCGGCAGTGAAAAACAGATGCCAAGCAGGAGTGCGACCGTTTTGCAAGGCAGCTTTCGCCCATCGCGGAGCAGCAGAACCGGCAGGAACATGCCAAATACCGCGATCAATACCGGAGCGGTTCTTTGTAAAATGACACCGGTGTCGGCACGGACAAGTGTATACGTATAGGAAATTGCCAGTGTCAGAAAGGCTGCCAGCAGTCCGAAGAACAGCGGGGAAACACCGCTCTTTTGCATTTCCTTTGCAGCCCGTTTACCGGAAAGCGTCTGCAGCAGGACATGCAGACACAAATAACCAAGGATCCAGAGTGGCAGCATCGGCAGGAAAAAGCGGTAGACCAGATAGAGCCTGTCACGCCACTGCCCGGAAAGGTAAGGCAGGAACATATCCGGCGGTGTCTGCCCGAACAGGGAAATACCGTCTGCAAGCAGTGTCTGGCTGCTATAGGTCAGGGTATGTCGGAGCATACGCAGGAGCAGAGGCAGACAGAGCATGACCGGCACAAGTGTCAGAAGCCACAGAATAGAAAAGGAAGGCTTTTTGAGCTCTGTTTTCCAGTCGGTTTCTTTGACAGCGCGCAACAGCATCCGGATACCGAGCGGGAGTGTGCCAAGCAGGAGTGCACCGCCGTAGAGCGGATAGTAAAGTCCTGCCAGAAAGCAGGAAAAGATCCAGCATCTGAGCCAGTGCATCGGCTTTTGTAAAAGTGCTTTGTCAAACAGAAGGAGCAGAACGGGAAGTACCATATACTGCCGGTTGTAGCTTGGCAGCGCAAAAAATACGGCAAACAAAAGTGCCTTTCCACCGATCTGTCTGTATAAAAGCCACATCGTCAGAGCAGCAAATAGGACGACCGTGATCGAGATGGCCGGGGAGTAATCCGATACCGTTCCGTGCAGAAGGACATTCTGGATAAAACCGTTGACCAGCGGGAACAGACCGGAAACAGGTGTATACTCCTGATAAGCACTCTGGTGCAGACCGAAGATCTGCTGCCATGGGATCATCTGCTCGCCGTGGTGGTGCTGGTCAGGCTGTGCAAACGCGGGCGCAGCACTGAAGGAATGATAAATAAAGATCGTCATAACGGTAGCACAACTGATGAGCCGGGAAACGGACATGCCCTGTCGATCCGTCCGGGCGGTATTTGTATGCTGCAGGTTTCGGATCTTTTTTATGATATGACACATGTGCCATATTTCTCCTGCAAGCAGTCCGAGGAGCAGCAGTGCAAAAAAGATATAGTAAAAGCCTGCATAGGCAACGCGGATCCGCTCACCGCGATACAGATAGTGATCCACAAAATAAAGAACAAGTAAAAACGGGATCGGAAGCTGCAGGATGCAGAGCAGTAGTGAAAAACGTTCAGCTTTTTGCGCTGTCGTGGCTTTTGGAAGATAACAGATGAAAAATGACATTAGCGTCAATGCTGTAACGATTCCTGTGACCTGACTTCCAGAAAGGATAAAACGGTCTGAAATCTGCACCAGAACAGTAAGAACTGCCATCAGTGCATAATACAGTAAGACAGGAAGTGTCAGACACGGATACAAAAGAGCCTGTTCTTTTTTGAAATGCAGGCAGACTGCCAGCACGCAAAAATAACAAAGTCCCAGAAGCAGGACGGTGTTTTTCTGTCCGAATACGATAAAACTGCCCAGAAGCGGGAAAACAAGAATCCAGAGATAGCGCAAATAAGCCGGACGCTTGTCCGTCGGAGCGGTTTCGGTTGTTTTTGCCATATGTTTTATTTGCCATGCAGACAGAAGAAAGCCTGTCAGACAGCAGAGAAGAAGTCCAAGGACAGTCAGCAGACGGAACAGCGTAAGCTCTCCCTGTTTGTTAATGCCTGTTTTGGCGGTTGTTTCTATAATGATATCTGTAAAGATCGGTGCTTTTGCTGCCCAAAGCGGGAAAAAGTGGGCAAACAGCGGAATGCAAAGCAAAAGTGCGGCCATACATGGAAGAAGGATCGGTAATCTTTTTTTCATATTTTAAAAACCTCGTCAGTGGATTGCCGGAATACCGGCAGAATTTACATATCTATGATAAATGACTTTATTGGTGTTTGCAAGATTAGAAAATAGGAATAAATCAGCCACCTGCGGTTCATCCTATAAAATGATGGTTTCCCTGCGGGAAATGGAATGGAAGAAGGAGAACTGAAAATGAAGGATAAGATTTTTGGCGTTTTACAGCGCGTGGGACGGAGCTTTATGCTGCCGATCGCGATCCTGCCCGTAGCAGGACTGCTGCTTGGGATCGGCAGTTCGTTTACCAATGCGACCACGATTGAAACGTATCATCTGACGGGAATTCTGGGAGAAGGTACGATAGCACATGCCCTGCTTATGATCATGAACCGTGTGGGCAGCGCGGTCTTTGATAACCTGCCACTGCTTTTTGCGATCGGTGTGGCGATCGGTATGGCAAAGAAGGAAAAAGAAGTGGCGGCACTTTCAGCGGTCATTGCCTATCTTGTCATGCATACATCAATCTATGCCATGCTGCTTTTGTACGGGGAGATCACGGAAGACGGGCAGATCGCGGATTTTGTACTGGAAGGCAGTATTACATCGGTCTGTGGGATTCCGTCTTTGCAGATCGGTGTGTTTGGCGGTATTATCGTAGGACTTGGCGTGGCGGCGCTGCATAACCGGTTTTACCGGATCGAACTGCCGAGTGCCCTGTCCTTTTTCGGCGGGACACGGTTTGTACCGATCATTTCCACGGTCGTGTATTTGTTTGTCGGTATTTTACTTTATTATATATGGCCGACCGTGCAAAACGGTATTTATGCGCTGGGTGGCTTTGTGACAGGCTCCGGGTATTTTGGAACGCTTTTGTTCGGGCTGGTGAAAAGAGCCCTGATCCCGTTTGGACTGCATCATGTGTTTTATATGCCGTTCTGGCAGACAGCGGTCGGTGGCACGAAGGAAGTGGCGGGACAGCTTGTGCAGGGGGGGCAGAATATCTTTTTCGCGGAGCTTGCGGATTCTGCTAATATTGCACATTTCAGCGCGGACGCGACCAGGTATTTTTCCGGGGAATTTATTTTCATGATCTTTGGTCTGCCCGGCGCGGCACTTGCCATGTATCAGTGCGCAAAGCCGGAGAAAAAGAAGGCAACAGGCGGTCTGCTTTTATCCGCCGCCTTGGCAAGCATGATGACCGGTATTACAGAGCCGCTGGAATTTTCATTTTTGTTTGTGGCACCGGCATTGTTTGTCGTGCAGGTCATTTTGGCGGGCTCTGCCTATATGATCGCGCATATGTTGAACGTGGCGGTCGGACTGACCTTTTCCGGCGGACTGCTTGACTTCTTTCTATTCGGTATTTTGCAGGGCAATGAAAAGACAAGCTGGCTGCGGGTGATCCCGGTCGGTATTGTGTATTTCTTCCTGTATTATGTGATCTTCCGGTTCCTGATCCGCAAATTTGACTTTAAGACGCCTGGCCGGGAAGATGAGGATGGAGAGATAAAATTGTATACAAAGGCGGACGTCAATGCCCGGAAAAATGCCGGAGCAGGCGGAACTGGAGCTGGCGCAGGCGGAATTGCCAGCGCAGATCGTTCCGGTGTGAATCCGGAAAACGAGGCAGACAGACGTAGTGCGGCGATCACAAGAGGACTTGGCGGTAAGGACAATATCTCAGACGTGGATTGTTGTGCGACGAGACTGCGCTGCAGTGTCAACGATCCGTCAATGGTGGATGACAAGGTGCTTAAGGCAACAGGTGCAAGCGGTGTGGTACACAGAGGAAACGGCGTACAGATCATTTACGGGCCTCGTGTTACGGTCATTAAGTCGGATTTGGAGGACTATCTTTCTCGTGCGGTTCCGGAAATCATCATCTACAGCCCGATCACCGGGCAGGCGGCAGACATCACAGCAGCACCGGACGAAGCATTTGCGCAGAAGATGATGGGAGACGGCGCGGTCGTAATGCCAAAGGAGCCTTATGTCTATGCCCCGACAGACGGAACCGTCACCTTTGTCTTTGACACGAAGCATGCCATCGGATTTGAAACAGATTCCGGGATCAGCCTGCTCATTCATGTCGGGATCGAAACCGTGAAGCTGGAGGGCGCGGGCTTTACCGTAGTGGTAGAAAACGGACAGCGGGTAAAAGCCGGAGATCTTCTGATGGAGCTGGATCTTGCCTGGCTGAAGGAGCATGCGCCGTCCATTGTGACGCCGGTCGTCTGCACGGAGCTTGCCGAAAATCAGCATATCTGTATGCTGACACAAGCGTCAGTAAAGGCGGGAGATCCGTTATTCGCTGTAGAAACGAAATAAAAGCCGCAATGCCTGTCCCTTAGATTGACAACCCTCTGCCTGAAAAGGTAAGATAGAAGCAAATAAAAATACAGTAAAGAGAAAAGCATATGGAAAAAAATACAATGAAAAAAAGAAAACTGACGATAGAAGAAGGGCTGTATCTGCTGCTGGCAGGGACAGCACTTCTCGCCCTGATTTTATATGTAAGTTTCTGTCTGGACAATCTGATGCATTCGGATACGACCGCAGAGGTGATCTTATCCAAATTTCTGGCAGACCGGAACGAGCTGATTTCCAAGGAGTGGTTTTATTCCACCGAGATCCGCGTGATCTATACGCAGCTTGTGATGGTTCCGCTGTTTAAGATCTTCTCAAGCTACAAGCTGGTAAAGCTGTTATCCATTTTTATTTACTATGCCATCTTATTGTACGCCTGGCATATGCTGACAAAGCGTTTCACACTTGAGAAAAAGTGGATCTTTCTGGGACTGGCACTTTTACTGGCACCGCTTTCCAATGAATATCTGGACATGATGTTTATCGGCTGTTTTTACACGACGCAGACGATCTGTATGTATCTGGTGCTTTCTTTCGTGTTAAAAGAAAAGAAAAGCAGGAACATGTGGATCCGGGAGGGCGTCGTATTATCCATCCTTTCTGTGCTTCTTGGCATGACGGGGCTGCGGTATCTGGCAAGTCTGTATCTGCCGATGCTGCTTGCTTTCCTGCTTTTCCCGGTGCTGGAAAAGGACGGAAATAAAAAGGAAAACTGGCAGAATATCACGTTTTCACTGATCCTGACCGGCTTTGCAGGCATCGGTTTTCTGATCAATAAGTTTTATCTGGCGGTGCAGTACAGCTTTGATACGACATCTGAGGTCAGTTTTGTACCGATCGATGAGATCCCGGACCGGTTTCTGACGTCCATCCGGCTGATGCTGGAATTTATAGGCTATCGCCAGATCCAGGTCGTAACGCCGCTCGGTATTGTCAATGCGGTAAAATGCCTGTTTTTTCTGGCATTTATTGCGATGATCGTCGCACTTTTTCACAAACGGATGGAGCTGCCTGCAAAAGAACGCTTTTTGCTGTATTTTTTCCTGATGCTGTTTCTGATCAACTGGTATATGCTGATCTTTACGGATGTCCTGCAGCAGTACCGCTACTGGCTGCCTGTTTATGTGACAGGGGTTCTGCTGATCTGTGTCTTTTTGCAGCATTTCCGGCCTGCAACGGTATTCCAGAAGCCGCTGCTTTCTGCTTTTCTGGCAGTTGTAGTGGTTTCAAGCCTGTACGGAGAGCTTTGGCAGGATGTGAAATATAACGATTGTGCAAAACGATATGCTTATATGGATTTTTTGGAAAATAATGACTATGATTTTGGCTATGCGACCTTCTGGAATGCTTCCGTGACGGAGTATCTGAGCAACGGAACGATCCATGTCGGCAATCTGGGCGGCAGTGACGGCAAAGCGGCTCCGTATGAATGGCTGACACCGAAGGAATATTATCGGTCTGGCTACCATCACGGCAAATGCTTCCTGCTTTTGGCAAGAACGGAAGAAGCAGGAATGCTCAAGGGCGATTTCACGGTCATGGATGATGCAGTCTGCGTCTATCAGGACGAGTATTATGCGATCTACGAAGGACAGCAGGACATGTATCTGTTTTCGGAAGGCTATGAACCGCAATAGTATTAACTTTTTCTAAAAAGTATAAAATAAGTGGTTTCTGTATTGAATCTGTGGGAAAACTGCATTACAGTGTAGGAAATAATCTTGGAAAATGAAGGGAGAAACACAGATGAATGAGGTGAAGAAACCAAAGAAACCTTTGATCTCGTATTACTGCATTGTGCTGCTGATCCTGATCCTGTTCAATTCATTGGCAATGCCGTGGCTCATGGGACATCAGGTAAAAGATGTGGACTACGGTACGTTTATCCAGATGACAGAGGACGGACAGGTAGGGCGTGTCGATATCAAAGAGCAGAGTAATACGATCGTATTTACGGATAAAGAGGAAAAGAATGTTTATCAGACTGCCATGGTCAATGATCCTGATCTGACAGACCGGCTGTATCAGGCAGGCGTTTCCTTTTACGGGGAGGAGATCAAACAGACTTCTCCGATCCTGAGCTTTTTGATGAGCTGGATCCTGCCACTTGTGATTTTTATCGCAATCGGCGAACTGCTTTCCAGACAGATGATGAAAAAAGCAGGCGGCAAAAATGCCATGAGCTTTGGCATGGGAAAGAGCAGTGCCAAGGTTTATGTAAAATCTTCCGACGGTATCAAATTCAGTGATGTGGCAGGTGAAGATGAGGCAAAAGAAAATCTGACGGAGATTGTAGATTATCTGCATAATCCCGATAAATATAAGAAAATCGGTGCTTCCATGCCAAAGGGACTTCTGCTGGTAGGCCCTCCCGGAACCGGTAAGACCATGCTGGCAAAGGCCGTTGCAGGCGAAGCCAATGTACCGTTCTTCTCCATGTCCGGTTCGGAATTTGTGGAAATGTTCGTTGGTATGGGTGCTTCCAAGGTCAGAGATCTGTTCCAGCAGGCAAAGGAAAAAGCACCGTGTATCGTTTTCATTGATGAGATCGATGCGATTGGTAAAAAGCGTGACGGACAGATCGGCGGAAACGATGAACGGGAACAGACGCTGAATCAGCTTTTGACAGAAATGGACGGATTTGAAGGAAATACTGGTGTTATTATCTTAGCTGCCACAAACAGACCGGAAACACTGGATCCGGCTCTGCTGCGTCCGGGACGTTTTGACAGACGTGTACCTGTGGAACTACCGGATCTGAAGGGCAGGGAAGAGATCATCCGCGTGCATGCAAAGAAGATCAGAGTCGGCGATAATGTTGATTATAGCAAGATTGCCCGTATGGCATCCGGTGCCTCCGGTGCTGAGCTTGCCAATATTGTCAATGAGGCGGCACTTCGTGCGGTCAGAGATAACAGAGAATATGCAACGCAGGAAGATCTGGAGGAAAGCATTGAAGTCGTGATCGCAGGCTATCAGAAGAAAAATGCGATCCTGACCGATAAGGAGAAGCGTATCGTAGCCTATCATGAAGTCGGACATGCACTGGTTGCTGCAAAGCAGACAAATTCCGCACCGGTACAGAAGATCACGATCGTACCGCGTACTTCCGGGGCTCTTGGTTATACAATGCAGGTAGAGGAAGGCAATCATTACCTGATGACAAGAGATGAGCTGGAAAACAAGATTGCCACACTGACAGGCGGCCGTGCGGCAGAAGAAATCGTATTCAGCTGCGTGACAACGGGCGCATCCAACGATATCGAGCAGGCAACAAAGCTGGCAAGATCCATGATCACCCGCTATGGTATGAGCAAAGACTTTGATATGGTGGCAATGGAAACACAGACAAACCAGTATCTGGGCGGTGATACATCACTGACCTGTTCTGCCGAGACACAGACACTGATCGACCAGAAGGTGGTAGAGCTTGTCAGAAAGCAGCATGAGAAGGCTGCACAGATCCTGCTGGAGAACAGAGAAAAGCTGGATGAGATCTCCCAGTATCTCTACCAGAAGGAAACGATCACAGGCGAAGAATTTATGCAGATCCTGAATTCCTAAAATGCCGCGCATGGGCGGGCTGAAATAAAGATGATTTACAGAGATGGAGAGCTGTTATTCTGGATGAAGACAGCCTCCATTTCGTCTATATGCTGTAAAAAGATATCAGTGATATCAGGGTCAAAATGGGTGCCACGGCTTTCCCGGATGATAGCGACAGACTTCTCCACGGAGAAGCCTTCTTTATAATGGCGGTTGGAGCGGAGCGCGTCATATACATCACAGATCGCCATGATCCTTGCGGATAACGGAATCTCCGTTCCCTTCAGATTGCAGGGATAGCCGCCTCCCGCAAATTTCTCATGATGATAATATGCCATGTTGTAGGCGATATGGACGTATTCGTCATTCTCCAGTTTCCCTAATGTTTCTTTGATGATCCTTGCACCCTCAGCCGGATGCTTTTTCATGATCTCATATTCTTCATCGGTCAGCTTGCCGGGCTTTTGCAGGACATAGTCAGGGACAGCGATCTTTCCGATATCATGGAGCTGTGCTGCGGCGGAAACCATCTGAGCATATTCATCGGTGATGCGGCTATCGTATTTGGGACTGTTCTGCATGGCATGTGCCAGAATTCTGACAAAGTTACTTGTATTCTTGATGTGTAGTCCCGTGATACCGTCTCTTGCTTCGATCATGGCAGCAAAACTACCGATTACGGAACGCTGGATCTTGACGATCTCATGTGTTTTGGCAGAAACCTCCGCCTCTAAGCGGTTTGTGTAATAAAAGCTTTCCGTTTCATCGCTGACCAGGACTGCATAGCCGTAAGTCCGTCCCTGTCTGGTGATCTCACGTCCGGTAATGTGATAAACACTGTTTGCGGACTGGGGCACATCTTCATGATCGTGTCCTTCGCCACGGAATACATAGCCGTTTTTGACGATCAGATGCTCGTTTTTCTGTACAAGCTCTTTCAATACCTGCACAAATGGCTCTGTATAGTGCTTTTCAATGTAGTGCTGCATCAGCTTGGCGTTTTTATTCTGATAAATGACACCATCGTCATTGTCGAAAACAAAAAGTGCTTCTGTCATACCGTCCGTAGCTTCATCTTTGGCAAAGGACAGGGTATTAAAAAGCTGGAAATGCACCATCAGGATAATGAGCATCTGTACACAGACAAAGTAGGACAGAACGGTCGTATCATATCCATTTGTACAGCCGGATAAAAAGAGCAGAAAGCCGATCAGGCAGATTACGATCATGGCAATGCACAGAAACATCTGTCGTTTGATCAGCCAGTCTTTTGTGGAACGGATCTTTTTGACTCCGATGATCGTGATCGCAATGAAATACAGGAAGGTCATGCCGATAAAGAGAAAATAAAAGAGACCGTGTCCCAGTACCAGATGGGAGTAGGAATCTGAATAGACATAACGGATGGAAGTATAAAAAAGGGGATGCAGATCACAGGTGAAAACAAGTATTGTGATCAGTACATGGAAAGCAATCAGGATGCCCTTGAGCAGGTCGGATACTTTCACTTTACAAAATTCTATGACAAAAAAGAAAATACAGAGTGTAATATAGGGCTTCCCCAGATAGGCAATTTTGACACCGATCAAAGCTGTTGCCAGGCTATCTGATTTCAGCTCAACCAGATAGCCGACAAAGTTGACCAAAACGGAGATGAGCAGCAAAAGCATCAGGTTCTGCATATAAGATCCCTTTTGCCGCATGACATAAATAATTTCAAAGATCAGTAGTGTAATACTGATATATTCAATGCCCATCATAAGTGTATACATAAAGCGTCCTCGCTCCCTTTATCCCTCTTTCTTATGAAGATAGCACATTTGTAGGATTAAGAAAAGAGTGAAAATGCCATGACAGCAATACCGAGGATCACAAGGATCACGCCGGTAACACGGTTCAGTGTTTTCGGCGTTGCTTTATTGGCAAATACAGCCGCGATCCTTGCCCAGATCAGGGTGAATACAACGCATAAGATCCAGACGAGAGGATCCGGCAGACCGCCGATCGCGAAGTGGGAAGCAGCACCTGTAAATGCGGTAAATGCCATGATAAAGACACTCGTTCCGACTGCTGTCTTTAGTTCATACCCAAGGACAGAGGTCAGGATCAGCAGCATCATCATACCGCCGCCAGCACCGACAAAGCCGCAGATAAATCCAATCATCACGCCGCAGATGACAGACTGCAGGGCGCGCTTTTTGGCGGAAACCTGTCCCATGGCTTCTTTTGTGGTCATGACCGGCTTTACGATAAATTTGATACCGAGCAGGAAGGTCATGAAAACAGAAAAACTGCCCATTGTCCGGGACGGGACAAGACTGGAGACATAACTGCCGACAACCGTAAACAGAAGAACGGTAACCATCATGATCAGTCCGTTTTTAACATCCAGATTTTTGTTTTTGCCATAGGTATAGGCAGAAACAGCACTGGCAAGTACATCCGAGGACAGGGCGATACCGACCGCCATATACGGATCAATGCCAAGGAAGGTGATCAGCATGGGACTGATGACGGCTGCAGCACTCATGCCTGCAAAACCGGTTCCAAGACCTGCCCCCATACCGGCTAAAAAGGTGACAAGAATAATCGTTAAAAGTTTCATATCGTAAATTCCTCCTCCGGGAGCTGATCCAGATTCTGTTCCATCTGTTTCAGCCCATTTGTAATGGCTTCTTTCGTTTCTGCATCGATACCTGTCATCAGCGTATCCATGAAATGCTTCTGCAAGGCTCTGCCTTTTTCAATGACAGGCGCGGCTTTTTCTGTACAAAAAAGCAATGTTTTGCGCCGGTCGGAAGGCGCAGCCTCCCGGATCAGATAGCCTTCGCTTACGAGCTTGTCCACATTGACGGAAACAAGGTTTGCCTTGATCTTTCTGAATTCCACAATATCACTGGCTGTCCGGTATTCCGGATTGTTAGCCAGAAACAACAGAATATCAAAGGCTGTCTGCGGCAGATGCAGGGTATGGCATAAAGGCTTGCAGGCAGCAGCATAGGCAGATGCAAATTTGTGCATAAAGGAAAGTCCTGCGTTCATAAATAGATCGATCCTTTCTTTAATGATTTCTTCAAAAATGAATAGTTCAATTTTGAAGTATATTAACACGGATGAGGAAATTTGTAAAGTAGAAACAAAAATTGAAATGGGTAAAAGAAAATCTAAAAAGAGCCTCTTCCCTATACAGGGAAAAGACTCTTGGATGTCTGCTTCTTATGCTTCCTTTTCTTCGTGATACTCTTTTTCGGTATTGACATTCCAGATGGCTGTCTTATCGGTAGAACCTGCCTTGATGGCATTGACAGCTTCGATCGCTGTCAGCATGGAGTGATCCATGTTGTTGTAGCGGTGCTGTCCGTTACGGCCTAAGCAGAACAGATTGTCAAAGGAGGAGAGGTAGCTTTCCACCTGGTCGAACTGCTTGTAAGTACCGAAGTAAGCCGGATATGCTTTCTTGACACGGATATGTGTGGCATCCAGCACATCTTCCTCTTTTACGATATCGATCTTGACAAGCTCGCTGATCGCAAACTTGATGAAATCCTCGGAGGACATGTTCCACATATCATCGCCTTCACTGCAGAAGTATTCCAGTCCCATCCAGACAGTGTCTTCATTGTGCGCCGGCATATAAGGCGACCAGTTATTGAAGATCTGCAGTCTGCCGATGCGGACATCTCTTTCCTGAATGTAGATCCAGCAGTCGGGCACAATGTTATTGACTGTTTTCATTTTTGTCAGATTTTTGATCAGCAGTTTGTTGACTAAAAGTCCTACGGTGATGAAATCACGGTAAGGAAGGTCTTTTGCAATGTCGTGTACTTTGGCAGGAACGGTATCGCCCATGGAAAGTACCAGATCTTTGACTGGCATGGTGGAGAAGTAGTAATCACCTGTATACGTTGTCTGCTCGTCTGTCAGCTTTTCTTCCGCACTGCCGCCGTTTGTTACCTTGGTGCAGGTAATGCCGCTGATCTGTCCGTTTTCTGTCAGGACAGCGGTCGCCTTCTGCCCGAAATAAATCTCGCCGCCCATTTTCTCAATTTCAGAAGCCATCTTTTCCCAGAGCTGGCCGGGACCTTTTTTCGGATACATGAACTGTTCGATCAGGGAAGTCGAATCTGTCTTGTAATTCGGGTTAAACAGATGACGCAGGAAATCTGCGATCACTTTGCCGAGCGATAATTCTTTTACACGCTGTGCACCCCAGTCCGGTGCGATCTTACTCGGATGGACACCCCAGAGCTTTTCGGTATAATCTTCAAAAAACATGCTGTAGAGCGGTTTGCCGAAACGGTTGATATAGAAATCCTCCAGAGAGTTTTCTTTGCGTTTGACAACGCAGGAATACAGATAGCCAAAGCCTGCTTTCATTGTGCGGACAAATCCCATGTTGATAAAGGTTTCCGGTTTCATGGAGATCGGATAATCAAAGAATTTACGCAGGAAGAAAATACGGCTGACACGGGTACGGATCAGGGATACTTCGTCCGTCTGCTCCGGATCAGGACCGCCTTCTGTAAGCGGCTTTTCTCTGCCAAGCATCAGGTCGTCCTTTGCGGGAGCACCCTGCAGGGGCATGAGCTCTTTCCAGATATCATTGACCTGCTCGTTTTTGGAGAAGAAGCGGTGACCGCCCAGATCCATACGGTTTCCTTTATACTCTGCGGTACGGGAAATACCGCCGATAAATTCACTTTCTTCTATAATAATGGGATGAATGTCAGTTTCTTTTAATAATTGATAGGCGGCAGTCAGTCCGGCAGGACCTGCGCCGATAATAATTGCTTTTTTCATATGTTTCACTTTCTTAATCTTTGTATTCTGTTATATATAATAGCTAAAATCGAGCGGAGGGTCAACATTTGACTTGAATATTTTGTATTCTGGCTTTTATGGTATCGGCTGCGGCAAATAACAACAAAAGGAATAGAGCCGGATAACGAAGACCAAAGGCAAACGAATAGCTGCTGAAATCTGTAAAAGATTTTAGTGGCAGAGCGAAAATTGTAAAAATGAATCCCCAGATGACCGCATAACCAATAGCAAGTGTATTGCTTTCCCTGAGAAAGAAAAGGAAAGGAATCAGAAGATATACGGTTGTGTATGGGTAACTAGATGGAACAAATACAACCATAAGACAGCATAAAAACAAGAGTTGTATCCATTTTTTGGAACTAATCCATGCCATATAAACTGAGAACAGTAAAAAAAACAACATTATAGCTGTGCCGATCATTTGGATTGAAGGAGGAATGAAATCGGAAGCGGTCAGTTTTTGATATACTAAATAGAAAAATCCGCGTATTGTACAAAGACTGCCTGTTGCATCCGTGATTTGAACTAAATTTCTAAAAAATTGAAGCATTCCCTGAAAACCTCCGAAAAAGAGAAACGGAATAAAGAAAACGAATACGCCATAGATAACAAGGCGAAAAACTTCCTTCCATCTTTTTTCAAAAATATATAATAGACCTATAACAGCGGGATATATCTTTAGACCGGCAGCAAAGGCGATAAAAAAGAGAGCCAGTTCTTTTTGCACCACTTTTTCACTGTCTTTCCAAATAAGCGCTTGCAATACCAAAATAACGGCGAAACCAACAGAGTTTCCTCTTTCTATAAATCCACCCCAGAGAGGTTCGGAAAATAGTAGAAGAAGAAAGATGGGGAGTACAACCCCGGGGGTATTTTTTAATAAAGTAGATATTTGATAATATAGAATACCAGTGCATAAGCATAATAAAACCATATAAATAAGAAGAGTGCCAGGAAGAGCACGATATCCATTCATAGTAGGTTCCAAGGGGGTGGGCAGAATACGCACGATAAAATAGTAAAACAGGTAAGCAAAAGGAGGAAAGCATGCCTGTGCATTTGCCATATATACACCGGAGGGAGTGCTTACAAAGGAAAGATGCATAAGATAATCACAGAAGGAAAAATAACCTGCCTGATCAAATATTTCGTCAAAGCATCCACCGTTTGTATAAAGCAGACGAAGTAATGTTATAAAGTAACAGGTAAGGCTGGTTAGAATAAAGATCATTTCAGTGGTTACTTTTTTTCTTTTATTTTCGTACATAGGCTATCCTCATTTCCTGTATAAATATTCTGATTGTGTGGAAAAACACAATATTAGCATATGATATATTATAACACACAGGAAAAATAGTGTCTATTTCAGGCAGGCGTCGCATATGATGTACAAATCAGTGTTGGGGCTATTTTATGGATCTGAAAGAATTATATAAACAGCAAAAAAACGTGATCTGGACGGTTCTCATTCTGGCTGTATTGGTGGTGGGATTTCTGACGATCGCTCCACAGGTATTTCATGCCAGCAGCAGTGTAAACGGCAGAAATCTCCCTATTTATTGTGTGGAAACGGATGAAAAAAAGGTGGCATTGTCTTTTGATGCGGCGTGGGGGAATGAGGACACGCGCAGAATATTGGAAATTTTGAAGAAACATAATACCCATGTGACTTTTTTTATGACCGGTGGCTGGGTGGAGAGTTATCCAGAGGATGTCAAAGCAATTCTGGCAGCAGGGCATGATCTGGGAAATCACAGTGAAAATCATATGCAGATGAGTCAGCTTTCCGATGAGGAATGTAAGCAGGAGCTTATGAAAGTACATGAAAAGGTAAAGGAACTGACAGGCTATGAGATGTTTTTGTTCCGTCCGCCTTACGGAGATTATGATAATCATGTTATAACCAATGCGGAAAGCTGCGGATATTATGCAATACAGTGGGATGTTGACAGCCTGGACTGGAAAGATTATGGCGTGGATTCCATTATCCAGACTGTCTGCGGACATAAGCATCTGGGAAACGGATCCATCATCCTCTGTCATAACGGTGCCAAGTATACGGCAGATGCGTTGGATACCATGCTGACCAATCTGGAGAATGCCGGGTATCAGGTTGTTCCGGTCTCTGAACTCATTTTACGTGAAAATTATCATATGAATACAGAAGGCAGACAGATTCCTGATGCCTGAAAGTAGACAGTATGCTGACAAGAAGGTAAAAGTTCGCTATAATAGGAAGGAAAATAAGGCGTATCTGCTCGGAATACGGGAAGCGCTTAATGAAATGATCCGCGCTATGCAGCAGAAATCAAGCTGTATGTTGGGTTATACTGAATTTTTATCACGCAGAGTAAAAAGAGATAAGAGAAAATGGCAACTTGTTATATTTATGGCGCAATGCCATGCGGTAATACAGAGAAAATTGAAGAAGGCGATCTGCTGATCGCCGCAGATGGCGGTTATGCTTATCTGCAGGAACAAAAGCCGGATCTTGTTGTGGGAGATTTTGATTCACTGGGATATGTACCGGAGGGAGAGCAGATCATCAAACATCCGATGCAGAAGGATGACACAGATATGCTGCTTGCTGTCAAGGAAGGACTGAAAAGAGGCTATCGGAAGTTCGTGCTTTATGGCGGAATCGGTGGCAGACTGGATCATACCATTGCCAATCTTCAGGTGCTGGCTTTTCTGCAGGAGCGGGGCTGTCAGGCTGTCTTATATGGAGAGAAGGAAGAAGTGTATCTGCTCCGTAATGAAACAATTACCTTTTCCGCCGGCAGAAAGGGGATCCTCTCTGTATTTTCCTTTGAAAAGGAGGCAAGGGGCGTGACACTTTGCGGACTTGCCTATGAGATTACAGATGCGGTGCTGACCAATACCTTTCCGATCGGTACCAGCAACGAATTCATCGGAACAGAAGCACAGATCACCGTTGCAGACGGGAGTCTGTTGGTGATCTGTGAGAGATAAACTCTTTATAACTTTTGACAACAGTATCTGAAAAAATAAAATCTTCTTCCTATTTGAAAGCACATATGCTATACTACATCCATCTAAGCGATCAGACTGATCGCATCAAAAGATCCATTCGGATCGAATTACCCAAAGTGAATCGTTCAGAATACAAACAGGAAGGAGTTTTTATGCAAAAAACAGAATATGGTTACCGGAGAGTAGTATGGCTAGGGATCATCTGCCTTGTTTTTGCCTTGTGCATGGGAAAATACACTTATGGCAGTGTTGTCGTGGATGAGGTGCTGATCGGCGGACAGGAGGAGGACGAGCCGGTTGATGCTGTGCCAGCGGCGCAGGTGCCGGCAGAATCAGGCATATCACAGCCTGTATCGGAGCGGCAAGAAGAACCAGCCACATCACAGTCTGCATCGGAGCCACAAGAAGGACCAGCCACATCACAACCCACATCGGAACGGAAAGCAAAAACTGCTGCATCCGGTCCCAAAGTCACTGGAACACCACGACCGGACACAGAAACATCCAAGTCAGAGAAATTCCCCACACCTGTCAGCCAGGCAGATGGCATGGAGACAGATGCCGAACAGCTCCAAGTTCCGGCAGAACCCACAGCCTCAGTTTCCGCAAATGACAGACAGCAATTTCATGTACCACAGCAGGAAACGCAGGCAGATGGGGATAAAACTGCCAAATCGGAAAACAGCAGTGGAAAAAATAGCAGCGAAGAAACTACAAAACAGGAGATGAAAGCACAAAAGCAGCCGTCCATCTGGCAGGACAGTGCTGAGACAGCAGGCAAAGAAAAATCGGAAGGTAAAGCAGAATCGGAAGAGAAATCTGGAAACCTGTTATTGCCTGTTTTCATAATTCTTTGCAGCCTGCTGCTTCTGTCAGGCAGTATTTGCCTGATCCGCGACAATAACATTGACTTGAAGAAATAAGACAGCTTATAATATAGCCTGTGATATTTGATTTCACGAATGTAGGTATGGATAGGTAATCATTATAGAAGAAAGAGATACAATATGCAGTTGGAAAATAAAAAAATAAAAAACGGAATATTGTGGATTTTGATCCTGTTATCCGTTGTGGCGGCGGCAAATCAGCTCCTGATCGGTTTTGATATTGATGAGGGTTATGCGGTCTCCATGCCATTCCGTCTTCTGCAGGGAGATCACCTGTTTGCGGATATGTGGGAGGTACATCAGACTTCCGCACTTCTGCCTGCAGCTTTTTTATGGGTCTTTTATCAGGTGACGGGATCGACCGCTTATATGGTGCTTTACCTGCGCATTGTTGCGACCCTGCTGCATTTTGGCATGACAGTGCTTGTTTACAGAAAGACAAGAAAGTATCTGACAGCGGACTGGAGCCTGTTATTTGCACTTTTGTATCTGAACCTGTTACCGAAGTGGATCATATCGCTGGATTTCTCCATGCAGCAGGTATGGGGACTTACCTTACTGTTTACATGCCTGCTGGAAGAAAGAGGAACCGGGAAAAAACAGCTTTGGCAGGATTTTCTGGCAGGACTTTCCCTGGCATTTACGGTGCTTGCCTATCCGGGCATGGTGCTGTTATATCCGGCGGTTTTAGTGACGATCTGTATGTGTAACAAAGCGCTTTCCGGGAAAGAAAAATGCAGAAAGTGTCTGATTTTTACCGCTGGTTGTGCGATCAGCGCAGTTATATTTCTGATATATGTACTGCTGTTTATGCCGGTGGCTGATTTCCTTTCCAGCATTCCGAAGGTATTTATGGATGGCACCCACCAGTTTACGATGCAGACAAAGCTGCTTTTATATGGGCAGCAGTGGCTGAATGTGGCAAAGCAGCTTCTGATCCTCAGTGTACTTCCGCTGCTTGCTGCACTTATCCTGCAGATCTTTAAGCAGAAGAAAGGAAAGGAAAAAGGCAGCCTGTTTCTGGCATTTCTTCTGTTGTTTGTGGCAGAAACTTCCCTTTTAATGATCCTTGGCAATCTTGTTGGCATTCAGATGGGACCGTTCCATTTTCAGGTGCGCTATCTGCTGTTTTTCCTGTGCACTTGTATTGCCGGATGGAGTATGCGAAATACGGACAGACCGCTTTTTTATGTGCCGATCTTTCTAATGCTGGTCGTATTTGTGGGCATTCTGGTATTTTCCAATGTGGGACCGGATTCAAGCAGTTCTTATCTGGGACTTGGTATTCTGGCGGGCTTTGCCCTGCTTTTGAAAAAATATCCGCAAAAAGAACGGCTTTTATTTGCAACGGTGGTTCTTTTTGTGCTCAGCCTGTTGTTCTGCAAAGGGTACTATGTGCGCATCACGGAATATGGACCTTCCACGGTCAGACAGCAGAGAATACAGGTAACAGAAGGGGCGCTTGCGGGGATTTATGTACTGCCCGAAGAAGCAGAGCAGTATACGCAGGAGCATGAGGCGGTGCAGCGTGTGACACAGCCGGAGGATAAGCTGCTGTTTCTGGGAACGGACGGTATTTTGAATTTATCAGCGAACTGCCCGTTTGTATCCCCTTCAACGATCAGCACACCGGCATTTAATGAGCAGTGGGTGGAATATTTTACGTTATACCCGGAAAAAGAACCGACAGTGATCGTACTGGCTAAGAATACGATTGATAACAGAGAGAAATTTTTTGCACAGAATCCGTTTGGAAAATGGATCGCGGCAAAATATGATATATTATATATGGAAGAAACAGATTCTTTGTGTATAATAAAGAAGAAAAAATCTGAATGATAGCAGGACTGAAAGAAAACAGAGAAAGCAGGAGGCAGCACAGATGAGCTGGGAAGAAAACGTCAGAAAGGTTGTACCTTATACACCGGGGGAGCAGCCAAACAAAGCGCATATGATCAAATTAAATACAAATGAATGTCCTTATCCGCCCGCACCGGGCGTAACAGAGGCACTTGCCGGATTAAAGCCGGAGGATTTCCGTTTATACCCGGATCCGAATGCAGACAGTCTGGTCAGCGTATTGGCAGAGTATTACGGACTGGAAAAGGAAAATGTATTTGTCGGCGTTGGTTCTGATGATGTGCTGGCACTTGCTTTCCAGACATTTTTTAACAGTGACAGACCGATCGTATTCCCACAGATCACATATTCTTTTTACGATGTGTGGGCAGATCTTTACAAGATTCCATATGAGAAAAAGCCTCTGGCAGCAGATTTCCATATCCGCAAGGAAGACTATATGGGAGCAAACGGCGGTGTGATCTTCCCAAATCCCAATGCACCGACAGGACTTTTGGAGGATCTTTCCGTGATCGAGGAGATCGTGCAGGCAAATCCTGATGTCGTAGTGATCGTAGATGAAGCATATATTGATTTTGGGGGAGAAAGTGCGCTGCCACTGATCAAAAAGTATGACAATCTGCTTGTGGTACAGACATTTTCCAAATCGCGTGCCATGGCGGGCATGCGGATCGGATATGCGATGGGAAATGCAAAGCTGATCCGATATCTGAATGATGTGAAGTTTTCAACCAACTCTTATACAATGAACCGTCCGTCTCTGCTGCTGGGCGTTGCGGCGGTAAAAGATGATGCATATTTTAAGCAGACAACGGCAAAGATCGTAGCAACCCGCGAGCGGGTAAAGCAGGCACTGAAAGAGCTCGGTTTTACTTTCCCGGATGCAAAGAGCAACTTTATTTTTGCAACGCATAAGAGCGTGCATGCGGTAGAGCTGTTTGAAGCGTTGAAGAAGCAGAATATATATGTCCGTCATTTTTCGGATCCGCTGATCGATAATTATCTGCGTATCACGATCGGAACGGATGAGGAAATGGATAAATTCCTGGCATTCCTCAGAGAATATCTGCAAAACAGAACTGCATAGCAGTAAAAAAGGATAATACAGACGATTGAAAGGAGTCTTTATGTTTAAACGTTACTTAATGGTGTTTTTGGTTTCTATGGTACCGCTGATCGAACTGCGAGGTGCGATTCCGTATTCCCAGCTTCCGGGCGTTGGTCTGCCGCTTCTGCAGGCGTATATTGTCGCCGTGATCGGTAATATGGTTCCGGTTCCGTTTATTTATCTTTTCGCAAGACGTGTGCTGGAATGGGGCGCTGATAAGCCGGTGATCGGCAAGTTTTTCCGTTTCTGTCTGGAAAAGGGCGAAAAGGGCGGACAAAAGCTGCAGGCAAAGGCAGGAAGAGGTCTTTTTGTGGCACTGCTTCTGTTTGTCGGTATTCCGCTGCCGGGTACAGGTGCATGGACGGGGACACTCGCTGCCAGCATTCTGGACATGGATTTTAAATCCAGCATTACAGCGGTTATGCTTGGTGTGATCTTAGCCGGTATCATCATGGGCGCGGCAAGTGCCGGCTTGTTCGGTGCACTGGGAGCTATTTTCTAGGAGGCAGCTATGGCAAGTTACGAAAGCTTTGCAAAGGTATACGATGAACTCATGGATAACGTTCCGTATGATACATGGACGGAGCATCTGATCAGAGATCTGAAAGAATACGGCATAACAGACGGGTTGATCTGTGAACTTGGCTGCGGAACCGGAAATGTCACGACAAGGCTCAGCAAAGCCGGGTATGATATGATCGGCGTGGATGATGCGGAGGAGATGCTTTCCGTTGCAAGGGAAAAGCAGGACAGCAGTGAGGTCCTGTATTTACAGCAGGATATGCGCAGCTTTGAGCTTTACGGAACGGTCAGAGCTGTGGTCAGCATATGCGACTGTATGAATTATCTGCTGGAAGAGGAGGATCTTCTTAAGACATTCCAGCTTGTCAATAACTATTTGGATCCTGACGGTATTTTTATTTTTGATTTCAATACGATCTATAAATATAAAGAAGTCATGGGCGACACCGTCATAGCGGAAAACCGGGAAGATTGCAGCTTTATCTGGGAAAACTACTATGATGTGGAGGAGGAGATCAATGAATATGACCTGACGATCTTTGTACAGACGCAGGAAGATCTCTTTCAGCGGTTTACGGAAACGCATCTGCAGCGCGGCTATACGCTTGCACAGATGCAGGAGATCCTGCAAAAAGCGGGACTTGTATTTTTAAAAGCGATCGATGTGGATACGCAGGGAGAAGTCACAGAGCAGACAGAGCGAATCTGTATCATCGCCAGAGAACATGGAAAACGAAAGGAAGCATAATTTTGTCAGATTATATTGTAAGAGCAACGGCAAAGCAGGCACAGATCAGAGCCTTTGCCATTACTTCAAAAGAACTTGTAGAAACAGCACGTCAGAAGCACAATACTTCACCGGTTGTCACAGCAGCACTTGGCAGACTGCTCAGCGCGGGTGCGATGATGGGCAGTATGTTAAAGGCGGATACGGATATCCTCACGCTGCAGTTAAAAGGTGACGGTCCGATGCACGGACTGACGGTAACAGCAGATGCAAAGGCGCGCGTCAAAGGCTATGCGGATGTACCGGATGTCCTTCTGCCGCCAAATGCCAAAGGCAAGCTGGATGTTGGCGGCGCGATCGGAAACGGTATTTTAAGTGTGATCAAGGATATGGGACTGAAAGAGCCTTACTGTGGACAAACTGTATTGCAGACAGGCGAGATCGCGGAGGATCTGACGTATTATTTCGCGACTTCCGAGCAGGTCCCTTCTTCAGTCGGACTGGGCGTTCTGATGAACAAGGACAATACAGTCAGACAGGCAGGTGGCTTTATTGTCCAGCTCATGCCATTTGCGGAGGAGGAAACGATCGAGCAGCTTGAACAGAACCTGAGCCGTGTTTCCAGTGTAACAGCCATGCTGGAAGAAGGAAAAACGCCGGAAGGCATTCTGGAAGTTTTATTTGAAGGAATGGATCTGGAGATCGTGGATACGATGCCTGCTTCTTTCTACTGCAACTGCAGCAAGGAGCGCGTGGAGAAAGCGATCATTTCTGTTGGCAAGAAAGAGATCACCGAGATGATCCGGGAAGAAAAACCGATCGAGGTGAATTGTCATTTCTGTAATACAGCGTATACGTTTACGCCGCAGGAACTGAAAGAATTGTTGAAAAAGTGTACAAAATAGAGCTGAATGAGGAGGATGGAACATGCAGCACGGATTTATCAAGGTAGCTGCCATTACCCCACAGATCAGGGTGGCAGATCCGTATTATAATGCAGAAAAAATATGTGAGAAGATTGCAGAGGCAGAAGAGCATGGTGCAAAGATCATGGTATTTCCGGAGCTGTGCCTGACCGGGTATACGTGTCAGGATTTGTTTTTGCAGGATACCCTGCTTTCTGCGGCAGAGGATGCGCTCAGACAGATTATCGCCGCAAGCGATGGGATTGATGCGCTGATCTTTGTCGGACTCCCTTATGAAAGAGACGGCAAGCTCTATAATGTGGCAGCAGCGATCAACTGCGGCGAACTGATGGGATTTGTGCCAAAAAGAAATATCCCGATGTACGGTGAATTTTATGAAGGACGGCATTTCACACCGGGCAACCGTCTGCCGGCGATCGTAGAGTTTGACGGACAGGAAGTACCGTTCGGAACAGATATTTTATTTACGGCGGATGCGATTCCGGGGCTTTGCGTGGCAGCAGAGCTTTGTGAAGATCTCTGGACGCCTGATACACCGTCTACTTCCCATGCACTTGCCGGAGCAACGGTGATCGTCAACCTGTCTGCCTCCGATGAAACAGTCGGAAAGGACAGCTACCGGGAGATGCTTGTCAGCGCAACGAGTGCAAGACTGCTCTGCGGTTATATTTATACAAGCGCGGGAGAAGGCGAATCGACACAGGATCTTGTTTTTGGCGGACATAACCTGATCGCGGAAAACGGAACGATTTTAAAAGAAGCGAAGCGTTTCACAAATGAAACGATCTATGCGGATCTGGATATCGAAAGGATCCGTCTGGAAAGAAGAAAGATGTCCACTTTTACGCCGGATCAGAATCCGGAATATATGGTAGTGCCGGTTGCACTTGTCCGGGATGAAACGTATCTGGAACGAGACTTCCCAATGCTTCCGTTTGTTCCTTCCGTTGCAGAAGAGAGGAATAAACGCTGCGAAGAAATTCTGTCGATCCAGTCCTGCGGGCTGAAAAAACGCTATGCGCATACAGGCTGCCAGACTGCAGTGATCGGTATTTCAGGCGGCCTGGATTCTACACTTGCACTGCTTGTGACGGTGCGTGCATTTGATATGCTGGGACTGAAAAGAGAAAATATCCTGGCTGTTACCATGCCATGCTTTGGCACAACGGACAGAACGTATGACAACGCCTGCAAACTTGCTAAAACACTTGGTGCCACGCTGATCGAGGTGGATATCAAGGCTTCCGTAAAACAGCATTTTGCAGATATCGGACAGGATATGGGCGTGCATGATGTGACGTATGAAAACGGACAGGCAAGAGAGAGGACACAGGTGCTGATGGACATTGCCAACCAGAAGGGCGGTATGGTGATCGGTACCGGTGATATGTCAGAGCTGGCACTTGGCTGGGCAACGTATAACGGAGATCATATGTCCATGTACGGCGTTAATGCGGGAGTTCCGAAAACGCTTGTCCGTCATCTGGTCCGTTATTATGCGGATACTTGTGAAAATGAAGAATTACAGACGGTACTTCTGGATGTGCTGGATACGCCGGTAAGCCCGGAACTGCTTCCACCGGAAAACGGTACGATCTCCCAGAAAACAGAAGATCTGGTCGGTCCTTATGAGTTGCATGATTTCTTCTTATATTATATGCTGCGTATGGGCTTTGCACCGGACAAGATCTACCGGATCGCCTGTATGGCGTTTGCGGGCGTATACGATGAAGAAACGATACTGAAGTGGCTGAAAACATTTTATAAGCGCTTCTTTGCACAGCACTTTAAGCGTTCCTGTCTGCCGGATGGCCCGAAGGTCGGCAGTGTTGCAGTATCACCTCGGGGAGATCTGCGAATGCCATCGGATGCATCCGCAAGGATCTGGCTCGAGAAGCTGGAAGAATTATAAAAGCCGTAAGATCAGCTTTCCGGCTGTTCATCGGTTGTGGGCACAGCTTTTTGTAAGGTCTGTGTGATCGCGCCGAGAAGGACACTGCTCGTATACCTGTTTTCATCGGAAAAGGTGATCTGGTCAAGCGGCTGCCCATCATAAATCTGGCTGACGAGCGCATCAAAGGAAGGCTCAATGAGAGGATACATGGTAGTCACAGCTTCACTTAAATTGACAAGCCGTATGGAATTGATATGTTCCGCATCAAGCACGATCTCAATTTCCAGACTGTTCTGTCCGAGTGCAAGTGAAGTAGTATAGACACCCGGTATGTAGCTTGCGGTTGTGGTTTCCTGTGTCTGTTTTTTATCCGGGATAAACATCATGACGAGAAGCACGATAAACAGGATGCCAAGCAGGACAAAGATACCGGTATAGATCAGCTCTTTCATATGAAGGACAACAATTTTTGTTTTAGAGTGCATGATCTGCCTCCCAAAGTAAGATTTGTATAGCATATGAACCGGGAAGAAAAAGTATGACAGGAAAGGTAAATATACTGTAATGAAAAACAACAGTAAAAATAAAAAAGAAACTATCATAACGGTGGCGATGCTGATTTTTCTGATAGCAATGTCTGTATGGTATGCATATAAGATCGGCCTGCTGTTTTGCGGATACTATTTTGCGGATGACCATGAAATAGCAAGGCTTCACGGTGGCATTGTCAGAGATGGACTGTTTAAAACAATGCAGCTCTGGATTGTAGCTGATACAAACCTGAGATTTCGTCCGGTATACTGGATATTTCGTGTGATGGAATCCTATATATGTGGGACACATATTGTGCTCTGGCATCTGATCAAGGCATGTGAAATTGGCTTTTGTGCGTGGATTGGTTATGTTTTTGCCCGTAAAATGCATGTGCCGCACGTGGCAGCCTTTTTGTTTGGGGTAGTAGGATTTTTTGGATCGCAATGCGCAGTTGTATACAGGCTCGGACCACAGGAACCATTGGCTTTGATCTGGATGTTTATGGGATTGATCTGTCTGGTAAAAGATGTGGAACAATGCAATCGCTCACGAGGCTGGAGAATAGGTTTTCATATATGCATGATACTTATGATGCTTACAAAGGAATCATTTCTTATTTTAATTCCGATAGTTCTGTTTTTTGCTTTTATTTTGGAATTGCAGTATGCGGATAGTAGTGATAGAACATGTGGCCAGATTATAAAAATGTATTTGAAAAAATATACTGCGGATATTGTATGTGAACTTGTTGTATTTGCTGTCTGTATGGGTGTTATTATATTGCATAGTGGAGTTTCTTCTACCGGATATGCGGGACTGGATGCATCTTATACGATCAGGGATTATTTAAATGGTATATGGAAGGTATGGACAGGGGATCTTTTGCCATATTTGATTCTGTTAGTGCTTTTTATGGGGATCAATATCGGCTTGAGTGTTGTATATCGCAAAGATAAAAAATTTTTGCTTTTACGTTTGAGTGAAATCGTATTTGTACTTTATTTTGTTTTATCACAGTCATTATTGCATGCTAAAACCGGTATGTCGGAGCGCTATCTGTTCCCATGTATCACGGGAATCTTCATATATGTGTTTTGTATGAGCATTCCATTGTGGATCAAGCTTATAGGAAAGAAATGCATTCTTACTTGGGCTTTGGAAATCCTTTTGACTGTCTGGGCAATTGGAATGGTTGTTACAAGTCAGTTTCATGCACTGTGTTTAAATTATGTATTTACCTGTAGTAATAATACGCAGATGCTGATCCGGCTTTCGGAACTGGCCGAACAAAATGGTGGGAAAGATTGTAAAATGATTGTATCAACACCATATGGAGAATGGAATCTGGCAATCAGTGCCTTCATGGAGGAATTGTACGACATTGATTACGTATATTCTTTAAGTCAGACTTCATCGACAGATCAGGCGGTAGACCGATATATGGTAAAAGGAGAGACGAGGGAAATGCTGTCTTTGTCTGAGGCCGATATTTTTATTGCACAGCAGGAATTTCTGCCTGATAGAATGAGAGCATGTGGCATAGAATACACACAACTGCAGCAGGAAATTTTTGGAAACTATATGATATTTATCAAGTAAGGGTAAAATATTGACAAACGCACAGTTTAGCTGTTATCATAGACAAGAACAAAGGCGTTCTTACGGGAGTAAGAGCGCCCTTTTTTAAAATGATCTGCGTAGCAGGTTGCAGCAAATTTACTTACCGGTAAAGTAATTTTGGCAAGTGGGAATACTGAATAGTTGCAATATATCATGTATAAGATTTAGAAAGGGAAAGGAAAAGGAATATGAAAAAGACCTACACACGAGAAGATGTGATCGCAGAGGTACAGGATAAAGATGTGGAGTTTATCCGCCTGCAGTTCACGGATATGTTTGGACAACTGAAAAATCTGGCAATTACATCCAGCCAGTTGGAGCGTGCGCTGGATAACCGTTTCTCCTTTGATGGATATGCGGTAAACGGTTTTGAGAACGGAGAGCGTTCCGATATGTATCTGTATCCTGATTACAGTACGCTGGAAATCTTCCCTTGGAGACCGCAGCAGGGAAAAGTAGCAAGACTGATCTGTGATGTTTATACTGCGGATGGTAAGCCGTATGAAGCAGATCCGCGTTATATTTTAAAACGTGCCATAGGGCATGCGGCAGAGCTGGGGTATTCTTTCCAGGTCGGACCGGAATGTGAATTTTTCTTATTCCACACAGATGAAAACGGACTGCCTACCACACTGACACATGAGCAGGCAGGCTATCTGGATCTGAGCCCGCTTGATCTTGGCGAAAATGCCAGACGTGATATGGTGCTGACACTTGAGGACATGGGCTTTGTTATTGAAGCCTCCCATCATGAAAAAGCACCTGCACAGCATGAGATCGATTTCCAGTATGATGAGGCACTTGCAACAGCCGATAATATCATGACCTTCAAGATGTCAGTCAAGTCGATCGCAAAGCGTCATGGCCTGCATGCAACTTTTATGCCAAAGCCGAAATACAATGAGAACGGCTCCGGTATGCATATCAATATGTCACTGTTTCATGATGGTAAAAATATTTTTGCCGATGAAAAGGATAAGATGGGACTCAGCAGGGAGGCATATTATTTTATCGGTGGGCTGATGAAGCATATGAAGGGAATCACAGCTCTGACCAATCCACTGGTAAATTCTTATAAACGTCTGGTTCCGGGTTATGAAGCGCCGGTTTATATTGCATGGAGCACGACAAACAGAAGTCCGCTCATCCAGATCTCTGCAGGCAGAGGAGAAGCAACCAAGGTGGAACTTCGTTCGCCGGATTCCGCTGCCAATCCGTACTTGGCACTGGCAGTCTGCTTAGAGGCAGGTCTTGACGGCATCCAGAATAAGATCATGCCGCCAAAGAGTGAGGACTGTAATCTGTTTGATATTTCCTTAGAGGAATGCCATAAAAAAGGAATTGAAGTATTACCGGGCACTTTATATGAAGCAGTACAGGAAATGGAAAAAGATCCACTGATCAAAAAGGTGCTGGGAGAAGATCTGTTTACCAAGTATGTGGATGCCAAGCATGCAGAGTGGGATGAAAGTAAGCGGCAGATCACCCAGTGGGAACTGGATCAGTACCTGTTCAGATTCTGACACCGCTCCGAGTAGTTTTATGAGAGAGAAAGGATAAAACGAAAGGAGGTGTTCGTGTGACCAGCATAATTGTAGTATTACCGAAACTGGATGACAGTAAAACAATTAAGAACCTGCTGGTACGAAACGGATTTCAGGTCGCGGCGGTCTGTGGATCGGGTTTGCAGGCAATCAGTGTCGCGGATAATCTGGATGACGGTATTGTAATATGTGGCTATAAACTTGTTGATATGATGTATTCTGAGTTGCACGATTATCTGCCTCCGGGATTCGAAATGTTGCTTATGGCTTCCAGCCATCTGCTGGCAGAATGTGTGGGAAGTGATATCATGTCGCTGTCCATGCCACTGAAGCTTCACGATCTTTTAAATACCGTGGAGCTGATGACCAATTCGATCGAATACAAGAGAAAGAAACGCAAATCCCAGCCAAGGACAAGAAAGCCGGAGGAGATCGCCCTGATCAATGAGGCAAAAGCACTCCTGATGAGCCGGAACAACATGACTGAGGAAGAAGCGCACAGATACATACAAAAATGTAGTATGGACAGCAGCACCAATCTGGTCGAAACCGCCCAGATGGTCCTCGCAGTGATGCAATAACTGTCGTATATTTGCGCAGCAAATGTACGGCCCAATAACCTGCGGAGCAGGTTATAGAATAACTGTCGTATATTTGCGCAGCAAATGTACGGCCCAATAACCTGCGGAGCAGGTTATAGAATAACTGTCGTATATTTGCGTAGCCTGCCACATATTTGCGCAGCAAATGTGCGACTAAAATGTGCGACCAAAATGTACGACCCAATAACAGAAAGGCGAAATTATGAAATTTACAAAAATGCACGGCTGTGGCAACGATTACGTCTATGTCAACGGCTTTACAGAAAAAGTTGCCGATAAACCAAAGGCAGTTGTCGCACTTAGCGACAGACACTTTGGGATCGGTTCCGATGGCGTAATCTTTATCAATCCGTCGCAGCAGGCTGATTTTGAAATGGAAATGTATAATGCCGATGGCACCAGAGCGGAAATGTGCGGAAACGGAATCCGTTGTGTCGGCAAATATGTATATGACCATGGCATGACAGATAAAACAAGTATTACCGTCGAAAGCTTCGGTAAAGTGAAATACCTGGATCTGACCGTGGAAAACGGAAAAGTTGTTAAAGTAAAAGTAAACATGGGTAAGCCGGAGCTAACTGCGAAGGATGTGCCTGTCGTATCGGAACATGAGCAGGTGATCGACGAAGAGATCATTGTAAAAGGAAAGTCATACCGCATGACCTGCGTATCTATGGGAAATCCACATGCAGTTGTCTTTATGGATGATGTAGAGCATCTGGCGATCGAAGAAATCGGTCCGTATTTTGAAAATCATGAAAGATTCCCAAATCGTACCAATACCGAATTTGTGCAGGTGATCGATGACAGCCATGTAAAAATGCGTGTCTGGGAGCGTGGTACGGGTGAAACACTTGCCTGTGGAACAGGCTGCTGTGCAACGGCTGTGGCATGTGTCTTAAATCACCTTACGGGAGAGCATGTGACAGTGCAGGTACTTGGCGGTGAGATCGAGATCTACTGGGATCAGCAAGAAAACCTTGTTTATATGACCGGCCCTGCAGTGACCGTCTTTGAAGGAGAAACGGAGGAAGCATATGTTTAAAGTAAATGAAGACTATTTAAAGTTACCCGGAAGTTACCTTTTTTCCACGATTGGAAAGAAAGTAAATGCGTTTGCAAAGGAGAACCCGGATAAAAAGATCATCCGCCTGGGAATCGGTGATGTGACCCAGCCACTGGCACCGGTGATCATTGACGCGTTACATAAGGCGGTTGCGGAAATGGGTGTTGCAGAAACCTTCCACGGCTATGCACCGGATCTGGGCTACGAATTTTTGCGAAATGCCATTGCGGAAAATGATTATAAGCTGCGTGGCTGTGATATCAGCCCGGATGAAATTTTTGTATCGGATGGTGCCAAGTGTGATTCCGGTAACATTCAGGAAATCTTTGCCAAGGATAACAAGATCGCTGTCTGTGACCCGGTTTATCCGGTTTATGTTGATACTAATGTTATGGCAGGCAGAGCAGGCGAATATGATCCGAAGACGGAGACATGGAGCAATGTGATCTATATGCCGTGTACCGCAGAAAATGATTTTGCACCGGAGCTGCCAAAGGAAGTGCCTGATATCATTTATCTGTGCTTCCCGAACAATCCGACCGGTTCCACGATCACAAAGCCGCAGTTGCAGGAATGGGTTGACTATGCAAATAAGCATGGCAGCGTGATCATTTATGATGCGGCATATGAAGCTTATATCAGCGAGGACAATGTACCACACAGTATTTATGAATGTGAAGGTGCAAGAACCTGTGCGATCGAACTGCATTCCTTCTCCAAAAATGCAGGCTTTACGGGAGTCCGTCTGGGTTATACGGTAGTACCGAAGGATCTGAAGGCGGGAGATGTGATGCTGCATTCTCTCTGGGCAAGAAGACATGGTACAAAATACAACGGAGCACCTTATATCCAGCAGCGCGCGGGTGAAGCGGTTTACAGCCCGGAAGGCAAGAAACAGTTAGCAGAGCAGGTTGCCTATTACATGAAAAATGCAGCATACATCAAGGAAGGTCTGAAGAGCGCAGGCTATACGGTTTCCGGTGGTGTGAATGCGCCTTATATCTGGCTGAAGGCACCAAACGGTATGACAAGCTGGGAATTCTTCGATTATCTGCTGGAAAAGGCAAATGTAGTCGGAACACCTGGTTCAGGCTTTGGCCCAAGCGGAGAAACATATTTCCGCCTGACCGCATTCGGTACTTATGAAAACACAGTGGAAGCGATCGAGAGAATCAAGAAGCTGTAAACGCATGGTTCATGATGATATTTTGATCTGTTATGTTACATGTTTTACAGGCAAGGAGTGTATGAAATACCCGGGAACACCTTATTATAAGGTGTTCCCGGGTAAACTGTTTTCCGGGGAATGATTTCCATGATAATTTTTGCCGTATTGTTTCGTCTTTCGTCTGCCATTGCTGTAACTGCCTTGTTTTTTGTAGGCTGATGCCTCTTTTTATGGATCACTGTTGTGATTATTTTATTGCTGATGACTGCTGTGCTTGTCATCCGAGAGGACTTTTCCTATAATAATCGTGATTTCAATGATTTTATCCGTATCCTATAGCCGTTTTTTTCAAAGATTTACGATGTTTAACCTATAAAAATAGCTATTTCACAAATATTATCGGTATTATGTTCCAGGCTAGCTCTTTCAGACAGCAAATTTAGAGGTTTTGAAGCCAATATTGGCTATTTTTTACCTATAAAATACGAATATTTCCGGATTATATAGGTAAATGCCCCGTCAAATACAAAATACTGTGCGCTGAGCAGCCCCACCGGTAACAAACAGCCACGGCATAATCACCAACAAAAAAGTAGATACAAAATGAAAAAATTGATGTAGAATATCCATAAATGGTTGACACAGAAACGTAATACTACTGTCAGAAAGGAGTTTTATGTGACAGATCAAGAATTTGAATCATGCATGATCCTGATGACACAGGGAGACCGGGAAGGCCTCCGCCTTGTGTATGAGGAATATATCGGTTACATTTATGCGATCGTGCTGGATGTACTGAAGAATAAAGAGAATGCGGAGGACATCAGCACAGATTTCTTTTTGAAACTCTGGCATATAGCGGATACTTATAAGCCGGGCAACGGACACAGGGGCTGGATGGCGCGCATTGCAAGAAATATGTCGATTGATTTTATCCGAAAGCATAAGCGAGAAGAACTGAATGATATGCAGCAGGCGGCAGAGGAAGGCGACAGAGAGGGCGCAGGCAGCCTGTATGAGGGTGATGTGACGAGCCAGATCGAGGATGAGGTGATCTCGCAGATGTCACTGACGGAAGCTCTTTCGTATTTGAATGAAAAGGAGAGGGAGGTCATCAATCTGAAGATCATTGCGGATATGACCTTTAAAGAAATAGCGGAGCTTTTGCAGACGCCGATGGGTACGATCACCTGGCGGTATCAGAGTGCGATCAAAAAGCTTAGGAGATGTGGATATGAGTAAGAAGTTTGAAGAAGCGTATAAAGAGTACTTAAACAGCCAGGCACCGGATCTGTGGGGACGGATCAATGACCGTTTGGATGCGGAACAACAGGATCGTCTGGGAGGAACGGCAGACGATAACGTAATAGAAATGTCACAGCGCAAGCACCGACGCGCAAAAAAGAACCGTAGCAGATACATTCGTCTGTATGGTGCGATTGCAGCCTGTGTGGCAGCCCTCATTCTGGCAGTCCCGGTTCTGCGCATCGTTAAAGGCAGCTCCGGTAGTCAAATGGACAATTACGAGCTGGCAAAGGTAGAAAACGGCGAAATTGAAAATATCACGGAAGCGTCTGCGGAAGAAGAGGCTCCATCTGCTGATGCAACTACACAGATGGCGGCTGCGGATACCGCCGAGGCAGAGACAGACGGAGTCAGTGTTGTAGAAACAAATGAAGTTGCTGCACAGGAAAGTGAGCAGGCGCAGGAGCCTGCGGATGAAGCAGCAGTCACCAGTGAAGAGGATGGCAATCCGGTGGATATGCTTGGAGGTGATGCGCTGGCGGCAGAAGCCGGCGATACAGGTGTTTCTTTTTATAAAGATATCAAGGTGAAGATCCTGACAGCCGATGTACAGGAGGATGGTATTTACTATACGGCGGAGATAACAGCAAGCGCATATGAAGATGTTTTCTCAGTAGGAACAACCTGCAGCCTATATGCAGATACAGATGCACAGCAGCTTGAGGCGGAGCAGGAATACACCCTGACTTTGGCGAAAGGGGAACGTGCAGAAAGTTACAAAATAGTGCAATAAACACGTAATGATCTTGATGAAATTAGTATGAAAAGATACGCGCGATATCATTTTTGCTAATTTTGCATGAAAAGCGACCACTTTTGTAAAAACCCTTTTCAAATTGTATAAAAATGCGTACAATGAAACGCGTAAAGGGGTTAACGAGAATAAAATATACTTGCAACATTTGCAATAAAGTGACCGCGTGTTTGAAATAATAGCAGGCGGTCATTTTATGTTATGGCGATGAGGAAAATGCATGATGTAGCCACAGCTTATAAGGGAAAGGATGATGCAGTGATGGAAAGAAGAAGTTTATTGATCAAAGACACAACAAGAGAAGAACGGATCCGAATCGTACAGGAAGGGCTGAACCAGTGCGGCGGAGCCTGTGATTTCTGCAATGGCTGTGAAAATCTGGGCGGTGGTCCGGTAGATGCTTTTTATGAGCCATATATCAACGGGGAAAAAGAACTGCGGCAGCTGAACGAAGAATACCGGAGCAATACCGGGATGATCAGGTGATCGGCTATGGGTGCACCGGAAATAACAGCCTCAACAGAGGAAGAAAGAAGACAATATATTAAAGAAAAGTATAAATGCATCGCGGACTGCGATATGTGCGGTCTGTGTACGGTATTCAGGGGAAAAGAACCGGAGCTTGCTTACGCAGATTATATCAGCGGTAAGAGAAGTTTTCTGGAGGTATCGGGGGATTATCGGTGAAAAAATTCATTTGACTTTTTGAAAAACGAGAAATATAATAAGGCATTGAACGAGTAGCAAATCTGCGTAAATCCAGTTTGTTACTCGTTTTTGTTATGGCGACGAGGAAAATGCACGCATTTATGCGGTGCATTTGACGACCGCTAATCAGAGCGAAACTCGCAAAGCGTGTTTCGTCTCTGTGTTCATCATATGCCATGAAAAAGTGTGTAGCTTATCAGCGTAAGTCCAACTTGTGTGATAAGTGCACACTTTTTTTGTAGAAAAGGAGGATTCAGTTAAAATGGCAGAGCGTAACAAAATGAAAGATATGCCGGTCAATAAGCTCATGGTGCAGATGGGAATACCGATGATCTTATCGATGGCATTGCAGGCGGTTTACAATATTGTGGACAGTGCCTTTGTCGGAAACATGAAGGTGGGAAGCGAAGCAGCATTGAATGCGCTCACACTGGTATTCCCGGTGCAGATGCTCATGGTGGCGGTCGGAATCGGAACCGGTGTGGGAACCAATGCACTTCTCGCAAGAACGTTAGGGCAGGGTAACTCGAAAAAGGCTGCAAAGGTGGCAGGGAACAGTCTGTTTCTGGGTGCTATTATTTATGTGTTCTGCTTATTGTTTGGCATTTGGGGCGTAAAAGCATATATTTCGTCGCAGACGATTGACCGGGAAGTCTTGACAATGGGTGTCAGTTATCTGCGGATATGCTGTGTATTTTCATTGGGTATCGTATTCTTTTCCCTGTTTGAAAAGCTGCTGCAGGCGACAGGACGTTCCCTGTATTCCACGATCGGACAGGTCACAGGAGCCGTGATCAATATCATTCTTGATCCGATCATGATCTATGGGATTGGCCCTGTACCGGAAATGGGTGTGAAAGGGGCAGCTTATGCGACTGTGATCGGGCAGATCGTATCAGCAGTGCTGCTTTTTGTTTTCCATGTAACATTAAATAAAGAATTTGCGCATGGAGTAAGCTACATGAAACCGGATGCAGCGATCATAAAGGAAATTTATGCGATCGGACTTCCGGCGATCATAGCGCAGGCACTTATGTCTGTGATGGTATATGTGATGAATTTGATCCTGAAATTCAACCCTGCTGCACAGACGGCTTACGGTCTGTTTTATAAGGTGCAGCAGTTTGTATTGTTTCTTGCCTTTGGGCTGCGTGACGCGATCACGCCGATCATTGCATTTGCTTACGGAATGCACAGCAAAAAGAGAATCCGGGATGGTATCCGATATGGCCTTATTGATACGGCGGTTCTTATGGTCATTGGCATGGCGATCACGGAACTTTTTCCAGGCGCGTTTGCGACGTTATTTAATGCCGGACAGTCCAGAATTTATTTTATAGAAGCGATGCGGATAATCTCGCTCAGCTTTATCTTTGCGGGCATCAACGTTGCCTACCAGGGAATTTACCAGGCACTGAACGGCGGATTGGAATCACTTGTGATCTCATTGCTCAGACAGCTTGTTATCATACTGCCGCTGGCAGGCATCTTTTCTGTGATCGTCAAAAACGGACAGGCAGATGTGTCGCTTATCTGGTGGGCATTTCCGATCACAGAACTGATAGCATGTCTGGCAGGCTATGTATTTTTAAAGCGGATCAGAAAGACGAAGGTTGACAGTTTAAAATAGGGAGGAATCAAAATGGCAGTGAAAATTATTACGATCAGCAGAGAGTTTGGAAGTGGCGGACGCTTTATCGGCGAAGAAGTGGCAAAGAAACTCGGGATACAATATTATGATAAAGATATCATCGGACAGATTGCAGAGCAGTCGGGATTTTCGCCGGAGTACATTCGGGAACATGCAGAATTATCTCCGAAGAAAGGGGTATTTGCCTATGCATTTGCGGGGCGCGACAGCATGGGAAAGTCTGTGGAGGATCTGGTATATGAAGCACAGAGAAAAGTCATTCTGGAAATTGCGGAAAAGGAAAGCTGCGTGATCATAGGAAGGAATGCGGATTTTATTCTGCAGGGCAGAGCGGATGTTCTCAATGTTTTTATCCATGGAGATCTGCCTGAAAAAACAGAACGGATCTGCCGGCTGTATCATGTCACAGAAGCTGAGGCAGTAAAAATGATGGCGGATATCGATAAACGCCGTATGACGAATTACAATTTTTATACCGATCAGAAATGGGGCATGGCAGGAAATTATACACTGTCACTGAACAGCTCGCAGCTTGGCTATGACAAATGCCAGAAACTGATCATGGACTGTATACAGTAGTTTTTTTGTTCAAGGTGCGAAAGTGAGAAAGACAAAACGGATTTTTTGAACGGAAAGATTAAACCAATCTATTTGAAATATCTGCTGACGGCGTTTGGCAGTGATATGATCACATCCGTGTATTCGATCGTGGATACAGCGATGGTCAGACAGTATCACGGATCGAGAAATTCTACCAAAAGGAATGCCTTAAATAAATTCTTCACAGATGGAAAGATATTTATCTGTATAAATGCTGCGTTTTTCCCAGATGACATCAAAGTCATGCTGCATTTTAAAATCTGTCAGGGGGATTTCTCTTAAAACACCGGACTGTAATTCATTTTCGACAGCAATTTTATACAGAAAAGATATCCCGCAATCTCTTTTTAACAGACCGATGATCGTATGCATATTTTCCACTTCGGTATAATGGATAAAATCGGAAATCTGTAAGCCACGGGCAACTAAACTCTGTTCCAGAATATTTCTGGTACCGGAGCCTTTTTCACGGACAAGAAGACGCTCCTTTACCAGATCTTTGATCATATGCGGATCGTCTGAAACGAAATGATGTGATGCAGCACAGACAGCAATATAGTCCTCTGTGCTGTATTTTTTATGGGAATAGACTTCTTTCGGATAGTTCCCTTCCACAATAGCCATGCTGATCCGGCCACTGTCAAGCAGCTTCAGAAGCTGGGAAGTATTTCCATAATGCAGGTGGATATTGATTTCGGGATGATGGATCAGAAAGTTAGCAAGTTTATCAACAATAGCATATTCCCCGATCGTCATGGTAACTCCGAGCGACAAAGATTCTATGCCGGTAGAACTGCTTTTTAATTCAGCCATGACAGCTTTTTCATCATTTTTCATTGTCAACAGATGTTTGTGCAATATTTCACCGGAGCGGGTAAGGAAAAGCTGTTTGTTTTGATAGTGAAAGAGTGACGTATGATATTGCTCTTCTAAAAAGCGGATATGCTGGGAAACAGCCGGCTGTGTGATATTTAGTTTTCTGGCGGCTGCAGTAAAATTCATTGTCTGGCATACTGTGAGAAATGTCTCTGTTCTAAAATCAAGCATAGGATCTCCTCGACGATAAAAAATATTTATTGTTCAATAGAATTATATAATTTTACCTTATTGTTGTCCAGTGATACAATCTCTTACAGAAAAGAAAGAGAGGTTATCAACAAATGAATTTTATGAAGAAAAACGGAGCTGGCATTCTGGTCTGCCTTGCTATAGCCATTCCATCGTGGCTGCTTGGAAAGGCATTTCCGGTGGTAGGAGGAGCAGTGATCGCGATCATAGCGGGTATGATCATTGCAATGTTCTGGAATAAGAAGGGAAAAGCTGAGGCGGGGATCAAATGGACTTCCAAGATGATCCTGCAGACGGCGGTTGTACTGCTCGGATTTGGCATGAATCTTGGAGTGATCTTCCAGACAGGAAAACAATCCCTGCCGATCATCCTCTGTACGATCACAACATCACTTGTTATCGCGTGGATCCTGCAAAAAGTGCTCAAAGTACCTGCCAATACATCCATCCTGGTAGGTGTGGGATCTTCTATCTGCGGAGGCTCGGCAATCGCAGCGACCGCACCTGTTATTGATGCGGACGACGATGAAATCGCACAGTCGATCGCGGTCATTTTCTTTTTCAATGTGCTTGCGGCAATTTTCTTCCCGCTACTCGGGAAAGTGATTGGATTTGACACGCTGCATGGAGATGCATTTGGTATTTTTGCGGGAACGGCGATCAACGATACATCATCTGTCACTGCAGCAGCATCTACATGGGACAGTATGTGGAATCTTGGAAGTGAAACGCTGAACAAAGCGGTTACGGTGAAGCTGACAAGAACGCTTGCTATCATACCGATCACACTCGGTTTATCTCTGATACAGGCGAAGAAAAGCGCGAAAGAAGAAAAGCAGACGGCAAAGTTCAGCTTAAAGAGAGCATTTCCGATGTTTATCCTGTATTTTGTGATCGCAGCGATCATTACAACAGTCTGTGTACATATGGGCGTCGATGCAGGTGCATTTCAGCCGCTTAAAGAGCTGTCCAAGTTTATGATCATAATGGCGATGGCAGCGATCGGATTGAACAGTAATGTGATCCGGCTGATCAAAACGGGCGGAAAACCGATCCTGGTAGGTGCTTCCTGCTGGTGCGGCATCACGATCGTAAGTCTTGTTATGCAGCATGCGATGAAAATCTGGTAATTGCTTGTTCCTGAAGAAATAAAAGATAATTTTATATGGCAAAATACGCGGAAATTGCAGAAAATCCATGAAAAAAGAGCCAGAGAATGTTACAATACGTGTGTGCGATCAGAAGAAATATGATTGAAATCTGCACACGGAGGAAACCAATGATAGGATTTGGAACAGTGATTAACAGTGTCAGTATAGTGGCAGGAGGCATTACAGGACATTTTGCAGGAAAATTATTCAGGCAGGAGCAGCAGGAAGCATTAAACAAAGCCTGCGGCGTCAGTGTCCTTTTTATTGCGATCGCCGGTGCAATGGAAGGCATGCTGCAAATAGACGGCTCTACGATCAGCAGTGGAAAATCTATGCTGGTCGTGCTTTGCCTTGCACTTGGTACAATGATCGGAGAACTGATCGGTATTGAAAACGGATTTGAGCAGTTTGGTGAATGGCTGAAAAGAAAAACCGGAAACAGCGGTGATGTCGGCTTTGTCAATGCATTTGTCACAACTTCTCTTACAGTATCGATCGGTGCTATGGCGATCGTCGGTGGGATACAAGATGGACTTCTTGGCGATTATTCCACACTGGCAGTCAAGTCAGTTTTGGATTTTATCATTGTGGCTGTTATGACCTCTTCCATGGGAAAAGGAGCAGCCTTTTCTGCGATTCCGGTCTTTGTTTTTGAGGGTTGTATCACACTGCTTGCAAAGCTGGTTTCACCTGTCATGACAGAAGCGGCGGTGGCTTACTTATCGCTGATCGGATCGGTGCTGATCTTCTGTATCGGTATCAATCTGGTATGGGGCAAGAAATTAAAGGTTGCCAATATGCTTCCGGCGGTTCTGCTGGCGATCGGCGCAGCCTATCTGCCCTGGCATTTTTAAGATTGTGATATGCACGAAAAAAGTGATGAAGGAAGGAACCCAGATATGAAAAAGAAAATCGCGGTGCTGTTTCCGGGGATCGGATATCATACAGACAAGCCATTATTATATTACAGTAAAAAGCTGGCAAGGAAACGGGGATATGAAATCGTAGAAGTGAAATATGGATCATTGCCATCCGGGGTAAAGGGAAATGCCGAAAAGATGCGTAAGGCTTTTGAACTGGCGCTTACTTATACGACGGAGCAACTTTCGGGAATCGATTTTGCAGCTTACGATGAAGTGCTCTTTATTTCCAAAAGCGTTGGAACCGCTGTGGCAGCAGCTTATGCAAATCAGCTTGCAATTTTCCCTGGACAGATTTATTATACGCCGGTTGTGGAATCGTTTGATGCGATCGGACAGACCGGGATCGTATTTCATGGAACGGCAGATCCATGGGCGGAGACGGAGAAGATCAAGGCAGCATGCAGGCAGAGAAATCTGCCACTATATCTGACGGAGCATGCAGATCACTCGATGGAAACGGGAGATGTGGAGCAGGATCTTCTGATCATGAGGGATATCATGCAGAAGACGGCTGCGTATATGGATGAGAGTGAGAGATAGAAAATCTGTTTCACGGGCTTACTTGTTTTGGCTTGTGAACTTTCCGGGCGTGGTATTGTAATACTTGTGAAAAATCTCACAAAAATAGCTGGTATTTGAAAAACCACATGTATATGCGATCTCTGTAACGGACATGGTTGTGTTTTGGAGCAGAAAAACAGATTTTTCCAGACGATACCTGTTTAGATATAGCATAGGGGAAGTATGCAGGTATTTCTGAAAAAGGGAGGTACATTTTGTCTTACAACAATTCCCGGCATATGAAATATCTTTAAGCAGAATTTTGCCGGGATAATTCTTTTGTACATATCCGATCATGGCAGTTAAGGCCAGAATATCTGCAGTATTTTTATGGTAATCAGGAATAAAATTCATATTTTCAAAAAGCAGTCTGAAAATATGAACAGTTTTTTCCAGAATGATATATGGCTGTATGGCATCCGTATTGTTTTCGTAAAGCATTGCAAGATCTTGCAGAACAGAATTCTGCCATTGCACAGCCGGACTTAATTTCTGATAGGGGAAATTTCTGTTCTGTAGTAAAGGATTCAAACAATTCTCTGTAAAATAAGTATTTACGGAAAGTAACTTGGGAGAGAGCAGAATACAGATGAAAAGGCATTCTGTATGGGCATCGGAATAGCCATAATGAAAGCAGTGGCTGTTTACGAAAATCCCTTCTCCTGTCTGCAAAGAAAGCTTTTGCCCATTGACATCATAAGACATATGACCGTTTAAAATCAGAATAAATTCCAGATCATCATGCCAGTGACTGACTGCACGAAAATCAGGATAGCTTGAGAGCTGTCCTTTTTTGATATAGGCGGGAAAATCCGGATTGTTATAGGCAACATTTTCAGATGCGTCTGAATTTAAAACAGTACTTGGACATATTTCCATCAGTTTTTGTCTCCTGTGCGAACGATTGTTATATTATTATGGTTGATTTTGATAGAAATATCAATTAGGATTGTATATTTTTATAATGAATAGAAAAGTTTCCCTTATAACGGAATCGGAGGATCAGAATATATGGATATGAAAAAAAGAAGAGATATGCAGCTTTTATATGTCACCGATGAAGCAATTATGGAAGAACAAAGTGTCTGCCGAAAGAAATTGCAGAAATTAAATTTTGCAGATCGTTCCAATTTTGATGAAATTGCAGAAATAGTAAAAGATCTTCTTGGTAAGTCAGGAAAGGATTGTACCATTAACCCTCCTTTTTACTGTGATTATGGTTCGCATATTGAGGTCGGTGAGAATTTCTTCGCAAACTATAATTGTACCATTATAGATGTGGCAAGGGTAAAGATTGGAAATAACTGCTTTATGGCACCTAATGTAGCGATTTATACAGCCGGGCATCCGGTTCACCCGGATACACGAAATACGATGTTTGAATATGGGAAGGAGGTAACGATTGGAGATAATGTATGGCTGGGAGGAAACACGGTAGTGTGTCCGGGCGTACATATTGGAGATAATGTGGTGATTGGTGCGGGAAGTGTTGTTACAAAAGATATCCCTGACTGGTCGATCGCAGCAGGGAATCCATGCCGTGTGATCCGCAAAATTACAGAAGATGACAGAAAAAAAGTGTTCCATAAGGAAGAAATTGATGAGGAAGCATGGGATTTGATATATGATATGCGTACAGGATCAAATATATTATTATAAAGATCGTGTGATTGATGAACGTGATCTGGAAGAAGAACGCAGATTACGATAAGAAAGAGAAGTGAAGGTTGGGAGATGTCATAATGCGTAAAACAGAGTGGATGAAAAAAATAATGATCATAGTTATCGGTTCGATCATTGCTGCCTATGGCATTACACTTGCAATGTATGCGGGATTCGGTGGTGCAACCTTGGCGGTATTATGGCAGGGAATCTCTAAAACTTTTCACATCAGTATAGGTATGGCATCTTTGATCGTAGCTGTAGTGATGCTCGTATTTGTATTATTTTATGACAGGTCACAGATCCATATTGGTACGGTCCTTTATCAGATCGTATATAGTTTCTGTGTAGATTTATTTGCAAAGGTACATGTATACAGCACACATATGTGGATCAATGCACTGCTTATGCTGCTGGGAATCATGCTTTTTGCGATCGGAACCGGCTTTTACGCAGCAGCTTCTCTGGGACGCGGTTCCTATGAGGCACTGACATTTTCCCTTGCGGAAAAGAACGGCTGGCAGGTAAAAGCAGTACGGATCCTGCTGGATGCAGTAATGGTTATTAGCGGTGTTTTATTAGGTGGAAAGTTTGGAATCTGTACGATCGTAACAATCCTGATTTCCGGACCGATCATTCAGTTTACAGCATCAAAAACAAAAGCTGTATTTCATATTTGAGTGTTTTTCAGGGGTTATTCTGCATGCGGGAAGTGGGCTATATAGCACGCAGCCCCTCCCTGTCAAGAACCTGTATTTTCCTGTATTGCAGGCGGACAAGCCCTCGTTTTGCAAAATCTGCAAGCACTCTTGCGACCGTGGTGCGGTGCAGGTTCAGACAGACGGCCAGTTCTTCTTGTGTATAAGGAAGCGTATGATCGATGATGCCAAGTTCTTCCTGATCCTGCTTTGTCAGGTCAAGCAGATAGCTAGCAACTCTTTTGGCACTGTCATTGATCGTGAGCCTTTTTATCTGATTACATAATTGCGTGTAATTTTCGGTCAACAGTTCAAAAATGATCTGGTTCAGCTCGCTGTGTCTGCAAATATGCGGATAGAGTGACTTGATCGGACAAGTGATCAGGGTGGTGTCTGTGACAGCAGATATGGTTGCCTGCTGCAAATGACTCAGAAAAGCAGCTTCTCCGATCAGTTGGCCTTCTCCGATGATGCGGTATGTGATCTCTTTTCCATTTTCACTGATGTAGAACATCCGCACTCGTCCGGATTTTACGAGATACAGATTGGAAGACTGATCTCCCTGCATATACAGGACATGACCTGACCGAATCACAAATTCTGTGCCCACTTCTTCAAAAAGCGGATAAAATTTACTGGATAATTTTGCCATAGATAGTTCCTCATTGTTTTGTGAAATTGTAGCATGTGCTACAGTTTCTTTTTTTATAGTATACTATACTCTCTCCAAATGATAAACAAGGGAGAATACTTATGAAAAAACAATATTGGCTGGCAGCGTATACAATCTTTTGCTGGGGCACTTTACCGGCGGTGACAAAACTGACACTGACTGATATTTCCAATATGCAGGTGTTGTTTATCAGTTCGCTGATTGCAGCAGGATGTCTTTACACTTATCTTTTTTGCAGCGGACGGATCCGGATGTTTTCCTCATTGTCCTGGGCTGATCTTTGGCAGTTGATCGGTTTGGGATTCCTCGGGAACTTTCTGTATTCAGCGTTTTATTATGCGAGTTTACGGCGGCTTTCAGCAGCCGATGCATGCAGTATCAATTATCTCTGGCCTATTATGGCAACTATTTGTGCGGCTGTAATGCTGCACGAAAAAATCAAAGCGGCAGACTGGCTGGCAATCCTGCTTTCCTTTTCAGGTGTTGTGCTCATTTCAACCAGAGGAAAGGGTCTGGTACTGGAGGATATGGTGGGAGTCCTATTATGTATTGCAGGTGCCGTTTGTTACGGGATCTTTAATGTCCTGAATAAAAAGAAAGGACTGGATCAGATATTATGTACAGCAGTGTATTTTACGGTTACTGCGGTTTGTTCCTTCCCGTTTCTGCTTGCATCCGGTGAGATAGCGCCTATGTCCGGTTGCACATGGGCGGGAATGTTATGGCTGGGGCTGATTATTGATGCACTGGCGACTTTTGCATGGGGCAGGGCGCTTCAGCTGTCCGAGGTTGGTATTCTTTCTAACCTTGCCTACCTGACTCCTGTTGTGGCTGCGCTGCTTTCCTATGTGATCTTGGGTGAAAAGGTTGCGGTGTGTTCGGTGGTGGGAATGCTGCTTGTTCTGGTCGGCATGTGTCCACTGCTTTCTAATTGATCATATTTTATCTATAAGAACCTCGCTCGCTTGTTCCCATACAGGCCGTGTGCTACACTTTATTTCGTAGGCGGAAATGAGATAAAATATGGAGGGACAAAAGACGATGTCTAAAGAGGAAAATAAAACATATCGCGTGGAAAAAGACGGTTTTTTTGGAGAACTGTTCTGCCCGTCAACAGACCGATATCCGGGGAAAGCACTGATCTGTTTCAGCGGCAGTGATGGCGGAATCGAACTGGCTAAAGTGCTGGCAGAAACATTTCGGGCGCAGGGGCTGACAACTTTAGCTCTGGCATATGTACTGGAAGAAGGACTTCCCAAACAGTTTTCCCGTGTACCGGTTGATTGTCTGGAGGCAGCAGCAAAACGGCTGCACGATATGGGCTATGAAAAAATCGGTCTGTGGGGCATTTCCAAAGGAGCGGAGCTGGCACTATTAGCAGGCAGCCTTTTACCGGGACTTGTCAATGCAGTGGTTGCAGTTTCACCGATGAATACCGTATGTCAGGGATTTGTTAAGGAAAAAGGCATCGCTTTTATACCGGGCAGCAGTTGGAGTTTCCACGGGAAAGAAATTCCTTATTCCTCTTATGTAACAGAGAAATTCCCACTTGGACAGATCTTGCGGAAAAGTATCCGGATCAGGGATGTAACAATGACCGATCTTTATCTGCCGCTTGTGCAGAACCCGAACCCTGACGCAGTGATCCGGGCAGAGAAAATCACGGGACCGATTCTGCTGATCTCTTCTAAAATGGACAATATGTGGCCCTCGGAGGAAGCAGCAAAGCAGATCATGAAGCGGTTACAGGAGCATGATTTCCCATATGCATACCAGCATCTGAGTTATGAGTATGGCGGACATATGTTTGTACCGATGGAATTTGGACAGACAAAGATGTTTAAAGGCGACCGCGGTAAGAATAAAGAACCGGGGCTGAAGGCACGACTGGATTCGCTTCAGAAGACACTGGAATTTGTTTCACAGTGGTAAATTATTGTTTATCAGGATAATAAAATGCGGAAGGCTTTTGAACAAGCCTTCCGCCTCTGTTTTTAGTTGAAGCTTTGGGGATCTGCATATTTATCTTCCGACCATGCATATCCATTGTCATATTTGACAGTCAGATAGGAAACATCATTCCCATCTACCAGTTTCACATAACAGATACCCTCATCGTCAAAACGATCCGTGATCTCTATTTTCTGGTCGTGATAATATACCCAGACTGTACCATCTTCTTCATATTCCACTTCCGGTGCATTGAGCTGATCCTGAACTTCTTCCATGAGCTCTTCCTCGGTAAGCGGACGCTCTTTTCCGTTCCATTCGTAAGCAACGCCACCACCGCTCATGACGGAGTTTTCTTTATCTCCTGCCAGATAGATATCATAACTGCCGTCTGAGTTCAGCTCTAAGGTTGCACTTGTCTGATCACCGTTCAGCCAAAGCTGCACTGTCCGCTGGATTCCACCGACATTCATTGCATAGGCAGTTCCTGTGCCACCAAGTAATAACACACTTACGGCTGCTGCGGCTGCCACTATTTTTGTAATATGTTTTTTCTTTGCCATTGCCATCTTTCTGACCTCCAATTCATTAAGCCCGGAGGTCTGTAAACCTGAAAATGCCTGTTTGTATTTTTCTTTATTTGTCATCGTTCCATTCCTCCTGTAACTGACTTTTCAACATTGTTCTTCCGCGTGACAATCGTACTTTCACGTTGCTTTGCGACAACTTTAAAATATCCGCAATTTCTGCAATGGAATAGTCCTCGTAGTAAAACAGATGGATCACGATCCTGTATTTTTCGGGCAGCTTCATGACCGCTTCAAACAGATCCTGTGAATCCCCGGTTTCAAACGGGATCTGCTCCAAATAGTCTTCCCAAGGGACTTTATGGTTTCTCCAAAATGTCAGATTTGCATTTTTTGCTTTATTGATCACGACGCGTAGCAGCCAGGCGCGGATATGCTGTTCACTTTCAAACTCTTTTTTGCTGATATGATATTGAATGAATGTATCCTGCACAGCGTCCTCTGCATCTTCTGCATTTTTACAGACACTAAATGCGGCTGCATACAGATTCTTCTGATAGCACGTGATCAATTCCTGTAACGGTTGTCTCATACGAACTCCTTTGTTGTTGCATTTTCCTGAAAGACCTTTCACTTATCATACATGTGAAAAAGGAAAAAAGTTACATAAAAATATAAATTGTGCGGTTGACTAATACTATTTGTATGAAAAGTGGCCGAATAGACTTTAAAATAATGAAAAACGGACAGAAAGGTGTTGCAAAACACCGGAAATATTAACATAATAAAGAAAAAACGAAAACATAGTGCTGTATACAGCACAAAATGAATGACACATTTATTAAAAGAGAAAATAGGAGGGTATTTTATATGATTTTGTATCACGGAAGTAATGTTATTGTAGACAAGCCGAAGCTCATTAAACAAAATCGTTATCTGGATTTCGGTTTCGGATTCTATACTACAACCAACCGTGATCAGGCAGTGAACTTTGCACAAAAAGTCACAGATCGCCGAAAAACAGGGGAGGCTACTTTAAATGTCTATTCAATAAATGAGAATATAGCATTCAAAGAGTGTAGCCTGCTTTGCTTTGATGAACCGGATGAAGCGTGGCTGGACTTTGTGGCTGCAAACCGTCAAGGGGAATATCAGGGAAAACAGTATGACCTGATTTATGGCGCAGTGGCAAATGATGATGTGTATCGTACAATTGCCCTCTATATGACAGGGGTATTAGACAAAGAGCAAACATTAACGGCACTTAAGATTCGGAAATTGTTTAATCAACTGGTGTTTGCAACAGAAAAGGGATTTCCATACTTACATTTTGAGGGGAGGGAGCTTGTATGAATGAGGATCAATTCAGTGCAATGCTAGCTGTTATTGTGCCACCTATTATTGAACAAATTACAAAAAACAGTAATGTGGATGTTGATAAGGCTATTGCCAGTTTTTATCGTTCCAGACTTTATCAGGAGCTTTCGGACGAAAAGTCCAAGCTATGGCACTATAGTGCATTGACGTTATATACTATGTATCAGGATGAACTTTTAACTGGTTCTTATGATTACCCGGAGGAGGCGTAAGAGATGAGCAAAGAATCCAACTTCGTGATTTATTGCATGGAAAGGTATCGTTATTATAAAAGACTTTCGGGTGCAGAAGTAGCAAAGATCTTTGAAACATATGGTATTTATGGATATATTACAAAATATTTTGAATCACTGCATACAATGGGAGACCGTTATATTGTGCAGGATATTGATGATTATATCAGGGGGCTAGTTATGTAGGTCGGGATTAATACAAACGCAAGATAGTACGATTTGGAGGAAAAAGGGATATGGCAGAGACAGAAAACAGTAAAGATTTGATAAGCGTGTTGTGGAGCGGAGCAGATATATTACGATCCAAAATGGATGCAAATGAGTATAAAGACTATTTGCTTGGAATTGTATTTTATAAGTATCTTTCGGATTCGTTTTTAATCAGAGTATACGATTTGATTTATGATGAAAAACCGGATAGCTTAAGGAGTGCATTAGAGGCATATAAAGAGGCTCTGGAAGATGAAAGTGCTGAAGAATTAAAAGAGCAGATAAAATCAGAATGCCACTATGTAATAGAGCCGGATCTGACATATACATGTTTTGCAGATGCAGCACGGAATAATTCATTTAACCGCGAGCAATTACAAAAGGCATTTAATAATATAGAACAGAGTGATCCTTTGTTTGCCGATTTGTTTACTGATATAGACTTATATTCCAATCGGTTAGGAACAGGGGATCAGAAGCAAAGTGATACGATTTCTAATCTGATAAAAGAGATTGACAAAGCAGACCTGCTTCATTCAGATGCAGAGATACTTGGTAATGCATATGAGTATTTAATTGGGCAATTTGCTTCAGAAACAGGTAAAAAAGCCGGTGAGTTCTATACGCCTCAGGCAGTTTCAAAAATTTTGACAAAGATAGCAATTGCAGGACAGGAGAAGAAAAAAGGATTATCCGTATATGATCCATGTATGGGTTCAGGTTCCCTGTTATTGAATGCAAAGAAATATGCAGTGGAGCCAAATTATATCAAATATTATGGACAGGAATTAAATACCTCTACCTACAATCTTGCGCGCATGAATATGTTTCTGCATGGTGTAGTACCTGAAAATCAGACGCTTCGGAATGGTGATACATTGGATGGAGACTGGCCGACCGGAGAAGAAACAGATTTTAATATGGTACTTATGAATCCGCCATATTCTGCAAAATGGAGTGCAGCAGCAGGATTTTTGCAGGATGAAAGATTTAGCGACTATGGAGTACTTGCCCCGAAATCAAAAGCGGATTATGCCTTCCTGCTTCATGGACTGTATCATTTGAAAAGCGATGGAACAATGGCAATCGTATTACCACATGGAGTCCTTTTCCGTGGTGCAGCAGAAGGAAAAATCAGAGAGAAACTTCTTCGTTCCGGCAATATTTATGCAGTGATCGGTTTGCCTGCTAATCTGTTTTACAACACTTCGATTCCAACATGCATTCTTGTGTTAAAGAAGCATAGAGAGGGAAGGGATGTTTTATTTATTGATGCATCTCAGAAGTTTGAAAAAGGGAAAAAACAGAATGCAATGACGGATGTACATATCGATTCTGTCATGAACCTCTATAATGACAGGAAAACTGTGGAAAAAGAGGCCTATTTGGCAAGTTTTGAGGATATTGAGAAAAATGACTTTAATTTAAATATTCCTCGTTATGTCGATAATTTTGAAAAAGAAGAAGAAATCGATCTGGATGATTTATTGACAAGCATTTCCAACACAGATAACGAAATCGAAAAAACACAGGCAGAGTTTTTATCACTTCTTAAAGAACTGACATCAGATGATGAAAAGATTATGTCATCACTGCATAGCCTTGTTGAAAAGATGGAGGAGTGATGAATATGGGAAAACCGAAAATTAGATTTAAAGGGTTCGATAACGATTGGGAACAGCGTAAGTTTGGAAGCTTGTTAGATGAAACGAAAAATAAGACGTCTGTTGAGGATGAAGACACATTGCTTTCTTGTGCTATAAATGGTATGTATCTTAATTCTGAATTGTTTAGCCATTTTAGAGGGGCATCCAATGTTGGGTATTTAAAAGTTAAAAAAAATGATTTGATTTTGTCAGCACAAAATTTACATCTTGGAAATTGCAATGTAAATTTACGATTTGAACATGGCATAATATCGCCTGCTTACAAGGTTTATGAACTTGTTGATTGCAATCCGTTGTTTATGCAAGCATGGGTAAAAAGGGATAGTACCAAAAATTTTTTCCTGCGGGCATCGACCGAGGGCGCAAGCATTTGTAGAAAAAATATTGTTTGGGAAGAACTGTATAAACAAGAATTGTTGGTTCCAGACATTGAAGAACAGAAGAAGATCGGAGCATATTTTGATTATCTCGATCACCTCATCACTCTTCACCAGCGAAAGTGTGAAGATACAAAAAAACTGAAAAAATACATGTTGCAAAAAATGTTTCCTCAAAATGGGTCAAAAGTTCCAGAGATAAGATTTAAAGGTTTTACTGACGATTGGGAACAGCGTAAGTTAGATGATGTAGCCGAATTTAGTAAGGGCAATGGATATTCTAAGAGCGATTTAATAGAGTCTGGAACCCCGATTATCTTGTATGGTAGACTATATACAAAATATGAAACTAGCATTTCTGATGTGGATACTTATGTAGAGGCAAAAGAGGGAGCTGTATATAGTAAAGGCGGAGAAGTTATTGTACCAGCATCAGGTGAAACAGCAGAAGATATTGCAAGAGCTGCAACCGTTGATAAATCAGGGATTTTGCTTGGCGGAGACTTAAATGTTGTGATGCCGAATAAGGATATTAATTCTGCTTTTATGGCAATTTCTATTTCTAATGGAAATTCGCAACGAGAATTGGCAAAAAAAGCACAGGGAAAGTCAGTAGTTCATATCCATAATGAGGAGATAAAAAATTTGATTGTTCCATTCCCAAACAGGATGGAACAAGACAAAATAGTAGATTATTTTATTAATCTCGATCACCTCATCACTCTTCACCAGAATAAGTGTGAAGAATTGAAAAAAATAAAGAAATACATGCTTCAAAACATGTTTGTTTAGGAGGATATGGAATGGGAAAGATTATATTGTATCATGGTACTCCAAACAAAATAGTAACACCGGTATTTGGCGGTGGAGAGGAAAAGCATGATTATGGAAAAGGCTTTTATTTGACTGAGAATATTGAGCTTGCCAAAGAGTGGGCGGTTTGCAGACCACAGGAGGCAAATGGATGGGTGCATAAGTATGAATTGGATTGCGATTCACTGAAAATATTTGATTATCAAGAGGCTTCTATCATGGCGTGGTTGGCAGAATTGATGAAGCACAGAGCTGCGGCAGAGTCAAAAAGATATAAAATATTGGCTGCAAAATTTATAGACAAATATGGCATAGATACCAGCAATTATGATGTGATTAAGGGCTGGAGAGCAAATGCGTCATATTTTTATATAGCCAAAGAGTTTGTAAGGGATAATATTGACGTCGAGATCCTAGAAGAACTTCTTTCTTTGGGAGGTCTGGGAATTCAGTATTGCATAAAATCGGAGCTGGCATATGAAAATTTACGCGAAATAAGAGATGGATTATTGTCAGTTGCATATAGTGAATTTAATCAGAAATACAACCAAAGAGATGACAGTGCAAGAAAAAGAATGCGTGATTTAGTGAATTCAGATGCTAATAAGGTGACAAATGTGTTTAGCACACTGATTTAAGAGGTGAATGGGTATGGGAGCATATTCGGATGCGTATTTAGGTGAGGTCGTTGAAAACCAAGGCAAGTTATTTGACTATGTGGCAGAGACCTTCCCTGATAAAGATACAGAGGATTTTATTAATGCATACATGGCAAGTAAAACCAGAAGATATATTGATGAAGCACAGGCTTATGTGAACACAATGGATGCAGAAGAACTGTGGAGATATTTTACTGAGAATGAAAATTATCATATGAAATCGGGGAAATCCATGACCGGATTTATGCCGGATTGGATTGGTGAGTTTTATGCATATTATCAGTGGTATTATGATCTTCCTAGTGCAGAAGTCGTTCGGAAGATACCGGTAGATTTTCTGCAAAAAGCATATGCAGGACTTCATGATCTGGATTTAGATCTGGCGGTGCAGAAAGTGGGAGCGGTGTCATGAAAGTTGTGTGTTTTCATAATCCTGATGAAGAAAATGGTTTTTTGAGTAATTGGTATGTATCAAAATTTGAAGTGGATGGAAGGATGTTCTCTTCCATGGAGCAGTTTATGATGTATCGGAAAGCAATCTGTTTTGTGGATGAGGCAGTAGCGGAACAGATACTGAAAACTGATGATGTTGCACATATTAAGGAACTAGGACGCATGGTGTCCGGTTATAATGAAAATGTGTGGAATGGGATGCGGCAATTAATAGTGTATGAAGGATTAGTTGCAAAATTTTCGCAAAATGAGGAACTCAAAGAAAGGCTGTTGCAGACGGGGGGTGCGTTATTGGCTGAGTGTGCGGTGCATGATCGGATATGGGGGATTGGGCTGTCAATGAAGGACGAAAAGAGATTTGATATATCGCAGTGGAGAGGAGAAAATCTTCTGGGATATGCATTGATGATGGTTCGAAATAAGATAAAATAACTTGGATACATCGTAAGTGTGGAAAATTCAAAACTGTCAAATATAAAACTTGGGAACAGCGTAAGTTCTGTGATATCGCTACAAGAGAGTCTTATGTTTGTATATCTGCATCAGATATTCCAAGTGTAGAATATGAGGATGTGGTGACAGAAGAAGGGCGGTTAAATAAAGATATCTGTTCAAAAGAAACGGTAAAATCTGGGATTAAGTTTGATGGCTCCCAGGTGCTTTATGGAAAGCTTCGTCCATACTTGCATAACTGGTTAAACCCAGATTTTAAGGGGGTTGCAGTCGGTGATTGGTGGGTGCTGAAGCCCAATAATATGGACAAAAATTTTCTTTATCGCCTTATTCAAACAAAGCAATTTGATAATATTGCAAACCAGTCATCAGGCTCAAAAATGCCACGAGCAGATTGGAACTTAATATCTAATTCGGAGTTTGTGGTGCCACTTTCAAAAGAGGAACAGAGTAAGATTGGTGGATATTTTGATTGTCTCGACCACCTCATCACTCTTCACCAGCGAGAGTGTTCAACTTGATAAAATGATCGAATGAACGCTTGGGAACAGCGTAAGTTTGGAAGCTTGTTAGATGAAACGAAAAATAAGACGTCTGTTGAGGATGAAGACACATTGCTTTCTTGTGCTATAAATGGTATGTATCTTAATTCTGAATTGTTTAGCCATTTTAGAGGGGCATCCAATGTTGGGTATTTAAAAGTTAAAAAAAATGATTTGATTTTGTCAGCACAAAATTTACATCTTGGAAATTGCAATGTAAATTTACGATTTGAACATGGCATAATATCGCCTGCTTACAAGGTTTATGAACTTGTTGATTGCAATCCGTTGTTTATGCAAGCATGGGTAAAAAGGGATAGTACCAAAAATTTTTTCCTGCGGGCATCGACCGAGGGCGCAAGCATTTGTAGAAAAAATATTGTTTGGGAAGAACTGTATAAACAAGAATTGTTGGTTCCAGACATTGAAGAACAGAAGAAGATCGGAGCATATTTTGATTATCTCGATCACCTCATCACTCTTCACCATCGTAAGCTTATTTACGTGAAAAACACCTCAAAATTCACACAAAATGATATAATAAGAGAAAAAATATAACTATTAATGTACTTTATGACAGGGGGATAACAATTTATGGCAGAACTTGAGTCAGTAATAGAACAGAAATTAATTGATCAGTTGGTTTATGGTGAGTCCCAATGGATCTATCAGCCGGATCTGAAAACAGAGGACGACTTATGGAATAATTTTCGATATATTCTGGAGCAGAATAATAAGGACAGGCTGGACGGAGAGCATCTGACAGATGCAGAGTTTGAACAGGTGAGGAATCAATTGCAGTTTTCATCATTCTATAAAGCCGGGGAATGGCTTGTTGGTGAGAATGGCAAGGTAATGGTTCATGTTCAGCGAGATACTGAGAAACTTCATCTTGTCGTTATGAATCATGAGCATATTGCAGGTGGCAGCAGTGTATATCAGGTTATAAATCAATATAGAGCTTTAAAGGATGATGAAGAAACAAAAGCACAGGATAGAAGATTTGATGTGACATTGATGATCAATGGGTTGCCAATGATCCATATAGAATTGAAAAATAAACAACATTCCTATATGGATGGCTTCTGGCAGATTAAGAAATATATTGGAGAAGGAAAGTTTACAGGTATTTTCTCGGCTGTTCAGATGTTTGTAATCAGTAACGGAGTTGATACAAAATACTTCAGCGCGGCGGGAGACACAGAACTGAATCCTAAATTTGTAAGTGGGTGGCTGGATGAAAAAAACAATCCGGTATCGGATTACTTAGAATTTGCCAAAAGTGTACTCCGTATTCCGGCAGCACATGAAATGATAGCAAGATATACTGTTCTGGACGAGGACGCAAAGCGTCTGATATTACTTCGACCTTATCAGATTCATGCAATAGAAGCAATTAGGGAGGCATCTAAAACAGGGAAGTCGGGATATGTGTGGCATACGACCGGTTCAGGAAAAACGCTGACTTCTTATAAGGCAACCAGAAATCTTTTAATGGATATTCCTACTATTGATAAGGCTATTTTCCTGATTGATAGAAAAGATCTGGACACACAGACAACGATGGCATTTCAGGCATATGCAAATAATGATCTGATTGATGTGGATGAGACAGACAATGTTTCTGATCTTAAGAAAAAGCTGAAATCCGATGACAGACAGGTAATTGTTACTACAATACAAAAACTGCAAAGATTAATTACCAAAAGATTGGAAGAAGGAACACCAGAGTATACAAAGATAAAAAATCTCCGAATTGCATTTGTCGTGGACGAGTGTCATAGAGCTGTAACACCGGGGACGAAGAGGGAACTGGAAAGATTTTTCGGAAAATCCTTGTGGTATGGATTTACGGGAACACCTCGTTTTGCAGAAAATCCATATCCGAAGTTAGGTGATTTGCCTCGGACAACAGAAGAATTATATGGAAAGCGTCTGCATGAGTATACCATTCAAAATGCGATTAAAGACAATGCTGTATTAGGGTTTCAGGTAGAGCATGATGGACCCAAAAACATGGTAGACGAAACGGACAGCCGAATTTACGAGAATGAAACACATATGTTGAAAGTGCTGGATGTGATTTTGAATAAATCTTATCATAAGCTGGGCTTCCAAAATGGTAAAGGAAAAACTTACGAGGGCCTGTTAACAACCAGTTCAATCCAATTAGCGCAGAAGTATTATGAATTACTGAAGAGAGTGAAAAATGGTGAGACATCTCTACAGATAGATGAGAGGATCAGACAGGTATTGCCGGATTTCCCTAAGTTTGCGATTACATATTCTGTAACAGAAAATGACGAAAGTTCCCATTTGAACCAACAGAAAATGCGTGAGTCATTAGATGATTATAATAGCATGTTCAATACGAAATATGATCTGTCACAGATACAGGCTTATAATGGTAATTTAAATAAGCGTTTGGCAAGAAAAGACTCCAAATTTAAAAGTAGAAGCGAGCAACTGGATCTTGTTATTGTGGTAGATCGTCTCCTGACAGGTTTTGATGCACCATGTATGTCGACTATGTTTATTGACAGACAGCCAATGGGGCCGCACGATTTGATACAGGCGTTTTCAAGGACGAATCGTATATTTGATAAAAATAAGGCATATGGACAGATTGTGACTTTTCAGGCACCGAAGCTCTTTAAGGAAAGTGTTGATAATGCTGTGAAATTGTATTCTGCGGGAAGCACGGGAACGGCACTTGTGGCTGAATGGAAAGAAATAGAACCTGCTTTTCGGAAATCATTGAAGGCACTTCGTGCATCTGCAGAAAAGCCATCAGAAATTCCGGGGATGTCACGCAAAGAAAAGATTGTATTTATAAAAATGTTTCAGAATTTTGATAAGCTGTTCGCACAACTGAAGGCGTTTTCCCAGTATGATGACAGTATGTTGGAAAGTTATGGCATTACGGAAGATGAATATGAGGATTATGCGGGACATTATTTTAATGTGAAAGCAGAAATTCAGTCAGAATCAGATGATCCGGCAGATTCGGATACACCGGAGGTGGATCAGGATTATGAGTTAATGGCATACAGTCATACAAAAATAGATTATGAGTATATTATCAATCTGATCCAGAATATCGTAACGCCTGATGATGATTCGGAAGTAACACCGGAACAAAGAAAGAAACAGATTGAAGAAGTGAAGCAATATATTGAGGATCTGCGGAAAGATAATTTTCAGGTTGCTGATATCATGGACAGCCTTGTGTATGAAATAGAGCTTGACAAGGATAAATATAAGGGGCAGTCAATTTTAAATATTGTTGAAAATATGAAACGGGATTGCATTGAGAAAATTGTTAAGGATTTTTGCCTGACATGGTATGCGTCTAAAGATGATGTTATGTACGCGGCAACTCATTACAGAAATGGAGAAATCCCAAATGAAAATGCAATTAAGATAACATCCGATTTTGCCGGATATAAGGCTGCGCAAGAGAAGGCAATACCAAAGTTCAAATATTATACACAGCTCCTTTCAGCATTAAAGAAAACACTGGATGAGGAAATAAAGCCTCTGATCAATAATTAGGCACATTGATTTGCGGGAGAAAATAGTCTTTACTATTCATATCAGCGTAAGCACAAATAAAATGGAGGTAGCTTATGCGAAACGATATGGATGGAACAGAATTATTTTGTAATTATTATAAGCAGTGGATTGAAGTATACAAGAAGGACGCCATAAGAGAAGCGACGATGGCAAAATATCTGATGACGCAGAAATGGGTTGAAAAACTGGTTCCCAGACTGAAGGTATCTGATTTAACAAGGACAGTGTATCAACAACTTCTTAACGATTATGCAAAAGAGCATGAAAGACAGACGACGCTTGATTTTCATCATCAGTTGAAAGGTGCCATTCTTGATGCGGTGGATGAAGGGCTGATAGACAGAGATCCGACCAGAAAAGCCATCATCAAAGGAAAAACACCAAAAGTAAAGAAGATAAAATATTTAAATCAATTTGAGTTACATACGTTAATTGCACATCTGGATATTAGGGAGAACCCCAACTGGGACTGGTTTATATTATTGGTTGCAAAAACAGGAATGAGATTCTCGGAAGCACTTGCAATTACACCGGCGGACTTTGATTTTGCAAGACAGACTTTATCTGTAAGCAAAACATGGGACTATAAAGGAGAGGGAGGATTTCTGCCTACAAAAAATAAATCGTCTGTTAGGAAAATTCAAATAGACTGGCAGATTGTTGTGAAGTTTTCGGAACTGGTTAAAAATTTGCCCGAGGATAAGCCAATATTTGTAGGGGAGGACAAAATATATAATTCAACAGTTAATGATGTCCTTTCAAGGCATTGCAGAGAGTGCGGGATATCCGTGATTTCAATCCATGGTCTCAGACATACACATGCTTCTCTTTTATTATTTGCAGGTGTTTCGATTGCCAGTGTTGCAAGACGACTGGGGCACGCCAGTATGACAACTACACAAAAAACATATCTGCATATTATACAGGAGCTGGAAAATAAGGATGTGGACTTAGTCATGAGAACATTATCCGGTTTGTAAAATTGCTGTTATAAACAAAGCTTACGCTGATTGAGAAAATAAACACTATCACGCACAAAAGATGCACCATACAGGAAAAACGCTCTGAATCGAAAAAAATACTTGCAATCCATTTTTCAGGGTGCTAAAATCTGAACCAAGAAATGCAGAGAAGGAGACTCTTGTCAGGAAAAACGACAGGAAAGTGATGCCACCGACTGAAAGCATCCGCGCGGGAACTGATAAAGGGAACACTCCGGAGCAGATTATTCGAACCTCTATAACGGGATATAGAGCTAGGGTAATACGTGACACGCGTTAAGTGGAAGAGTGGAGAAGATCTAGGAAAAGGTATTCGGCTGAAGTCTTCTCAATGCGGGTGGTACCGCGGATTTAGAATATCCGTCCCGGGACAATGATTTGTCCCGGGACTTTTTAGTTGTGTGATACATCAAGGCCGGGACACTACAGAAGGAAAGACAGGAGGAGCAACATGAAAGCAAACATGTACAGAGATGTTTATTTAAAAGACATCACGGAAGAGCAAATTGGTCAGACCCTGAAGGTCAGCGGATGGGTAGAAAACATCAGAGATCACGGCGGTGTATCCTTTATCGATCTCAGGGATATGTATGGTGTCCTGCAGGTTGTCCTGCGTGATACATCCCTGCTTACCGGTATTGTAAAAGAGGATTGCGTATCCATCACCGGTATTATCGAAAAGCGTGATGAAGAAACTTATAACCCGAAGATCGCGACAGGAACGATCGAGCTGGAAGCAAAGACGATCCAGATCCTTGGCAAGGTATATAAACCACTTCCGTTTGAAGTCATGACATCCAAGGAGATCCGTGAAGATCTTCGTTTAAAATATCGTTATCTGGATCTGAGAAACCAGAAGGTAAAAGACAACATTATTTTCCGTAGTCAGGTGATCAGCTTCCTGCGCCAGAAAATGACAGAAATGGGATTTTTAGAGATCCAGACACCGATCCTGTGTGCTTCCTCACCGGAAGGTGCACGTGATTATATTGTACCGAGCAGAAAGTACAAAGGTAAATTTTATGCACTGCCACAGGCACCACAGCAGTATAAACAGCTTCTGATGGTATCCGGCTTTGATAAATATTTCCAGATCGCACCGTGTTTCAGAGATGAGGATGCAAGAGCAGACCGTTCACCGGGCGAATTTTATCAGCTCGATTTTGAAATGAGCTTTGCAACACAGGAAGACGTATTTGCAGTCGGAGAAGAAGTGCTCTCCGCTACCTTTGAGAAATTTGCACCGGAAGGCTATTCCGTTACACAGGCACCATATCCGATCATCAGCTACAAACAGGCTATGCTGGAGTTTGGTACGGATAAACCGGATCTTCGTAACCCGCTTCGTATTATCGATGTGACAGAGTTCTTCCAGAGATGTACTTTCAAGCCGTTTAAGGGAAGAACCGTCAGAGCCATTAAAGTAAACCAGCAGATGTCCAAGGGCTTCCATGAAAAGCTTCTGAAGTTTGCACAGTCTATCGGAATGGGCGGACTTGGTTACCTTGAGGTAATGGAAGACATGAGCTACAAGGGACCGATCGATAAATTCATTCCGGACGATATGAAGGTAGAAATGAAAGAATTGGCAGGTCTTTCCGCCGGAGATACCATTTTCTTTATCGCTGATAAGGAAGCACGTGCTAACCTTTATGCTGGACAGATCAGAACCGAGCTTGGTGAAAAGCTTGACCTGATCGAGAAGAACGCTTATCGATTCTGCTATATCAACGACTTCCCGATGTTTGAGCTGGATGAAGAAACAAAGCAGATCGGCTTTACCCACAACCCGTTCTCTATGCCACAGGGTGGACTGGAAGCATTAAAAACACAGGATCCGCTTACGATTCTGGCATATCAGTACGATATTGTATGTAACGGTGTGGAGCTTTCTTCCGGTGCTGTCCGTAACCACGATATGGAGATCATGGTAAAGGCATTTGAAATTGCAGGCTATGATGAAGAAACACTGAAAAACAAATTTGGCGCATTGTACAACGCATTCCAGTTCGGCGCACCGCCGCACGCAGGTATGGCACCTGGTGTAGACCGTATGATCATGCTGCTCCGCAATGAAGAAAATATCCGTGAAGTCATTGCATTCCCGATGAGCGGATCTGCACAGGATCTGATGTGTGGTGCACCGAATGATGTCACAGAACAGCAGCTTCGTGAAGTACACATCAAGGTAAGAGATTAAGAGTGGAGGTAATCTGATGGCAAACGTGATCAGTGACGAAACAATCGAATATGTAGGCATTCTGGCAAAGCTTGCCCTTTCCGATGAGGAAAAGGAGCAGGCCAAAAAGGATATGGCAGATATGCTTGATTATATTGATCAGCTCGGTGAACTGGATACAGAAGGCGTAGAGCCGATGAGTCATATTTTTGATACTTGTAATGTATTCCGTGAGGATGTTGTCACAAACGGAGACGACAGTGAGAACATGCTGAAAAATGCACCAGAGGAAAAAGACGGTATGTATCTGGTACCGAGAACATTTTAAGGAGGCTCCGAAATGAACGATATTTTAAAATTAACGGCTGTGGAGCTTTCCACGAAGATCAAAGCAGGCGAGCTCACGGCAGTGGATGCGGTAGAAGCTGTTTTTGCGCAGATCGCAGAAAAGGAAGAAGATCTGCACTGCTATGTGACATTAGATAAAGAAGGCGCACTTGCACAGGCAAAAGAGGTACAGGAGAGGATCGAAAAGGGAGAACTGACAGGACCGCTTGCAGGTGTTCCGGTTGCGATCAAGGATAATATGTGCACAGAAGGTATGCTGACAACCTGTTCTTCCAAGATCCTTGGCAACTTTATCCCGACTTACTCTTCCGAGGCAGTTCTGAATCTGCAGAAAGCAGGGGCAGTTGTGATCGGTAAAACGAACATGGATGAGTTTGCCATGGGTTCCACAACAGAAACTTCTGCTTATGGTGCAACGAAGAATCCATGGAATACAGAGCATGTACCGGGAGGTTCTTCCGGTGGTTCTGCAGCAGCGGTAGCAGCGGATGAATGCTTCTTTGCACTTGGTTCCGATACAGGCGGATCCATCCGTCAGCCGGCTTCCTACTGCGGCGTTGTCGGTATGAAACCAACTTACGGAACCGTATCCCGTTACGGACTGATCGCCTATGGTTCTTCTCTGGATCAGATTGGACCACTGGCAAAGGATGTAACAGACTGTGCGACTATTCTGGAAGCCATTGCAAGCTATGATGAAAAAGATTCTACCAGCCAGAAAAGAGAAGATACAGATTTTACAAAAGCACTGGTAAATGATGTCAAGGGAATGAGGATCGGTATTCCAAAAGATTATTTCAGCGAAGGCCTGGATCCTGAAGTCAAAGAAAAAGTATTAGCAGCAGCTAACCTTTTGAAAGAAAAGGGTGCGATCATCGAGGAGTTTGATCTGGCACTTGTGAAATATGCGATCCCAACCTATTATACGATCGCAGATGCGGAAGCAAGCTCCAATCTGGAACGATTCGACGGCGTGAAATACGGATATCGTACAGAATCCGCAGAGGAACTGCATGCCATGTACAAGCAGACACGTTCGGAAGGTTTCGGAGCGGAAGTCAAGAGAAGAATCATGCTTGGTTCGTTCGTTCTCAGCTCCGGTTATTATGACGCATACTATCTGAAAGCATTAAAGGTAAAAGCACTGATCAAAAAGGCGTTTGATGAGGCCTTTGCAAAATATGACATGATCCTTGGCCCTGTTGCACCAACAACAGCACCAAAGCTCGGACAGAGTCTTTCCGATCCGATCAAGATGTATCTAGGCGATATTTATACGATCTCAGTCAACCTTGCAGGACTGCCGGGCATCAGTGTTCCGTGCGGAACAGATGCACAGGGACTGCCGATCGGTCTGCAGTTGATCGGAGATTGCTTCGCAGAGAAGAAGCTGATCCAGGCTGCCTATACTTATGAGCAGGCAAGAGGTAAATTCGGAAGGGAGGACGCATAAATGGCAAAGCAATATGAAACCGTCATTGGTCTGGAGGTTCATGTAGAGCTGGCGACCAAAACAAAAATTTTCTGTGGCTGTTCCACTGCTTTCGGTGGTGCACCGAATACCCATGTGTGTCCTGTCTGCAGCGGAATGCCGGGTTCTCTGCCCGTTTTAAATAAGCAGGTATTAAAATACGCGGTTGCAGTCGGTATGGCAATGAACTGCGACATCACAAGATATGCCAAATTTGACCGGAAAAACTATTTCTACCCGGATAACCCGCAGAACTATCAGATTTCCCAGTTGTATCTGCCGATCTGCCGTAACGGGTATGTGGAGATTGAAACAGAAGCAGGCAGCAAGAAGGTAGGAATCCATGAGATCCATATGGAGGAGGATGCAGGAAAGCTGATCCATGATGAGTGGGAAGACTGCACACTGGTAGATTATAACCGTTCCGGTGTTCCGTTGATCGAGATCGTATCCGAACCGGATATGCGCAGTGCAGAGGAAGTCATTGCTTACCTGGAAAAGCTGCGTATGCTGATCCAGTATCTCGGTGCTTCCGACTGCAAGCTGCAGGAAGGCAGTATGCGTGCAGATGTCAACCTTTCCGTACGGGAAGTCGGACAGAAGGAATTCGGAACTCGTACAGAAATGAAGAACCTGAACTCCTTTAAAGCGATCGCGCATGCCATTGAAGGTGAGCAGGCAAGACAGATCGACCTGATCGAAGCAGGCAAGGCGGTCGTACAGGAAACAAGACGCTGGGATGATACAAAGGGTGAGTCTTATGCAATGCGAAGCAAAGAAGATGCACAGGATTACCGTTATTTCCCGGATCCAGACCTGACACCGATCGTTGTTTCGGATGAATGGCTTGCACAGATCAAAGCAGAGGAACCGGAATTCAGACCGGAGAAGATGCAGCGTTATAAAGAAGAATTTGATCTGCCGGACTATGATATCGAGATCCTGACAGGCACCAAGAAAATGGCGGATCTGTTTGAAGAAACAACCGCGATCTGCAACCAGCCGAAGAAGGTCAGCAACTGGCTGATGGTACAGACAATGCAGCTTTTGAAGGAGAACAGCATGGATCCTGAGGACATTCGTTTCTCACCGGAGCATTTAGCTTCCCTGATCAAGCTTGTAGATGATAAAGCTATCAACTCCAGCGTGGCAAAGACTGTTTTTGAAAAGATGTTTGCAGAAGACATCGACCCGGAAAAATATGTGGAAGAAAACGGACTGAAAACCGTCAATGATGAAGGCGCACTCCGCAAGACGATCGAAGATGTGATCACAGCTAACCCGCAGTCAGTCGAAGATTATCACAACGGAAAAGAAAAGGCGATCGGATTCCTTGTCGGACAGACGATGAAGGCAATGCACGGCAAAGCCGATCCGGGCATGGTAAATAAGGTCCTGAAGGAACTATTGTAACTTCAAAATAGAAAAATAATAAATATAAATGAAAAATCCCGGGGATGTATCTAAGCAATCGATAGTGTAGACGACCGAGATTTGCTTCGCATTTGCTGGGCGGAGAGACCACCACGCTTTTGGGTAAATGTAACGGATTTACCATGTAAATCCGTTATGCAGCCTCTGTGCATCGGCAAAGCCGATTTTACATGCACAGAGGTTCGAGTGGCTGGAGCCCATGCAAAATATGCGTTAAGCAAATCGCAGGGTAGTCAAACGTGATTGCGTAGATACATTCCCGGGATTTTATATTATACATATTATCATTTACGATTCCGCCAGTTCATACAGATACCGGATAAAATCAATTCCCACATCCAGCGACTTGGAAGACGCCGGCAGTGCGATGATCGGGCGCGAATCTTTTGTATATAGGGATGTGATCGCAGGCAGATCGTCTGCATAAAAGCCGATGGCATATGTTTTACCATTGTCATAGGTAAACTCATAAAGCCGGTCTTTGACCTTTTCGTATAGATCCGCAGGAAGCTGTGCTTTCAGATCGCACAGGTAACCCTGCGAAGCGAAATCATCTATGATCCATGTATTGCCGATCAGCACATCATAATCACCTGTTTCGATATAAGCCTGCAGTGTCTGTGAATTGGCGACGGAGAGTGATCCGGTTGCTTCTTCGGGGATAGACAGCTTGGTGTTGATGGAGACAGGCGTCTGGGAGGTATCCACATTTCTGCTTTCGGCGTAGCCTTCCATAAGCTCCTGACTCTGCTGTGATTTTGTAATATCACAGTTGACGAGCGCGACATAGACATATTCCTCAAATGAATTTTTGTAGAGCGTAAGCCCAAGGTAGCAGAGAAAGGCGATGACTGCAACTGCAAGCGCAACCCATTTCCACTGGTAATACCAGAAATATTTAAATCGTTCCCAGTGGGACATTTGTTTTACCCGTTCCTTCTGGGCGCGGATCTCATCTTTCATCATAAGCTATCGTCTCCTTCTATGCAGCAGGACTTGCTGCGATTTAACCATTTTCATCCTTCTTATGATACTTGCAGCCATTTAAAGTGTCAACGAAGCAGACTGATATTTCACAATCTTTTCATGACTGGAATACAGATTCTTTATAATTTCCTATAGCTTTTCAGTCTTTTTTGTACTAATATAAAAGAGAACGAAAATAAAACAGCAGGTGATAAAAATGAATGATACTTACGTAGAATTACTGATAAGAAGAAAACACAGCATTTTGCCGGTGCTTCTTCGTAATCTTCTGATCGTGGCAGGAGTGCTTGCACTTCTCGCAGCGTTTTTACTGACCGGAAGCATTGTACTGTTTTTAGTCGGTGCAATCTTGTTGGGACTGGCATATCTGGTAAATTTCAACAAAATAATAGAATATGAATATCTGTATCTGGACAAGCATCTGACGATCGACAGGATCCAGAATCAGTCCAGAAGAAAGACAGTGGCAGAATATGACCTGACAACAATGGAACTGTTTGCGCCTGCTTCATCAGGCAGAATGGCTGCATATCAGGGCAGAAATGATATCAAAACAGTAGATTATTCCACAGGGGAAAAGGACAGCAGTCCATACGCCCTGATCATTAAAGTAAATAATCAGCTGCAAAAGGTTTTGCTTGAAGTAAATGATGAACTCTTTGAGCAGATCAGCAAGGTGGCACCCCGTGTTACTTTCCGGGATTGACGAAGCGATTCAAGTTTGATAAACTTGCCGATAAGAAAAAACTAACACAAGATCATGGAGGAAAAGAAAAATGGCACAGATTATTGGTGACGGCATTACATTTGACGATGTTCTTTTAGTACCGGGTTACTCTCAGGTAATCCCAAATCAGGTAGATTTAAGTACGAATCTGACAAAGACGATCAGATTGAACATTCCGATGATGAGTGCAGGTATGGACACAGTAACAGAGCATCGTATGGCAATCGCAATGGCCAGACAGGGTGGTATCGGAATCATCCATAAAAATATGTCGATCGAGGCACAGGCTGAAGAAGTTGACAAGGTAAAACGTTCTGAAAACGGTGTCATTACAGATCCATTTTCTCTGACTCCTGAGCATACATTGAAAGATGCAGACGAGCTGATGGCGAAGTTCCGTATTTCCGGTGTTCCGATCACGGAGGGACGTAAACTTGTTGGTATCATCACAAACCGTGATCTGAAATTTGAAACGGATTTTAGTAAAAAGATCAAAGAATCCATGACTTCCGAAGGGCTGGTTACAGCAAAGGAAGGCATTACATTGGAAGAGGCAAAGGCAATTCTTGCAAAGGCAAGAAAAGAAAAGCTTCCGATCGTAGATGATGATTTTAATCTGAAAGGTCTTATTACAATTAAGGATATTGAGAAAACAATCAAATATCCTCTTGCAGCAAAGGATAAACAGGGCAGACTGCTTTGCGGTGCCGGTGTCGGTATCACAGCAAATGTACTTGACAGAGTGGCAGCACTTGTTGAATCCAAGGTTGATGTAGTTGTTCTTGACAGTGCACACGGACATTCAGAAAACGTACTCAGATGTCTGCGTATGATCAAGGAAAATTATCCGGATCTGCCGGTTATTGCAGGTAATGTTGCAACAGCAGAAGGCACAAAGGCTCTGATCGAAGCCGGCGCAGATGCGGTAAAGGTTGGTATCGGACCTGGTTCCATCTGTACAACCAGAATTGTATCCGGTATTGGTGTACCGCAGATCACAGCGATCATGGATGCATATTCCGTAGCAAAAGAATATGGTATTCCGATCATTGCAGACGGTGGTATCAAGTATTCAGGCGATATGACAAAAGCCCTTGCAGCAGGCGGCAGTGTCTGCATGATGGGTAGTATTTTTGCAGGATGTGACGAAGCGCCTGGTACTTTTGAACTATTCCAGGGCAGAAAATATAAAGTATACCGTGGTATGGGTTCTATTGCAGCAATGGAAAACGGAAGCAAAGACCGTTACTTCCAGTCAGATGCAAAGAAACTGGTACCGGAAGGTGTGGAAGGTCGTGTAGCATATAAGGGAAGTGTAGAAGATACTGTATTCCAGTTAGTTGGTGGTATCCGTTCCGGTATGGGATATTGTGGTACACCTTCTATCCCTGAACTGCAGGAGAGAGGCAGATTTGTGAAGATTTCCGCAGCAGCCTTAAAGGAAAGTCATCCACATGATATTCATATTACAAAAGAGGCACCAAACTACAGCGTAGAACAGTAGAAAGTGCCAAAAGAACAATGTAAGGTGAGGTTAGGTTCATGCAGGCATTTGATCGTGAAAAGTTACAGAAAATACAGGATGGGATAGCAGAACTTGCAGGAATATATCTGTACTGTGTTGATGCGGACGGAAACGCTGTTACAAAGCTGTCAGGTGAACCGAAAGAAGGAGAACGATTACTTCAGCTGATCGGTAAAGAAAATATAGAAGCATTGTATAACAGACTGTGCAGTTCATCTCTGGAAGACCAGATCATAGAAGACACATCTTACGAGAATGTTAAGACAGCAGCTGTTACGGTAAGAAAGGAAGGCAAGCCAACTATGTGTTGGCTTGCTTATTGCGTTTTAGAAAAGGAATTCACAAAGAGAGGGCATTATGCGGACGGTTTCCTGCATGTGACAAGCGAGAGTGCATTTACACAGGCACTTGACCTGCTTCGCATGTGGCTGACAGAAGAGGAAAAAGAACAGGCAGAAAAATGGGGACTTGGCAGGATCGTAAAGCTTCTTCTGGACCGAAGCCCATTTGAACAGCTGGCAGGACAGTTGTTGCAGCTGATGCAGGAAAAGCTGACAGTCAGCAATATGCAGTTGTTGAAACTTTCCAAAGATGGGAAAATGTATTCTGTTATAGCTGAGACTTCCGCATATCCGTCTCTCTTACAGGCAGCATGCGGAGAAACAATGAAACCGGAACCGGTATGTGGCAGTGAAGCGGTGATCATATCCGGTGCTGAGGAGGCAGATGGACAGACAGCGGTATTTTTGAAAGAGGCAAAGATCAGTTCTCTGATCACGGTTCCGATCAGTATCCGTGGCACGATCAGTATGTATCTCTGCGTGCTTATGGCAAGGCAGGAGCATAAATGGTCGGCTGAGGAGATCCGGTATACGACAGATATGGCAAAGGTGCTGCAGAGTATACTGGATAACAGGATCGCCCGTAATTCTATTGTAAGTTCCTATCAGTCTCTGACACAGATTTTAAATACAGTGGGGAGTTGTATTTACGTAAGAGATAAAGAAACCGGACAGGTGCTGTTTTGTAATGATCTGATGCAGCACGAATTTGAACAGGAACTGAAAAAGGGTACGATCAACAGATTGCTGGAGCAGGCAGAAAGTGCTCTTGTGAAGAATGGTTATTATGAACTGAAGCATCCTTCCAGAAAGCACTGGTACGATCTGCATCAGACAGAGATTGACTGGGTAGATGGCAGAAAAGTATCTTTCAGTGCATTATATGATATTACAGATAAAAAGCTGTACCAGCGCAAGATCGAGCAGCAGGCATACACAGATTTCCTGACAGGATTGTATAACCGTATGTGTTGTGAACGGGATCTGGCGCAGTATATTGAAAAAGCAGAGGCTGATAGTGGACGGGGCGGACTGCTTTATCTGGATCTGGATGATTTCAAGCATATCAATGACGGTCTGGGGCATCAGTACGGAGATGTGCTGCTGAAGTCCATTTCCCACAGCCTGCAGCGGATCCCTGAGATACATAATACGTGCTACCGTATGGGCGGTGATGAATTTGTCATTGTCGTACCGCCGGAAAGCATTACAAGGTTTGACGGAATTGTGGAAGAGATCAAGGCAATCTTCTCCAAACCATGGTTCTTAAAAAATGCGGATTATTACTGTACAATGAGTATGGGTATCTGCTATTTCCCGGAGGATGGCAGCAGCGTGCAGGATCTGATCAAGAAAGCGGATATCGCTATGTATGAAGCCAAAAAGAGTGGCAAAAACAGAGTGGCGGTATATTCCGATAATATCAGTTCCATTTCCAATAAACGATTGGATATGGAAAAAAATATGCGTGATGCGACAGCAGGTGATTACAGAGAGTTTGAGGTTTATTATCAGCCGATCATTGATATCCAGAAGGAAGGAACGCCATGTGTGGGTGCGGAGGCACTGGTCAGATGGAATTCCGCAACGCTCGGCTTTATTCCGCCATCCGATTTTATTCCGCTGGCAGAGTATCTCGGACTGATCAATCCGATCGGAAACCATGTCATGAAGGAAGCATGCAAGGCATGCAAATACTGGAATACACACGGACATCCTGAGTTTAAGGTCAATGTCAATCTGTCTGTCGTGCAGCTTTTGCAGACGGATATTGTAGAAACCATAGAAGAAACGATTCGCCAGTCTGGGATTGATCCACACAATCTGACGCTGGAAGTAACGGAAAGTCTTGCAATCAATGATATGGAGCGTATGAAAAAGATCCTGAATCAGATCAGAGGTCTGGGCGCGCGGATCGCGCTGGATGATTTCGGAACAGGCTATTCTTCCCTGAACCATATCCGGGAGATCCCATTGGATGTGATCAAGGTGGATCAGAGCTTTGTATCGGATCTGACGGAGGACTCTTATTCTCAGTCGTTTATCAAGATGGTTGCGGAGCTGGCAGGTGCGATCGGTGTCAGTATCTGTATCGAGGGAATTGAAACAAGAGAGCAGTACAAGGTACTGGAGGGCATGAAGGTGCGGCTGGTGCAGGGTTACTATTTTGACCGCCCGATGACGCGTAAAGATTTTGACGAGAAATATATTTAATTTAAGCCGCATTTATGCTATCATAAGGAGAAATGACAAAAGAAAAGCGGCAGAGGATTTGACACGAGGAGGAGCTTTATGGAAAATAACGAGATGACAGAAAAGACAGAAGAAAAAGAAGTTGTTTCCAGAAATTTTATTGAACAGGAAATTGATAAAGATCTGGCAGAGGGCGTTTATGATACGGTACACACCAGATTTCCACCGGAACCGAACGGATATCTGCATATCGGACATGCCAAGAGTATTCTTTTGAACTACGGACTGGCACAGGAATACGGCGGAAAGTTCAATATGCGTTTTGATGATACCAATCCGACAAAAGAAAAGTCAGAATTCGTAGAGTCTATCAAAGCTGATATCAAATGGCTCGGGGCTGACTGGGAAGACCGTCTCTTCTTTGCATCCGATTATTTCGATCAGATGTATGAAGGCGCAGTAAAACTGATCAAAAAGGGCAAAGCATATGTTTCCGATCTGAGTGCGGATGAGATCCGTGCTTACAGAGGCACACTGACAGAGCCGGGTAAGAAAGATCCATACAGTGACAGAAGTATTGAAGAAAATCTGGAACTGTTTGAAAATATGAAAAACGGTATGTATGAGGATGGTGCAAAGGTACTGCGTGCCCATATCGATATGGCATCTCCGAATATCAATATGCGTGATCCGATCCTGTATCGTGTGGCACATATGACACACCATAATACAGGCGATAAATGGTGCATCTATCCGATGTACGATTTTGCACATCCGATCGAAGATGCGATCGAAGGAATCACACATTCTATCTGTACACTGGAATTTGAAGATCACCGTCCATTATATGACTGGGTTGTCAGGGAGCTGGAGTATCCGCATCCACCGAGACAGATCGAATTTGCAAAGATGTATCTGACAAATGTTGTGACCGGTAAGCGTTACATCAAGAAGCTGGTAGAAGATAAGATCGTAGATGGCTGGGATGATCCGCGTCTGGTATCGATCGCAGCACTCAGAAGACGAGGCTTTACACCGGAGTCCATTAAGAAGTTCGTAGAGCTCTGTGGTGTGTCTAAGGCTAACTCATCAGCAGAATATGCAATGCTGGAGTATTGTGTCAGAGAAGATCTGAAGCTGAAACGTCCGCGTATGATGGCTGTGCTTGATCCGATTAAGTTAGTTATCGACAACTATCCGGAAGGTCAGACAGAAATGCTGGAAGCTGCCAATAACATGGAAAATCCGGAGCTTGGTTCGCATCAGGTACCGTTTGGCAGAGAATTATATATCGAACGGGATGACTTCATGGAAGAACCGCCGAAGAAATATTTCCGCCTGTTCCCGGGCAATGAAGTCAGACTGATGCATGCATATTTTGTAAAATGCACAAGCTTTGAAAAGGATGAAAACGGAAAGGTAACAGTAGTACATTGTACCTATGATCCTGCGACAAAGGCGGGTTCCGGTTTCACAGAACGTAAAGTAAAAGGCACCATTCACTGGGTTCCTGCAAAGGAAGCAGTAAAAGCAGAGGTGCGTTTATATGAAAACCTGGTAGATGAAGAGAAGGGTGTTTACAACAAGGAAGACGGCAGTCTGAATCTGAATCCGAATTCGCTGACTGTCCTGAAAGACTGCTATATAGAACCGGCGATCGCAGGCGCAAAAGCTTACGAGAGTTTCCAGTTCGTAAGAAACGGTTTCTTCTGTGTGGACTATAAAGATTCCAAAGAAGATGCGCTGGTATTTAACAGAATTGTTTCTCTGAAGAGCTCCTTCAAGCTGCCAAAGGCGTAATGGAGGAGGACAAAAATGGGTATCTTATCGGGGCTGAAACAATTTGGACTGGGGGAATTGGAAAATGCTTCTTTATATGAGAAGCCGGATCCAAAAGATATCAAAAAGGATACAGATGCTCCTGTAATAAAAGAAGCAGATATATTGTTTGATAAAAAATATGTCTGCCCGATCTGCGAGGCAGAATTTAAATCCAAGACGATCCGTGCAGGTAAGGCGAGAAGGCTGGGAACAGATCAGGATCTGCGCCCGAGATATGAAGGGATCGATGTGGTCAAATATGATCCGATCGTTTGTCCGCATTGTGGCTATGCAGCACTTGGCCGCTACTATGAGCTGACATCCAGCATGCAGGCAAAAATGATCCGCGCGGGAATCTGTGCCCATTATAAGCCGGTGCAGATGGACGGTGAGATCTATACGTATGAGCAGGCACTGGAACGTTATAAGCTGACGCTGGCAAATGCGATCGTCAAGAAGGCAAAAGCAAGTGAGAAGGCTTATATCTGTCTGAAATCATCCTGGCTTCTGCATGGTATGCTGGAAGAGACAGCAGAGACGGATCCAAAGCCGGAACTTTTGCAGGAAGAGCGGGAATATCGTCAGAGCGCGCTGGAAGGTTTCCTGGCAGCAAGACAGTCGGAAGCTTTTCCAATCTGTGGCATGGATGAGCTGACGGTAGATTATCTGATCGCAGTGCTGTCTATGGAATTTGAACACTATGATGTGGCAGCAAAGCTTTTATCCGGTATTCTGGTATCGCCGGCTGCAAATAAACGGATCAAAGACAGAGCAAGAGATCTGAAGGACGATTTGAGGAAAAAAATGAAGGAACAGAAAAATGGATAATCTGCTGATCGTATTAGATCCGGACAATAAAAAACATTTATATGAACAGATATATGATCATATCAAAAAAGAAATCAGAGAAGGGAAGCTGCGCTATGGAGAGCGGCTTCCCTCTGCTCGTTTATTGGCACAGCAGCTCCAGATTTCAAGATCGACCGTGGATCTGGCATATGGACAGCTTGTCTCTGAGGGATATTTGGAAGCAAAACCCTGTCAGGGATATTTTGTCAGCCATGTGGAAGATTTGTACCATATCAGCCGGGAGAGCGACGGAATACAGGAAGAGGAACAGAAAGAGACACAAAGACAGCAGACGGATGACAGCTTTCTCTGCGATTTTTCGCCGAATACGATCGATATGTCTTATTTTCCGTTTTCCACATGGAAGAGAATCCACAGGCAGGTGCTTCTGGATGAACAGGAAAACGTACTGCGTAAAGGGAATCCCAAAGGCGATGAAAGACTGCGCCGGACGATCGCACATTATCTGCATGCTTCCCGCGGCGTTAATTGCAGTCCGGAACAGATCATCATCGGTGCGGGAAATGATTATCTGCTGCTGTTGCTGCAAAAGCTGTTTGGAGAGATGCGGACAGTTGCAATGGAAAATGAAACATATCTGCGTGCCTACCGGATTTTCTGCAGTAATGCTTACCGGATCTGTGTGACTGATATGGATGAAAAAGGAATGCGCGCTGCTGCGTTGGAACAGACAGAGGCGGATCTTGCCTATGTGATGCCTGCGCACCAGTTTCCGACCGGAGCCGTGATGCCTGTGGGAAGACGGCTGGAGCTGCTTGCATGGGCAAAGGAGAAGGAAAACAGATACCTGATCGAGGACGATTATGACAGTGAGTTCCGATATAAGGGAAAACCGATCCCTGCCCTGCAGTCTTTAGATCAGCAGGAGAAAGTCATTTATATGGGGACCTTTTCCAAGTCGATCGCCCCCGCGATCCGTGTCAGTTATCTGGTGCTTCCCAGACGGCTTCTGACGCTTTACGAGCAGAACTGCAGCTTTTTGTCTTCTACCGTATCACGGATCGATCAGGCAGTTTTGAACAGGTTTATTGCAGAAGGATATTTTGAACGGTATCTGAATAAAATGAGAAAGGTATATCGTCAGAAACAGGAAAAAATGCTGGAATGTCTGGAACCGTTCCGTGACCTTTTTACGATCACGGGCGAAGAGGCGGGACTGCATATGCTGCTTATGCCAAAGGATGAAGCAGTGACGGAGCGGCAGCTGATACGGAAAGCACAGCAGCAGGGCTGCAGAGTGTATGGGCTCTCCGATTATCAGATCATAAAAAAAGAGACCCATCGGGTCATGCTTGGTTATGCCTCCCTTTCCCTCTCCGAGATAGAAGAAGGAATGGGACTGCTTGAAAAAGCATGGCTTTAGATCTCTTCCGGCTTTGGAGCTGTCAGCTCCAGATAATAATTGGTCTTAGTTGCTGTAAAATAAGGATACGCCCAAAGGATACCGATCCCAAACGTCAGTACAACGAGAAGCCAGATCCCGATAAAGCTGACCAGCAGGTAGAAATAACTGCCGGCGTGTCCTTTCATTAAGGCTCTGCTGTGCTTTAAAAGCTGCAGTGCTGATTCATCCGGGTAATCCGTGATCAGGTAAAGAGCCTGCGAATACCAGATCGACAAAAGGATTGACATCACAAGAAAGAAGATGCCGGTTGCTGCAACGAGCAGGGACAGGTAATAGTTTTTGGTATACGCCATAAGCAGGCATGACAGGATAAACGGAATGCCTGTCAGAAGACACAGACCAAAGATGATCAGATGTACAAGGATCGCATGGTCTGCCAGTCCGTGAAAGCCTGTCCACATATCTTTGACATAATAGGGAAGACCACGGGCAATGTTTTTATAAAGCTGGTTCTGTCCGGTGATGAAGATCGCGGACAATAACAGCAGGATAAAATAGATCAGGTAATAAATGCCCATGCCTGCACCTGTGTTTAAATTGACCTGTGCCTGTGCAAAGGTCATGCAGCCGGATAAGAAAAACTGCATGATCAGATAGGCAAGGATCACTGTCTTATATTTCCCGAGAAGCTGCTGTCTGGCATCTGCCTTTAAAGCAGCAGAAGATTTTATCTGTTTCATTTCTGAATTGTCTCCCAACGTAATTAGCAGGCAAGATCAAGATTCTGCCCTGTATAACGCAGGCTGTCCTGGATCTTTTTCTGTTTTTGATATGGATTTTCCTCATTTGTGTAGGAAATTTTGGTGGTGGTTTCGCCACCGGCAATATAGCTTGTACCGCATTCCGGGCAGATGGCAGTCCTGAGACTGACACTTGCCTGCAGCACTTTGCCACCATCCGTAGCGGCCTTTTTAAACGCATTGGAGACATGCTCCTGTTCATGCGCGCGAACAGCCGATGCGGAAGCGGAAGGCGAAATATGTGAGGCGGATTTAAAGGATACCATCTCGTCGGATCCGTCCTGGTACTTACGCTCCTTGCAGGTTTCACACTCTGCAGGGGAGGATTTACGCCCGGGCGCAGTTACCTCAGACTCACCGGGATTTTTCACAGAGCCTGTCTGTGTCTGTATTCCGTAATAACCGCCATATGGCTGAAAAGCACCGATCGTCATACTCATAGATCCAGTCCCCTTTCTTTCAGCATATCGTCAAAGGTTTCACCGTACATCTGCTGTGACATATCGTTAAGCTGCTGTCTGTAATCCGGATTGGAGAACATCATATAACATGCTGCTCCTGTGATGATGACAGACAGGAAGATCCCGATTACCGAAGTGATGATGCCTGCCTTGCAGATCGCCTGCATTTTGCGCTCCCGTCCTTTGGAAAGGATGGCAAATAAAATACTGAGACCGCCCGCCGGCAATGCAATGAAAAACATGGAGCAGGTTGCGATCGCGATCATACCAAAGCAGAGAGATAATATGGTAAAGCTGTTGCTTTTAGCGGAATAAGTTTTGCCCGGCTCCTGCACAGGCTGATTTTGCATTTCTTCCATAAATAATAACTCCTGCTAAAGATCAATATAGTTTTCCTCATCATAACACGAAAATTTCATTGAATAAAGCACTTTTTTTTATTATACTTGATGGAGGGAAAACAGTCTGGCGGGTTACAGATCGGAAGGAGTCTTTCCCGGAAAGGTATGGAGGAAACATGAAAAGAAAACTGATGATGGCGCTGCTGTGTGCATCGCTGACAGTATCGCTTCTGGCATGCGGAAAGCGGGAGACTGCGGAAGAAACCGTACAGACAGAGAGCGTGGAAGAGACGGATACGGCGTCTGATGAACCGGAGGAGGCAACGGACGAAACCGAAAAAGAGGAGCCGGCAAAAGAAGAAAGCAAAGAGGATGAGCTTCCGGTCGGCAATATGATCAAAAACGGGGATTTCAAGAGCGGAACAGATAGATGGAACACCTATAAGAACGGTGGCGAGGCATCGCTTCGTACCAACGATGACGAGCAGCTTGAGGTCGATATCACGGATGTCGGCAATCTGGATTACAGTGTGCAGCTTTATTATGATGGCTTCCGTCTGGATACGGGTGTTACCTATAAATTCGCATTTGATCTTGCTGCCAGCAAACCGAGAACGGTCGTATGGCGTCTGCAGATCAATGGCGGCGACTACCATGCTTATTTTACGGACACGATCGCTGCAACAGAGGAAATGCAGCATTATGAATATGAACTGACAATGGAAGAGGTCAGTGATCCTTCTCCGCGTCTTTGCTTTAACCTCGGTACTTATGAGGGAGACGGAGATCTGGGTGAGCATATCGTGACACTGGATAATGTGGATCTGGAGATCACGGATGCTTCCAACAGAGCAGCAGAAGCGGAAGAAATCGAGACACCTGACATTAATATCAATCAGGTCGGCTATCAGCCGGGTGACATCAAGATCGCAACCTTCCGCGGCGATGAGATCGGTGACAGTTTTGAAGTGATCGATACTGCGACAGGCAAGAGTGTATTTACCGGACAGATCACCAAAGCGGAGAAAAATATTTCTTCGAGGGAAAACTGTGCAACAGGAGATTTTTCTTCTGTGATCCAGCCGGGTACTTATCAGATCAAAAATGATGCATGCGGAGAATCCTACGAATTTAAAATTGGGGACGATGTATATCGGGATCTGTTAAAGGATGCAGTCAGAATGCTGTATCTGCAGCGCTGCGGCGAAGAGCTTTCCGAAAAGCAGGCAGGTGATTTCGCACATCCTGCATGTCATACGGGAGAAGCGGTTGTTTACGGAACGGATGAGAAGAAGGATGTAACGGGCGGCTGGCATGATGCAGGCGACTACGGCAGATATGTGGTATCCGGTGTAAAAGCAGTTGCTGATATCTTACTTGCCTATGAAAATTACCCGGATGTATTCGGGGATGATATGGATATCCCGGAGAGCGGAAACGGAACACCGGATGTTCTGGATGAAGCACGTTATGAGCTTGACTGGATGCTGAAGATGCAGGACAGTGCAAGCGGCGGTGTTTATCATAAGGTAACCTGTGCTAACTTCCCAAGCACGGTGATGCCACAGGAAGAAACAGAGCAGCTTATTCTTTCTCCGATCTCGACTGCAGCAACGGGAGATTTCGCAGCGGTGATGGCAATGGCTGGCAGAGTTTATAAAGAGGTTGATGCTGCTTTTGCGGATACCTGTTTAAAGGCGGCAGAGAAAGCAATCGGCTATATGGATGCCAATGCGGATGCAGACAGAGAAGGCTTCAAGAATCCGCAGGAGATCGTGACCGGCGAATATCCGGATACCGTTGTAAAGGATGAATATTTCTGGGCACTTGCAGAGCTTTACAAAACAACCGGCGATAAGAGCTATGAGGAACATCTGAAGCAGTTTGGCAGCGTCGGCGCGACCGGCGGACTGGGCTGGGCAAATGTGGATTTCTATGGCATGTACACGTATCTGACCTGTGAACAGACCGACGCGGATTTTGCGGATAAGCTCATGAAGAAGTTCTCGTTCGCACTGGATAATATGCAGGAGGCACTGGATGCGGACGCTTACGGTTCTACCATTAAGGGCGCATATCCGTGGGGATCCAATATGACCATTGCCAACAATGGCATGCTGTATCTGATGATGGAGCAGCTCGGTACAAAAATGAAGCTGCAGAGCGGTGTAAACCTTTCCAATGCACAGCGTCAGCTTTCTTATCTGCTGGGTACAAATGCAAACAGTTACTGCTTCGTAACCGGCTATGGATCTCTGTCACCGGAGCATACACATCACAGACCTTCCCAGGCGTTGGGAGAAACCATGAAGGGCATGCTGGTCGGCGGACCGGATTCCAATCTGGAAGATCCGTATGCAAAAGCAACCCTGAAGGGACAGGCAGCAGCAAAATGCTATGCAGATAATGAACAGAGCTATTCCTGCAATGAGGTAACGATCTACTGGAACTCACCGCTGATCTATTTGCTTGCAGGTATTATGAAATAAAAAAATGGAGATATAAAATGGACATCAGTGCAAAACTAGCAGAAGAATTAAATATCAAAAAAAGTCAGGTAGAGGCAACGGTCAAACTGATCGATGAGGGAAACACCATTCCCTTTATTGCCAGATACCGGAAAGAAGTGACAGGCGCGTTAAATGATGAGATCCTGCGTAATCTCTACGAGCGTCTTACCTACCTCCGCAATCTGGAGGATAAAAAACAGAGTGTTCTGGGCAGTATCGAGGAACAGGGCAAGCTCACAGAAGAACTGAAGGCAAGGATCGAAGCGGCAGAGACACTCGTCGTGCTGGAGGATCTGTACCGCCCTTATAAGCAGAAGCGTAAAACAAGAGCTTCCGTTGCAAAGGAAAAAGGTCTGGAGCCGCTTGCTGCATACATTCTGGAGCAGAATGCAACTGCGCCGCTGACAGAGACCGCTGAGGCTTACGTGGATGCGGAAAAAGGCGTTGCGGACGCCAAAGAAGCGATCGATGGGGCAAAAGATATCATTGCAGAGCAGATCTCCGATGAAGCGGATTACCGCATCTACATCCGTAATCTGACCTTTGAAGAAGGAAAGATCGTCAGCACTGCCAAGGATGAAAAAGAACAGAGTGTTTACGAAAATTATTATGCCTATGAGGAGCCGGTCAAAAAAGTGGTCGGCCATCGAATTCTGGCGCTCAACCGTGGCGAAAAAGAAAAGATGCTGATCGTAAAGATAGAAGCACCGGAAGAACGTATCCTGCGTTATCTGGAAAAGCAGGTCATTACAGCGGATAACCCTGTGACAACACCGGTTCTGACTGAGGTCATTGCAGATGCCTATACAAGACTGATCGCACCGGCGATCGAGCGTGAGATCAGGAATGAACTGACAGAGAAAGCGGAGGACGGTGCGATCACTGTTTTTGGCAAGAATCTGGAGCAGCTTCTGATGCAGCCTCCAATCGCGGGCAGAGTTGTGCTGGGCTGGGATCCGGCGTTCCGTACCGGCTGTAAGCTGGCTGTTGTGGATGAGACCGGAAAGGTGCTGGATACAACGGTTATTTTCCCGACTGAGCCACAGAACAAAGTAAAAGAATCGAAAGAAATATTGAAAAAGCTGATCAAAAAATATCATGTATCCCTGATCTCCGTCGGAAACGGAACTGCTTCAAGAGAATCCGAGCAGGTGATCGCAGAGCTTCTGAAGGAGTTGGATACCAAGGTGGAATATGTGATCGTCAATGAGGCGGGCGCATCTGTCTATTCGGCTTCCAAGCTGGCAACGGAAGAGTTTCCGCAGTTTGACGTGGGACAGAGAAGTGCGGCTTCGATCGCCAGAAGACTGCAGGATCCGCTGGCAGAACTTGTAAAGATCGACCCGCAGTCGATTGGTGTCGGACAGTATCAGCATGATATGAACCAGAAAAAGCTGTCAGAAACTCTGACAGGTGTTGTAGAGGACTGCGTGAATAAGGTCGGTGTTGACCTGAATACGGCTTCTGCACCGCTGCTTTCCTATATCTCCGGCATTTCCAAGGCAGTTGCCAAAAATATCGTGGATTACAGAGAAGCGAACGGCAGATTTACAAACCGTAAGCAGCTTTTGAAGGTTGCCAAGCTCGGGCCGAAAGCATATGAGCAGTGTGCGGGTTTTATGCGGATCCAGGGCGGGGACAACCCGCTGGATGCGACAAGTGTTCATCCGGAATCTTATGGTGCGGTACAGCAGCTTCTGACCAAAACAGGGCTGACGATGGAAGAGATCAGACAGTCCGCAAAAGAACTGGAAAAAGCAAAACAGACCGTAAAGAAACAGCCGGTGAAAAAAGAAAAGAAGGTTGTGATCCGCAATACCGGTACAGCTATGGGAAAAGCACTGGCGCAGGCAATGGGCTCTGTCACACTGGCAGAGGATAAAAAAGAAAATAAACAGTCTCAGGCAAAAACTTCTGTTCTGATGCAGAAGGTTGGAGATAAGAAAGCACTGGCAAAGGAACTGGGCATCGGTGAGCTGACACTGGACGATATCCTGAAGGAGCTGGAAAAACCGGCAAGAGATCCGCGTGAGGATATGCCGCGTCCGCTGCTGCGCAGTGATGTCATGGATCTGAAAGATCTGAAGCCGGGCATGGTATTAAAAGGCACCGTCCGTAATGTCATTGACTTTGGTGCGTTTGTTGATATCGGTGTGCATCAGGACGGACTGGTACACATTTCCCAGATGACGGATAAATATATCAAGCATCCGCTGGAAGCTGTCAGCGTCGGAGATGTGGTAGATGTTGAGGTCATGAGCGTGGATATCCCGAAAAAGAGGATCCAGCTCACGATGAAGCTGTCCAACAAGAATAAGGGTTGACGGATAAAACATTTGCGACTATACTAAAGTGCGAAGGCGAAAGCCGAAAATAAAATATACAAATGTGAAGTTCTTCGGGGTTGGGTGCAATTCCCTACCGGTGGTGATGCCTTAGTGCGAGTCCACGACCCGGTGTATAACCGGCTGATTTGGTGCGAATCCAAAACCGACAGTAAAGTCTGGATGAAAGAAGAAATGAAAGCGACGTAACGTCGTGTTTTTCTTGTGCAATATGCCCCGTATCAGAAGATACGGGGCTATTTTGATAGCGAGGAAGGAAATCAAGCGCACGAAATGCATTTGATTTCACCCGAGCGTACAACGAGAAAATCTGGGAACGCGTAAGCGTGACTGACTGCGAAGCAGGCAGGATTTTCGAGTCAGTTATGAAGATGGTATCAAGCTGTTACAAGAAAAAAGAAGGACTCCACAAAAGGAGGACAAAATGAACAACAAAAGATTTTCACCACGCAACATGGCAATGATCGGAATGCTTTCCGCCATTTCCTTTATCCTGATGTTTCTGGAATTTTCCATTCCCATCATGCCAAGCTTTATCAAGCTGGATCTGTCCGAGCTTCCGGCGCTGATCGGTGCATTTGCCATGGGACCGGCAGAGGGCGTTCTGATCTGTCTGTTCAAAAACCTGATCCACTTAATGCGGACATCGACAGGTGGTGTGGGAGAACTCAGTAACTTTATTCTGGGTGCGATCTTTGTCTTTGTGGCAGGTCTTATTTATAAGCTGCACAAAAACAGAAAGGGCGCTCTCATAGGTTCTCTCGTGGGAGCACTTGCCATGGCAGTCATCAGTGTGATCTCCAACTATTTTCTGGTGTATCCGTTCTATACGAATTTTATGCCGATGGAAGCGATCATAGCTGCTTATCAGGCAATCTATCCGGGCACCAAGAATCTGCTGCAGGCACTTGTGATCTTTAATATGCCGTTTACGTTTGTAAAGGGGCTTCTGGATGTGCTTGTGACATTTCTGATCTATAAAAGGATCTCCCCGATCATTAAGGGAAATCGATAAGAAGGTTTCTTAAGAAAATCTTCACAAAATATAAGGCATTTCTTACGGAAATGTAAGTTGACAAGAGAAACCATTTGTATTATTGTACTACATGAATAATACAGATGGTTTCTTTTATATTTATGAAGGAAAGGAAAAATATGAGTGCATTAGTGGAAATTCAGGATATCAGTAAGATCTACAATCCTGGTGAAAATGAAGTCAGGGCACTGGATCATATCAGCCTGACCATTCAGAAGGGCGAATTTGTGGCAATTATCGGGCAGTCCGGTTCCGGAAAATCGACTCTGATGAATATGATCGGCTGTCTGGATGTGCCGACCGAGGGAACTTACATATTAAACGGACAAAATGTGTCAAAGCTGTCTGACAATGAACTGTCGGATATCAGAAATCAGGAGATCGGGTTTATCTTTCAGGGCTTTAATCTGATCGCCAATCTGACAGCGCAGGAAAATGTGGAACTGCCGCTGATCTACAGAGGAGTTCCGAAGAAAGAGAGACATGAGCTTTCCGTAGCAGCTCTCAAAAAGGTAGGGCTTGCGCACAGAATGGATCACAGACCTTCCGAGATGTCTGGTGGACAGCAGCAGAGAGTGGCGATCGCCAGAGCAATCGCACAGGCACCGCCGGTCATTCTGGCAGATGAGCCGACCGGTAATCTGGATTCGGCATCCAGTATGGAAATTCTGGATATTTTAAAGCAGCTCCATGCGGAAAACAGAACCGTGATTCTGATCACGCATGATAATGATATCGCAAAACAGGCAAAAAGAGTTATCCGCATCAAGGATGGCAAGATAGAAAGGGATTATGAAAATGAGTAAAAAAGAAAAGCAGGAAACAAAAACAGGAAAAAAGAAGATTAAGACCTGGCAGATCGTAACGGCTGTTTTTGCTGTGATCTTGCTGGTTCTTCTGGTGCGTATCGTAAAACAGTCCATGGGAGCAGTGGCAGCCGGTACACCGGTGACAACTGTGCAGGCACTGAAGGGTGATCTTACCCAGACGGTGGATACATCAGGTTCTGTGGCATCTGAGGAAAGCAAAACATATTTTGCACAGGTAGGAGCGATGATCGGAGAACTGAACGTAAAAGCAGGTGACAGCGTAAAGGCAGGGGATCTGCTTTTAAGCTACGATACGACGGATCTGGAACAGGCACTGAAACAGACGGAACTGGAAGCACAGGCCAGCGAATACGGTGCGGACATCACGGTGACAACCGTGGAGCATGCGCAGCAGAAAGCAGCACAGGCACAGACAGATTACGATGATTCTTTAAAATATATTGCCCATTATACAGAATGTGTGGGACAGCTGACAGACCAGCTCAATAAAGCCGGTGCGCTGCAGGAGGATCAGGCAGCACTGCAGGCAGAGATCAAGGAATTGACAGCTAAGGTGGAGAAGGATGATACAGATAAAGAATCTGCCAAGGCATTAAAGAAGAAAACAAAAGAGCTGGAAAAGGTAGAGAAAAAACTGGCTGAGTATGATGTGGATAATTTAAAATCCGCACTGGAAACCTGTCAGGGGGATCTGGCGGAATACAAGGCATTGAAAGAGCAGTATGATACTGCAAAAGAACAGGATCCGACAGCAGGGCTGCAGAAAAAGCAGCAGGCAGTCGTCAAGGAATCCGCACAGCTGACAGAGGAAAAGGCAAAAGCGGAGCTGGAAAAGGCAAAAGCCGGTGTAACAGCAGACTTTAACGGTATTGTGACAAATGTAGCGGCCGTGCAGGGACAGACAGCGGTAGAAGGGGCGGAGCTTTTTACGATCCAGAATGCAGATGCACTCAAGGTTTCCCTTGCTGTTTCCAAATATGATATCGAGAAACTGGAAATCGGACAGAAAGCAGACATTACGATCAACGGAAAATCCTATACAGGGGAAGTAAGCAATATCAGTAAGGTAGCATCCACGAACAATGCAGGCGCTGTTGTGATCGATACGGATATCCATATCGATAATCCGGATAACAGTATCGTACTGGGTGTGGAAGCCAAGGTTTCCATCAAAACGGCAGAAGAAAAGAATGTGCTGCTTGTACCGATTGCAGCAGTGAATTATGCCAGTGACGGTGTGTTCTGCTATGTGGCGGAAGACGGCGTGCTTGTGCGAAAAGAAGTGGAAACAGGTATCAGCAGTGATGAATATGTACAGATCCTGTCAGGACTTTCCGAGGGTGATGCGGTCATTACGGATGTGACAGGCGATATGACAGAGGGCATGGCTGTGACACCGGTCAGTGCAGACGAGGCAGATGCGCAGAATGCACAGCAGGCAGAGTAATGGGAGGCTAGTATGGCACAGCTTTTTGAATACATAAAAATGGCTCTGATGAATATCAGAAGCAATAAGGGAAGATCGATCCTGACCATGCTTGGTATCATTATCGGTATTTCCTCTGTGATCATGGTCATTTCCATAGGTAACGGTCTTTCTTCCCAGGTCAGTGATGAATTGAACAATCTGGCAGGCGGACAGCTGTATTTTTATTCCGGTGGATCGATGGGAGATACACAGCCGGATAATGAAGAAACGGTGGAATTTACCACGGAGGATTTTGATCTGATCGAGGAGAAGATCGAACATGTAAAAGGTGTCAGCCCGAACTATCAGACATATGGAACCGCACAGGGACCGAAAGGAAATTTTGATGCGTATTTGTACGGTGGTACAGTGGCACAGCAGTATTTATATAATGATCCGATCATCAAGGGAAGATATTTCACAAAAGCAGATTACGAAGCGGCCAATAAAGTATGCGTGATCCGGGAAAACAGCGCGATCGCCATGTTTGGTACGACGGATGTGCTTGGCAGAACTTTTGAAGTGACAATAGATGGTATCACGATGGAATCCACGATCGTCGGAATCCGGCAGGACAGTGCGTCCTCAGCCATCAGTTCTATGCTGACGAGTTTTGACCAGGTCGAGATGGAAGTGCCGCTGACAACAATGGGAGCTGCATTTGGCTATTATATTGATACCTTCCAGGGCTTTTACGTATTTACAGACGGACCGGAATATGCAACAGCGGCAGCAGGTGCGGTCATGCGCCTGATGCGTTCTGTGCACCACGTATCAGCGGATTCCAACAGTATCCAGATGCAGGATTTCAATGATTCCATGAGCAGTATCACACAGGTCCTTTCCTACATTACGATATTCGTTGTATTTGTAGCGGCGATCTCTTTGCTGGTAGGCGGTATCGGCGTTATGAACATCATGCTCGTATCGGTAACGGAACGTACCAGAGAAATCGGTATCCGTAAATCACTGGGTGCCAGAACGGGTTCGATCATGCTGCAGTTTCTGTCAGAATCTGCGATCATCACATTGCTGGGTGGTGTGATCGGTATTATCCTGGGCGTGCTTGGCGCCAATGTTGTCTGCGGACTCATGGGATTTACTGCATCCGTATCACCGCTGACGGTGCTTATCACAACGCTGTTTTCTTCGGGTGTTGGTCTGTTCTTCGGTATTTATCCGGCAAAGAAAGCGGCAAAACTGAGCCCAATCGAAGCACTCAGACACGAATAAACGAAAAAGTTCATGATTTCTTTATAAAAAGTGCAGGCGTATTTGCTTGCACTTTTTTTCTGTCTATACTATGATGTAGCAGAAAAGAAACAAAGCCAGACGGGAAGGAGTGCTTTCATGGCAGAAGAAATGAAAGATTTATTGCAAAATAACGCGCCGGAGCATACGGAGGCAGTGACAGAGACTGCGGCAGAAGGAACGGAAAATGCGGAAAGACCGAGAGTTTCCATGCCGGCAAAGGAAGATATTTTATACGAAGTGGATGTGCATATGAATACTTCTGTTCTTTATGATTATATGCTGCGCCATACCTATACAAGTCCGGGCGGGCTGATCGCAACGATCATTGGTGTATTTGCCATTATCTTTGCAATGAAAAATGCAGGCGTTTTATATCTGATCGCAGGTATTGTGATCATTTTATATCTGCCGTGGAATCTTTATTTAAGCGCCAAAAGGCAGGCACTTACAAATGAGGCATTTAAAAAGCCGCTTCATTATATATTTACAAAAGAAGGCATTTATGTTTCACAGGGGGATCAGGTGGAAATGCAGCGCTGGGAGAATATGCATCAGGCTGTTGCAACCGGAAAAAGCATCATCATTTATACATCTAAGGTTAATGCTTCCATATTTCCGCGTGCGGATCTTGCGGAAAATACCGTGACGGTGATCGAACTGATCTGTCGTTATATGGATCCGAAAAAGGTAAAGATCCGTCAGTAATACAGGAAAGCCGGAAAGGTGGCATATACAGATGTCACAGATTGTGGTATACTATAAATTTGTAGAAGACTGACGACAGACAAGGTGAAAATATGATACTCGATAGTTATAAAGAAGAGGATACCTTTTCCTTTGGGGAAGAACTCGGGAAAAAAGCGGTACCCGGTGAGATTTATGCACTCTGCGGTGATCTTGGTGTGGGTAAGACTGTTTTTACCAAGGGACTTGCAAAAGGACTGGGGATCACGGAATCTGTGTGCAGCCCGACTTTTACGATCGTACAGATCTATGAAGAAGGCAGACTGCCACTTTATCATTTTGACGTATACAGGATCGGAGATCCGGAAGAGATGGATGAGATCGGTTATGAGGATTATTTCTACGGAGACGGTGTCTGTCTTGTGGAATGGGCAGGGCTTATCAAAGAACTGATGCCGGCAAATACCAAATGGATCACGATCGAAAAGGATCCGGAAAAAGGCTTTGCCTACAGAAGGATCACAGTAGAAGAAGGCGGTGCAGTATGAGAATCGTAGCAATAGACAGTTCGGGGCTGGTTGCCAGTGTGGCGATCCTCGAAAATGACAGTATTCTTGCAACGTACAGCGTGAATTATAAAAAAACACATTCGCAGACACTGCTTCCGATGTTGCAGGAAATCATGCAAATGACAGAATTTGATAAATCAACCATTGATGCGATCGCAGTGGCAAAGGGACCGGGTTCTTTTACCGGATTGCGGATCGGCTCAGCGACGGCAAAGGGACTTGGGCTTGCGCTTGGAAAACCGATCATCGAAGTGCCGACTGTGGATGCACTTGCCTATCAGCTGTATGGTATGCCGCTGATCTGTCCGATGATGGATGCCAGAAGGCAGCAGGTTTATACGGGACTTTACGGTTTCAGTTCCATAGAGCAGGGAATGGAGTTTCAGGTAATAGAGCCGCAGTGCGCGATTGGCGTGGAAGAGATTATTGAAAAGATCAACAAAAGAGGGCAGCAGGTTGTCTATCTCGGCGACGGTGTGGCGGCTTATGAAGCGCTGATCAAAGAACAGACGAAGGTGCCATATGTGTTTGCACCTGCTAATTGCAACAGACAGAGTGCAGCAGCAATTGCCGTACTTGCCAAAAGCTATTATGAACGAGGCGAATATGTTACGGCAGCGGAACACAGACCGGATTATCTGAGACTGTCCCAGGCAGAGAGAGAACGAATGGAGAAGATGCAGAAGTGATCGTATTTCGTGAAATGATGCTTTCGGATGTGGAACAGATCTCTGCCATGGAAGAGGCTTATTTTTCAATGCCGTGGAGTAAGCAGGCACTGTCTGAGGCAGCAGCCGGTGACCAGACCTTTTACATGGTTGCGGAGGATGTGGCAGATGGCAGAATTGTTGCCTACTGCGGGCAGTACTGTATCATGGACGAGGGAGATATCAATCAGGTTGCGGTGCATGAGGCTTACCGCAGGCAGGGAATCGCTGCAAGGCTTTTGCGGGAATTTATGCAGGAGAGTGAAAAAAGAGGCGTTCATGCATTTACTTTAGAGGTGCGGGTGTCAAATACGGCTGCGATCCGGCTGTATGAATCCTGTGGATTTCAGATCGAGGGCACCAGAAAAGGCTTTTATGACAAGCCGAAAGAAGATGCGTATATCATGTGGAAACGTTAGCCAGTGCTAACAATAATTACCTGTGGTTATTCTTTTTTGTTCAGGCTAAAATGGAGAAAACAGAAGAAGCCTTGGAGGAACAAAAATGAAGATATACGATGAAAATAAAAAACTGAAAAAAATGTTTTGCAACCAGTGTGGCAGACAGCTCAGAACGGAAAACGGAATGCTGCTGGAAGCCGCATATGAAGGACGGCAGAACTTTGGATATTTTTCACATAAAGATGGTGTAACACACAGCTTTGACCTGTGTGAAGCCTGCTATGATAAGCTGATAGGGACTTTTGTGATCCCTGTGACGGAGAAGGAAGAATTTGAGTGGCAGGCAGAATAAGAGTTGAGGATAAGAGATGATAGATGTTTGTTTGCTGGGAACGGGCGGAATGATGCCACTTCCTTACCGCTATCTGACAGCAATGATGGCGCGCTATAACGGAAAGAGTATACTGATCGACTGCGGAGAAGGCACGCAGATCGCCATGAAGCAGAAGGGCTGGAGCCCTAAGCCGATTGATGTGATCTGCTTTACGCACTTTCACGCAGATCATATCAGCGGACTGCCGGGCATGCTCCTGACAATGGGAAATGCGGAACGGACAGAACCGCTTCTGATCATTGGACCAAAGGGGCTGGAAAAGGTTGTCGGTGCGCTGCGGATGATCGCGCCGGAGCTCCCGTTTGAACTCAGATTCCATGAGCTTTCACAGCCGTTTGAACAGATCGATATGGGAGATTACCGGATCGAGGCGTTCCGTGTCAATCACAATGTGATCTGCTACGGCTATAACCTGATCGTGGAAAGAGCAGGCAGATTTCAGGTGGAAAAGGCAAAGATACTTGGCTTACCGGTACAGCTCTGGAATCCGCTCCAAAAAGGCAATGTTGTAGAATTTGAAGGAAAAACCTATACACCGGATATGGTGATGGGAAGTCCGCGTAAGGGAATCAAGGTGACCTACTGCACGGATACCAGGCCGACCAGATCCATTGAAGAAAACGCTGCACATGCGGATCTTTTTATCTGCGAAGGCATGTACGGCGAACCTGACAAACAGCAAAAGGCAAGGGAACATAAGCATATGACCTTTTATGAAGCCGCGAATCTGGCAAAGGCGGCAGAAGTATCCCAGATGTGGCTGACACATTACAGTCCATCCCTGCCATGGCCGGACCAGTATCTGCCACAGGTGACAAAGATCTTCCCGAATGCGATCACGGCAAAGGACGGACAGACAATAGAACTCGATTTTGAAGAAGAAAACTAGAGAAACAGAAATGACGCGGATTATATAAACCGCGGGAAAGGAGAGATAGCATATGAAAAAATCACATAATATCAAAGGCATCCTTCTGGCTGTTGTTATGCTGTTTCTGATCGTGGGCTATTACTATTATCTCTCCAATCGCAATGTCTCTCAGGCAGAGGATGCGGACCGTGAACTGCAGACGCTGACAGCTACACAGGAAGTACTGACAAGAGATCTGGAAACGAATTATCCGCCGACACCGCGAGAGGTCGTAAAGTACTTCAGCCAGATCACACAATGTTTTTACAATGAAGACAATACAGAGGAAGAAGTTGAACAGCTTGGAAATAAGATCCGGGAGCTGTATGATGAAGAACTTGTAGCCAATCAGGATGAGGAACGGTATCTTTCAGCGTTGAAAAAAGATATTGAAGAGTTTAAAGAGAAAAAGAGGACGATCGTCAGCTATGCACCATCCTCCAGTGTGGATGTAGAGACCTTCACGCAGGACGGATATGACTGGGCGCGCCTTTACTGTTTATATGGAATTAAGCAGGATGGACTGCTGTATAATTCCAATATAGTATTTGTCCTGAGAAAAGATGAGAATTCTCATTATAAGATCTATGGATGGAAACTGGTACAAAAGGATAACTAGATATGGAAATGAAGAAAACGGAATTGGAAACGGAAACAAAACAAAAAGACATTCTGATCCTCGGGATCGAAAGCTCCTGTGATGAAACAGCAGCTTCCGTTGTCAAAAACGGACGGATGGTGCTGTCCAATGTGATCTCGTCTCAGATCGACCTGCATACGTTATACGGCGGTGTCGTACCGGAGATCGCTTCCAGAAAGCATATTGAACGGATCAATCAGGTGGTCACACAGGCACTTGCGGATGCTGGTGTGACTCTGGACGATATCACTGCCATCGCGGTTACATACGGACCGGGATTGGTGGGTGCGCTTCTTGTCGGTGTGGCGGAAGCAAAAGCGATCGCATTTGCAGCGGACAAGCCACTTGTCGGTGTCCATCATATCGAGGGGCATATCAGTGCCAACTTTATTGAACACAAAGAACTGGAGCCGCCATTTGCCTGTCTTGTGGTATCGGGCGGACATACCCATCTTGTTGTCGTGAAAGATTACGGAGAATATGAGATCATTGGCAAGACTTGTGATGATGCGGCAGGAGAAGCGTTTGACAAGGTGGCAAGAGCGATCGGACTTGGTTATCCGGGCGGTCCGAAGATCGACAAGGTAGCAAAGGAAGGTAACCCGGAGGCAATTCATTTTCCGCGTGCCAAAGTGGGCGAAAACGCATATGATTTCAGCTTCAGCGGCTTAAAGTCTGCTGTGCTGAACTATCTGAATGCCTGTGAAATGAAGGGCGAGTCTGTCAATACGGCAGATGTGGCTGCTTCTTTCCAGAAGGCGGTCACAGATGTGCTGGTGGAGCATGCCATGCACGCCTGTGAGCAATATGGCTTCAAGAAGTTTGCAATCGCAGGTGGTGTTGCATCCAATTCAGCTCTGCGCGCTGCGATGGAAGAGGCCTGTGCAAAAAGGCATATTACTTTTTATCGCCCGTCGCCTGTTTTTTGTACCGACAATGCGGCTATGATCGCAGTGGCAGGTTATTACGAATATTGTAAAGGGACGAGAAGCGGATGGGATCTGAATGCGGTTCCGAATCTGAAACTGGGGGAGCGATAAGTGAATACAGAAAAAACAGCAGCCATTGTATTGGCTGCAGGACAGGGAAAACGAATGCAGGCGGGTCAGCCAAAGCAGTTTATGCTGCTGGGTGGCAAGCCTGTTCTATATTATGCGCTGGCGGCGTTTGAAAAAAGTGAGGTAGATGAGATCATCCTGGTAACAGGTGCGGATGAGATCGACTATTGCCGGGCGGATATCGTGGAGCGTTATGGTTTCCATAAGGTAACGCAGGTCATCGCAGGCGGAAAAGAACGGTATCACTCTGTAGCCTGTGGGCTTAAGGCACTTAAGCAGAGCGGCTGTGATATCGTGCTGATCCATGACGGTGCCAGACCTTTTGTAACGGAAGAGATGATCCGGCAGATGATCGCGGAAACAAAGGTATATCATGCCTGCGTAACGGGAACGCTTGTAAAGGATACGATCAAGATCGCGGATGCGGAAGGCTTTTGTGCCACAACGCCTGACCGGAAAAAGGTATGGGCGGTACAGACACCGCAGTCATTTTCCTATCCTTTGGTGCTGGGGGCTTACGAAAAGCTGCTGGCAGAGGAAGAAAATCTGCTGCAGGCAGGGGTATCTATTACGGATGATGCCATGGTCGTAGAGCGGATGACTTCCCAGAAGGTAAAGCTGGTGGAAGGCAGTTATCGCAATATCAAACTGACGACACCGGAGGATATGATCGTGTGTGAAAGTTATCTGCAGGAATAAAACGTGTCGAAAAAACTGCATACGATACAAAAATGTCGTAAAACAAAAGCAATTTAAAAAAAATCAAAAAAAGTGAAAAAAGATGTTGACACTTTAGGATTCGTTTGCTAGAATAATCCTTGCGCTGACCGAGAGGTAAGCGAATGGAGAGGTATCGAAGTGGTCATAACGAGGCGGTCTTGAAAACCGTTTGTCCGCAAGGGCGCGTGGGTTCGAATCCCACCCTCTCCGGTCGGGAATTATCCCGCAGAGGTAATTTAAGATAGTAACTTATTCAGCTATTTGGAGAAGTACCCAAGAGGCTGAAGGGGCTCCCCTGGAAAGGGAGTAGGTCGTTAATAGCGGCGCGAGGGTTCAAATCCCTCCTTCTCCGTTGGTATTTCTTAACATGAATTACCTTACAGAACCTTGACAAATAAACAGCAATGCAACCCTGAAAATTCTAAAAAAGAATTGTTCAGAGAACAAAACCTAAACAAAGTAAATTAACGGTTAAACTTAGCTAGAGTTAATTTTGACCAAAGATCAAAACTTAAACATGAGAGTTTGATCCTGGCTCAGGAT
>NZ_JAHLPN010000002.1 GCF_018917935.1 Kineothrix sp. MSJ-39 | reverse complement strand
ATTCATGTTGAACCTCCGGTCTGATTGTTTTGTTTACATCCGCCAAGATGCAACTCAATCTTACCTTGAGGTTCTTTTTTATTCAATTGGCGCTTTTAATGAATTACAGGAATGCTCCTCCTGAATTACCTAATGGTAACGAAATGATCAGGGTACAGGATCATACCCGCCTTTTGAAAAAGGATTACATCTTATAATCCGCCATAAAGCAAGGGCTCCGCCCTTAAGTGCCCCATATTTTTCAATCGCTTCCATACCATATTCGGAACAGGAAGGAATATAAGGACATTTTGTACTTTTCATTGGCGAAATATATTTTCTATAGAATTTAATGATAAAAAGAAATAATTTTTTCATATCAATTTCTAACTTCTCCATCTGCATGTGAAATACCATGGAGTTTTACAAGATGTAAAAAAGCAGATTCCGCTTCCTTATAAGAAACGTCCTTTGCATTTGGTCGTGCAATGACTACTATGCTTAAACCACTATTAAGCATATCTTCATGTAGTCTGTAAATTTCGCGGACAATTCTGCACAGGTGATGTCTGACGACACTATTGCCCACTTTCTTACTTACAGATATTCCAATATAATTTCTATCCTGACTGTTTTCTAATACATACATAATAAAATACTTATTGGCAAAAGATCTGCCATTTCGATAGACATATTGAAAATCTCTGTTTTTTTTCAGCGATTCTGAAAATTTCATAAACTTTCCTCATGAGAGAAAAATAGGTCACATAAATGTGACCTAAGCTGATAATCTCTTTCTTCCTTTAGCTCTTCTTGCAGCTAAAACTTTTCTTCCACCTGCAGAACTCATTCTTGCTCTAAAACCATGAACCTTAGATCTCTGTCTCTTCTTTGGCTGAAATGTCATTTTCATCGATATACACCTCCTTTTTAACGATTAGAAAACATCATTAACGATTATATAAGAAAGAAGAAACCTCGTCAAGCCTTATAAATCATAAAAAATTTTTTTAATTTTTTTCACTCTATATCTTGTCTTCTGCCATTCTTTCCACATACTATATCTAGTTTTTCACAGAGTAAAAAATTTTGCACTTATTTACATAAATTTATACACAAAATGTGCATGGAATGTGGATAACTTTGTTTTTCCACACAATTATTTTTCAATTTTTCCCATTTTATAGGGTTTTGAATGTTGATAACTTCAAAAAAGTTTTCAACATTTTTACCCTGAATTTACATAATAAAATTTTTTTTATAAAAAATTATTGAAAGCCCCTCTGATTTGAATTTTTTTCAAGTTTAGTTTAATATAGTAATACATTTAGGTAAGGAGAATCAATCATGAATCAGATCGGTGAAAAATGGGAAGAAATCAAGCAGCATATCAAAACAGAATATGATCTTTCTCCCGTATCATTTAATACATGGATCCAGCCACTGAAATTTCACGACGTAGATCACGATACGGTACAGATCGTCATTCCTTCTGATCAGGCACATGCAGTCAGCTATATTTCTGCTAAATATAAAAACTACTTTCAGGTATCCATCTCTGAAATGTTCAATCATGAATATAACGTTTCCTTCTTATTAGAAAAGGACATTCATAATAAGAAAGAAAACGAAGAAGAAAATTATATTTATAATATCAACAGCGCGAAAGCTAACTTAAATCCAAAATATAATTTCGATACCTTCGTTGTAGGCAGCAACAACAAATTTGCACATTCCGCAGCACTTGCTGTTGCAGAATCTCCGGGTGAAGTTTACAATCCGCTTTTCCTTTACGGAGGAGCCGGTCTTGGAAAGACCCATCTGATGCATTCCATCGGACATTTTATTTTGGAACAGAATTCCGAGAAAAAAGTGCTTTACGTCAATTCCGAGCAGTTTACAAATGAAGTAATCGAATCAATTCGTTCCGGTAATGCAGCTTCCATGACAAACCTGCGTGAAAAATACAGAACGATCGATGTCCTGCTTCTGGATGATGTACAGTTTATTATAGGAAAGGAAAGTACACAGGAAGAATTTTTCCATACCTTCAATGCGCTGCATACAGCAGGCAAACAGATCATTCTTTCCTCCGATAAACCACCAAAAGAAATGGAAACTTTGGATGAAAGATTCCGTTCCCGTTTTGAATGGGGACTCATTGCTGATATCCAGCCGCCGGATTACGAGACCAGAATGGCGATTTTGAAAAAGAATATTGAAAATTACGACCAGGATATTGATGAAGAAATACTGAAATACATCGCTACCAACATCAAATCCAATATCCGTGAGCTGGAAGGTGCTCTCCGTAAGGTAATAGCTTCTTCCAGACTGAATAATACAGAATTATCTCTTTCCCTGGCAGAAGATGCCCTGAAGGATATTATTTATCCGGAAGCTCCAAAGGAAATTACGCCGGAGCTTATTATGAATATTGTAGCGGAACACTTTAATATTTCTGCTTCCGATATTGCTTCTTCCAAGAGAAATTCCGAAATTGTCATGCCAAGACAGATTTATATGTATCTTTGCAGAGAGCTTATCGATATTCCTTATAAATCCATCGGTAAAACGATCGGTAACAAAGACCATACTACCGTTATGCATGGTGTCGATAAGATCAAGAAAGAAATGGAAGGCAGTGAAGATCTTCGCAATAAAATAGAAATTATTAAAAAGAAGATCAATCCTGCTTAATACACATTTTTGTGTGGATAATGTGGGTAAATACAGTTGAAATGCAGTTGATAAACTTTTATAAATGTTTATTTCTGTTTTCCTTTACAGCTTAAACGATTTCTGTTTGAAAAAGGAATGTTGAAAAATACCCTTTTATCCCCCTAAAATTTAAAACAATATACGAAGTTATCCATTCCATTTTTTCCGATAAAATAGTATAATAGAAAGGGTTATCAACAAATCCACATCTATTACGAAGAATATTATGAAATAATCTTTTAATATGTATTATATGCAAATTTTTACTTTTTCCACTTTTTGTTTTGAAGGAGTTTTAAGGCTATGAAGATCATATGTAAAAAATCTAATTTATTAAACGGTGTACAGATTGTATCAAAAGCTGTATCCAGTAAAACAACAATGCCTATCCTGGAATGTATCTTAGTTGATGCATCACAGGGTATCATCAAGCTGACTGCCAATGATATGGATCTTGGTATTGAAACGATCATTGAAGGTGAGATTGCAGAAAGCGGTATCATTGCCATTGAAGCCAAATTTTTCTTAGAGATTGTACGTAAGCTTCCTGATAATGATGTAACAATAGAAACAGATCAGAATTTGAATACATTTATCTCCTGTGAAAAAGCACATTTTAACATTGTAGGTAAATCAGGAGAAGATTTTTCTTATCTGCCTGTCATTGAAAGAGAAAATCCTGTGATCATTTCACAGTTTACTTTAAAAGAAATCATCAGACAGACTATTTTCTCTATTGCAGACAACGATACAAATAAGCTGATGACAGGAGAACTCTTTGAAATTAAAGAGGATGTACTCAAAGTAGTATCTCTGGATGGACATCGTATTTCCATCCGCAATACATTCCTGAAAAATGCCTATGATTATAAAAAGGTGATCGTTCCGGGCAAGACTTTAAATGAGATCAGCAAGATCTTATCGGGAGATGCAGATAAAGACGTCAGCATTTATTTTACCGATAAGCATATTATTTTTGAATTTGATCAGACGGTCGTTGTTTCCAGACTGATCGAAGGAGAATACTTCAAGGTAGATCAGATGATCTCTTCTGATTATGAAACAAAAGTAAAGATCAATAAGAAAGAGCTTTTAAACTGTATCGACAGAGCAACACTTATGGTAAAAGAAGGCGATAAGAAGCCGATCATCATGGATATCAATGATGTCAGCATGGAGCTTCGTATCAATTCTACGATCGGTAGTATGAACGAACTGATCGATATCAGAAAAGAAGGAAAGGATCTGATGATAGGATTCAATCCGAAATTCATGATCGATGCATTAAAGGTAATTGATGATGAAGAAATTGAAATGTTTATGGTAAATCCAAAAGCACCATGTTTCATTAAGGACGAAAAGGGTACATATTTGTATCTGATCCTTCCTGTTAATTTTAATGTCATCAAATAAAAGAGAGAGAAGCATAAATGGAAGAATTAAAAATAAAAGATGAATTTATAAAGCTGGGACAGGCATTGAAGCTTTCAGGAATTGCCGCATCCGGTATTGATGCCAAGATCATGATACAGGATGGAGAAGTGAAATATAATGGACAGACAGAGCTGCAGAGAGGGAAGAAGGTATATCCCGGAGATACGTTTGAAGCAGCAGGAAAGCAATTTGTAGTCGTAAAGTAGGTTAAACTGTGATCATAAAATCTATTAAGCTTGAAAATTTCAGAAATTATGAAAATCTGGAGCTTTCTTTTGAGAAAGGCACCAATATTTTATATGGTGATAATGCGCAGGGAAAAACCAATGTATTAGAGGCTGTTTATCTGTCAGCCACTACAAAATCTCACAAAGGAAGTAAGGATAAAGAGATGATCAGATTTGGGCAGGAGGAAGCACATATCCGCACGAATCTGGATAAAGAGGGAATGGAATACAGAGTTGATATGCATCTGAAAAAAAGCAAGTCAAAAGGGATTGCGGTCAACGGACAGTATTTAAAGAAAGCAGCGCAGCTGCTTGGTCTTTTGAATGTGGTATTTTTCTCGCCGGAGGATCTTTCCATCATTAAAAACGGTCCTTCCGAGAGAAGAAGATTTGTTGACATGGAGCTCTGTCAGATTGATAAATATTATCTTTATAATCTCAACCAATATAATAAAATAGTGAATCAGAGAAATAAGCTGCTGAAGGACTTTTATCACAATACAGATATTTCCGAAACACTGCACGTGTGGGATATGCAGCTTGTTACATATGGCAAACAGATCATTGAAAGAAGAAAAGAATTTGTAGACCAGCTCAACGAGATCATTTATGGAATCCATAAAAATCTTTCCGGTGATAAGGAAGAGCTTGTGATCGTGTATGAGCCGGATACGGAAGCAGAAAACTTTGAAAATGCTCTGCGGATTTCCCGTGAGAAAGATATCAAGTATAAAATGACATCCGTTGGACCGCACAGAGATGATTTCAGTTTTGTGGCAAACGGTGTGGATATCAGAAAGTACGGCTCGCAGGGACAACAGAGAACAGCAGCTTTATCTTTGAAGCTTTCGGAAATAGAGCTGGTGAAAAAAGTAACGGGTGATAATCCGGTACTTCTGTTAGATGATGTTCTTTCAGAGCTTGACAGCAACAGACAGAACTATCTGTTAAATAATATTGGAAATATCCAGACGATCATTACCTGTACGGGTCTGGATGAGTTTATCAATAACAGATTTTCCATCGATAAGATATTTAAAGTAACAAATGGCAGGATAGAATCAGAGAATTAGCATTATAGGAGGCAGAGCATGAGTGAAAATTACGGAGCAGATAATATTCAGATATTAGAAGGACTTGAGGCTGTCCGTAAAAGACCGGGAATGTACATCGGAAGTACTTCTTCGAGAGGTTTACATCATCTTGTTTATGAGATCGTAGACAATTCTGTTGATGAAGCACTTGCCGGTTATTGTACGGAAATCCAGGTTTTTATCAATGAAGATAATTCTATTACCGTTATTGATAACGGTCGAGGTATTCCTGTCGGTATCAATCATAAAGCAGGGATTCCTGCTGTTGAGGTTGTATTTACGATCTTACATGCGGGCGGAAAGTTCGGCGGTGGCGGATACAAAGTATCCGGTGGTCTGCACGGCGTTGGTGCTTCTGTTGTCAATGCGCTTTCCAACTGGCTGGAAGTACAGATCTACAGCGAAGGCAAGATTTACCAGCAGCGGTATGAAAAGGGACATGTCTGCTATCCGCTGAAGGTAGTTGGAGAATGTGATAAAGAAAAGACCGGTACAAAGGTTACATTCTTACCGGATGATACGATTTTTGAAGATACAGTTTACGATCATGATATTTTAAAGCAGAGACTGCGTGAAATGGCATTCCTGACAAAGAATCTGAAGATCGTTCTGACTGATAAAAGAGAAGAAAATTATGAAAAGGTGTTCCACTATGAAGGTGGTATCAAGGAATTTGTCAAATACTTAAATTCCAGCAAAACACCGCTTTATGAGGATGTACTTTACTTTGAAGGAAAAAAAGACGGCGTTTATGTGGAAGTTGCGATGCAGCATAATGATTCCTACAATGAATCAGCCTTCAGCTTTGTAAATAATATCAATACACCGGAAGGTGGTACACATCTTGCCGGTTATCGAAATGCCCTGACAAAAACATTCAATGATTATGCCAGAAATAATAAGCTGTTAAAAGACAGCGAGGCAAATCTTTCCGGTGAAGATATCAGAGAAGGTCTGACAGCAATCGTTTCCATCAAGATCGAGGATCCGCAGTTCGAAGGTCAGACAAAGCAGAAACTGGGTAACTCCGAAGCAAGAGGAGCTGTTGATTCTGTAGTCAGCGAGCAGCTTACCTATTATCTGGAGCAGAATCCGCAGGTGGCAAAAATTATCTGTGAAAAATCTATTATGGCACAGCGTGCCAGAGATGCAGCCAGAAAGGCGAGAGATCTGACAAGAAGAAAAACAGCTTTGGGAGATACAGCACTTCCGGGTAAACTGGCAGACTGCTCCGATAAGGATCCGAAAAACTGTGAAATTTACATCGTAGAGGGAGATTCCGCCGGCGGATCCGCAAAAACAGCCAGAGACCGTGCAACACAGGCTATCCTTCCACTGCGTGGTAAGATCTTAAATGTAGAAAAAGCAAGACTTGACCGTATTTACGGAAATGCGGAGATCAAAGCAATGATCACTGCATTCGGTACAGGTATTCATGAAGATTTTGATATTTCAAAACTTCGTTATCATAAGATCATCATTATGACCGATGCCGATGTGGATGGTGCACATATTGCAACACTGATGCTTACATTTATTTATCGTTTTATGCCTGAGCTGATCAAACAGGGATATGTATATCTGGCGCAGCCACCACTTTACAAGCTGGAAAAGAATAAGAAGATCTGGTATGCCTACAGTGATGAAGAACTGGATAAGATCTTAAATGAAGTAGGCCGTGACCAGAATAACAGGATCCAGCGTTACAAAGGTCTGGGTGAAATGGATGCGGAGCAGCTTTGGGAAACAACCATGGATCCGGAAAGACGTGTTTTATTAAAAGTTGTGATTGACGATGAGGCAGAATCTGAGCTTGATCTTACTTTTACAACCTTAATGGGTGATAAGGTAGAGCCAAGACGTGAGTTTATTGAAGAAAACGCCAAATTTGTAAAGAATCTGGATATTTAGTTTAGGAGGAAAGTCATGGACGAAATGATGGATCAGAATATATTTGATAAGGTCAAGCATGTTGACTTGAAAAAGACAATGGAAACCTCCTATATCGATTATGCAATGAGTGTTATTGCATCGAGAGCGCTTCCGGATGTCAGAGATGGTTTAAAACCGGTACAGAGACGTGTTCTTTATTCTATGATCGAGCTGAATAACGGACCGGATAAGCCACATCGTAAGAGTGCGCGTATCGTCGGTGATACAATGGGTAAATATCATCCGCATGGAGACAGTTCTATTTACGGAGCACTTGTCAACATGGCACAGGAATGGTCAACACGTTATCCACTGGTAGACGGTCACGGTAACTTCGGTTCTGTGGATGGAGACGGCGCAGCAGCCATGCGTTATACAGAAGCAAGACTTTCCAAGATTTCCATGGAGCTTCTTGCGGATATCAACAAAGATACAGTTGATTTTGTTCCAAACTTTGATGAAACTGAAAAAGAACCTTCCGTACTGCCAAGCCGTTATCCGAATCTGCTGGTAAACGGTACAACAGGTATTGCAGTTGGTATGGCAACCAACATTCCGCCACACAATTTAAGAGAAGTGGTAGATGGTGTTGTAAAGATCATTGATAATAAGATCGATGAAGACAGAGATACCGATATTGAAGAAATCCTGCCTATCATCAAAGCACCGGATTTTCCGACCGGCGCAGTGATCCTTGGTACAAAGGGATGTGAGGAAGCATATCGGACAGGCCGCGGTAAGATCAGAGTCAGAGCTGTCAGCAATATTGAAACAATGCCAAACGGAAAGAACAGGATTGTAGTCACTGAGCTTCCGTATATGGTAAATAAAGCAAACCTGATCATAAAGATAGCAGAGCTTGTAAAACTGAAAAAGATAGACGGTATCACAGATCTTCGTGATGAATCAAGCCGGGAAGGTACAAGAGTTGTCATTGAGCTCAGAAAAGATGTCAATCCGAATATTATCCTGAACCAGCTTTACAAACATACACAGCTTCAGGATACATTTGGTGTCATTATGCTGGCTCTTGTGGATAATCAGCCAAAGGTACTGAATCTTCTGGATATGCTTAAGTATTACTTAAAGCATCAGGAAGAGGTTGTAACAAGAAGAACCAAATATGATTTGAATAAAGCAGAAGAAAGAGATCATATTTTACAGGGCTTACTGATCGCGCTGGATAATATCGATGAAGTGATCCAGATCATCAGAGGCAGTGCAAATACACAGGTTGCAAAAGAAAATTTAATAAACCGCTTCGGTCTTTCCGATGCACAGGCACAGGCGATCGTCGATATGAGACTTCGTGCTCTGACAGGTCTGGAAAGAGAGAAGTTAGAGGCAGAGCATGCAGAACTGGTAAAAAGAATTGCAGAACTCAAAGCAATTCTGGGTGATGAAAAACTTCTGTTGGGTGTTATCAAGACAGAAATCAAAGCAATCGCCGATAAATACGGTGATGACAGAAGATCCAAGATTGGATTTGATGAATTTGATATCAGCATGGAAGATATGATCCCAAGAGAAAATACAGTCATTGCCATGACATCACTTGGTTATATCAAACGTATGACAGTCGATAATTTCCGTGCACAGAACAGAGGCGGTAAGGGAATCAAAGGAATGCAGACGATTGAAGATGATTACATCGAAGATCTGCTGATGATGCATACGCATTACTATATCATGTTCTTTACAAACTTTGGCCGTGTTTACCGTATGAAGGGATACGAGATTCCGGAAGCAGGCAGAACGGCAAGAGGTACAGCAATCATCAATCTGCTGCAGCTTAATCCGGGAGAAAAGGTAAATGCAGTCATTCCGATTCCGGATGATCATGAGCTTACCGGAAAAAATCTCTTTATGGTAACGAAAAACGGTATCGTAAAGAAAACACCGATCGATGAATTCAACAATATCCGCAAAAACGGTCTTGCTGCCATCAATTTAAGAGATGATGACGAGCTGATAGAAGTAAAACTGACTGATAAAGACACAGAGATCTTCCTGGTAACAAAGAATGGTATGTGTATCCGCTTTAAGGAAACAGATGTCAGAGCAACGGGAAGAACTTCCATGGGTGTTATCGGTATGAATCTGACAGATCAGGATGAGATCATTGGTATGCAGCTTGATCATCAGGGAGACAGTCTTCTGATCGTATCCGAAAAGGGTATGGGAAAGAGAACCTATCTGGATGAATTTACCGTACAGAAACGTGGCGGTAAGGGTGTAAAATGCTATAAGATCACAGATAAGACAGGATATGTAGTCGGTGTAAAGGCGGTCAATGATGATCATGAGATCATGATGATCACAACGGAAGGCATTATCATCCAGCTTCGTATGGAAGATGTATCAACGCTTGGCCGTATCACATCCGGTGTTAAAATGATCAATCTGGATGAAAATGTAAAGGTTGCTAAAATCGCGAAAGTTCGTGAAAAGGTTTCCGATGGAGATCATGAGATAGAAAATATCGAAGATGTGGAAGAGCCTGAAGAAATTGTTGAGGAAAAGACAGAAAGCTTTCCGGAGGATGAAGAATAATGGAAGCATATGATGTATTTCGTGATCTTGCGATCATAATTATATTTGCAAAATTTTTTGGTATTGTAGCAAGAAAATGTAAAGCGCCACAGGTTGTAGGTGAAATTGTGGCAGGTCTGTTGATCGGACCGAGCGTGCTCGGTCTGGTAGATCAGACAGATTTTATTGTACAGATGGCGGAGATCGGTGTTGTACTTCTGATGTTCAGTGCCGGACTTGGTACAGATCTGAAGGAACTTTTAAAAACAGGACCGATCGCATTTCTGATTGCCTGCTGTGGTGTATTTGTTCCACTTGTACTTGGAGCAGTCTTTTATATCTGTTATTATGGCGCGCAGCCATGGGGCAGCGAAGGTTTTTACAAGGCAGTTTTTATCGGTACGATCATGACTGCAACGAGTGTCAGTATTACCGTTTCTTCCCTGAAGGAAATGGGCAAACTGAAAACAAAGGTTGGTACAACCATTTTAAGTGCAGCTATTATTGATGATGTCATTGGTATTATGGTTCTGACATTTGTTATCGGATTTAAAGATCCTGAAACAGAACCTTCCAAGGTTGTGATCAGCACATTATTATTCTTTGTATTTGCGATCGTTGTCGGATTTATCAGCTATAAAGTGTTTAAGATCGTGGATAAAAGATATCCGCATACGAGAAGAATTCCAATTGCCGGACTTGCTTACTGTTTTGCATTTGCCTATATTGCAGAGCATTTCTTTGGCATTGCGGATATTACAGGTGCTTATTTTGCCGGTATTATCCTTTGCAGTATCAATGATTCCGATTATATAGCAGAAAAGATGGATATTAACTCTTATATGTTATTTGGTCCTGTTTTCTTTGCTTCCATCGGATTGAAAACGGATATTGATGATATGAATATTCCAATCCTGCTGTTTTCTATTGGATTTGTCATTGTAGCACTGCTTTCCAAGATCATTGGTTGTGGTCTGATGGCAAAGATCTGCAGATTCAGCTTTGCAGATTCTATTAAGATTGGTGTTGGTATGATGACAAGAGGTGAAGTAGCACTGATCGTAGCGCAGAAGGGACTTTCTGTCGGATTGGTAGAGCCGGTTTATTTTACATCGGTTATTCTGCTGATCATTGTTTCTTCGATCGCAACGCCTATTTTGCTGAAAGTGTTGTTCTCAAAAACGCCGGAAGCGGCTTAATATGTTTAAGATGAAAAAATTCCTGCAATCATTTCATGAAAAACGATTGCAGGAATTTTTATTTTAACTTATTTTAAACTCATCAGCTCTATATTAATATCTTGGTATTACACCGTAAACATCTAAGTTCTTGCTGTCTGAAGAACTGTTATATTTCTTCTTACCAAATTTTACTTTATTTGCTTTGATATAGTAGAAGTTGTTCTTAGACTTTGGATTGTACTTCACGTTGGCGCTTGTGCCTTTTACATTCTTTGCAACAGCTTTCCATTTGCCCTTTAAAGATGTTTTCCAGTAAACTGTGTAAGATGTTGCACCTGTAACTTTAGTCCAGGTTAATTTACCGGATGTTGCATATCTGCTTGCTCTGACGATCTTTTTCGGAACTGCGCCCGGAATGTATTTCTTCATGGATGACCATACACTGTACTTTTTCTGACCGTTGATTTCAACATAAGCTCTCATTCTGTACTGGAATGGCTGTGTAAAGAGTTTCTTGTTATAGATAGCTTTGTAGGATGAATAAATGCTTACATTTTCTTTTGCAATTTTTTTGTTCTTTGCATTTTTAATTTCCAGTTCGTAACCATCTGTATTGTCTGTCGTAGAAGTAGCATTCCATGTGAAATATGTTGAATTGTTGCTACGCTGTTTGATAGATACATTGTTTGGAGCAGTCGGGACTGTTTTGCATTTTCTGGAACTGTAATTGTATGAAGTAGTTACAAATTTTTCCGCTCCCGCAGATTTACGGACCGGATACACAAATACATAAAATGAAACATTTGGCTGTGTCTGTAAAGTAACAGAGCAGTTTGTTGTTGTACCATAAGCCTGTGCAGTTTCTTCATTGGAAGTACTGCCAATACCAATCAGATAATGTGTAGCACCTGTAACCGGAGCCCAGGAAACTGTAACCGAATTATTTGTTGCATTTGTCTGTGTAACCGTAGAAATCGTATCAGGTGCTGTATTAAATTCAATAACCTTTGACCATGCAGCAGGTGTATAGGTTTTATAGTTGGAATACTGCTGATAATTATCTACAGAACAGATCTGTGCATAATAAGTTGTACCAAGTGTAAGGCTGTAAATATAAATTTCGTTTTTGGTTGTTCTTTCGTAATTAAATGTTGTTGCATTTGGTGTAGCAGCATATCGGATAATATATCCGTATGCACCGCTCTGGGCAGTCCATCCCAGTTCTACTGATCTGGTAGATGCACCTGTTTGCTGCAGATCAGTTGGTGGCTGGGCTGCTTTTACATTTGCAGGCTCTAAGAAAACCGTAATTAGAAGAACCATTGCAGCAATAAACCACAATTTGCGTAATTTTTTACTTGTTTTTTTCATGAAATCCTCCCTTTTAGATAATGGTTCAAAAATAAGAAATAGCTCTTATTTCTGAAAATAATAGTGGTACTTTAAATGTACCTAAAGTAGCGCATAACGTCAATATAGGACATGATAAAATATAAAAGGGGGTATTGTACAGAATATACAAATTGTACAAAGAAGTATAAAAAATAAGCACCGTCCCCATGGCTCAAGTCCACAAAAACAGTGCTTCTCATGCGCGATCAGGGGCTCGAACCCTGGACACCCTGATTAAGAGTCAGGTGCTCTACCAACTGAGCTAATCGCGCTTATTGCAAATGCCTTATTTACAACGCAAGTATGATTATAGTATAATAAACCTTAGTTTGCAAGTCTTTTTTTGAAAAAAATTTAAAAAAATTAAAAATAAGTGAAAAAGAAAGAAAAACAAGAGGAAATTTGAAATGATTATTGATTCACATGCACATTATGATGATGAAGCGTTTGAAGAAGACAGAGACAGTTTGTTACAATTCATGCAGGATAATGGGATTGAAAAGATTATCAACGTCGGTGCCAATATAAAAGGAAGCAGGGCTTCTATAGCATTATCTGAGCAGTATTCTTTTATTTATGCTGCAGTCGGTGTTCATCCGAGTGATACGGAAGAACTGGATGAAGAAAAGATGGCATGGCTGAAGGAAGTATCTGCAAAGAAGAAGGTTGTAGCGATCGGAGAGATCGGACTGGACTATTACTGGCCGGAGCCGGATCGGGAAATACAGAAAAAATGGTTTATCAAACAGATGGAACTGGCACAGGAGGTTAATCTGCCTGTCATTATCCATTCCAGAGATGCAGCACAGGATACGATCGAAATTTTGAGGCAGTTTCCGGCAAATGGTGTGATTCATTGTTACTCTTATACGAAGGAATCCGCAAAAGAATTTTTGAAAATGGGATATTATTTTGGTATCGGAGGTGTTCTTACCTTCAAAAATGCCAAAAAGCTGAAAGAAGCGGTAATGGAAATTCCGATGGAACGGATCTTACTGGAAACAGACAGTCCGTATCTTGCACCGGAACCAAATCGCGGAAAAAGAAATTCTTCCCTGAATATTCCTTATGTGGTAAAGGAGCTGGCACAGCTGAAAGGTATATCCGAAGAAGAAGTGGTAAATATTGCGACAGAAAATACAAAGAAATTATTTCATCTGATATAATAAAACATGAAACGAAATTTTTCATGTAGCATTCATTCATAAAACGAAAAAGGAAAAATAATATGGCTAACTTAGGAAATCCATCGGGAACGATAGAAATATTACAGAAATACAATTTTAATTTTCAAAAAAAATTCGGGCAGAATTTTCTGATTGATCCGAGAGTGCTCGATAAGATCATAGATGCAGCGGAGATCACAGGGGAAGATATGGTGCTGGAAATCGGACCGGGCATCGGTACGATGACGCAGTATCTGGCAGAGCATGCAAGAGAAGTGGTTGCTGTGGAGATTGATAAAAATCTGATCCCGATTCTGGAAGATACCTTGTCTGCTTATGAAAATGTCACTGTGATCAATGAGGATATCTTAAAAGTGGATATCAGAAAGCTGGCAGATGAAAAGAACAATGGAAATCCGATCAAGGTGGTGGCAAATCTGCCTTATTATATTACAACACCGATTATTATGGGGCTGTTTGAAAATCATGTACCGCTGAAAAGCATTACGATCATGGTACAGAAGGAAGTGGCTGACAGAATGCAGACAGGACCGGGTTCAAAAGACTATGGCGCATTATCCCTTGCTGTGCAGTATTATGCAAAGCCGGAAATCGTTGCGAATGTTCCGCCAAACTGCTTTATTCCAAGACCGAATGTGGGAAGCGCGGTTATCAGACTGACGAGATATGAAGAAGCACCTGTTTTTGCAGAAGATGAACATCATATGTTTTCTCTGATCCGGGCAAGTTTTAACCAGAGAAGGAAAACGCTGGTAAACGGTCTGACAAACGGTGGTGTGGCGCAAAAAGAACAGGTTCTTTCGGCACTTTCCGAGATGGATCTGCCTGCTACGATTCGGGGAGAAGCACTGACACTTTCCCAGTTTGCGACACTTTCCAATTTGCTGCTTTCCATGGTAAAAGAACAATAAAAATTCACAGTTAAAACACGGTTATTATTTTGACACAGGTATATGACTATGTTAAACTAAAACGGAATATGAATGTTTAAAAAAAGCAGTTCTTACCATTAAATTGAGGTGAAAGAAATTGGATAAATACGAATATCGGATCAGGGCAGAGGAAATCAATGCACTGATCGAGCAGAAGGACTACATACAGGCAGTAAAAATAGCAGATACGATCGACTGGAGAAGAGTCAGAAGTGTTGTAATGCTCTGCAAGGTGAGCGAGCTTTACAAGATCAACAGACGATATGAAGAAAGTAAAGAAGTATTATTATTAGCTTATGATCTGCAGCCGGGATCACGTAAGATCGTGTATTCGCTTTGTGAGCTTTCCATTAAGCTGGAAGAAACAGTGCAGGCTGTTGAATATTATAAAGAGTTTATCCAGATCGCGCCAAGAGATACAGGACGTTTCATTTTACAGTACAGATTGTATGAAGCACAGGATGTCAGTCTGGAAGAGCGTATTGCTGTACTTGAGGAATATAAGAAAAGAGATTATCGGGAAAAATGGGCATATGAGCTGGCTTATCTGTATCACAGGATCGGACTTGCCACACGGTGTGTGGAGGAATGTGATGAACTGATCTTATGGTTCGGAGAAGGCAAGTATGTTATAAAAGCATTGGAGCTGAAAATGCTGCATGCACCTCTGACACCGGAGCAGCAGGAAAAATACAATGCAAGATTTGCAGTTCCGGAACCGGAAGAAGTGCAGGAAGAACAGCAGCCTTCTATGCCGATCGAGATCAAATCTGTAGAAGCAGCAGGTGTGATCACAGCGGAAATTCCGACAAAGGAAGTAGAAGAAGAAATGGAAGCTGAAAATCTGTATCCGCAGGAAGAAGCAGAAAATGACGAAGAAGCTGCAGAGGAAGAATCCGAGGCTTCGGCGGAAAACGAAGATACAGATTCTGCAGAAGCGGAAGACGAAGATGCTGATATGAAGATCGTAAGTCCTGATATAGATGATATTCAGGTAAAGACGATCGATGTCGGTGATGAATACAGCACGATCAATCTGCAGGAAGCACTTGCAAAAAATATAGCAGAAATGCTGGCAGAAGAAGATATGGAAGCCTCCGATGCGACAAAGGCACTTCCGGTGGATTCTATTTTTCAGGCAACGACACAGAAAATAGAAGATATGCCTGCTTTCAGAGAAGAAGAGAAAAAGGCGGAGCAGGAAGAAAAACCGGAGCCGGAATCTGTAGAAGAGGAAGCTATAGAAATTGAAGAACCGGAGCAGTATTCAGAACCTGTAGAAGTGAGAGAGATTTCTGCAGATGAGAAACCGGAAGAAATAGAAGAAGCAGGGGAATCGGAAGATAAAACTGCAGAAACAAATATATCGGAAGAAATTCCTGAGACAGAAGAACTGGAAGAGATCGAAGAAGCAGAGCCTGTAGAGGAGTCAGCAGAAAAAGAAACGGAGCAGGAAGCAGCTAAAGAGGATATTGCAGAAGCTGTCATAGAATCAGAAGATACTGAACCTGTAGAAATGACAGAAATTTTCTCAGAAGAAAAGCCTGAAGAATCAGAAGAACTCCCGGAAACAGAGGAACTGGAAGAAATCGAGGAAACAGAGCAGGTAGAGGAGCCAGCAGAAGAACCGGAATCTGCAGAAGAGCAAGAGCCGGAAGATATCAAACCGCTTCTGTTTGGCGGAGACAAACCGTTACCGGAAGCACTGATCCAGGCAGTTCAGACTGTTGCAATGGAAGCAGCGAAGGAAGCAGCCAAAGAGGCTGCAAAGCAGGCAGCACAGGAAGTGGCACATGAAGCAGTGGAAGCCATTAAGGAAATGACGCCTGCCAAAGAGGTTGCTGAGGAAGAAACAGAAGCAGAAACCATCAAGGAAGAAGAAACACTTGTAAAAGAGCCGGAACCGATGGTAGAAAAGCAGATCACCGGTCAGCTCAGTTTTGCAGATATTATGGCAGAATGGGAAGAAACCAAGAAAGCCAACGAAGAAAAGCATTTACAGGAAATGAAGCAGCGGGTTTTAGAGCAGACAGGCCCTCTGTTATCGGATTTTGATGCAGCAGCAAGAGCCAGTGTCCAGTCAGATCTGGATATGATTAATCCGGTTCTTGATGTATTCTCCGATACGGATGATCTTGCTACGGAAGTAGAAGATGCATTAAAAGAAGAAACAACAGAAGAAAAGACCGAGACAGAAGAACCGGTTGCAGCAGAAGAGCCTGCAGCGGAAGATATCGATCTGCCGGAAGAAGAATCTGTAGAAGAGATCGTTGCTTCCGTAGAACAGACAGATTATGTGGCTGAGCCTGAGCAGGAAGAATCCGCAGCAGAAGAAGAAACAGAATCTGTAACAGAAACAGAGCCGGTTTCAGGCGATGAAGCGGAAGAAGAATTGCAGGATCGGCCGAATAAATTTAATACGGCAGAGATCAACGGTCTGGAAGCCAAGCTGATGACAGCACTTGAAAACCAGCATTATGATACAAGCAATATGCAGGTACAGGCGCTGGAAGAAGAAATGGAACAGTCCGAAAAAGATTCCAAACCGGAGAATTTTATTTCATTATCTGAGATCGAAAAGCAGCAGGAAAGTGTTTTACCGGCAGAAAAACAGGAAGAAAAGCCGGACGGTCTGGAAAAACGTACTCTGACAAAAGCAGAAAAAGAAATGTTTGGTGCGATCGCGCAGACAAAAGAACTGCAGGAACAGATCGCACATGCACTGGATGCCATTTCACTCGTTCCGTTTACCGGTAATGTGATCATTACAGGAGATAAAGGAACGGGCGCGTTAACGATCGCACAGAATATCGCACTGGATATGCAGTCGAATGAATCCTTTACGGGAAGTACGGAAACGCTGACAGCAGAAGAGCTGGAACAGAAGGATATCACAACATTATTTGAAAAAACGGCAAATGGTGCGATCATCATCGATCAGGCGGGTGATATCAAACAGTCTGTATGCCAGAGTATATTAAAGGCCTGTGATGAAATGCAGGGAAAAGGCATTCTGCTTATCCTGACAGATACCAAGCAGGATATGGACAGACTGATCCGTTCAAATCCAAAAGTACAGGATTACTTTAATGTAAAGATCGATATTCAGGTTCTGGATAATGACGGACTTGTAAATTTTGGACGGGAATATGCGAGGGAACAGGAATATTCCATTGATGATATGGGTGTTCTGGCACTTTATAACCGAATTGAAGAAAAACAGACAAACGAGCATGCGGTTACGGTAGAGGAAGTAAAAGAGATCATAAACGAAGCGATCAGTCATGCGGACAAAAAAAACCTTTCCCACTTTATGGATGTTGTTTTTGCAAAGCGGTATGACAAAGAAGATATGATCGTATTAAGAGAGAAGGATTTTATCAAAAAATAGAAAAGGGGTTAAGGTATGACAGAAAGCAAAAAACAGGAATGTCCGGTTATGATCACCGAGGCAGATGCTTATCTTTTTGCACAGGGTACACATTATGAAATCTATGAAAAAATGGGTGCGCATGAAGCGGAAGTAGATGGGCAGAAGGGAGTTTACTTCGCAGTATGGGCACCAAATGCCAAATATGTGAACGTGATCGGCTCTTTTAATAACTGGGATATCTTCAAGGATAATATGGAGCGTATTTCAGACGGAGGTATTTTTGCACTATTTATTCCGGACGCAAAGGTTGGGGATATGTACAAATATGTGATTACGACAAGTGATGACAGAAAATTGTACAAAGCAGATCCTTACGGCAATTATGCACAGCTCAGACCGGATAATGCATCTATCGTAACAGATCTCTCCGGTTTCAAATGGACAGATACTGTATGGCAGACAGAAAAGCAGACAAAAGATGTTTTAAAACAGCCTATGGCAATTTATGAATGTCATATCGGTTCCTGGATGAAACATCCGGTCAGTGATCCGGAGAAAGAGACCGGATTTTATAATTACCGTGAATTTGCAGATCGCTTTGTAGAATACTGCAAGGATATGAAATATACGCATGTAGAGCTGATGGGAATTGCTGAGCATCCGTTTGACGGTTCCTGGGGATATCAGGTAACAGGCTACTATGCACCGACTTCCCGTTACGGAACACCGGAAGATTTCATGTATCTGGTCAATACCTTACATAAACACCATATCGGTGTCATTCTGGACTGGGTTCCGGCGCATTTTCCAAAGGATGAATTCGGTCTGGCAAATTTTGACGGAACATGTCTGTATGAGCATCCGGATGCCAGAAGAGGAGAACATCCTGACTGGGGAACAAAGATCTTTAATTATGGCAGACATGAGGTCAGCAACTTCCTGATCGCCAATGCGATGTTCTGGATCAACAAATTCCATATTGACGGACTCAGAGTAGATGCGGTAGCTTCCATGTTATATCTGGATTACGGCAGAGAAAACGGACAGTGGCTGCCAAATGAATTCGGCAATAATAAAAATCTGGATGCAATTGAATTTTTCCGTCATCTGAATTCCATGATGAAGAAAAAATATCCGGGCACAATGATGATCGCAGAAGAATCCACTGCATGGCCGCTCGTAACAGGCGATCCAAAGGAAGGCGGACTTGGCTTTACTTTCAAATGGAATATGGGCTGGATGCATGATTTCTGCTCTTATATGAAGCTGGATCCGATCTTCAGAAAAGATAATCATTATAAAATGACATTTGCGATGAGCTATAATGAAAGCGAAAATTATATTCTGCCGCTTTCCCATGATGAGGTCGTTCATCTGAAATGCTCTATGCTCAATAAAATGCCGGGCTTTTATAAAGACAAATTCGCAAATCTGCGTATAGGATATACTTATATGTTTACCCATTGCGGTAAGAAGCTTCTGTTTATGGGACAGGATTTCGGACAGGACTGCGAATGGTCGGAAGAAAGAGAGCTGGAGTGGCATTATCTTGAAGATAAAGAGCACAGTTCCATGAAATACTACACACAAAAGCTCCTGGAGATCTACAACAAATATCCATGTCTGTCTGAAAATGATAACAACTGGAAGAGCTTTGAATGGATCAATGCGGATGATAAAGACAGAAGCATTTACAGCTATGTGAGAAAGTCAGAAAACGGCAGAAATAATATTCTGGTTGTTCTGAATATGACTCCGATGGAACGGAAGGACTATCAAGTCGGTGTTGATAAAAAGAAGAAATATAAATTGCTTTTAAACAGCGATGATGTTGATTTTGGCGGAAACGGTGCTGTGATTCCGAAAGAGATTACTGCAAAGGCAGTGGAATGTGACAACAGACCATATTCCCTGACATTTGATCTGCCGGCTTACGGTGCTGCATTATTCCTGTTTTAAGCAGCATTCTCTTTAGAAAAAAGAAAAAGAATCCGAAATAAAAGGTAAGCACATTGTGCTTACCTTTTTTTGTTATGGCGACGAGGAAAATGCACGCATTTATGCGATGCATTTGACGACCGCTAATCAGAGCGAGATTCGCAGAGCGTATCTCGTCTCTGTAATGAAGATAGAAACCGAAAGAAAGAGGATCCTATGAGAATCAACTTTACGAATATACAGGTCAATCAGGAAAAAGAAATACCGAAGGCGCAGACAGCAGAAAAAAAAGATACAAAAGCTGCTGCTGTATTTGCTGCAAATCCGTTTTCAGCTACGCAGACAAAACAGGGTATTTACGATAAACAGGGAAAAACGATGGAAGATATCCAGACAGAAACATCGGTTGTGGATACTGCCTCTTTAAAGGATTATATGACGGTTATGGCAAATACCATGTCTGCGGATGATTATCAGGCACTTGTAAAAGACGGCATAAATCCGGGCAGGATTGAAGCAGGTGATGCGGTAACGATCATGGATCACATCAAGGCGGAAATGGCAAAAGCCGGTACTGTGATCACGGGTTTTAACAGCAGTGATGATTTTTCACTGGATAAGCTGACAGCACTTTCCGGCGATGCAGGCTATGCGCAGAGCCTGATGGCGGCATTTTCCCAAAATGACATTCCGCTTACGGAAGATAATGCCCGGGAAACAGTAGATGCAAAAGATCTTGCTATGCAGATCGGTGATGTAACGGATGATATGAAGCAGTATCTTTTGGAAAACGAGCTGCCTGTCACGATTGAAAATACTTATAAAGCAAAATTTGCCGCCACTTATCAGGGGCAGGAAAAGGATCAGGCGATGGCAGCAGATCCTGCTTTTGCAAAGCAGATCGACAGTGTGATAGAAGAAGCAGGGCTGACTGCTGATGAACAGACAAAAGCCGATTGTATGTGGCTCGTTGGAAGAGATATCCCATTGACGGCGGAGAATCTTCTGCTGCTGCAGGATATGAACCGTATGGAGCAGGGAAATGAAGCTGCTGTTACGGAAAAGATAGTAGAAGCATTAAAGGAAGGAAAAGCACCGAAGGAAGCACTTCTCGCCGGAGAGAGCCTTCTTAAAAAGGCAGAAAAGATCATGGATGAGGCTGTTTCTATCAGTGATGAAGCTGTTGACAAGGTTGTTTCCGAAGGACAGACCTGCAATATCCACAATCTGGCAAGAGCGCAGGCGGATCTGGAGATGCAGCAGAAGGAAGCTTCCGTTTCGTCCGGTAATATGACGGAAACAGATGCGCAGCTATCAGGGCAGCAGATCCATGCAAGACGTGTTATGGAAGAAGTGCGGCTCCAGATGACAGTCAGAGCCAATCTGCTTCTTTTGCAGAGTGATTATGCGATTGATACACAGCCAATCGAGGATCTTGTGGAAAACCTTAAAAAAATAGAGCAGCAAAGTGGAGAAACCATGGGAATTTCTCTCCCGGATGAAGCGATGGATGCGGTCTGGAAGGAAAACAGTCATAAGATTATGCAGATCGGTCAGATGCCTGCTGCAATCCTTGGTCCGATCGGCAGACAGATCGGCAGTTATCAGCTTTCCGGTATTTATGAGGCAGGTCTGAGCCGTCAGAGTATGTACCAGAAAGCGGGAGAAAGTTACGAAGCACTGATGACACAGCCAAGAGCGGATCTGGGAGATTCCATCAAAGATGCTTTCCGAAATGTGGATGATCTGCTTTCCGAAAACGGAATGGAAGCTACGGATGCAAACAGAAGAGCTGTCCGTATTTTGGCTTATAACCGGCAGGAGATCACAAAAGAGAATATTGAAGAAATCCGATACGCAGATGCAAAGCTGCAGAACTTGCTTTCTGAAATGACACCCGCGAAGACGTTGCAGATGATACGGGAAGGTGTCAATCCGCTGGAGGAAACAGTAGATGATCTGACTGCTTATCTGCAAAATCAGCAGACAGACTATGTGGACAATGAAGAAAGATTCAGCCGGTATTTATATAAGCTGGAACAGGAAAAATCCATTTCCGCAGAAGAAAGAGCTTCTTATATCGGTATTTACCGTCTGATCCGCCAGATTGAAAAAGGAGACGGAAAAGCGATCGGAACCGTTGTTGCAAACGGGCAGGAGCTTAGTTTTTCCAATCTGCTTTCCGCTGTCAGAACAGGACAGAAAAAGAAAGTGGATGTAAAAGTAGATGATGATTTCGGTCTGCAGAAGGAAGTGGTGCAAAAGGGCGAAAGCATTTCCGACCAGATCGACAGCTATTATCAATATCAGGCGAAGGGGCTGTTTGATGCACTTTCCATGGAAACGGTACAGACGGAAATGGAAAGCATTTCTATCATGCAGAGCGGGGAAGAGCTTGCCAAGATGCGGGAAGATCTCACGGGTCAGGAACCTGTGATCGAATTTCTGACGGCTTTCGGGCAGCCTGTGCATGCCCAGAACATGGCAGCGGCAAAACAGATGTTAAACAGCCGCGGAGATATGTTTAGAAAGATCAAAGATGCAGAGTCTGAGACGGAAAATGCAGATACTTTCCCAAATGTCGATGCTGCTTTTGAAGAGCTGTTATCTCATTTTAACGATGTGGAAGAAGCAAAGCAGTCTTATAAGGACTTTACCGATACAATGCAGGAAGCAGTGGAGGAAGCTGTTTATGAACAGTCGGATCTGCTCGATATCAAAGCACTTTCTTTGGTTGCCAAGCAGCTTTGTTTATCTTCTCATCTGGCAAAAGAGGAATGCTATGAAATGCCCGCTGTGATACGCGGAGAACTGACAAGTGTTACTGTCCGCTTCCGTCATACAGAGCAGAAAGAAGCATCTGCTTCTTTACAGGTAACTTTGACGGATGGAGAGATCATAGCTGCAAAGTGCAGACAGGAAAATGGCAGAATAACAGGATATATCGGCTGTAACAGGGAAGATACCCTGCAGAAATTACAGGAAAAAGAGGAAGATTTTAAACAGTCTGTTCTTTCGGAAACAGGATATTCTGCCGATATTACTATTGTATATAGTCAGGATATTAAAAATTCTTATTATGATACGGAGCAGTCTGCAGGGAAGCAGATGCATACAAATACAGAAAACCGGTCAGAAGAGGTACAGGGAAGTCATACTTCTGCAAATGGTCTGTATCAGACAGCAAAACAGCTGATCAGACTGTTAATGGAAATATAAGCAGAAAGGTGAACAGGTATGAAGATCAATTACAATGTATCGGCGGTTGTAGCCAATGCAGCACTTACAGTGAATGAAAAAAAGTTTAATGTTTCAACAGAGAGATTATCGACAGGTTATAAGGTAAATCATGCAAAGGAAAATCCATCCGGAATTGCGATCGCAAAGCGTATGAATGCACAGCTCAAGGGGCTTTCACAGTCTAAGGATAATGCAAGTACGGCAGTTTCCGTTGTCAGCACGGCAGAAGGTGCACTGACAGAAATACAGTCCATGATACAGCGTATGAATGAGCTTTCCGTACAGGCAGCAACAGGTACAAAAACAGATTCCGACAGGGAATCCATTCAGGCAGAGATAAAAGAGCTGAAAGAAGAAATCGAACGTATGAAAAATGATACGGAATTTAACGGCAAAAAGCTGTTAAACGGCGATTGCGATCTAAAAGGCTATGCAGATGCAAAGGGCATTAAGGTAAGCTATTATTCCGATGAAACACCGGTCGCAAATTATAAGTTCAGTCTGGTAAATCCGATCCCGCTTGATCAGGATGGAAATGTAGATCTGAAAGACGGTAGTGTAACACTTCTGCAGGATGGCAGTGAAAATGCATTCCCGAAAGATGCCAAGATCACTTATGACGGCGACAAAGTAACTGTCACAGCAGCAAATGAATTTGAAATTACATTCCAGGTAGATAAAGACGTTACAAAAACAAGTCAGGATGGCAGCATTTCTCTTGATATTACAGGAATCGGAGCCATGCGTGTCCAGATCGGAGCCAATGAGGGACAGGTGCTTGCGATTCGTATTCCGGAGGTTTCTCTGGATACACTCGGTCTTTCTGATATCGATATTTCCACACAGGAAGGTGCGCAGCGTGCGATGGACCTTACCAAACAGGCGAATGCTTATATTTCTACTGTCAGATCCAGAATTGGTGCTTATGAAAACAGACTGGAGCATACACAGAGCAGCCTCGGTGTCACAGAAGAAAATGTGACAAGTGCTTTCTCCCGTATCATGGATACAGATATGGCAGAGGAAATGACAGAATATGCAAACCAGCAGGTGCTCAATCAGGCAGGCATTTCCGTTCTGACACAGGCGAACCAGAGACCGGCAGAAGTACTGCAGCTGTTACAATAATTGCCACATATTTGCGAAGCAAATGTGCGGCCAAATAACTTGCAAAGCAAGTTATAGAATAATTGTCATATATTTGCGTCAGCAAATGTATGACCAAATAACTTGCAAAGCAAGTTATAGAATAATTGCCACATATTTGCGAAGCTTGTCACATATTTGCGTCAGCAAATGTGCGGCCAAATAACTTGCAAAGCAAGTTATAGGACATTAGAGGACTCCTACATGACAAACGAAAAAAAACAGGAATTTACACTGCGGATCACGCAGGCAAACAAAAGCCAGCTCATTGTGCTGTTATATGAAATTTTTCTGCAATATATGGAAGATGCAAAAGATGCGCTTGCGGACGGACAGAAAGATGCTTTTCACAGAAGCATGGAAAAATCCATTGACTGTCTGCGGGAGCTGACAGATAGCGTGCAGGAAAAAAATGAGCTTGGCAGAACTGTTCTGGGTTTATACTTATATGTCAGCAGGCAGCTTGGCATAGCCCTTGGCAGTAAAAAAGCAGAACCGCTTTTTGAAGCAGAAAAGGTGATGCGCAGACTTTACGAAATATATAAAGAAGATGCTGTCAACGATACGAGTGATCCTGTCATGCAGAAGAGCCAGCAGGTTTATGCAGGTCTGACCTACGGACGGGAAGATCTGACAGTCAGCAGTCAGGATGGCAGCAGCAGTCGCGGTTTTTACGCATAAGACAGATAATAAAAATAGTAATATTATGATACATCCTTTTCACAGGATAATAAAATTTTAGATAAAAACAAAGAATAGAAACAAGCCAATGCTGCAAAACCAAAAAAGAACAACAGGCTTCCGATCATGACCAGATTTTTGCCCGAAAGAGATGAAAGAAAAAGTAAAAAGGCAGGGATAAACAGGATCAGAATGGTTGTTGGCAGATTACTGAGACTCAGCAGTATGGCATTTTTTAAAGTGTCTTTTAAAGTTGCTTCATAAAAGGAAAGCAGCGGAAACGCATAAATGATAATGGAAAATAACACAAACAGCAGAATCAGAAACGGAACTTGTAGCAATACATATTTCCGGTCAAGTATAAAACAGACAATATACAAATCTGTCAGGAAAAAAGCACATAAAAGAAAAAGACAGATCCATAAAGGCGTTGCAGATTTAAACTGCTTTCGAAAACAATGCATATAGTTTTTATGGATTGAAATACCTTCTTTCCGGATCATTTTAATACTTGTATTATATAATGCGCAAAGTGAACTCCCTATTGTAAAAAGAGGGAGCGATGTCAGAATAAAGAGAAAATTAAGTTCCATCAGATCAAAAAAACATTCTAAAATCCGAATCAGTGGATTATCAGCCTGAAACAAATCCTTCATAAAAATCATTCCTTTCTTTAAATCATCCATATTATAAATTGAGTATACAGGAAATATGTGTTTATTGTTAGTACGAAATACATATTTGGCAAGAATTGCAAAATAAAAAGCAAGAATCGTAAAGAATCAAATATAAAAAAATGTATAATAAAGTTATGTTATTACACAACGGGGCCTGTTATTGGGAATAGCAATGCAAAGTAAAAAACAAAGGGTATTGTAAGGAGGAAAAAAATGAAGAAGTTAATTGCAAGTATTTTATGCGCATGCACAATATCAACTCTTCTTGTTGGTTGTGGCAGTACATCTGATCAGGCTGATCAGGCTGGAGATACAACTGCTGAAACACAAACGGATGCAGAGAGCGAAGAAAGTACAGAAAGTACAGGAGATGCAAAGACAAATGCAGATGCGGATCATGTGATCAATGTCTGGGCATTTACAGATGAAGTGCCTAATATGATTGAAAAGTACAAAGAATTGCATCCTGATTTTGATTATGATATCAACACAACAATTATTGCAACAACGGATGGTGCTTATCAGCCGGCACTGGATCAGGCACTTGCATCAGGAGGAGCTGATGCACCTGATATTTATTGTGCAGAAGCAGCTTTTGTACTGAAATATACACAGGGTGATGCTTCACAGTATGCAGCAGCTTATGAAGATCTTGGCATTGATGTAGCTACTATGACAAAAGATGCGGATATTGCGCAGTATACGATGGATATCGGAACAAATCCTGACGGAAAACTGGTTGCACTTGGTTATCAGGCAACAGGTGGTGCTTTTATTTATCGTCGTTCCATTGCAAAAGATGTCTGGGGAACAGATGATCCGGCAGAAATTTCAAAGAAGGTTGGTCCTGGATGGGATCAGTTCTACAATGCAGCAGCTGAATTAAAAGCAAAAGGTTATGGTATTGTTTCAGGTGATGGCGATATCTGGCATGCAGTGGAAAACAGCTCAGATAAAGGTTGGATTGTGGACGGAAAATTAAATATCGATCCAAAACGTGAAGAGTTCTTAGATCTTTCTAAAAAACTGAAAGACAATGGTTATCATAATGATACACAGGATTGGCAGGATGCATGGTTTGCAGATATGAAGGGCGAAGGTGCACAGCAGATTTTCGGTTTCTTTGGTCCTGCATGGCTGATCAACTATACACTTGCTCCTAACTGTGGTGGCGAAAAGGTTGGAGAAGGTACTTATGGTGACTGGGCAGTATGTGAGCCTCCAATCGGTTTCTTCTGGGGCGGTACATGGCTTCTTGCAAACAAAGATACACAGAAGAAGGAAGCTGTAAAGGATATCCTTGAGTGGATTACACTTGACAGCAGTGAAGAAGGTCTGCAGTATATGTGGGCAAACGGTACTTATAATGGAGAAGGTGGCACAAAAGACTGTGTAGCCAGTGGAACAGTTATGTCAAAATCTGACGGATCCGTGGATTTCCTTGGCGGACAGAACATGTTTGATGTATTTGTTCCGGCTAACTCTTATGCAAAGGGTACCAACCTGACACAGTATGATGAGACGATCAATACTTACTGGAGAGAACAGGTTCGTGAATACACAGCAGGTAATAAGTCCCGTGAGCAGGCAATTGCAGATTTTAAACAGCAGGTAGCGGATAATCTGGACGTAATCGTAGAATAAAAATGATCTGAAGCCTCATCCCGGTTAAGGGATGAGGCTGTATCATACATCTTTGATGTATGAAAGGAATTGGAGGTGAAAGATGTGAGAAAAAGAAAGCATCACGGATATGCAAAATACGGTTACATATTCAGTATTCCTTTTATGGTTGCATTTATATTGTTTTCTTTATATCCGATCGTATATACAGCTTTGATTGGTTTTACAGATCTGAAGGGTCTCGGAATGACAAATTTTCATTTTCTGACAGAAGATCCCTTTCGTAATTTTAAAATTATATTGACCAATCCGTCTTTTCAACAGGCGTTAAGAAATACAGTTTTCCTGTGGATCTGTAACTTTATTCCACAGATATTATTGGCACTTTTGTTAACTGCATGGTTTACAGATAAACGAAGTAAGGTAAAAGGACAGGGATTATTTAAGGTTCTTTTCTATATGCCGAATATTATTACTGCTGCAACTGTGGCAATCCTGTTTAATGCTTTATTCGGATATCCGATGGGACCGGTAAATGATCTACTTGTAAGACTTGGTATCACTAATGAGCCTGTAAACCTGCTCATTAATAAAGCAGTTGCAAAGGGTGTTGTTATTTTCATCCAGACATGGATGTGGTATGGCTATACAATGGTTGTCCTGATTTCCGGTGTACTTGGTATCAGTCCCGAGATTTTTGAAGCAGCGGAAGTAGATGGCGCGAATCGTGTACAGACATTCTTTTATGTTACGATTCCGAATATTAAAACAATTTTGTTGTTTACACTTGTTACAAGTCTTATCGGTGGTCTGAATATGTTTGATATTCCAAAGCTGTTCCTGCTTGGCGGACCGGATAATGCAACACTTACAACAAGCGTATTTATTTACAATCAGGCATTCAGTGGCAGTTATATGTATAACAGGGCAGCAGCAGCGAGCATGATCATGTTCCTGATCATCTGCGTTATCTCAGCATTTATGTTCTACATTTTAAGAGATAAAGATGAAGAACTCAGACTTCGTGAGATCAGAAGACAGGAAAAGAAGTACAAACAGGAGCTGAAGGCACAGAAAAGAATGGAAAGGGAGGGTGCAAATGTTACACAATAAAGAAAATAGAATTCTGAAGATTGTGATCTACGTTGTATGTATTCTGCTGGCGATCATCAGTATTATGCCCTTCTGGATCATGATTATGAATGCGACGAGATCGACAACGGAAATACAGCAGCATGCAATTTCTCTTCTGCCATCTACACATGTGATCAAAAACTTGAAGATTCTGCTTGGAAAAAGCTTTAATCCTGCCAGAGGATTTATGAATTCCCTGATCATTTCCGTAGGTTCCACAGGGCTGGCGGTTTATTTCTCATCATTGACGGCATATGCACTGACAGCATATGACTGGAAACTGAAACGGCCGTTTTTCAGCTTTATCATGGCTGTTATGATGATTCCTGCGCAGGTTACGATGATCGGTTTTTACCAGATGGTTTATAAAATCCATATGACAAATAATCTGCTCATGTTGATTTTACCGGCAATTGCTTCGCCATCTATGGTATTTTTTATGAGGCAGTATTTACAATCCACTTTATCGATGGAAATTGTGCAATCAGCAAGAATTGACGGTGCAGGTGAATATTTTATATTCAATTCCATTGTCCTCCCTATTATGAAACCGGCGATTGCAACACAGGCAATCTTCAGTTTTGTATCCAGTTGGAATAACCTGTTTACACCGCTTGTCCTGCTGACAGACCAGGATAAATATACCATGCCTATCATGGTCAGCCTTCTTCGGGGTGATATTTATAAGACGGAATACGGTTCTGTCTATCTGGGTCTGACATTGACCGTTTTACCACTGATCATTGTGTACCTGTTGCTTTCTAAGTATATTATTGCAGGTGTCGCATTAGGTAGCGTAAAAGGTTAATATAAAGTATCTCTCTCATTCACAAAAAAAGGAAGCTTTTGGCTTCCTTTTTTGTTGAAAAGAGATGTTTAATTTACCTGTTCTTCGCGGAATTTATTACGGTATTCCGTTGGAGAACAATTGGTACATTTTTTAAAACACCGGCAGAAGGTAGTCAGATTATTAAAACCCGTCTGGAATGCAATGTCCGTGATCGGAATGTCGGTTGCAAGAAGAGACTGCGCAGCCTGTACTCTTTTGTGAGACAAATAATCATAAAAAGTTGTATTTGTATGGATCTTAAATAAACGTGAAAAATGGTATTTGGAAAAACCAATGTAATCAGCAGCCTGTTCCAGACTCAGATCTTCCTGATAGTTAGCATCAATAAAGGTCAGAAGGCTTACGAACTTATCATAATGTTCCCTGTGTTTATTAATATTATCTGTATCAGCCTGAGTAACGGACTGATCATATTGTTCTTTTCCAATCAAAATACAGCTTTTCAGTAAAAGAGAAAATATCGTTGTTTCCCAAAAAATATCATTGGAAAAATAAGTATCGATCATCTGCATCAGATTAGCATAAAATTCCTGATAAATAGAAGGCTTAGTAATGGCAGAGCAGTAATAAGCATCCATAAAAACAGGATCAAGTGTATGATAATCTTCCAGATTGGAAAAGGAATCGATATTGATCAGAAAAATAAAGCGGGTACCTTCTTCCTGACAGATGATCTTGTGTAACATATTTGGTGGAATCAACAATATATCGCCAACATTTAAATGATAGGTCTTGTTGTTGGCAATAACAGTGTATGTGTTTTCTATGCATAGGATCATCTCCATTGCAGTATGATGATGTGTGGCATATCCTTCTACCTGATTATTGTACCATATGCGGATATGGGATTTGGGACTGTAATCGATCTGCTCCAGAGAGCCTGTCAGATTCCGCCCTACAAACTCAGTAACAGGCTGCTTATATTTTGGTGGTGTTTCTCTTTTTTCTGCCATAAAACTCCTCCTTTTACATGCATAAAACGCAAAATTACCTTCTTTTTCCATTATAAAATACAAATTGATAAATGGAAAGTTTTTGCGTGTATGATTCGCAATATTTGTAAACGATATCGCAAGAAATGTGAGGTCGCTGCAAAAGTAATTTTGTAAGATAAAAGCAGAAGTTAACAAAGGACGGAACAACAGTAGAGAGTATGAGGATTTTGCAATGAACAGAAAAGAAGCAGAAGAAAGAGCGGTTCATCTGGTTGATCAGATGACAGTAGAAGAAATGGCATCGCAGCTCAGATATGATGCACCGGCTATTGAAAGACTGCATATTCCGGCATATAACTGGTGGAGTGAAGGACTTCATGGTGTGGCAAGAGCCGGAACTGCAACTGTATTTCCACAGGCAATAGGGCTTGCAGCTACATTTGATCCGGTGCTAATAGAAAAAATAGGAGATACGATCGCGACAGAAGCCCGTGCAAAATACAATGCAGCTTCTGCGCATGGGGACAGAGATATTTATAAAGGTCTGACAATCTGGTCTCCTAATGTGAATATTTTCCGTGATCCGAGATGGGGACGCGGACATGAAACATATGGAGAGGATCCATATCTGACAAGCAGACTTGGAGAATCCTTTGTAAAAGGATTACAGGGTGATGGATCTTATTTAAAAACAGCGGCGTGTGCAAAGCATTTTGCGGTACATTCCGGTCCGGAAAAGGAAAGACATCATTTTGATGCCAAGGCCACCAGAAAAGACATGTGGGAAACTTATCTGCCCGCTTTTCAGGCCTGTGTGGAGGCAGGTGTGGAATCTGTGATGGGTGCATATAACCGCACGAATGGGGAGCCATGCTGTGCCAACACTTATCTGATGGAAGAGGTATTGCGCGGTAAGTGGCATTTTGAGGGACATTATGTATCTGACTGTTGGGCAATCAAGGATTTCCATGAAAACCATAAAGTAACCAGAAATGCGGAAGAAAGTGCGTATCTGGCGCTGGAAAAAGGATGTGATCTGAACTGTGGCTGTACCTACCGGGAGATTATGCCTGCTTATAAAAAGGGAGATCTGCCACTTTCCCTGATCCGCCGTGCGGCGATCCGTTTGTTTACAACAAGATTTCTGCTCGGAATGTTTGACAAAACAGAATATGATGAGATACCATATGAAACCATTGCCTGCAAAGAACATCTTGCGCTGGCAAAAAAAGCAGCAGAAGAAAGTATTGTTCTTTTAAAGAATGATGGTATTTTACCGCTGAAAAAGAAAAAAGGTATGACAATTGGCGTGATCGGACCAAATGCAGACAGCAGAGAGGCACTGATCGGCAATTATCACGGAACACCTCCGAGATATATTACGGTTCTGGAAGGAATCCAGGATTATCTGGGAGAAGACGGACGTGTATTATATGCACAGGGCTGTCATTTATACAAAGACAGAGAAGAGGCACTGGCACAGCCTGATGACAGGATCAGTGAAGCAGTCAGCTGTGCAGAACATGCAGATGTGGTTGTTCTCTGTCTGGGACTCGATGAGACTCTGGAAGGAGAGGAAGGAGATACCGGAAATTCCTATGCTTCCGGTGACAAGCTGGATCTGCTTCTTCCACCGCCGCAGCAAAGGCTTTTGGAAGCAGTTGCGAAAACAAAGAAACCATTTATCGTCTGCCTGCTTGCAGGTTCTGCAATGGATCTTAATTTTGCGGATCAGGAAGCTGCTGCCATTCTACAGGCGTTTTATCCGGGAGCAGAAGGCGGAAGAGAAGTGGCAAGGCTTTTATTTGGAGAATATTCACCATCCGGAAAGCTTCCTGTCACCATATACCGGGATCTGACAGAAATGCCTGCATTTACAGACTATACGATGCGGGGAAGAACTTACCGCTATCTGACAAAAAAACCACTTTATCCGTTTGGCTATGGTCTGACCTACAGTGATTGTGTGATAGATGAAATACAGCCGGAAAAAGAATATACTTACGAAGATGCTGTAAAAGACGGTATAGAGATAAAAGTACATGTGGAAAACAGGGGCAGTTATGATACAGAGGAAGTACTACAGGGCTATGTGAAAGTACAGAGTCCGAATGAAGTGTTGCATCCGAAGCTCGGTGTTTTTGCAAGGATCCATATAAAAGCCGGGGAAGGACAATGGATCAGCCTGCATATTTCCAAAACTGCATTTTCTACTGTAACAGAGGATGGCGAACGTGTCTATGATGGTAAAAAGGCGCAGATCTTTATTGGATTCGGACAGCCTGATGAGCGGACAGCAGAGCTGCTTGGTGTCAACAGTCTGTCATTTGAAATCTGATAAAATTTTTACTATGGAATAGGCAGAAGGATCATACATAAATAATAAAAACAGGCATACACTGAAATAGAAAAATACATGATGGTGTTTGAAATGGGAGAATTTACATCTCAGAATTATATGTATATTTTTATTGTGTGTGTCTGTCTTTTTGTTTTGTTTTTGAGCAGTTTTCAGAAAAAAAGACGACTGGTGCTTGGTCTGGTGGAACGTGGCATTTTAGGTTTTGTGACGATCATAGGACTGGATCAGCTCTTTTCTTATCTGGCACTGGATCTGTTCGTCGGGGTTAATGTCTGGACGCTTTTGACAAGCACGATCCTAGGAATTCCGGGGGTTTGCATGCTGTTTTGCATGCAGCTTTTCTGAAAATCCGGCAGTTTTCACAAAAATGATCTTTTTTGTAAAGAGGGGTTTACTTTTGTAAATCCCTCTTATATAATGCAGCTTACAGACAGATAGCAGTTCTGCTATCGGTGAAACAGTTCCTGTTTCACAATTTCCACGTTTTTAAAATTATATCATTTTGGAGGATGTATGATCTTTTTGTATGGAATCCTCTGTCTGGCAGTTGTGATGGATCTTTTTACGTTCCGGATCAGTAACCGGATCATACTGGCAGGATATCTGGCAGGCATCTGTTATCGGTGGCTGACTGGTGGCTGGATAGGAACAGGCAGAGGTATTTTGGAAGCAGCGGTTTTCTTTTTGCTTCTCATACCGGTTTACCGCTTTGGTGCATTTGGAGGCGGTGATATCAAGCTTTTCAGCGTGTGTGCCCTGTTTACGGGAATTATGCACAGTATTTCTATTTTTATCTATGCCTGCTTTGCGGGCGCGTTCATTTCCATTATCGTATTGGCATATCGCCTCATTTTCAAAAAAACAAGAAAAAAAGCAGTCATCCATTTCAGTATTCCAATCCTGTTTGGCGTGATTGCACTACAAACAGGAGGAAGTATTTTATGAATCAATTACTTGCAATCTGTGACAGGGAAACAATCCTTGTGAAAACACTTTCTGCGTATTTAAAAGACCGCTTTCATTTTCCTATCATGGCATTTGATGATGCGGATCGTTTTCTGGCATTTGAAAAGGAACGGGAGGAAGAGGATATCTGCCTGATCGGAGAAGATTTTCTGGATGCTTTTCAGACGGAGCAGCTTCTAACAAAAGTCAGACGTCCGCTGTATCTGACGGAAGCAAAGAACGGCTCCGGTATTTATAAATATCAGTCGATCCATGAGATGGCAAAGGCCATTTTGAAGCTGTGTGAGGAAGAAGCACTTTTACCGGTAAAGGGAACTGCAGCTACGGAAACAAAACTGATTGCTTTTTACTCTCCGGCGCATCATATGCTGCAAAGTTCTATCGCACTGACGATGGGGCAGATCCTTGCAAAAAATAAGAAAGTGCTTTATCTGAATTTTGAACCTTATTCCGGGTTTGAGTATATCATGCAGAAGAAATTTGTATACGATATGATGGATATTCTGTACTTTTTACAGGAAGATGCGGAAAAATTCAGATGCAGATTGGAAAGCATGGTGGAAATGACCGGAAATCTTTACTACTTACCACCCGTTTTTTCCTATCCCGATATGGAGGAAATCGATGAAAAAACATGGCAGGCATTTTTGCGGAAGATCATCCGGGAAACAGACTATGAAGTGATCATTCTGGATCTGACGGAGCAGGTAAGAGGACTTTTTTCTTTGCTGGAGCTGTGTGATGAGATTTACAGCTGTATCCCTAAGGATGGACTGGCAATGGCAAAGATGGAGCAGTATAAAAAGCTGCTCTCCCATATCAAAAAAGAGGATCTGCTTTCCAAAACGAAAGAATGCAAAATACCTGTTTTTAAGGAATTTTCCTATCAGGCGGCACTTTATACACATACGGAACTGGCGGATTATGTACAGAAGCTGATGGAAAAAGAGGAAGAAGATGAATGAGCTGAAACAGGAAATCAAAAGCCGCCTTCTGGAAAAGCTGGATCATTCCATGGAAATGGAAGATGAAGCGGTGCAGGAACTGGTTGAAAACGAAGTCTGGCTTATGGGGAAAGAGACATATATCCCACTGGCAGAGAAAAAGAGACTTTGCCGGGAAATTTATTATGCGATCCGGAAGTATGATGTTTTGCAGGAGCTATTGGAAGATGAAACTGTGACAGAGATCATGGTAAACGGTCCGGATCACATTTTCATTGAAAAGGAAGGAAGACTACAGCAATGGCAGACTGCCTTTGAATCAGAGGATAAGCTTCTGGATGTGATCCAGCAGATCGTTGCAAAAGCAAACAGAGTGGTTAATGAAAGCAGTCCGATCGTAGATGCAAGACTTTTCGGAAGCCGTGTCCATGTCGTACTGCCGCCTGTTGCACTCAATGGGCCGATCCTGACGATCCGCCGCTTTGGGAAGACACCGCTGCTCATACCGGAGCTTTTAAGACTTGGTTCTGTTTCACAGGAGATCTGTACTTTTTTGGAAAAGCTTGTCATTGCGGGCTATAACATTTTTATCAGTGGCGGAACAGGCAGCGGAAAGACGACCTTTTTAAATGCACTTTCTTCTTTTATACCCCGCACAGAGCGGATCATCACGATCGAGGACAGTGCGGAGCTGCAAATTCAGGGAAATGACAATCTGGTGAGGCTGGAAACAAGAAATGCCAACGTGGAAGGCTGTAAGCCTGTGACGATCCGGGATCTGATCCGTGCATCACTTCGTATGCGGCCGGATCGGATCATCGTCGGAGAAGTCAGGGGCGCAGAAGCAATCGATATGCTGCAGGCCTTAAATACCGGTCATGACGGAAGTCTGAGCACGGGACATGCCAACAGTGCAGCAGATATGATAGCCCGTCTGGAAACAATGGTACTCATGGGGATGGAGCTTCCGCTTGCAGCGATCCGCAGGCAGATCGCCGGTGGTGTGGATCTGATCGTTCATCTGGGAAGACTGCGGGACAAGAGCAGACGGGTATTGTCCGTATCAGAGGTTGTTGGTTATGAGCAGGGGGAAGTTCTGCTTTCTGTTTTGTATGAATTTCAAGAAACAGGAGAAAGGAATGGCAAGGTGCAGGGAATATGGAAAAAGACAGGATCGCTTGTTCATACGGAAAAACTGCAGCAGGCGGGTATTACACTATGAATTATGACAAATATACATTCAGACGGCGGGAGATGATTTCGTTTCTGATTGCTGTTACAGTTCTGTTTTTACTGATCGGAAAGCTTTTTTTCGGAACATTTTTGGCAGGCGGTCTCTGTATTGTTTTTTTCCCTTTTTTATGGAAAAAGAAAAAGAAACAGCTTTTGGAAAAGCGGAAAAAGCAGCTTGTAAAAGAGTTTAAGGATCTGATCCTTTCCTTTGGTGCTTCTCTGAAGGCGGGTTATTCCATTGAAAATGCCTTTCTGGAAGCCTGCAGAGATCTGACTTATTTATATAATGCATCTGCGGATATTCTGCAGGAATGTCAGAGCATGAAACGACAGATGGAAAACCACATTTCTCTGGAAGTGCTTTTGAATGATCTGGGAGAGCGAAGCCGGATGACGGATATCATGGATTTTGCAAAGGTATTCGCCACAGCCAAAAAGAGCGGCGGAGATCTGAACGCCATGATTGCCAATACAGCAGATGTGATCGGTCAGAAAATAGAACTGCTCGCGGAAATAGATGTCATGCTGACCGGAAAGAAAATGGAACAGCGGATCATGCTTCTGATCCCACTTTTTATCATGGGATATATTTCCCTGACTTCCCCCGGTTATTTTATGCCTCTGTATCAAAATCCAATGGGTATTCTGATCATGTCCGCCTGTCTCCTTCTTTATGCCACAGCTTATCTGTTATCTGAAAAGATCATGGAGATCCACATATGAAAAAATTAGTTTATGAATTTTGTTACCGGCTATTTGGGTATTCTGTTTTTCAAAAATTGTATCAGCCAAAAGTAAAAGAACATTTAAGGATTTTGCATCCCACGATGGAAAAACAGGAAGCTCTGCGGACATATTATGCAAGGAAAACCGCGGATCTGCTGCCTGTTCTGCTGGTAGGGATCTGTTTTCTTCTGCTTTTGTACGGAAAAGAGAAAACAGAATCCGTTCTGCAGAACGGTTATGAGCTCAGGCGCGGACAGTATCTGGAGGATCCGAGAGAGGTTGCACTTGTCATATCCAATGGCAGGGAAGAAAAAAATCTGGTCTATGCGCTGCAAAGCAGACAATTTACCAAACAGGAACTTACCGAAAAACGGGAGCAGTTGATAAAAGCTTTTGAAACCATATTGCTTGGAAATAATACATCTTTTGCTCATGTGACGGAAGATCTGAACTTACAGAAAGAATATGAAGGATATCCGTTCCGGATCGATTGGGAAAGTGATGATTATACACTGATCGACAGTGATGGCAGTGTGAATACAGAGGAACTCAAAGAGCCAAAAGCTGTGCTTCTGACTGCGATCATGTCCTGTCAGGAACAGATCTGGGAACACAGTTTTTCTGTGATGGTATATCCTTATGTTTCCAAGGAAAAGCAGCAGGAAGAAGTACTGACAGATATTCTGCAGGATGCAGATGAGAAGCAGAAAACAGAAGAAGTAATGCAGCTTCCCAAAGAAGTACAGGGACAGACTGTCAGCTATCATCTTTCGGATCAAAATACAGTTCTGATCGCTTTTCTCTTCCTCCCTGCTGTGTTTCTCCTGCTTTTCCTCGCAAAGGATCGGGATCTGGAGAAGGAAACAGAGAAAAGAAGCAGGGAGCTTGTACTTTCCTATCCGTCATTTGTCAGCAAATTTACGTTGCTTGCAGGTGCAGGCATGACGGTTCCTTTTATTTTTCAGACAATGGAAAAAGAAGAGAAAAATCCTTATCTTGCCATGGAACTAAAGCTTTTTTGCCGGGATATGAAAAATGAGATGCTGGAACCGGCGTTGGACAAATTCGGAAAACGATGTGGAAGTGCTCTTTATCTGAAATTTTGTGCCCTGCTGATCCAGAATGTAAAAAAAGGAACAAAGGATTTTCTGCCTATGCTCCGGGAAGAAGCAGCTTCTGCCTTTCTTCTACAAAAGCAGCAGGTAAAAAAAGCGGGAGAAGAAGCAGGGACGAAGCTTTTGTTTCCCATGGTACTGCTTTTACTGCTTGTCATGCTGCTTATCATGATTCCGGCATTTTTATCGTTTTCAGTTTCCTGACGTTTTCCGACATATGCATGGTAGTCTGCGTCAGAAAATGTCTGAAATATAGATCATGCTACGTATCCGCTCGGGTGCGAAAGTGTGCGGTATATAACCTGTTTAAATCCGGAAAGGGGGTGAGAAGATGCAGGTGATCAAAGAAATCTGGCGTGATGAAAAAGGAATCGGAACAGTGGAAATGATCCTGATTCTGGTTGTTTTGATCGGACTTGTTCTGATCTTTAAAAAGCAGCTTACGACGATTGTCAACAATATTTTCAAGACCATTTCAACAGAAAGCGGCAAAGTCTGAGCTTTGCGAAGGGAGGTATCAAATGAAAAAAGGATCTGTTACTGTCTATATGACATGGATGCTGGCGGTGTTACTGTCTTTGTTTGTGACGGTCATAGAAGGTGCCAGACAAAGAGCAATCAGCATACAGGCAGAAACCGCTGTGGATCTGGCAGTGTATTCTGTGTTTGCAGAGTATAACCGGGCACTTTTTGATGCATATGATCTTCTTTTTATAGATACCTCCTATGGAGAGGAGAAAGGCTCCCTTGCACGTACCAAAAAGCATTTCAGTTACTATGCAAATGAAAATCTCATGCAGGGTCAGATGGCAGCTACGGCAGATCTGACGAAATGCTTCCTGTCGGATGTTTCTTTCCCTGCATATGCATATGCAACAGACCAGAAAGGAGCGGTTTTTGAAAAACAGGCAATCCGGTATATGGAACAAAAATATGGCCTGTCTTATGTGACAGACCTGAAAAAAGAACTTACCGACGCACAGGAAAGTGGATTATTTACAAGAAATGTGACGGCGGAAAGGGAGCAGAACCAACGCATTATAGAAGAAACGGAGCTTCCGAAAAAAGACACCGGAATGGTTGATGCGGAAGGAAATCCTGTTTTGGAAGAAACAGAATTGGAAAATCCGGCGGATCAGGTAAATGGAAGCAGGGCAAAAGGGGTTCTTCTGCTTGTAACAGACCAGAAGCAGCATATTTCGGAGCAGATGATCGATCCTGCCAGATTCAGTTCTCACAGAGAAGGAAAGCAGGAGGGAATCGGTCTTACCACGCGGGAGCAGGTAAAAACAGCGGAAAAGCTGTTGTTTGACAGTTATATCATGGAAAAATGCAGTTGTTTTCTCGATGAGGAAAAAGACGCAGGAGAATTGTCCTATCAGCTGGAATATATTCTGGGCGGAAAAAACAGTGATATAGAAAATCTGAAATATGTTGTCCATAGGTTACTTCTGATCCGGGAAGTCAGTAATGTTACTTATCTGTTTTCTGATGGAGCCAAAATGGCGGAAGCAGCGACGATGGCTTCTGCAGTCGCTACGGCAGCAGGTGTTCCGGTATTGATCGAACCGATCAAAATCTCTTTGTTATTTGCATGGGCTTATGCAGAGGCGGTGTATGATGTCAGAACGCTTCTGGCAGGTGGCAGTGTGTCTTTGCTCAAAACAGCGCAGAACTGGCATTACAGCCTGGAAGGAATGCTGCAATATGAGGGAGATACGGCAGTTAAGGATACACAGGAGAAAAAGCCGGGAGAATTGTCTTATCAGGAATATTTGCGTCTGCTTCTGGCAGCGGAAGGAGAAGAGAAAAAGGTACTGCGTATGATGGATGTTGTGGAAATGCATCTGCAGACAGAGGATGCATCCTTTTATCTGGCAGATTGTGTGGATTATCTCAGCGTACAGGCAGAGATCGGAAGTAAATATGGCTACAGTAAGGAATTAGAAAGAACTTTTTACTACTAATATAAATCAGAAAAGGAGGGTACAGAAGATGGTCTCTGGCATACATAAAATCAGAAGACAGAAAGGAAAAATACTCCAGACACAGTTTTATTATCCCGTTCAATCGAACAACAATCTCCCAAAAAAGATCTGCCAGAGACCATTTTCTGTATCCTTCTTCCATAAGCGGCGGAAGAATCGGGGAAGTATGACCGTAGAAGCCGCGCTGGTTGTTCCGGTCTTTCTGATCGGATGTCTTATGCTGTTATCAATCGTTTTGCTGATGCGGGACAATATGGGCCGGCAGTTAAAGCTGCATAAAACCGCCAGGGAAACGGCGGTTTTGGCTGTCAGTGTGCAGAGCAGCCAGAGCGATATGATCCGTCTGCGCCGTGTTTATCCAGCTTCTTTGACACCAAAATGTCCGGGTATACAAACGATCCTTTTGGAAAATCGCTGTGTTGTCCATAAATTCAACGGCTATAATGCGGCAAACGGGGATGTGACAGGAGAGAGTGAGATCTACGTTTATCTGACAGAGCATGGAACGGTTTATCACAGAAAAAGAAGCTGTAAGCACTTGAATATCGATATTTTACCCGTCAGTGGCAAAGATGTCGGTGCAAAAAGAAACAAGGACGGAAAAATTTATGATACATGTAAAAAATGTCTGAAGCTGACGAAGGAAGAGCTGAAGCGGACAACTGTGTTCATTACAGATTATGGGGTAAAGTATCATACGGAAATTACATGCCCGGATCTGAAGCGGAGTCTGCGGGTTGTATTGTTGTCGCAGGCAGAAGGGAGAGCAGCATGCAAAGATTGCTGCAGAGAATAAAATGAGGCGGGAATGGATCTGTTTTCTTTTTCTGCTCTTGTTATCTGTGCGGGATATCAGAGAAAAAAAGATAAATATTGTTCTCCTTTTACCGGGGGTTGTACTTGCATTGTATCAAATACCGGATGGGTTTTTACGGGCAGCAGTACCGGGCTTTCTTTTCAGTATTTTTGTGTTTGTTCTTTCTTTTCTGACAAAGGAAGCGATCGGAATGGGTGATGCTTTTGCGGTTTTACTGTGTGCATGTTATCTGCCCTTTTATTCTTTATTTCTTATTTTTGCAGCAGGACTTTTTATGGCAGGTATTGCGGGGGTATTTCTTATTTTGATACACAGAGGAAACAGAAAGACAGAAATACCATATCTTCCGTTTCTTACGCTTTCATATATGATTTATTTGGTTAGTAATTTCTTAGGGATAAAAGGATGAGCAATGGTTCTGCTAAAATCAAAGATGAAAACAGGCAGATATATAGAAATGGAGCAGAAAATGAAAATGGGCGTGATAGAAAGCAGAAAAATAAAAAGAATACGGGCAGGAAAATACGACAAAAAGGGCAGTGCAACTGTGGAAGCTGCATTCCTTCTGCCGCTTCTTCTGGCACTGTTTATGCTTTTGACAGAAACGGCTCTTTTCTTTTATAACCGGGCAGCAGCAGTGGATCTGGCAGGGCAGGCAGTGATCCACGGTGCGCAGATGGAGCATGCGGGAAAGCGCGAAATAGAGGACAAGATCCTCAAAGAAATGCGGGAAATGGGGAAAAAGAGGCTGGTTTTTCTGACAAATGTGGATTATTCCGTTTCGGTTTCTTTATGGGAGATCAAAGCACAGATCAGACTGGAACGAAAAAGTCCCCTTCTTTCCTTTTTCCGGGGAATGGGATTTCAGGCAGGGGTATTTTCCGGGCAGATTGACAAAAAGATAAAACGTGTGAACCCATCGAAAGTGATCTGGGAATCGCACCGGATCCGGCAGATCAGTAATCAGACCAAAAGAGAGGGCAAAGGATGAAAATAGAATATCAAAAGCAGGCACAGGGCAGTTTTCTGATTCTGGAGGAGATGGAACGGGCATCTGCATTTTCCCTGCAGATGCTGGCAGAAAATGAAATATCGGGACTTTTTCCATGCAGTCTGCAAAATTTTAACGGAGAAAAGAGACTTTCTTATGCTGTATGCGGAAGCGATCTGGAAACACTGGCAAAAAGACAGGCTCTGACGGCAGCAGATATGCAGACTCTTTTTACGGCTCTTTATCTGGTTTTATTAAAGCTACAGGAATATTTTCTGCCTGCGGACGGCTTATTGCTTTCTCCGGAGATGATCTATTTTTATGAAGGATCCTTTTATTTCTGCTATGATCCTTCCGCTGTGGCAGTTTTGCAGGAAAAGGTCACAAATCTGGCGCAGGAGCTTTTGAGCATGATCGATCAGGAGGATGAATTTGCAGTTACCTATGCCTATCAGTTTTATAAGCTGGTACGGGAAGACAGTCTGGGACTGGAGGCAATTCTGACGCGGATCATAGAAAAGCCAAGGGAAAAGGAAAACAATACAGAAAGTCTACCGGAAGAAAGAAAACAATCGGAGGAAACGGGAAAAGAGAGAAAAGAAAAGGAGATACAGAAGAAGCATACAGAAGGTGAAGCAGAAGAAAATGTGAAAAATAAAAAAGCTCCGGTTCCGTTATTATTTACCTGTGTGATATTCTTAAGTCTGATTTTTATCGGTTATTGCATATGTACAGGCAGAAATTCCGCTATAACAATCGCTTTTTCCGTTTTTTTCTGTTGCTGCGGAATGCTTGGAAATGCAATTTTTTATCTGTATCGGAGGTCGCATTAGCCACTGCTAACATTGACATCAAAGGCAAGAAATGTTACCCTTTTAAAGATAGAAAAGGGTAACTTTATGAATGAGAAACTGGAAGAATTTTTTATAGATCAGGGTTTTAAAAAGCTGATGGAATTTGTTCCCGGCTTTGCGGTTTATTTCATTATGGAAAACAGATATGCAAATGCAGTCTGTCTGATCGACCAGACAGCACATCCGGAAATTACCGCAGAGCAATATGAGCAGATCACAAAGAAGATCAGCTGGCGTTTTGTAGACGGCGGTTGTCTGGATGTACATATGTTATCTCTGATCCTGACAGATGATGAAAATGCCGCAATGCGGTTATCCGGTGATGATGCTTTCTGCTGGCTGATCCTGAAGCAGGAAAACCGGCTTCTGATCCCGGAAGGCAGAGCAGAAGATTTTTATGGTATGAAGGAGCTTCTGACAAAATGTCTGGAAGAGCCATATGCATTAAAGGGCAGACTGGAAGATCCGATCATCTATGATGCCAGAGGACAGCAGTTTTATAAAAGCATCAAAGAAAGACCACTTGTCAATCATGCGATCTTTATTATCAATGCGCTTGTATTTACAGCCTGTATCCTGACAGGAGATTTCCTGTATGACAGAGGAGTATTAAATCGTGACCTGGTGTATAACAGCGGACAGTGGTACAGAATCCTGACCTGTATGTTTTTGCATGCGGATATCACGCATCTGGTCGGCAATATGATGCTGCTTTATTTCCTCGGGGATATTGTAGAGCGGGCACTTGGACATTTTAAGTATCTGCTTTTATATCTGGGAAGCGGAATTGCGGGAAGCTTTGCATCTATGGCATTTTCGTATTACTTTATGGATGACAGAAGTTCCCTTGGTGCAAGTGGAGCGATCTTTGGTATGATCGGCGGACTTTTGTGGGTTCTTTTGCGGAACAGAGGAAAGCTGGAGATCATGACAGTTCCGAAGATCCTGTTTTTGATCAGTTATTCCCTGTTTTCAGGATTTACGGGCAGTAATATTGACAATGCAGCACATGTAGGCGGCTTACTTAGCGGATTTATTCTGGCAATTCTTCTATATAGGAAGAAACGCAAAAAACCGCAGGAAAGCAGAAACGGATAGAGACAGAGAGAAGGAAACAGATGAAGATCAATATTTATTATGGTGGCAGAGGGCTTGTAGATGATCCGACGATCGTTGTGCTGGATAAGATGCAGGCAGTTTTGGAGGAACTGAATGTTTCTGTGGAGCGGTTCAATCTGTATGAAATGAAAAATGCACTGACGACACTTCCGTTGACGCTGAAAGCAGCAGACGGTATTATTCTGGCAACTACCGTGGAATGGTACGGTATCGGCGGATATATGCAGAGCTTTTTGGATGCGATCTGGATGTACGGAGATAAAGATAAGATCCGTCAGATTTATATGTGTCCGGTTGTGATGAGCACAACCTACGGAGAAAGAGAAGCAAAGCTGAATCTGAGCAATGCATGGGAAATTTTAGGCGGTCTTCCTGCAAGCGGCATTTGCGGTTATATCAAAGATGTTTACGAATTTGAACAAAATAAAGATTATGTGACGATCATTGAGAAGAAGGCAGAGGATCTTTACCGGACGATCCATCAGAAGGTAAAAAGCCTTCCTGCAAGTAATCAGGCAGTCAACCAAAGTGTAGCACTCAATAAAGGCATGGAACTGACGCCACAGGAATCGGAACAGCTTTCCAAATATGCTTCCGATGAGATCTATGTACAGAAGCAGAAAGAAGATATTCAGGAGCTGTCCGCATTATTTAAGGGTATGCTCGGCAAACAGGAAAAAGCACAGATGCAGCAGATTTATGCACCGTTTGAAACGCATTTTCATCCATTGCCCGGACAAAAGGGTCTGTATAAAATAGAACTGACAGACAGAGAAGATGTCTTCTATTTAAAAATAGAGCAGCATGAGCTGGAGATCTTAGAGGAAACAGGGACAAAACCGGATATTGAGATGACACTCACGGAAGAAGTGCTGCAGAAGATCATGCAGGGACAGGAAACATTCCAGAAGGCATTTATGACCGGTAATATCAAAATGAAAGGTGATTTTGGTCTGTTCCGTATGCTGGATGAAATGTTTGTATTCTGATAAATAGAAGGAGGAAGCAGTATGAAAAACGATTCATGTATTTTTTGTAAGATTGCCAATGGAGAAATTCCATCCAAAACATTATATGAGGATGAGAAGTTTCGTGTGATCCTGGATCTTGGCCCGGCGACAAAGGGGCATGCACTGATTCTGCCAAAGGATCATTTTGCAAATCTGTACGAACTGCCGGAGGATGAGGCAAAGGATGTGATCGTCCTTGCAAAGAAAATGGCAGCTAAAATGACAGAAAAACTTGGCTGTGACGGTTTTAATCTGGTACAGAACAACGGAGAAGTAGCAGGGCAGACTGTATTCCATTTCCATATGCATCTGATCCCGCGTTATAAAGAGGACGGACAGAAGATCGGATGGAATCCGGGCAGTCCTTCCCAGGAAGAATTGGAAGAGATCAAAAATCAGATCCTTTCCTAACAGAAAGATAAAAAACAAAATCGAAAGATAAGAGAGGAATTTAACATGCAACAGTCAGGACAGACCTATCTGGAAACGATCTATTTACTGAAAAGAGAAAACGGACGCGTAAAATCCATCGACGTAGCAAAAGCACTTGGTTTTTCCAAGCCGAGTATCAGCCGAGCCATGGGTAAGCTCAAGGCAGAAGGATATCTGGAAGTTGGCGAAAAGGGAGAACTGGTCCTTACAAAGGAAGGCAATAAGATCGCAAAGGATCTTGTGGAAAAACAGGAAACACTGACACAGTTTTTGATGATGACAGCAGATGTGGATCAGGAAACAGCAGAAGACGATGCCAGAAAAATGATGCATTTTATCAGCAAAAAATCCTTTCAGGGTATCCAGAACTTTATCAAACAGGTAGAGGAACTTAATTAGGAAATTGGAGGAAAGACATGCAGACGAAACCGGACGTAGAGCAGATGCTCATGCAGTCTTTGAAAGAGCTTGTACTTGTAATACCTCTTGAAAAAATCACAATTAAAGAAATCACAGATAAGGCGCAGGTGATCCGTCCGACCTTTTATAATCATTTTCAGGATAAATATGAAGTGATCGAACGCATCATAAAGGATGAGATCCTGCAGCCGATCCGTCCCCTTTTGAAGAATGATATGATCGATGAGTCCATGATCCTGATCTTTACCAATCTGCAAAAGGAAAAAGAGTTTTATACAAAGCTGGCAAAAACAACAGGGCAGAACAGCTTTGAAGAAATCGTCAGAAAATGTGTAGAGGAATTACTGCTGGAATTCATGATCTCTAAAACAGGGGAAAAGGTTGTGAAGGACAAGTGGCTGACGCCGTCAATGATCGCCAAATACTATGCACAGTCCATGACTTTTGTTGTCATGAACTGGATCCAGAGCGGAATGCCTCTGTCTCCAAAAGAGATTGCAGAGGTTTATGACTATATCATTACAAGATCCATGCAGGATATTATAGACGAGTTAAAGGAGTAAGTTACGCCTAACATTTTTTTGAATATGTAATAATTTGATATACAAATCGATCAATTTGTATATCAAATGAGAACAAAGAAAAAGAATTGCATCTTCCTAAATGCAGTTCTTTTTTTTATACTGCATGCAGAGTAAGAGAAATATTGATTTCAAATCAAAGAAAGAGATGAGGAAAGTTATGGACAAATTTAGCAGAGGTATTGTAAAAAGCCGTTTTGTCATCTTCATCGTCAGTCTGGTGCTTCTTGTACCGTCCTTCTTTGGATACATAAGCACAAGAGTCAATTACGATGTCCTCTCTTACCTGCCAAAGGATATTGAAACAATGGTAGGACAGGACGTTCTGACGGAGGATTTTGGAACCGGTGCATTTACAATGATCGTTACCGAGGGGCTTCCCTATAAGGATGTCTCCAAACTGAAAGAAAAAGTAGAAGATGTCGATCATGTTAAAAAAGTAATCTGGTATGACAGCTTCGTAGACATCTCCATCCCGACAGAGCTTCTTCCACAGGAGCTGCAGGATGCATTTGCAAAAGGAGATGCCACTCTGATGATCGCCATGTTTGATACGACAACAAGTGCGGATGAAACAATGGATGCGATCGAAGAGATCCGTGATGTGACACAGAACCAGTGCTTCGTCAGTGGTATGTCAGCAGTCGTAACGGATACAAAGAACTTATCCAACAAAGAAACACCGATCTATGTACTGATCGCCGTTATTCTTTGTAGTATCATTCTTTCCCTGACAATGGATTCCTACATCATTCCGCTTTTCTTCTTACTGAGTATCGGAATGGCAATCGTATATAACTTAGGTTCCAATGTCTTTATGGGACAGATTTCCTATATTACGAAGGCGCTCGCCGCGGTATTACAGCTGGGTGTTACGCTTGACTACTCCATTTTCCTGTGGCACAGCTACGAAGAGCAGCAGGAGTTATGCGGCGGAGATAAGAAAGAAGCAATGGCAAAAGCCATCAGCGCTACTTTCTCTTCCGTAGTCGGCAGTAGTATCACAACAATCGCCGGATTTATCGCACTTTGCTTCATGAGCTTCACACTTGGTCTTGACCTTGGTATTGTCATGGCAAAGGGTGTTCTGATCGGTGTAATCGCCTGTGTAACAGTTCTTCCGTCATTGATCCTGATCTTTGATGGCATTATTGAAAAGACAAAGCACAAACCACTGCTTCCGGAATTCCGGATTTCAAAGTTTGTGGCAAAGCATTACATTATCATTGCAGTAATCTTCATAGTGCTTTGGATTCCGGCAGTTTTCGGTTATAACAGAACAAGCGTATATTACAATCTGGATTCCACATTACCGGAAAGCTTACCGAGTATTCAGGCAAATAACATACTGAACGATAAATTTGCCATGAATACAATGGAGATCGTTCTTGTGGATACAAACCTTTCCGCAAAGGAAAAAATGCAGCTGGCAAATGATATGAAGGATGTAGACGGTGTTAAGACCGTACTTGGTCTGGATGCACTTGTCGGACCGGCAATTCCGGATGAACTGATTCCTGATGACATCAAGAGCGAGCTTGTACAGAACGGTCGTGAAATGATGCTTGTCATGTCGGAATATAAAGTTGCATCCGATGAAGTCAATGAACAGTGTAATAAACTGGAAGAGATCATCAAGAGTTACGATGACAGCGGAATGCTGATCGGTGAAGCACCTTGTACAAGAGATCTGATCAAGATTACAGATAAGGACTTTAAGACAGTCAGTATTGTTTCCATCGGTGTTATCTTCCTGATCATCGCGGTCGTATTTAAGTCAATCTCATTACCGATCATCCTCGTTATGACGATTGAATTTGCGATTTTTGTCAATATGGGTATTCCGTATTATACAGGATCCGTTATCCCGTTTATCGCATCGATCGTAATCGGAACGATCCAGTTAGGTTCCACAGTCGATTATGCGATCCTGATGACGACAAGATATAAAGTAGAAAGAAATAATGGCAAGGATAAGAAAGAAGCGGTTACAATCGCACATCAGACATCGATCCAGTCAATCTTTGTCAGTGCCATGAGTTTCTTCGCAGCAACTTTTGGTGTAGGTGTTTATTCCGATATCGATATGATCAGTCAGTTATGTACCTTAATGGCACGTGGCGCGATCATCAGTATGATCACAGTTTTACTGGTACTTCCATCTATGCTGATCATCTTTGATAAGCTGATCTGTGTAACAAGTATCGGAATTGGAAAGCGTTCTAAGAAAAATAAGGAGGAAGCATTATGAAAAAATCAGCAAAAGTAATTGCACTGGCATGTGCAACAGCACTTTTGACCACTACGATCTTTACAGATCAGGCATTAGCGGAAAAAGAAACTGATCAGGATTTGAGTGAGCAGGAGGAAACTCTGACAGACACTTTAAATTCCCAGTTCTCTTCAAGTAATACATCAGATGTAGATAAGGAAGAAACCGTATATGTCTTTACAGATGCAAACGGTAATACAGATCATATCTTAGTCAGTGACTGGTTAAAAAATAAGACCGGTGCAAAAACGATCGAGGATTCATCCGATCTGAAGGATATTGAAAATGTAAAAGGTGATGAAACCTTTGATGGCAGCGGAGATAAGATTACATGGAATGCAGATGGCAATGATATTTATTATCAGGGTACATCTACAAAGCAGTCTCCGGTCAGCATCAAACTTTCCTATTACTTAGATGATAAGGAAGTTACACCGGAAGAAATTGCCGGTAAGAGCGGTAAGGTAAAAATCCGTTTTGACTACACAAATAATGAAACACAGGAAGTTGAAGTCAATGGTAAGAAGGAAACCATTCATGTTCCGTTCGTTGTATTGAGTGGTCTGGTATTATCAAATGACAACTTCAAAAATATCGAAGTTACGAATGGTAAACTGATCTCAGAAGGTAACAATTCCATTATTGCCGGTATTGCAATGCCCGGACTGAAGGACAGCTTACAGGTTAACTCCAAAAATTTTGATACAGATAAGGTAAATGTTCCGGAATATGTAGAGATCACAGCAGATGCAACAGATTTCTCACTGGATATGACAATGTCCATGATTTTGAGCGATATTCTGGATGATCTGTCATTCAACAGTGATGATATTGATACAAGCGAACTGACAGACAGCATGGATCAGCTGACAGATGCAACAGACCAGTTATTAGACGGTACAAAGCAGCTTGCGGATGGTACAGGAACATTAAAGGAAAAAGTTGGCGAATTTAATGACGGACTGAGAACATTAAACAGTGGTATCGGTCAGTATACAGCAGGTGTGGCACAGCTTGCATCCGGTATCGGAGAACTGAAAGCCGGTACAAATCAGTTAGCAGCAGGTGTTCCACAGCTGACAAAGGGTATAAAACAGTTAAAAGATGGCGCAGTATCTGCTAAAGATGGTGCAGATCAGTTAGTTGCAGGCTATAAAGGAACCGATAAATCAGCAGGTGCAGCAAGTGGTGCAAAATCACTGGCAAAGGGTGCTAAGACATTAGATAAGAGCATGGCAACAGCAGATCAGGGTGCACAGCAGTTAAAAGCCGGTGCAGATCAGTTAGTTGCAGGTTATGCGGGAGACGGAACAGCAGCAAATCCTGGCGCAGCAAGTGCAGCAAGCCAGATTGCAGCAGGACTTTCACAGCTGAATACAGAAGTACAGAATATTTCTCTTCCGGGTTCTACATCAACAACACCGGAGCAGGCAAAGGCACAAAATGAGATTATAGAAAAAGCAGTTGAGGATGCAATGAATGATGAAAAGGTTCAGGCAGCACTTTATCAGGCAGCTTTGGGTGAAGTTGATACAGATACAATAAATACAGCTATTTCACAGGTAATTATAGAAGAAGTAAAAAATGCGCTTACAAATTCTATTACAACAGCTGTGCCAGGTGCTATTATGCAGATGGCAGCAAATAATCAAATCCAGTTCACTGTAAGTGGTAATGAATTGGAAAATGCAGTTAAAGGTGCAGCAGGATCAGTTGGAAAAAATGTTGAACAGTCTTTATCACAGTTATCTGAAAACAAAAATATACATGACACTGTTGAAAAGCAAATTACTGGTACAGTAAAATCTGCATCAAAAGCAGTTGCAGATAAAACAGCGCATATTGCAGGTGCAGCAGGTGCAGAGGCAGCAGCAGGTATTGCAGCTTCTCAGGTTACAGAGTTTGCTCCACAGGTGGAAAAACTGAAAAATGGTGTTAGTCAGTTAGCAACAGGTTCTGCAGCTCTGAATCAGGGTATCGGCAGTTTATACGATGGTTCAAAACAGTTACAGTCAGGTATTACAACATTAGCAAGCGGTACTTCACAGCTTTCCGCAGGTGCAAGTGCATTATCTGATGGTGCAGATGCTTTAAACAAAGGTATTAACGGTTACACAAATGCCAAGGGAGAAAAGGTAACAGGTCTTTACGGTGGCACAAAAGCACTTGCAAAAGGTCTGAAACAGTTAAAGACAGGTCTTGTTACATTGGATTCCAAGAGCGCTACATTGGCAGCAGGTGTGATCCAATTAAACGAAGGTGCAGGTAAGCTTCAGGAAGGTGCAGGTAAGCTGACAGGAAGCTCAGGAACATTAGTAGATGGTTCTGCTAAGATCGTAGATGCAGGTAAACAGCTTGCAGATGGCGTAGATACATTGGATGAAGGTGCAAATAAGTTAAATGATGGTATGATCGAATTTAACGAAGAAGGTATTCAGAAGCTGACAGATGCATTTGATGGCGACATCAGTACATTACTTGACAGAGTAAATGCAGTAATGGATGCAGGAAAAGATTATAACAACTTCAGTGGTGTGGCTGATGGTAAGAGCAGCAGCGTGAAGTTCATTATCAAAACAGAAGGTGTAAAAGCAGAGTAATGAAAAGGGGAGGTGCAAAGCATGGATGCCAGTTTATTATTGGTAATCGGAATTGCTTTAGGATTAGGCTTTGATTTATATGCTAAGGCAGTCTGCCAGGGAGCTTTGCTCTCCCGTATCGATAAAGCAAAATTAGCGCTTGGACTTTTGGTCTGTGGCATATACCAGTTGATTGTGTTACTGGTTGGATATGCACTGACGATCTGGCTCAGAGGTTCTTATCTGGCAGATAAAGGAGAAGCTTTAAATCCATTGATCAGTATGATCATATTTGTGGCATTTGCCATAAAAATGCTGAAGACCGCATGGAAAAATGAAGGTATCGTGGAAAGCAGACATGATGAAAAATATCTGATCCGTATTTTCATAAGCCTTTGCCTGCAGGTTGGATTTTATACACTTCTGACCGGTATTGCCCTTGGTATGATGCAGCTTCGATCCATTTATGAGATTGGTATTTTAACAGTTGTCTGCATCATAGCCGTATTACTTGGTCTGATCGGTGGATATCGTTTTGGATACAGCCAGAAAACAGGTGCTTATGCAATCGGTGGCAGTATCCTGATTATTGTCGCTGTAGCGACAGGATTTTTATATCTTTAATCATTTTCAGATCCTTTCAGGATCTGCAATGATATATTTTCATTCCCTATTTGATAACTGCCCGGTTCGCCGGGCAGTTGTTTTTTGTTATGGCGATGAGGAACAAAATCAAGCATATGCTAAGTTTGACATGAAGGATATAATATAATAAATGAATCATATGCCACAATTTTATTAAGGAAGGTATAGAACGTGATACAGGATATTGCACCAAAGAAGTTTTACAATCAATATGCAGCAAAAAAAACATCCGCAAATAGCCGGATCTTGAGTTTTTCTGATGGGAAGATACTCTATCGGGAAACAGCCGGAGAAATGGATTTTCTCACATTTGAGCAGGTAGAGGCACATTTCATGCTGGAAAATGAAAAATCAGAACTTCCGGTATATACTTATTTATTTTCTATAGATGAAGAAGATTTCTTTTTGATGGATCTGCAGGATCAGATATTTGAGGATTTCACGTATCACAGAATGTTTGAAACCAGACGACTTCATCCAAAGGAATATGTACTTGCAGCAGCGACAGGCTGGCATTTATATGTATGGTATCGTGATAATCAGTTTTGTGGCAGATGTGCCCAAAAACTTGTGCATGATGAACATCTTCGGATGATGAAATGTCCATCCTGTGGCAACATGGTTTTCCCAAAGATTGCGCCGGCGGTTATTGTAGGTGTGACAAATGGAGATAAGATCCTGATGACGAAATATGCAGGCAGGGAGTATAAAAAATATGCGCTCATCGCAGGCTTTACAGAGATCGGAGAGACTGCAGAGCAGACAGTAGAGCGGGAAGTCATGGAAGAAGTCGGACTTCATGTCAAAAATATCCGCTACTACAAAAGTCAGCCATGGGGATACGACAGTGACCTTTTGCTTGGCTATTTTTGTGAACTTGCAGAGGAACATGAGATAGAGCTAGATGAAACAGAGCTTTCGCTTGCAGAATGGGTAGATTATAAGGATGTTCCGGATGATCCGGAGGGACTGAGCCTTACCAGAGAGATGATGCTGACCTTCCGGGAGAAAAAGAAAAGAGAACATGGGGAACTTTCATAATTCTTAAGTTTTTTTCGGGTAAAAAGTCATTAAAAAAACACATTTATTATGTATAAATGACGGTAACAAAAAAAGAAAGGATGAAAGTTTATGAAAGCAAAACAAATTGCAATATTATTAGCATTGACTACTATGATGATCGCTGGATGCGGATCAAATACAAAAAATACAGATACTCCGACTGAGGTTAATACAAGTACAGAAACGACAGATGAGACCTCATCTGATGAAACAAATGTAAATGAGACAGCTTCTGATGCGTCATCATCTGATGAAGCAAATACGGAAGAAACGGATTCTAATTCCGGCGAGACTGCAAATGAAGCAGCAGTCAATTTTGCTGAGAAGATCAAAAGTGCTGTAGCTGCAAAGGATCAGGAAGCTCTGGCGGATCTTGTGAATTATCCGGTCTATGTTGGTTTTAAAGATAATGGACAGGTTGTAGATACGAAGGAAGATTTTATGAAACTGGATGCTTCCGAATTGTTTACCGATGATCTGCTTGATGCTGTTGCAAATGCAGATGAGAGCGAAGATGTCATGAGTCCGAGTATGGCAGGGTTTACCCTATATCACAACAATGAAGGTGCAAGCCTGACTTTCAGTGTACAGGAAGGAAAGCTGGGCGTTACAGGAATTAATTATTAATAATGGTATTTGTACAGAATGAAACGGAATATGATGGCACAGAATATATGGAAGATCTGGGAAAATCAGAGGAATATGTAAAGAGTCTGATAGAATCTTAAAAAGCATTGAGATTGAAGTTAAAACATATAATCCTCCTTTTGATAACGAACAACACAGACCCATGTTGATTCATTGTCAAAAGGAGGATTTTATTATTGTGTATGAAAAAAAGGCTACTTGGTATCCAATATTTGGAATGCTCTGTAAACAGATAAATTAAATTCCCGTGGTCCCATATTCCTTCCTCTTTCTCTGGCGGCGGTTCTAAAGTCCTGTAAAATCCAGTTATGTGTTTCTTCACTTAATGGACCGTCTGCATCAAATATACCGGCTCTTTCCAGAGCAGGGACAGCGTCCAGACTGAGATCACTTAAGTAATAAACATCCGCATTTTCCTGCTGACAGTTGTAAGCTGCAGTGATCGCATCCGGTCTTGCCAGAGAGAAAAGCAGGTAGCAGACGGTAACTGTTACTGTCATGAAAGAGAACAGTGGGAAACTGCTTTTGTAAATGGAAATAACAACACCGGTCAGGCAAATGGCAAGGGTAAGGAGTGCCACAAGTACAAAAATCCGTAAAAAGGTCAGTTGATAGGATTCTATGTATAAAAGCATACGCATTGTGCTGGAGGCGATCATAATATAAGTACACCCGCAGATAATGGTCAGGATGATTTTGAGCACTTTGTTTTCCCGGTAATGCTTCTGGCAGAACAGGACAAGTACAAGATTGATCAGGCAGACGAACAAAAGCTGGAAAAAGCCCTGTCTTGCATATGCTGCATAGGTGTAACCATCAGGTAACTGCATGTTTCCAATAAACAGATAGGCAATCTGAATAATACTGAAGCACAGATAGATCACCGTTAAAATAGAGGAAAAAGTAATGGCAATGATCGGTTCCATTGTCTTTTTATTTTCCATGACAGGGTTTACATCCTGAAAAGCAAGCTCGATCAGGATACAATAAGAAGCAAACATGCCAAAGCAGATGGTAAACACAATTGCGAATATGGTACCAAAGTCAATGTTCTCAAAGAGACTGGAAAACAGCCGGTCTGAAAAGGAACGGAATACCACATCCGCACTTAACAGTAAGGAACAGACAACTAAAAGCAGCGGAATTGCGATCAAAATACCCAAAAAGACATAGTAAATTTTGGTGTTTTTCCTTTTCTGATGTGCTTTTAAATATTGCTGCAAGCTCTTAAACGGATAGTTGAGCCGTCCAATAGAAAATGTAATTGTATGAAGGAGCGCGCCGCAGAACTTGGAAAAATCCCATTCCTTTGTATCGTAAAAATGGCGCAGTAAAAAGCAGAAAAATAAAAGTATAATACCTACATAATTTAAAAAGGCAAGAATCAGACTGTCAGTCAGCATATTGGAAAGCCCTAAAAGACAGATGGAAATGATAAAGAACCATTTCTTATTGTCTGTCTTAATAGAGAGTTTCTTAAAACAGAAAAGTACATAACCGATCGTGGCAGCGCAAAGTAAGACAGAGGTAACAGCCATGAAATTCTGATAGATACAAAAACAGAAAAACAAGCCATATAAAATACTGCCAACGCCGAAGGTAGAAAAGTTATCCACCATAGCCTTTATGAGAGGCGGATCGTCCTTTTTGCAGGTTACAGGGCTCATATTGGTAGATATCTCAGTATTATTTGTAACCTGTTTATTTTGATCTGCAGTATGCTTTTCCGGATTTTGATTTGTAATATTCATTTTACTTCCCTTCTTTCTCATTTATTTTCCGTACTATTTTCATCCGGTTCATATGCTAAAATATCGCCGGGCTGGCAATCCAGTGCTTTGCAGATCGCGTCGAGAGTCTGCAGGCGGATTGCCTTTGCTTTATTGTTTTTTAAAACGGACAGGTTTGCCATTGTGATATCTACTTCCTTGGATAATTCAGTCAGGCCTTTTTTTCGTTTCGCCATCATGACATCAAGATTGATAATGATTGCCATAGTATATTTCCTCGTCTTTCTTTTCTAAATGATAGAATGCTTCTGAATTGCTTCATCAGATCGTCAGATCATTTTCTTCTTTGTAGCTGACAGCGCGGTCAAATACACCGGCGAGCACTTTACTGAACAGTCCTGCGATCACAAAAACAAGAATAATGATCAAAACAGCGGGTGTTAAGTAAAGAAACAGGCGGAAAGCTGTCAAAAGAGCAATTAGAAAGCTGTATGTACCCATTTTATGCAGGCTTTTTACATTTTCTTTGACAAAGCAGTTGTCCGCAAGTACCGTATCGAACATTTTCCGTAATTCTCCGATCAGCAAAATTGCTAAAACGCCGGACAGGAAAAAGATTACGACAAGCGGCCAGTAGTAGATAACAAACAGATCATTGTAGGATCCGTACCATTTGAATGTAAATGGCAGTGTCAGGCATACAAGCATGCCTGCAAAATACATAAAATCCAATAAAAATTTTGTGATTCTGGTCAGTTTCAGATTCATGGTAATTCCTCTTCTTTCTTTCCTTTGATTTATCCAGATCATAATACAAGATCATATGAATGTCAATAATAATTTATCGTAAATCGATAAAATATTATTGCAAAACTATAAGACAAATTTGTATATTGTCATATATTATTGCATCTTTTATAATAAGTGCATAGGGCAGGATAAGTCCTTCTGGGGATTGTTATGAAATGAACGGTTTATGTAATGTCTGAGATTTTACCGATTAGATAAAATCTATTGAGTCATGGCATAAGATGAAGGAAAAGAAACAAAGAAAGACAAATGCTGAGCAGTTGTCGATCGTGGAAAAGCTCAGACCGATTGATGATGGATTCTTTGAAGTGATGATGGAAGATCCGGATACTTGCGAAGAATTGCTGCAGATATTTATGGAAAAGGCTGATCTGAAGATCCGTAAAGATACGGTTACAGGGCAGAAAAGCATCCATATTATTGGAAAACGTTCGATAAGAGTGGATGCATACGCAGAAGGGGAAGAAGATGTTGTTTACAATATCGAGATTCAGAAAGCAGATAATGATAATCACGTAAAACGAGTCCGTTATAATGCATCCGCGATCACAGTAAATCGTTCAGAACCCGGAGACAGATTTGAGCATGTACAGGAAGTATACATTATTTATGTTTCCAATTTTGATGTATTGCAGAATGGGCGAACAATCAGTCATGCAGAGATGATTTGTAAGGAAACAGGAGAATCGTTACAGGATGGACTGCATGAAATTTATGTGACGACAACCGGAAAAGAAGATAGCAAAATAGCACGTCTTATGAAGGAATTTCTGAATCCGGATATGAATAATCCTGAATTTCCCAAAACATCCAGACGTGTACAGGCAATGAAGCATGATCCAAAGGAGGTGGCAATCGTGTGCAAGGCAATAGAGGAATATGCAGATAAGAGAGCGATAAAAGATGTTATTGATGAATTAAGAGTATTTGGTGTTACCAATGAGCAGATTGCTGAAAGAATAAAGATAAAATATAATCTTTCCGATGACCAGATTGCTGCTTATTTGAAAACAGAATAAAAGTGAAAATGTCTGAGAGCAAGAATCAGATATATACTATAACCCAAATTCCCGGAAGTTATCCCATTACTTCCGGGAATTTTTATGTATACAGGCTATTTTCTGCCACTTACCTGCGTATTTCGACCGCTTACCGAAAAGGCATTTACATTTGGCATAGATACCGTATAATGACAACAACAGGAGGTGGTCAGGTGAAGATACGAGTGGAAATAGATCCAGAAGCGTCAGAAGAAGAAATCGTGCTCCATTGCAGGGAGCTGACGCCGGAGGTCGTAAAGCTTCAGCAGATGTTGGCGAAGCAGATCAAAAGTGCCGGTCAGATCATATTGTATCAAAACGACACCGAATATTATCTGGAAACAGACAGAATCCTGTTTTTTGAAACGGAAGGCTCGCAGGTGCTGGCACATACGGAAACTGAAATATTTGAAGCAAGGAAAAAACTGTATGAGCTGGAAGATATACTTGGAGCGGATTTTCTGCGGATCTCCAAATCCGCGATCGTGAATCTGAACCGGATCTATGCGATCCGGCGGAATCTGGCAGCATCCTCGGAGATTTCCTTTCAGGGAACGCACAAACAGATTTATGTTTCAAGAGCTTACATAAAAGTATTGAAGGAAAGATTGGAAGAAAAGAGGTTAGAAAGATGAAAAAAACAAGCAGAATATTTTGGGGACTTGGATTTATCACAGCAGCGGTATTTCTGGTATTGAGCCAGATGCATCTGATCACAGCACAGATCAGTGTATGGAGTGCATTGATCGGTATTTTGTGTGCAGCACTCCTTGTCAGCAGTATTGCAGACAGAAGTTTTGGCGGGATCTTCTTTTCACTGGGGCTTGCCTGGCTTACATTTGCCGAAACACTGGGACTTCCCAAAGTCGGTTTTTGGAATGTGGTGATCATAGTTGTATTTCTGACGATCGGATTCAATATTTTGTTTCCACATAAACACAAAAATCATGGAGAGCAGGATGATCCGCATGCAAAGAGATCGGATTTTACCAAGTACCAGAAGATAACTGAGGAAGAAGGAGACGGTTATGTGGAATGCTCCAATTCATTCGGCGAAACAACGAAATATGTCAATATGTCTGATTTAAAACGCGGACGTTTTCAGAATTCTTTCGGAGAACTGAAGGTATATCTGGATCAGGCACATATGGCAGGAGACAGCGTAACGATCGAGGTTTCCAATAGTTTCGGACAGCTTACTTTATTTGTCCCGAAAGAATGGAATGTAGTGCAGAAGGTCAGTGTATTTGCGGCAAGTGTGGATGAGAAGCGTTGCGGAGATTCTAATGGTCCGGTCTGCTATCTGAACGGAAGCGTCAGCTTCGGAGAAATTGAAATTGTATATGTATAAAGTGGAATAGCCTATGAAAAGAGGGTTGCTTCCGGCAAATGATCTTGTCGGAAACAACCCTCTTTTTTGTCGGCTGTTTTTTATGGATTGCTTAAAAATTCATCCGGCGTATAAAAATTCCCACCGTAAGGGTGGCAACAGGATCAAGATTGTAGTGTTATAATCATTACGTTGAAAACCAAATTGATTCTGTAATACAAAGCATCAACAGTAAGCAGAAGATAACTGCAATATTTAACAAAAGAATACCAAGATAATGGACTACTTTATTTCGGCTGCGGCAAAATGGCAGGAACCTTTGTACGTCAAGGTAATTAAAGCTGCAGAAAATGATAGAGAGAAATATCGCGAAAACATAGATTCTTTCAACCCATAAATGCGCGCCATAGGTGTTTTTAATCTCAAGTGTCAGGCAGAGCCATGTAAGAAACAGGTAACAGAGAAAGGACAGAAACATTTTCCATGGTGTCTTTGTCCGGAATCCCGGTAATGCATATTTTTGAAAACCGGAGGAAGCTGTAGCAGAAAGACCGGTTTCGGATGGCAGCTTTGAGAGATGGGATAATTCATTTCTAAGTTCCCTTACATCCTGATAACGCCCGGAAGGATCTACCTGTGTACATTTCTGTATGATTGTCTGAATTCTTTTATCAGAGTAGTTTACGGAAGCAGTCATTTCTTTCAGGAGAATGCCCAGAGAATAAATGTCTGTCTGGGGAGAGGATGCGCCAAAGCCGTATTGCTCCGGGGCTGCATAGCCCTGTGTACCAAGCAGCACTGTATCTTTTTCCTGCTCGGAGTAATATTTGGCAGCATTAAAATCAAGCAGAACTGCTTTGTTGTAATTTGTGATGATAATATTGGACGGCTTGATATCTCTGTGTATGATGGCGGGAGAATGTGCATGAAGGCTTTCCAGAATATCGCACAGCTCCGGCATATAGCAAAAGATATCGGTTAGGGAAAGCTTACCTTCATCGATCTTGTCCTGAAGAGAACAGCCCGAAATGTATTCTTCGATCAGGATCAGCCTGTTATCCTCTTCCAGATATTCGATGATCCGGGGAATTCCCATAACAGGATTTTTGTACAGGTATTCATAAACGGCAATATTATAAACATCCAGGATCTTTTTGATATAAAGTTTCTGTGTTTCAATATGTTGTACCAGATAAATATGGTGCGGTTCATTTATAGTAGCGATTGTTTTGTAATAGGAGACAGCAAGTCGATGTGATAAGTCCATAACAGCAGCCCTTTCTTTTTACTATGTGGATATTATAGCAGACAGGAGGATATATGAGCGAAAAATCTACCAAAGAGTTAGCAGATATTTTGGGAAAAACACATTTATCGGAGTTTGACCAGTATTGTAAGGATCATAAGGAGAGCATGAAAGCAGGAAAAGATATGTTTTCCATTTATATAAAAAATATTTTGAGCGAAAAAGGCATGACCCAGCAGACAGTGTTTCTGAAGGCGGATATTCCGGAGCGATACGGTTATAAGCTGTTATCGGGAGAAAAGCACACAAAGCAGAGAGATGTCATTTTGCGGATCTGTTATGCGGCAGAACTGTCTCTGGCAGAGACACAGAGAGCACTGCAAAATTATGAAATGCCGATGTTATATGCAAAAATACCGCGAGATGCGCTTTTGATGATCATTTTTAATGAAAGACCGGGCAGTATTATCGAAGTCAATGCACTTTTGAAAGAAAATAATATGGCACCGCTGCGCACAAGCGGATCACAGGATTAGAGGGATAATAAAGCGGGGACGCCTGTTTTTATTATAAATAACAATTTTCAGGAGGTACATAGGAAATATGAAGAGGAATCTGAAGGTAGTAACGTTAGGTGTTTGCCTTTCTCTTTTAGCAGCGATGGCAGCAGGCTGTGGATCTGACAATGTCGGAGAAGACAAGCAGATCGCAGGCGTGGAAACAGATTCTGCCGATGCAGAAGCAGAAACTTCAGCAACAGATGCAGCAGAGGATGGAAGCGCACAAGAAGCAGCAGGAGCTGCAGCCACGATCACAGAGCAGGTCTTATATGATGAAAATGATATCAAGATCACCGCAACGGGCTTAGAAGACGGTTTGTTTGGTACAGAGCTGCAGTTGCTCATTGAAAACAATTCCGGGCAGGGGATCACCGTGCAGGCAAGAAATGCCAATGTAAACGGATACATGGTTTCCACTATGATGTCAGCGGATGTGGCAGCAGGCAAAAAAGCAAACGATTCCCTGACTTTTGAAACAAGCGGCTTAAAGGAATGTGGTATTGAAACGATCGCAACGATGGAATTTGCTTTCCACATTTTTGATACAGAGTCGTGGGACGATATAGCAGACACTGCGGTCATAAAGGTAGATACTTCCGCAGCGGGCAGCTACACACAGACATATGATGATTCCGGGGAAGTGTTAGTCGATGCTGACGGCGTTAAGATCGTTGGAAAGGGATTATCCGCAGATGGTTCGTTCTGGGGACCGGGCGTGATCCTGTATATCGAAAATAACACAGAAAAAGATATTACTGTGCAGGTCAGAGATGTGTCTGTCAATGGATTTATGGTCGAGTCATCCATGTCGGAAGATGTTGTGGCAGGAAAGAAAGCGCTCAGTGCAGTACAGTTTTTCAGCTCTGATCTGGAAAGCAATTCGATCACAGATATCACGGATGTAGAGCTGTATTTCCATATTTTTGAGCTGTCAACTATGGATACGGTATTTGATTCCGATGTGATCACAATTCAGTTTTAAGAAAGGGAAGAGGTTTCAATATGAAGGTTTGGAAGTTAGTTTCAGGTATTTTATCAATGGTTCTGTTTATTCTGGTGGCTTTTCAGTCCTGCGCTGCGGGCGTGTCAAATGCGCTGGAGAATAACGGAGAGGTTTCCGGATCAGCGGGACTGATCGTGGCAGTGCTGATGCTGGCAGGCGGGATCGTTTCCGTTGCAACAAGAAAGTCCGAAAAGATGGGCGGCAATATTGCGCTGATCATCTTATTCGGACTGGCTGCTCTGCTTGGATTTTCAAATTACGGAAGCTTTTCCGATCTGATGATCTGGTCTGTCTGGTGTCTGCTGAATGCGATCCTGGCAGTTGTTGCGATCATCACAGGAAAGAAGAAAGCGTAAATTATTCTTCTTTTTTCTTCCGGTAACACATTCTATATTCTATTTCGCCGAGATCCTCGTGCGGAAGAGAGCGGAGCTTCTGGAAATTACGGTTTTCGTAAAAACAGACAGCTCCGTAATTTTTCTCGAAAACATCCAGCTCGATGAAGTCATAATATTGCAGGACATAGGCGATCAGCTTTGTCCCGATGCCAAGCCCGCGGTAATCCTTATGGACGAAAAGCCCTTCAATATAGCCTTCATCCACACCAATAAAACCGACGATCAGACCGTCTATTTCGTATACATAGACCTCTGATTTCGGAATCAGTCTGGATACATACCCATAACTCCTGTCCCAGTAGGAGATAGGAATAAAGTCATGCACTTCACAGTTACCATCGTACCAGATCTGCATGACTTTCTTTAAATCCATATCATAAAATTTCCGAATGATATCCATATAATCAATCCCCCAATCGATTATAGTCTGCCATATTTCTCATGTTGTAAAAAATCCGCTATATAAAAAATCGGAGTGACAAGATTCGAACTTGCGACCTCCGCCTCCCTAAGACGGCGCTCTAACCAAACTGAGCCACACCCCGAAAATCAACAGTTGAAAAACCGTATCAATACTGTACCATCATATATGTAATTCCCTAAAAACGCAAGAGAAAATTATATATTCTTTATATATTTCAGCGTCTGCTATATGGTATAATGTAATAAACGCAAAAAGAAAACAAGCGACACCGAAGGTGTCATTTGTTTTCTTGCGTTTATTAACGAGCAAACGGTCTGCGAAGCAGACAGAGAGCACCGGAGGTGCGGGTTTGCGAGTAAATCCGGAGGAGAAGGAAGAGCAAACGGTCTGCGAAGCAGACAGGAAGCACCGGAGGTGCGGGTTTGCGAGTAAATCCGGAGGAGAGGGAAGAGCAAACGGTCTGCGAAGCAGACAGAGAGCACCGGAGGTGCGGGTTTGCGAGTAAATCCACTACAGAAAATAATAAAAAGGAACTCAACATGAAACAAGGCATACTTTTTGATTTAGACGGAACATTATGGGACAGCGCACAAGCTGTCGTAGACTCCTGGAATGAGATCATCGAAACCTTACCGGACTTTCATAAGCTGATCACGAATGAAGACATGTGTCAGCTCATGGGTAAGACAATGGATGATATTGCATATACTTACTTTCATACAGTCAGCAGGGAAAGGGCACTTGAGATCCTGCAGGCTTGCATGGATCATGAAAATGATTATATTGAGCAGCATGGCGGTGTTTTATTCCCGGGGCTGGAAGATGTGCTGAAGGAGCTGTCGGAAAAATATGATCTCTTTATCGTCAGCAACTGCCAGCTTGGGTATATCGAAGCTTTCCTGTCATACCATAAGCTCGGAAAATATTTTAAAGATACGGAATGCTTTGGACGAACAAAGCGTTGCAAAGGGGATTCGATCGCAATCCTTCTGGACAGACAGGATCTGGAGCAGGCTGTTTATGTGGGAGATATTGAAGGCGATTTCATTTCTGCCACGCAGGCGGGACTTCCGTTTATCCATGCAGCATACGGTTTTGGCAAAGTACCGCAGGCAGCTTACGCGATCCGGTCCATACAGGAGCTTCCTGCCATGGCACAAAAGGTGTTTGCAAAGAAAGACATCCGTGCGTTTCTGCACACGCAGAAGCTGATCACCGATGGTGCATTTGGTACGTATTTCAGCAGCATCTGTCAGAACGGCATTTTCCCGGAACGCGCCAATACACAGGCGCCTGCACTTGTAAAACAGGTGCATGAGGCTTACCTTTCAGCCGGCGCACAGCTTATCCGAACGAATACATTTGCAGCGAATACAAAAACGCTGGATATGGGACTGGATGAGGTGCTGGAAACGATAGAAGCGGGCTTTACGATCGCCAAAGAGGCAGCGGAGCCTTACAGACAAAAGCATCCGGTCTTTCTGGCAGGTGATATCGGGCCGATCCCCGGTGGCAGACAGGAGCAGGAAGAAGAGATCACAGAGGAATATTTGCAGATCGCGCGGAAATTTGTGGCACTGGGAGCAGATCTTCTGGTGTTCGAAACATTCCCGAATCTGGATCAGATCCTGCCCGTGATCCAGCAGATCCGCAAGGAATCACCGATCTTTATTCTGGTGCAGTTTGCGGTCAACCAGCTGGGCTACAGCGTGGCAGGCATCAGTGCAAGAAGCCTGCTTGAGGAGGCTGCGCAGGTTACAGAGATCGATGCAGCAGGCTTAAACTGCGGTGTCGGTCCTGGTCATATGTATAATATCGTCAAACAGGTAAATACCCTGAGCAGTAAATATTTATCCGTACTTCCGAATGCAAGTTATCCGAAGGTTGTACAGGACAGATTGGTATTTCTGGAAAATATGGATTATTTTGCGGACAAGATGGTGGAGATCACCGATCTCGGTGCCTCTATTGTCGGTGGCTGCTGCGGAACCAATCCCGACTATATCAGAAGACTGGTAAAAGCACTCGGAGAGAAGCATCTTCGAGCAGAAAAGCCTTCTCCGGTGCATATCACCGTAAAGGAAAAGACAGAGCAGGCAGAGGATCACAGCTTTTATGCGGGAAAAAGCGGAAAGCTGATCGCGGTTGAGCTTTCACCACCGCCTTCTGCGAACGATCAGAAGCTGTTAGAGGCAGCGCATCTGCTTTCTGCCATGCATGTAGATACCGTTACTTTCCCGGATTCTCCGTCCGGGCGGACAAGAGCGGATTCCATTCTGATGGCGGCAAAGGTAGCGCGGGAAACAGATCTTTGTGTTATGCCGCATATCTGCTGCAGGGATAAAAATGCGATCGCGATTCGTTCACAGCTTTTGGGCGCATATTTAAGCGATATCCGTAATGCGCTGGTGATCACGGGAGATCCTGTGCCAAGTATGGCAAGAGAAGATGTCAGAAGTGTATTTAATTTCGATTCTGTCGGTCTTATGAAGCTGGTTCAGGAGATGAACCGAGAGGAATTTGCATCCGATCCGTTTTTTGTAGGTGGTGCGATCAACCAGAACAGGCTCAGGCTTGATGTGGAGATCAATCGTGTGAAACGGAAAATGGAACATGGAGCAACTTTCTTCATGACACAGCCTGTTTTTACAAAAGAGGAGATCGATAAGATCCACCGTATCAAGGAAGAAACAGGTGCGCGGATCCTCTGTGGTATCATGCCGCTTGTCAGCCGTAAAAATGCGCTGTTCATCAAAAATGAGATGACAGGCATGTGTGTGACGGATGAGATCGTGGCACGTTTTGCAGATGACATGGGCCGCAGTGAAGGAGAAGCGGTTGGCTGCGCTATTGCAAGGGAAATGATGGCACTTGCGGCAGATTTTGCAGACGGTTATTACTTCTCGATCCCATTTAACAGGGTATATTTATTACGTGATATGACAGGAGTTATCAATGAGTCAGGAAAAGAAAAATGATGGATTTATCATGCAGGCTGGTATTCTGGCGATCACCGGTATTTTAGTCCGTGTCATTGGAATCTTATACCGTGCGCCGCTTACAGGCATTATAGGGGATGAAGGAAACGGCTATTATACAAGTGCGTACAATATTTACACGATCATTCTGCTGATCTCATCTTATAGCATTCCTTCTGCGATCTCCAAGGTGATCGCACAGCGACTGGCACTGCGCGAGTATCGGAATGCACATAAGATCTTCCGCTGTTCGCTCCTGTATGTGTTTATCGTGGGCGGAATTGCCAGTCTGGTTGCATTTTTTGCAGCCCCTTGGCTGGTGGAAACGAATTCTACGATCGTACTGCGTGTGTTTGCACCGACTATCTTTTTATCCGGTTTTTTAGGTGTACTTCGCGGCTATTTCCAGGCGCATCGGACAATGCTGCAGACATCCTTTTCCCAGATCATTGAGCAGATCTTAAATGCAGTGGTCAGTCTTGGAGCTGCTTATTTGCTGATCAAAACGGTTTCGGGAAAGGACGAAACAACACAGGCGATCTACGGAGCCATGGGAAGTGCCATGGGTACGGGCAGCGGTGTTTTGATCGCGCTTCTTTTTATGTGGCTTGTGTACAAGCTGAACCAGAAGTTTATCCTGCGCAGAGCCGATCGTGACAGAAATCATACAGAACTGAGTTATTCCCAGATATTCGGCATTATTTTCAGTATGGTAACGCCGTTTATCCTGAGTACATTTATTTACAATTTTTCCACCTCGTTAAACCAGACGGTCTATACCAAGATCATGAAGTATGTGCTTGGTATTTCAGAAAAGGAGATTGCGACCAATTACGGTGTGTTCGGCGGAAAGGCAGTTGTCATTGCCAATATTCCGATCGCGATCGCTTCCGCGATGTCCTCTGCGATGATCCCAAGCATTTCCGGTTCTTATGCACAGGGTGATCTGAAAAAGGCGCGTCATCAGGTGGCAGCAGCGATTAAAACAACCATGCTGATCTCCATTCCGTGTGCAGCGGGCTTATTTGCACTGGCACAGCCTGTCACACAGTTGTTATTCCCGCAGAGATCTTCCCTTGCGCTGGCATCTTCCCTGCTTCGGGCGATCAGTATCACAGTTGTCTTTTATGCTCTGTCTACATTGACAAATGCGGTATTACAGGGAATCGGAAAAGTGAATGTTCCGGTTATCAATGCAGCACTTGCCCTTGTTGTGCAGACGGTCGTTTTAGTACCGCTTCTGCTGTTTACAAAACTTTCTTTATATGCACTGGCGATCGCCATGATCACATATTCGCTGCTGATGTGTGTGCTCAATAATATAGCGGTCAGAAAATCCCTGCATTATAAGCAGGAATGGCTGCGTACTTTTGTGGTTCCGGGGCTTGCTTCCCTGATCATGGGTGTTCTGGCATATCTGATCTATCAGGGCATTTATATGCTGCTGAAGATCAATGTGGTAGCACTTTGTATTGCGATCCTGGTTGCGATCTTTGTATACTTTGCCCTTGTGATCTGGGCAGGCGGACTGACAAAGGATGAGATCCTGAATATGCCAAAAGGAGCGACTCTGGTTCGCATTTTACAGAAAATAAGATTACTGTAGTGAATGTCATGAACCGAAAGGTTCATGATGTAGCCTCAGCTCATCTGCGAAGCAGATTATGCATGAGCTGAGGTTCACGATATTTTCATGATATTATAGGAGGATAAATATGAAAAAAAGAACCTTGATCCTATGTGGACTGCTTCTTTCCATCAGTCTGCTGGCAGGCTGTCAGAAGCAGGAGGAAGTGACAGCAGATCAGACACAGGAAGTTTCAGATGTCTCCGCTGATCAGGTACAGGAAGAAGACGGACAGGCGTCTGATACAGATACAGCAAGTGATGAAGCGGAAGCTGCAGATGACAGTGAAGCGTCCGATACGGAAGAGAATGTATCCGATAAAGCTGCAGCTTTTGAGATTTCCTATGAAAAAGAAACGGGTGAGATGAAATCGGATGATGGAACGATTTCTTATCTGAAGTATGAATTTAATCTGCCAAAGGTAACCAGTACAGACAATCCGGAAGCGGCTGAGCAGATCAACAGCTACTTTGCGCAGCAGAAGGAAGCCCTGCTTTCCGATTGTAATGAATATTATGAGTGGGCAAAAGAGGATTATCAGACCAGAGTGGATATCGCACAGGAAAACGGAACAGAAGAACCGACGGAAGATACCTTCGGTTATTACAGTGGCAGCGATTATACCGTGATGCGGCAGGACGATACCGTGATCAGTTTTCAGGAGCAGTCCACGACTTATACCGGAGGTGCACATGGCAATAATATAATCGCCGGTGTTACCTTTGATGCAAAGACAGGAGAGAGGATCCTTCTGAGTGATCTGATGGAAGACGAAGAGGAAGGAAAAGCGCAGGTTGATCAGCTTCTGCTTGAAAAGGCACAGGAAATGCAGGAAAAATCCATGCAGGAAGACGGATATGGCATCTTTTTTGAAGAATATGAAAACTATATTCCGGATGTGCTGACAGAGGATTCCTGGTATCTGACAGAAGATGGCATGACGATCGTATCGAACGAATATCTGCTTGCACCATATGCAGCAGGTGCGACCTATTTTGATCTGCCTTATGAGACTTGTGATTTTATAAAGGAAGTGTATCGAAAATGAGTGAGAATATCCATGCAGCCAGAATTAATCAGCTGAGAAGCAGAATGCAGCAGGAGGATCTGCGGGCCTATCTGATCCCGATGAATGATTTTCATGGCTCGGAATATATCGGAGAATATTTTAAAACAATTGCGTGGTTTGGCGGATTTACCGGATCTGCCGCCACGCTTCTTGTCACTGAGACGGAAAGCCTTTTATGGACAGACGGCAGATATTTTCTGCAGGCAGAGGAACAGCTTGCGGGAACGGGCATCCGGTTAATGAAAATGGGAGAGGCGAATGTCCCGACAGTAACGGCGTATATTGCCGGTCAATTACAAAAATGTAAGCAGGCAGGGAAAACGATGCGGATCGGTTTTGATGGCAGAGTCGTCGGTGCTGCTTATGTGGAAAAGCTGCAGCAGGAAATTGAAGAGCTGTGCGGGCAGAAGGCACAGATAGAGGACGGAAAGGATCTGGCAGGTGAGATCTGGGGGGCGGAAAGACCTCCGCTTTCCAAGGAACCGATCTGGGAGCTTGCACTTTCTTATGCAGGGGTAGCCAGAGATATCAAGCTGAAGGCTGCACAGATCAAAATGCAGGAGCAGGGCGTTGATTACCTGATCCTGACTTCGCTGGATGAGATTGCCTGGATCCTGAACCTGCGCGGGAATGACATTGCCTACAATCCGGTATTTCTTTCTTATCTGGTGCTTTCCAAAACAAGAGCAACCTTATATGTCCGCAGCAGAGAATCCTTACCGGTATTTGAGGAGGCGGTCGATGTCAGGGCGTATGAGGATTTCTATCAGGATCTTCAGTCATTCCCGGCAGGAAGTAAGATCTGGCTGGACGTGGATACTGTGAATTACAAAATTGTAAGTATGTTGGCAGAGAATTACAATATTGTAATCTCCAAAAGCCCGGTCGCTTTGGAAAAGGCAGTAAAAAACCATACAGAAGTAGAAAATGAAAGACAGGCACATATCTGGGACGGCGTTGCGGTGACACGTTTCATCCGCTGGCTGAAAACAGAGGTCAGAACCGGTAAGGAAGAGGCTACAGAGCTTTCCGCGGCGGAAAAGCTGGAAGGCTACAGGAAGCAGATGCCGCATTATCTGGGGCAGAGCTTTGCGCCGATCATAGCCTATGGCAGTCATGGTGCTATCGTGCATTATGAGCCGACGGAAGAAACGGATATCCCGATCGGAAAAGAGAGCTTCCTTCTGGCAGATACAGGCGGTCATTATCTGGAGGGAACGACAGATATCACAAGGACAATTGTCATGGGGCCGATTACAAAATTGCAAAAGCAGCATTATACCGCGGTGCTTCTGGGCAACTTACGGCTGATGGATGCAAAATTCCGCTATGGACTGAGCGGAGCGCATCTGGATTATCTGGCGAGAGAGCCATTATACAGAATGGGGCTTGATTTCAAGCATGGAACAGGGCATGGAGTCGGTTATCTGCTGAATGTGCATGAAGGGCCGAATGCGATCCGCAGCCGCGTGGCGGAGGATGGCGTATTCAAGCAGGGCATGATCACTTCCGATGAACCGGGGCTTTATATAGAAGGTGCATATGGGATCCGTCTGGAAAACCTGCTCCTGTGCGTGCATGCGGAAAAGACAGAGTACGGACAGTTTATGAAATTTGAGCCGCTTACGTTTGTGCCTTTTGATCCGGAAGCGATCGACTGGGAGATGCTGTCCGGGCACGATAAAGAGTTGTTTGAGGGTTACCAGAAACAGGTATATGAGACACTGGCACCTCATTTAACAGAAGAAGAAAAGCAGTGGCTTTTACGGGAAACAAGGAATTTGTGATGCAAAAGGAGGAAAATGCATGAAAACAGGCAATATCTTGGTCATAGACGATGATGTGGAGATCCGTGAGATCGTACAGGTGCTTCTTTCCAGTGAAGGATATACGGTAGAAACTGTGGCAGATGGTATGCAGGCACTAACGATCCTGAAGGAAAAGACATTTTCGCCGGATGTGATCATTCTGGATATCATGATGCCCGATATGGACGGATACAGTGTCTGCAAGCAGATCCGCGAGATCTCGCAGGTTCCGGTTCTGTTTTTGACGGCAAAGAACAGGGAGACCGATCTGGTAGAAGGCTTTCTGGCAGGCGGTGATGATTATATGCAGAAGCCGTTTTCTTATACAGAGCTGATTGCCAGAGTGGGCGGACTGATGCGCAGATACAGACAATACGGCGGACAGTCGGATCCGCAGAAGGAAAAGCAGGTCTTTATCAGCGATCTGATCATCGACAAGGATCAGGTTTCCGTGACGAAAAACGGCAAAAATGTGGAGCTGACGAATACAGAGTACGGCATTTTACTGCTGCTTTCCGAAAATAAGGGCAAGGTATTCTCCCTGCAGGAAATCTATGAAGCGGTCTGGCAGGATACTTTTTTACCTTCCGCGAGCAATACAGTCATGGTGCATATCAGAAATCTGCGGGAAAAACTCAAGCAGGAAGAAGGACAGGGCGAGCTGATCAAGAATAAATGGGGAAGAGGCTACTATATTGAGTAAGGAAAAGAAGCAAAAAGAGATCTATACTTCTGTATTTAAGACAAAGCTCTGGAAAAAGCTGTATTTTTGCTGTCTGGGGGCAGCAACGGGATCTGTTTTACTGCTTGCACTGCTTTTCTTTGGCAGCAGGAGCATTATTTACCATCATATGGCAGAGCAGGATGTACAGCAGACACAAAAAGATCAGGTTATGGCGGAATTACAGGCTTTTGTATCCCAGCGGGGACTTTCCACGATCAACAAAAAGGAGATCCTGCAGTGGGAAAAGAAAAAGGGCGTGATGGGCACAAAAGATACGATCCGGGAGCTTGAAACGTTGCAGGCAAAATATAACAACTCCGTCATTTCGATCTACCAAAGACCGCAGGAGATACAGCCATACGAGGTGCGTTTCAAGGATGCGGTTGTCCTGTGCGAACCGATTTTGGACAGAATGACGGAACGGTATACGACGGTCGCACTTGTTATTTCCGTGCTGATCTCAACGTTATTTTTTATCTTTTTGCTGATGCAGTGCATGAAAAAGAGATTGTCTTACGTAGTAGGACTGCGCGACGATCTGCGTCTGCTCGAGGCGGGAGATCTGGATCGTGAGGTTACAGTAAGCGGAAATGATGAACTGTCACAGATTGGAGAGGGTATCAATAACCTGCGGCGGAACGTGCTGCATAAGATCCAGACGGAGAGAGATGCCATTACGGCAAACCATGAGCTGATCACGGCGATGTCGCATGACCTGCGGACGCCTCTGACAAAGCAGATCGGATATCTGGAGATTTTGTACCGGCGCAAATTCACACAGGAAGAGGAGCTGTTTGATTATATCCAGAAGGCAAGAAGTAATGCATTTATCATGAAGGATACAACGGACAAGCTGTTCCGGTATTTCCTTGCATTTGGCGGACAGCAGCAGGAGGCGCAGCAGTCCGAGGTAGACGGCAAAGCACTGCTGAATTCTGTCCTGAAGGAACAAATCGCTTATATCAACAGCCAGGGCTTTGTTGTTTCCTTTTCACCCATCCAGGAATCGTTCCGGATGCTGATCAATCCCGAGGAATTCGCGCGGATCTTTGACAATATTTTCCATAATCTGCGTAAATACGGAGATAATACGGTTCCTGTCAATATCAGTTATACACTGCAGCCGGGAGAGCTGCTTTTAATGGTGCAGAACGGCGTCAGACAGGATACTTCCAAGGTGGAAAGCACGAAGATCGGGCTGAAAATTGTGGAAAAGATCATGAAATCCATGGGTGGCAGTGTAGAAGTTATGAATGATGGACAGTATTTTATCATTCAGCTGGTTTTTAAAGTCGATGATTAAAACACAAGGAGAACGGTATGAAAAAATATATGATGGCACTCGATCAGGGTACGACAAGCTCCAGATGTATTCTGTTTGATAAAATGGGGAATATCCGAGCAAAAGCACAGAAGGAATTTACGCAGATCTATCCGCAGGAGGGCTGGGTAGAGCACAACCCGAAAGATATCTGGTCTTCCCAGTATTCGGTCATGACGGAAGCGCTGACGATGCTGGGTGAGGATGAGTGTATTGCCGGTATTGGGATCACGAACCAGCGAGAGACAACGATCGTCTGGAATAAGCAGACAGGTGAGCCTGTTTATAATGCCATTGTCTGGCAGTGCAGAAGAACGGCAAAGGAGATCGACCGATTAAAGGAAGAAGAGCCGGCGCTTTCTGCTTATATCATGGAAAAGACAGGGCTTCTGCCGGATCCGTATTTTTCCGCTTCCAAGATCGCATGGATCCTCGATCATGTCGAAAACGCAAGACAGGAAGCAGAGACCGGAAATCTGCTGTTCGGAACGGTTGATACATGGCTGATCTGGAATCTGACCAGAGGAAAGGTACATGTGACAGATTATACAAATGCATCCAGAACGATGCTATTTGATATCCATACACTGTGTTGGGATCAGAAGATACTGGATTATTTCCATATTCCAGCTTCCATGCTTCCGCAGGTAAAGCCGAGCAGCTGTGTTTATGGTTATGCAAATCTGGGTTCTCTGGGAGAAAGTATTCCGATCGCGGGCGCAGCGGGTGATCAGCAGGCAGCGCTGTTCGGACAATGCTGTTTTACACCGGGAGAAGTAAAAAATACATATGGAACGGGCTGTTTTATGCTGATGCATACAGGCGACAGGGCTGTAAAGTCGCGTGCGGGACTGTTGACAACGATCGCAGCATCGGCGGACGGAAAGGCAGAATATGCACTCGAAGGCAGTGTTTTTGTGGCAGGGGCTGCGATCCAGTGGCTCAGGGACGGAATGCACCTGATCGAGCAGGCACCACAGACACAGAAGATCTGTGAATCGGTAGAAGATACCGCAGGCACGATGATCGTTCCTGCTTTTACGGGAATGGGAGCACCTTACTGGAATCCATATGCCAGAGGTATGGTAACGGGATTGACGCGAGGCTGTCAGAAGGAGCATTTTATACGGGCGATCATGGAGTCGATCGCATTCCAGACGATGGATGTGCTTACCGCCATGCGTGCGGATGCGGAACTTTCTTTGCTGAAGCTGAAAGTGGATGGCGGCGCAAGTGCCAATGATTTTCTGATGCAGTTTCAGGCGGATCTGCTTGGTGTGGATGTGCAGCGTCCGCGTTGTATTGAGACAACCGCACTTGGTGCGGCTTATCTGGCAGGACTGGCGGTCGGTTACTGGAAGGATACAGAGGAGATCAAAGAAAACTGGCAGATTGACCGGGTCTTTACTGCTTCCATGCCACAGGAAAAGAGACAGGAGCTTGTCAGAAGCTGGAAACGTGCGGTAGACTGTGCGCTCTACTATGCAAAATGGGAGGAAGAACATGATTGATTCTTCAAAGATATCATTGAATTTTATCAAGAAACTGGAATATACCGGTGGGTATCAGGGGATGCGCTATATGCTGAGAAAAGAAAGCAGGGATGAAGATATGGTGCTGACCGCCTATGCATGGCCGGAACCATTTTGTTTCTCCAAAACAGAGCCGGAGAAAAAAATACAAAAAGAATTCCCCCTTACCCCGGAGGGCAAGGAGGAAGCTGTTAACTGGTTAAATGAAACATATCAGTCGCAGTTTGCGTAATTACCGACGTTTCTGCCTGCATCTGTTCCGATGAGGTTCAGTGCTTTCTGCGTCAGATGGAGTCCGTCTCCCTGCAGATAGGCAGCGGAAAGAGTTGCGGCTTTGGCAGAGCCCATCGTAAAGGAATTGCTGTTTTTACAAAGCTTTGCCTGTGCATTTCGTATAATGGTATAGTTTCTGGCTATTTCAGGATTATTATAGTATTTCGGAAGACCGATGATGAAGCACTGCTCCATATTGGTCTTCTTTTTTATCTTCTGATACATGGATTTCAGATTGGAGGTATGTGCTTTTGCGGACATACCGGCAAACGCATCGTTTTCACCCTGCATCCATACCAGATAGGTATGTCTGACAGTCAATCCTTTTTTCTGTGCAAGCTTCTTTGCTGCATTAACTCTGGTGATCACAGATTTATATCGGAAATCTTCCCAGGAAACAGAGCCGGTTCCGACTGCGGAAGCTGGAACGGCGATCACAGGCGTCTTTGTCTTCTGATAATAGGCATTGACAAAGGCTGTTACCATAGAACCTCTGGCATAATCATAGTTTTGCAGATTTTCGTCGTCCTGTCCTTTGCCAAAAGGCTCTTTCAGTGCGGAAAACTTATTTTTGGCAGTGACATAGTTGTATGCATATCCTGCATGATCCTTCAGCTTGGGTGCGGAAGCTGCATTTCCGACACCGGTCATATTGCTCTGGCCTGCAAAGACGATAATATCAACGTGATCCTTTACGGTTACGGTACAGGTTAGCCTTTTCTTGCCTTTTTTAGCAGTAATCACAGCCTTCCCTCCGCTTTTTGCCTTTATGCGGCCGGTATCTTGATTAACGCGGGCAACAGACGGGGCAGAAGATGTGTAGGTATAACCGCTGCCTGCTGAAAAAGTGGCTGTTTCCCCTTTCAGTAAAGTCATGCTTTTTCCCGCTGCGTTGACAGATAAGGAAGGACAGATCAGCAGGATCAGTCCCAGAAAAAGAAAGAAAATACGATAATTACGTTTCATAAAGTCCCCCAATAGTTACATGTTTTTTATACTGTTTTAATTTCCAGATAACCAACCAGATTCTTCTGATCAAAATTGTCCAGAATACCCATGGTCGGATCGTAATAAGTGCCATCATAGCAGAGAAGATAGTGGCTGTAGCGTCCCATCTTTTCCATTAAGATTGCACATTTAGGAAGTGAGACTTCTGCGCCTTGTGTATAATGGATCACATTTTCGTGCTCCAGTCCGAGATAATCAAGTGTATCGACCATTTTGCCCATGCTTGCCTGCCAGTCTCTGCAGTGCATGATCTCACATGCCTCGTCAAGTGTAACTCCTGCCAGCATGGCGATACAGGTCTGTCCGCATAAGCCGTCGTTTGGCTGTGTGATCAGCTTTACGGAATCGATCCTGCGGATCGGCTGTGCTGCGGAATAAGGAGAATCACCGCGGTAATGCGGGCTGCGGTTCAAGATTTCAAAAGTAACCGGGAATTCTTCTTCCATATGTCCCTCTGCCTGCTGCTCTGTGACCGGAATGGTGTAATAGCCCTTGCCGAGCGGTGTCAGATTACATTCCCAGGAAAGATCCATGGCATTGACGGAAATCGTGAGAACCCCCTGGCTGTCACAGACTTCCCATACATTAAATGGAATATTTATTTTCAGTTCTCCGTTTTCGGATAAGATATGGCCACTAAAGTGGAATTTCATGTTCTAAACCTCCTGTTTCATCATTTCACTCAATTTTGCAGCAAAAACAAATGTTTTTCGTGAGTGTACTTAATAACATGATAGCATACGCCGCTTTGACGGAAAAGAGATAATGTGGGTTTTTCTTGTATTTTTTGACAAGCAATCACAGAATGTATATAATTTGGAGAGTTGGAGGATACAGAATGAAAACAAAAGTACTGGTACTGGATATTGACGGAACATTGACAAACTCCAAAAAGGAGATTACGCCGGAAACAAAGCGCGGCATTATCCATATTATGGAGCGCGGACATAAAGTGATCCTGGCATCGGGCAGACCGACACCGGGCATGCGCCGCTATGCGGATGAGCTGGAGCTGGCTGCTTACGGCGGTTATCTGCTTTCCTTTAACGGAGGCAGGATCATCAACTGCAAGACTGGTGAGATCGTATACCAGCGCACGCTTCCGCCGCATGTGATTTCCGGGCTTTACCAATATGCCTGTAAACATGATATGGGTATCATCACCTATATGGGAGACGATATTCTGGTTGGCAGAAGAATGGATGAATATATTGAACTGGAATCGCGGATCAATGCGATGCCATGCAAGGCTGTCAAAAACTTTGCAGCTTACGGTGAATACAATCTGAATAAATGCCTGATGACTGCAGAGCCGGAGGCGGCCGCACGTCATGTGGAGAAGCTGAATGAGCTGTATGGCGACATTTTAAGTATTTACCGTTCAGAGCCTTTCTTTATTGAAGTAATGCCTAAGAACGTAGATAAAGCCACCTCGCTCGACCGCATGCTCGAGACAGTGGGACTGACAAGAGAAGATGCGATCTGCTGCGGAGATGGCTTCAATGATATTTCAATGATCAAATATGCAGGTGTCGGTGTTGCCATGGCAAATGCACAGGAAGAAGTCAAGAAATCAGCTGATTTCATTACAGATTCCAATGACGAGGATGGCATTGTCAAGGTTATTGACACGTTTGTGCTGAATCAGGAGAATGCGTAATCCGCGTTTTCTTTATGTAATAGGTAACTTTGTTCCTATTACATAAAGAAAACGCTCCGCGGGGATGCGCACTGCGGCGTACAATGTAGATGTCGCAAGCGACCGCCGCAGGCGCAAGAATGTGCTAGGGCACATTCTTTGTTAAAAAAAACCGATACATTGGCACAGATACTAAAATACCTGACAGGATCCAGAGGATCGGTTCACAGATGCAGACGGCGAGATAGCCCATGCGCGGTACCAGCACAAACACGATGACGGCTTTGCCTGATAATTCGATGATGCTGGCGATCACGGGAATGATTTTCTGTCCGAGTCCCTGCAGGGTAGAGCGGAAAAAGCAGAGAACACAGAGGAACACGTAAAACGGTACATTGATCCGCAGGTATTTCACAGCGGTTCCGATGACGAATGTATCGGAATCCGTGATCATACGGACAAGTGCTGCACCATCAAAATATAACAGGAAAAATGCAACAAGCGACCAGACGAATCCAAGGATGGTCGCTGATTTTATGCCTGCACGGACTCTTTCCGGTTTTCCTGCGCCTGTGTTTTGGCTGGTAAAGGTAACCAGAGAAGCAGCCAGCGTGGAGATCGGCAGAATGGAGAAGGAGAAGATCTTACGGGCAGCAGTATGTGCGGCGATGATCTCCGTACCAAGGGAGTTGATACCACTCTGCAGGATAATGGATCCGATATCGACGATCGAATACATGAGTGCCATTCCTGCACCTGATGTCAGAAGATCCGTAAAAGTCTTTCCGTTCCATTTGAAATGTTCCGGTCTGACATGCATATACGGGATTTTCCGGATGACATATATAAGGCAGACGATCACGGAAATAAGCTGTGCGATGACGGTTGCAATGCTCGCACCGCGGATGCCAAGTCCCAGCCCTTTGATGCAGACCAGATCAAGCCCCAGATTCAGGGTGGAAGAGATCGCAAGTGCGATCAGCGGGAAAACACTGTCTCCGAGGGCACGCAGCATATTGCTCATCAGGTTATAAGCAGCAGTTACGATCAGACCGAGGAAGATCACCTGGATATAAGCAATGGAATCTTCCATGATATCCGCCGGTGTATGTAAAGCGGTCAGAAGGGGTCTGATAAAGATAAGCCCCAGAACGGTCATGGTAATCGTGATCAGGAACATCAAAAGGATGCTTTTGGCAATGGTTTCTTTGATCCTGTTTTCATCGTGTGCACCAAATGCATTGGCGGTCAGAATGGAAAAACCGATACAAAAACCATTGATCACATTAAACAGAAGAGAAACGACAGCAGTCGTGGAACCGACCGCAGCCAGTTCGGAAATACCGAGCGTCCGTCCTACAATGATCGTATCACCTAAATTATAAAATTGCTGCAGGATATTTCCCAGAAGAATGGGAAGAGAAAATAATAATAATAGTTTTGTCGGATTACCTTTTGTTAATTCTTTCATGACAGCTCCCAAGAACCTTACTTAATCGTTTAACAGAGGTTCTTTTTTTTTACGAGCTTTCTCAATCCGAAGCCATTCTTGCACAAAAAGCCGGAAATGTCAAATAAAAAAACACATTTTTTACACAAAAATTTCCAGATTTGCACACAACTGTTCTTTATGCTTTGAATAGTTCATTTCGAGACGGAGAAATGCCGGTTTTATTCCCGGTATTTTATGAAACAAAAGGAGGTTCCCATGGAGGAGGAAAAGAAATTCAGGAAAAAGGTGTGGATCATTTTAGCCTTTGTCATGCTGCTGTGTATCATTGGTACGGTTATTTTTATGCAGCAGAAAAAATTGCGGAGCACGAAGGATCGGAAAGGAGTGATCACACAGCAGACCGCTACAGTGGAAAAGCAGGATATTTCCTCCTCCATCAGTGTGACCGGAACGATCGCAAGTGCAGATGCAAGAGATGTCTCCGCTTCTGTGAAGGATGTGGAAGTCACAGCGGTGAATGTCAGTGTGGGTGATTATGTGAATGCGGGCGATACGATTGTTACACTGGATTCTTCCGCACTCAGTGATGAGCTTACCACCGCACAGGATACATACAGTCTGGAAGAAACCAAAACAAATAAATCCGTTGCCGATGCAAAAGACAGCATAGCGGATGCGCAGGATGCTTATACGGAAGGCAGCGAGGAGCAGGCAGCGCTTGTCAGTGATGCCCTTTCTTCTTATAACGAAGCAAAGCAGACGGAAAATGATCAGAAAAATGCTTATGAGCAGGCACAGGAGCAGACCAAAAAGGCGAAGCAGGCTTATGAAAAGCTGAAAGACCAGAAAAGTGCGCTGCAAAAAGCATTAAAAACGGCAAAAAAGGAAAATGAACAGGCGCAGCAGACGCTCAGTGAGGCACAGGCAGCTTATGAGCAGGCGCAGGCAACGGCAAAAGATGAGAACGGAAATGTAGATACGGAAATCTATCAGGCATATACGGATGCCCAGAATGCTGCAAAGGAAAAAGAGCAGGCATTAGAGCAGGCGCAGCAGGCATATGATGCAATCGAAACAGCAAAAAATACATATGAGCAGGCAAAGGAAGCGGAAGAGGCGGCAAAAGCAGCTTACGAGGAGGCTTCCTCCAAAACGGGAAATGCTTATTCTTCCTATGAAAAATCGCTGTCTGAGCAGGAAAAAACAAACGAAAAGAACGAAGAGGCTATTTCGGACAGCCAGTATAACTATACGATCACTGCGCAGGAAGCGGCGAACAACTTAAAAAGCCAGAAATCACAAGTACAGGAGCTGACCGAAAAACTCGGCAAGTGTGTTGTGACTTCTCCGATCAGTGGTGTGATCACTTCGATCAATGTGGAGGAGGGCGATACCTACGATGGCAGCACAATGTTTACCGTGCAGGATATGAGCCAGTTTGTTGTAGATGCAACAGTCGATGAATATGATATTGCGGACATCCAGAAGGATATGGAGGCAGTTGTGAAAACAGATGCGACGGGGGACGAAGAACTGACCGGAACAGTGACATATGTGGCACAGACACCGGAAAGCACGGACAGCTCCCAGCAGTCCACAAGCAGCGCAAGCTCTGCAAGCTATAAGATCCAGATCACACTCAGTGATACCAATGACAGACTTCGTGTCGGTATGACTGCCAAGACGAGCATTGTGCTGACTTCCGCAAAGGACGCGCTCACGCTTCCGTATGACTGTGTGGAAACGGATGCGGACGGCAGTTATTATGTGACACTCGAGGACGGAACAAAGCTGACCGTCGAAAAGGGTGTGGAGAGCGACTATTATGTGCAGGTGATCTCCGATGAGATCTCGGAAGGCACAAAGGTACAGATTCCGCTCAGCAGTCAGTCAGATACAAGTTCTTCCGATGTGGTATCACCGGAAAATGCAGATTTTATCATGGATAATAACGGCAATATGATGGATGGCGGAAGTATGGGAGGCCCGGGTGGTGGACCTGGCGGATCCGGCGGACCGGGTGGTATGTAATATGGAAAAGACAATGATTCAATTAAAGGGGATCCGAAAAAGCTTTTACGAAGGAACGGCAAATGAACTGGAGATCCTGCACGGACTGGATCTGACAGTCAGACAGGGAGAATTTGTTTCGATCGTGGGAGCATCAGGATCCGGCAAAACAACACTGATGAATATTATCGGACTGCTTGACCGTCCGTCCCAGGGAAACTATCTGCTGGACGGTGTGGATGTCTGTGCGGCAAAGGACCAGGAACTGTCCCATATCCGCAACCGCAAGATCGGATTTGTATTTCAGACGTATAATCTGATCTCCCGGACAAGTGCGCTGAAAAACGTGGAGCTTCCGATGCTGTATGCGGGCATTTCCCGTGCGCAGAGAAGAGAGCGGGCAAAGGAGCTTCTTGATATGGTCGAGATGACAGAGCGGATGCAGCACAAACCGGATGAACTGTCCGGCGGACAGAAACAGCGTGTGGCGATCGCAAGAGCCATGGCAAACGATCCGGCGATCCTGCTGGCGGATGAACCAACAGGCGCGCTTGATTCTGTAACCGGCAGAAAGATCATGGATCTGTTCCACAAGCTGAACCGCGAACAGGGCAAAACGATCGTGCTGATCACACATGCTACAGAGCTGGCAGCGGAAACAGACCGTATCATTACGATAAAAGACGGCAATATTACCGGCGAAAAGGCAGGAGGTGGCATCTATGCTGGTGTTTGAGAATATCATGCTGGCACTTTCGGGGCTGAAAGCCAATAAAATGCGGGCGCTTCTGACGATGCTTGGCATTATCATCGGTATTGCTTCCGTAATTGCCATTATGACGGTAGGAAATTCCTTGAGCACTTCGATCACAACCTCTATGCAGGATATGGGTGCAAACGACCTGACCGTCGGTGTAAAGCAGAAAAGCACGTCGCAGGAGGTCACCAGAGATGGGATGCGGTTTGGTGCAGGCAGAGGCAGAAGTATGAGTGAGGAGGATTATATCACAGAGGATATGATCACAGCCTATGAGCAGACCTATGCAGAAAATATCAAATGCATTTCTCTCACAGAATCTGTCGGAAGTGCGGTGGCAGAGGATGGGGAAGCCTATGCTAATATCAGTATTACAGGTGTCAATGACGGGTTTCTGGAAGCTAACGACTTGACTTTGTTAGCGGGAAGATCGCTGACAGAGCGGGATCAGGAGGAAGGCAGAAAGGTTGTCCTTGTTTCGGATAAGCTGGTGTCGAATCTGTTTGACGGAGACGTGACAAAGGCAGTCGGCAGTACGATAGAGGCGGCGGTCGGAAGCCGCTATTACACGTATACGATCGTCGGTGTTTATGAATATGAGGATTCTGCGTTCAGCAGTGACTCGGAATATGATACGACAACAGATGTGTATCTGCCTCTGCTTACAGCAAAAAACCAGACACATGCAACAGATGGTTTCTCTCAGCTTACCGTTGTTTCGGCGACCGGAACGGATACGGAAACTTTTCTGGAGGAAACGGAGAATTTCTTTAACCGGTATTACAGCAGAAATGAATACTACGAAGTGAGTGTGACAAGTATGGAATCCATGCTTTCTTCCATGACCAGTATGCTGACGACCGTTTCTCTGGCGATCGCAGTCATTGCGGGAATTTCCCTGCTGGTAGGCGGAATCGGTGTTATGAACATTATGCTGGTTTCCATTACGGAACGTACGAGAGAGATCGGAACAAGAAAAGCACTCGGTGCGACAAACGGATCGATCCGTCTGCAGTTTATCATGGAATCGGTTGTGATCTGCCTGCTGGGCGGTGCAATAGGAATCGTGCTCGGACTGACGCTGGGAAGTGTTGCCACAAAGATGCTTGGCTATGCAGCGAAAGCATCTGTCATGAGTATTGTATTTTCTGTGGTATTTTCTATCTTTATCGGTGTATTTTTCGGGTATTATCCGGCAAATAAAGCCGCAAAGCTCAATCCGATCGAAGCCCTCCGATACGAGTAAGGCGGGGAAAGAGCTGCTTTATTGTTCTACAATGGAAACCTCTGTCCTGGTGGCAAGATCCAGATCATAGACGGAAACCTTTCCGTCCGGATCTCTGTCATCAATGACACGGATGACCGGCTGATACGGAAATCCCGGATTCTGGGATTTTACGATGCCATGTGTTCCGTCGGACAGATAAACAACGATACCGTTTGGATAGATCGCAACATTGGAAAGCAGTGCATCTAAGTAAGCACCGTTTAACTTGCCGCTCCGGACATCCTCCTGCAGGATCCTGCAGGCTCTGTAGTTGCTCAGGCTCTTCCGGTAGCAGCGTTCGCTCGTCAGGGCATCGTAGACATCTGAAATGGCAACGATCTGTGCATACGGATGGATCTCATCGCCCTTTAAACCGGCGGGATATCCGCTGCCGTCCAGTCTCTCGTGATGCTGCAGAACGACAAGGCGGGAAGCATCGGAAAGCAGATGTTTTTTCTCCAGTGCTTCATAGCCGAGCGAAGGATGCAGCTTGATATGATTGTATTCCTCCTGCGTGAGTGCGGAGGATTTCAATAAAATAGATTCGTTTAAAATGATCTTTCCGAGGTCATGCAGGAGTGCACCTTCTGCAAGCTCTTTCAGCTCTTCTTTGGAAAGTCCGGATTTAACACCGATGAGGACGCTGTAAATAGTCGTGTTAACACTATGTACCATGGTTGCATCATCTACAGTACAGATCTGACTTAAACTGATCAGGATATCTTTGTTCTGGAAGATCTCATCAAGTAAAGCAGTTACGATCTCAGCCAGTTCCGGCTCATGGAAATTGCCCTGCTGGCGCAGATGATCGCAGACAAGACGCAGAGTTGCCTTGCACTTTTCCCTGGTCTGTTCACATACCACGTCAGGAACTGTGATATCGTCAGAGACCGGATCGTTGACATATACGGAAAAAACACCGATGTTATTCAGCTTTTCCTTATATTTGGTAAGCTCTGCTGCGCCGGTCTGCAGGATCAGCTTTGTGCCCTGATAGATCGGCTTTGCAAGTGTCATGTCATCTGTTACTTCATTTAGTGAGATTCGTCGCATACTATTTCCTCAATTAACCCCGTAATGGTTGCGATAGCACCGAGCTGGTTGCTCTTTTCCATGTTATCGATGTAAGTCTGACGGGTAAAGAACAGCTCGTGTACTTTATCGGTCAGCGCAGTTTCTGTTATATCATCCTCGGAAAGCACCATGGAGAAGCCCTGTGCTTCAAAGGACTTGGCATTTAAAACCTGATCGCCGCGACTTCCGCTGACAAGCGGGATCAGCAGGTTCGGCTTTTTCAGGGCAAGCAGCTCACAGATCGCATTGGCGCCCGCGCGGCTGATGACAACATCTGCCATGGCAAACAGATCCTTGAGCTCTGCTTTTACATATTCAAACTGCTTATAACCCTTTGTGGTCAGAAGCAGATTATCCACTTTTCCCTGTCCGCAGATGTGTACGACCTGGAAATCCTTTAACAGGGCAGGCAGTGCGTCGCGGACGGCTTTATTGACATTGGCAGCACCAAGACTGCCACCGATGACCATGATCACAGGCTGGTTGGCAGAAAAGCCGCAATAGTCAAGACCTGCGATCTTATTGCCCTTTGTCAGCTCCTCGCGGATCGGAGATCCGGTCAAAACCGCTTTATCAGCCGGGAGATTCTGCAATGTTTCCGGGAAGTTACAGCAAACCTTTGTTGCGACCGGAATACATAATTTATTCGCAAGACCCGGTGTCATATCGGACTCGTGGATGATGCACGGGATCTTCAGGCTGGCAGCAGCACGGACAACCGGAACGGATACAAAACCGCCTTTGCTGAATACAATATCCGGTTTGATCTGCTTTAAGATCTTTTTCGCTTCTGCGAAGCCCTTCACAACACGGAACGGATCCGTGAAATTTTTCACATCAAAATAGCGGCGCAGCTTTCCTGTCGAGATCCCGTAATACGGAATATCAAAGTCTGCGATCAGCTTTTTCTCGATCCCGTCATAAGAACCGATATAATGGATCTCATAGCCAAGCTCGCGGAGCTTTGGCAGAAGTGCGATATTCGGTGTAACATGTCCGGCTGTTCCACCGCCGGTCAGGACGATTTTTTTCATGATTTCGCAGCCTCCAGTGATTCTAAGGCACGTGCAAGCTGATCCGGGCAGGACGTATTTTTAAAGCCGCAGCGGATTCCTTTTAATCTGGAAATGGCATCTTCTACTTTCATGCCCTCTACCAGTCTGGAAATACCCTGCAGATTGCCGTTACAGCCGCCTGTAAAGGAAACGGATTTGATGATGTCACCTTCTACCTCTAAATCGATCGCACTTGAACAAGTACCTGATGTTTTATATATCATAGTTTACCTTCTTTCTATAAATATATGAAGATGTGGCTAACAAAACAAACTTCTTCAAAGTGCATTATAGCAGAAACTATTTGACTGTAAAAGATATTTTTCCGGGAATGGGAGAAAAAACGATATTGCACGATATGCTTGCAAAATACACGTTCTTTTGCTACACTAAAGCTGTTTGAGATACTTGAGGAATGTCGGGGTTACGAGCGGTTACGGTATCCGGCAGATCCCTCCCAACAGAAAAGGAAATAAAGGAGCGAAAAAAATGAGCAATAAAGTTACATTTGATTACTCAAAAGCAACTTCTTTCGTAAGCGAAAACGAAGTTGACTTAATGAAAAAGATCACAATGGATGCAAAGGAAACATTAGTATCCAAAACAGGTGCAGGTAATGATTTCTTAGGATGGATCGATCTTCCGGTTGCCTATGATAAAGAAGAGTTTGCACGTATCAAAAAGGCAGCAGCCAAGATCCAGAGCGATTCAGAAGTACTGCTTGTCATCGGTATCGGCGGTTCTTACCTTGGTGCAAGAGCAGCGATCGAATTCCTGCGTCACAGCTTCTACAATATGATTCCGAAGGAAGTTCGTAAGACTCCTGAAATCTACTTCGTAGGTAACTCTATCAGCTCTACTTATATCAAGCATTTAATGGATGTCATCGGCGACAGAGATTTCTCTATCAACATGATCTCCAAGTCAGGTACAACAACAGAGCCTGCTATCGCTTTCCGTGTATTCCGTGAAATGATGGAAAAGAAATACGGCAAAGAAGAAGCAGCTAAGAGAATTTACGCAACAACAGATAAAGCAAAGGGATCTTTAAAGGGTCTTGCTACAGAAGAAGGCTTCGAGACATTCGTTGTTCCGGATGATATCGGTGGCCGTTTCTCAGTTCTGACAGCAGTAGGTCTTCTGCCGATCGCTGTTTCAGGTGCAGATATCGATAAGTTAATGGAAGGTGCTGCAAGCGGAAGAGAAAACGCATTAAATCTTCCATATGAAGAAAACGATGCCCTCAAATATGCTGCAGTTCGTAACGCACTGAACCGCAAGGGCAAAGGCATTGAAATCTTAGCAAACTATGAGCCAAGCTTCCACTATGTAGCTGAGTGGTGGAAACAGTTATACGGAGAATCAGAAGGTAAGGATCAGAAGGGTATCTATCCGTCAAGCGTAGATCTTACCACAGATCTTCACTCTATGGGTCAGTTCATCCAGGATGGTACAAGATCCATGTTTGAAACAGTTGTAGAGATCGAGAAGTCCCGCGAAGAGATCACGATCGGTGAAGAACCGGTTGATCTTGACGGACTGAACTACTTAGCCGGCAAGACAGTTGACTTCGTCAACAAATCAGCTATGAACGGTACAATCCTTGCTCATACAGATGGACAGGTTCCAAACCTGAAAGTTAATGTACCGGAAGTAAACGAGTTCTACTTAGGACAGTTATTCTACTTCTTCGAGTTCGCCTGCGGTGTATCAGGTTACATCCTTGGTGTAAACCCATTCAACCAGCCGGGTGTTGAAAGCTACAAGAAGAACATGTTCGCTCTCCTTGGCAAACCGGGCTATGAAGCACAGAGAGAAGAGCTGTTAAAGAGACTGTAAGATAATATGTAATAAGTATGTAACAGCATATGCTGTTATGCTATGTACTTTATGTGTTTAGAATGATTTATGGGGCTTCGCGAACGCGAAGCCCTGTTATTTTGTTATGGCAACGAGGAAAATGCATGCATTTATGCGATGTATTTGACGACCGCTAATCAGAGCGAGATTTGCAGAGCGGATCTCGTCTCTTTCTTATTATCTTTATTTATCTTCATTTATCTGATGTCTGCAACAGATTTAAAGGGAGTTACCACTGGATAGTGGCAGAATTCATTTATTATTTTGATATTTAAGGCAGATTTATCACAGGATGCTTCAGTCAGGGGGATAAATATCGGTGGATTCGTCCAATATCCGGTAAATTAGATGATATGTATGAATGAAATTTTTATGTTTTTTAAAAGTTCGTCTTTTGGGGAAATTTTCTGGAATTTAGGGCGAAGAAAAAAGTTGTCGCTCTTCTTGATTTTTCAGGAATTCATACGAAATGAAGCAAATTGTCGTTTTTGGATGAAAAAATCATATTAAAAAGTTTTCTGTGATGAAAAATCAGATGATAAAAGAGAAAAATTTCATACCAAAAGGAAGAAAATAGAGAAAAAGTATGAATTTCCTGAAAATAGGGTTTGGGCAGGGAAGAATACTTCATCCAAAATGCCGGAAAATCTGTAATTGGTATGAAATTGTAAATTTGCATATCATTTGTGCTAATCTACAGATTTGTAAGGCAGTCTTGAGATTTATTCTCCCGGACAGCAGTCTGTAGTGATATAATGGAAACTATAAATAACGAAACTGAGTAAGAGAAGCAAAATGCAATATATATAGAAAGAGCAACAAATGAAACGAACACTGACCTACAAGATCACAAACCCGATGCCCGGGCAGAAGGTGAGTGGCTTTTTGAAAACGAAGGGATTTTCCACGCAAAATCTCATCAATCTGAAAAAAGATCCGGAGAGTGTGCAGGTAAACGGAAACTTTGTTTATCAGAATTACATTCTGCAGGATGGTGATGAGATCAAAATTACGATATGGGAGACGGAGGGCTCTGAGCAGATCCTTCCGGTGGAACTGCCGCTGGATATCGTATATGAGGATGAAGATCTGCTGGTGATCAATAAAGCTGCGGGCATGCCCATTCACCCATCACTGCATAATTATGATAACTCTCTGGGCAATGCGCTGGCGTGGTATTTCAAGCAGAAAAATACGCCATTTGTATTTCGCTGTATCAACAGGCTGGACAGAGATACGTCCGGGCTTACGATCGTGGCAAAGCATATGGTAAGCGGTGCGATCCTGGGGCAGCAGGTAGCGGCAAAATCCCTGCAGGGAGAGCAGGCAGAGGGGATCAGCAGAGAATATTATGCGATCGTAAAAGGCAAGGTAACGCCGTCCGCCGGTGTGATTGATGCGCCGATAGGACGGAAAGAGAGCTCATGCCTGGAGCGTATGATAGATTTTGAACATGGGGACAGGGCGGTAACGCATTACCGTGTGGTAGCAGAGGCTAACGGACACAGCCTGCTCGCGCTTGTGCTGGAGACAGGCAGAACGCATCAGATCCGTGTACACCTCAAATATTTGGGCTATCCTCTGATCGGCGATTATCTGTATAATCCGGATAAAGAGCTGATCGACAGACAGGCACTGCATGCGCACAAGATCAGTTTTATGCATCCGATCACCGGAAAGCGGATGGAGTTTACCGCGCCAATGCCGGAGGATATGCAGCATGTGCTTGCACCGCATGAAATATAATTTTATAATAATGATATGATGTCAGGGTCATAAGGTCTAACCCCATGTGAGCTTGCTCACAGGTGGGTGAAAGACCTTGGGACCCGCCCCGATATGAGCATAAAAGTGGGATGACAATCCCACGATATGCGAATATTGGGTAGAATTGCGAGAGCAGCGTAGCTGCGAAACAATTCGTAGGGAAACAAGTAATATCTACTAAAATTAGCATAGAAATAAAACAGGGATACAAAAATAAAAATGGAACATAACAAAGAAAAAGAACTGCCGATCGGCTTTATGGATTCAGGTCTGGGTGGGATCAGTGTACTGAAGGCAGCAGTGCAGATCATGCCAAATGAAGATTTTATTTATTATGGAGATTCCAAAAACGCGCCATATGGCGTGAAAGACCGGGAAAAGATCAGAGAATTGACCTTTCATGTGGTGGAAACTCTGATGAAACGGGGAATCAAGGGACTGGCGGTCGCCTGCAACACGGCGACGAGTGCGGCGGTGAAGGATCTGCGGCTGATGTACCCTGATCTTCCGCTGGTCGGGATCGAACCGGCGATCAAACCGGCGGTCAGCCAGTATAAGGGCGGCGAGATCTTAGTGCTGGCAACGCCTATGACGATCCGGCAGGAAAAATTTCATAATTTACTCGGATTGTACAAGGAACAGGCGCATATTATTCCCGTGCCATGTGCAGGACTGATGGAATTTGTCGAGGAGGGACATCTGGACGGCGAGTTTCTGGATGCTTACTTCTCCAAATATCTGCTCCCTTACATAACGGACAAAACAGAGACGATCGTACTCGGCTGTACCCATTATCCGTTCCTCAGACCGCATCTCCGTGAATTTCTGGGCAACAGACAGATCGAGATCATCGATGGCAGCATGGGAACGGCAAAAGAGCTGAAAAGACGTCTTGGCGAAAAAAATCTGCTCCACGCAGAAAAACGGGAGCAGCAGATTATTTTTGAAAATTCTATGGAAAAACAGGAAATGATCGATCTGAGCTGGAAGCTTCTCCGCCTGCCGATTGATTAAACTGTATGCAGATGGCAGTCCCAGACTGTTCAACTACCGATATTGTTTACAATAGATAGCAGAAAGCTCACTGATATTAGGCATAATGGGAATCTCATTTGCCAAGTAGTGCACGAAGTTTCGCGGAGGTTTCCGCATAAGAGGTAAATTGCAGTGCCTGCAGTCCAAACGCTTTTGCACCGGCGATATTTTGGACACGGTCATCGATAAAAACAGTTTCCTGCGGCAGAATATTGAATTTTTCGCAGGCATAGGCATAAATTTCACGATCAGGCTTGATCATCTTACATTGATACGAAAACAAAGCATCATCCACGTATTGTAAAAACGTCATGAGGTGCTTTGTTTTTTCATATAATTCTCCGGCGTAATTGGACAGGATGTAAACAGGATATCCCTGTGCTTTTAAAGATTTTACCCAGTCATCCGCATAAGAAAGCGGGAAAAGCGTTTCCTTTGTGCGTCCGGCAATTTCGCGGATCAGAGCTTCCTGCGACGGATCTGCCTTGATAAATTCCTGCAGGGCTTCTGTTTCCGTTACCGTTCCTTTGTCGAGCTGATTCCACAGCGGATGGGTAAAAATGCAGCGCATGGCAATTCCCTGCTGCTCCTTTGTATAGCCCGCCTCTCTTAAAAACCGCTCCGGGTCAAAATCGAGCAGTACATTTCCCACATCAAACAGTATATTTTTAATCATTTGTAAAATTTTCTCCTCGTATCTATACAGTATCCAGTATATAAATATAATAATTTATTGTAAAATCATAACACACCGTAGTTTTGAATGCAAAGCATCCTTTGCTGATTCTTAACCGGGGACTATTTATAATGTATCGTATGGGAGGCCACCATGAACAAAAACATAAGAAGAAACATACTGAAAACGGTTTTGATACCGGCTGTGTGTCTGCTTGTCTGTATTATCATAGAGCGTTACTTTGCGGTTGATATGGTAGCACCTGCGATCATGGCACTTGCAGTATTCCTTGTTTCGCGTGTAACAGAAGGGTATGTTTACGGTATTGCGGCGTCGGTTTTAAGTGTTCTGGCGTTGAATTTTGTATTTGCATTTCCTTATTTTGCATTTAACTTCAGTATACCGGAAAATATCATATCCGCACTGATCATGCTGATCATAACGATCATGACAAGTACTGTAATGGCGCAGCTCAAATGGCAGGAAAAGGTGCGGGCAGAGAGTGCGAAGGAGAAAATGCGCGGCAATCTGCTGCGTGCAGTATCACATGATTTCAGAACGCCGCTGACAACGATCTATGGTTCGAGTACGACGATCATAGACAACTATGATCATCTGAAAAAAGAGCAGATCCTGCAGCTTACGACAGGTATCAGAGAAGATGCGCAATGGCTCATGAATATGGTTGAAAATATTCTGTCCATTACAAGAATTGATAACGGAGGGGTCAGGCTCAAGAAAAATTCCGTTGTACTGGAAGAGCTGATCAACTCTGTGCTGGTGAAATTTAAAAAAAGATATCCGAACCAGAAGGTCACCGTGTCAATCCCGGATGAATTTATCAGTATTCCGATGGATGCGGTGCTGATCGAGCAGGTTATCATCAATATTCTGGAAAACGCTGTGCAGCATGCACAGGGGATGACAGAGCTTTCCCTGACGGTCCATACGGAAAGCGGAAAAGTTGTTTTTGAGATCACCGACAATGGTTGTGGCATTCCCAAAGAACGGTTAAAGAGCATTTTCAAAGATTATTTTGAAATCCAAGATGCTCCCGTGGATCATAATAAGAAGAGCATGGGAATCGGACTTGCGGTATGTGCCTCTATCATTAAGGCACATGATGGTGAGATCTCCGTGGAAAACCGGGAAGAAGGCGGATGTACCTTCCGATTTACGCTTGATGAGGAGGACAGCTTAAGTGAACAGCTATAAGATTCTTGTAATAGAAGATGAAAAGAATATTTGCAATTTTATGAAAATGATCTTTGAGACCAATGATTATCAGGTCATTATGGCACAGAACGGAAAGAACGGACTGACGATGTTCTTTTCGCATAATCCCGATCTTGTCATCCTGGATCTGGGACTGCCTGATATGGATGGAATTGAGATCATTCGGAAGATCCGGGCAAAAAGTGATACGCCGATCGTCGTTCTGTCAGCCAGAACGGATGAATCGGATAAAGTGGAAGCGTTGGATCTTGGCGCCAATGACTATGTGACAAAGCCGTTCGGAACTGCGGAGCTTTTGGCAAGAGTCCGTGCAACACTTAGGAACAGTCGTTTTCAGGGTACGGGTAAAAGCGTGCGGGAATCTTTTTCTCTGTATGACATGGAGATCGAATATGATGCAAGGAAGGTCATGATTGCAGGAGAAGAGATCAAACTGACACAGACAGAATATAATATTGTACAGCTTCTGGCACTGCATGCGGGAAAAGTACTCACCTATGCGGAGATCATCAAAAAGGTATGGGGCTATTCCGATTATGGCAGTGTAAAAAAACTGCAGGTCAACATGGCAAATATCCGGAAAAAATTCGGAGAAAAGCCGGGCGAATACAAATACATATTAAATGAACTGGGAGTCGGTTACCGCATGAATGATGTCTGAAAAGGAGGATTATCATAATGGCGGAAAATATTTTTGCCGGTCTCATGGGTCTGGCAGTGATCGCTGCAGGCATATGGGGATGGACGCTGGAACATGGCAAATCAAAGAAAAAAGAACAGACAAAACAAGAAGAAGCGAAATAACAGGATATGAAAAGGCGGGTTAACCTGCCTTTTTTCTTTTGAAAGGTACGGCGGCAGGTCAGTATTTGTGCAGGTCAAAAAATGCTTGACCTCAAGTCAGCTTTAGGATATATAATAAAGCATAATGAGAAAAAATAGCAAGAGGAAAGGAGTATCTTAAGATGGATAAGATCAAGAAAAATTTTGGTTTTGGATGTATGCGTCTTCCGATGAAGGGTGATCAGGTAGATACAGAAGAAACCTGTCGTATGGTAGATGCATTCCTGGACGCCGGTTTCAATTATTTTGATACGGCGCATGGCTATCTGGACGGCAAAAGTGAGCTTGCATTAAAGGATTGTCTGACAAGCCGCTATCCGCGTGACCGTTATATCCTGACAAATAAACTGACAAACTTTTATTTTAAGAAGGAGGAAGAGATCCGGCCCTTCTTTGAAAGCCAGCTTGAAGCGTGTGGTGTGGACTATTTTGATTTTTACCTCATGCATGCCCAGAATGAGGAGATCTTCAAGTTTTTCAAATCCTGCCATGCATATGAGACAGCATTTGAACTGAAAAAGGAAGGCAAGATCCGTCATGTTGGTATTTCCTTCCATGACAGGGCAGAGATCCTGGAGCAGATCCTGACAGAATATCCTGAGATTGAAGTCGTACAGATCCAGTTCAACTACGTCGATTATGATGATCCGGCTGTACAGAGCAGAAAGTGCTATGAGATCTGCCGTAAATTCAACAAACCGGTACTTGTTATGGAGCCAGTCAAGGGCGGCAATCTGGTGAATCTGCCGGAAGAGGCAAAGAAAGTGATCGAGGATCTGCACGGAGGCAGTCCTGCCAGCTATGCGATCCGTTTTGCAGCAGGTTTCCCGGGCATGATGATGGTACTTTCCGGTATGAGCAGCCTTGCACAGATGCAGGACAATATCAGCTTTATGAAAGATTTCAAGCCACTGGATGAAACAGAGATGGAAGCGGTCAAGAAGGTGCAGGCGATCTTCAGAAGCATGAATCTGATCCCTTGTACTGCCTGCCGGTATTGTACAGCAGGCTGTCCGAAGAAGATTTCCATTCCGGATCTGTTTGCGATCATGAATACAAAGCAGCTCTATCATGACTGGAATGCTGATTACTATTATAATGCGGTACATACTGCACCGGGCAGAAAGGCTTCCGACTGTATCAAGTGCGGAAAATGTGAAAAAGCCTGCCCGCAGCATCTGCAGATCCGCAAGCTGCTTGAGGAAGTTGCAAAGGAATTTGAAAATAATCAGGGAGAATAAGGAGAAATAAGATGTCAAACACAAAGATGAAAACTTTAGAAATGCCGCGTCTTTCCATTAAGACACAGACATTTGCAACCATAGGCGCAGTCATTGCTGCAGTTTTACTGCCACAGATCCTGCATCTGGTCGGCGCTGTTTCCGGAATGGGTACAGCACTCGGTGAAACCTTTTTACCGATGCATCTGCCGATCATTTTAGTCGGTCTGTTAGCAGGCCCTTACGCCGGTGCGATCGCCGGAATGATCAGCCCGCTTTTAAGCTTTGCGGTAACGGGAATGCCCGGAGCTGCCATGCTTCCGTTTATGATGATCGAGCTGTTTGTTTACGGACTTCTGGCAGGACTTCTGCGTACAAAATCTATGCCAACGATCGTGAAAGTCCTGGCTGTACAGATCGGCGGACGTGTGATCCGTGCAGTTGCGATCTGCTTTGCTGTTTATGTGATCGGAAGCAATAAGATCCCGGTTTCTATTATTTTCAGCAGTATCAGAGTCGGTCTGATCGGACTGCTTCTGCAGTGGGCACTCATTCCGCTCATCATTTACCGCGTGGAGGACGCAGCAAGACATGAAGGCTGATACGGAAAAAGCAAAAGCTCTGCTGCTGGAAAAAAGCTGTACATTTGCAGCGGTCAGGGAAGATGACACGCTGACAAGTGAAGAACGCGGCGTAAGACCACTGCTTTCCCTGCGCAGAGAAGGAAAGAGCCTGCAGGGTTACTGTGTGGCAGATCAGATCGTGGGAAGGGCAGCAGCTTTTCTGTATGCAGCACTTGCCCCGTCTGAGGTATATGCATCCGTCATAAGCGATGCCGGGCTTGAAACGCTGGAACAATACGGAATCCCCGCATATTACGGCGAAAAGACGGCGCAGATCCGCAACAGGCAGGATACAGATATCTGCCCGATGGAAAAGGCAACAAAGGATGCCAGAACACCGGAGGAAGCGGAAGAAAAGATCCTCGAAGCGATCCGGCAGATGCAGATGATGCAACATAAATAGATCTAAGAGAGAAGAAATGAAAGACCTTTCGTTTCTGGTAATCAACCAGAAACGGGAGGTCTTTCTGTTTCTTCTCTGTGGAATGTTTCTATTTTGTATCAAATTATATTGACAAATAAATATAAAATGATATCATGATGATATCAAATAGAAAGGAAGGTATTTCCTATGAATGAAAAAATTTACACAACAAAGAAAAATGGTATGGTAGTTCTGCTGGCAGAGCTTCTGGTTTATGCGCTGGCGATCACGGGCATCGTGCTTTTCGCGATCTCTTATGAAAGATATCCGCGCACGGGCACACTTGTCATGATGGTTCTCTGCATTGTCATAACGGCGATCGCGTGGATTCCACTTTGCGGTCTGCGTATTTTAAAGCCGCAGGAAGCACTTGTACTGACACTGTTTGGTAAGTATGTCGGTACGATCCGTGAAGCAGGTTTTTATTTTGTGAATCCGTTCTGCAGTGCAATCAACCCTGCAGCAGCAACAAAGCTGGCACAGTCCGGTGATATCCAGACAGCCAAGACAACCCTCAACATATCCGGAGAGGGCGCGGCACTTTCGGTAGCAGAGGCTTCCGGCAAGAAGATTTCTTTAAAAGCAATGACACTGAACAATGGCAGACAGAAGATCAATGACTGTCTCGGTAATCCGGTCGAGATCGGAATTGCCGTGATCTGGCGTGTGACAGACACCGCAAAAGCAGTATTTAACGTAGATAACTACAAAGAGTACTTATCTCTGCAGTGTGACAGCGCACTTCGTAACATTGTACGGATCTATCCATATGATGTGGCACCGAATGTAGATACAACAGGTGACGGGCAGGCAGATGAAGGAAGCCTGAGAGGTTCCGCCGAGATCGTCGCAGCAAGGATCCGTGATGAGATCCAGAGCAAGGTCAACGATGCAGGGCTTGAGATCGTTGAGGCAAGGATCACCTATCTGGCATATGCACCGGAAATCGCCTCTGTTATGTTGCAGCGTCAGCAGGCATCTGCTATCATAGATGCAAGAAAAATGATCGTAGACGGCGCTGTCGGTATGGTGGAAATGGCTCTTGAGCAGCTTAGCCAGAAACAGGTCGTTGAACTGGATGAGGAGAGAAAAGCAGCCATGGTATCAAATCTTTTAGTTGTTTTGTGCGGCAACCATGATGCGCAGCCTATCGTAAATTCGGGAAGTCTTTACTGATGGCTGCCAAAAAGCAGATTCCGCTGCGCCTTTCGGAAAAGCTATATGCCGATATTGCCGCATGGGCAGAAGATGATTTCCGTTCTGTCAACGGACAGATAGAATATCTGCTTTCCGAGTGTGTCAGACAGCGTAAAAAAGATGGAAAATATGTATCAACCGAGCTGGATGTACCGCCGGAGCTTGATATAGAATGAGGAAATTTGTATGAACAAACCATATATTACAAAAAGGCATCTTGTGATGGAGATCCTGTCATATGTACTTTTGCTTGTATGCTTTATCATTGCGATCGTCGGTATGGCAACTTTACCGGACGAGATACCAACGCATTTTACGATGAGTGGCAAGATCGACGGATATGGCTCACCGGGAACGCTTTTAATGCTTCCCATTATCATGCTGATATGCAATGGCATGACCAGTCTGATAATGCATGTTATGCCCCCAACCATGTGGAATACGCCCTCAAAGCTGAAACCGCAAAATGCGGTCAGGGCATTACAGGATATCATGTCCATGATCACATGGATGGAGCTGGAGGTCAGTGCATTTACCCTGTTTTTTACAATCTGCATTTACCGGGGAAGAGATTCAGGCTGGCTTTCTATTGTTCTGTTTGTGGGAGCATTGACGGTAACGATCATTTACTATACAGTCGCTTTTCAGAAGCATAATAATATGTAACTATTCAGAGCCATGCAAATCCGTAATAAACTGACCATTTATGGGCAGATTTTTACGGATTTATATGGCGAAGTAATCACATGAGCAAAAGGAAAGCATCGTAAGATGCGATTTTGCGAATGTGGTTCTGAATAGTTACAATAATAAAATTTAATTCAATAAATATACACCGAAATTCAGATAACCGGCGAAGGTTACCCAGAGCAGATAAGGAAGCATCAGGTAACCAGCCGGTTTTTTGATGCGGAAAAACGCGATCATGGTTGCCAGAATAAGTCCCCAGAGACAGAGCAGCCATAAAAAGGAAAACAAATACCAGGCTCTGTCAAAAAACCAGATAGACCAGAAGAAATTAAAGATAAGCTGCAGTCCATATAAACATAATGCGCCGGAATAAGGCTTTTCCATGCCTGCAAGGTAGGAAGCAATTCCCATCAGAATATAGAGGATCGTCCATGTGATCGGGAATAACCAGTCCGGTGGAGTAAGTGGCGGCTTATTGACGAGTGCAAATGCTTTCATACCGTCTTTGGTCAGCCATGCACTGGCAGCACCTACAGCGAGCGGGATCGCAATCGCCGTGATCAGATTTTTCCAGTCTGTTTTCTTACGCATCATGGATTTCCTCCTGTTGCTATGCCATGTCACGCACATGGCATAGATCCGTTTCTTCATGGACTAGTATATGAAAACAGAAGGGAAAATATGTAGAGATCAGTCTTTTAAAATATGACTTTCCAAAAATGCATCCATTTTTTCCAGATAAGCATCTGCCTGTACAATAAAGCCGACATGTCCGCTCGGAACAGACAGAATCTGTGCATCTAAAGGTCTGAAAAGAGCAGCCAGTCTGTCCTGATCTTCCTTTGTGAACATATCGTGATCCGGGAGTAGAACCTGCACTTTGCCACGCAGATAAGCAAAATCGCTTTCCGTAAAAAGCTTGCACCTTTTCAGCTCGTTGACAGCTTTTACGCTGTGGATAAATTTTTCTTTATAATGCAGATCGGAGGCGACCGTTTCGTAAAAGGTTTTTCCATATGCCTGATCTTCCGGGGATTCACAGGTTAAAAAGCCATCACATTTTTTCAAAAGAAGCTGCATTTCCTTTTTTGCCGGGGTCAGTCGAAGTGTGGTTAAAAGGATCGGACAGGTCAGCCATTCTTTTTTGAAATGCCGGCAATAATCGGAATCTAAGGTCAGGGTTGTCATCAGTATCATGCCCTGTACCATAGCAGGATATTTCTTGGCAAACATCTGCGCATGGATACCGCCATCGCTTGCACCGATCAAAATAACCCGGCTGATGGAAAGTTTCTGTAACAGCGCATAGGCAAATTCCATCTGTTTATCGATAGATGCGGTATGAAGTGGATATTCATAATTCAAAAATCGATAGTCTTTTTCATAATGCAGCGCATAAGCTGTCCACATTTCCTGCATTTCCAGTCCGTGGAAAAAAAGAAGAATAGGCGCGTCTTCCTTTCCGCCATACTGATATCTGACTTTGATCCCATTCACATCGATCGTCTTGTAGGGATATTTCTGTACAAAAGCTTCATATTCTGTTCTGAAATTTCTTGTCTGGTTCATAACTGACTCCTATCTGTAACATTTTATTTTACTGTACGTGACCAAAATAAGTTAGTTTAGTCATATCTAGGTTAGCATTTCCTAACAGCCATGTCAATAGGAATACTTTCAAAGAATAAACAGTACAAAAAATAGGAGATAGGTATAAAATAGTTGACTGCCTGATGCAACAGGCATATAAAAGAAATGGAACAGACAAAAGAAAAGCCATAGAAGGGAAGTAACAAAATGAAGGTTGTCATTGTGGCACGGAATTTTGACGCCGGGAGCAGAGCGGCGATCGAGAAACTGGAACAGGCAGGATATGAAATAGAAGAATGTAGGGATCATGAATTTGGCGTTGGAGCGGGAGAAGAAGAGCTTTATGAACGAATTAAAGACGCGGAGGCTGTAATCGCAGGGCTGGAGCCTTATACGGAGCATCTGCTCTCCCGTTGTCCGAAGCTGAAGATGATCTCAAGGAGAGGCATCGGTTATGATTCTGTTGATATTGCTGCCTGCCGGAAATTCGGTATTACACTTGCAAGAACGACAGGCGAGGTAGAAGCGGCTGTTGCAGAGCATGTGCTGGCATATATTTTATATTTTGCGAGAAGCCTGCATACGCAGTCCGCGGATATGCATGAAGGGCTCTGGAACAGGTGTATGCATCCGGGCGCGAAAGGAAGAACGATCGGCCTGGTCGGATTTGGCGGGATCGGCAAAGAGATCGCAAAGAGGGCAAATGCCATGGATATGCATGTGCTCTATTATTGCAGACATCCGAAACCGGAGTGGGAAGGGCTTTACGGTGCAAGCTACAGACCACTGGAAGAACTGCTGGCAGAGAGTGACTACGTATCCGCCAATATCCCGCTGACTAAACAGACGGAAAACTTCTTCGGAGAAGCAGAATTTGCACATATGAAGGAAGGCAGTTATTTCATCAATATTGCCAGAAGCCCTGTTGCAGACAATGATGCCCTCAAAAAATATCTGTTAAACGGGCATTTAAGCGGCGCAGCACTTGATGTATTTCCGCATGAGCCATGCACGGACTCTGTTTTCATCGACGTTCCGAATGTCATCCTGACCCCACATACGGCTTCTTATACAATGGAAAATTTTGTGTGCATGAATGAAGTTGCTGCGCAGAATGTGATTGATTTTGTGCAGGGGAAATTGGAGGAAAAGTATAGGGTAGTATAGATGTAGCATAGATGAAAATATTCATTTCATTTCTTGTTTCCGTTATGGCAGGTGTAGTCAGCTACTACATATGCAAGTGGTTAGGCGGTAACGATAGCGACAATTAGCCCGCGGATGCTCTACCGTATAAAAAGAGAAGAAGCCCCAACAGACGGCAATCTGTTGGGGCTTCGTTTGTGCATACACACTTTCATTTCATTTCTTAGCTAGCTTTACTATAGCATATGCATCTTATCATTTCAAGATTCTTCTCGTAAATAAAATCCGCCCTTGACATATATAGATGATCGATATAATATATAGACAACCGATATATCGGCAATCTATATAGTGCGAAAGGAGTACAGAAATGGCAGTAGAAAAATCACTGGTATCAGGCAGTATGACAATGCTGCTTTTGGGACTTTTAAAAGAGAAGGATATGTATGGCTATGAAATGATCGACACGCTTCGCCGGAAATCCCAGAATGTATTTGAACTCAAGGCAGGCACTTTATATCCGCTCCTGCATGGCATGGAGGAAAAAGGGTTGCTTACCGCTTACGAACAGGAATACGCGGGAAAGGTCAGAAAATATTACAGCATTACGAAAAAGGGAAAACAGGAGCTTGCCAAAAAGACGGAAGAATGGCAGGAATATGCTTCTGCCGTGACAAACGTGCTGGCTTTTCAAGGATAGCGGAGGGTAACTATGGATGAATATTTAGAAAAATTATTATCACAGATCCGCAGCAAAAAGGCGCGTCCCTTTATAGAAGAAGAGATCAGAGCCCATATAGAGGATCAGACTGCCGAGAATCTGAAAAACGGTATGAGCCCGGAAGAAGCAAGGGCAGCAGCAGTCCGTGATATGGGAGATCCCGTACAGGCGGGCATTTCTCTGGATGCTGTCCATAAGCCGCAGATCGCCTGGGGACTTCTGGCATTTGTAGCACTGATCAGCGGGATAGGTATCTTTTTGCAGATGGAGATCAGCAGACAGCTGGGAGATGGTACATCCTATATGGATGGAACACAGTACGTATTCTTTGTTATGACAGGTATCGTATTGATGAGTATTGTGCAGTATGTGGACTATACACGCATCGCAGGCTATGCAAAGTGGATCGGCGCAGCGCTCCTGCTTGTTGGTTTGTACGCTGTCCTATTTGGCAGCATGGCTAATGGAAGTCTTTACTATATTACAATAGGCAGCTATCATATTTCTTCTCCGTTTTTGGGATTTATTTATGTACCGCTGTACGGAGCGATCCTGTATCAGTACTATGGGCAGGGGTATCGAGGACTTTTGAAAAGTCTGATCTGGATGCTCTTACCGGTATGGATCCTTGGACGGGCAAACAGCATTTCCATGACGATGTCGTTTACGATCTGTTTGTCTGTTGTACTGACGCTTGCGGTGGCAAAGGGATGGTTCAAAGTTTCTAAATGGAAGGTATTGACCGCTTTATGGTCTGTTGTATTGCTGCTTCCCATGCTGGGACTTTTCCTGCTCTACAAATTACAGATACTTGCACCTTACCAGATCGCGAGGGTAAAGGCATTTGCAACAGGAAACGGTGAAGCCGGTTATGTGACTGCAGCACTCCGTGAAAGTTATCAGTCGCTAACTTGGATCGGTGCTATGGACCAGCAGACAGGTGCGAAACTGCCGGATCTGAATGCAGATTATATTTTCACGTATCTGTGGTCGGAGTATGGTATTTTGGCAGGTATTTTGCTCTGCTGTCTTCTTGGTATTCTGCTTGTGCTTGTATTTGGTGCAGCCCTGCATCAGAAAAATGAGCTTGGCTTCATGATGGGCTGTGGATGTGGAACCGTTTTCCTGACCCAGATCGGGCTGAACATTATGATCAATCTCGGTCTGTTTCCGGCTTGCGCGACCTCGCTTCCTTTCCTGTCTGCAGGCGGCGGCAACATTTTATTGTCTTATACGCTGATGGGCATTGTGCTGAGCATTTACCGGTATAAAAATATATATCCGCGTTTTTTCGGCCGCCGGGCAGTCTCTTCCCTCTTGCGCTGATCCCGTCTGCGTTGTAAGATAGGTAATCATAGCAAAGCAGATGTAACAATGGGACAGAAGGCATAAGAAAAGAGGAAACAACATGAGACTTGATAAATATTTAAAGGTATCCAGACTGATCAAACGCCGCAGTGTTGCAAACGATGCCTGTGATGCAGGACGTGTCATGCTCAATGACAAGGTCGCCAAAGCAGGTACAGAGGTAAAGGTCGGTGATGTGATCACGATCAACTTCGGCAATAAAGATGTCAAAGCAGAAGTGCTTTCCGTACAGGAAACCGTGCGGAAGGAAGAAGCAAAAGAAATGTTTAAACTGTTGTAGTTATAAATCAGAATTTCTCACATATATTGAAAAGAATCAACAAGGGATCATATATGGGAGGAATGACATGGAAGAGAATATGGCAACAAAGCAGAGAGCACATAAAGTCATGCTGACAAACAGAAGGACATGTATGGTCAGTGGCGTGGCGGATGTGCTCTCTTTTGATCTGGCGGAGATTTTGCTGGAAACAGATCAGGGCATGCTGATGATCAAGGGAAAGGATCTGCATGTAAACCGTCTGACATTAGAGCGCGGAGAGGTGGATATCGAGGGGCAGATCGATTCTTTCACCTATTCAGATGCCGGTCAGTATGGGGAGAAGGGAGAGTCCTTTTTGGGCAGATTGTTTAAATAATGAGTGTGGAAGTGATAGATCAGGGTGTTTTCTGGCTGTATTGCTTTGTAACGGGGGCTGTGATCACCTTTATTTATGACCAGATCAGGATCGTAAGACGTGTATTGCCGCATGGCTCCGTTCTGGTTGCGATCGAGGATCTTTTATTCTGGTTTTTTGCGGCGATCGTCATTTTTTCATTGCTTTATCGTATGAATGCGGGAACGCTGCGCTGGTTTGCCGTGTTCGGTCTTGCTGCCGGTATGTATCTATATAAAAAAATTTTCAGGGATTTTTTGGTAAATTTTATGTCAACAATTATACGGCGCATACTAGATATAGTGGTACGTATTCTGATGGTTCCACTAAACTTTGTAAAACGCCCAATTTTAAAGGGTTTGCGGGCTGTTAAGAGCAGTAAAAACAGACTAAAAAAGAAGTTGACGGCTAACATAAAAGAAGGTAAGATAACTTTATGTAAACACAAAAACCAGTTAGAAATGGGGAATCGTGATGAGCCGTAGAAGGTATCGGGGAAGGCGGCAGAATCGGTCTGGTATGTTTTTGGTTTCGACAGTTGTCATTGTGTTGATGCTGATGGTTTCCGTTAAATGTGTGGAGCTAAAAGAAAAGCAGGATCAATACGTTGTCAGACAGGAAGAACTGAAGCAGCAGATAGCAGACGAGGAAGCAAGAGCCGAAGAATTAGAAGAACTGAAAAAATATGTCCAGACAGATTCTTATGTGGAAGAGATCGCAGAAGAAAAGCTGGGGCTTGTTCATAACGGAGAGATTATATTTAAGACAACAAAGTAAGCAGGAGCTGATAAATCGGCTCCTGCTTTTAGTATCAATAAGAAAAAACAACTGCCCACCACATTTTGACAAATTTTGAACCGCCCATGCTGTATACTAAGATTCCGAAAAGAGAAAAAGGAGTCTGACCTATGGGAAGAAAAGAAGGAATCGAAACATATACCAGAAGTCGTCTGATCGGATACGCACAGCTTTTACAGGAGATCGCGCAGGAATATAAAGCAGGGCAGAAAAGGACCGATGGAGCGGAAGAAGCATGCCTGACCAGATCTTCTCTGCTGCTGCGTGAGCAGGAGCGGGAAAATACAACTATTTTTGCGGGATTTGTCATGGATACCTCAAGACAACTGGAAAGTCTGGCGGAAACGGAATTTGCCGGATCCGCAGTTTGTGAGCGGCAGAAAAAGCGGATCGTGAAGCTTTTAAGGGAAGAGGGGATCAGTGTTCTGGAGTTTTACCGGACAAGCAACCGGAACGGATATCTGGAGATCGGAATGGTCGTAAGATCCGAAAACAGTTGTTACTATGATGTAACGGAGATAGCGGATCTGTTGTCGGAGATCACACATAAGTCGATGCTGCCTGTGGGAGGACATGCTTATATCCACAGTGAGCCGGCAGTTGTCTGTTTTCAGGAAGAAGCCACGTACCGGATCTTCGGTGGTTTCGCAAAGGCAACAAAAGAAGGCGAAGAGGTGTCCGGAGACAACTATATTCTGCGGGAATTCGGAGACGGTACTTATCTTGCGGCGATCGCGGATGGCATGGGAAGCGGCGCACTGGCGGGCGAGGACAGTGAAAGAACATTGTCGTTAGTGGAAAAGTACATAGAATCGTCTCTGCCCCTGCGGGATTGTATACGGGCGTGCAATGAGCTTTTCTATATGAACCGGGAAGAGGAGCGGACGGTTTCTCTGGATCTGATGGAGCTGAACCAGTATACGGGAGAATGTCACTTTTATAAGTGCGGTGCAAGTGCTTCCTACTGGATCAGACATGGGCAGATCCATGAAATTGCAGCAGACAGACAGCCACTCGGACTGTCGCCTGCGCCGTCGGAGTTTGATGAAGTGCTGTATCTGGAATCCGGAGATACGGTTATTTTGTTATCCGACGGTATCGCGGAGGAATTTTATGAAAGCCCGGAGCTTCTGCGGGCAGGAATGGAACGGCTGAAGACGGAAAATCCGACAGATCTGGCGACAGGCATTCTGGAGCTGGCGGTCAAGGCAGCAGGTGCGATCCGGGACGATATGACGGTGCTTGTTGTTTCGCTGTATCAGGAGGATGTCTGACTTTATTGCATTTTCTGCCGAAAAAAGCTATATTTACAGTATGGAAAATACAGCGGAAAAAAAGAAAAAGGAAATAGAAGAAAAGGTGCTTTCTTATGTGGAAAAGCATCATATGCTGGCAGCGGGGGATCATGTGCTATGCGGTCTGAGCGGCGGCGCGGATTCTGTGTGTCTGTTGTATCTGCTGCTTGCCATCAAAAAGCACATACCGATCACGATCACCGCGGTTCATGTGAATCACAGACTGCGGGCAGAAGCAGATGCGGATGAGGCGTTTGCAAAGGAACTTTGCGGTAAGCTGGAGCTTCCTTTTTACCGGGAAGAAGCGGATGTAAAAGCACTGGCAAAGGCGGAAGGCATGACACTCGAAGAAGCAGGCAGGATGGCGCGGTATCAGATCTTTGCGCAGCTTGCGGATACGCTGAAGGCAACCAGGATCGCTGTGGCACATCATGCAAACGATCAGGCAGAAACACTGCTGTTTCATCTTTGCAGAGGCAGTGGATTGACGGGGCTTGTCGGAATGCGTCCGGTCAGAGAACAGATCATCAGACCCCTTCTTTGCCTGAAACGGGAAGAGATCGAGGTATATTTACAGGCGGTTGGGCAAAGCTATGTGACAGATGCAACAAATGCGGACAGTACCTTTGCCAGAAATGCATTGCGCAATCAGGTGATCCCTGTTTTGGAGGAAAAAGTCAGCAGCAGAAGTGTGGAGCATATGGGACAGATGGCGGAAATTGCGGGGCTTGCCTGCGATTATCTGGAGGACTGCCTGCAGAAGGAGCTGGAAAGATGCACAAAAGCGGAGGAAGGAGATAACGGAAGTTGTCTGAGGCTGATCCTCCCTGCATTTAATATGCTGCATCCTTATATGAAAGGACAGGTGCTGCTTGCGTGTCTGGCGGAGATGTCGGGCAGCAGAAAAGATCTGGCAAATGTACATGTGCAGGCACTTTTGTCACTTTGTGAAAAGCAGGTCGGAAGCAGCCTGGATCTGCCGTATCAGATCACGGCGTATCGCAGCTACGACAGTATCTGCTTTGTGAAAAAAGGGCAGAAGCAGACAGCATTTTTTGAAAGAGAGATCAGTATCACGGAAGGTGCGGAGAGCAGGATCGATCTGCCGGGCGGTCAAATTCTCCTGTTTCGGCTCCGGGAAGTACCGCAGGCGGGGAATTCCATGGAAAATATACCCCGAAAAGCATATACGAAATGGATTGATTATGATAAAATAGATGGGTCTTTGGTGATCCGTAGTCCGCAGGCGGCAGATTTTTTCTACTTCAGTGATAAGAATCGCAAGTTTGTTAAAGACTATATGGTGAATGAAAAGATCCCGAAAGCGGACAGGGAAAAGCAACTGCTGCTCGCTGACGGTTCTCATATGGTTTATTTTTTAGGGCGCAGGATCAGCAATTATTACAAAGTAACGGAAGATACCCGTCATATATTAGAAATCACAGTTACAGGAGGATAAAAATGGCTGAAAAAATCAGAGTAATGATTCCGGAAGACAAGGTAGATGCCAGAATCAAGGAGATCGGAGAGGCAATCAGTAAACAATACGAAGGAGAAGAAGTACATCTGATCTGCGTACTGCGCGGCGGAAGTTTCTTTATGTGTGAGCTTGCAAAACGTATCACGGTTCCGGTAACACTGGACTTTATGTCAGTTTCCAGCTATGGTATGGATACAAAATCAAGCGGTGTTGTAAAGATCGTCAAGGATCTGGACGATTCCATCAAAGGAAAAAATGTAATCGTAGTGGAAGATGTTGTAGACTCCGGTCGTACACTCAGCTATCTGCTCGATATGCTCAAAGACAGAGGACCGAAGAGCCTGCGTCTTTGCACGCTTTTAGACAAGCCTGAAAGACGTGTTGTACAGGTACATGTGGATTATACGGGCTTTGAGATCCCGGATGAGTTTGTTGTAGGTTACGGACTTGATTATGCACAGAAGTATCGTAATCTGCCTTACATCGGTGTTGTGGAGCTGGATGAAGCTGCAAAATAACACAGGCAGGAAAGGATTTAACTATGAACGGAAACAGAACAAGAGGAATGGGCGGATCGCTCATCCTGATATTGCTTTTGTTGGGTCTTGTGATCTGGATCTCCAGTATAAGAAGTTCCGAGACGGGCTATAACTGGAATGATTTTATGGCAGATTACGAAGCGGACCAGATTAGTTCGGCTGTGATCAAACCCAACGCAGAAGTACCGACCGGTAGTGTCATCTTTACAATGAACGACGGTTCCTCCAGAGAACTGTTTGTTTCAGATGTGACGGTCATTGAAGAATATATGCATCAGAAAAATGTGGAAGTTGTCATGCGGGATATGCCAAGTGAAAACTGGTTTTTGTATTATGTACTTCCGATCCTGATCGTATTTATCGTATTTGTATTTTTCTTCTCGCTGATGAATGCGCAGTCAAACGGTGGCGGCGGTGCTTCCAATAAGATGATGAACTTCGGAAAATCCAGAGCCCGTATGACAACCGGCGGGGATATGCAGATCACCCTCAAGGATGTTGCGGGGCTGCAGGAAGAAAAGGAAGAACTGGAAGAGATCGTTGAATTTTTGAAAAATCCGGGTAAATTTACCAAGGTAGGCGCAAGAGTGCCAAAGGGCGTTTTGTTAGAGGGCCCTCCGGGAACAGGTAAGACGATGCTGGCAAAGGCAATCGCCGGTGAAGCGCATGTTCCGTTTTTCTCTATTTCGGGATCTGATTTCGTGGAGATGTTTGTCGGTGTCGGTGCTTTCCGTGTCAGGGATCTGTTTGAAAATGCAAAGAGAAACCATCCGTGTATCATCTTTATTGATGAGATCGATGCTGTTGCAAGACAGCGTGGAACCGGTATGGGAGGCGGTCATGATGAAAGAGAACAGACGCTGAACCAGCTTCTCGTGGAGATGGACGGTTTCGGTGTGAATGAAGGAATCATCGTCCTTGCAGCAACAAACCGTGTGGATATACTTGATCACGCGATCCTGCGTCCGGGACGATTTGACAGAAAGATCAGTGTCGGCAGACCGGATATCGGTGGCAGAGAGGCTATTCTGAAAGTCCATGCCAAGAACAAACCGCTGGCAGAGGATGTGGATCTGAAGCAGATCGCACAGACAACAGCAGGCTTTACCGGAGCTGATCTGGAAAATCTTCTGAATGAGGCTGCGATCATTGCGGCAAAGGATGACAGAAACTTTATCCAGCAGGAAGATATCAAAAAAGCATTTATCAAAGTGGGGATCGGCGCAGAAAAGAAGAGCCGTATTATTTCCCCGAAGGAAAAAAAGATCACAGCATATCACGAGGCAGGTCATGCGATCTTATTCCATGTCCTTCCCGATGTCGGACCGGTCTACACCGTATCCATCATTCCGACCGGTGTCGGTGCAGCGGGTTATACGATGCCTCTGCCCGAGCGTGATGATATGTTTATGACAAAAGGCAGAATGCTGCAGGATATCATGGTAGATCTGGGTGGACGTATTGCAGAAGAGCTGATCTTTGATGATATTACGACAGGTGCTTCCAATGATATTAAACAGGCAACCAATGAAGCACGCAAGATGGTAACGCGATTTGGTATGTCCGAGAAGATCGGAACGATCAATTACGATGATGACAGCGATGAAGTCTTTATCGGTCGTGACCTGGCACACACCAAGACAATGAGTGAGGCAGTGGCAAGTGAGATCGATGCGGAAGTGAAGACGATCATTTCCGACTGCTATGAAAAGGCAAAGAAGCTGATCGAGGAAAACATTGATGTACTGCATGCCTGTGCAGGACTTCTGCTTGAGAAGGAACGTATCACCAGAGACGAATTTGAGGCGCTTTTCCCGGTTTATTATAAACAGCCGGAAGAAGAAGTACCGATGGGTGAGCCGGTGTAAGAGAATGGATTGCCGGGCACGGTAACGGCATTGTGAAAAATAAACAGTGAAAATGCTGAAAGGTGTGTCTTTTGTTGACACACCTTTTCTGCTATTGGTAATAATCAACAAAAAATATCATCAACATTTATTAAATTTGTAGAATGTGAAGGTGGACAATATAGGGGGGCTTTGCTACAATACACTTGTAACCCCCCAATACATTACATAGTTTTTTGCTATACCCCATAAGAAAGAAATACCTTCTCCGAAAGACCAGTTAACTTGTTAACTGGTCTTTCGACCGTTTCGGGGGAAAAACTATTGAACTTACCTTGCATATACTATAAAATATAGAGAAATAGGGAGGGTTTCGTAATGGATTATCAACAGTATGAACAGATAGAAAAGAATCTGCGCTATATCGCATCTATGCGGCCGGTTTTTAATAAGAGGGCTTTATTCTCCGATATGACGGCAGATTATATTTCTCCACAGGAGCCGGAACCTTTTTCAAAAGTGAAGATCAGATTTCGCAGCGCAGTCAACAATGTAGACTACGTGTTGTTTGTACACAATAATGAAAAGCTGCTCATGTCGAAGGTAGAGCAGGATAAGCAGTTTGATTATTATGAGATCGAAGTAGCACTGGATGATCAGAAATATGAATATTATTTTGAGATCCATGTGGGAAAAGTCTATTGCTTTTTTGACCTGCGCGGCGTGACGAGAGATGTGCAGGATTATTATAAATTTACACTGATCCCCGGTCAGAAAGTACCTGCCTGGGCAAAGGGCGCGGTCATGTATCAGATCTATATTGACCGTTTCTATAACGGCGATCCCGACAATGATGTCCTGACAGACGAGTATACCTATATCGGCGAGCACGTGAACCGTGTGACAGACTGGAATAAATATCCGGCTGTTATGGGTGTGCGTGAATTTTACGGCGGCGATCTGGCAGGTGTTTTGCAGAAAATGGACTACCTGCAGGATCTGGGTGTGGATGTCATTTATTTCAATCCGCTTTTTGTATCACCTTCCAATCATAAATATGATATACAGGACTACGATAACATCGATCCGCATATCGGTAAGATCGTAGATGAGCAGGGAGACCTTCTGCAGCCCGGTCAGATGGAAAACCGTTATGCGACAAAATATATCAACCGCGTTGCCAATAAGAAGAATCTGGATGCTTCCAATGAACTGTTTGCACAGGTTGTCGAGGAAGCGCATAAGCGTGGCATGAAGGTTATCCTGGACGGGGTTTTCAACCATTGCGGTTCCTTTAATAAATGGATGGACAGAGAACGTGTCTATGAGAATTTTGAGGGATATCCGAAAGGGGCTTATGTTTCCGCTGACAGTCCCTATCGTGATTATTTCCAGTTTTATGACCAGAACCAGTGGCCGTATAACGGCTCTTATGATGGCTGGTGGGGACATGATACACTGCCTAAGTTGAATTACGAAGGTTCCCGTGAATTATATGATTATGTACTGCACATCGGACAGAAGTGGGTATCTCCGCCATACAACGCGGATGGCTGGCGTCTTGATGTGGCAGCGGATCTCGGACATTCGCCGGAAATGAACCACAGATTCTGGAAGGATTTCCGAAATGCGGTCAGACAGGCAAATCCGAATGCGATCGTTCTGGCAGAGCATTACGGTTCTCCGAAGGAATGGATCGAAAACTGCGAATGGGATACGGTCATGAACTATGATGCTTTTATGGAGCCTGTTACCTGGTTTTTGACAGGTATGCAGAAGCACAGTGATGACTACCGCGAGGATTTATACGGAAATGCGGACAGCTTCTGGGGCGCGATGATCCATCACAGTGCAGCAATGACAACGCCATCTCTGCAGATCGCGATGAATGAGCTTTCCAACCACGATCATTCCCGTTTCCTGACAAGAACCAACAAAAAGGTTGGACGTGTGAACACAATGGGCTGCGAAGCAGCCAATCAAGGGGTCAACAAGGCTGTCATGCGTGAAGCCGTTGCGATCCAGATGACATGGCCGGGCGCACCAACGATCTACTATGGCGACGAAGCAGGTGTCTGCGGCTTTACCGATCCGGATAACAGAAGAACCTATCCATGGGGCAATGAAGATCACGAGCTGATCGACTTCCACCGGGAAATGATCCGTATCCACAAGGAAAATCAGGAGCTTCTCACAGGCTCAATCAAAAAGGCTGCAGGAGATTACAATTTTATCTCCTATGCGCGTTTTAACAAAGAGGAGCAGTGCCTGATCGTAGTCAATAACGGATACAATGATGTGACAAAAGATATTCTCGTCTGGGAATTCGGTATTCCGCGCGACTGTAAGATGGAACGCCTGATCCTGACAAGTAATGCAGGATATACGGTAGAGAAGGAAACATACAATGTTGTGGCAGGGAAGCTGACGCTTACACTTCCACCGACTTCCGTGATCGTGCTGAAGCATTATAAAGAATAGAATTTTATAGTAGAGTGGTTGAGAAATCAACCACTCTTTTCAGAGAACAGAGAAAGGAACCATCCATGCTATTTCAAAAGAAAACAGCGATTTCATTTCCTTCTTACGATCCGGAGCATCAGCAGGCAGTTCTGAAGTGCTCCATCTGTACCGGAGAGCAGGTCGCAGGCTTTTTGGACAGGCAGACCGGGCATTTCACGGATGTTATGCTGATCCGGAATGAGAAAGATTTAGAGACGTTTCAAAAGCATTATAAACTATCCGGTATCTCTAAGATCTATTAGTTAAAGGTGGATAACGCGCCGGAAAAGAGGCTGACATGTGGAAAATAAAACAGATTTTTGACGGAGACTACGGCTGTGAAGAAACCTGCAGTGAAACCGGGCAGGTAAAAGAGCTGATGGTATCTGTTACATTGGTAGAAGAAAGCACCGAAGAAAACGGAAAAGAGTCTATAAAATATGTCACGGTTCCTGACCGTTTTCTTACAGAGCATGGCTTGGAAGAGGGCTCTGACTGGCGTCTGACAGATCAAAAGCCACCAAGGGAATATGCCTTCTGGGGCTGGGAACATGCAAATGTGCTGGCGGTCAGCAATGCCTATCCGGGGATCAGAACGCCCTGGGATCTTTATGATGCCCTGTCTGAAATCTGGTGCAGCGAAACGTGTGCACCGCGTATGCGCGATGGCTGGACGAAAGAAAATAAAACGCTTGGGCAGTGTTCCATTACAGCGTTTCTTGCACAGGACATTTTCGGTGGAAAAGTTTATGGAATTTTAAGAGCCGGAGGCAATTATCACTGCTATAATGTCATTGGAGATTGTGCATTCGATCTGACCAGTGAGCAGTTTGGCTGCGAAAAGCTGGATTATACGGGAAATCCGGTGCAAAGCCGGGAAGTACATTTTGCAAAAGAAGAGAAGAAGCAGAGATACGAATACCTGCGAGAACAGTTAAAGGAGGAAAGAAAATGACACGAGAAGAAGCATTCACATTATTACAGAAGTACAATAAGGATCCGTTTCACATTCAGCATGCCCTGACCGTGGAAGCTGTCATGAAATGGTATGCAAATGAACTGGGTTACGGCGATGATGCAGAATATTGGGGCATTGTCGGGCTGTTACATGATATTGATTTTGAATTATACCCGGAGGAACATTGCCTGAAAGCACCGGAGCTTTTACGGGAAGGCGGAGCCGGCGAAGAACTGATCCATGCAGTCTGCTCCCATGGCTATGGCATTACAGTCGGATGTGGCAAGACGATCGATGTAGAGCCTGTGCATGAAATGGAAAAAGTACTCTTTGCAGCAGATGAGCTGACCGGTCTGATCTGGGCAGCAGCACTGATGCGTCCGTCCAAGAGTACAAAGGATATGGAACTGAAATCCCTGAAGAAAAAATATAAGAGCAAAGGGTTTGCTGCAGGCTGTTCACGTGAAGTAATTGAACGTGGCGCGGATCAGCTTGGCTGGGAGCTTGAAAAACTTCTGACTATGACATTGTCCGCCATGGCAGCAACGGAAGATCAGATACAGGAAGAAATGGCTGCACTAAATGCATAAAACGAAATGACCTGATAAAAGAGGATAGCTTCGGCTATCCTTTTTTTGTTATGGCGACGAGGAAAATGCACGCATTTATGCAGTGCATTTGACGACCGTTAATCAGAGCGAGATTCGCAGAGCGTATCTCGTCTCTGTACGCAAAATAAACTATAACTATAGTGTGATATATCCATTATAATATTAGCTATTGGGTAGATATTCCTAAAATGTAGTCTGAGGAAACATGATAGAGAGTACAAAGAGAAATCAGATGATGAATGGGAAGTTCGTTTGCGCCGCGTTCGTATCGTGCATACATGGTCTGCGATGTGCCGAGATAGCTGGCAACATATCGTTGTGTGTAGTCATGATCTTCGCGCAAATCCCGTATTTGTTTGGTATAACAAAAGGTATCCATTTGCAAAGCTCCTGATGAAAATACTATGTTGGTAAAATTTGCCAAATCTTAGAAAAAGAGTATCATAAGATAGCACTTTCGACAGGAAATAGTAAAGAAATGTACTAAAATATACAAAAAAAGAATTTCTTGCAATTTCATACATGATATGCTAATATTTCTAATGGTTGAGACAGCAATATTGTCTCATATGGGTGGATTCCCGAGTGGCCAAAGGGGACAGACTGTAAATCTGCTGGCAATGCCTTCGAAGGTTCGAATCCTTCTCCGCCCAGTATATGTAGTAAGAGGGGACCCACGAAGTGGGGAGTTTCTTTACTACCAGCACAGGAAAATTTCTGTAATGTATACGCCCGCGTGGCGGAACTGGCAGACGCGCAGGACTTAAAATCCTGTTGTAGCGATACAGTACCGGTTCGATTCCGGTCGCGGGCACGATTTAAAACAGCTTCAAATTCTTGTAAATCAAGGGTTTGGAGCTTTTTTCATATTTGAAAATTTGTATGCAGGTGTATGCATGCCGCATAAAATAAGGATTTCTACATGCATAAGGCTGTCTGGAAACAAGGGATACCGTTAAAACAAAAATATAAATATTTTATTGATACTATATGCATTTACTTTCATACTAATATGTAATATCATATTAGCATAAAAGGAGAAACTATATGACTCAATTTGAAAAATTAGATTTATTGTTGATTGAATACAGGGGAACAATTCAGACCTTTCAAGTTATAAATAATGGAATTAGTAAAGCTGTGTTTTATGCATATGTGAAGGAACGGGGATTGGAACAGGCAGCTCATGGTGTTTATGTTTCACCGGATACATGGACAGATGCTATGTACATTTTACATTTACGTTGTAGTCAGGCTGTATTTTCTCACGAAACTGCATTGTTTTTTCATGATTTAACGGACAGAGATCCTTTGAAATATGCCATAACAGTAAGAACCGGATATAATCCCAGCCGTTTACAGGAAGATGGTTTTCAGGTATATACAATAAAAAAAGAATTACATGAGGTAGGAATTACAACTATGCAGACATCATTTGGGCATGCTGTTCCGGTATATAATATGGAGCGGACAATATGTGATTTGCTTCGAAGTAGGAAAAATATAGAAATACAGGTCTTTCAGGATGCATTAAAGCAATATGCCAGACGTAAGGATAAAAACTTGCGGATGCTTATGAAATATGCAGCCCTGTTTCATGTTGAAAATGTTCTTAGACCATATTTGGAGGTGTTGCTTTAAATGATAACAACAGCAAGGCAGTTAAAAGATTTGATTCGGAACTTGTCAAAGAAAAAATCCGCAGATGCGCAAATTTTGATGCGGAATTATATGATGGAACGTTTTTTAGAACGAATTTCTTTATCAGAGTATAAAAATCAGTTTATATTAAAAGGCGGAATGCTGGTGGCAGCAATGGTTGGGCTTGATGCCAGAGCAACTATGGATCTGGATGCTACCATAAAAGGTACTAATGTTAGTGTTACGGATGTAGAGATGATCATATCCAGAATTATATCCATTCCTTTAGACGATGGTGTTTTATTTCGAATCAAACGGATATCGGAAATTATGGAAGAAGCAGATTATCCCGGTATTCGTGTAAGCATGGAAACGAAATTTGATGGTGTAATCACACCATTAAAGATTGATATTTCTACAGGGGATGCAATTACACCAAGAGAGATCAAATACAACTTTAATCTTATGCTTGAAGACCGCACAATTGAGGTATGGGCATATAATCTGGAAACGGTATTGGCTGAGAAACTGGAAACTGTTATTAGTCGAAATATTACAAATACACGAATGAGAGATTTTTATGATATTTATATCTTACAAAAGCTGTATGGAGAACAACTCAAAAAGCAAGTTTTACGGAATGCACTTGTGGCTACAGCCAAGAAAAGGGGAACATTAGAACAAATTGAATCTGAGGATATAAGAGAAATATTCGATGAAATTGAATCAAATCCGGTTATGGAGACCTTATGGAAAACATATCAAAAGAATTATTCTTATGCTGCTGATATTTCGTGGCATATAGTTATGGAGTTTACTAGAGAATTATATCAATCTGGATATTCGGGTAAGTTTTGAAACATGATTCGTAAGATTTGGATATTTTTCATCATATAACTACTCAAAATCAATAACCTTGAATAAACAACATTTATCTACTGAGAATTGACGAATAAATCAGTTGTGTTATAATATAACCACAAAGGTGCTACCGATAGACGGCTAGCCCAGAATAAATTATGGTTGTAAAAACAACCGTCGTAATCTTTCTGAGGGACTAACGGCGGTTGTTTTTACTGTTTATAAGCCTTTCGACTATTCTTCCGATTGCAAATCCAGCAGAGAAGAACGGTCTGATATATAGTAATAAATGAAATCTTGAATTTGATACATATTTATGATATCCTTAGCATATATTAAAGATGTGATGCATCATATCTTATGGGCTGGTCGAAAGACCCGGGTCCACCAAATGGCGGGTAAGACACCCGCCTTTTTAATACGTAAAATTGGGGTTTGAATAGAAAAGAGGGCCATGAAAGAATTAAGTATATTTGTAGATGAGTCAGGAGATCTGGGAGAATATGATTACCATGCACCATTTTATATAATTTCTTTGGTATTGCATGATCAAAGATATAACATGGAAAAAGAGTTGATTGCTTTAGAAGAAAGCTTATCAAATTTAGGTTGGGCTAATCATTGTGTGCATGCTGGACCGGTAATAAGATCGGAAGAGGATTATAGGGGATGTAGTCTTGAAGAAAGGCAGAAAATATTAAAAAGAATGATGTCATTTGTAAGACATTTAGATATTCGCTTTAAATCCATCTATATTGAAAAGAAACATATGGAAGACTCAGTTGAAGCAACTGGAAAGCTAAGCAAACAATTAGCTTCATTCATTCGTGAGAATATGGCATTTTTTTATGATTATGATGTTGTAAAAGTATATTATGATAATGGACAAATTGAGGTAACAAGAATACTTTCGTCTGTATTTAATGCTTTATTGGAAAATGTTCAATTTAGAAAAGTAATGCCATCAGATTATAGATTATTTCAGGTTGCGGATTTGATATGTACATTAAAATTGACAGAATTAAAATCGGATGCACATATGCTTTCAAAATCAGAGAAATACTTTTTTGGTGATGAACGAACATTACGTAAGAATTATATAAAACCGCTTAATAACAAAGAAATGTAACATGAAGAAAACTGTATGGGCAGCTTTAATTCCTTGTATATTAATAAGTTGTGGCATTTTTATATACCTTTAAAAATTATTGGGAAATATCAATAATGTAATATGATAGATATAGAGTTATATTATGAATATGAGGGATAAGATGCAAAAGTATTGTATTTACAAAGTAACAAATTTAATAAACGGAAAAATTTATATTGGAAAAACTAATAATTTCAAAAAAAGAAAATTAGAACATACTAGATATGACGTAAATAATGAAAATATTTTCCATAAGGCTTTGAGAAAATACGGTGAGAATAATTTTATATGGGAAGTAATTGATGAATGTGAGGGACTGGATGAAATAAATAAGCTGGAAAAGTATTATATCAGAAAATATAAATCATACAAACCAAATGGATATAATATGACTAAGGGTGGAGATGGGGGAAGTATGTGGAATGCTAGACCGGTGGTTTGTTTGACATTAGAGGGAAAATTTGTAAAGAAATATGATAGTGCTGCGGAAGCAAAAAAAGATGGTTTTAGTGATTCCAATGTACTTGAGTGCTGCAAAAATATCTTACTGCAAACCAAAAAGCACTTGTTTATGTTTGAAGATGAATATATTAAACAGGGGCCAAAAAAGTATAAGAAGCCTGTGAGTAAATCAAGAAAAGCGATAGTGCAATGTGATAATAAAGGAAATTTTATTAAAAGATATGAAAGTGTGCTTATGGCATCAGAGGAAACAGGAATTGCAAGATCAAGAATTTCATCTGTATTGACCGGAGTCAGTAAAACAACAGGTGGATACATATTTGTGTATGAAAATCAATACCCCATTACAGATTTAAAAAAATATATACATAGAAAAAAGGGCAAAGAAATAGAAAAAATAGATATAGTAACTGGAGAAGTCCTTAAAGTATATAAAAGTGTAGCAGATGCAGGGAGGGATTTAAAAGTAAATTATAAGAGTATTCATAAAGTGTTAGATATGTCCGGCAGGACAGCATATGGATATAAATGGAGAACCATCAAATAAGAAAACTAAAAGAAATGGATATTTATGATGATTGAATGGAAATCTACCCATCGGATGGAATACCGGATAATTTTGTGATATAGGATAGAGATTTTCCGAATGAACTTTGAAAAGAAACTTCTGTCGTTTTTCCGGCAAAAGTTCGAGTGGAAGAAAACCGAAGATATATAATTGGATTACTTTTGCCTGAAAAAATTTGCACCCCTCCCACGGATATGCTAAACTATCTATAGTTAGAACCTGCTAACAGAAAACGGATCAGTCAGGTTTATGGGAGGTAATGCGCATGAAACGGGCATATGCAGTGTCGCAATACGGAAAGTGCTATGAGCAGTATTGTAAGGAATATCTGCCGCAGCAGGCGAAGGAGATTTTTGATAAGGCAGAGCAGTATTATATAGAGTTTGTCAAAAATGATATGCCGGATCTGGGAGAAAACCTGATGGCAAAAAACATGCTGGACTGGTTTACCATTCTTTCATTTTATGAGGCAAGCGATCATAAGCTGGACGGTGAAGTGCTTCTTAAGATCAAGCGGAAAGCTGCGGATAAAATGCGTTTTCTGGGAAAATTCGTGAACGGGAATAAGAGCCGGTGGCCTTATAAAATGTTCGAGAAAACCTATGTGAACTTTAACAAAATGAAAAAAGAGCATCAGGATAAGGGCGAATGGATGGACACTTGGGATGTGAAGATCAACCCGGATCACCGGACGGAAGGCTTCAATTTCTACCTGATCGGCTGTCCGATCGCAAAGCATGCTAAGGAGCACGGCTATGACAAGCTGCTTCCGTATCTGTGCAAAACAGACCATTATCTGGCAGAAGTCATGCATGCCCGCCTGATCCGTACCCAGACAGAGGCACTGGGAGGCGATCACTGCGATTACTGGTATGTCGGGGATGAAAGCCCTGCGCTCGCCGAATATAAAGATCTGGAACAGATATAAATTAGGACGCTTTATTTGGTGGACCGTCGAAATTCCAGTGGCGATATGCCATATTCATCTGCAAATACTTTGGCAAATTTGCCTTGATTTTCATAGCCGACCATGTTTGCGATCTCAATTACCTTCAGGTTCGTGGATGCCAGCAGACTGGCGGCTTTTTCCATGCGTTTCTTTCTGAAATAGGCAAGATAACTGTCGCCTAAAATTCCCTTTACATACAATTTAAAACTGCTTTCGCTGATACCGAAACGGTCTGCCATTTCCTTTGCGGTGATCCGTCTGGACAGATCCTGCAGGATCAGAGATTCCGCCTCTTTGACAATCGCGATCTGCGATCTGGTAAAGTAGGTGTCCGGCTCACTTTCACATGGCATGGTCATGAGTGTATGGAGAAGACGCAGCACATAATAGCGCAGAACGCCGACCTCCGGCTTCTTTTGCAGCTCCCAGACTTCTTTTACAAGTGCGGACAGCGTATCGTGCATCCGATGCAGGTAAAGTCCGGTATTTTGGCAAAACAGCTCTGTGATCCTGTCGACTGAAATGCCCATCTGGGATAGAAAATCTGCCCCAGCCGCCTGATGGAGCACAGACAGATCGATATAAAGCTGGACGCCTTCGTATAATCTACCCGGATAATAAAAATCCTTTGTGGGCAGGATTGTGCTGGCGCAGACCTGCTTTTCCTTTACGATCACATAGCGGTTACCTGTCAGGGAGGTGTCGCATCTGCCGCGCAGACAGAAATTTACGACCAGCATCTGATCGGAAAACAGCGCGCCGTCCCCGGTTGTCCAGCTATCCGTATAAATGTGGTTAAAAGACATCGTAATGCCCGGTGCGAGAATATAGACGTCTACAAGTCCTTCTTTTTCTTTTTGCAGTGAAAGATGATTTTCTAAAGTGTCCATGTGCCCATTCTAGCATTCTCCTGCCCGTAAAACAATCAGATCCAAAAATATAATTGCTAAACGGGCTTAAAATAACCAAATGGATTTTACACATAGTATATAGTCTGCTAGTATGCAAGCAGTTAGATGGTGCTAATTAAATGCTGTTTGGACTAATTTGGAAAACAGGAGGAGAAAAAGTGGAAAAGAAAACACTTTCTGAAGCAGAACCGGGAAAACGGTATTCTGTTTTGGAGATCAAAGAGGAAGCTCGTCTGATCAACAGATTATCTGCTATGGGGATCATGCAGGGAAGCCAGATCGAAGTCTGTCAGAATCAGAAAAAACAGCCGGTGCTGCTTTTTGCAAGAGATACGCTGGTGGCGATCGGGCGTCAGGAATGTCAGAAGATCGTGATAGGAGGGCTTGGCAATGCATGATAACAATGGAAATACGCCTGTGATCGCGCTGCTTGGACAGCCAAATTCCGGGAAATCTACTATTTTTAATATGATGACAGGTTCTCATCAGCACGTGGGAAACTGGCCGGGGAAAACCGTTGAACAAAAAGAGGGTACATATAAATGGAAGGGACAGCAGCGGATCCTGGCAGATCTGCCGGGCAGTTATTCTCTTTCAGCAGGCTCGGATGAGGAGATCATCACAAAGGACTATATTGCTTCGGGGAATGCGGATCTGGTGCTTGTCATGGCAGATGCTTCCCAGTTAAAAAGAAGTCTGTATATGTTGGCAGATTTTGCGGGAACGCCCGTTCCGGCGGTTCTGATCCTGAATATGATGGATGTGGCGGAAGGACAGGGCATTGTGATCGACACCGGAAAGCTCTCTGAAAAACTGGGCATTCCGGTAGTACCAATGTCTGCGATCTGCAGGAAAAACTACCAGTTATTGTATGAAACGATCGAAAAGGCACTGGCTGAGAAGCCTGTCCTGCACTGGCATACCATGGAGCAGCCAAAGGAGAAGATGGCGTTTATCGATGACGTGCTCAGCGACGTGTTAAAGGCAGGAAAAACAGCGAAGAATGCATTTACCAGTTTCGATAAAAAAGCACTTTCGCCGGTAAAAGGAAAGCTGATGGCATTTGGGATCATTCTGGTGATCTTTCTGCTTGCCATGATCTTTGCGGGAATTATCTCAGGCATTGCATCTGCTGTTCTGACGCCGCTGGCAGCAGGGCTGAAATATGTGATGGAACAGATCCATGTGCATCCGCTGCTCATTTCCCTGGTCTGCGATGTACTTGTCAATGTGCTCTATTTTGCCTGCATGATGGCATCTTTTGTGCTGGGCATAACACTGGGATTTAATTTAATGGAAGAAACAGGATATCTGGCAAGGATTTCCTTCCTGTTTGACTATACGATGTCAAAGGTCGGACTGCAGGGCAAAACGATCATGCCATTTTTCATGGGACTTGGCTGTACGATCGCAGGCACGACCGGAACGCGCGTGGTCGATAATTGGGGACAGCGCGTGCTGGCGATCGCCATGTCATGGGCAGTTCCGTGCGCAGCAACTTTATCGGTCGTTCCGACGATTGCGATCGCGTTATTTGGCAGTACAGGTGGATTTCTTGTGATCGTATCGATCTTTTTATTTATGTTTCTGATGATGTGGGTTGTCTATAAGGTATTTGGCAATTCTCTTTCCCCGAAGGAAGAACGCGTGGGACTCATCATGGAGCTGCCACCGTATCATAAGCCGGATCTTAGAAATATCTTATATGTGACATTTCAGCGTACTTTTGACATCTTCCTGCGCGCACTGCGTGTCATCACACTGGTGTCCATTGCCTTTTTCGTGCTGACCTACGGCTTTGGCGGATCGCCGGAAACAAGTATTTTGTACCGTATTGGTGTGATCATAGAGCCGGTAACGATGTTCTTCGGACTGAAATGGCAGGCGTTTCTGGCATTCTGTGCCTCAGCGATCTCCAAAGAATCGCTTCTGGGCGTGTTAAACACGCTGTACGGAACGGGCGGAAGCCTTGTCAGCTCTACGTTTGGTGCTAAGACCGCAGGAAGTGCAGCAGGTATTTCAGAGATACTGTCTGCTAACTTTACAAAAGCGCAGGGACTTGCCTTTATCTTTGCGATCAGCTTTAATATGCCGTGTGTCAGTGCACTTGCTGCAACTGCAAGAGAAACACATTCCGTCAGATGGACAGCCAAGATCGGTGTTTTCTACACGGCCGCAGCATTACTGGTTTCCTGCATTGTATACCATGTCGGACTGCTGGTATTTTAATGCCTGCATAACAGAAAAAGTCAGCGGCCTGATAGTTTGCAAAAAAACAGATATATGCTATACTCGGAGTTAGAACTAACTAACAACAAATAGAGGGAGCAAATATGCATATTGAATCAAATACCATTCAGGAAACTTTAGTCATCCCATTATGGGGCAGGAAATATTGTTCGGATATTTATCCGGAGCTTTACAAAGATCCGATGGCGGAAAAGATCATGGAAAATCTGGATTACGATTTTTCCGTGCTGGAGCAGAAGAAAAGCAGTACGATGTTCCGGTTCGGCTATCTGGAAGCAGCAGCGAGATATACGGATCTGGCAACGGAGATAAAGGAATATATCGGGCAGCATCCAAAGGCAGCGGTCGTAAATCTGGGCTGTGGGTTGGACTGCAGCGCGGAAAACAACGCAGGCCCAGATAATAAGATCTACAATATTGACAGGCAGGATGTGATCGATGTCAGAAATGAACTGATTCCGCCGGCAGAGAATGTAACGAATATCGGATCGGATCTGAATGATACCGCATGGTTTGATGCCATAGATGACAGTGACGGCGTGATCTTCTTTGCCGCCGGGGTATTTTATTACTTTCTGGCAGAGGAAGTGCGCAAGCTGTTTACTGCGATGGCAAAGCGTTTCCCGGGCGGACGGCTTGCTTTTGACACAGCAAACCGCAAGGCTGTTAAGATGATGCTGAAAACCTGGGTAAAAACAGCGGGCATTACGGATGTGGAGAAATATTTTTATGTGAATGATGTGCAGGATCTGGGGGCATGGCTTCCGCAGGCAAAGATCTCGGCAAAGGGCTATATGCTGGGCTACAGCGATCTGAAAATTCCTTCGGTCAGCGGCTTTTTCAGATTCCTGTCCAAAGTGGGAGACGGCTATATGAAGATGCGGATCGTACGGATCGACTTTTAGAATTGAGGGAACGCTAGCGTTCCCTCAATTCTTGTGTTATACTCATCAAGTAGGCTTACCTGCATGTATATATAGGAGAATGGAGAAGCATATGTTATTCGGAAAAAAGAAAAATGAAACAGCAGAAGAGAGAGGAATCGGTTCTGCAATAGAGCTTGGTGAAAGAATAGAGATATTTGATTCGTATGGCAGAAAAGCCAGTATGTTAAAGACTGACTGGGCAGAAAAGCTTCTGCCGGGCAGATTAAAAGAATGCTGGGACAATGCGGATCGTCTGTACGCAGAGATCATCTTCAATGTAGATAATAATATGGCATACGAAGTCACAGAGGCAGCGGAGCATCTGTTTGAGCTGGAGCCTGAGAAAGAGAGAGCAGCGATCTTACTTTCTATTGTATACAGAAAGCAGGAGCGGTTTGAAAGTGCCAGAACAGTGCTGGAGGACTTTATGCAGGAGCATGGCAAGTCAGGCGCGCTTCTTGTCAATCTTGCCAGAGTTTATGAAGCACAGGATGATATCAAGAAAGCACAGAATACCTTATGGGAAGGACTTACTCTGGATCCAAATCAGGATAACGGACTTTCCTGGTGGCTGTTTACCCAGCGGGAAGAGGGTGACAAGGAGAAGTATCTGCGTGCACTGAAGGCAGCAGGACAGCTTCCGGGCGCATATCTGCCACAGCTTTATCAGGCACGTTTTTATCTGGAAGAAAATCAGGTCAGAGATGCTCTGAATATATATAAAGAAGTACTGGCAACGGATGCGGACAAGCGCCAGGTTCTGCCGATGATCTCCGGTGATCTCGGTAAATTCAGTCTGCTCAAGGCAATGGTCACACTGATCGCTCCTGTATATGATCTGGATGAGCACGATGCCAGAACCGGTCTGAACCTGGTGCAGGCATATCTGGGACTTGGCGAGCTGGAAGAAGGCGAAAAGCTGCTTGGCAGGCTGTTCCGTCTGGAGCGTGCAGATCTGAAGCAGCCGCTTCTGGAGATCTCAGCCCGTTTTGATAAAGAGAAAAGACAGAAAGTTGTGGAACAGCAGCAGACCGCGGATAAAAAAGTGGAGATACTTGGGATTGACAAACCGCTCTTTTATTTCGGTATGAAAGAAGGTACGTTCCCGGAGGTAGATAAGACAGGAAAGAAAAAGATCGGTATTTTATCTTATACCAATAAGAAGGAATCTGTTGTGGAAAGACGTGCGGAAGCAGAAAACGAAGCAAGCAGACTGACAAAGAGTATTCCGCTCTTTATCAGCGAAGCCCTGTATTTTTATTCCGATTTTTCGCCGATCGTATATATTCCGCTCATCAACCAGATCGGTGCGGTATTGCCCGGAACCGAGTGGGATCAGGCATTTTTGGAAAGAATGGTCAAACAGCATGGTCTCGACATGCTGATCACAGGTGATATTCAGGTCACAAAGGACAACAGCGGTTATGCGATAAATACGAAGATCGTCCATGCAGATGGCAGCACGCATAAGGATGAAACTGTTCTGACAAAGGGACAGGATATCATGAGCCTGCTCAGTCGTATGTATCTGCATGCAACCGGATCTGCACTGCATGATGCAACGGAATTAAGCGGCTTTTACCAGCTTCCGAAGGTAGAGCTCTCCATGCAGTATCTGACAGCACTTGCACAGTCTCTGACACAGACCATGGTACAGATGCGTACCGTACCGTTTGCGCATTTATGGGGCGAGCGTAATATCATCAACTGGTTTATGAACATTGCACTTGCCGATCAGAAATACTTTATGATGAAGCTGCTCTTTTTACAGAGCCTGATCCGCAGCCGTGCGTATGGTTCCGACGTGTATCTGGAATATACCAATGTTGCCAAAAAGATCCTGGCAGACACGGAAAAGCAGGCGGCAGAAATAGGCGAGACAGCGCAGCATATAGTTGAAGCCTTGGAATCTATGCTGGTTATAGAGTAAACCTATAACGGATTCTAAAAATGTGCAATAACCAAAAGCATTGACAAAAAAGCACAGAGCGGATATACTCCTATTATTCCGATAGGAAATAACGAATCTAAACGGAAATAGGAGGAGAACATTATGAAAAAGTTAACAGCATTATTACTGACAGGAGCACTTGCAATCAGCGTGCTGACCGGATGCGGTAATACAACAGATGACACAAAGGATCAGGCAGTTACAGATGCAGCAACAGATGCAACTGATGAAGCTGCAGACGCAGCAGATGCTTCCGATGCAGCAACAGATGAAGCAACTGATGAAGCAACTGACGAAGCAAGCGATGCAGCAGTAGAAAGCAAAGGTACTATCACAGTAGCAGCATCCGCTACACCACATGCAGAGATCTTAGAGGAAGCAAAGCCAATCTTAGCTGAGCAGGGATGGGATCTTGAAGTAACAGTATTTGATGATTATGTACAGCCAAACCTTGTAGTAGAAAGCGGCGAATTTGATGCAAACTACTTCCAGCATATTCCATATCTGGATGAGTTCAACGCAGAGCAGGGAACACACCTTGTAAATGCAGGTGGTATCCACTACGAGCCATTCGGTATCTACCCAGGAACAAAGTCAAGCCTTGATGATCTGGCTGACGGCGATGTGATCGCAGTTCCAAACGATACAACAAACGAAGCAAGAGCACTGCTTCTTCTGGAAGCAAATGGCGTGATCACATTAAAGGATGGCGCAGGTCTGACAGCTACAGTAAATGACATTGCAGAAAATCCAAAGAATGTAGAGATCAAAGAGCTGGAAGCAGCACAGGTTTCCAGAGTAAAAGACGAAGTTGCATTTGTCGTATTAAACGGTAACTATGCACTGCAGGCAGGTTTCTCAGTAGCAAAGGATTCTATCGCATATGAGACATCTGATTCCGAAGCAGCTAAGACATATGTAAATGTTATCGCAGTCAAAGAAGGAAACGAAAACAGCGATGCGATCAAAGCTTTAGTAGATGTACTGAAATCTGATGAGATCAAACAGTTCATCAACGACAAATATGACGGCGCAGTTATTCCTTTTGAAGAATAAGAAATAAAATAATGATAAGGCCTCCGGTCATTTGGAACGCTATGCTCTATGACCGGAGGTATCTGTATTTTAACGGAAAGATTGAGGAAGATGTATGGAACCAATCATTGAACTTACGCATGTAAGCAAAACCTTTCATGCACAAAACGGAGAAGTAGAAGCTCTGAAGGATATCAGCCTTTCTATTGAAAAGGGTGATATTTTTGGCATTATCGGACTTTCCGGCGCAGGAAAAAGTACACTGGTACGTTGCCTGAACCTGCTGGAAAAGCCGACGAGCGGAGAAGTGATCGTAAACGGAAACAGCCTGATGTCGCTTTCCAATAAGCAGCTTCGCAAAGAAAGACAGCGGATCGGTATGATCTTTCAGCATTTCAACCTGCTGATGCAGAGAACCGTTCTCGATAATATCTGTTTCCCGCTTGAAATTGCCGGCGTCAAAAAGAGCGAAGCAAGAAAAAGAGCGATGGAACTATTGGAAGTTGTAAATCTGTCTGAAAAGGCAAAGGCATATCCGGCGCAGCTTTCCGGTGGACAGAAGCAGCGTGTGGCGATCGCACGTGTGCTTGCGACAGATCCTGAGATTTTGCTGTGTGACGAGGCGACCAGTGCGTTGGATCCACAGACCACAAAGTCTATTTTATCGCTTTTGAAGGAAATCAATGAAAAACGCGGTATTACGATCGTTGTCATTACACATGAAATGGCTGTTGTACAGGAGATCTGCTCCCATGTTGCAGTGCTTGACCACGGCAATCTGATGGAAACAGGCTCTGTAGAAGATCTGTTCCGCAAACCGAAAACGGATGCGGCAAAACGCCTGGTGCTTTCCGGTTTTGCACATATCGGTGAGATGAAGGGCGAAAGAAAGGTACGTGTCACATTCGACGGACATACCGCTTTTGAGCCGATCATCGGTAATATCATTCTGGAATATAAGACGCCGATCAACATCCTGTATGCGGATACAAAGACGATCAATGGCAATGCAGAGGGTGAAATGATCCTGCAGCTTCCGCAGAATGAGGAGATTGCAGATAAGATCGTATCATATTTCAAAGAGAAGAATTTAGGTGTTGAGGAGGTAGATGATTATGCTAGATAGTACAACGATCCATATGCTTGTGGAAGGTACAGGCGCAACACTTTACATGACATTGCTCTCCACCTTTTTCGGTTATGTACTCGGACTTCCGATCGGTATTATCCTGACGATCACAGATAAAGAAGGTATCAAACCGAATGCGGTAGTGTATAAGATCCTTGATTTTATCGTAAATATCCTGCGTAGTATTCCGTTCCTGATCCTGCTGATCCTGCTCATTCCGGTTACGAGATTTATCGTCGGTAAGAGCTATGGTGTGGCAGCAACGGTTGTACCGCTTGTATTTGCAGCAGCACCATTTATCGGACGTATGGTGGAATCCTCCTTAAAGGAAGTAGATAAGGGTGTGATCGAAGCCGCACAGAGTATGGGTGCAGGCACTATGACGATCATCTGGAAGGTGCTTTTAGCAGAAGCGCGTACTTCCCTTCTGGTTGGCCTGACGATCGCGATCGGAACGATTCTCGGCTATTCCGCCATGGCAGGTGTTGTCGGCGGTGGCGGACTCGGTGATATTGCGATCCGTTACGGTTATTACCGTTACCAGACTAATATTATGATCATCACGATCGTCATTCTGGTTCTGCTCGTACAGATCCTGCAGGGAATCGGTATGATGGTTTCCAAGAAGCTGGATAGAAGACAGCACTAAAATAAATATGATGCCAGGGTCAAAAGGTCTAAACCCACATGAGCTTGCTCATGGGTGGGTGAAAGACCTTGGGACCCGCCCCGATATGAGCATAAAAGTGGGATGATAATCCCACGATATGCGAATATTGGGTAGAATTGTGGAAGTGCGTAGCATGGAACAATTCGCAGGCATCAAAGTCGGGGGATTTTGCCCCCGACATCATAAACATGAAATCATAAAATAAAAAGGCACCGGGTGAGGAACCTCAGCTCATGAAAATCGTCTCCGACGATGAGCTGAGGCTACATAATGCTTTGTGATACAAAGCATTACCTTATTCCGGTGCTTTCATACTTTCTACCATAGATACTTTCTTCAGTGATCGTCCGATCACAAGACTCACAATGATACTGAACAGAAGCGTCAGCAGGATCGCGTACAGGAAGCTGACCGGGCGGATACTTCTGCCGAACATGACCGCATCGACCTCAACGGTCGTAATGACAAACCGGTGCAGGGCGATACCGCCGAAAATACCGAAGAAGATACCTATTATTGTCAGGGCGTAGCTTTCCCGGTTGACGTAGCTGTCCACTTCACGGTCGTAGAAGCCGAGTACCTTGATCGTGGCAATCTCTTTGACACGCTCCGCCACATTGATATTGGACAGATTGTACAGTACAACAAAGGCAAGCCCTGCAGCACAGACAATGATGAGGACAACAACCGCATCAATGGAATTGAGCATATTCAGTACCTGCTTCACATTATCCTGTGTAAAGGTCAGGCTGGCAACATGATCCATGTCAAGAAGCACAGCGGAAACCTGATCCCGCATAGTCTGGCTGTCATCCGGCATTTTGCTGAGCGCTGCGTTGTAAACGGGCGCTTTTTTGAAGCCTGCTTTATAGGTGGCAGCACTCATGTAGACATAGTTGCTGACATAATGCTCGCAGACACCGGTTACGGTAAAGGAGGCTTTTTCCTCGTCCTCATTTTGCAGCGTGATACTGTCGCCTGCCTGAATGCCCAGTGTTTTTGCCAGTTTTTCCGTTACGATGATGCCATCCTCCTGCAGTGGTGTGGCTTTGCGGGAAATACGTTCGTGCAGATCTACAAAATCGCCAAAGGCGGAAAGATCTTTCGGAACCATCAGATAGACATCCACATCGCCGTCCTCTGCTTCCTGTCTGGTTGACTGGATCGAAATTGCAAGAGAATCCGAGAAAACCGTCGGATTTTCAAACAGATATTCCTGCACGGAGCCCTGCGTAAGGGCATCTTCTTCCGTAACGATCGTCATCAGATCATAATGGAACACATCATCATACTGCTTGGTAATGATCGCATTGAGGGAATCGGAAATACCGAAGCCTGCGATCAGCAGGGAAGTACAGCCTGCAACACCGATCACAGTCATCCAGAAACGCTTTTTATAACGGAACAGGTTACGGCAGGTTACCTTCCAGGAGAATGGGAAGTGACGCCACAGTGGCGTGATCCGCTCCAATAAGATCCGCTTTCCTGCCTTTGGTGCACGGGGCAGCATTAAAGTTGCCGGTACTTCGGATAAAGAGCTGCGACAGGTCAGTGCTGTCACGAGCAGGGAAAGCGCGATCAGTGTTCCGCCGGAGAACAGTGCCTGGGAAAGCCGCCAGGGCGTTGCGATGGCAGGCATATAATACATCATTTCATAAGCAGACCAGATAATGCTCGGGAATGCTTTAAATCCGACCGCAAGTCCGACGAGCGTTCCGGAAACGGAAGCCGTCAGTGCATACAGGATATATTTTTGCATGATCGTCCTGGCGGAGTAGCCAAGTGCCTTCATTGTTCCGATCTGTAAGCGTTCTTCTTCGACCATACGTGTCATTGTCGTGGAAACGACAAGTGCTGCCACCAGGAAGAAGAAGACCGGGAAAACGGTCGTGATAGCGTTCAGCTTGTCGATATTGGCGGTAAAGGAAGAGTAGCTGACGTTTTTATCTCTGCCCCAGACGTACCATTTTGGCATTTCCAGTGTATCCAGATCTGTCTGTCCGTCTTCGATCTCCTGTCTGGCGTCTGCCAGCTTTTCATCCACTTCTTTTTTGGCGTCTTCATAAGAAATCTCACCATCTGCTAATTTCTGCGCATTTTCCGCAATCGTTGCTTTGGCATCGTCCAGCTTGTTTCTGGCATCTTTCAGAGAAGCTTTGGCATCGGAGATCCGGGAAAGTCCGTCTGTCAGCTCGGTCTGTTTGCCGGACAGCGTAGCCCAGCTTCCCGCCAGCATGGCTTTGGCACCGGCGAGCTGCTTTTTACCGTTTTCAAGCTGCTTTCTGCCTTCGTCATATTGTTTCTGTCCTTTTTGAAGCTTTTGATTGGCTTGGGCAAGTTGTTCTTTGCTATCTGCCAACAGCTTTTTGTTTTCTGCCAGCTTGTCGGCATTTGCATCATAAGCACTTTGTCCCGCTGTAATGGATTCTCTGGCACTGTAAAGCTGGGAGATCGCAGGCAGAAGCTGGCTGATCCACTGTTCCAGATAAGCTGCCTCTACGGAATTGGCGGAAACTGACGGAAGCGCAACACCGTATTCTGCCATATTTTGTAAAAATGCGGTAGTTGTCTGCGGCGCACCATAGCCTTTATTACTTAAAAAGGCAAGAAAGCCATCCAGTCCATCCGCCGTCATGGAAGGCAGAAGAGAGGTCATGCCCTGTACACAGCCGGCAAGTCCGGACTGATAGCCTGCTTTTGCCGTATCCAGCTGCTCCTTGGCAGCGTCAAGCTGTGCCTGTCCGTCTTCTAACTGTTTTTTGCCACTCTGATAAGTGGTCATGCCACTGTCATATTGTGCCTGCCCTTTGTCCAGCTCTGTTTTGGCGCTGTCCAGTTTGGCTTCATTTTGCTGCAATAGCGTTTCACTATTGCTGATCCGGGCATCTGCCTCCTGCAGCTTCCTTTTGGCATCGCTAAGCTGGATCTCCCCATCTGCCAGCTTCTGCTCGTTTTCGGCGATCTGTGAAAGTGCATCCGCATAATCGGCTTCACCCTGTTCATATTCTGCCTGCCCGTCCGCAAGCTCTTTTTCACCGTCTGTCAGCTCTGTTTTGGCATCGGAAAGTTTCTGATCCGCTTCTTCTTTCGCTTCGTTATAGGAATCCCATGCATCGTCGATCTTCTGCTGCGCCTCGTCATAGATCTCGTCATATCTTGTCTGGCAGCGCAGATCCTGTATTGCTTCAATCTTGGTTTTCACAGCATCGACGAGTGGATCGTAATCATCGCCCAGACTGTTGGCGGCGAGGGCACCATCCACGGTTAAGTAAATTTCTGTATAGGCTGCAAAAGCGTAATCCTCCGGGAGCAGATACATAAGAAGATTGACACGCCCGTTTCCCACACTGGCGGGCTCTCTTTCAAAGCTGAAGTAGTTCGCACTGTGGACAATACCGACAACTTCGTACTCGGTTGTGGATAACTTACTGTCCAGATCTTCATTTTCAGGGCTGATCACCAGCTTGGAACCGATCGGATAAGCGGATGCCATATCGTTAGCCCCTGCTTCCACAACACATTCACCGGACTTTTCGGGCATACGGCCGTCAACAAGGAAGAGCTTATTGATTATATCCTGCTTTTCTGCACCGGTAGTCAGTGGCAGCGAATGTGCTCTTGCCACGACGGTATCATCTCCGGTCTGCACGAGAAGATCCGCATTGTAGGCAGGCTGGACGTCTTTGACGCCGTCTATGGCAGCAAGGGCGGAAACATCGTCATCGGTCAGACCGAGCGTGGAAACTACACGGATATCATAAAAGTTTGCATCGTCCATGTACGCTTCCATAGATTCCTTCATGTCATCCGGTGTTGCGTTCAGACCGGCAAGAAAGCCGACACCAAGTGCAACGATGGAAAAGATGGCAATAAATCTGCTTTTGGTATGCTTAAAGGTTCGTCTTATATTTTTGCGGTAGCTTCGGGTCATTTGTATCTTATCCTTTCAAGAAAACAGGGCTTTGCATGTAAGAGTGGCAGTTACCATTCAATCTCTTCTACCGGTGTAGGATGTTCGTTCAGTTTCTCCTCGACAACCTTTCCGCTGCCGATGCGGATCACGCGGTCAGCCATGGCGGCAAGTGCGCTGTTGTGGGTAATGACGATCACGGTACGGCCCTGTTTCCTGCAGGTCTGCTGTAAAAGGGCAAGTACCTGTTTTCCTGTTTTATAATCAAGTGCGCCTGTCGGTTCATCACAGAGCAGGATCTTCGGGTTTTTCGCAAGAGCTCTGGCGATTGAAACGCGCTGCTGTTCTCCACCGGAAAGCTGGGCAGGGAAGTTGTCTGTCCGGTCGGAAAGACCGACTTCGGCAAGCACGGTATCCGCGTCGAGCGGATCCTTGCAGATCTCGGAAGCAAGCTCAACATTTTCCTTGGCGGTCAGGTTCTGTACCAGATTGTAGAACTGGAATACAAAGCCGACATCGTAGCGGCGGTAAGTTGTCAGACGCTTACTGTCAAAGGAACTGACACATTCTCCGTCTAACAGGATCGTGCCTTCATCGCATGTATCCATTCCGCCAAGCATATTTAAAACGGTCGTTTTTCCTGCACCGGAAGGCCCTAAGATCACACAGAATTCCCCTTTTTCGATCGTAAAGGAGATGTGATCCGAGGCGGCAAACCGGTTATCACCGACCTGATAATATTTACAGACATTCTGAAATTGTACAAAAGGGGTTTTTTGTTCCATGGGGACCTCCTGGGGGCTTCACTTTTGTGCTCATAATGGGAATTACGTGATATCATACGGATTGTTCCGTGCATCGCACTTTCACAATCCTTTACTGGAACTCCAGCTATGAGAATCGCCTACGGCGATGAGCTGGAGCTGTATCCTGCATCAAAGATGCAGGACATTTCCATCATTCGCATATCTTAATGCTCATATCGGGGCGGGTCAGGAAGTCATGAAACCACTCCTGTGCAAGCACATCGTGTTTTCTGACCTCTGACCCTGATATCACTATATTATATCATCATATAAGTTTTATTTTGTAAAAATTTGATGAAATATGGTATCTTGCGCGGGATAGGAGTAGAATGATACAATAATATGCTGTCAGGGACATAAATCAAAACACGATGTGCCTGCACATTAGATAGAAAGAGGATGGCAGAAGTTGCATTTATTTCCGACTTTGAGAAAATATCAGAAAGAAAATCTGGGAAAAGATATTCTGGCGGGATTGATCATCATGGCGGTTTCGATACCGATCTCCATGGGATATGCGCAGATCGCAGGACTGCCTGCGGTTTACGGACTGTATGGTTCTGTACTGCCGATCCTGTTTTTTGCGGTCTTTTCCACTTCGCCGCAGTTTATTTTCGGTGTGGATGCTGCGCCTGCGGCGCTTGTCGGATCCGCACTGCTTTCTCTTGGAATTGAAAGCGGCTCTGCGGAGGCGATGCGTGCAGTTCCGGTTCTGACATTGTTTGTGTCACTTTGGCTGTTTGCCTTTTCGTATATGAAAGCCGGAAAGCTTGTCAATTATATTTCCGCACCTGTGATGGGCGGTTTTATCACGGGAATCTGTACGACAATCATTCTGATGCAGATACCGAAGCTGTTTGGCGGCAGTGCAGGTGTGGGAGAATTTTTCGAGCTTGCTGCGCATATCGCAGAAAGTCTGGAAAAGCTGAATCTGCCATCCCTTTTGCTGGGGCTTGCAGCACTTTTTATATTGCTTCTTTCCAAAAAGCTGATCCCAAAATTCCCGATGGCGGTGCTTTTAATGGCAGCAGGCGCATGCATGACAAAGTTTCTGCCGCTGAAGAGCTGGGGCGTTGTGACGTTATCCGCAGTAGAACCGGGGCTGATGCCATTTGCTCTGCCTGATCTTTCCGTGATCCCTGTCAGGGAGGCGGTAACGATCAGCTTATCAGTGGCGATCGTCATTATGGCGGAAACATTGCTTGCGGAAAACAGCTTTGCCCAGAAAAACGGATATCGGATCAATGACAATCAGGAAATTTTTGCGTTTGCAATGGGTAACCTTATAGCAGCACTGACAGGCTGCTGCCCGATCAACGGATCCGTTTCCCGTACAGCGATGGGAGAACAGTATCAGGCACGGACACAGCTTACCGGCATTGTAGCAGGTATTTCGATGCTTATCCTGCTGCTGGGCGGAACAGGCTTTATTGGTTACCTTCCGGTACCGATCCTGACGGCGATCGTTATTTCTGCGCTTTTGGGTGCCACAGAATTTGATCTGGCAGTCCGTTTGTGGAAGATCAGCCGGACAGAGTGTATGATCTTTATCGGTGCTTTTCTGGGCGTGTTATTCTTAGGTACGATCAACGGCGTTCTGATCGGTATTTTGTTATCCTTTGCGGAGGTCATCATCCGGACGGCAAAGCCTGCCAGATGCTTTCTGGGCATTCAGCCCGGACACAGGCATTTCCGGGATCTGAAGGAAAGCAGCCAGATCCATGCGGTGTCAGGTGTTCTGATCTACCGGTTCAGCAGCAATCTGTTTTTTGCCAATATACAGGTGCTCAGGCAGGATATCGAGGATCATATCACGCCGGAGACAAAGGCGGTCATTTTGGATGCGAGCGGGATCGGAAGCATTGATATCACCGCTGCGGATGGGCTGGATATCCTCTGTAAGTCTTTGCAGAAGCAGAATATCCGGTTTTATATCACGGAACACATTGCGGGACTGAACGAGCAGCTCCGCAAGCTGGGGCTTGGCTATCTGATCGAGGAAGGACATGTCAGACGCACGATCCATATCGCGCTCAAGGATATGGGAATTGGCAGACCGTATCCGCTCGAAGGCGGTGTTGATAATACAGAACGCAGTGCTTCCAGAAAGCGTGCGGACAACCGCGTACAGGAATTTGTCTGGGCATTTGGACAGGATGCGGAAGTGATGATCGAGAAACAGATCGAAAAGCAGATTGAACAGCTCAAGGAGACAGGCGATGTTGAGGCACTTCTGCATGGCCGCTGGGCACATATGGAAGAACTCGACGAGGATGAATGGCTGGAACATCTGGAAGAACATCTGAAGGAGATCGTCAATATTTCCGGTAAGGATGAACAGAAGCTGGCAGAAAAGATCGAGGCACATCGAAAAGAAGTGCATGACCGGATCGCGCAGGAACATCCTGAGCTGGCACAGAAATTCCGGGAGAGAAGACATATCCTGGATGCACATTTGAAAGAAAGAAGACCGGAGGTCTATGAGCTGATCATAGCCCTGCGCAGGAAGTACGAAGCAGAGCTGAGCCATGACGACCACGATAACTCATAAAAAAGAAGGACAGAACATGAAAAACAGTATTTCATTAGAGGAATTTAAGTTGCTTCCCCCGGGAAGCTATCAACTGATCGACATCAGAGGCGAAGAGGAGATCGCACACGGTGCAATCCCGGGCGCAGTTGCGATCCCGCAGGATTTGCTTTCAGAAAACGGGCAGCTTGACCGGGCAAAAAAGCAGGTCATCTGCTGTAGCAGAGGAAAATTCAGTGTAGAAGCGGCAGAAGAACTGGCGGAAGCAGGGTATGATGCGGTCAGTCTGGAGGGCGGTTATATCGCATGGCTGTTAGATACCGTAAAGCAACAGGAAGCAGAGGATTACTGCAAGGAAGTGGAAAAGAGTATCCGCAAGAAATTCCGCAAGACGATCTGGTGCAGATTTGTCAAGGCAGTCAAGGATTATGAGCTGGTAAAGCCGGGCGACCGCATAGCAGTCTGTATTTCCGGCGGAAAAGATTCCATGCTTATGGCAAAGCTGTTTCAGGAGCTTCTGCTGCACCATAAATTTGATTTTACGGTAAAATTTCTTGTGATGGATCCGGGCTACAGCCCTGCAAACAGACAGGTGATCGAGGAAAATGCAAGAAGACTGCAGATTCCGATCCAGATTTATGAGTCAGATATCTTTGATTCTGTATACAATGTAGAAAAATCACCGTGTTATCTCTGCGCGCGCATGCGCCGGGGATATTTATACAGCTTTGCAAAGGAAATGGGCTGCAACAAGATCGCGCTCGGGCATCATTACGACGATGTCATAGAAACGATTTTAATGGGAATGCTGTATGGTGGACAGGTACAGACCATGATGCCAAAGCTGCACAGCACGAATTTTGAAGGCATGGAACTGATCCGTCCGCTGTATCTGATCCGTGAGGACGATATCAAGGCATGGCGTGATTACAATGATCTGCATTTCATCCAGTGTGCATGCAAGTTTACGGATACGTGTACAACATGCAATAACAACGAAAACCGTTCCAAGCGTGTGGAGATCAAGGAACTGATCAAAACCTTGAAGCAGGTCAATCCGTTTGTGGAATCCAATATATTCCGCAGCGTGGAAAATGTGAATTTAAGCACTGTCGTGGCATATAAAAAGGACGGCGTGAAGCATCATTTTTTGGAAACTTACGATGATGCAGTACAGACAGAGAACGAGCCCGGAATGCAGAATGGGACGGAAATACAGATGCAGAGCGAAGAGACAAGATAGACGGGAATTGGAAGAAGTGCAGAATCAAAAAGAAAGTGTAAAAGGGTAAAATGGAACAGGATTATTTAGAAGTAGATCGGGAAATAGAAGAAAAAAGACAGCTGCAGCGTCAGAGAAGGCGTGAGGAAATGCGGCGGAAAAAACAGCAGCAGATGCGGATCAGGAGAGCCTGCAGGATCGGAATTCCGGCTCTTTTCGTTCTGGCCGTTGCGATCGGACTTATTGTAGCACTGCATAAGCCGAAAGCAGCGCAGACAAAGCAGACGCAGACCGGACAGGCAGTAGATGATGTCACGCAGATCCGGACGGACGAAGATGGCGACAATGCAAATGGAGAAAATGCGATAGCAGACGCAGATGGCGAGATAGCACCGGCTAATGCACAGCCGGCAGACGGACAGACGGCGCAGGCTGCAGAACCGGGTGTTGCCTACAGTGCGGAGGAAACACCGGAAACAACAGATGTGCCTGCGGAGGTTGTCAGCAGCTACGCTATTTTGGTAGATGTGGGAAATAAAACGATTCTGCAGCAGCGGAATGCACAGGCGGTCATCAATCCGGCGTCTATGACAAAGATCCTGACGGTGCTTGTGGCAGCAGAGCAGATCGATGAAAGCAAGCTGGATGACAAGGTGACGATCACAATAGAGGATACGGACTACAGCTATTCCAACGACTGCAGTAATGCGGGCTTTGAACTGGATGAACAGGTGACGGTCAGAGATCTGTTTTATGGAACGATCCTGCCATCCGGTGCTGAGGCAGCAGTCGCACTTGCCAAATATGTGGCTGGCTCCGAAGAAGCCTTTGTGGCATTGATGAATCAGAAAATGGAAGAAATGGGACTTTCCCAGACAGCACATTTTACAAACTGCGTCGGTCTGTATAACGAAGCGCATCACTGCAGTGTTTATGATATGGCAATGATTTTAGAGGCGGCAATGGATGATCCGTTCTGCCGGGAAGTGTTGTCCGCACACACCTATACAACATCCGTGACGGAGCAGCATCCGGAAGGCATCATTCTTTCCAACTGGTTTCTACGACGGATCGAGGATAAAGACAACGGCAAAATGGTGCTCGGTGCCAAAACGGGTTATGTGGTGCAGTCGGGTAACTGCGCTGCCAGTTATGCGCAGGATGTGGCGGGAAATGCCTATGTTTGTGTGACCGGAAATGCCACAAGCAGCTGGAGATGTATCTATGATCATGTGGAGATTTACAAGACTGTGCTCGGTACAAATAGCACTGAATAGTGCATAATGCACGCTGAAGGTGGACAAAAAGTCAAAATCGCAGTAAAAAGTAAACATATTGTACAATAAATGCGGGAAAAACACGGTGAAAACCGTGTTTTTCCTATTTCGACAATCTTTTCAGAGTGTGTTATCATAAATAAGATGGATTCGCATGGGGAAAGGCAGACTTATGAAGCATTTATTCGTATTTAATTTTTCAAACGTGGGCGTGATACTGTTTCTGATGATGGAACTTCTGTTCCTCATCGTTCTGATACATGGATATTTATATCTGAAACGAGAGAAAAAGCTATGGCAGAAAGAAGGCAAGGGCAATGCACATGACAATTTTGTGTGCGGTAAAATTGGGACAGCCTATCTTCTTTTGGAACGGGAAGAACTAAGACCCGTATATTACACGGAAAATTTTGCCGAAGTTGTCGGTATTTCCGGCGAGCAGCTTTATACAGATTTTCAGATGCTCCGCCAGACAATGGATAGAAAAGTATTCAAAGAACTCTGGCAGGATTATATACAGTGGGATCACGAGGGAAAACTGGAAACAGAATACCAGTCTAAGCAGACGGATTCTCCGCAGCTGCGTCTTACAATCATACCGGATGAAAACAAGGGGTATGATTTTTTCATTTTTCAGAATATTTCCGAGGAAAAACAAAAATTACAACAGCTGGAGCAGAAGCTTCTGGCGGCAGAGGATGCAAGTAAGTCAAAAACAACTTTCTTATCCCGTATGTCGCATGAGATCAGAACGCCGATCAATGGTATCATTGGTATGCTTTCCCTTGCACGGGGGCAGGTCGTAACAGAATCGGTTGCGGATGGCTATCTGCAAAAAGCAGAAGATCTGTCAAAACATCTGGTTGCACTTGTCAATGACATCCTGGATATGTCGAGGATCGAAGCAGGCAAGATCGAGCTGGAAAATGCGCCGTTTGATATCCGCAGCCTTGCACAGAATCTGCGGAATATGTTCCAGACAAATGTGGAGGCAAAGGGAATCCGGTTTGAAATGGAACTGCTTGATTTTGACGGCTATTATCTGATTGGTGATGCTTTCCGTCTGTCACAGGTTATCGTGAACTTCCTGTCGAATGCACTGAAGTTTACGAGTGAGGGAGAGATCCGTGTTACCTTCCGTCAGCTTTTAAAAGAAAATGGTATTGTGGATCTGATGATCCGTGTACATGATACAGGTATTGGTATGCAGCCTGAGTTTTTAAACCGTATCTTCCGCCCGTTTGAGCAGGAGAGTGTGGAAACAGCCAAAAAATACGGCGGAACCGGTCTGGGTATGGCGATCAGTGATCAGATCATCCATCTGATGGGTGGTGAGATCATGATCGACAGTATGCCCGGTAAGGGCTCTGATTTTATGGTTTATCTGCATCTTCCGGCTGCAGAGCAGGCAGAGACGGAAGCGGTAGCAGCTGTAAAGGAAGCCTATGAAGACGATTATACTTTTGCCGGAAAACATATTCTGATGGCAGAGGATAATGAGATCAATGCGGAGATCGCAATGGAAATCCTGCAGGGAGCAGGTGCACAGGTAACGATCGCTGAGGATGGAGAAGAAGCCGTAGAGAAATTTATGGCAAGTGACATCGGATATTATGATTTTATCTTAATGGATATTCAGATGCCGAAGCTGGACGGACGTGCTGCAACAGGCCGTATCCGTCAGGCAGACAGGGCAGATGCGAAATCTACGCTGATCTTTGCGCTTTCAGCGGATGCATTTTTAGAGGATGAACGTATGTCAAAGGAAGCAGGTATGGACGGTCATTTTGCAAAACCGGTTGATTTTGAGCAGGTGCGCTGGCAGATCGGACAGATCGTGCACGAGAGAAAGGACAGACTGTAATGAAATTCACAAATAAATGGAAGATCATAGGAACGATAGCGGGACTTGTCTTCGTGTCGGCAGCAGGTGTTTCTGTGGCAGCAAGCTATAAAGAGAAGGCATTTGACCCGGGTGTGTATGAAGAGCGGGATCGGAAAGACAACCAGATCCTGTTTCCGGGAGAGGATATTTCGCTCGGTGATGATGAGCAGGAAAATGACAGCGAACTCTGGCAGCAGGATGAAAATGCCAATGAGAATAAAAAACCGGAAAACAAACCGTCTTCTTCTGTTTTATTTCAGACGATGCTGGTAGCGGATGATGCGGCGCAGAATGACAATCTGCCACAGGATGACCAACAGGATCCGCAAAATGACGTTATTTATACACCGGGCAGCCAGAATGATCCGAAAACGCCTTCCGCACACAAAAAGGAGGAGCCGAAGACAGATCATGAACAGCCGCAGATCAGACCGACCAAAAATCCTTCCGACGGAAACGGTGGGAAGGATAATGGGAAAAAAGATCCGAATAAGAATGACGGAAACGGAAATAACGAGAAGCCAAGTACACCTGACAAGCCCGATACACCGGATACACCTGTGACACCGACGCCGGCACCGAATACCCCATCTTCCGGCCAGACGGATTCCCCCGATAATAATGATCATAAGACGGATGATAAGGACAATAAAGATGACAAGGGAAATACAGATACACCGGAGAAACCGCCCCATCAGGATCCGGATACAACAACTCCGACCATGCCCAAGGATGATACAATCATAAGTGCAGATCCTTATCCGGGGGATGGAAAACTGGATATTAAGGACGAGGAAGATTATAAGAGATACAGCCTGAAGATCATAGGACTGCGTGACATCGAGGATAGCATCAATTCCTTCTATACGGGAGAGTACCTGAATGACCAGAGGGTTCTTTATTCGGTAATCGTTTATGTCTGTGAAGACGGAGTTCCGAAATACCGCCTGACAGAGCTCAGTGATAATTTTAAGCTGGGAGAATATCCGGAACAGGTTACGGGAGATAAAGTGCCGCTTACTTTTTATTTCCGACCGGGAGCGGGATATGACTGGATTGAAGAAACCTATGATGCAGAGGTTCGTTATTCCGCAAAGCTTTTATTAAAGGATCTGGATAATCAGAAAATCTTTAAACAGGTACTGGTTCCGAAAGATACACCACAGATTCCAATGGCATCTTACTATTATGATGTCGCCGGAAATGGTCTGCCGGGTTTTGGCATGGAAGATGATCCGATCAGCAAGCTTTTTCTGGGCTGGTCAGAGACAGAAAACGGAAAGAGCGTAGGTCCGCTATATAAGGTGGAAAAGACGGGCGCACAGGTGCTTTATGCACTGCCCACGGAAGAAGTGCCGTCTTCCATGAAGGCAGGATGGGAATATGCATTCTTTTATCTGGGAAATACCTCTTACTATACAAGGATACAGGTCCTGACGGATGCGGTGGCGGCAGATGGCGTACTGACGATTCCCGAAGGTGTTCAGGCACTGGACCTGACATACGATTTTGACCCGATTACCTGGCTTCCGAAATATTTTACCTGTGACACAATGAAAATACCGGATTCCCTGCTGTTCTTATCCACGACGAATACAGGCGAAGATCAGGAGGAAGATTTTGTATTCGACGTCAGACAGGCATATGAGGCAGGGGAAAATAACCTGAATTATGCGACGGAAAACGGTATTTTATATAACCGGGAAAAAACACAGATTCTGTCTATTCCGGATACCATGGAAAAACTTACGGTGGGTGAGCAGATCACATCGGTTCATTTTGATGACGAGAATGTCATAAAGGAAATTCATTTTACCGCTGCAAAGCCGGTCACAGCTTCCTTTAGCAGTATGACCAATGCAAAAATTTATGTACCGACAGAATATTATCTGAAATATTTATCTGCCTGGGGCAAAACACCCGGAGGCAGTAACCAGCTTCTGGCGGAAAGCAGTGATATAGAGGACTTTACAGAAGATGACAGCGCTATTTATTCTGCAGACGGCAAGACACTTCTGGCAGTTAAAAACGGTGTAAGCGGTGTTTATGTGGTAAAGGAAGGCGTGGAAAAGATTGCGGAAGGTGCTTTTGATAACTGTGGCAGTATAGACCTTCTGCTGCTTCCTGAATCTCTGAAGGAACTGGAAAGTAAGAGCCTGTCAGAGAATGCGCCGCAGAAGATTCTGTTTCTGGGATTGACACCGCCTGCGATACAGGCGGACAGTTTTTCCGCATTCTCTGTGATACAGGTAGAGACGGCGGCAAGAGAAGCGTATGAAAAGACATTTGCAAAACTGCTTCCCGACAGGGATCAGATGATCGATCGTATTTTCAGTTATATTGCAAAAGAGGATGGTTACAGCTATCTGTCAGAGGAGAAAGATGAGATCTATCCGGCAGATGCACTGCTGCTCAGTGTTCCGGCTGATATTACGACCTTTACCGGGCAGTCGCTTCCGGATGTGAAATTAACGGAGATTGCGCCTGGTGTATTCACAAACTGTAACGCCCTTAAGGTAGTAGAACTGCCTGCAGGTCTGACAAAGATCGGGGAAGGTGCGTTTAAAGGCTGCAGCAGCCTGCAGGCATTTTTGTCGCATGAACCGGACTATCTGGAGATCGGATATGGCGCATTTGATGATACTCTTGCATTCCGTTTTGCGGCATTTGATGCTAAGTACCTGAAGAGTTATGCCTATTATGGAATGGCAAGCTGGTACGGAAACTGTAACGGAACGGGAACCGTCAATATAGACCGGTTCAGCCCGTCTTATTATATGGTAGATATGGCAGGCGGCAAGATCCTGTACGGTGTCGGTACGGATGAAAAAGGAAATCCGGCAGATAACTGCTACGTTTTAGGTGCGACGGATGATATCACGGGAGTTGTGCATCTGGAAGATAATGCAACGGAGATCGCAGGCTATGTATTCCGGAACTGTACAAATCCGTTTACGGTTGAAGGACTGGATCATCTGATCGCGATCGGTGATTATGCATTTGAAAGCAGTGGCATTCAGGGAGATATTACAATGAACGGAGGCTTGGTTTATCTGGGATCCTCCGCATTCCGTTACTGTTCCGGTTTAACGGGTGTGACACTGGACGGAACAGGCTTTAATAACACCGTATATCAGCAGCCGTTTGGCCTGTATGTTTTCAAATATTGTAATAATCTGACGAAGGTAGAGATCACCGGAACAGGAAGCTATGATATTGGCAGTGAGGCATTTGCAGGCTGTACCAGTCTGCAGGAGATCCGGATTGCGAAAAGTGCAGGTATTCAGAAGATCGGATTCAGTGCATTTGCATCCACGCCGATCACTTCCATTACACTTCCGCAGACAGTGAATGAAATCGACTACGGTGCATTTGATATGTGCAGCAATCTGGAAAAAATCCATCTCCTGTCGCAGACACCTCCAAGACTTGGAAATTATTCGATTGGTATGGCGTTTACATTCGGTGATCTGCAGGTGGCAGAAGATTATATCTCGATTCCGGACGGAAGCGGGCAGGATTATATAGATGTATGGAAATATTATATGCTTGGATATTCACCGGAGTATGGAGATGATCTGACAGAAGATGATCTGGCAGAGAGTGAAAATCTTGTCCGTAAAATACTCGGGCTTCCGGAAAACGAAGAAAAGGATCCGAGTGTCAGTGATAATGACATAGATACAGAGAAAAATGGGAACACGGATGATTTACCGGTCACAGTATCGGAAAATGCAACAGAGCAGATCACACAGGAGGACAGATCATGATTTTAGAGCAGTCAGAACATATTATCAACGAGGTTGAAAAGGCCTTTATGGGAAAGAACGAGATCGTTCGGAAAGTACTGATGACCATTTACGCCGGCGGCAATATTTTGCTGGAGGATTGTCCGGGCGTCGGTAAAACAACACTTGCCCTTGCCTTTGCAAAGGCGATCGATCTGAAATTTAAGCGTGTCCAGTTTACACCGGATACTCTGCCATCCGATATTACAGGGTTTACCATGTACAACAGACAGACCGGCGCAATGGAATATCTGCCCGGTGCAGCAGACTGTAACCTGCTTCTGGCGGATGAGATCAACAGAACCTCTTCCAAAACACAATCTGCTCTTCTGGAGGTCATGGAGGAACATAAGGTAACAGTCGATGGTGTAACGCATATCCTCCCAAGTCCGTTTATCTGTATCGCCACGCAGAACCCTGCAGGTGTGGCGGGAACACAGGCACTTCCGGAGTCCCAGATGGACCGCTTTATGATACGGCTTTCAATCGGTTATCCGTCTACAGAGGATCAGGCAATGATCCTGAAAGCACGCAGATACAACAATCCGCTTGATGATATCAAGCCTGTCACCACGCTGGAAAATCTGTCGGAGATCCAGAACTATCTGAATTCCGTTAAGATAGGTGATGATGTCCTTTACTATATCATCCGCCTTTGCGAGGAAACGAGAAAACATCCGCTTGTGGAGATGGGTGTCAGCCCGCGATGTGTTTATGCACTGACACGTATGGCAAAAGCGCATGCCATTTTGGCGGAGCGTGGTTATGTGATACCGGAGGACGTAGTGGCTGTTTATACGGATGTGTGTGCACACAGACTTCTTCTTCGTCCGCAGGCAAGAATTGAGGGTGTTACACCGGAAGAAATTTTAGCCGGTATTATGGAGCAGGTAAAACCGGAGGTAACTTCTATCCGCTAAGGAGTATTTTATGAAAAAATATCGTATATGTTATCTGATCCTGACAGGGATCACGCTTCTTGCGCTCTTTTGCAGCGGAAACCGTTATCTGCTGGCGTTGTCTGTCATGGAACTGCTTCTGCCCGTTATCCTGCATATCATGATGCAGCTGGAGATGCAGCAGATCAGACCGAAGATGCAGGTAGCGCGCGGATGCGTTGCGGGAGAGTCCTGTCCGATGTATTTTGAATTAGATGGTAAAATACCGTTTATTGCGACCGGAACGATCCGCGTTGTGATCGAATTTCACAATACGCTTTATGACAGAGTGATCGTACAGGAACTGAATATTTCAAGTACACAATATAAAAGAAAATATGAAGTGGATTTTCAGCCGATTTCCTGTGGGGAAGAGCATATTATCTGTAAGGAGATCGTATGCTACGATATTTTTGGCGTAAACAGTGTGCATCTGCAGCCTATGACGGAGCAGATCGTAACAGTTGTACCCAGACATATTCCCCTGCAGCTGCTTGATAGCAAGGTCTTATCAGGCAGACAGGAAAGGGAACAGTTTGACTACAGAAAAAAAGGAAATGACCGCAGCGAAGTTTTCGACATCAGGGAATATCAGCCCGGAGACGATGTGCGATCTATTCACTGGAAGCTTTCCGGTAAAATGGATCAGATTCTGGTCAAAGAGCCGGGGTATTCTTCCCATTATGATACGGTAGTCCTGTTTGATATCGGTCTGAAGCAGGAGAATGAGGATTGCGGAGAAGGTGCGATCGCAGGTGTTTTCGACTTTGCAATGACCTTCAGCGAAAAGCTTCTGGAACTGAAAAAACCGCATTATGTGGCTATGTTTATGAAGGAAAGCTTTGTCTGTAAGGAACTGGATCATATGCATACGCTGGAACAGCTTGTGCAGACCAGCATGGGTGTTTCTCTGCCAAAGCAGACAGGCGGTGTCCTTTCTTATTTCAGGATGCATCATCTGTCGGATCACTTTTCAAAGATTTATTATATATGCGGCGGTGCTTTTTCAGATGTGCTCTATAGTCTGGCGGAGGAGACGGAGCTGACTGCTTTCTGCATTTCGGATGCAGAGAAGATCTCCACGATCCGGAAGGGGAAAAGCATCCTGACGGAAATCCCACAGAAAGAACTGGATAAGGCACATCACATCGAAATATAAAGGAAATGGTATGAGCGATAATACAAGAACCAAGATGAAAATCATATATCAGGAAGAGACGGAAAAAAAGGCATATGCTGCGCTCTGGGATATGCTTCTGCTTTTGTTTCTGCAGACGGGTCTGCTCCTGTTTCTGTCTGTTTTTACCGAGCGACAGACAGGGGAGCTGACAATTCTGTTTCTGGCAGCAACGGTAGTGGATCTTATTTTTGTATTGCGCTTTTATCTGATACAAAAGGACAGTAGTCTGTTCTTCTTTCTGCTTGTCCTGATCGGATGTCTGGCGGCGGGGATCAGACACTTCTATCTGGGATTTTTCGGACTGATCAATTATATGCTCAGCTGGTGGAACATCAAGTATGAGGATGCGATCGCACTTGCCATGCAGCAGCAGATCACGGACTGGGATATCGATCTGTTCTGTCTGGCGGTTCTGATACTGGCAACGATCTTTTTCTGGCAGCAGCTGCATAAGAAAAGCCTGATCATTTCAGGTTTGCTTCCGCTTATCTGTATGGCGGCAGGACTTGTGTTGGATCGCTTTTCGGCTGTTGGATGTGCTGCTTTTCTGATCGGTTTTGCCGGCATATGGCTTTCACAGATCCGGACAAAAGCAAGCAATAGAAGATTTGGCTGGCTGCTTGGGGTTGGCATTACAGTGCTGGCAGTTTCTTTTATCGTGGGGGATCAGCCGGTTACTTCGGTGATGCAGGCAAAAGAACATACCATACAGGCAACAGAAGATCTGGTGTATGGAAAAGATACATTACCCGAAGGTGATCTGGAAATGGCGGGGCAGCTTTTGAGCGGGAAAAAGGAAGTGCTTCGTGTAAAAACAGCACAGAAAAAAACACTTTATTTAAAGGGCTTTGTTGGCAGCAGATATCAGGACGGCAAGTTTACGCAGCTTCCGAAATCTGCTTATAAAGGAGAGCGGAGCGGTATGTTGAAGTGGCTTGCGGATATGTCTTTTATCCCGCAGAATCAGTATGCATCCTATGTAAGGCTGGAGTCCGATTCCCAGATCCGGAAAAATGAGATCAGGATCCACAATACCGGAGCGGACAGGCATTATGTCTATATGCCATACTCTGCCGCTGCCCTGCCACTCATCGGTGTAAAAGAAAACAGGGATACCAATTATGTTTCCGATCTGCTGACAGGCAGCAGACAATATCAATATGCAGAGTGGTCGGATACAAGACCGGGCGAACTGTTATATGCAAAAAACTGGCTGCAATCACCACATACGGAAAAACAGGAGTTATATGCAGAAGCGGAAAATGTCTATGCACGGTTTGTCTATGATAACTATTTGGAACTGGGTCCGCAGATGGAACAGCTTCTGGATGATATTTTCTATCAGGATGATTTCCTTTCGCAGGATGAAACGATATATGATATTACGCAAAGGATCCGTGAGGTTCTGACACAGAGGGCATCTTATATGGAAAAACCGGAAATCCCGCAGGGCACAGATCCGGTCACATGGTTTTTAAACAAAGGACATCAGGGGAATGCTGTGTTATTTGCTTCCGCAGCAGTGCTTGCTTACCGGGCAGCGGGGATCCCCGCAAGATATGTGGAGGGTTATCTGGTTTCGCAGCAGATGGCGGAAGAAGCGGGAGATGCGGAGATTGTTGTAACGGAACAGAATGCACATGCCTGGGTGGAAGTATATCTGGATGGTGTGGGATTTGTCCCGATCGATGTCACACCCGGTTTTTATTATGATACTTATACACTTCTGCAGATGGTACAGAAGCCGCAGAATGTCAGTCAGACGGCGGGAAATGAAGAAGATGACTCTTATGGGGATCAGATTGATAATATGACAGATCAGGGAACTGCCAGTGATGAACAGAGAGGAACGAAGAAGCCGACAGAAATTGTAGTTGCGCATATCTTACTTGTTCCGCTGCTGCTGCTATTTATTGTTGCTTTGGGTGAACTGTATTATCTCCGGTGTGTCTGCAGAATTGAAAGAAAATATAAAAAACTTTCGCCGGAGGCGAAGACACTTTTTCTGATCCGGACGATCGACAGGATCCTGCAGATCTATGAAATTGACACAAGACCGGGCTATCGGACAGAAGAAGCAGACCATATTCTGCATGAAAAGTGGAAAATGCCCGAAGGAAGTTATTGTAAAGTAACTGAAGTGATAGAAAAAGCTGTTTACGGAGAGGAACAGCTTGCGCCATATGAGAGAAGAATGCTGACACTGTTTTCAGAGCAGCTTTATGAAGCACGGAGGGAAATGGGCTTATGGGGCAGACTGCGTATGCATTACCTGCCCTGCCATATCAGGTGACAGATAAGAGGGAGAACTGTCTATGAAGAAAGAAAATCGATTACTGGTACATCTTGTATCCAATATTGTGCTGTTGTTTGTGCTCCTATGGGTGCTGCTGCTTCTGACACACAGGGAAAATTTTGCAAGACAGATGCAGCAGGTCAGACAGTATACGGAAGAACTGTCTGGCAGAACAGCACAGCATATCAGTGATATATTTGAGGATAAAAAGAATGCCATTGAAGGGCTGTCGCTGCTTTATGAAGCCAAAGCGGAATCAGGGGATGTGGATATCACACTGCTGAAATCGCTGGAGGATCTGTCTGATTTTGACTATGTCCGTTTTGTGGACCAGAGAGGCGAGGATTATACAACGGAAGGGTATCTGACAAATGTAAAGGACAGAGCCTATTATATACATGGAATTGCCGGGGAAATCGGGATCGCGGGCGTGCTGGAATCCCGTGTCAGCGGCGAAACACTGGTCGGCTTTTATGCGCCTGTGCATTATCAGGGAAAGATCAATGGTGTTCTGGTCGGCTTTTTGCAGGAAAAGACCGTGGGAGATCTTCTGAAAACAGAGCTTTACGGCTATCCGGCAGATACGGTGATCGTGGACCGGGAAGGCACGATACTGGGCAGATTTACAGCAGATTATGGCAAACGGGTGATCAGTATCGAGGGACTGATAGCCGGGATCAAAGAGTCTGACAGGGAAAAAGTGAAGCATGCGGTCTCTGCAGGAGAAACCGCAACATACAATTTTCAGGATTCTGTCGGTGCTTCTGTGGGTAACACGCTTCCGATCGAAGGAACTGACTGGCAGCTCATGCAGAATTTTCCACCCAAAGCAGCAAAATTGCTTGTAAAACAGGTGAATCAGGATGAAGTGTTTGCCATGGGACTGCTTGTTATCGTTATGTTGTTCTTTGCATTCCAGCTGTTTGTTTCACTAAGACGAAAGAGAATTCTGGAGAAGGAAAATCTGGATCGGAATAAATTTATTGCTCTGCTGCAGGATGTAACGGATGATCTGATCTGTCTGATCGATGTGGATCTGACGACGGAAACAGAGAAGCAGTACCGGATGGACAAGGAGATCAAACTGGGTGACTGGGCGGACGGCGATTATACTTATGCGCATTGCATTGAAGCATATGCAAACACTTATGTATGCGAAAATGACAGAGCACAGTTCATGGAAGAGACAAAGCTCCCTGTGCTGAAAGAACTGCTCTCGCACCAGAAAAATTACTATATGGAATATGATGCGGTGATAGACGGCGAGCAGCGCAGACTGCAGGGAAAATTCACCATTTCCAAAGATGATCCGTCCGGAGCGCATCTGCTGATCAGTACCAGAGACATTACGGAACTGACAAAGGAAAAGGTAAAGCAGCAGACAAGCATGGATCTGATCGTGTCCGCTGCCAGTAAGGTATATCCTTATATTCTGGAAGTCAATCTGTCGAAGAACCATGCAAAAACCGTGTACAATCAGGGCATCGTCAAAAAGGGCAAGATGGAAGAAAAGACGATGGATGAGATCATGGAAAGTCTGCAGTCAACGGTCATTATAGAAGAGGATTACCGGAAGCTGATGGGAGAGATGAGCCGCACGGCGCAGATGGATGCGTATCAGAAGGGAAAGCGGGAACTGTCGCTTCGTATCAGACAGCTGGCAGATGATGGACTTCTGCACTGGATGGAGATCCGGAATATCCTGATGGAAAATGCATCCGGTGATCTGTGCAGTATTTCCATGTCACGTTGTATTGATGAAGAGATCCAGATGACACTGGAGCTGGAGAAGACAAAGGAAGCAGCGGAAAGTGCCAATAAGGCAAAGAGTATCTTCTTATTTAATATGTCTCACGATATCCGGACACCAATGAATGCGATCATGGGATTTTCCGCTATGGCAGAGAAGCATATCCATGAACCTGAAAAAGTACTGGATTGTCTCAAGAAGCTGAATATATCGGGCGAACATCTGCTGAAGCTGATCAATAATGTGCTGGATATGGCAAGGATCGAAAGCGGTAAAGCAGAGCTTGTCATAGAGCCGCATCATATTCCGACAGAAGTTGCCAATATGCAGCATATTTTTCAGGCGGACCTCAGCAGAAAGAAGCTGCGATTCCTCACTTCTGTAGATGTGGACAATGAGGTAGCATATTATGACCTGCTGCGCATGAATCAGATCGAACTGAATCTGATCAGTAATGCGATCAAATATACACCGGAAGGTGGAACGATCTCTTACGCGATCAGACAGCTGGATCAGACAAACGGACTGGCTACTTATGAGGCAAGTGTCAGTGATACGGGCATTGGCATGAGTCCGGAGTTTGTATCCATTGTTTTTGATGCATTTGAGCGGGAACATAATAACACGATATCAAATACGCAGGGAACAGGTCTGGGGCTTGCGATCACGCAGAAGCTGATCCGGCAGATGGGTGGCAGTATCAGCTGTGAAAGTGAAAAGGGAAAGGGAACTACATTCCGCCTTACAGTTGCTCTGCCGGTTGGTTCCATGCAGGATCTGAAAGAGCAGAAGCAGAAAGAAATGACGATATTCGATTTTGCGGGGAAACGTATATTGTTAGTGGAGGATAACGTACTGAACCGGGAGATTGCCAGTGATATCTTAGAGGAGGAAGGATTTACCGTGGAAGAGGCAGATGACGGAAATATGGTGGTTGAAATGCTCAAGTGGTCACAGCCGGGCTATTACGATCTTGTGCTGATGGATATCCAGATGCCAAAGATGGACGGCTATGAGGCGACGAGACAGATCCGCCGGATAGACAGTGACTATTGCAGAGAGATTCCGATCATTGCACTGACAGCCAATGCTTTTGAGGAAGATAAGCGTGCGGCCGCACAGGCAGGCATGAGCGGGCATATTGCCAAACCGATCAAGGTGGAAGCACTGCGGCATGAGCTGGCAAAATGTCTGCGGAAGAATGAGGCCGCATCTGTGTAGAGGGATATAGAAGATCACGGTCTGACAGGTAATGATCGACAGGATGTTTCGACAGAGTGGAGCGATAAGGTAATGAGGAGTAAAGAGAGCAGATATGATACTGTGTTCACGTGTTATATCTGGAAGGTATAGTTATACATCTATAATATGTATTTTTAATTATATAACCGGTATGTTACAGTGAATATGCAAAGAGATACAGATGAATATTTACGAAACAGTACCAAAAAAGAAACCGGTTTTCAGTCTGGTTTCTTTTTTTCTGTCCTTTTGGGAATAGTTTCCCCACAAGGCTTGACAACAAACTATAAAAAGTGTTACACAGATATAGGATGCATTTGGATCCACAATAAAATGACCTGACAGGTCAAAAGAACAAGGAGAAAAAAGATGCAGGAATTAAAGCCGATCAAAGAAGGTAAAGTACGCGAGATTTATGACAATGGAGACAGCCTGATCATGGTAGCGACAGACCGTATCAGTTGTTTCGATGTGATTCTGGACAATGTGATTTCCAAAAAGGGAACAGTTCTGACGCAGATGTCTAAATTCTGGTTTGATATGACAGAAGATATCATTCCTAACCACATGATTTCCGTTGATGTAAAAGATATGCCTGAATTTTTTCAGCAGGAAAAATTTGATGGTAACAGCATGATGTGCAGAAAGCTGCAGATGATTCCGGTTGAGTGTATCGTACGTGGATACATCACAGGCAGTGGCTGGGCAAGCTACCAGAAGGATGGTACAGTCTGCGGTATCAGGCTTCCGGAAGGCCTGAAGGAATCCGATAAGCTGCCTGAGCCTATTTACACACCTTCCACAAAAGCTGAGATCGGTGATCATGATGAAAATATATCCTATGAGCAGAGTATTGCCCATCTGGAGAAATATTTCCCGGGCAAAGGGGAAGAATATGCAAAGAAGATCAAAGATTATACGATTGCTCTTTACAAAAAGTGTGCAGAATATGCGCTGACAAAAGGCATTATCATTGCAGATACCAAGTTTGAATTCGGTCTGGATGAAAACGGAAATGTTGTACTCGGTGATGAAATGCTGACACCGGACAGCTCTCGTTTCTGGCCTGCAGATGTATATGAGCCGGGGCATGGACAGCCATCCTTTGACAAGCAGTTTGCACGTGACTGGCTGAAAGCCAATCCGGAAAAGGGCTGGAAATTACCGGAGGACGTTGCACAGAAGACAATCGACATTTATCTGGAAGGCTACGAAAAGCTGACAGGTAAATCACTTGCTTAATAAACAGCGTATCTGCTGTGAAGTATGTAGATTCAATAAAAATGTGATCATGAAAATATAAGGGAGCATCAAAAGGTGCTCCCTTCTTGTGTAATAAGAAACTTCGTTTCTGCCACACAAAAACGCTCCGCGAGAATGCGCACTGCGGCGTGCAATGTAGATGTCGCAGGCGCAAGAATGTGCCAAGGCACATTATTTTTATACTAAAGAAATAACCTGGGAAAGGAAACAGAGTGTATGGAAGAAAAAGTGCACAAACGCCGTGTCCGCTATGCGGGTAAGTATCCGAAGAAATTTGAGGAAAAATATAAAGAACATGATCCTGAAAAGTATGCAGATACTGTGGCACACGTGATCGAAAAGGGATCGACGCCCGCGGGCATGCATATTTCCATTATGGTAAAAGAAATACTGGATTTTCTGAAGATAAGACCGGGGCAGCAGGGGCTGGACTGTACGCTGGGCTATGGCGGACATTCCCGTAAGATGCTGGAAAAGCTGGAAGGAGAGGGAATGCTTGTCGGGCTTGACATTGATCCGATCGAATCGGAAAAAACAGTTAAACGGCTGCGGGAAGCAGGCTTTTCCGAGGATAACTTTCAGTTCCGGCTGACAAATTTTGCCAATATTGATAAGGTGGCGGAGGAATTCGGGCAGTTTGATTTTGTACTGGCAGACCTTGGGGTTTCTTCCATGCAGATTGACGATCCGAAGCGCGGCTTTTCCTATAAAACGGAAGGTCCGCTGGATCTGCGGCTGGATCCGCTGCACGGCGACAGCGCGGCAGAGCGGCTTTTGCAGATCACACAGAAGGAATTTGAAGGAATGCTCATTGAAAATTCCGATGAACCGTATGCGGCGGAAATTGCCGCCAGTGTATTTGGCAGATTAAAGACCGGGAAAAAGATAGAAACGACAACGGATCTGAGAAACGCCGTGGAAGCGGCGCTTGTCCGTCTGCCCAAAGCAGAACGGGAGGAAGCGGTCAAAAAATCCTGCGCCCGCACCTTTCAGGCACTGCGTATCGACGTAAACAGCGAATTTGAGGTGCTTTACAGCTTTCTGGAAAAGCTAGATGGCATTTTAAAGCCCAGCGGAAGAGTTGCGATCCTGACCTTCCATTCCGGCGAAGACCGGCTGGTCAAGAAAGCTTTCAAGGAATTGAAAAAAGCGGGCGTTTACGCCGAAATCTCCGCGGACGTGATCCGGCCGTCTGCCGAAGAATGCCGTCTGAACCCGCGCGCCCGCTCCACCAAGATGCGCTGGGCGGTGAAAGCGGAGTAAGGGTTTCAAAAATAGAATAATTTCCAGTTGTTTTCCACATACTAACTCCAAATCTAATATATAGCAAAAGAGTGGTGAAGCGCTCTGGCTAAAATATGAAATTGGAGGAAAATGTATTGAAAGCGACAGGTATTGTACGAAGAATAGATGATCTGGGGCGCATTGTCATTCCAAAGGAGATCCGAAGAACTTTACGGATCCGCGAAAGCGATCCATTGGAAATTTTTACCGATAGAGAAGGCGAGATCATCCTGAAAAAATATTCACCGATCGGAGAAATGACAACTTTTGCCAAACAGTATGCGGAAAGCTTGGCACAGGTTTCCGGCAAGATCGCACTCATCGCAGACAGAGATCAGTTTATTGCAGCAGCGGGCGGATTGAAAAACCTGCTCGGAAAATCGATCAGCCACAAAATGGAAGAGAAATTAAATGACCGTGAGATCCTGCATCTGTCAAAGGCAGATAAGAACTTTATTGAAATTGCAAGTGAACCGCTGCCGGAGCTTACACAGTATGTGTCCGCTCCGATCCTGGCAGAAGGAGATGTGATCGGCGCTGTTATTCTTGCCGCAAGTGATGAGAAGGAAAAACTCGGCGAAGTAGAAAAGAAGCTCGTGTTATCCGCCGCAGGTTTTCTGGGCAGGCAGATGGAGCAATAGATGTGGATGAAGTGAAAAATCCCCGGTGCAAACACCGGGGATTTTGTATGTGCTATGGCAAACCCTTTATTCTGTCGTTTTGGCGGAATGACATCTTACATGACACCAAAATTGACGATTTTGCGGAAAAACTGCAAAATAAAATCAACGATTTTGCAGGAAAACAGCAAAACAAAATTGACGATTTTGCGAAAATACAGTAATATGAAATTAACGATTTTGCAGAATGGAGATTTCTGTATATGTATAAAAGAAAAATATATGATCAGCTATTACACTGGAAAAACACATCGAATGGAAAAACTGCTGTTTTAATAGAAGGTCCAAGACGTGTGGGAAAATCCACTGTGGTAGAAGAATTTGCAAAAAATGAATATGAAAGCTATATTATTGTGGATTTTTACAGAGCATCTTCTGCTACAAAGCAGTTATTTGACGACCTTTCAGATTTAAATTATATATTTTTACAACTACAGCTTACCTATCAGACGAGTCTGCAGGATAGAAAGTCCTGTATTGTTTTTGATGAGGTTCAATTATGCCCTAAAGCGAGGCAGGCAATAAAAGCATTGGTCAAGGACGGCAGATATGATTATATTGAAACAGGATCTCTGATATCTATTCATAAAAATGTAAAAGATATTTTAATTCCAAGTGAGGAAAGAAAGCTTCATATGTATCCAATGGATTATGAAGAATTCAGATGGGCTCTTGAGGATACGATATCAGTTACAATGTTAAAGCAGTTTTATGATGCCAAAAGACCACTGGGGCAGGCGGCAAATCGTAAGATGTTACGGGATTTCAGGTTATATATGCTTGTTGGCGGTATGCCACAGGCGGTAGAAAGTTATATAGAAACGAATGATCTGAGAAAAGTTGATGAAATAAAGAGGGACATTCTTACACTATACGAGGACGATTTCAGAAAAATTGATTCAACAGGAAAGATTTCAGCATTATTTGATGCGATTCCGGCTCAGCTTATGGGAAATGCTGCAAGGTATCAGGTATCAAGCGTACTATCCGGCAACAGAGCGGGAGATATTTTGGAACAGATTGCAGAACTGAAGGATTCCGGGACAGTACTTGTAGCATATCATGCGAATGATCTGGGGGCTGGAATGGCACAAAATAAAGATCTGGAAAGATTTAAACTTTTTATTGCAGACATTGGATTATTTGTGACACTTGCATTTAAGGACAGAAGTTTTACGGAAAACGATATATATTCACGTTTACTAAATGATACTTTGCAAGCCAATCTGGGATATCTTTATGAAAATGTGATCGCACAGACACTGGCAACAAACGGACATGAGCTGTACTATCATACGTTTTTGAATGCGAAAACACGACATAATTATGAGATAGTTTTTTTAATAACTGAAAAGAACAAGATATGCCCAATTGAGGTAAAAAGCTCCGGATATAAGAGTCATGCATCAATAGATGCATTTTCTCAAAAATTTTCATCTAAAATTATTCGTAAAATCATGCTTTATACAAAAGATTATATGCGTGATGGAGATATGGAATGTATTCCGGTCTATATGGCACAGTTTTTGTGAAAAAATCCCCGGTGCAAACACCGGGGATTTTGTATGTCATGTTATGGTTTACAAATTCCGCAAGGACTGTAGCCTTGTGCAATGATCTCTTCTCTGCAGTCAGGATAGTGAAATTTTTTCGTATTGGTATTCAATATATAACGGGGGGTAGATGGTGTAACATTTGTATTCGGATCCGTGGGCGATACAGATGGCTGTGACGGAGTATTGGAAGGAGCCGGCGCAGGGGTTGTGTGATCTCCGGAATCTGATGCCTTATGGACAATGACCTTAATGGTTTTTCGAATTTTTTTCGGTTTGTAGAAATCAGTTCCTTTTTCAACGGTTACTTTTCCGTTACGGCTGATGGAAATTTTCTGACTGCCGGAAGATATGCCATAGGTGATCTTACCGGGAGCTTTGCAACCTATTTTAAAGGACTGGTTTTTCTTCTTCACCTTTGCGGCATCAAAAGTTTTCGTATATGTACCATCTATGATATACTGACTGATCCGCTTATTTCCTTTTGTGACACCGCCCGCGAGATAGTCGATCTTATAGCCGGGTTTTACATTATAGACAAAGACATTGAAGCATATCCCTTTACCGTTATCCTCTACAGAATATGCCTCCATTTGTACCCCTGAGGCATCGCTAATGGCATACAGAAAGTCATGGCAAAAACAAATAAGAAAATACTTAGTTTCTGTTTTAGTTTCAACCCACATTTATATATGGCAAGGGGCAAAAACTTTTGACAATGAGCATGAAATGTGGTATTTTACCACTTGAGCGTTATTCGAAAGAAAATGCATCAAGAAGAAAAATATCTTACATATCATATATGAAATATGGAGCAGACACAGTAAAAGCAGGCATTGCCTGCAGCGTCTGTGAAATAAGAGATGACCTTATGGCATCTACTTGCAAGGTAGTGACAATTCTGTTTGGTGTATCTGCCGGGTTTCCCGGACTTTTCCCTATAACACTTATTCCCCAAAATAAAATAATTCTGAAAGGCAGGGGACAATAGCCGCTTTATCAGAGAAAAAGGAGATTTGTTATGACACAGAAAAAGAACTTTGACACGAAATTTATGGTGGAGCTTGCATTGATGATCGCGATCATTATCATCATGTCGCTGACACCGCTTGGTTATATCCGCACACCCGGATTATCCATCACACTTCTGACAGTACCGGTTGCTGTCGGTGCGGTGCTGCTTGGACCGACCGGTGGCGCGATCTGCGGACTGGCATTTGGTCTGACAAGCTTTTATATGGCACTGACCGGTGAATCCGCATTCTCTTCCATGCTTTTAAGCATCAGTCCTGTCGGAACCGTTGTGACATGTATCGTACCGCGTGTTCTGGAAGGCTGGCTTTCAGGACTGCTTTTCAAAGCAATGTACAAGGGTGGCGCATCCAGAAAGTTCTCTTATTTTGCAGCAAGTCTGGCTTGCCCGCTCTTAAATACACTGCTTTTCATGTCCTCTTTATGTATCTTTTTCTACAACACAGAGTACATTCAGGGCATGGTAAGTACATTTGGTGTAAGCAATCCGTTTTTATTTGTAATCGCATTTGTTGGTATGCAGGGACTCATTGAAGCGGTGATCTGCTTTGTTGTGGCATCCATTATCTCACGTGCCCTTTTCGCAGCCCTCAAACGCTAAATGTCATGCATCTGAAAGATGCATGATGTAGCCCCGAGCTATTCCCGCAGGGAATTCTCATGCGAGGGGTTCCCGAAAATGTCATGCATTCGAAGAATGCATGATGCAGCCTCAGCCCATCACCGAAGGTGATTATGCATGGGCTGAGGTTCCCGAAAAATGTCGCGCATCATGCCACATATTTGCGGAGCAAAAGGAGAATCAAACTATGACAGACAGCAAGGAAATTCAGGTAACAGACATAAAGGGCATTTCCATCGGACATGCCCAGAATCAGGATGCAGGAACAGGCGTGACTGTTCTGTATTTTCCGGATGGTGCAAAGGCAGGCTGTGATATCAGCGGCGGAGGCCCTGCTTCCCGAGAAACACCACTGACAAGTCCTTTGACGGCAGATAATCCGATCAATGCGATTGTATTGTCAGGTGGTTCCGCCTATGGACTTGCAGTTTCAGATGGCGTTATGACATGTCTGGAAGAGCATGGGATCGGATATCCGACCGGGCCTGCGCTGGTTCCGCTTGTCTGTCAGTCCTGTATTTATGATCTGGGTTATAAAAGTGCAAAGGTTAGGCCGGATGCAGCGATGGGAAGAGAAGCAACAGAAAAAGCACTTGCCGGCTGTGACACAGGAATGGGAAATATCGGAGCAGGCTGTGGTGCAACGGTAGGTAAGCTGTATGGCATGGGACAGTCTATGAAAGCAGGACTGGGACTGCATTGTATCCAGATTGGCAGTTTTCAGATCGGAGCGATCGTTGTTGTAAATGCAGCGGGAGATATTTATGAGGCCGGGACGGGAAAGAGACTTGCCGGACTTCTGAGTGCAGACAGAAAGCAGCCTCTTGACAGTGTGGCAGAAATGTGTAAATGTTTGGTGCCACATGACCAGTTTACCGGAAATACTACGATCGGAGCAGTTTTTACAAATGCCGCTTTTTCCAAGGCCGAGCTGAATAAGATTGCAAGTATGACAAGAAATGCATATGCGAGATGTATTAATCCTGTTGGAACTATGGCGGATGGTGACAGCATCTATGCGGTTTCCATCGGCTCAGAAAAGGTTGATATCAATGTCGCCGGAACAATTGCTGCTTCTGTTATGCAGGAAGCGATCAGAAAAGCTGTTGAAAATGCCAAGATCCCGGAAGAGGAATTTGTTGCTGCTGTGCAGAATCTGTAAGAGGACATTCTTAACAGTCTGTTATAAGAAATAGATATGGATTTTTAGTGGTTGGCATAAAAGATTCGTCCGGAAAGTAAAATTTGCTGCATATGGGCGAAACGAAAATTTCCTGTCGGATAAAACTTCATCTCAAGACGCATTGTATATGTTATTTGGACGAAAAAAATAAGGAAATGAGACGGGATTTCAAGATATATTCGTTAGTTCCAGGAAAACAACAAGAATAATTCATACGAAACCATGAATTTTCTGATAAAAAGACGAAAAACATTTGAACAAGGAAAATTACATTCGCCCTATAAGGACAGATTTGTTCTTATAGGGCGAAAAATAATTTATAGGTATTTTATGTTTCCACCATATTGAAAGATTTCACCTATTTGGTATGAAGCTTAGATAAAATCGAACTCAAAGAAATATAAAGGATACAAAAAAGACACAAATAAACAAAAAAATATAGATAAGTAAATCAGGGCTGCTATGTAGAATAAGCAATCGATAGTGTAGCCGACTGAGATTTGCGGAGCATTTGCCGAGCGGAGAGACCGCCACGCTTTTTGGCGGCTGGAGCTCGTGCAAAATATGCTCCTGGCAAATCGCAGGGTAGGCAAACGTGATTGCGTTTCTATATAGCAGCCCTGATTTCATATAGTATCATCTCATATTTCAATTCTACAGATTAAAATATCTGACAACCTAATCCTCAAAATACTTCTGGAACTTTCCGTTGTCCGCATCAAAGAAGCAGATACCGACAATACCACGACCTGTGTGTGCACCGATCGCACAGCCAACAGTTGTGATCAGGTAATCTTTTGGACTACATTCTTTATCCAGAAGCTCTTTGACAAAGCCGAGTGCGGCTTCATCTTCGCCGTGGCAGATCGCGATCGTCTGCTTTGATGGATCATAAGCATTTTCCTTCACATATTCCACAAGTGTCTTAAAGGACTTCTTTTGTCCACGCACCTTCTGGATCACGGTCAGAGCACCATTCTTGTCTACGATCAGGATTGGCTTGATGTCCAGCGTTTCACCGATCGTTCCGGAGAACTTGGATAATCTGCCGCCCTTGATCAGGTAGTTTAAAGTGCGGACTGTAAATACATGATGGATATGATCGATAAAATAATCAGCCGCTTCTATGATCTCTTCTTTGGAAGCACCCTTTTCCAGCATGGTGACAAGCTTGGAAACAAGAAGTCCGAAACCGATGGAAGCGCATTTGGAGTCGATGATCGTCAGATCAAAGTCCGGGTAGTTTTCCAGTACGTTGTTTCTGGCAATGTTTGCGGCATTAAAAGTACCTGCGATCCCTGTGGAGAAGCACAGATAGATCACGCTGTCGCCTGCCTCTGCATAAGGCATAAAGGCATTTTCAAACATTTCCGGATTGATATGATAGGTGCGGACATCGCGATTCATATCATCTAAAATATCATAAAATTCTTTTGTCTGGATCGTAGCACCATCAAAATAGTCAACTTCATCAATAACGACCGGGGTCGGGATCACATGCAGATGATGCGCCTGCACATAGTCCTTTGGCAGATCCGTAGCGGAATCTGTAATAATTTTCAGCATAGCATTTACCTCTTTCGTTTTATTTGCTTATTCTGCACTCATCTGATCAAGGAGCGCGATCTTGATATCATACAGCTTTGCGGAAAGATCCACATATACCTTATGCGGATTGACAAGTCTTCTTGTTTCCGGCCAGAGCGTTTCCAGCTCTTTCTTGCAGTAAGCCTGGATATCCATTACCTTTGGAGATTCATAGACACATTCGCCGTTTAAGAAAACCGGAACCATCAGTTCACGCAGGGTATAGCTGCCTGCAGGAAGCTTTGTTTTTTTCCATGGCTCTAAAGGATCAAATAAAAGCATTGGCTCATTTTCGTCAAATACCTCATCGGCAAGACAAATGAGATCTGCTTTGATTTTACCACTTTCCTTTTCATAAATTCGATAAATTTTCTTATTACCGGGATTTGTTACCTTCTCGGTATTCTCAGAAAGCTTGATCTTCGGGATGAATTCTCCGTTTTCTCCCATAACAGCAGCCAGTTTGTATACACCGCCGAAGGATGGGCAGTCCTTACTTGTGATCAGATGTGTACCAACACCCCAGGAGGTAATGGCTGCACCCTGTACCTTCAGACTGTCGATCAGGAACTCATCCAGATCGTTGGAAGCGGAAATGATCGCATCCGGGAAACCGGCTTCATCGAGCATCTTACGTGCTTTTTTGGAAAGGTAAGCAAGATCACCGCTGTCAAGACGGATTCCGTATTTGGTAAGCGGAATACCGGCTTCTTTCATTTCTTTGAAGACGCGGATCGCATTCGGAACACCTGATTTTAACGTATCGTAAGTATCTACCAGAAGCAGGCAGGCATTCGGATAAATATCTGCATATGCTTTGAATGCTGTGTATTCGTCCGGGAAGCTCATGATCCAGCTATGGGCGTGTGTTCCGCTGACCGGAACATCAAACAGCTGTCCTGCCAGTACGTTGGAAGTACCGACACAGCCGCCGATCATGGCTGCTCTTGCACCGTAGGTACCTGCATCCGGTCCCTGCGCACGGCGAAGACCGAACTCCATGATTCCGTCTCCTCTGGCTGCAAAGCAGACGCGGGAAGTCTTGGTGGCGATCAGACTCTGGTGGTTGATGATATTTAAGATCGCTGTTTCCACAAGCTGTGCCTGCATGATCGGTGCAATGACCTTGATCATTGGCTCACGCGGGAACATGATACTGCCTTCCGGGATCGCATAAATATCACCGGTAAATTTGAAATCTTTCAGATAGTCCAGAAAATCCTGCTGGAAAATACCGAGGCTTGCCAGATAATCGATATCCTGCTGCTCGAATTTCAGCTCCTTAATATACTGGATGACCTGCTCAAGACCTGCCATGATGGAATAGCCGCTGTCCATAGGGTTGTTTCTGAAAAATGCATCAAAGATAACCGTTTCGTTACGATCTTTGTGTTTGAAGTAGCCCTGCATCATCGTCAATTCGTATAAATCGGTCAGGAGGGTCAAATTTTGTCTGTCCATGTTATTTCTCCTCTGTTTTTGCTAATTTTTCTGATTTCTGGATCAGTATAAAACCGATCAAAAATAAGACAATCAGTGCCAGCACACCATAGCTGGAGCTATGGAAAATAAGGGCACACAGGGAAATGAGCAGAGGTCCGAAGAAGTCTGCAAATTTCCCAAATATATCAAAAAATCCAAAATACTCACTGGATTCTTTTTTGGGGATCAGCTTACCGAAGTAAGAACGGGAAAGTGCCTGAATACCACCCTGACACATACCGACAAGGACTGCAAGGATCCAGAAGTCGAGTGCGCTGTCAAGCAGATAGCCATAAAAGCAGATGCCGCAGTAGATCAGGATAAATACTTTAATGACATTGATGGATCCAAAACGCTCTGCAAGCTTGCCGCTCCAGATCGCACATGGAAAAGCAACGATCTGTGTCAGAAGAAGAGCCAGGATCATCTGCGTGGAATCAATGCCGACCTCACCGCCATAGCTGGTTGCCATGGAAATGATGGTATAGACACCGTCAATGTAAAAGAAGTAACCTAATATATAATAAAGAAGTCTTTTGTTCTTTTTCAGTTTCATGAAGGTAACATATAGCCTGCGGAAGCTGTGTTTGACGATATTTTTCTTCGGCCGCAGGTAATGTGTCTGCTTCACATTTTTCAGAAGCGGGATTGTCAGTAAAAACCACCATACGATCGTGATCACAAAGGAAATCTGTGTCGCAAGGAGTGTGGTCAGTCCAAACGGTTTGACAAGGATCAGTATAATACCGGCAATAAACGGAATACAGCTTCCGATATAGCCAAACGCATAACCGAAGGAAGAAATCTGATCCATCCGTTCATCCGTCGTCACATCGACCAGCATGGCATCATAGAAAACATTGCAGGCGGTATAACCGATCCGCGAAACAATGAAAAATACAAGGAAGGTGATCCAGTTTGGTGCGATCGTAAAGGCGATACCACCGCCGATACCGATGGCAAGGAAGATCACGAAAATCCGTTTTTTCATATTCTGGTAATCAGCCAGGGCACCAAGGATCGGAGAAAGCAGTGCCAGGATCAGGATGGCGATCGAGGTGCAGGTTCCCCAGATGGAGGTCGCATGAGTGGCACTGATACCGGCTTCTGTTGCCAGTGCACGGAAATAGATCGGAATCGTGGCAGTCAGTGTCATGATAAACGCGGAGTTTGCAACATCATACAAAATCCAGCTTTTTTCCTCTTTTGTCATCTTTTGTTTTTCCATGTATTCTCCTTTATGTCGCAGGGCGGCAGTCCCATCATGCAGCCCCGGCAAACGGTCACTGTCTTGTCAGTGATTATTAGATAAAGTGTATGCTTTTTTTGGCTTTCTGTCAATGAAATACGTCTTCGGGCAAGCTTAAAATTGTATCAGGTTTCAAGACTTTATTTGTGCACTCCGACAGAAAATCATGTGTTTGTCTATACAAGAAATCTGTTGACAGGAAAAAGCAGGGATGTTAAACTCGCCACATAATACATAAGTGATATCGGTAGAAAAATCCGGGAGAGATTATGCAGGCTTTTATTTAGGAAAGAAAGCTGCAGGCATAACGCCGAAGGGGCAGTCGCAACAAACTCTCAGGCAGAAGGACCGGATTGGGACGATACTCTGGAGAGCAATGGTGCACCGAAGAAGCAAAATCTTTCAGGTTGAAAAGACAGAGGCGTATCTGTATCAGAACATCTGATATGGATGCGCCTTTATGTATGTGATAGGAATTTCCTATCACATACATAAAGATGCAGGAAACCATGCAAGGAGGGACGTCTATGAAAACAGACATTGAAATCGCACAGGAAGCACAGATGCTTCCTATCACAGAGGTAGTTAAAGAGATCGGGCTGACCGCAGACGATCTGGAGCTTTACGGAAAGTACAAAGCAAAGATCTCGAATGAATATTTGAAAAAGATAGAGGGAAATCAAAAAGGAAAACTGATCCTTGTAACGGCGATCAACCCGACGCCTGCGGGAGAAGGCAAAACGACAACAAGTGTCGGGCTCGGACAGGCTTTCGGCAAGCTGGGGAAAAAGGCAGTCATCGCACTGCGTGAGCCATCCCTTGGACCGTGCTTTGGTATCAAAGGCGGTGCAGCAGGCGGCGGCTATGCACAGGTTGTTCCGATGGAAGATCTGAACCTGCACTTTACAGGCGATTTCCATGCGATCACTTCAGCAAACAACCTGCTCGCAGCACTCCTGGACAACCATATCCAGCAGGGCAATGCGCTCCGCATCGACACACGCCAGATCGTCTGGAAGAGATGCCTGGATATGAATGACCGTGTCCTGCGGAATGTTGTTGTGGGACTTGGCAGCAAAACAGACGGTTTTGTCAGGGAAGACCATTTCGTGATCACGGTTGCTTCCGAGATCATGGCGATCCTCTGTCTGGCAACGGATCTGGAAGATCTGAAAGACCGCCTCGGTAAGATCATCGTGGCATACGATCTGGACGGGAAGCCTGTAACAGCGAAAGACCTGCAGGCAGTCGGTGCAATGGCAGCACTCTTAAAGGATGCCATCCTGCCAAACGTGATCCAGACACTGGAGCATACCCCTGCGCTTGTCCATGGCGGTCCGTTTGCCAATATCGCACACGGCTGTAACAGCGTCCGTGCAACGACCGCAGCGCTTTCCATGGCAGATTATGTTGTGACAGAGGCGGGATTTGGTGCAGACCTCGGCGCAGAGAAGTTCTTTGACATCAAGTGCAGACAGGCAGGGCTGAAACCGGATGCAGTTGTACTGGTCGCAACGATCCGTGCCCTGAAATATAATGGCGGTGTTCCGAAGGCAGAGCTTTCCGCAGAAAATGTGGAAGCACTGAAGAAAGGTATCGTCAACCTGGAGAAGCATATCGAAAACCTGCAGAAATATAAAGTACCTGTTGTTGTGACACTGAATTCCTTTGTTACGGACAGCGAGGCAGAGATCGCATATGTGAAGCAGTTCTGTGAAGAACGCGGCTGCGAATTTGCCATTTCCGAAGTCTGGGAAAAGGGCGGCGAAGGCGGTATTGCCTTAGCTGAGAAGGTGTTAAAGACACTGGAAGAAAAAGAAAGCCATTTTGAGCCGCTGTATCCGGATGAACTGCCGCTGACAGAAAAGATTGAGACAGTCGCAAAAGAGATCTACGGTGCAAAGGGCGTAAACTATACAGCCGCAGCAAAGAAGCAGCTTGCAAAGCTGACAGAGCTTGGCTTCGGGGATCTGCCGGTATGTATGGCAAAGACGCAGTATTCCCTGTCCGATGATCCGTCGCTTTTAGGCAGACCGGAGAATTTTGATATCACAGTCCGGGAAGCTTATGTATCCGCAGGTGCAGGCTTTGTGGTTGTGCTGACAGGCGCAGTCATGACAATGCCGGGCCTTCCGAAACAGCCGGCGGCGTTCGGAATTGATGTGGATGAAAGCGGAAAGATTACCGGTCTTTTTTAAACAATATATAGAATGAATTTGTATATTCCCCGCCAGACGCGCTTCCGCTCGTTAAAAAACGTAGCGGATACATAAGGGCACAAAATACGTGCCCTAAGTACCGACGTTTTTTATGGGCGGTCTGGTGTGAAACATGCAAATCCATCCAACTGCATGATTATAAATATGAAATGGAGGGTAATTATGAATATTATAGATGGCAAGGCAATTTCCAAGCAGATCAAAGATGAAGTAAAGGAAAAGGTCGCTGCGCTGAAGGCGCAGGGCGTTACGGTAACACTGGCGGTCGTACAGGTCGGCAATGATCCGGCTTCGAGCGTATATGTGAATAATAAGAAAAAAGCCTGTGCTTATACGGGCATGGAATCAGAGAGCTTTGAGCTTCCGGAGGAGACAACGCAGGAAGAGCTGCTTTCTTTAATAGAAGAGTTAAATAACCGAAAGGAGATCAACGGTATTCTGGTACAGCTTCCGCTGCCAGAGCATATCGATGAAAATGCGGTGATCCGTGCGATCTCCCCGAAAAAGGATGTGGACGGCTTCCATCCGCAGAGTGTTGGTGCGCTCTGTATCGGACAGCCGGGTTTTGTATCGTGTACACCGGCGGGGATCATCGAGCTGCTAAAGAGATCCGGTATTGAGATCGCCGGAAAGGAATGTGTCATCATCGGCAGAAGCAATATCGTCGGAAAACCGATGGCACTTCTGATGCTGCGTGAGAATGCGACAGTGACGATCACGCATTCAAAGACAAAGGATTTAAAAGACGTCTGCAAGCGTGCGGATATCCTGATCGTAGCAATTGGAAAACCACAGATGATCACGGAGGAATATGTCAAAGAAGGAGCCGTTGTCATTGATGTGGGGATCCACAGAAGAGAAGAGGGACTATGCGGGGATGTTGATTTTGAGAGGGTGAGCGGGCATTGCAGCTATATCACACCTGTACCGGGCGGTGTAGGGCCGATGACGATCGCAATGCTGATGCACAACTGTGTGGAAAGTGTAGCCTTACAAACGGAATAATGTGCATATGTATGCAAAGGAATGTGCAAATATACAAAAAACAAAGTCAATCTTGCATAAACAGAAAGAATCGGATATAATGTGAAGCATATTCAAGGGACGATGTGGTCGACACATTGTCCCTTTCTGTTTGCTATCATAATATGAAAATTTCCCGCGAAGGAGTGTGCGAAAGCATGCTCCTTTGCGCGTTTAGTGAGAGGAAGTGATCCCATGAGTTCATTGCGTATCTGCCCGGTGGGCGATCAGGCGGTTCTTTGCGAGTTTGATAATGTGATCGATGTGCAGACAAATGACCGTGTGCAATATCTGGCAGCACAGATCAGGGCAGCACATCCAAAAGGCGTGACAGAAGTGCTTCCTACTTACCGGAGCCTGCTCATCTTTTACGATCAGGGAAAAACGACCTATCAAAAGCTGCTGCCTGTCATAAAGAAGTTTTCCGCTGCGCAGACAGCCGAAACACAGGAGAAGAAACGGATCCGCATTGTGCCCTGTCACTATGGCGGGGAAGAAGGACCGGATCTTGGAGAGATGAGCAGGGAGCTTGGACGGAGTGAAGCAGAGATCATACAGATCCATCAAAGTGTGGACTACAAGATCTATATGCTGGGATTTCTTCCCGGTTTTGTGTATCTGGGCGGACTGGATGAACGGATCCATATGCCAAGACTTTCCATTCCGCGGACAAAGATCCCAGCAAGATCGGTGGGAATCGGCGGTAGTCAGACAGGCGTATATCCGATGGATTCGCCGGGCGGCTGGAGACTGATCGGGCGTACACCGCTTTCCTTTTACGATCAGACAAATGATCCGCCCGTTTTATGCCATGCGGGGGAATACATCCGTTTTGTTTCTGTGACAGAGCAGGAATATGCGCTGATCAGACAGGATGTGAAAAATAAGGTCTATCAGCCGGAGTTTGCATAAAGAGAGCGAGGTGATCGTATGAGCATGCATATTTTACAGGCAGGGCCGCTCACGACGGTGCAGGACAGAGGCAGATTCGGTTATATGGAATATGGGATCACGGCCTCCGGCGTTATGGATACGCTGGCATACACGCAGCTTGTTTCTCTTCTGGCAAATGAACCGGATGCAGCTGTTTTGGAAATGACGCTGATGGGAGCAGAGCTTGTATTTGAGGAAGATGTATGTGCTGCCTATACCGGAGCGGATATGCAGGCGGTTTATGACGGAAACATACCGGTGGAGCGGGGGCGTGTTTACCGGATCGAAAAAGGACACAGGCTTCGCTTTGGCATGGCGAAAAACGGTGTGAGAGCCTATTTTGCCATTGCAGGTACGATAGAGGTTCCAAGCGTGATGGGGAGCAGATCTACCAATTTGAAATGCGGGCTGGGTGGTTTTAAAGGTAGAAAGCTGCAAAATGGGGATGCGATTCCAATCCGCGTCAGAGAGTTTTCCGAAGCAGAACAGAAAAGACTGCTCAAAAAGACGGTCAGCCAGATGGATTATGAGAGGGAGAAAACGGTGCGGGTTATTTTAGGGCCGCAGAAGGAAATGTTTACAGAAGAAGGGGTTAGGACATTTCTGGAGACGCCGTATACCGTAAGCGTGGAGAGTGACCGGATGGGCATCCGTCTGGAAGGTAAAAAGGTGTTAGCAGAGGGTAACACAGATATCATCTCGGATGGCATTGTATTTGGATCTGTGCAGATCACAACAGCGGGGCTTCCGATTGTTATGATGGCGGATCATCAGACGACGGGTGGATACGCAAAGATTGCCACTGTGATACAGGAGGATCTTCCCATACTGGCACAGGCCGGGCCGGGCGATCAGATCCGTTTTGCGCAGGCAGATCTGAAGAAGCTGCAGAAGCATTCACCGGGCAGTTTCCTGAGAATGTTGTTTGGTGGCAGATGAAGGACGGCAGATATAACAAAGAGGTAAAAAGATTGCCCATGCATAGTTAGTTATTATGGATCAATATGGATCTTGGTCGTTACAGATGCTACATAGCGGTATATATGAATGGTTACTCATAGGCAACTGACGTGAGAGAAGAGAGGAAGTGATGCAACATGGTAAATAAAATAGAAGACAGTTACCCGGACGGAACCTGCGCGGCTGATTACGCAGACAGCTCACCAAAGGAAGTGCGGCGGCTGATTCGGGAGGAAAAGATCACAGGGGAAACAAGCGGTATGTGCAGCGAGTATGCACAGGCTAACCTTGTAGTGCTCCCTAAGGAGCTTGCATTTGATTTCCTTCTGTTTGCGGCTAAAAATCCGAAAGCGTGTCCAATCCTTGAGGTGACAAATGACGGGGACAGGTATTTAAGCGAGATCGCCGATCATGCGGATATTGCAAAAGATATCCCACAGTACTGTATTTACGAAAACGGCGAGCTGACAGGCAGGTATACCGATGTATCAGCATTTTGGAGAGAAGATCTTGTCAGTTTTCTGATCGGCTGCAGCTTTTCCTTTGAAGGCGAATTGCTGAAAGCAGATATTCCGGTCAGACAGATCGAGGAGCATTGCAATGTACCGATGTATAAGACGAATATTCCCTGTAAAAGCGCAGGGGTATTTCATGGAAATATGGTTGTCAGCATGCGCCCCATTCCTTATGCACTGGTGTCAAAGGCTGTGCAGGTAACAGGGGCGATGCCAAAGGTACACGGCGCACCTGTCCATATCGGAGATCCAAAGGTGATCGGAATCCGGGATCTGGCAAAGCCGGATTTTGGAGATGCGGTTACGATCCGTGAAGGAGAAGTACCGGTATTCTGGCCGTGCGGTGTCACACCGCAGGCTGTGGTCATGGCATCAAAGCCAGGCTTTTGTATCACACATGCGCCGGGACATATGCTGGTAACTGACGTGAAAAATATTAACCTCAAATATTAACATATGCTAACTCTGGTACAGAAGCAGAAAATGATATAGAAACTGAAACCTGAAAAATCGATAGTGTGCCAGAAATCAAAAACTGCATCAGAAGTAGTGAATATGGAAGAGTAAACAGGATACAGAAAGGATGTGTGCAACATGAAAGTAGATTTGAATGCGGATCTGGGCGAGAGCTTCGGAAACTACAAATGTGGTATGGATGAAGAGGTCATACAATATGTTTCGTCTGTCAATGTAGCATGTGGATTTCATGCATCGGATCCGGTCGTTATGGCGGAAACGGTCAGACTGGCAAAAGAAAAAAACACAGCAGTCGGTGCACATCCGGGCTATCCGGATCTGGTCGGCTTCGGCCGGCGGAATATGGCAGTCAGTCCAAAAGAAGTGAAGGCAATGGTGCAGTACCAGATCGGTGCACTGCAGGCATTCTGCGAGGCAGCACATGTCAGTCTGCAGCATGTAAAGCCGCATGGTGCCATGTACAATATGGCAGCCAAAGACGAAAAGCTGGCATATGCGATCGCAGAAGGCATTTATGAAGTGGACAGCGGTTTGATCCTGCTTGGACTGTCGGGCAGTCAGCTGATCAAAGCAGGAGAACAGGTCGGACTTCGTACCGCAAATGAAGTATTTGCGGACAGATCCTATCAGGCGGACGGAACACTTGTACCGCGCGCACAGAAAGGTGCTGTGATCGAAGACGAGGAAACAGCCGTACAGCGGACGATCCGAATGGTACAGGAAGGTGTTGTGACAAGCATAGACGGGACAGAAATTCCGATCAAAGCAGACTCGGTCTGTCTGCATGGGGATGGAAAAAAGGCTGTTGCATTTGCCAGACTGCTGCAGGAGCAGCTCACAGAGGCAGGTGTCACCATAGTACCGATCACACAGGTGATCGCATAGAAAGAAGGGATGCGTATGACAGAAACCATTGAAGATGTTATTTTGCGTTATTCGCAGCGTGGGATACCGTATATCAGGCGATATGTATCGGATAACTGCTGTGAAAAGGCAGCACAGGAAATCCTCTCGTGGGAAAAAGGCGTTGTGTTTTTAACGACCGGATTTTATGTGGCAGGATATGCGGAAACAGATGGCCCGGCAGGAACCGTGGTGCTGGCACTGGCACTGCAAAGACTGGGATATCAGCCGGTGATCCTGACGGATCAGCCGTGTCAGGGCTTTTTTGAACTGGAAATGCTGCCCACTGTCTATGTACCGTATGATGCGGATCAGGAAACCTTTCAGGAACTGATCGAAACCTATCAGCCGAAGGGGATGATCTCGGTCGAACGCTGTGGCAGAAACCGCTTTCTGCAATACGCCAATATGCGGGGGGTGAGCATCAGCGAACACACAGCTCCCATCGATGAGTTGTTTGTGGCTTACCAGGGCATCATTCCTTCGATCGGCGTAGGAGATGGCGGCAATGAGATCGGTATGGGAAAGATCGCAGGCGCGATCAGCAGAAAACTCTCGTTAGAGCCCTGCGTGGTCAGCACCGATATTCTGGTAGTCGCAACCGTGTCCAACTGGGGTGCTTACGGAATTGTGGCAGCCCTGTCCGGCCGTGTGGGGGAAAAACTGCTGCCGGGCTTTTCCTGGATCAGATCCTACATTGCAAAAACGGTGGAGATCGGAAGTGTGGACGGCGTGACACATGAGATGACGTGCACGGTGGACGGCAAGAGTATGCTGACAGAGCAGGAAATCATTACAGCACTGGAAAGGATAGAACAAGGAGGTATATGCGCATGAAAACATTAGGATATTACAATGGAACTTATGATGAACTGGAAAATATGATGGTACCTTTTGATGACAGAGTATGTTTCTTCGGTGATGGTGTCTATGATGCGGGCCCGGCAAGAAATTATCATCTGTTTGCGATCGACGAACATATTGACCGCTTTTTCAATTCCGCAAAGCTGATGGATATGGAAATCCCTTGCTCCAAGGAAGAACTGAAAGAGCTCCTTACTTCTCTGGTACAGAAAATGGATACGGGAGATAACTTTGTTTATTGGGCATGCACAAGAGGAACGGGCATCAGAAACCATGTATATGAAAAAGGTCCGGGCAATCTGTGGGTTATGATCAAGCCGGATCATATCGATCCGTGTCAGAAGCCGATCAAGTGTGTGACAGCGGAAGATAAACGTTTCTTCTATTGTAACTGCAAGACACTTAACCTGCTGCCCTCCGTATTATATGCGGAAAAAGCCTATAAAGCGGGCGCGGATGAAACGATCCTGTATCGTCATGACGGCAGGATCACAGAATGCGCGCATTGCAACTGTCATATCTTAAAGGATGGCATTTTATATACCGCACCGACGGATGATATGATCCTGCCGGGCATTGCAAGGGCACATCTGGTGCGTATGTGCAAAAAGCTGGGGATCGGTGTCAGCGAGACACCTTACTATCTGGAGGATCTGCGAAATGCGGATGAGATCATCGTGACATCTTCCTCCCATGTCTGCATGTATGTGGACGAATTGGACGGAGAGCCGGTTGGCGGAAAAGATCCGGAAACACTGTTCCGTCTGCGTGACGCATTATATGAGGAAATCTGTAAAGCAACAGAATAGGGTGATACATATGGCACTTACAGTGGGTAATCTTTTTAAGGAATCAGTCAAATATAATATGAAGCTGCTGGCAGGACAGGCGGGACTTTGCCGTCCTGTGCAGTGGATCCATATTATTGAAACAAACGAGGGGGCACAGTTTCTGCATGGAAATGAGGTTGTCATCACGGAATGTATTGCCGGAAATGATGAGGAAAAGCTGCAGCGTTTTGTGGATACGATCTACCGTCTGCACGCCAGCGCGCTCATTATCAATACAGGCATGTTCATAAAGACAGTACCGGACAGTGTGGTCGCATTCTGCGAGGAAAAGAAGCTGCCGCTTTTTGCACTGCCGTGGGAAGTTCCGCTTGTGGACGTCACAAGGGAATATTGTCAGATGATCATAGACAATGCAGCGCAGGAGGATACGGTCGCAACGATCATGAAGGATCTGATCTTTCATGTCGGAGAGAAGGACGCGCTTCTGCATCAGCTAGAACGACTTGGCTTTATGACGACCTGCACGATGGCAGCCTTATGTATTTCTCTGCATATGCCACATGGAACGGAGGAATATGTCAGGGAGAGCAGGCATCTGAAAATGGTGGCGGAAAGCTGTGCCAAGCTGATCCATGATCAGTACATTTCCTTTGAATACAGGGAAAAACGGATCCTGCTTTTGATCAATTACACGGCAGAGGATCTGGAGCAGTATCTGGACAGTCTTTTTAAGACTGCATCTGCACATAAGCTCCTGCCACTTATCTCGATCGGCGTGGGAGATATTGTAAAAGGTCCGGAAAATCAGGATGCCAATTTTATGCATGCGTATGCTGCCTGTAAGCTGGCAGCGCGGAAAAAGGAACGCATTCTGTATTACAAAGAAATGGGCATTTACAAGCTGCTGATCGACAATGAAAATACAGAGGCACTGACCGCATTTTATGCGGATTCTGTCGGAAAACTGAAGGATTATGATGAAAAGAACAAAACGGAATATGAGGCATTTGTGAAAACCTATGTGGCATGTGACGGGCATCAGGGAGAGGTCAGTGAAAAATGCTTTATCCATCGCAATACCGTCAACAATTATGTGAAAAAGGCGGAGGAGATCATGGGAATCGATCTTTCTTCCTGGGAAGGGAAGGCAAGACTGTATGTGGCACTCTGCGTAGAAGATATCCTGTAAAGCCGGAGAGGAAATGGATCTATCCGCATGTGCAGATGCACAAAAATGCGTGTTTTGTTTGCTATTGCCAGTGCAAAGGGCAGGTGCTATGATGACTCCAACATCAAACAAAACACAGAAAATAAGACAAAGAAGTCGGGTACAGTGTACACCGGCTTTTTTCTGTGATAGAGTCTTATCACAGAAAATGCTCCGCAGGGACGAAGCTACAGGAGGTGGATGACATGTATCAGATTTTAATGCCCGGCAGAACGATTGTCGGAGAAAATGCAATTTCCATGGCAAAGGAGCAGATCAGCCAGCTTGGAAACCATGCACTGATCATATCCGGCAAGATCGTGGAGAAAAGCGGGATCGTAAAGAAACTGACCGATTCCTTAGAGGAGGCAGGCGTCAGCTACACCGTCTTTACAGATATCAAAGGAGAACCGGATGACCTGATGGTTGCGGCTGCCAAAAAGGTATATGACACAGAAGGCTGCGATATGGTCATCGGGATTGGCGGCGGAAGCCCACAGGACAGTGCCAAAGCAGTTTCCGCAGCATCCGGTTATGCACCGATCGCCTTAATACCGACAACAGCAGGCTCCGGATCGGAAGCAACAAAATTTTACTGCGTGACAGAATCCGCAACGGATACGAAAAAGCTGATCACGGATGAAAAGGTGATCCCAAGGCTGGCGGTCATCGATCCGACGCTTTCCGTTACAGCACCGAAATCAATCACAGCAGCGACCGGAATGGATGCCCTGACACATGCGGTAGAGGCGTATACATCCAGAAAGGCGACACCGTATACCGATATATTTGCCATATCCGCGATCAAACGGGTCTTTACCTATTTACCTGCCGCCTATGAAAACGGCGAAGATCTGGAAGCCAGAACACAGATGGCTCTTGCAGCATACGAAGCCGGTGTCTGTATCAACAATGCAAGCGTGACGCTCGTACATGGCATGAGCAGACCGATCGGTGCACTCTTTCATGTGCCACACGGTATTTCCAATGCCATGCTGATCTCCAAATGTCTGGCATTTGCAAAGGACGGATGTCTTTCCAGATTTGCAGCGATCGGCAGAGCACTTGGCGTGGCAGGAACCGACAAGGAATGTGCAGATGCCTTTTTCATCTATCTGGAAGACCTGTGCAAGACGATCGAGATTCCGACGCTGGAAGCGTATGGCATCAACAAAGAAGCATTTTTCGAAAAGATGGATAAGATGGCGGATGATGCACTGGCAAGCGGCAGTCCGGGAAATACGATCAAAGAAGTGACCAAGGAAGATATCTTACAAATATATAAGAAGTTGTGGGAGGCATAACAATCAGTCAGCATGACCCATACGATAAGCAAAGGAGCTTTTACAAACCGTAAAAGCTCCTTTGTGATTTCTAAATAGTGAGGAGGAGAACAATATGCAGAAATTTGTCATTACGATTGCCAGAGGATTTGGCAGCGGTGGAAAAGAAATTGGTGTAAAACTGGCAGAAAGGCTGGGAATTCCTTGCTATGAGCAGCAGATTCTGAGAATGGCTTCCGAAAGCAGCGGTATTAATGAAGCACTTTTCAATCTGGCAGATGAGAAGATCGAGATCGCAGATAAGCTGAAGGGACTGCCGTTTCATTACGTGGTAGAGCCGTCGGATAAGCGTTTTACATCCAATAACAACCTGTTCAATATCCAGAGCGAGCTGATCCGTAAGCTGGCGGACGAAACATCCTTTATCGTGATCGGAAAATGCGCGGATTATGTACTGAGAGATTATTGCAATGTTGCCAGTTTCTACATAGAAGCACCGCGTGCAGACTGTGTGGCATCCATTGTTAAGAAAATGGGTGTATCGGAAAACGAAGCACATCGTCTGATCGAAAAAACGGATAAATACCGTGCTGATTATTACAAGCATTATACAAACGGAAATTACTGGACGAATCCGGTGAATTATGACATGACACTCAACAGCGCCAGAGTGGGAAGAGACCGTTGTGTCGATGTCATGGAGAATTATGTAAAAGTGAAATTTGGCCTGTAAGCTTTGCGAAGGGTTGAATGATAAATTTTCAAAAAGAGGAGGACAAAACTATGAAAAAACGAATCAAAACAGTCATAACAGCGGCGATGATCGCAGCACTTGGTGCCAGTCTTTTAACAGGCTGTGGCAGCACTGCAGATGAAACGGCTTCCACATCGGGAGCAGCAGAAACATCATCCGATGCGGCGGGCGGAGATTCCGATTCCATCCTGATCGCAGGTATTGCACCACTGACAGGAAGTCTTGCCAGCTGGGGCGAAGGCGCGATCAACGGTTATAATCTGGCGATCAAAGAGATCAACGAAGCCGGCGGTGTAACGATCGGGGATAAGACATACACACTGGAATCCGCAGTATTTGCAGATGATAAGTCGGATGCGACAGAAGCGATCAGCGCATACAACAACTGTGCATCCTATGATATCAGCGCAGTCATCGGTTCTTGTTCTTCCAGCTGTACCCTTTCCTTTGTGGAAACAGCACAGGACAGTGGCATGCTCGTCATCACACCATATTCCACAAATGCAACGATCTGTAAAACAGGTGATTACATTTTCAGAGAATGTTTCTCCGATGCGGATCAGGGCCCGACACTTGCCAAGCTGGCAACAGAAGAATTCGGTGCTAAAAATATTGCAGTCGTAGCGGCAGAAGATTCCGACTACTGCGCAGGTCTTGCAGAAGCAATGGAAGAATCCCTGTCTGAAATGTCAGATGTGACTTATGAGCATTATGGCTGTGTGACAACAGATACAGATTATACAGCACAGATCTCGAAAGCAGTTGAACAGGGTGCTGAAGTTATCATTTATCCAAACAACTATGATACGGTACCTAACTTTGTTTCCCAGGCAAGAGACGCAGGCTTTACAGGCCCGATCCTTGGTGGTGATGCATGGGACGGAACAGATGTTACAGGCTACGAAAGCAAGTTTGATAATTGCTACTATCTGGCACATCTGGATCTTTCCGCTGACACAGAAGCTGTCAAAAATTATGTATCCGCTTACAAGGCAGAATACGGCGAAGACGGTCTGAATGCAGTTTCTTCCCTGTATTACGATTCAGTCAAGATGCTCGCACAGGCAATGGAAGAGGCAGGTTCTTCCGATCCTTCCGTCATCAAGGATACACTGCTTGGCATGAAATATGAAAGCATGGGCGGCGAGATCACTTACGATGAGAACGGTGATGCAAAGAAGCCTTTCACGATCGAAACATTTAAGGACGGAACACTCAGCTATTACGGTAGCTTCTAACTTGTATGATGCAAAGGCCATGTAACACTGGCGTGCATAGGGTGACCGGGCAGGCAAAGGAGCCTTCCGGCCACCCACTAAAAAGAAAAGAAATGGAGATGAGGGCATATGGCTAAATTTATTCAAAGTCTGGCAAACGGATTGAATCTGGGTTCTATTTATGCACTGACAGCTCTCGGTTATACCATGGTCTACGGTATCATCAGAATGATCAATTTCGCACATGGTGATTTCATCATGGTAGGCGGATTTACATTATTCTATGTGATCCCTGTCATGCTCAAACTGGGACTTCCCGCATGGTTTGCCGTATTTGCAGCGATTCTTGTCTGCGTTTGTGTAGGTGTTCTGACAGAGCAGATCGCATATAAACCGGTCAGGGGACAGGGATCTACCACTGCACTGATCACAGCACTTGGTATGAGTCTGGTGCTGGAAAACGGCGCACTTGTTATTTTCGGTTCCGCACCGAGAAACGTACCGCCGATGTTTGACCTGCCGGCAGTTTCCTTTGGCAGCGTCACGATTCCGGCGACAACCATTCTGACACTCGTCATCGGACTTGTCATGATGCTTCTTCTGACACTGTTCATTAAGTATACAAAGCTCGGAAAGGCAATGAGAGCCGTTCCGGAGGATAAGATAGCATCTACTTTGGTAGGAATCAACGTCAATAAAATTATCACTGCGACATTTGCGATCGGTTCCGGTCTGGCAGCAGTCGCATCCATGATGTACACGACATCTTATGTCAGCATCAAAAACGAACTTGGTATCACACTTGGATTAAAAGCTTTTGTAGCCGCTGTTTTAGGCGGGATCGGAAGTGTGCCCGGTGCTATGATCGGTGGACTTTTGCTTGGTATCATCGAGATCATGGTCAAGGTATATATGCTTCCCGGAACTTATGAGGCGGTCACTTATCTGATCCTGATCCTCGTTCTGCTCATCCGGCCGACCGGACTGATGGGCAAAAAAGTAAGCGAAAAAGTATAAGAGAAAGGGAGTGGAGCTATGCCAAAGCGTATGAAAAAAAATTATCTGATCAGTCTGATAGCGGTTGCACTGGGGTTCCTACTTCTTTGTCTGTTATTTGATACAGGAATATTAGGAAAGAAATCTGCATACTTCAATGGCCTTGTTGTCATTGGTATGTTCTATACAATCATTGTCTGTTCCCTGAATCTGCTGACAGGGTATATGGGTGAATTTTCACTCGGTCATGCAGGCTTTATGTCGATCGGAGCCTATGCCTCAGCGATCGTCACAACACTCATTCAGGACCAGACAGATCTGCCGGCGATCGTTTTATATCTGATCGCAATCATCGTAGGCGGACTGGCAGCAGGTCTGATCGGCGTATTAGTCGGTATTCCGGCATTAAGACTCAGCGGCGATTACCTTTGTATCGTTACCGTAGCGGTCGCCGAGATCGTCCGTGTTGTATTAAGTAACTTCGGTATTCCCGCAATTACCGGAAAAGCAACCTTCGGTAAATCCTTTGCAGGCATTGCAAAGGTATCCGATTACCATTACGTCTATATCACAATGGTCATCTGCATCTTCATCATGTACTGCTATATCCGTTCCAGATACGGAAGAGCACTCATTGCCATCCGTGAGGACAGGATCGCAGCCGCAGCATCCGGTATCAATGTCACAAAAACAAAGGTTCTGACATTTACGATCTCCGCATTTTTTGCTGGCGTATCCGGTGCCATTTATGCACATTACATAACAACGTTAGTACCGACTTACTTTAACTTCTCGAAATCATCAGAGTTCCTTGCCATCGTCATCTTAGGCGGCAGCGGCTCTTTGACAGGTTCCATCGTGGCAGCTCCGATCCTTTCTGCACTGCCACAGCTGATCTCCTACGTTGTACCGGCATTTGCAAGCTACAGAATGCTGATCTACGCAGTGATCTTAGTCGTTGTTATGATCTTTAAACCAACCGGTCTGTTTGGCGGACGTGAATTTTCACTGCCGAAGCTGATCGAGAAAATAACCAAAAAGAAAACCCCAAAAGGAAAGAGGTGACTGGTATGGCAGAAGAAAGAGTTCCGGTACTTGAAACAAAATGCCTTGGGATCCAGTTTGGTGGTCTGAAAGCAGTCAATGATGTGAATATTGAAATCTATCCCGGTGAACTGATCGGTCTGATCGGGCCGAACGGTGCAGGAAAAACGACAATCTTCAACCTGATCACCGGTATTTATAAACCAACCTCAGGAAGCTATCTGTTATGTGGCAGGCGGATGAACGGGCTGTCCACGCATCAGGTTGTGGAGGCGGGAATTGCCAGAACCTTCCAGAATATCCGTCTTTTTAAGAAAATGACCGTTCTGGAAAATGTCATGGTCGCTTTTAATAAAGATATGAAATGCAATCTGTTCCAGTCCATCTTCAGAACGCCGTTTTTCTGGAAAGAGGAAGCGGAAACAGCACAGAAGGCGATGGAGCTGTTGAAGCTTTTTCAGCTGGATGGGTTTGCCGATCAGCTCGCGGAAAATCTCCCTTATGGTAAGCAGAGACTTCTGGAGATCGCACGTGCCCTCGCAACGGATATGAAGCTGCTGCTTCTTGATGAACCTGCAGCAGGCATGAATCCGGTAGAAACGGCAGAACTGAAAGAGTCGATCAAGATGCTGCGTGAGAAATTCCGTATTCCGATTCTTCTGATCGAGCATGATATGAGTCTTGTCATGAGTATTTGTGAACGGATCTATGTACTGAATTTCGGTGAGATCCTGGCAAGCGGAAAGCCGGAAGAGATCGCAAACAACAAAGATGTAATCGAGGCTTACCTTGGTAAAGAAGACGAAGGGGGCGAAGAAGATGCTTAAAGTAGAAAATCTGAATGTACACTACGGTGTGATCCATGCGATCGAGGATGTCAATATTGAAGTGCGGGACGGCGAGATCGTTACCCTGATCGGCGCAAACGGTGCGGGAAAAACAACGATCCTGCATACGATCACAGGGCTGAAAAAGGCAACCAGCGGTGCTGTTACGTTTGATGGAACAGATCTTCTGAAAGAACAGCCGAGCAGGATCATCACCCACGGCGTAGCCCATGTACCGGAAGGCAGACATGTATTTGTGGATATGACGGTGCGGGAGAATCTGGAAATGGGAGCTTACATGTTTGGGCGCAAGGATAAGGATAAGATCGCAGCGCGTATGGATAATGTGTTTGAAAAGTTCCCAAGACTGAAGGAACGGCAGAACCAGCTGGCAGGTACGTTTTCCGGCGGGGAACAGCAGATGCTTGCTGTGGGGCGTGCGCTGATGGCGGATCCGAAGATCATCCTGATGGATGAACCGTCCATGGGACTTTCACCGCTGATGGTACAGGAAATCTTCAGTATCATCAAGGAAGTCAATGCGCAGGGCATCACGGTTCTTCTCGTGGAGCAGAATGCCAAGATGGCGTTAAAGGTGGCAAACAGAGCCTACGTGCTGGAAACCGGCAAGATCAAATTATCCGGTGACGCGCAGGAACTGTTGCACAATGATGAGGTAAGGAAAGCATATTTAGGTGCTTAATGATAGTAAATGCAAAGGAGATGTTCATTATGGGAATGACAGGAAAAGAAATCGTAGAAACACAGAAAAAGTATTATTTACAGTCCTGGTCGAAGCAGAAGGATGTAAACCCGATCCCGATGGAAAAGGCAGAGGGTATTTATTTGTGGGATTATGATGGCAACAGATATACCGATATGTCCTCCACACAGGTCAATGTCAATCTGGGTTACGGCAATGAAGATATCAACAATGCCATGAAGGATCAGATCGATAAGTTTGCATGGATGGGACCGGGCTATGGCGTAGAATCGAGAGCAAAACTTGCCAAGATGATCGTAGACCTGATGCCTGACAACATGGGAAAAGTATTTTTCACAAACGGTGGTGCGGATGCGAATGAAAATGCGATTAAAATGGCAAGAATGTATACAGGACGTTATAAGGTCATGAGCCGTTACAGAAGTTACCATGGGTCAACTTTTGGTGCAGGCAATCTGACCGGTGAACCGAGAAGATTCCCATTGGAGCCTGGTATTCCGGGATTTGTGAAATTCTTTGATCCATATCTGTACCGCGAGAGCATCCAGTTCGAGTCAGAGGAAGCTGCAACGGAATTTTATATCGCAAAGCTGCGCGAGCAGATCATCTATGAAGGCAGGGATCAGATTGCAGCGATCATTTTGGAAACCGTGACCGGTACAAACGGTATTATCATTCCGCCGAAGGGCTATCTGCAGGGTGTGCGTAAGCTCTGTGATGAATTTGGCATTGTCATGATCTGTGATGAGGTTATGGCTGGCTGGTGCAGAACCGGAAAGATGTTTGCTTTTATGAATTTTGACGTCAAACCGGATATCGTAACTTTTGCAAAGGGTGTTACCTGTGGCTACATTCAGCTTGGTGGTGCCTGCGTCAGCAAAGAGATCGCCGCATACTTTGACGATCATACGCTTTCCTGTGGTCTGACTTACTGCGGTCATCCGCTTGCCTGTGCAGCAGGTGTTGCCTGTGTCAACTACTACACGAAGGCAAATATCCTCGACAATGTCAATAAGGTTGGTGCCCTTCTGGCTAAAAAGCTGGATGAATTTAAAGAGAAATACAACTGTGTGGGGGATGTCAGACATATCGGTTTATTCTCCTGCGTGGAATTTGTAAAGGATAAGAAGACAAAAGAGCCGATCGTTCCATACGGTCAGGATCCTTACGGAAAGCTGCCTAAGATCATCGGTTCCTTACGTGCCAAAGGCTTCCTGACCTTCGGACATGAAAATATGGTGCTCTGCAATCCGCCGCTGATCATCACGGAGGAGCAGCTTCTGGAAGAACTGGATAAACTCGAAGCAGTTATCCGGGAAGTGGAGACGGATCCGTTCTATATGAAATAAGCGATTTGACTTGACATAGGATAGCCTCAGCGATACGCTGAGGCTATCCTGTTATAAACATGCAACAACGAAAAGAGGAATGCTATGAGTTTAATGAATATCATCGGACCGGTCATGGTCGGCCCAAGCAGCTCTCATACAGCAGGTGCTGTCAGGATCGGTCTGATGGCACGGACACTTTTAAAGGATACACCGGTCGATGGAGAAATCCTATTGCATGGTTCCTTTGCCAAAACCGGAAAAGGACATGGAACGGACAAAGCGATCGTTGCAGGTATTCTGGGGCTTACGCCGGACGATATGCATGTCCCACTGAGCTTTGAACTGGCGCAGGAGAAAAATTTCACCTTTACGATCGGAGCCACGAATCTTGGCGATGCCCACCCCAATACAGCACTCATCAGACTGCGTGGCAGCAGTGGCAGGGAAATAGAAGTACAGGCTTCCTCTGTTGGTGGCGGACGCATCATGGTCAATAAGATTGATGGGATCGATGTCAATTTCAGCGGGGAAAGCCCGACACTCATCGTACACAACCTGGATCAGCCGGGACATGTGGCAGAGGTCACCTCCATGCTGGCACATAAATCCGTCAATATTGCCACAATGCAGCTTTACCGCGAGAGAAGAGGCGAGTATGCGGTTATGGTCATCGAGACAGACCAGCCGATCCCGGACAACGCCATTGCTTGGCTGGAACATCTGGAAGGAATCATCAAGGTAACTTATTTTAACGGATTATAATATGATGCCAGGGTCAAAAGGTCTAAAACCACATGAACTTGCTCATAAGTGGTTGAAAGACCTTGGGACCCGCCCCGATATGAGCATAAAAGTGGGATGTTAATCCCACGATATGCGAATATTGGGCAGGATTGTGGGAGTGCAGAGCACGGAACAATCCGCAGGCATCAAAGCCCGGGCTTTTGCCCCCGACATCATAATATGTCATAAGGAGGAACTATGGAATTATCACTGCAGGAAATTCTGGACTGGTGCCAGACAGAAAAAAAGCGTTTCTGGGAATATATGCTGTATGATGATATGGCGCAGCGCGGCATATCGCGGGAAGAATCCTTTGCTTATATGGAAAAGATCTTCGATACCATGGAGCAGACCGTGAAAACCTACAGGCAGGACAGACTGTCTGCCAGCGGACTTGTCGGTGCAGAAGGCGGAAAACTGGAAGCGTATGCGAAAACCGGCAATATGCTTTGCGGTTCTTTTATGGAAGAAGCCATGATCACAGCACTCAAGATGGCAGAGTCAAATGCGTGCATGCGAAGGATCGTTGCGGCGCCGACAGCAGGCTCTTGTGGTGTGATCCCGGCGGTTCTGCTTCCTTATTATGAGCTGAAAAAAGTGCCCAAGGAAGAAATCTTAAAAGCACTATTTGTCACAGGCGGCATTGGAGAAGTGATCGCACAGCGGGCATCGATCAGTGGAGCGGAAGGTGGCTGTCAGGCAGAGATCGGCTCGGCTTCTGCCATGGCAGCGGGAGCACTTGTTTATTTACAGGGAGGCAGTGACGAGCAGATCTGCCATGCAGCGGCTCTGGCACTCAAAGGACTGCTGGGACTTGTCTGTGATCCGGTTGCGGGACTTGTGGAAATTCCCTGTGTAAAAAGAAATGTGCTGGGCTGCGTGAACGCGATCTCCTGCGCGGATATGGCAATGGCGGGTATAAAAAGCAGAATTCCACCGGACGAGGTGATCGACGCCATGCAGGAAGTTGGCAGCAAAATGGACAGCGCTTTCCGGGAAACGGCACTCGGCGGTCTGGCTGCGACCAAAACCGGGCAGGAAATCATGCATAAGCTGATGGAAACAGAGGAAGATGCCACAATAACCCCTTGACAATGCGGGCATTGCAGAATTATAATCTCACTTAGATAATGACTATGACGAAGACAGTAGATCATTTGTAAAAGCCAAAGCGAGCCGGTGATGGTGAAAGACCGGTGTGAGTAGCAGATGATTGAATATCACTTCTGAGTTGCAGGCTGAAAGATTGAAAATGAGTAGGTTCTGCCGTATCCGTCTCGTTACGACGGGCGCATATAAATCGTAAGTGAGTATGCAGTAACAGGTGGTTTCGGAGATATTACCCCGTCCTTTTACAGGACGGGGGTTTTTGTGTAATAGGAAACTTCGTTTCTATTACACAAAAACGCTCCGCGGGGATGCGCACTGTGGCGTACAATGTAGATGTCGCAATCGACCGCCGCAGGCGCAAGAAATCCAGAAGCACGTTAGTGCGACTGATGCGAAGCAGCAGGGATTTCGAGTGGGAAAGAGGAACAAAATCCCTATACCTATACCGCACATGCATACGAAGTGAAGAAACAGCAAACAGGAGGAAAACGAAGATGTATCAAAAAGTATCCACGAATCTGAATTTCGTAGACCGTGAAAAAGAAACAGAAAAATTCTGGCGTGAAAACGACATTTTCCAGAAGAGCATGAAAGCAAGAGAAGGCTGCCCGACCTATACATTTTATGATGGCCCGCCAACTGCAAACGGCAAGCCGCATATCGGACATGTCCTGACTCGTGTTATTAAAGATATGATCCCGAGATACCGTACTATGAAGGGCTACATGGTACCCCGTAAAGCAGGTTGGGATACCCACGGCTTACCGGTTGAGCTGGAAGTCGAAAAGATGCTTGGTCTGAACGGAAAAGAACAGATCGAAGAATACGGTATTGAACCGTTTATTGAAAAATGTAAAGAATCTGTATGGAAATACAAAGGAATGTGGGAAGACTTTTCCAATACAGTTGGTTTCTGGGCTGATATGGATCATCCATATGTCACCTATGATGATAACTTTATCGAGTCTGAATGGTGGGCACTGAACCAGATCTGGAACAAAGGTCTGCTTTACAAAGGCTTCAAGATCGTTCCTTACTGTCCTCGTTGTGGTACACCACTTTCTTCTGCAGAAGTTTCACAGGGCTATAAAACAGTCAAGGAGCGTTCTGCCATCGTACGTTTCAAGGTGACGGGAGAAGATGCGTATTTCCTGGCATGGACAACAACGCCATGGACACTGCCAAGTAACGTGGCTCTCTGTGTAAATCCGGATGAAGAATATGTAAAAGTAAAAGCTGCTGACGGCTATACGTACTACATGGCAAAAGCACTTCTGGATACCGTTTTATCTTCCAGACTGGCAAATGAAGAAAATGGCAACAAAGCATATGAAATTCTGGAAACCTACAAAGGAAAAGATCTGGAATACAAGGAGTATGAACCATTATATGCCTGCGCAAAGGAAACGGCAGACAAACAGAATAAGAAAGGCTTTTTCGTAACATGCGACAGCTATGTTACCATGTCAGATGGTACCGGTATCGTACACATTGCACCTGCATTCGGTGAAGATGATGCGAATGTCGGACGTAACTACGATCTTCCGTTTGTACAGTTTGTAGACGGCAAAGGTCAGCTGACAGAAGAAACACCTTACGCCGGTAAATTTGTAAAGGATGCGGATAAAGACGTTCTGATCGATCTTGACAAAGAAGGCAAATTATTTGACGCACCGAAATTCGAGCATGAATATCCACACTGCTGGAGATGTGATACACCACTGATCTACTATGCAAGAGAATCCTGGTACATCAAAGAAACAGCAGTCAGAGATGATCTGATCCGTAACAACAATACCGTAAACTGGATTCCGGAATCTATTGGAAAAGGCCGTTTCGGTAACTGGCTTGAAAATATTCAGGACTGGGCAATTTCCCGTAACCGTTACTGGGGTACGCCTCTGAACATCTGGGAATGTGAAGGCTGCGGACATCTCGAATCAATCGGAAGCCGTGCAGAACTTGCCGAAAGAAGCGGTAATCCGGAAGATGCCAAGGTAGAGCTGCACCGTCCATATATCGATGCTGTTACATTTACCTGTCCTGACTGTGGTAAGACAATGAAGCGTGTTCCGGAAGTAATCGACTGCTGGTTTGATTCAGGTGCTATGCCATTTGCACAGCATCATTATCCATTTGAAAATCAGGATCTGTTCAAGCAGCAGTTCCCGGCGCAGTTCATTTCAGAGGCTGTTGACCAGACACGTGGCTGGTTCCACTCCCTGATGGCAGAGTCTACACTTCTGTTCAACAAGGCACCGTACGAAAACGTTATCGTGCTTGGTCATGTACAGGATGAAAACGGACAGAAAATGAGTAAAACAAAGGGCAATGCAGTCGATCCGTTTGATGCACTGGCAACTTACGGTGCTGATGCGATCCGCTGGTACTTCTATATCAACTCCGCACCATGGCTGCCTAACCGTTTCCATGGCAAGGCAGTACAGGAAGGACAGCGCAAGTTTCTCGGAACACTCTGGAATACCTATGCATTCTTTGTTCTGTATGCCAATATTGACGGCTTTGATGCCTCCAAATATACACTGGAATATGACAAGCTTCCGGTTATGGATAAGTGGCTTTTATCCAAATTAAACTCTCTGATCACAGAGGTAGATACAGACCTTGAAAACTACAGAATTCCTGAGACAGCAAGAGCTCTGGATGAATTTGTAGACCAGATGAGTAACTGGTATGTCCGCAGAAGCCGTGAGCGTTTCTGGGCAAAGGGCATGGAGCAGGATAAGATCAATGCTTACATGACATTATATACAGCACTGGTTACCGTTGCGAAACTTGCAGCACCGATGATTCCATTCATGACAGAGGATATTTACAGAAATCTGGTATGTGCAAATGATCCGTCAGCACCGGAATCTGTTCATCTGTGTGACTTCCCGGTTGCAAATCCGGCTTATGTGGATAAGCAGCTGGAAGAAGACATGGAAGAAGTGCTGAAGATCGTTGTTATGGGCCGTGCAGCCAGAAATACAGCAAACATCAAGAACAGACAGCCGATCGGTACCATGTTTGTAAAGGCTGAAAAAGCACTTTCCGATTTCTATCAGGAGATCATTGAAGAAGAGCTGAATGTCAAAGAAGTAAAATTCACAGACGATGTCAGAGAATTCACAACCTACACCTTCAAGCCACAGCTGAAGACAGTAGGACCGAAATACGGCAAACAGCTTGGCGGTATCAAAGAATACTTCGCAAACGTAGACGGCAACGAAGCTATGGATAAATTAAATGCAGGCGAAAATCTTGTATTTGATGTAAATGGTACAGAAGTTTCCCTGTCTCTTGATGATGTCCTTGTGGAAATGAGCCAGAAGGAAGGCTATATGTCAGAGGCTGATAATACCGTGACAGTTGTACTTGACTGCAACTTATCAGAAGAACTGATCGAAGAAGGCTTCGCAGCAGAGATCATTTCCAAGATCCAGACAATGCGTAAGGATTCCGGCTTTGAAGTGATGGATCACATCAAAGTAGGTATCACAGGTAACGATAAGCTGGCAGCGATCGTAACCAAGAATGAAAAAGCGATCGCAGATAAAGTTCTTGCTGATTCTATCGATAAAGATGCGGTTTATGCAAACAGCAAAGAGTGGAGTGTCAATGGTGAAAAAGTGACACTTTCCGTAGAGAAGCAGTAAAAATGAAGCAGTAGGTAAAAATGCCCGGGATTTTTCCGGGCATTTTTATGTTATGGCGACGAGGAAAATGCACGCATTTATGCGGTGCATTTGACGACCGCTAATCAGAGCGAGATTCGCAGAGCGTATCTCGTCTCTGTTAAAAAATAAAATATTTATACAAAAAAGTATGCTTTTTTACAAAACATGATAAAATTTTTTATATGCCACAATAGGGGGACGCGAACATGAAAAAGAATTTAATCAGAAAAAAAGTTGCCATCTTTGGTATTCCGGTTGTGATCATTGCGTTTTTGCTTGTCTGCAGTGTGACATTCTTATCAACCAAAAAAACGACTCTGAAAAATTCCGAGAAACAGTTTTCATTACATGTAGAAAAACTGGACAATGAAGTTTCCAAGGAAATCCGGGAAACGGTCGGTATTATCGGCAATATCAAACAAACCGTCAACCGGACCTGCCAAAGCACGCAGGATATTCAGGAATACATATATAGTATCGCGGATTCCTATCCCGATACCATTCCGACAGGTATTTACTGCGGTCTGACAGACGGTACCTATATTGATAAAATGTGGACACCGGGTGATGACTGGGTCATGAAAGAACGTCCATGGTATATACAGGGTATTGAGGCAGATGATGTTGTGTTCGGCGACATGTATCTGGATGCGGATACGGGTTCCTATATCGTATCGGTATTTACGAATATTTCTGACCAGCAGGGCAATGTGGTCGGTGTTATCTCCGCGGATGTACAGCTTGATGCCATCGATCAGATACTGAGAGGAGAAAAGATCTTTGATAATGGTTATGCCTATGCAGTGGACCGCGTATCCGGTCTGGTTTTCGGAAATCATGTGGATGAGAAAATGAACGGGCAGGAAATCGGTGCAGTCAAGACTGTGGAAGCAGAAACCATTGCACAAAAGATACAAAAAGACACCTATGATGAGCTTCTGGTTGTGGGAGACAGTTATCTGAAGATCCATCCGATCGACGGAACGGAATTTGTCATTGTCTGCCAAGCAGCAAAGAAGGATGTGGAAAGTTCCCTTCTGCAGATCGAAAAGGTAACGGGCTTCAGTTCCGTGGCAGGTATGATCCTTCTGAATGTGGTGATCGCCATTATTCTGATCAATATATTAAAGCCGATCCCGGTGATCAATAAAAAGATTGAGCAGCTTTCCAATCTGGATATGACAAATGATGTGACGATCAAAAATAAAGATGAGCTGGGGGTAATCGTCCACAATCTGAATACAATGTCCGACCAGTTGAAACAGATGGTGCTGACCATCAAAAATTCTGCACTGCAGATGCGGGATGCTTCTGATGATAATATGCAGACGGCCGATAACTTAAACGGATCTGCAGATGCACAGCTTGAGGCAGTCAGTGTATTGACCGGTTCTATCCACCAGCTGACGGATGCGATCAACCAGATCGCGGAATCTGCGCAGGTTCTGACGCAGAGTGTTTCCGATACGGATGAAGCCTGTGAGTTAGTGGCAGGTAATGTAGATACTGCCATTGATCTGGTTGCGACCGGTGAAGAAGATATGCGGACGCTGGAAAGCCAGATGAATCATGTTTCCGAGATCTCCGGTAATCTGGAGGAAGCGGTTGCTAACGTAGAAAAGGGACTGACCGGCATTACCGAAATGGTAAATGTGATCCAGGAGATCGCAGGACAGACCAATCTGCTTTCCTTAAATGCCAGCATTGAAGCTGCAAGAGCCGGGGAATCCGGCCGCGGATTCGCGGTTGTGGCAAGCGAGATCCGGACACTTGCGGACAGCTGTGAGAATTCCGTGAAACAGATCGTGGAAACGACGGATCATCTGTCTGAGCTTGTGGCGATCGTGATCAACGAGACGAAAACAAGCCGCGATGCGATCGACAACAGCGTGGAAGTCGTGAAAAAGACCGATGAGACTTTTGCTGCGATCAACAGCACTGTAGGACAGATCCACGAAGCAATGGAGCATGTGAAGCATGCCATTTCCGATATTGAGGGTGTTGCCACAGATATGGCGGCAAGCACGGAGGAACAGAGCGCAAGCACGATGGAAATGCAGGATACCTGTGAAAAAGTCATGGAGCTTGCAAAGGCTGTCAGAACAGACGGCGAAAAGACGGCTGAGGCGGGACATGGCATGTCAGAGCTTTCCACAAACCTGCTTGGAGAGGTTTCTAAGTTCAAATTATAAATAAAGAGAGCGTTTCTTTGAAAACCGGCATATGTGAAATATGTCGGTTTTTTGCTGCTCTTTTTGGCAAAAATAACAAATGTTTTGACTGAAAATGCGTGCTATACTTAATCTGATACTTTAAAGTCGTGAAACGTGATATGATCACGGGGATTTTTGTGAGACATATGCTTTCACAGAAAATGAGGGAGGAAAAAGATGAGCAAAATGCGAAACAGATGGCTTGCACTTGGGCTGGCATTTCTAATGGCATTTCCGACAAACGGCGTTGTGGCATTCGCCGGGCAGGAGAATGCAGAAGTCGCAGCTGTAAGTGCGAATGATGCCCAAATGCAGGGAGAAGAGCCTGCTGCAGAGACGGAAGATCCTTCGGATGAGGCAGATGAGGCAAAGCAGTCTGCCGGTGAAGAACTGGATGCAGATGAAGCGGTAATTATGACAAGCTATCCGGTGGAGATCGGAGAAGAAAAGGAATTAACACTCTTGCCGAAAAACGGAACGTATTACCTGCAGGTAACAATTCCGGAGGTAGAGGAAGGCAGGCAGCAGCCTGTATATCGCGTTACTGTAGATGGAAAGACCATAGATTCCATTACCGTCTGGGATAGTCTGGAAAAAATTATCGGCTGGGGGAATAATGGTGGATTTTTCACACGCAGTGCGGGAACCTATTGGCTGGAAATCCAAAACGATTCCGAGCGTGTGCATACGGTACGTGTTGCCGAAGCGGAGATTAAATCGGTGACAGCAGATTTCTCGGAAGCTGAGATCTATGAAAACGGTTCCTATTATATACCTGGACTGGCAGTCTATACGCTGACTTATGCAGATGATTCTGTGGAGGTAATGGCAGGCAATAAATTAAATGCAAATACTTCATGTCAGTATTTTGATGAGGGCGAGGGGGATTTCAGCAGTTTGAAAGCCGGAGCCCATACTGTCACGATGTACGTATTGGGAAAAACGATAACAGCTGATTTTACTGTCTTGAGTAATAGCGTATCGGCAGTCCGTTTTGCAGAAGAACAGCCTCTGGAAGTCTGTTATGAGGATGGCATGAATAACTGGGTCTATCTGGACAGCAATACCAAAGTGGTTGTAACAGAGGACGGAAAAGAACAGGAGTATACACTCGAACAGTTAAATAAGAAGTTTGGATATGTATACGGTGTTTACTATACCTATGACAGTGATACCGGTGTCTATTCACAGGCAGCGCCGGATAAAGCTGATGGATATACAGATTCTACATATGAGCTGGTCCGCTATTTTGAGATTGCGGATGAGAAAACTTTAGCTGGCTATCTTGTATGTGCGGGGCAGTATTGCAGCTTCCCTGTTAAGATTGTGGCAAATCAGGTAGTATCTGTTTCCGTCAACACACTGCCTGTTACTACAGTAGTTGAGGAAGGAACAGACGCAATTTCCTTTGCCGGGCTGGAGCTGGCTGTAACCTATAAGGATGGCAGTGAACGGATCCTTTCTTATGATGCAGGTGATTTCAATACTGACGGTGCGACCGGATGGGGGTTGGACACCTCCGGTATATATAAGGATGAGGATCATCAGGGATATTCCGTTGCCGCATTAGTACCGGGAGATTATACATATCATTTAAGATATGCGGGACAGGCTATCAGTTTCCCGTTTTCTGTTGTGGAGTCTTCTATAGAGAGTATTTCCTATATAGGGGAGAAGATACAGATCCCTGAGGGATATGACGTAAACAGCTCCTTAAACTATACGATGGATTTCATGATCACTATGAAAGATCAAAGCACTGTGATAAGATCATATCAGAGATGGAGCTGGGGTGATACCAGCATTACCTATCGCGAAGCTGACGGAATGGATATGCTCTATGCGGATACCAGTGAGGTAGACAATAGTAAACAAGGTGTTTATCAGATCTATTTTTCTTTAAAAGGCAAAATGTTTCCGGTAGATGTAGAGATAATAGAAAATCCGGTAGAGAGCATTGCCATTGATATAGCAAGCGTCAGAACGACATACGTACTGGGAGAAAACATCTATCTGGGCAGCAGTCTTGGACTTACTGCCACATATAAAGATGGAGAAATAAAACATCTGGATAGTGTTTTGCCGGATGCCCAGACTATTACCTATACAGACAAAAATGGGAACGAAATTACAACAGGTAATATCAACGAGCTGCCGCTTGGAAAGTATACGGTGGATGTCAGTGCACTTGGCAGAAAAGATTCTTATACAATTGATATTGTGGAAAATCCGATCAAGAGCATAGAAGTTGTCAGCGGAGCAGAACAGACTGCCTACGCGGGTATTACAAATGGCTATCTGGCACAGGATATGACGTTAAAAGTCAGCTATAAAGATACCACTCTTCCATCAAAGAAAGTAATCATACCAAAGGGATACAGTAGTGAGATAGAAGATGAAAACTATCCGGGCGGAAAACTCACTATAAATTATCTGGGTGTGAAGATAACAGACACTATGTGGAGTTCGGACATGCAAGCTATGCCATGCGGAACCCATGAGACAAGTCTGCAGCTTGGAGGATTTACGATTCCGTTTACGATTACAATCACAGAGACACCGATAGACAGTATCTCAGTATCAATACCGCAGGAATACCGGAGCTTTGTAGCAGGCGAGGATTTCTATTTCAACAGCGCGAACCTGCCGGGAAGTACCATTACCATTCGCTATAAAACCGGAGATCCGGATAAAGTTATTGATCTGGATACTTATAATTATTATGATACAGTATTAAATACAAACATGAATATAACCGGCAGTTTAAAGGATGCAGATGGTAACTGGGTAAGTGACTGGGTCGGCAATTTAGAGCCGGGACAGTACTACTATGAGGTCAGCATTGGAAAGAAAACTGGAAGCTGCCCGATCACGATCACAGAAAATCCGGTCGATCATTTTGAGGTAACGGTACCGGATAAATATACATCTGAGACCGAGGGAGAACTTGAGTACATTCCATACGGAAATGACTTTAAACTCCATGTTTATTATACGGATGGAACAGAGAATACTTTCGTTACGAATAAAAAAGGAATGTGGCAGGATAATAAATTCAGCAGACTTAACAAACAGCGGTTGAGGCTGACTATGCTGCAGGATGGGGAAGAAGTAGATGAAGAACAGCTTTCACAGCTTCTATACGGCATTTATGATGTACAGGTAACGGCATATGGGAAAACAGCTACATACCCGTTTACGATCAAGAAAAACCCGATTGATAAGATTGAGCCGATCATGAAGGAAGACTTCAGTTTTGTAGCAGGTACTGAAACAAACGTTAGAAATGCTATTTCCGGAATTACAGTGTACAAGACAGACGGAAGTACGGAAAATCTTTATATAGACGATGGATATGACGTTGATGTTTATATTGCAGGAGAGGAAGATAACTATAGCGATTGCAGTGATCTTGCAGCAGGTGAATATACGGGGTATGTCCGCTATAAGAATAAAAAAGCAGAATTCCCTGTTACAGTTGTAGAAAATCCGGTAGACAGTATTACTGTTTCGGTAAAGGAAGAAAACACAAAATATCTGATCAATTCGGAGCAGAATATTTCTACAGAAGGTATGACACTGACGGTACATTATAAAGATCCTTCTGTAAAGGATAAGTCCTTTAAGCTTGGTGGAGATACAGGCTGGTATGATCTGGACTTCCCGGGTAAGCGGGTAACTATCAGACAGATGATCACAGTAAAAATGAATGATAGTGACGATGATTATACTATGGAAACAGATTCTATCGGTACGGATGTAAAAGAAGGAGCATATGATGTAAAGGTATATGCATACGGAAAAGAGACAACGTATCAGATACAGGTGCAAAAGCCGGAAATTTCCAAGATAACACTTAAGACGGATAATCTGCAGAAAACCTATATGGCGGGAAGCGGTGATTGTGTACAGTATACCTATGATGATATTTTAGTCAGCTTTAAAAACGGAGAGACAAAGAGCCTGCAGGAATTACTGTATGATAAGAATGGAAATGAAACCGCTCTGTGTAACACCTATCAGTATGGTCTTAATTTTAATCTGACGGACGAAGCGGGTGAGGTCTACAGTGGTTCCAGCTGGTTCAAGAATATGAAGGCAGGGACATATACGGTTACATTTTCTTTGTACGGAAACGAGGCAAGCTATCAGATTCAGCTGGAAGAGTCCGGTGTGAAGTCCATGACGGTCGCAAAGACACCTGATTATCTGGAATACTGGGATGGAGAGCTTTCTGATGAAAATGAAGTAACGGATTATATCAAAGGACTCCAATTATCCGTTCTGTATCAGGATGGTACCAGCCGGATATTTGATGTTGATAAATTCCAAAATATAAGAGGAAGCGAATACAGTCTGGACGGAGAGGTATTGTATATCAGTCTGGTACAGCAGGAATGGGATGAGGAAGAAACCGATAACGACTGGAGTCTGCAGGTAACATATAAAGATCAGGAAGTGCAGATACCGCTTCAGAAGAAGGACTTCAGCAAGGAAGCCTCAACTTTGATCACAAAGGATAAGGTAAATATTACAACCATTGGTAAGCCGGGACAATATGCGGTTTATAAGCTGATGCCACAGACGACAGCCACCTATTATATGTATAGCGAAGGACTGTTTGACACCTATGGCTATTTATATGATGCGGAAGGTAATCTCCTGCAGAAAAACGATGACGATGGCAAGGGAAATAATTTCTACATAGAGAATACACTGCGCGCAGGAGAAACCTACTATTTTGTCAGCAGACTGTATAGCAAAAACGGATTGGGCATTTTCCTGACAATATTCAGCTGGGAAGAAGCATGGATCGTAGAAAGTCAGGAGAAGATCGATCAGGTCGCTGTTTCTCTGCCGGAGCCGAAAGCAGGGGAGAAAAAGGCGCTCTGCACGGATATTGCGGTGTCAGCGTCCGTTTCCGATAATTGTATTGTTAAGTCTGTACAGTGGGGAACAGAAGATGGCTATGACACGGTGGGAAATTTTGAAGCCGGACATGATAACATATTGAAGGTAATTCTTTCACCAATTTACGGTTATTGCTTTACAACCCGTACGGCTGTCACAGTGAATGGGAAAAAACCCGGCAGCAGATATATTGATGAACAGGGAGATCTGACAGTGACTTACACATTTAAATCACAGGAAGTGAAAGTCACATTACCGGAGAATACAAAAGATTACACGGTGACAACGGACGAAAAAGATGCGTTTGTAACCAAAGGCGGCAGTTATGCATTTGATGTAAAGCCGGCAGCGGGTGCTGCTCTGACGGTAAAGGCGAACGGAACTCCTGTAAAGCCTGAAAGTGGAACGCATTATGTTCTGACAGATGTGCAGAATAATGTAAACGTTACAGTTACGGCAGAAGCACCAAAGCCGGAGGCTGAAAAAGTAATTGTCAGCTATTATGATGGCAGTACATTATATGATCAGGTCAGTGTAAAGAAGGATTCAACAATCTATTATGGTACACAGGAGAAAAATCTTCCGAAGCTGACAAGCTATGCAAACGGAAGTAATCAGTTTTTCCTTGGCTGGTATCAGAAGGATGGTACACGACTGACAAGAAATACACAGATCAGTGAAGATATTTCCGTTACTGCAAAGTGGATCAACGGAATTATCACAAAACAAAGCAGCGGATTTACAATTACTTATAAGGTAATTGAAGTTTCAGATAACGGAAAGATGTATCTGGAGGTTACGCAGGCAAAGGCAGACAGCAGCGCATTGGAAAGCAATCTGAAGAGTTTTGTGCATGACCTGCTTGATATTGAGAGCGACAGGGCAGGAGAAGTTACCATTGAAAACGGAATGGAGATAGAGGGATTTGATGCGGATGTCATTGCAATTGCAAGTAATGCATTTGCAAACAATGAAACACTTACAAAGATTAAGATCCCGGATACGGTAGAGACAATCGGAGACGGTGCGTTTGAAGGCTGTAGTGCATTGGAGGAAGTTGCAATTCCTGATTCTGTAAAAGAAATCGGTGACAGTGCATTCAAAGACAGTGCAGTAAAAACGGTTGCTTTACCGGATAGTATCGAAAAAATCGGTCAGGGAGCGTTTGCAAAGAGTAACGGTGCAGAAAAAACAGAAATCCTTTGCTCTGCATCGCTGAGTCAGGAAATGGCACAGGATATTGAAAGTGCCGGAGCGAAAGCTACAGTACTTGATTTTGCGTTGACACCGGATCAGGATATTGTAGCACTTACGGTAGATGAGACGCTTTCCGTATCTGCAAATGCGGTACTGGGCGATGAAGATGTCAGTGAAGAAACAACATGGGCAGTTGCGCAGGGAGATGAAGAATTACTTTCTGTTTCCGGCAATACAACCGGTAAAGAAATTGCGGTAAAGGCAGTAAAACGATATAACAATAAAAATACGGCAACACTGATCGCAACATGCAGGGGTATGCAAAAGAAACTGCAGATCAGAATAGAAAAGAAAGCAGCGGAGAGTTCTGATTTTGTTGTTACGCTGGATAAAGAGCAATATGAGTATGACGGAAATGAAATGACACCAAAAGTAAAATCCATTACGTATAACGGAGTGGAAATACCGGCATCAGAATATCAGATTATATGTGATGATGAAGATAATATTATATATATCTCTCTGGATAATTATGAAGTGGATCTGCGTAAGAGATATACCGTAACATATCCATCTGTGAAAGGTGTAAAAATCGATAAGAGCACACTTTCCGTTACGGTAGGTGAGGAGATTGCCCTGACAGCATCTATCCAGCCTGCATATGCAAAAAATGCCGGCTTCATATGGGATAGCGACGATGAAACAATAGTATCCCAGACCAATCAGAATGGTGGATTCCGGGCAGAAAAAGCAGGTGTTGCAACGATTACCGTAAAATCCGTTACAAATCCGGATATTACTGATACATGCATTGTGACGGTAAATGATAAAAAAGACGATCCCGGCAAAGGCGATCCGGGAAAAGACAACCCGGGCAAGGGTGATGAAAAACATACCTGCACCTTTGATAAGGGCAGGATCACCAAACAGCCTACCTGTACAAAGGCAGGGGAGAAGACTTACACCTGTACAGTCTGTCATAAGACAAAAGTAGAAGCAATTGCCATGACAGCACATGTATGGACAGAGAAAACCGTAAAGGCATCCGCCCAGAAAAACGGTTATACAGCTAAGGCGTGCAAGAACTGCGGAAAAGAAACAGAACTGAAAGATATTTATGCACCGGCAGAAATAGAACTTTCCAAGGATCTCTATTCTTATAACGGTAAGGCATGTAAACCGGCTGTTAAGGTGAAAGACAGTGCGGGAAATGAGATAGCAGCAGCTAACTTTGATGTAACCTACGCGGACAATAAAAAGATTGGTAATGCAAAGGTAACGGTAACCTTCAAAGGAATACGGTATGAAGGAAACCTGACAACGACATTTACCATCGCATCCCCTAAGACAACGGTTTCAAAGGCAAAAGCAGCAAAGAAGAGCATTACCGTAACATGGAAAAAGCAGAAAAAGAATGTCAGCGGTTATCAGATCCAGTACAGTACTTCCAAGAAATTTGATAAGGCTGTTAAGACGAAAACCGTGAAGGGTACGAAAAAAACATCACTTACAATCAGTAAGCTGAAGGCAAAGAAAACTTATTATGTCAGAATCCGTACCTATAAGACTGTAAAGGGAACGAAGTATTATTCTGAATGGTCCAAGACAAAGAAGGTTAAGACAAAATAACAAGGTCCGGATAAATATGCCGGAACGTATGGGAAAATGGGCATTGACAGGTGACTGTCAGTGCTCATTTTCTGTCTGTATGAAACCATACGGTAAAAAACTGCGGTTGCTTATAGCTAACTATGCGTGCAAAATGTCGCAAATGTGTCGTATTATTGATTTTTTTCTTCCTTTTTCTTACATTTTATTGTATAATGAGTGAGTACGAAAACGATTAAGTAGAAGTTTGCAATCAAATATTATATTTCTAGGAGGCAGAAATGGCTAAGAAGACAACAGTACCTGTTTCATCTACGTTTGATAAGGAACTCTTCAAGCGCAGCGTGCTCTACAATGTAAGAACTCTTTATCGTAAAACGATGGAGGAAGCAACTGACCAGCAGATTTTCCAGGCAGTATCTTATGCGATCAAGGATCAGATCGTGGAAAACTGGATGGAAACACAGAAGGAATACGAAAAGAAAGATCCAAAGACGGTTTACTACCTGTCCATGGAATTCTTAATGGGTCGTGCACTGGGTAATAACATGATCAACCTGCAGGCTTATGACCAGGCAAAGGAAGCACTGGAAGAGCTTGGTGTTGATATCAACGTGATCGAAGATCAGGAGCCGGATGCAGCACTCGGTAATGGTGGTCTGGGAAGACTTGCAGCATGTTTCCTTGATTCTCTGGCAACGCTTGGTTATTCTGCTTACGGCTGTGGTATCCGTTACCGCTACGGTATGTTCAAGCAGGAGATCCGCGACGGTTATCAGGTGGAAGTACCGGATAACTGGTTAGCAGATGGCAATCCATTTGAGCTTCGCCGTCCTGAATATTCCAAAGAAGTGAAATTCGGCGGTTATGTATCCGTATATCAGGATGAAAACGGCCGTAACAACTTCAAGCAGGAAGGTTATCAGTCAGTAACTGCTGTACCGTATGATCTGCCGGTTGTAGGTTATGGCAATGGTATTGTAAATACACTTCGTATCTGGGATGCACAGCCTGTAGAGTGCTTCCAGCTCGAATCTTTTGATAAAGGTGATTACCGCAAGGCAGTAGAACAGGAAAACCTTGCAAGAAATATCGTAGAAGTTCTGTATCCGAATGACAATCATTATGCAGGTAAAGAGCTTCGTCTGAAACAGCAGTACTTCTTTATTTCCGCATCCGTACAGGAAGCAGTTGAGAAGTATATGCGCACACATGATGATATCCGTAAATTCCACGAGAAGGTTACATTCCAGCTGAATGATACCCATCCGACCGTTGCGGTTGCAGAGCTGATGCGTATCCTGATGGATGAATATTATTTAACATGGGATGAAGCGTGGGATGTTACAACAAAGACATGTGCTTACACAAACCATACGATCATGGCAGAAGCACTGGAAAAATGGCCGATCGAGCTGTTCAGCCGTCTGCTTCCACGTATCTATCAGATCGTAGAAGAAATCAACCGTCGTTTCGTGATGGAGATCGAAGCAAAATATCCCGGTAATCAGGAAAAGATCCGCAAGATGGCGATCATCTATGACGGTCAGGTTAAAATGGCTCATCTGGCAATCGCAGCAGGCTACAGCGTAAACGGTGTTGCAAGACTGCATACAGAGATCTTAAAGAACCAGGAGCTCAAAGACTTCTATGAAATGATGCCTGAGAAGTTCAACAACAAGACAAACGGTATCACACAGCGTCGTTTCCTGCTTCATGCAAATCCGCTTCTTGCCGAGTGGGTAACAGCTCATGTAGGTGCAGACTGGATCACAGATCTGCCAAAGATCAAGAAGCTTGCTGTTTATGCGGATGATGAAAAAGCACAGCAGGAATTCATGAACATCAAGTATCAGAATAAAGTAAGACTTGCAAAATATATCTTAGAGCACAACGGTGTTGAAGTAGACCCTCGTTCTATTTTCGATGTACAGGTAAAACGTCTGCATGAGTACAAACGTCAGCTTCTGAACATCCTGCACGTTATGTACTTATACAATGAGATCAAAGAGCATCCGGATATGGAGTTCTTCCCGAGAACATTCATCTTCGGTGCAAAGGCAGCAGCAGGTTATAAGAATGCCAAGCTGACGATCAAGCTGATCAACTCCGTTGCAGATGTGATCAACAATGATGCATCTATCAATGGCAAGATCAAAGTTGTCTTCATTGAGAACTACCGCGTATCCAATGCAGAGCTGATCTTTGCAGCAGCAGATGTTTCCGAGCAGATCTCTACAGCATCTAAGGAAGCATCCGGTACAGGTAACATGAAGTTCATGTTAAACGGTGCGCTGACGATCGGTACAATGGATGGTGCCAATGTAGAGATCGTAGAAGAAGTCGGAGCAGAAAATGCATTTATCTTCGGTCTTTCTTCCGATGAAGTGATCCATTATGAGAACTACGGCGGATATGATCCGATGGAAATCTTCAATAATGATGCAGATATCCGTAAAGTGCTGATGCAGCTGATTAACGGTACTTACTCACCACAGGATCCTGAGCTGTTCAGAGACCTTTACAATTCACTGCTGAATACACAGTGTACAGCAAAGGCAGATACATACTTCATCCTCAAAGACTTCAAGTCATACGCTGAGGCGCAGAAAAAGGTAGAAGCAGCTTACATGGATGAAAAGGGTTGGGCAAAGAGCGCAATCTTGAATACAGCATGTTCCGGTAAGTTTACATCTGACAGAACCATTCAGGAATATGTAGATGATATCTGGAAGCTTGACAAGATCGTTCTGCCAAAGAAAAAAGAAGTAAAAAAGACAGTAGCAGCAGAAGAAAAATAAAATAAGGGTATTTTGGGTTATAGTTACTATAGAAAGAGCCGGCTTTAAGGGGTTAAAGCCGGCTCGCTTTTTGTTATGACGACCACTAATCAGTCTGATAACTGTTCAGTTAGCTGAGAGATGCTTTTCCGGAACAGTTCTGTTGTTTCTTCTACTGTATAGATCAGTTTATAGTAGGCTGTATGCAGCAGGAAATCTTTAAAAGCCTGAATAATATGGGGCTCTTTCATAATGCATACCTGTGCCAATGCATTTTCCGGTGTTGTGTGCGAAAAAAGAATTGCACTGTCATAAATGAAAAATTCCATCTGGGGCCGGAATGCCTCTGCTTTTGCAAGGATAAAGCGTTTTTGCCCGGATTGATTGGCAAGGATCAGACGCTGCAGGAGCAGGATCCGGTCTTCAATTGAGAGTGGATGATACAGATCGGAAGGAATCTGATAGATAATACCGTTTTCCACAAAGTCATCATACCCTTTCTTTGAAAAAATGGATAGAAAATCAGGTGTCCGCTGTAAATTTTTACATTGCTGCAAAAGTGTTTCGGATAGGATTTGGATTTGCATAGGATCCAGATCTTTGTTAATACACCGTTGTACCATTTCTTCGTCTACAAAAGAACCAATACATGGCTGGGCTTCCAACGTATAGGTGTATCGTGCGTGACTGGAAAGAGAAATACAGGTAGACAGGAAAGAGGCAGTGTCAATGTCGTCCAGAAGTGGCATGGATGCCTGCAACATGCCGTCAAAGTGTTGTTGATAATAGGAAACGCTTTCTTTAGGCAGAAAAAGTGCATTCTGGCAGTCTCCTGATAACAATACGACATTCTGGGGAAGTATCAGATAGTAAGGATACGGAATTCCGGCGAGCTTCTGGGCTGTAATTTCTTCATAACAGTAATAAAGTTCACAGCCCCGTGGTGCTGACATCGCAAACGGAAATAAGGTGGAAAGTGTTTTGAGATTTAACAGGGAGGCTTCGTCATGATTTCCTGATACTTTACAGAATGTTATGATGTGTCGGATTCGGAGACCGTTAAGGTTTGCTGCCTGTAACTGCATATATAAGCTGCTGAAAAACTGATTGTGAAAGTCGGAAACAGTATATAAGTAAGCATCAGAATCCTCTGCCGCTTCTGCTGCAAGCAGATTGCAGATCGTTGTGATGATAGGGTAGATTCCGGTCACGGGACATGTCTGTTGTAATTGCAGCCCCGGCAGAACGGCTGTGCTGCGATCCGGTGTTGGCAGATCAGAAGCAGGAAGATTAACACCTTCTATCAGATCTTTCAGATACATATGTTTTTGATAAGTTACTTCACCAATCTGAGAGATCAGAAATGCCTGATCCAGTTCTCTTTTTTCTGTAACGGAAAGTCCAAGAAATGGTAGAAGTTTTGATAAGTTTTCCTGGCTGATCGGACGCTCTCCCGATAATGCTTTCTGCAGGGTAGTACGGTTGATGCTGCTCTCTATTGCCAGTTGATAAATCGTGTAATTACTCTTTGCTATATATTCCTTTAACAGTGTATGAAGTGATTTCATATGTGTGCTCCCCTCTTGTATGAACCCCAGTGATTTGTATAATAATAATTATATTTATTATATCTGATTTTAAAAAAAATTCCAGTCAGAATAGAAATGCGTACACAAAAAGATTGTCACAATTCTTGTCACATATTTAGAAACAACATATAATATGCTATTCTAAAAAGTGGAAACATTGTCGAAATATCTGGTCAGATCTTTGACCAGTTTCAGGATCAACTGCTTTTCCGGTTCATTGCGGTTGATTACCTGAGCCAGAATCTGCGTCGTATAAGGATCGTAGGTATGTGATATTTGCAAAGAGGACTCAAAAAAACTGGAAAGGTCAATATGAAGTGCAGTACAGATCTGTTCCAGTACTTTTACAGTAGGGTTTTTCAGATTGCGCTCTAAAAGCCCCAGATAGGTAGTTGTAATACCTGAGGAAAGCGCAAGCTGCTCCTGACTGAGTCCCTGCTCTGTCCGAAGCTCTTTTATTCTGTTTCCGATATTACAATTATTATTTTTTATCATAACCATAGTTTAGTTTATTGACATGGAAAGTTCAAATTGCTATAGTTATTATGTGTATAAATAACTATAGTTTATGCACTTTCGATGGGAAAAGGAGGGAAAAGATGCAATATCATACAAAAGAGAGAGAATGCAGTATTTATATACGAATGGGACATAACGGATTATGAGGAGATATGTTGCATGTAAGCGTTTGTTACAGGTATGATAACAGCTTGCAGGGCGGCATAAAGGGAGAAAAACAGGAACTGCAGCTTATGGATGATAAGTTACAGTTCCTGTTTTTTTACATGTATTAAAAAGTAAATTTATTTATTAATTTGTACGTTCCTGTCCCCAGAAGAACAGAGCAACTGTGCCCGGTCCTGTATGACTGCCGATCGTTGTACCGATGGAGTTGATCTCTACCTTTCCGTTCAGATGCGGGAAAGCAGCTTCTATGAGGTCTGCAACCGCTCTGGCGTCTTCATAGCAGGCTGACTGGGAAATATAGCATTTGCCGTCGTAATCCAGTCCGTTCTCAGCAAGCTCTTTCATCTTATCTGCGATGGCAGCAATGACCTTTTTCTTGGTACGGATCTTCTGTCTTGGGATCAGACGACCTTCCAGATCTACATTTAACAACGGACAGATATTCAGCATGCCACCAATTGCGCCTGCAGCTTTGGAAATACGCCCGCCTTTTACATAGAAGGTAAGATCGGTGGAGAAGAACCAGTGGTTTACCTTCAGGCGGTTGTCTTCTGCCCACTTTGCAAGTGTATCGATATCCATTCCGCCGTCGCGCAGATCTGCCAGCTTGTCCATCAAAAGTCCGTAACCGGAAGATGCGGCAAGCGAATCGATGATATAGATCTTGCGGTCAGGATACTTTTCGGCAAGCTCCTCTTTTGCGAGCATGGCGGAATTGTAGACACCGGAAATGCCGGAAGAAAGCGTCAGATGGATGATATCTTTTCCCGCCTGTAAAAACGGCTCAAAATACTCGACAAATTCTTCCATATTGATCTGGGATGTCTTGGTATCAGCACCGTTTGCCATTGCTTCATAAAATTTGTCAAATGGCATGGATTGTCCGAGGTCATCGGCATAAGGCTTGCCGTCCAGAAAATAGTGGAAGCAGATGTAATGGATATTTCTATCGGTAAAGTGTTCTTTGGAAAGATCTGCTGTGGAACAGCAGCTGATGATATATTCACTCATAATAAAACCCTCCTTAAATTCCACTTCATATTACGATAGAATCTCTGCTCCGTCAATGGGGCAGCCCTTTTTGAGAAAAGAAATCGGCTGTAGTTGCAGACAGAAAAAAAGCATGATAAACTGTAAATGATTTGGGTTTTAACGGATCAAACTGACTAACAGGAGGATAACACATGATCAAATTGCATGAGGGCGGCGCCTATCTGGTAAACGGAACAGAGATCATACCGGATAACGCACAGGCACAGGCTGCGATAACAGCCAAAACAGGGAAAACAGTCACAAAACAGGAAGCTGCGCAGCAGACGATTGCATATGGTATTTTGAAGGATCACAATACTTCGGGAAATATGGAAAAGCTGAAGATCAAGTTTGATAAGCTGACAAGCCATGATATTACATTTGTCGGCATTATCCAGACAGCCAGAGCATCAGGGCTGGAAAAGTTTCCGATCCCGTATGTCCTGACGAACTGTCACAACTCTCTTTGTGCGGTAGGCGGAACGATCAATGAAGATGATCATATGTTTGGTCTGACCTGTGCAAAGAAATACGGCGGTGTTTATGTACCACCGCATCAGGCAGTCATTCACCAGTTTGCAAGAGAAATGCTTGCAGGCGGCGGCAGAATGATCTTAGGATCCGATTCTCATACAAGATATGGCGCACTTGGTACAATGGCAATGGGCGAGGGTGGACCTGAGCTTGTAAAGCAGCTCCTCTGCCAGACCTATGATATCAATATGCCGGGTGTTGTCGGTGTTTATTTAAAGGGTGCACCGGTCAAAGGCGTTGGCCCACAGGACGTTGCACTTGCGATCATCGGTGCGGTATTTGCAAATGGATATGTAAAGAATAAAGTCATGGAATTTGTCGGACCGGGAGTATCCGCTCTTTCCGCTGATTTCAGAATCGGCATTGATGTCATGACAACGGAAACAACATGTCTGTCCTCTATCTGGCGCACAGATGAGCAGATCAAAGAGTTTTATGAGATCCATGGCAGAAGTGAAGAGTTTAAAGAACTGAATCCGGGTCAGGTAACCTACTATGATGGACTGATCGAGGTTGACCTTTCTGCGATCAAGCCAATGATCGCCATGCCATTCCATCCGAGCAATACATATACGATCGAGGAAGTCAATGCAAACCTTGCAGATGTGCTCCATGATGTAGAAGAAAGAGCTAAGGTTTCTCTGGACGGTCAGGTACCGTATTCTCTGGCAGATAAAGTAGTAAACGGCAAATTTATGGTAGATCAGGGAATTATCGCAGGCTGTGCGGGCGGCGGATTTGAAAATATCTGTGCGGCTGCTGATATCTTAAAGGGCAGATACATCGGATCCGATGAATTTACTTTAAGTGTATATCCGGCTTCTATGCCAGTTTATATGGAACTGATCAAGAATGGTTGTGCAGCGACAATTCTTGAAACAGGAGCTGTTATGAAGACTGCATTCTGCGGCCCTTGCTTCGGCGCAGGTGATACACCGGCAAACAATGCATTCTCGATCCGTCATTCTACAAGAAACTTCCCGAACCGTGAAGGTTCCAAGCTGCAGAACGGTCAGATCTCTTCCGTTGCACTGATGGATGCACGTTCCATTGCAGCAACTGCGGCAAATAAGGGCGTTCTGACACCTGCAACAGAATTTGACGGTGAATTTGGCAAATACAAATATCACTTTGATGCAAATATTTATAAGAACCGTGTCTTTGATTCCAAGGGCGTGGCAGATCCTTCCGTTGAGATCCATTTCGGACCAAACATCAAAGATTGGCCGAAGATGGTAGCACTGACCGACAATCTGGTGCTGAAGGTTGTTTCCGAGATCCACGATCCGGTTACAACAACGGATGAGCTGATCCCATCCGGTGAGACTTCTTCTTACCGTTCCAATCCGCTCGGACTTGCAGAATTTGCACTTTCCCGTAAGGATCCGGCTTATGTCGGCCGTGCAAAGGAAGTACAGAAGGCAGAAAAGGCAAGAGAAGCACTGATCAGCGGAGAAAGTGATGTACATCCATGTGCAGAGCTTCCGGAGATCAAGGCTGTCATGGGCGTGATCAGAACCCAGTTCCCGGATCTGACCCACGAAACATTTGGTATCGGCTCCACGATTTTTGCGGTAAAACCGGGTGATGGTTCTGCAAGAGAGCAGGCAGCAAGCTGCCAGAAGGTACTTGGCGGCTGGGCAAACATTGCCAACGAATATGCGACCAAGAGATATCGTTCCAACCTGATCAACTGGGGTATGCTTCCATTCCTGATCGAGGAAGGCGAGCTTCCATTCCAGAATCTGGATTACCTGTTCATTCCTGATATCAAAAAGGCAGTAGAGGAGAAATGGGATGAGATCACAGCCTATGTAGTAAAGGATACGCTTGTACCGTTTACACTCAGACTCGGTGAACTGACCGATGAGGAAAGAGAGATCATCTTAAAGGGCTGCCTCATCAACTACAACAGAGTATAACTTATGATTTAAGTATTAAGTAAATGAAATTCTGACCGATAATCATTATGTAAGTTTAATGATAAAAGTCAGCCACGGAAGGTGTATGTTCTGCATTTGCAGACATACACCTTTTGGCATATATCCGGCACCACAGGTGCAGGATGCAGCCCCGAGCTTTGCGAAGCAAATTCTCATGCGAGGGGTTCCAGAATATGTCCTGCATCTGTGATGCAGGATGCAGCCCCGAGCTTTGCGAAGCAAATTCTTATGCGAGGGGTTCCATATGTGGCGACAAGAAAAGGAGGGACTATTTGAAAATTGATTCCAGCTACATAGGAATGGAATCCGCCAGAAGGTATACTTCTGTAGAACGAAAAACGATTGGCATGACAGTAGTCGATGCAACGACGATGCAGGGAAGCGAAATGGGGAACAGGTCATTTGCAGATCTGTTTCAAACAGAAACGGGGGAAGAGGACACAGAACCGTATATGGACGGTCTCACAAAGGCGACCGGTCTGATGCAGACCGGCAGTACAAGGAGCATTACCTCTTTAGAGGAAAAGAGGACTATGCAGTCGATCAGACAGCAGTGTCTGCAATATCTGATCCGGCTTTTGTACGGCGACAAGTGGAAAGAGGTGCAGGTAGATGATACTTATCTGCAGCCGGTTACCACAGGACAACAGGCTACTATAAGACGGGTAAATCTGACAGCTTCTTATTATCATGAAGAATCTGAGGAAACTGCCTTCCGCACAAGTGGAACAGTCCGCACGGCAGATGGCAGGGAGATCAGTTTTGGGCTGGAGCTTGGCATGAGCCGAAGATTCCGGGAAGAAACGAAGATCGAAAACATTGCTGAGATCGTGGATCTGACGGATCCGCTTGTTATCAACCTCGATGGCAATATTGCAGGGCTTTCCGACCAGAAATTCATGTTTGATATTGATGCGGACGGTGAGGAAGAAAGTATTTCTTATCTGCAGCGCGGAAGCGGTTATCTGGCACTGGATAAAAATGGCGACGGCATGATCAATGACGGCTCAGAGCTGTTTGGCACAAAGAGCGGTGACGGCTTTGCAGATCTTGCGGAATATGATGCAGACGGAAACGGCTGGATCGATGAAAATGATCCGATCTTTGACAAACTTCGGATCTGGGCAAAGGATGAGAACGGAAAAGATGAGCTGTATACACTCAAAGAGGCGGGCGTAGGCGCGATCTGCCTGCAAAGAGCAGCAACAGACTTTTCACTGAATTCCCAGAAGGACAATACAAAGAACGGACAGATCCGCAGCACCGGTATTTTCCTGTATGAAAACGGAACAGCAGGAACGATGCAGCAGCTGGATCTGGCACAGTAGATCGGATATGGACAGAGCAGTCTGAATAGAAGCGTAATGCCATAAGATCCCATCAGCACCGGTATGTGTTGATGGGATTTTTTTATGTGCTATGGCTTATGCCTGTGGCATATACTACTCAGAGGTGTATGAACATGAAACAGGGCGTGAAGGATGCTTTTGCAGTTGTCCTATTCTTACTTTTATTTCCTTACTTTGCAATGTCCTTCTGGCAGCAGAAGCATGTGGAAACGGCTCCGGAGACTACAGACTGGCAGCAGCAGGAACTGGAACTGACCACACAGCTTTCGGATGGAAAATACTTTGTCTACTGGGAAAAAGAACAGAAAAAGATCCCGTCAGAGCTTTTTCTGGTGGGCGCGCTGGCAGGCAGCATCGACAGCAGCTACGAAACGGAGACGTTGAAAGCGCAGGCAGTGATGCTCAGAAGCAGCCTTTACCGCAAAATGCAGCAGGAAGATACAAAACTTGCAGAGCTGACGACAGCAGACAGCAGTTATCTTTCCGTGGCGGAGCAGAAGAAAAAATGGGGAGACAGCTATGAAGAAACAGAGAAAAAGCTGTTAGAAGCCGTCAGTCAGACAAAAGGCGTTGTTGCGGTTTATGAGGGAATGCCTGTCATGGGCTGCTACCATGGCATGAGTGCGGGAATGACAAGGGACGGAGCGGAGCTTTCCGATGCATATGGCTATCTGAAACAGGCAGACTGCAGTAAAAATCTTTCCGCAGCCTCTTATATCCGGACAACAAAGCGGAGAAAAGAACAGACGGGAGAACTGGATGCATCGTCTGTCAAAAAGGATCAACAGGGCTATGTGATCGAGCTTTTGCGGAATGGAGAAAAGGTAAGCGGTGAGTCACTGCGGGAAGAACTGCAGTTACCTTCTTCTAATTTTACATGGGAAGAAAAAAACGGAAGCTATCTCTTTACGACAAAAGGCATCGGGCATGGATTCGGGTTTGATCAGTATTACGGAAATCTGCTGGCACAGCAGGGACAGGATTATCAGGAGATACTGAATTATTTTTATCAGAATATCACATTTGACCGCATGGAATAAGTTGTTTTGCGCATAGAACATTGCATAGTTTGCCGGAAAAGTGGAAACACTGAAACCGAGGTGATGAAATATGCGTAAAAATGATAAAAAACAAAGGAGAAGCCTTCTGTTTTCCACGGCTGTTGTGATCACAGGCTGTCTGCTGACCGCCTTTTATGTGAATCAGGAAATGCCAAAGAGTGAGTATGAAGTGGATCTTTCACAGCTTTCGGTGGAGCAGAAGCAGGAAGATCTGGCAGGAGACATACGTACGGAAGGTGCAGGGGTTGCAAAGGTGACCGGAAATGATGTGCAGAATCCCGTAATTGCGGCTGAAACGGATGCGGAAAAGAATACCGCAAAAGATGGTAAGCAGGAGATAACCGAACCGCAGGATGGGACAAAACTGCAGACACCATCAGGCACAGATCAGGCAGAGCAGCAGACCTCTCAGTCCGGAGATAAAACAAAACAGGACAATACAGAAGCGGATAAGGTGCAGTCACAAAATGATGCAGATGAGCAGCAGAAAGATACAAGCGGACAGCAGAGCAGTACAGCAGAAGAAACTACGGAAACGGCTGCTGCGGTTCTGACATTTTCGCCGGAGGACGGTATGACCTGGCCGGTCAGCGGTGATGTGATCTTAAATTACAGCATGGACGCGGCTGTTTATTTCCAGACACTTGAGCAATATAAATATAATCCGGCAATTTATATCAGTGCTGCGGAAGGAACTCCGGTCAGTGCCTGCGCCAAAGGTGTGGTAAAGGAGATCGGAACGGATGCACAGATCGGACAGTATGTGGTGACGACACTCGGAAGCGGTTATGAAGTTATCTATGGACAACTGACAGATCTGCAGGTAGCGGAAGGCGCGACGGTTGCCAGAGGTCAGGTGATCGGTAATGTGGCAAAAACAACCAAATATTTCTCCGTAGAAGGAGATCATGTGTATCTGGAGATCTTAAAAGACGGAACGCCGGTCGATCCATTGCAGCTTCTGCAATAGGCGTGTGCAAATCAGAAAGCCTCTTTACCTGTCAGGGAGCATGCGTTATAATAAATGTCGTGTGTGGAGGTAAGTTTTTTGACAAAGGATAAAAGGGAATTTAGAAAACGTATAGCAGCGTTTTTTTCTGTCTTCCTCTGCCTGCTGCTGGTAGGTTGTCAGACGAGTGTAGTCGGGCAGAAGGAGCAGATCACGACAGAAAGCGGAGAAGAAAAAGAAGAACTTTCAGATGAAACAACAAAAACGCAGACAGACAGTACGGCACTTGGGATCGACCGGCCGACGGTCAGTTCCAATATTGCAATAGATTTACAGGGATATGCGCCGGCGGATATCAAATATGCCTGTTTCACAGGGCAGGATCTGCAGGATACCTTTTCTGTGTACCGGCAGAAGGATAAACAGGTTGTTTATCAGGGAAGTATACAGCAGACCGGTGAAGCTGGAAAAGCATGGGGAGATTTCTCCGGGCTGACTGAGCCGGGAAGCTATTACATACAGACGGCAGTGATCGGCAGATCGTATACATTTCAGATTTATGAGGACAGATACCGGACGCAGTTTGAGACAGACCGGGAAAGCTGGCGGAATACTGCGCCGGAGGACTATTATACAGCGGAAGAAGAAACAGATTATCAGGCACTACTGATCCTTGCCGTGCTACAGGAATTTTATGCAGAACCGGAAGAGGAAGATCTGAAGAAGCTGCAGGAGGATGCAGACTATTTGATCCGGTATCACACGGAGCAGGCAAAGAGCAGTGTTTCCGCATCGGATGCAGATATGGCTTATGTCAGGGCAGTGTATACCTATGCAGCAGCGATGGCGCAGTGTTATCATGTCCTGAAGAATGAAGCGGGAGCGGCGGCTTATCTGAAACAGGCGCAGACTGCTTATCAGGCAGCGGCAAGGAGCAGAAGCCGGACGGACACGGCGGTATCGCCGGAACAGTATATGGCGGCAGCGGCACTTTTTAAGGCGGCCGGATCATATAGTTATCATCAGGTAATCAAGCAGTATGAAGCGGCAGAAGATACGACTGCAGGCTTCTGGGGAGATCTGTTTTATCTGACGAGTCTGCAGCGTGTGGATACAACGCTGTGTGAACAGCAGATGAGCAGGCTTCTGAAGGAATGCGGGGAGCTGTCTGACCGTGTACTGTCACAGTATACGATCGAAGATAGGGCGGACAGTATCACAGCGATGCTGAAGCTGTCTGTTGCGGATGATACGCTGGTGAGTTTAGAGTACAGAAATGCATGTAAGACGCTGCTTCATGCATGTTACAGCAATATGGAAGAAACGGACTGCGGACAGCGGTCGGCATTGCTCTTTATAGAAGGAGAGCTGGCGAAGAATGAGCAAGGAAAGTGAGGATAAAAGATGAAAATAGCAGTACTGGCAGGCGGAACAAGTACAGAAAGAGATGTTTCGCTGATCACAGGAAAGATGGTATATAAAGCACTGAAGGAGAACGGACATCAGGTTGTACTTGTGGACGTATTTATGGGATATCCGGGAGAAGATTACGGGACACTGTTTACGTCGGATATTGATTTCAGTGAGCAGATTCAGGGTATTACGGAGAAAGATCCTGATATTGAAGCAATCAAGAAGAAAAGAGGCGGCGAGGGCTTCTTTGGACCGCACGTACTGGATATCTGCCATCAGGCGGATCTTGTGTTCATGGGGTTGCACGGTGCTAACGGTGAAGACGGTAAGGTGCAGGCAGCACTGGATCTGGAGGGTATCCGCTATACAGGAACCGGACCACTCGGTGCAGCAGTCAGCATGGATAAGGCACTTTCTAAGCAGTTGTTCCGCGAGGGCGGTGTTCCGACTCCTTACGGTATCAGCTTAAAGAAGGGGCAGCTCCTTCCGCAGGATGTCAGTTATCCGGCGGTTGTAAAAGCATGTAACGGCGGTTCCAGCGTCGGTGTCTATATGGTAAATGACCGGGCAGAGTGCGAAAAAGCACTGGAGCAGGCATATGCATACGATGATGCGGTTATCATAGAGCAATATATTAAAGGAAGAGAATTTTCTGTAGGCGTGATCGAGGGAAAAGCACTTCCGATCATCGAGATCGCCCCGATCGAAGGGTTTTATGATTACAAAAACAAATATCAGGCAGGCAGTACCGTAGAAACCTGTCCTGCAGTTTTGGACGAAGCACTGACAAAAGAAATGCAGCATTACGCAGAGCTTGCGTACGAAGTATTACATATCACGTCATATGCACGTATGGATTTTATGATGAATGAGAAAAACGAGATGTTCTGTCTGGAAGCAAACACACTGCCGGGCATGACACCAACCTCTCTGCTCCCGCAGGAAGCGGCAGTACTTGGTTATAATTTTAACCAGCTTTGTGAATGGCTGATTGAAGTATCGCTGCGCAAATAAAGAGGGGATATATCCTATCAGGAAGAAGGCAAAATGATGAAAAATATGACACTGGAAAATATTGCGGCAGTTTGCGGTGTTTACCATGGAGATCCTGCCAAAAGTAAGCAGGAGGTAACTAATGTAGTGATCGATTCCCGTAAGATAGAGCCGGGCGGGCTGTTTATTGCCACAAAGGGAGAACGGGTAGACGGACATTCCTTTATCGGGCAGGTGATCGAAAAAGGCGCGCTTGCGGTTGTATCGGAGCAGGAACTGCCGGATGCGGAATTTCCTTATATTCTGGTCAAGGACAGCTTTACTGCCCTGAAACAGATCGCCACCTTTTACCGCCAGCAGCTTTCCGTACATGTAGTGGGCATTACCGGAAGTGTGGGAAAGACGAGCACAAAAGAAATGATCGCCGGTGTGCTTTCTGCCAAGTATCATGTCATGAAGACAGAGGGCAACTTTAATAATGAGATTGGGCTTCCTCTTACGATCCTGCGGATCCGGGAAGAAGACGAGGTTGCGGTTCTGGAAATGGGGATCAGTGATTTCGGGGAAATGAGCCGCCTGACACAAATGGCAAAACCGGATATCAGTGTCATTACCAATATCGGGCAGTGTCATCTGGAAAATCTGAAGACAAGGGACGGTATCCTGAAAGCCAAAACAGAGATCTTTGAGGGCATGAATGAGCATGGCAAGGCTGTATTAAACGGCGGGGACGATAAGCTGCGGACAGTCAAGCTGGTAAAAGGACACAGACCGTATTACTTCAACGATCCGAGCTGCTATGCGGATCATATTGTCAGCCATGGCATATTTGGTACGAGCTGTGAGATCCATATGGATGGGGAACTCATCCGGGCAGAGATCAAAGTACCGGGTCAGCATCAGGTAACCAATACACTGGCAGCGGTCAGAGTGGCAAAGCTGCTGGGTCTTGACATGGAGCAGATGACAAGAGGCATCCGGAGCGTTGTACCGATCGCAGGCAGAAACCGTATCCTGCAGGAAGGGAACTATACCCTGATCGATGACTGCTATAATGCCAATCCGGTCTCCATGAAAGCGGCACTTGATCTGCTTTCCCTTGCTGATACGAGAAAGGTTGCAATCCTGGGTGATATGTTTGAACTGGGAGAAAACTCGGATCTGCTGCACAGCGGTGTTGGCAGTTATGCAAAAGGAAAAACAGATCTGCTGATCTGTATCGGAGAAAATGCAAAGCATATTTATGACGGTGCGAAAGAAGCCGGCGTAGAGCCTGTCTATCATTTTGCGGACAAAGAAAGCTTTTTGCGGGAAAAAGAAAATCTCCTGCAGGCAGGAGATACGATCTTGTTAAAAGCCTCTCACGGAATGGCTTTTGAAACATTAATAAAGGAATTGGCCGGTTAGACCAATTCCTTATTTTTTTCGTAATGTGTCACAATGATATCTGCAACCTGCTTGCCGATGAATCTCTTTTCCTCTTTGGAAAGATCTTCCATATAGATCGGATCACAGTATTCGATCACAACATGGGATTTCACGATCTTCGGCAGATGATCTTCAAAGATCGCACCGGAGTTGTTGATCGCCATCGGAACGATCGGACAACCTGATTTTTCAGCCATTTTCAAGCTGCCATCATGGAATTCCAGCAAAGATGCGGATGTTCTGTTTCTGGTGCCTTCCGGGAATACACAGACGGAAATGCCGCTCTTTAACAGCGCGATATTGTCCAGGATCGTCTTCATACCTTTTTTCACATCCCTGCGGTCAAGGAAAGTGCAGCGGATATTGCGCATCCAGTTGCGGAGCAGCGGATAGCGGAGCATTTCTATTTTGGCAACATAGCCGGTCGGGCGTGGCGCACGCACACTGGTGATCAGAATATCAAAATAGCTTCTGTGGTTTCCGACGTAGAGCACCGGTCTGTCGGTCGGAACTTTTTCCTGTCCGATCACGGTGACGGAAGTGCCTGCCAGAAACAGGCAGACGCGGAATGCCCAGTTGACGATCTTCTGGGAGCTTCTGTCTTTCAGATCCATGTTAAACTTTCCGATGATCCATTCGATCAGTAAAAGCGGAATGCTCAGGATCAAAAATAAAATGACAAATGTTGCAACAAGTATCAAACGTATCATAATGTACCTCTCTTTATGTTTGAAAATCACGACATCATTATATATGAAATGAAATAAAATAACAAGAAGCGGCAAAAATACATTGTAAGAGCGGGAGAGATTGCGCTATAATGGAGCGCGAAAGCATATGACAAGATCAGAAATGACAGAACAGAGGAGTACTTATGAAAAGTAAACAGATCAGAAATTCGCTTCTGCTGGTGCTGACAGCACTTGTCTGGGGCATTGCATTTGTGGCACAGAGCACGGGAGGAGATGCGATCGGGCCTTACAGCTTTAACAGCATCCGTTCGATCATTGGCAGTCTGGTGCTGATCCCGGTCATCTTTTTACTGGACCGGATCAATCCGTCGGGAAAGAAACCGAAGACAAAAGAAGAAAAAAGGACATTGCTTCTGGGCGGCTTCTGCTGCGGAACTGTTTTGTTCCTGGCATCGACTGCGCAGCAGCTTGGCATTTATTACGGAACCTCGGCTGGAAAGGCAGGCTTTCTGACTGCCTGCTATATTCTGCTCGTTCCGGTTTTCAGCCTGTTTTTAAAGAAAAAATGCGGGGTCAACATCTGGATCGGTATTGTGATTGCGATCGCGGGGCTTTATCTGCTTTGCATGACGGATTCCATTTCTTTCCGGACGAGCGATCTGCTGGTACTGCTTTGTGCGGTTTTATTTGCCCTGCACATTCTGGTGATCGATCATTTTTCGCCGCTGGTGGACGGCGTCAGGATGTCCTGTATCCAGTTTCTGGTATGCGGGATCTGGGGCTGTTTTCCAATGGTATTTTCCGATATGAGACAGCAGACACTTTCCGGCTGGCTGTCTGCACTGGGCAGTCTGGATGCGTGGATCCCTATTTTATACGCCGGTATTTTCTCCTGCGGTGTTGGTTATACGCTGCAGATTGTCGGACAGAACGGTCTCAATCCGACGGTGGCATCCATGATCATGAGTCTGGAATCCGTATTTTCCGTGTTGGCAGGCTGGGTGATCCTGCACGAAGTGCTTAGCCCAAGACAACTGGCAGGCTGCGGACTTATTTTTGCAGCGATCATACTGGCGCAGCTTCCGGCAAAGAATAAACAGACAAAAACTGCATGATGCAGTAAGAATAAATAATAAAAAAGAAAGCTGGTAGACAAATGAATATCAAAGTAAGAGCTTATGAGGAAAAAGATCTTTCTGCCATGATCCGCATCTGGAATGAGGTAGTAGAGGATGGCATTGCCTTTCCGCAGGAAGAAACATTGACAGAGGAAACAGGAAAAGAATTTTTTGCATCGCAGACATACAGTGCAGTAGCAGAAGATGTCGAAACAGGAGAAATTTACGGGCTTTATATCCTGCATCCGAATAATGTCGGACGATGCGGCCATATCTGTAATGCAAGCTATGCGGTTTCAAGAAACAGCAGAGGGCTTCATATCGGAGAAAAATTAGTATCGGACTGTCTGTTGGAGGGAAAAAAGCATGGCTTTGGCGTGCTGCAGTTTAATGCGGTCGTAGCTTCCAATGTACATGCCAGACATTTGTATGAAAGACTTGGATTTGTACAGCTCGGAACGATTCCGGGCGGCTTCCGTATGAAGGATGGCAGCTATGAGGATATCTGTCCGTATTATCATGTGCTGTAATTCAGAATAGTTAGCCCGCTATGTACATATACTCCATATATAGAACATAAATGGAGTGAACTATGAAAAAAATCAGGAACGGAATCGTTATGATACTGTTGCTGTGTCTGCTTTGCGGATGCAGCTTTGCCACAGAGAAAGAGGAAGACCGCAGGGATTTGGCGTATACGGTTGTCAGTGAAGATGAACTGCCCACGGAACTGAAGGATCTGATCGAAACCAAAAAGGCAGAGCCTTTTAAAATGACATATGAGGATCAGGGTTATCTGTACATCGTGCAGGGATTTGGGCAGAAACCGACAGGCGGTTTCAGCATCCAGCTGCAGGAACTGTATGAAACGGGAAATGCCATTTACTTTTCTGCACTCCTGATCGGACCCGAGGAGCAAAATGCACCGGCGGCTTCGTTCCCGTATATTGTTGTAAAGACAGAGTATCAGGAGAAGACGGTTGTCTTCAATTCTTAGAAATGATAAAATAATGCCAGACACGGAGCAGTCCGTAAGCAGCAGATAACAGACAAAAATTCAAGTGAGGTACAGGGATGCTTTTGATCACAAACGGAACTCTCGTGGATCCGGTACAGGGGATTTACAAGGGTGATATTCTGATCCGCGACGGAAAAATAGCAAAGATCGCAGATAAAATAGAACAGACAGAATTAAAAGAAGAAACAGAACCATTGCGGATCATAGATGCAACAGGCAAAAAGATAGGACCGGGTCTTGTGGATGTACACGTGCATTTCAGAGATCCGGGCTTTACGCATAAAGAGGATATTGAAACGGGTGCACGCGCAGCAGCGGCGGGCGGTTTTACCACGGTCGTGCTGATGGCAAATACAAAGCCTGCAGTCGATACGAAGGAAACGTTGTCTTATGTGCTGGAAAAGGGTAAAAAGACAGGAATCCATGTGGAAAGCTGTGCCTGTATCACAAAAGGACTGGCAGGAAAAGAACTGACCGATATGAGGACGCTTCGGGAAGCAGGCGCAGCAGGCTTTACCGATGATGGTATCCCGATTATGGATGAGGCTCTTGTAAAAGCCGCCATGGAGCAGGCAAAGGGGCTGGATGTACCGCTCAGCTTCCACGAGGAGGATCCGGCTTATATCGAAAACAATGGAATCAACCACGGAAAAGCATCTGCTTATTATCAGATCGGAGGCAGCGACCGTATGGCAGAGATCTCTCTGGTCAGACGGGATCTGGAGCTTGCGCTTTCGACAGGGGCAGCCTTTGATGTGCAGCATATCAGCGCAAAAGAAAGCGTGGCACTTGTCAGAGAAGCCAAGAAGAAGGCAAAGGAAATGGGCATGGACAATATCCACGCAGAGGCAACGCCGCATCATTTCAGTCTGACGGAGGAGGCGGCAATTCAGTATGGAACGCTTGCCAAGATGAATCCGCCGCTGCGGGAAGAGGCAGACCGCATGGCGGTCATAGAAGGACTTGCAGACGGAACAATCGACCTGATTGCAACCGATCATGCACCGCATAGTGCGGAAGAAAAAGCAAAGCCGCTGACAGAAGCACCGTCCGGTATTATCGGACTGGAAACCGCATTTTCGCTTGCCATTACGAATCTGGTCAGACCGGGCTATCTCGATCTGCCAAAGTTGTTTGAACGAATGAGTCTGGCACCTGCAAAGCTGTATCATCTGCCGGCAGGACAGATCAGGGAAGGCATGCCAGCGGATCTGATCGTATTCGATGATGCTGCGGAAGTTGTCTATGAGAAATTTGCCTCCAAAAGCAGTAATTCACCGTTTACGGGACAACCACTTTATGGCAGGATAGAAATGACAATCTGTGAGGGAAAGGAAATACAAAAATGATCAAAACAAAAGTAATCGGAAGGGTATTCCGTCAGGATGAGATCGCAGATCAGATCTATGATATGTGGATCGAAACAGAGCTGGCACAGGGCGCAAGACCGGGACAGTTTGTCTGTGTCTACACCAAAAACGCAGCAGCACTTCTGCCGCGTCCCATCAGTATCTGCGAAGTAAATGAAGAAAAAACAATGCTCCGTCTTGTATACAGAACAGTCGGAACAGGTACAAATGAATTTGCAACTTATCATGCAGGCGCAGAGATCTCCCTGCTCGGACCGCTCGGAAACGGATTCCCGGTGGAAAAAGCGGCAGGAAAACGCGTTTTCCTGATTGGCGGTGGAATCGGTATTCCGCCGATGCTGCAGCTTTCCAAAGAAATCAAAAAGGCTGGACAGGCTTACTGTGAGCTGAGTGTGCTTGGCTATCGGAATGAACTGTTTTTAAATACGGATCTGGAAAAATACAGCCAGGTCTATGTGGCAACAGAGGACGGAAGTGCAGGCACAAAAGGAACGGTGCTGGATGCCATAAAGGAAAAGGGCTTATCCGGGGACGTGATCTTTGCCTGTGGGCCGATGCCAATGCTGCGTGCGATCAAGGAGTATGCTGCGGCTAACAATATGGAAGCCTATATCTCTCTGGAAGAGCATATGGCATGCGGTGTAGGTGCCTGCCTTGGCTGCGTCTGCAAGACAAAAAATGTGGATGCCCATTCGCACGTGCACAATTCGCGGATCTGTACAGACGGACCGGTTTACAATGCAGAGGAGGTAGAGATCTGATGAATACAAAAGTAACAATCGCAGGTGTGGAATTTAAAAATCCTGTCATGACAGCCTCCGGTACATTCGGATCCGGTATGGAATACAGTGATTTTGTAGATCTGAACAAATTAGGCGCAGTGGTAACAAAAGGTGTTGCCAATGTACCGTGGCCGGGAAATCCGACGCCGCGTGTGGCGGAAACCTATGGTGGAATGCTCAATGCGATCGGACTGCAGAATCCGGGTATTGATGTCTTCGTCGAACGGGATCTTGCCTTTTTGAAAAATTATGATACAAAGGTGATCGTCAATGTCTGTGGAAAAAGCGTTGAGGATTATATAGAAGTGGTGGAAAAACTCGGCGATCAGGATAACGTGGCAATGCTGGAGATCAATGTATCCTGCCCGAACGTCAAGGAAGGTGCGATCGCCTTCGGTCAGAAGGCAGATGCCCTTATGCATATCACAAGTGAGATCAAGAAGAAGGCAAAACAGCCTGTTATCATGAAGCTGAGCCCGAATGTCACGGATATTACCGAAATGGCAAAGGCGGCAGAGGCAGCAGGCGCAGATGCGATCTCCCTGATCAATACGATCACAGGTATGAAGATCGATATCAACAGAAGAAAGTTTGCACTGGCTAACAAAACCGGCGGACTCAGCGGCCCTGCTATCAAACCGGTCGCAGTACGTATGGTATATCAGGCAGCTAACGCGGTAAAGATTCCGATCATCGGAATGGGCGGTATTGCCAATGCGGAGGATGCACTTGAATTTATCATGGCAGGTGCAACAGCCGTATCGATCGGTGCTATGAATTTTGTGAACCCATACACAACTGTAGAAACGATCGAAGGAATCGAAGCCTTTATGAAGAAGAATCAGGTCGAAGACATCAACAGCCTGATCGGCTGCGTCAAATAGATACAATAACAGAATAGTTCTAACCTCCCGGTGGCAGACATACAATAAACAAAGTGATGTATGCGCTGGGAGGTTTTTTTATGGATATCATACATAATAACATTCATATGGATATGGTAAAATGCCGGGCTGTCAGTCAGATGACGCTGGAAGATGATATGAATCTGCCGCAGGATAATCCTGATCTGGATAAAATCATATTTCGGGAAGGGACACTGAATCTGACCGATACGGTTGTGACAAATGATCATGTGCTGGTGAAAGGGCAGCTTCTGGTGACAGTGCTGTATCTGTCCGAGGACGAAGAGGAAAGGCTTGCCAGAACAACAGGAAAGCTGAGCTTTGAAGAAAATGTGTATCTGGAGGGCATACAGCAAAACGATACGGTCGATGTGACATGGAAGATCGAGGACCTTTCCGTTACCATGATCAATTCCCGCAAGATCAGTGCCAGAAGCATGATCACGCTGACGCTCCAGTCGGATCAGCTCTATGATGAAGAAGCGGCGGTCGACCTGATGGATGCGGAAGGGATCGAGTTTCATAAAAAACAGATGGACATTACCTCGCTGGCAGTCTGCAAGCGGGATATTTACCGGATCAGACAGGATCTGGAGCTGCCTGCAAGTATGCCTAACTTCTATCATGTGATCTGGCAGAGTATCCGGATCGCTTCCGTTGATATGCGCCCTATGGAGGAAAAGATCGCGATCAGCGGTGAACTGTCTGTTTTCCTTTTGTATGAAAGCATGCAGGACGGCGATCATCAGTATTATGAAACAACGCTTCCGTTCTCCGGAACGATCGACTGTCAGGGCAGCAGGGAAATGATGATCCCCGATATCCGCTATACGATCGCAAGCCGTGAGGCGGAGGTCAGACCGGATCTGGACGGGGAAGAACGTTGCTTTTCCATGGAGCTTGTACTGGATCTGTGTATCAAGCTGTATGAACAGCAGCAGATCTCCGTTATTGAGGATGTATATGGCACACGCAATGAGGTGCAGGCAGATGTCAGGGACGGAAACTTCCGTCATATGCTGCTGCGCAACAGCGGCAAATGCCGTGTGACGGAAAAGAGAAAGATAGAGCACACGGGAGCAATTCTGCAGCTGATCCACAGTGAAGGAGAAGTCTATACGGATAGTACTTCTGTGCAGGAAAACGGGATCGAAGTGGAAGGGACTGTGCATATCAAATCGCTGTATGTGACAAGTGATGACAGAATGCCTTATGCAGCATTTGAAGATGATATCCCATTCAGCTATCTGCTGGAAGCCAAGGCTGATGCCAAAGACTGTGAGGTGAACCTGCAGGTTGCTTTGGAACAACTGAGTGTCACGATGCTGGACGGACAGGAGATCGAAATCCGCATGACGATCGATGTGGCAGCAGTCCTTCTGGAACCGTATACGATGCAGCTTGTCAGAGATGTGGAGGTTCTGCCGCTGGATAAAGAAAAATTCAGGGCACTTCCCGGTATTGCGGTTTATGTGGCAAAGCCGGAAGACAGTCTGTGGCAGATCGGAAAGAAATATTATATGCCCGTTGCCCGGATCAAAGAACTCAACGGACTGACAACCGATACATTAAAAGGTGGCGAAAAGCTGCTTCTCGTAAAAGAAAGATAGCAATTTCCATCAGCAGACAGATGGCGCAAAAAGCAGGCGGTGTATATCCGGTTGCTTTTTTGCGTTTTTCGGTATATAGTAAATTGTACTGATATTGATACAATCTGATGAAACTATTCAGAGAATGGTGCTGAATAGTTTCAATAAGGCGAGGAACGCAAACTATGGAGCAAATCACAAAAAAGGCATATGCCAAGATCAATCTGGTGCTGGATGTCACAGGCAGACTGCCAAACGGATATCATGAGGTCAGTATGGTCATGCAGAATGTTGGCATACATGACACACTGACGTTTACAAAAAGAGAGGATGAGCAGATCGTCCTGACAACAAACGACGGACAGCTTCCGTTAGGAGAAGACAACCTTATATATAAGGCAGTTCTGCTGCTAAGGGAGCTGACAGGAAACAAAGACGGTGTGACAATTCATTTAGAAAAAAGGATCCCCGTGGCAGCAGGCATGGCAGGCGGCAGTACAGACGCTGCAGCCACACTTCTGGGCGTCAATGAGCTTCTGGGACTGGGGCTTCAAAAGGAACAGCTGCAAGAGGAAAGCGTCAGGATCGGCGCAGATGTGCCATATTGTGTGCTTGGGAAAACTGCCCATGCTCAGGGCATCGGAGAAAAACTGACGGAGGTCGCATCGCCGCCGCAGGCATATCTGGTTGTCGCAAAGCCGGATATCAACGTGTCAACGCCTGTTGTATATCGAGCACTTGACAGCCTGCCTTCTTATCCGCACCCGGATGTGGAGGGCATGATACACGCACTGGAACAGAAGGATTTAAATGCCCTCTGTGAAAGGCTCGGAAATGTGCTGGAGCTTGTGACGGCAAAGGAATATCCGGTGATCGGGCAGATCGAGGATATTTTGCTGAAAGAGGGAGCACGGGCAGCACTGATGAGCGGAAGCGGGCCAAGCGTATTTGGTATTTTTGATACAAAGGAGCAGGCACAGACTGCCTGCAAAGCACTGGAAAAAGCAGCACTTGCGAAACAGCTTTTTGTGACGACATTTGAAAATGGAGAAGGTTGATGAAGGATTTCATGCAGGAAAACATGGACGAATTTTTACCACTGAGGGAAGTGGTGTTTAAGACACTCAGACAGAGCATTCTGACGGGAGAACTGAAACCGGGCGAACGGCTGATGGAGATCCATCTGGCGGATAAACTCGGTGTCAGCCGTACGCCGATCCGGGAAGCAATCCGTAAGCTGGAGCTGGAGGGACTTGTGACCATGATCCCGCGCCGCGGGGCGGAGGTTGCCAAGATCTCGGAAAAGAATCTGAAGGATGTACTGGAAGTGCGTACCTGTCTGGACTCGCTCGCGGTAAGACTTGCCTGCCAGAGGATCACGGATGAGCAGATCGCTGATCTGAAAAAGGCATGTGATGATTTTGTGCTGGCGACAAAGACCGGGGAAGCTACAGCAATTACAAAGGCAGATGTCAAACTGCATGATGTGATCGTGCGTGCAACGGGAAATGAACGTCTGCAGCAGATGATCAATACGCTGTCAGAGCAGATGTACCGTTACCGATTTGAATACATCAAGGACAGTGCCTATCATGCACTGCTGATCGAGGAACACAGGCGGATCTATGAGAGCATTGCAGCGCGGGACGAGGAGCGTGCAGTGGCGGAGATCACGCAGCATATAGAAAATCAGTTGCATACGATCCGAAAACATTTGCATTTTACGGAATAAAGTGGTAAAAATCTGTTGATACTCCCAAAAGAAGGGAGTGGAAAACATGAAAAAAATGTGGATGGAAACGATTATGTACGGAGCACTTTCCATGCTGTTCGGGCTGGCATTCTTTTTCAGCCTTTTATACGAGGATAACAGCATGGTCATGGGCAGATGCTACAGGATCGATCCTGCATATGCGCAGAAAACAACCTATACAGTGGAAATGTTAGAGCAGATGGATCTTGATACACTTCATACGGTCTTCCCGGAAGAGAAGATCAGATATGGATTTTATTTTTGTGGAAAGAAGCCGTCTGACAGGAGAAGATAAATGACAAAAGATGTTTTGATCTCTGTTTCGGGGCTCCAGATGGGAGAAGAAAAACCGGAGCAGATCGAAGTGATCAGCAAAGGAAATTTTTATCAGAAAAACGGCTATTCCTATGTGTTTTATGATGAAGTGATCGAAGGATTTGATCAAAAGGTCAGAAATATGATCAAATTCAAGGACGGTGCACTTCATGTGCAGAAGAAGGGCGCTGTCAATGTCAATATGGCATTTGAGGAAGAAAAGAAACACAATACCTGTTATGCGACGCCGTACGGTGATATTATGATCGGGATCGATACAGACAGCGTGGAGATCTCGGAAGAGGAAGATCACATCAGTCTGGATGTTGCATACCGGCTGGAAGCAAACTATGAGCATCTTGCCGATTGCCGGATCAAAATGGATATCCGGTCAAAAGAGAGCGGAATGCCTTTAATGTCATGAATCGGCAGATTCATGATGCAGCCTCGCCCCATCACCGAAGGTGATTTTTATGGGCGATGGTTCTAATGATGGAGGAATAAAATGATCTATACAGTGACGATGAATCCCTCTCTGGATTACCTGCTTTCCCTGCCCGTATTGCAGGCGGGAGAAACAAACCGCTCTGCGGCAGAACGGCTTGTGGCAGGCGGAAAAGGGATCAATGTATCGAAGATGTTACATAATCTGGGAACAGAAAGCACGATTCTGGGCTTTGCAGGCGGCTTTACGGGAGAAGAACTTTGCAGGCAGCTGACTGCTGCGGGACTGAAACAGGAACTGCTTTTTTTACAAAACGGGAATACAAGGATCAATGTCAAATTGTCTGCCGGACAGGAAACCGAGGTCAATGCAACGGGGCCGCAGGCGGAGGAAGCGGCTTTGCGGGCGTTTTATCGGAAGCTGGAAGCACTTTCGGCGGCAGATTACGTGGTTTTATCGGGCAGCTTATTGCCGGGCATGCCACGCGACAGCTACAGACAGATCATGCAGCACCTGCAGGGACGAGGTGTGCATTTTATAGTGGATGCAACGGGAGAAACGCTCAAAGAGACGCTTCCTTTGCATCCGTTTCTCATAAAGCCCAACCAGAGAGAACTGGAAGAAATCTTTAAAACAGAAATCACAGAGCGCAGTCAGGTGGCAGGATTTGCGAAGAGGCTGCAGGAAATGGGTGCGGAAAATGTGCTCGTATCGCTTGCGGGAGAAGGGGCTGTCTGCGTAGCGGCAGATGGCAGGATCTTTGACAGCAGACCGCCAGAAGGAAAGGTAGAAAGTTCTGTGGGCGCGGGAGATTCCATGGTGGCAGGCTTTCTGCATGGCTATCTGCAGGCGGAAGATTATAAAACGGCTTTTCTGGAAGGCTTGTGCGCGGGCAGTGCCAGTGCTTTTTCGGAGGGCTTTGGTACAAAAGAACAGGTGGAAGAATTATTAGGACAAATAGTTTCATGACATTTCGGGAACCATCGCCCATGAAAATCACCTGCGGTGATGGGCGAGGCTACATCATGAACCTGACGGTTCATGACATTTTGGGAACCATCGCCCATGAAAATCACCTGCGGTGATGGGCGAGGCTACATCATGAACCTGACGGTTCATGACATTGGAGGTAAAAATAATGGCATATCAGGCAGATAAAAACAGATATCAGGAAATGGAATACAAAAGATGTGGCAGGAGCGGTCTGAAGCTTCCGGCAGTATCGCTGGGACTGTGGCACAATTTTGGCTCTTACGACAACTATGAAAACAGCAGAAAGATGTGTGAAACCGCTTTTGATCTGGGCATCACGCATTTTGACCTTGCCAATAATTATGGTCCGGAATACGGAAGCGCGGAGCGTAATTTCGGTACAATCTTAAAACATTCGCTCGGCGTCTACAGAGATGAAATGATCATCAGCACAAAAGCCGGCTATGATATGTGGGAAGGCCCTTACGGCGACGGTGGCAGCAGAAAATATCTGATGGCAAGCATCGACCAGAGCCTTCTGCGTATGGGACTTTCTTATGTTGATATTTTTTATCATCACAGACCGGATCCGGAAACACCGCTGGAAGAAACCATGGGTGCACTTGCCGATATCGTAAAAAGCGGGAAGGCATTATATGTGGGCATTTCCAATTATGACGGCGTACAACTGAAAAAAGCAGAGCAGCTCCTGACCGAGATGCACTGCCCGTTTATCATCAACCAGAATAAATATTCCATTCTCGACCGGACGATCGAAAAGAACGGACTCAAAGAAACAGCACCAAAGCTGGGGCTGGGCATTATTGCGTTCAGCCCGCTTGCACAGGGACTTCTGACCGATAAATACCTGCATGGGATCCCACAGGGAAGCCGTATCCAGAAAAACAGCCCGTATCTGACCGCCTCAAGCCTGACACCGGAAATGCTGCAGAAGATCTCCGCTTTAAATGATATGGCACGCGAGAGGGGAGAAAGTCTGGCACAGATGGCACTGAACTGGATCCTCAAGGATGATGCACTGACCTCTGTCCTGATCGGCGCATCCAGCCCGGCGCAGATCATCGAAAATACGACAAAGATCAAGCGTCATGCCTTTACGGAGGAAGAGCTCCAAAAGATTGACCGTATTGTATTTTAAAGGTATAATATAGTGGCGTATAAGAAAAACAAAGAGGAACTACTATGAAGCATAAATTAAAACTAAAGGGAAAACTGCAAACCTATCTGCAACTGTCGATGCTGTTGGGTATTTTGCTGGCGGTTGTTGATATCTGGATCTATACACTGGATATCAAAGCAGGTGTCGTACTATCCGGTTTTGTGCTTTTTTATCTGATCATGTCTCTGATCATGATGAATTTCAATAAATCGATCCTGATGAATGAGCTGGTCAGCTTTGCCACACAATATGGGCAGATCCAGAAACGGCTTTTGCGGGATTTTGAAGTTCCTACCGCACTTTTGGACGAAAACGGCAAGGTGATCTGGACGAACCGCACCTTTGAAGAAACGGTGCATAAGCCAAAGGGCTACAACAGAGATATTCATTCCTTATTTTCCTGTATCACAAAGGAAAAGCTGCCTAAAGAAAACAATGAACTGACAGAGCTTTCCTTCACCTATGAGGAACGCGAATTCACCGCAAAGATGCGTAAGATCCCACTGGCCGAAATGGTGGAAAACAGCGATATCTTTGAATCCGAAGGCAGATATGAAGGCTTTATGGTCGTTCTCTATCTGTTTGATGAAACTGCGCTGAAGATCGCGCTGCGTGAGAATGATAATCAGTCCCTTTGTGTCGGACTTTTATACATTGATAACTATGAAGAAGCCTTAGAGAGCGTCGAGGAAGTCAGACGATCCCTCTTGACGGCGCTGATCGAGCGAAAGCTCAATAAATACTTTGCAGCCTATGACGGTATTGTAAAGAAGATGGAAAAGGATAAATTTTTCGTCATTATCCGGAAGCAATCGCTGAAAAGGCTGAAAGAAAACCGCTTTGACCTGCTGGAAGATGTCAAGACGGTCAACATCGGTAACGATATGTCTGTCACACTCAGTATGGGAATCGGTTCTGACGGACTTTCTTATGGGCAGAATTACGAATTTGCAAGAACTTCCATTGATCTGGCACTCGGCCGTGGCGGCGATCAGGTTGTCATCAAAACGCCGGAAGGTGTTTCTTACTTCGGCGGTAAGAGCCAGCAGATGGAGAAGAATACAAGAGTGAAGGCAAGAGTCAAAGCGCTTGCCCTCAAGGAAATCATCACCACCAAGGACAAGGTGCTTGTCATGGGACATGCCAATACCGACGTGGATAGCTTTGGTGCAGCGGTCGGTATTTACCGGATCGCCAAGACACTTGGCAGAAATGCCCATATTGTCCTGAATACGACGAACAATACGATCAAGCCGTGGGTAGAGTCCTTTAAGAGCCGTCTGGATCATGAGGAAGATGCCATTATCACAAATACCCAGGCGATCGAAATGGCGGATAACAATACCGTCCTTGTTATTGTGGATGTCAATAAGCCGAGCATCACAGAATGCCCGGATCTTCTGAAATATTGCCGCAGTGTTGTCGTACTCGATCACCACAGACAGGGAGAAGAGGTTGTGGAAAATGCAACGCTTTCTTATGTAGAGCCGTATGCTTCCTCTGCATGTGAAATGGTTGCGGAGATCCTGCAGTATGTCGGTGACGGCATTAAGGTAAAAGGCGTGGAGGCAGACTGCCTGTATGCAGGTATTGTGATCGATACGAATAATTTCGTGGCAAAGGCGGGTGTCCGTACATTTGAAGCCGCAGCATTCCTGCGCCGGAGCGGAGCGGATGTGACGCGTGTCAGAAAGATGTTCCGTGAGGATGCCAACGATTACCGGGCAAAGGCGGATGCAGTCGGACAGGCAAAGATCTACATGGATGAATATGCCATTTCCGTCTGTCACGGAGAAAATACAAGTGCACCGACGGTTGTTTGTGCGCAAGCGGCAAATGAACTGTTGAACATCAAGGGCATCAAAGCCAGCTTTGTCCTGACACAATATAACCAGATGATCTACATTTCAGCGCGTTCTATCGACGAAGTCAATGTACAGATCGTTATGGAGAAATTAGGCGGCGGCGGTCATATGAATGTTGCCGGTGCACAACTAAAAGACACCAGCATTGAAATGGCGTGTGAGCGTATCAAGGATACCTTGAAAGAAATGAAGGAGTCCGGTGAAATCTAACATACAACGGAAAGGATGAGATACCATGAAGGTTATTTTATTAGAGGATGTAAAATCCATTGGAAAAAAGGGAGAGATCATTGAAGCAAGCGATGGCTATGCAAAGAACTTCCTGTTTAAGAAAAAGCTGGGCATTGAAGCAACGGCAGACAATAGGAACAACTTAAAGCTGCAGAAAAAGCATGAAGAAAAAGTAGCAGCAGAAAATCTGGAGGCAGCGCAGGAATTTGGCAAGGAGCTGGCTGAGCAGAAGGTTGTTGTGAAGATGAAAGCGGGAGAGAACGGAAAAGCATTCGGTTCCGTTTCCAGCAAGGAAATTGCAAAAGCATACGCAGACCAGTACAAAAAGGATCTGGATAAAAAGAAACTGATCCTGCCGGATGCCATCAAGAATTTCGGTACCTACGAAGTAAAGGTAAAGCTGCATCCGCAGGTAACGGCAGTTTTACATGTACAGGTAGTGGAGGCTTAACAGTAGGAGGTGCTACCTGTGGCAGAAGAAGCGATTCTGAAAAGAGTATTACCACATAGTATAGAAGCAGAGCAGTCCGTCATCGGATCCATGATCATGGATAAGGATGCGATCGTGACGGCATCTGAAATTCTGCACGGTGATGATTTCTACAGCAAGCAGTACGGTATCATTTTTGATGCCATGGTGGAGCTGCACGACAGCGCACAGCCTGTGGATCTGATCACATTACAGAACAAATTAAAAGAAAAAGACGTTCCGCCGGAAGTCAGCAGTTTGGAATTTGTCAAGGATCTGCTTGGCATTGTTCCGACGAGTGCGAATGTTGCCAATTATGCCAACATCGTTGCGGAGAAATCTCTGCTGCGCAAGCTGATCCGCCTGAATGAAGAAATCGAAAATACCTGCTACGCAGGTAAGGAAAGTCTGGAATTTATCTTAGAGGATACGGAGAAGCGTGTTTTTGATCTGGTGCAGAGAAGGAATACAGGCGATTTTGTACCGATCCGTCAGGTCGTTTTAAATGCGATGGATAAGATCGAGCAGGCGAGCAAGACGACCGGAACCGTAACGGGAATTGCGACCGGCTTTATCGATCTGGATTATAAGACATCGGGCATGCAGCCATCCGATCTTGTGCTGATTGCGGCGCGTCCTTCCATGGGAAAGACGGCGTTTGTTCTGAATATCGCACAGCATGTGGCATTCAAGCTGAAGGAAACGGTTGCGATCTTCAGTCTGGAAATGTCGAAGGAACAGCTTGTAAACCGTCTGTTCTCCTTAGAGTCCCGCGTGGACAGCCAGCATATCCGAAACGGTAATCTGACCGACAGCGACTGGGAAAGACTGATCGAAAGCGCAGGCGTGATCGGAGAATCCAATCTGATCATCGACGACACACCGGGTATCAGCATTTCCGAGCTCCGCAGCAAATGTCGAAAATATAAATTAGAGCATGATCTGAAAATGATCATAATTGACTACCTGCAGCTCATGAGCGGCAGCGGAAGGGCAGAATCCCGCCAGAACGAGATTTCCGAGATCTCCCGTTCCCTGAAAGCACTTGCGCGTGAGCTCCATGTTCCCGTACTTGCACTTTCGCAGTTGAGCCGTGCGGTAGAACAGAGACCGGATCATACGCCGATGCTCTCCGACCTGCGTGAATCCGGTGCGATCGAGCAGGATGCGGACGTCGTTATGTTCATTTACCGTGACGACTACTACAACCACGACAGCGAAAAGAAAGGGATCGCAACGATCATCATCGCCAAACAGAGAAACGGCCCGATCGGTGACGTGGATCTGGCATGGCTGCCTGATTACACAAAATTTGCGAACCTGGAACATTAAGAATGATAATTAATGATCGAAAGGACAGCATAAGCTGTCCTTTTTTGCTGCCTGTTATATATGTAGATTCGCCTTATAACTCTATATTGGGTTAGCCTACTGTAGATGTGTGGATTTGGGCGGGTATTTCATCCAAATACGGAAAGTGCAAAGATGTGTATGACCTTGCATGGGATGTCTTGGCACACATTCGTCCAAATCGATAAAAAGAGTGAAAGGGGATGAAGCATATGAAAATATATAACCGGATATTCGCCCAGAAGCGGATAAAAGAGCAAGGGCGGACGAAACATATGAAAAGACTTTGGCGCGCATTCGCCCAAAGCAGATAAAAGCGTAAGAGTGGACGAAGCAAATAAAACTACTTTGGCATGTATTCGCCCATATAGATAAGAAGGGACAAATAAGTATGCATATAATAAATGATTTACGATGAGAGATCTCGCATTGGAGGAAAATATTCGCCCATATTACAACAAAACAGCACATAAGGATGAATATAAATAAGATAGCGAAAAATACTTTCGCCCAAATTCGAACGAAAATGTCAATTTGTATGAAATGCAAATAAATAGAATAGAAAGAGTTCTGCAGAAATTCCTTTATTTTGCCGAATACTTTGTGGGGGATGGGACAGTATATTGCAAAGAACTATACCGAGAGCAAAAACGCCCCCATTACATCATTTCGGAAACAAATTCTGACGAGACAAAATTGATTAATTAGATTGTGTTAGTGATATTAATAATAAATAAGAGGACTTCCATCGGAAGTCCTCTTATTTATTCACTCATATTCACTCAGATATTAAGCTTCTTCGATAGAACCTGTTGGGCAAGCACCTTCGCAAGCGCCGCAATCGATACATACAGATGCATCAACTTCGAATTTGCCGTCTCCCATGCTGATTGCTCCAACCGGGCAAGCACCTTCACAAGCGCCACAAGCTACACATCCGTCATTAATCTTACGTGCCATAATGATATCCTCCTTGTTTTCTGAAACTTTTCATAACTTCATTTTTCTGAGATTGATATTTTTATATCAATAACAACTACACCACATTATATAAAAAAAATGACGGAAATACAAGAGGAATTCGCATTTATTTGCCGGGATATTTTTGGAATATTTCCGACAAGCGAAAAGTGCGGAATAAAAATGTATAAAATCGTATACATTGCGCAAAAGAGTTGACACTTTGCCCAAATAAGTAGTACACTTTTAACGTAAAAAATAGTTTGGGAAACTGCATTCCCAAGCTGTTAAATTATAGTATTCTTACCAATTAGAAGGAGGTATATTTTCATGGCAGAAGCATGGAGAGGCTTTAAGAAAGATGGCCATTGGGATGTAGACGTCAATGTACGTAACTTTATCCAGACAAACTACACTCCATATGATGGAGATGAAAGCTTCCTGGAAGGATCTACTGAAGCAACAGATAAGCTTTGGGGAAGACTTCAGGAGCTGCAGAAAGAAGAACGTGAGCACAACGGCGTTCTGGAATGTGAGACAGAGGTTGTTTCAAGTTTAACAGCTTATGGCCCTGGCTACATTGATGAGTCTATGAAAGATCTTGAGCAGATCGTAGGTCTTCAGACAGATAAGCCATTAAAGAGAGCATTTATGCCATACGGTGGTATTAAGATGGCTCAGCAGGCAGCCAGCACATATGGTTATGAAGTAAATCCTAAATTCGACAAGATCTTCAACGAGTATCACAAGACTCACAACCAGGCTGTATTTGATGCATACACAGATGAGATGAAAGTTGCTCGTCATACACATATCGTTACAGGTCTTCCGGATACTTACGGACGTGGACGTATCGTAGGTGACTACAGAAGAGTTGCTCTGTACGGTATCGATTTCCTGATCGAGAAGAAGAAAGAAGACAAGAAGAACTGTGGAAACGGAACAATGACAGAAGACATTATCCGTTTAAGAGAAGAGATCGCTGAGCAGATCAAAGCTCTTCAGGGAATGAAAGAAATGGCTAAGATCTATGGCTATGATATTTCAGGTCCTGCTACAAACGCTAAAGAAGCAGTTCAGTGGTTATACTTTGGCTACCTTGCAGCTATCAAGACACAGAACGGTGCTGCAATGTCAGTTGGACGTATTTCTACATTCCTTGATATTTATATCAACCGTGACCTTGAAGAAGGTACATTAACAGAGAAGGAAGCTCAGGAACTGATCGACCATATGACAATGAAATTCCGTATGGTTAAGTTCGCTCGTATCCCTTCTTACAACCAGTTATTCTCAGGTGACCCTGTATGGGCTACTCTGGAAGTTGGTGGTATCGGTATGGACGGACGTTCTATGGTTACAAAGAACGACTACCGTTTCCTGCATACTCTTGAAAACATGGGACCTAGCCCAGAGCCGAACTTAACAGTTCTGTACTCAAGCAAATTACCGGATAACTTCAAGAAATATGCTTCTAAGATTTCCGTTACAACATCTTCTATCCAGTATGAGAATGATGATGTTATGAAGCCAATCTGGGGCGATGACTACAGCATCTGCTGCTGTGTATCCGCTACACAGACAGGTAAAGAGATCCAGTTCTTCGGTGCACGTGCTAACCTTGCAAAATGTCTCCTTTACGCTATCAACGGTGGTAAAGATGAGAAGCATCTTGACAAAGAAGGCAAGCATATGCAGTGTGGTCCTGAAATCGCACCTATTACTTCTGAATACCTTGATTTCGACGAAGTTATGCATAAATACGATATCATGCTTGACTGGTGTGCAGCTCTGTATGTAAACATCCTGAACCTGATCCATTACATGCATGATAAATACTACTATGAAGCAGCAGAGATGGCTCTGATCGATACAGATGTAAGAAGAACATTCGCTACAGGTATCGCTGGTCTTTCTCATGTAGCAGACTCTCTGTCAGCTATCAAGTATGCTAAGGTTAAAGTTATCCGTGATGACCAGGGATGTGCAGTTGACTTCCAGACAGAAGGCGAATTCCCTAAATATGGTAACGATGATCCTAGAGCAGATGAATTTGCAGTATGGCTTCTGAAGACCTTCATGGAGAAGATCAAAAAGAACCACACATACAGAAATTCTGAGCCTACAACATCTATCCTTACAATTACATCTAACGTTGTATATGGTAAGGCTACAGGTGCTCTTCCGGATGGTAGAGCAGCATACACACCATTTGCACCAGGTGCTTCACCATCTTACGGTGCAGAGCAGAGCGGACTGTTAGCATCTCTTAACTCAGTTGCTAAACTTCCTTATGAATATGCTCTTGATGGTATTTCTAATACACAGACAATGGCTCCTTCAGCTCTTGGTCATGACCTTGACGAGCAGAAGACAACTCTGGCAGGCGTTCTCGACGGATACTTCGATCGTGGTGCTCATCACCTCAATGTAAACGTATTCGGTACAGAAAAACTGTTAGATGCTCAGGCACATCCAGAAAAACCTGAATATGCTAACTTCACAATCCGTGTATCTGGTTACGCTGTTAAATTCATCAGCTTAACAAAAGAGCAGCAGGATGACGTTATCGCAAGAACTTGCCATAAGAGTCTGTAATCAGATTTTTAGAGTTTAGATAATGCACTTTACGGGATCGGGCGTATTCACCCGATCCCGTTCTATATGTAGCGAGGTAACGAAATCAAGCATTGTCACATATTTGCGCAGCAAATGTGCGACTAAATAACCTGCGCAGCAGGTTATAGCTTCTGAGCGTACAACGAGAAATTAGAAAGCGCGAAGCGCGGCTGACAGCGAAGCTGGCAGGAATTTCGAGTATGAAAGAGGTAACGAATTTCGCGTATAAAACGCATGAAAAACCGATTTTGGTAAATAGTAATAAAAAACAATAAAAGTTAGCTGCCTGCGGGGCAGAGAAAGGATTATGTATGCTGAAAGGTAGAATACATTCAATAGAATCATTTGGAGCAGTCGATGGACCGGGCATTCGATACCTGATCTTTTTGAAAGGCTGTAATATGCGCTGCCAGTATTGCCATAATGTAGATACATGGAATCCGGAAACGGATAACCTGCAGACTGCTGACGAACTGTTAGATAAAGCGGAACGGTTCCGCAGTTACTGGGGCAATAAGGGCGGTATTACAGTAAGTGGTGGAGAAGCACTTCTGCAGATCGACTTTTTGATCGAGCTGTTCAGAAAAGCACATGAAAGAGGTATCAACACAACACTGGATACCTGTGGACAACCATTTACAAGAGAAGAGCCGTTTTTCTCTAAATTTAATGAACTGCTTAAATATACAGATCTGGTTATGCTGGATATCAAGCATATTGATGATGAAGAGCATAAGAAATTAACAGGTCATACAAATAAGAATATTCTGGACTGCGCAAGATATTTATCTGAGCAGGGCATTCCGATGTGGATCCGCCATGTACTTGTACCGGGTATTACAGATAAAGATGAATATTTAAAGAAAACAAGAGAATTCATTGATACGTTGGATACGGTCAAGAAAGTGGAGGTTTTACCATATCATACACTCGGCGCTTATAAGTGGAAAGAACTTGGCATTCCGTATAAGCTCGAGGGCGTAGATCCGCCAACGGAGGATCGCGTCGCAAACGCCAAGAAGATCCTGGAATTTTCGAAGGAGTAAAACGTTATTATTAAGCATAAACGACTTGGATGAAAGTTATTGATACAAAAACAGGAACAGCATATAGCAAGCAATCGGTAGTGTAGGCGACTGAGATTTATCGCTCGTTTACCCGGCGGCGAGATCGAAACGCTCTTTTTCGACCAGAGCCGGGTAAAATACGAGCAAGATAAATCGCAAGGCAGCCAAACGTGATTGCGGCTATATGCCGTTCCTGTTTTATTATCTGTATTTTTGTGTATGTAATCTTCAAAAATAAATTGCCATCCCACTGATTTTATATTATAGTTATGCGTAAGAATAACTTACATTTTATAGTGCCGTTTGGCAGGATAAGGGGGACTTATGGATAATAACTATCAGAATCAGTATAATGGTTATCAGAACAACTATCAGGATAGCTACCAGGGAAATACGGGAAACAGCTTTCCGGGTTGGGAAGACCAGAATTATGATATGATGCAGGGCGGCTTTGAAGCAGAAGAGCCTGTGAAGAAGACATTAGCTGATTTTAAGAGCATTATGTATGAAGAGGTTGTTGTAAAATCCTATCTGTTTATGGTGGCAGCACTTCTGATCACAGCTTTTGCAGCATTTACGGTTTCGCCGTATGTAGCGATCAAAATGCTGACAGGATACAATTTTTATCTGCTTTTGTTTAGTGAGCTGGGTATTGTACTTGTTTCCAACTGGGCGATTTCAAAGAACAATGCGGTTCTTGCCGGTGTTCTTTATACCGTATATGCGTATCTGACAGGCGTTCTATTATCTGTCATCTGCATGATCTATACAGGCAGCTCACTGGTAAAAGTATTCCTGCTGACAGCCGGTATGTTCCTGATCATGGCAGTTTACGGACTGGTCACTAAGAAAGACCTGACAAAAATGGGCAACATCTTGATGATGGCTCTGTGGGGACTGATCCTTGCAACCGTCTTCAATATATTTATCTTCCGCGGATCGATGGTAGATTTTGCATTGAGTATCGTAGGCGTTTTGATCTTTACAGGACTGACAGCCTATGATTCACAGAAGATCAAAGAAAATGTGTATATGGCAAATGACAGCAATATACTTTGCCTGTCACTGATGGGTGCATTTGAGCTGTATCTTGATTTTGTCAACCTGTTTTTGAAACTGGTGAGATTGTTCGGAAAGAAAAAATAAAGAGCCGTTGCTAAAAAACGACAGACAGGGTATACTATTTTAGGATAAAAATTGCATGATATGATAAAGGAGGATAAGAAATGGCACAGATAACAAAGGATATGACTATCGGTGAAATCATCAGAATCGATCAGAGTGTTATCCCGATCCTGATGGAAGCTGGTATGCATTGTATCGGATGTCCTTCCGCACAGGGCGAGACATTAGAAGAAGCAGCCATGGTTCATGGAATGGATATTGATGCGCTGATGAAAGCGATCAATGAAAAATAAAGAATCTGTTGATTCATGACATGAAAACCCGTAAGCATTTGCTTACGGGTTTTTCGCATTACAAGTAACAATTATTTACAGTCGTTTTAAATCTGGGCAAGCGCACAAACCGCATCTTCCGGAACGAGCATTTCAAAATGTTCCTGCAGATATGCGCTTCTGGCCGGTTCTACTTTCTGGATCGTGCCATATTCTGAGGCAATATTACATATTTTTCCGAATTGCTGCTGTGACATATCGCCCATTGTAAGAACCAGACAATACTGCATGGTGTCCGGGTCTTTATATAAAGAACTCTCTGCGGTATAGGCATCTTTCACGATACGGGAGAAGGTGCAAAGATGATTCAGGCTTGCCTGCAGCATACGTGGTGCTGCTGCCTTTGACTCCTCACTCTGTGTATTTGTAACAGTGCCGGCACTGTTTTTGATCTTCTGGAACAGATCCAGGACATCATCGGAAAAACGATCTGTGATATCTTCCTCTGCAGTATCATCTTCTGCACTGAGTGCAGGAGAAAACTTGGAAAAACGGGTATCGATCTCATCGGGATCTTCAACCTTGGTGATGATCAGCACGATACAATCCGCATTGACCGGAATTGCCTCGATCATAAGCGGGATATCTTCCGCTTCAAAGCCAAATTCGAAAGATGCCTGCTGCATCATGTCGCGGAACAGGTTTTTGGCTTTTTCGCTGCCATAGGCAAGTTCGCTGATCTTTAACTCTCTATTTGCAAGATCTGCACCTGTCAGGGTACATCTGATCTGATGGTCATTTACTTTTTCGATTTTCATATTATCACATCCTTATCTGATTTTATTCAAAAATCGACCTCAAACGACTGAAAATACTTGTTTCTTTTGTACAAGTATCTTATATCTTATGTCGGTTTTAGTCAATAGAAGTTACCTGTCAGGCAACTAATTTAATAAAAATTTTAACTTTTCTATTGTCAAAGAAACATTCTTCTTTTATAATCGTACCAATAAGAGATGCCATCCGAAGCAGTCTGCACTGGGAAGGGGGCACGATCTTACAGGATTTCGTTCAGATGCGATCCGCATCATCAGACAATATGGAATTGATATCGTGATCGGATATCGATTGTCTTTAAAGCACATACGTGTTTTATCAAACTATTTTCCAATATTAATTTTCAAACAAATAATTCAATATTACAGTATTTATTTTTTATGTCTTTGTGCGCGTCCGATGTCATCTCTTAGTATTCTATTCTTTATCATCACCACAATTTTAAAATATGATTCAAAATCTGGAATTATTATTCATATCACAGTAAATTTTCCTTTTGGGGGATCGGGTGAATGAGAAGAAAGCAACAGGAGGACAAATGCTTATGTCAGATCAGGGGCAGAAGCTCACGCAAATGCTGGATCGGATAGAAGTACAGTTTCAGGTTATGCAAAAGCTGCAGGACTGCTTGTCGACACTTGCGGGAGCAGAAAGAAATAACGTTGTGAAAGAAATGGATAGATATCATGCGGACAATTTTATGGCAGACTATGTCATGGATGCGTCCGGTGGTATAAAGGAGGTCAGATACGACTGGATTAAAAAAGAATAAGCCATGAGATACTATCAAAAATGGGACAGGTAACAGATAAAACAGCCCCTCTGTGTAAATCGTATGTGTATACTTGTCCCATTTTGTATAGTTTGGTATACTAAAACCGAATGTGGGATTCAGACAAAGGAGAACAAGATGGAAAAAAAGAAAATACTTCCCGTTGTGATCGCAGTCGTTTTGATGGTGCTGATCATTGTGGGCGCAGTCGGTGTCAAATTGTATGAGAAATATTCCTATTCCAAGGAAACAATGGATCTGTCTCAGTACTACGGAATCGAAAAGGAAGGGCAGGTTCCGATCATTCTGGCAGATGCGGTAACGGAGGAAAAGGCTGCAAATATAGATGGAAATGATTATCTGCCGCTGTCTTTTGTGCAGGAGCAGCTGAACAGCAGATTTTATTATGATGTGAATGAAAAACTGCTGCTTTATACAACAGCACTGGATCTGTATGAGATCCCGCTTGATTCGACGGCATATACGGTTTCAGGGGAAACTGCGGAGCATACATGCCCGATCTTTGTGCTGCAGGATGAGGTGCCATATGTATCACTCAGTTTTATGGAGGGATTTTCCAATTTTGTCTGCAACACGTATGAAGCACCACACAGATTGCAGATCTATACGGAAAATGTAACGCATCAGACCGCGGTGATCCGGAAAGCGACTGCTGTCCGGTATCAGGGCGGTATCAAAAGTGATATCTTAGAGCAGCAGGATGCAGGCAGCCAGGTGACTGTTCTGGAAGAAATGGAAAACTGGTCCAAGGTGGAAACAGCGGATGCAGTCATCGGTTATGTGGAAAATAAGCGTCTGGAAGCAGCAGAGGATCAGGCAGTAGAAGTGCCGATCAGCTATGTGATCCCGGAATATACAAGCATCCATAAAGATTACAAGATCAATATGGCATGGCATCAGGTGACAAATGCCGCTGCCAATGATGGTGTGGACGGTCTGCTGGCAAATACGAAGGCGGTCAATACGATCTCTCCGACGTGGTTCTTCTTAAATGATAACGCCGGTAACTTTACATCCATCGCAAGTCAGGCATATGTGGACGCAATGCATGCCCGCGGGATCGAAGTGTGGGCACTTATCGATAATTTTACCAATGATGTGGATATCGCACAGATCCTTGGTACGACGACGAACCGCAAAAATCTGATCTCCCAGCTTGTGGGAATTGTTACGGCAATGGGGATCGATGGCATCAACATTGACTTTGAGCAGGTTCCGGAAAGTGCGGGCAATGATTATGTGCAGTTTTTGCGAGAGCTTTCCATCAGTTGTCGGAAGAACCAGATCGTGCTTTCGGTCGATAATTATGTACCGACAGGTTATACAGCGCATTATGACAGAAAAGAACAGGGAACAGTCGTAGATTATGTGGTTATCATGGGATATGATGAACACTATGCAGGTTCTGCGGAAGCAGGCAGTGTGGCTTCGATCGGTTATGTACAGCAGGGCATCGAGGATACGGTTTCTGCCGTACCGCAGGAAAAAGTGATCAACGCGGTTCCGTTTTATACAAGACTCTGGAAATGGGGAGAAAGCCTGACAAGTGAGGCGCTTTCCATGTCCGCAGCCGCTAATTATCTGGCACAATACGGCGTGACAGCTTCCTGGGATGAAACGACCTGTCAGGATTATGCGACCTTTGAAGCGGATGGTGTGACCTATCAGATCTGGCTGGAAAATGCAAAGAGTCTGGAAGCAAAGCTGCAGGTGATGTCGTCTTATCAGCTCGGCGGTATTGCGGAATGGAAGCTGGGACTGGAAACACCGGATGTCTGGACACTGATAGAAAATTATGTCAAGAATGAAGCTGCCATAGATCCGGTCGTTTCAGATGAGACAGCGGCTGTGCAGGATGCAGACGGACAGACAGATACAGTGGATGAGCAGGCGCCGCTTCAGGAAATCGTGACAGAATAAAAAGAAGGCAGAAAGTCATAACACAGAGCAGCTTGGCATAGAATGTAGTAAAGCTACACAGTATGTGGAGGCAAACGTGCAAAACAAGCTGATTTCTGTGATCATGGCGATCTGCCTTTTGTGTTCTATGTATTATCTGGCGAGGACAGCAGTGATCTATACCATGCAGCAGGAAAAAAGAGGTGAGCAGCCGGTCATTGTGCTGGATGCAGGGCATGGCGGGGAAGACCCCGGTAAGATCGGAATCAACGGTGCACTGGAAAAAGATGTCAATCTGCAGATCACAATGCGGCTTGCAAGACTGCTGCAGCAGAACGGTTATCAGGTTATTCTGACAAGAAATGAAGACAAAGGGCTGTATACAGGAAATCAGGGAAGTAAAAAGGTGGAAGATCTGAAGAACAGGATCGCACTGATTGAATCGTCCGGAGCGGCTCTGGCGATCAGCATCCACCAGAACAGCTATACGGCGGAGGGAGTGCGTGGTGCACAGGTCTTCTACTATGAAACCTCGGAAGCAGGGAAAGAAGCCGCCCGGATCATGCAGCAGGAACTGATCGCGGGTGTGGATCCTGAAAATAAACGGATGCCCAAGGGCAACAATACCTATTATCTGCTGAAAAAATCGACTGTTCCGACGATCATCGTAGAATGTGGATTTTTGTCCAATCAGGCGGAGGCGGATAAACTGGTGACAGATGCATATCAGGAGCGGCTTGCATTTTATATTGCGATGGCTGCGATGCAATATGTAAGCGGTGTGCAAAAAGCACCGTCAGCCTAGTGCGGAAATGACAAAAATGTATGTAAATGTGTGCGCAGATAGTTTGAAAGCAGGGGGAAATGTGCTATACTAAAGCAGAATTACGGTGAGGTATCAAAATCCCTCATCCGGCAGAGAAGGAATGAGTCATTTGGAAACGAAGTGGATCAAAGATTTAGAGCATACATGGAATGAAGAAGCGATCAGACAGGCAGGCCAGATCATCAGGGACGGCGGTCTTGTTGCTTTCCCGACAGAGACAGTTTATGGCCTGGGCGGAGATGCTTTGAATCCGGACAGTTCCCGCAAAATCTATGCGGCAAAGGGCAGACCGAGTGATAATCCGCTTATCGTGCATATCTGCAGGCTGGAGGATCTTCCGAAGGTCGCAGCCGAGATCCCGGAAAATGCCAGAAAGCTGGCAGAAAAGTTCTGGCCGGGTCCATTGACCATGATCTTCAAAAAGACGGATCTGGTGCCAAAAGAAACGACCGGCGGACTGGATACGGTTGCGGTGCGTTTCCCGGATCACAAAGTAGCACTTGCCTTTATTGATGCAGCGGGCGGTTTTGTGGCAGCACCGAGTGCCAATACTTCAGGCAGACCTTCTCCGACACTGGGGAAATATGTGTATGAGGATATGAACGGAAAGATCGAAATGCTGCTGGACGGCGGACAGGTCGGAATCGGTGTGGAATCGACGATCGTAGATGTGACGGGTGAAAAGCCTATGATCCTCAGACCGGGTTATGTGACATATGAAATGATGCAGGAAATTTTGCCGGAGCTTTTGCAGGATCCGACTATGTTCAGCGTCAGCGGAAATGCAAAGCCGAAGGCGCCTGGCATGAAATATAAACACTATGCACCAAAGGGTGAGCTGACGATCATCAGCGGACAGGCTGATCATGTCAGGAAACGGCTTCAGCAGGAAGTGGACAAAAAGCGTGCGCAGGGATATAAAGTCGGTGTGATCGCTGCAGGGGAAGATGGCAGCGCCTATCAGGCGGATTCTGTTAAGGTAACGGGAAACAGGGATGATCTTGCGCAGATCGCAAAGGATCTTTTCCGGATGCTCCGGGAGTTTGATGATGAGGGAATGGACTTCATGTATACAGAAAGCTTTTCGGATAAGGGGATCGGACAGGCTGTTATGAACAGGCTGCTGAAGGCAGCAGGTCATAAAATAATAGATGCAGACCAGGAGGAAACAGATGATAGCAATAGGCAGTGATCATGGCGGATTTGATCTGAAGGAAGCTGTGATAGCACATTTAAAAGAAAAAGGATATGAAGTAAAGGATGTAGGCTGCTACGATAAAAGCTCCTGCGATTATCCGGTTTACGGAAAAGCAGTGGCTAACGCGGTAGCGGATGGTACATGTGAGAAGGGAATCGTGATCTGCACAACGGGGATCGGTATTTCCATCACAGCCAATAAAGTAAAAGGAATCCGTGCTGCGCTCTGCGCAGATACACTTTCCGCAAAGCTGACAAGACTGCATAACGATGCCAATGTACTGGCAATGGGAGCAGGGATCGTCGGACCAAATCTGGCACTTTCCATCGTCGATACCTTCCTTGAAACAGAATTTTCGGGTGAAGAAAGACATCAGAGAAGAATCAATCAGATTGAAGATTAATCAATACACAGGAGGACAAAGAGTATGAGTAAGGTAGTAGTTATGGATCATCCGCTGATCCAGCACAAGATTGGTATTATCCGCAGAAAGGAAACAGGAACAAAGGATTTCAGACAGAATATCAGCGAGATCGCAATGCTGATGTGTTATGAAGCAACAAGAGATCTGCCGCTTGCTGATGTAGAGATCGAAACACCGATCTGCAAGACAACCGTAAAAGAGCTGAAAGGTAAGAAACTGGCTGTAGTACCGATCCTGCGTGCAGGACTTGGCATGGTAGACGGTATGCTGGAAATGATCCCAGCTGCAAAGGTAGGACACATCGGTCTGTATCGTGATCCTGTTACTGTAAAGCCGGTAGAATATTACTGTAAGCTTCCGGAAGACTGCGCACAGAGAGAAGTGTTTGTAGTTGATCCGATGCTGGCAACAGGCGGTTCTTCTGTAGCAGCCATCCAGATGCTGAAGGATAAAGGCTGTAAGAACATCCACTTTATGTGTATCATTGCTGCACCGGAAGGTGTAAAAGCAATGCAGGAAGCACATCCGGATGTAGATATCTACATTGGTTCTCTGGACGAAAAGCTGAATGAGCACAGCTATATTGTACCGGGACTTGGTGATGCAGGAGACAGAATTTTCGGAACAAAGTAAGTGATATTCATGTCATAAACGATGCGAGGGTAAAAACAGATTGCAGTGCGTGTTTCGGTATGGATTGTTATCTGTGGCATCGGTCATTTGGTCTGCGTAGCAGAATGATATCTGCTGTATATGCGGATCTGCCAGGAAAACGGATGGGATAAATTATGAATCATAAGAGAAAAGATTACATTTCGTGGGATGAATATTTTATGGGCGTTTCCATGTTGTCGGGGATGCGCTCCAAGGATCCGAATACACAGGTTGGAGCCTGCATTGTCGGAAAAGACAATCGTATTCTTTCCATGGGATATAACGGATTCCCAAATGGATGCAGCGATGAGGATTTCCCGTGGGACAGAGAAGGCGATGCGCTGGAAACAAAATATCCTTTTGTCACACACAGCGAGCTGAATGCCATTCTTAATTATCGCGGTGGAAATCTGGAAGGCACAAAGCTGTATGTCTCCCTGTTCCCTTGTAATGAGTGTGCAAAAGCGATCATACAGGCGGGGATCAGAACGGTTGTGTATGACTGTGACAAATACGAAGGAACGCCGATGAATATCGCATCGAAAAAGATGTTTGACGCAGCAGGCGTGGAATATTACCGGTATGAAAGAACCGGCAGAAAAATAGAACTTGATCTGTAAGGGATGTAGCAGATGACATTTTGTAAGAACTGGAAAAAATGGATAGCTTTTACAACATTGACGCTCGGTTGTTTGATCGGGCGTCCTTTGTATACCTATGCAACGGCGGGACAGCAGCTTGAGCAGGCGCAGCGTGATAAAGCGAAAGCGGAAAACGGACTGGAAAAGGCAAATGACAGCATTCAGGATCTGCAGACAGATCGGGCAAGCCTGCAAAGCTATCTGGATAATCTGAATGAAGAGTTGCAGAAGGCTAACAGTAAACTGCTGGAAATTGATGAGATCATCGAGAAGAAGCAAAATGCGATTACCGAGGCGCAGGAAACGATCGCAGATGCCAAGGAGCAGCAGAAGGTACGATATGAAGAAATGAAGCAGCGGATCCAGTTCTTATATGAAGAGGGAAACACTTCTTATCTGGATGTTTTCCTTTCTGCATCCAGCTTTTCGGATTTGCTCAATAAGGCTGATTATATTGAGATGATCAACCAGTATGACCGGAAGATGTTGCAGGAATATGCGGATACACAGGTAAAAATCGCAAAGAAGGAAAAAGAACTCAAACAGGATAAAGAGACACTTGAAATGCTGCAGCAGGAAGCAAATGCCAGCACAACGGGATTGTATGAGGACGTTAAGAAAACAAGCGAAAATGTACGCCAGTACTTAGATCAGATCGCAGAAAAAGAAGAAGAAGCACTGGCTTACGAGCAGGAGATCGCACAGAAGGAAAGCGATATCGCAACGCTGCAGGAGCAGTATAAGGAAGAACTTGCCATGTCCCTGCAGTCACAGGCGATGGTCAACAGGGATCTGTCGGATGTGCTGTTTGCGAGCGGTGATGTGGATCTGATGGCTGCGATCATTGAGTGTGAGGCGGGCGGCGAAAGCTATACCGGAAAAGTGGCGGTCGGAGCAGTTGTACTGAACCGTGTCAGAAGTCCGCTGTTCCCATCCACTGTGCTGGAAGTTATCATGCAGAAGAAGCAGTTTTCACCCGTCGGCAGCGGACGTTTTGCATTGGTGCTTGCCCGAGGCGCAAATGAATCGTGCTATCAGGCAGCGCAGGATGCCATGGCAGGTGCTTCACCGGTCGGAAACTGTCTGTTCTTCCGTACCCCGATCCCGGGGCTTACCGGGCAGCAGATTGGGGGACATATTTTCTACTAAGGATTGGGTAGTAATGTGAAAATAAACAGGAACATTCTAGGAATGCAATCACATTTGCCTACCCTAGGATGTTCCTGTTTTGTATTAACATTTCTATGAGGTGATTGCTTTGAAAAAATTATTAAATAATTCCAAGCTTGTGATTGCAGTTGCCATTGTTGGAATTGTATTCTGTACTATTTCACTGATAATATCGCTTATCAGGCAATATATTCCTGGCTCTATTATTTTTCTTTTATGTGTTTTATATTGTGCTAATTTAATTATAAAACGTAAAAGATAGGAGAAAACATATGCATTTATATGTCAATATGAAGCAGCTTGGAAAGCGTAAAAACACGATAGATAAAGTGGCATTTTCTTATGAGAAAGCACCGGAGAGTTTGCGGGAGCTGATCGGAGAAACGGTAAAGATCTGCGTGGCTGATTATATAGACCGCATGGACAGAGGCGAGGCGGTGCTTTCCAAGGAGCAGATCGAGGATATGTCACAGATCGGTAAGATTGCATTCGGGATCGTATACGGGGAAAAGAAACCGGATGTAAAAAAGGCAATAGAGACGGCTGTGCAGGGATTTGAGGATGGATTGTTCCGTGTCTTTCTGGGAGACAGAGAACTGGAAAATCTGGATGAGAAAGTGGAGTTTGCAGAGGGTAACGAAATTACATTTATCCGCCTGACGATGCTGGCGGGCAGAATGTGGTAAAGATGTGAAAGGGGCTATACATGGGAGAAGGTAAGAAAACAAGACAAGAGCTGGAAGAGCAGAAGAAGGTTGCAAAAGAGGTTAGACAGGCATTTGATAAAGCTTCGCGGGAGCTTAGAAATGGCTACAGTGAGCAAGTAAGACAGGTGCTGGATGAAAGTGACAAATATAGAGGAAGTGTGTCCTCCACAGTGATCGGCAAGCGGCTTAGAACCTTTCTTGAAAAGAAAGGAGCCCGTCCGTCCGAGTTCTTCAGAAAAGAGTTGAAGAATATGCCCGGATGGCTGCCTGATGCGCTGCTGGAGGATTTTTATGTTTCCGTAGACAGTATTATAAAATGGCAAGTGAGTGAGTACTATTACAGGAGAACGATGCGGACAAAGCGGTATACGACATTTTTGGACAGATACTTCCGCATTTTAAAGGCATACCATGAGATGGGCATCTATCAAGCAGATATTGTATCCCTGTATAAAGAAGAACTGCCTGCGGACAAGCTGTGTTTTTACCGCAATAAATATGCCACTGCGGGATACAGTGCTGTATCGGAATACTGGATCGCTGCAGAGCTTGACCGGGGCAATGAGGAACTTATCAGGCTTCTACTGGATGTGCTGCTTGGTGAAGGCACGCAGACAAAGCTGACAACAAGTATGCTCCGTGGTATTTTCATGAGCGAGAATACGGAACTTTATGAGGCTGTCGGAAAACTTCTTCTTGCGGCGAGATTGCAGGAAGGGCTTCGTCAATCAATCTGTGAAAATATGGATTACGGAACTGCGCAGGCATTTATGACACTTTTTCAGGTGATAAAAGAAAATGACCTCTTGCGCTATTCTTCTGTCATGCGGGCAGTCGCGACCTGGACGGGACTGATCGCAAGCGAGGAAAGTAAAATTGACAGGATCCAGAAAAAGCAACTGTTATCCATAGACACTTATCTGCATGATGAAAAAGCCAGAAAAGAAGCACTTGCAGGCGAGGATGCCATGCAGATCTATCTGGCTCTGTGGAGCTATGGATTTTTCGATTTGGATGAGGCGTGCGCTGTTATGAATAAGCTGGCGCTAACCGGCAGCAGGCATCAGAGAATGGTTTTCGGCATGTATATCAAGTCGATGAATCTTGGCATGGTATACACCCATAAAGTGGCAAAAACATTTATCAGGCAGTTTTCGGAGGAAATGGATACCATAACTGTTATGCTGCCAAGTTTTATGTCGGATTTTGTGTCTTATATGAATGAACTGGTCTATGAGGAAGGGAAATGCTACAGTGGCGTGCTCCGGGAAAAGACATATGCGGAGGTGGAGAAATACTTTGACAGCAGACAGGAATGCCAGGAAATCTATGATATTCTGGAAGATATTCTTGCACGTATTCCGAAAAAACGGTTGGAAATCGATCCATGCGTATTTCCATGGAATGCAGAATATCTTGACCGCTCGGATGTGATCATGCGTCTTGCCATCTGTGCAAGTGCCCTCCGTGATGAGGATAAGATCACGCATATTGCAGAGATGCTGCAGGAGATAGATATTTCCCATTACAGCAGGGATACACTGTTGCTTCTTTTGGTCAGAGAACCTGCAAATGACAGACAGAGAGAAATACTGGTAGATGCGGTTGCGGATAAAGAGACGTATACGCGGCAGAAAGCTGCAAAGCTGGTCAGCGCCATGGAACTTTCAAAGGCAGATTATGCAAGACTTGAGGGAATGCTGAAGTATAAAAAATCTGATATCAGGGAAACTGTATTATCCATCCTTTACAAGCTGGATGGAACAGAGATGGAGCAGATGATCTGCAGACTGCTTACTGACGCAAAAGAGGAAAAGAGGACAGCAGGACTGGATATTCTTCTGCAGCTTAAAAATGATGACAAAAGACAGAACTTGTTTACAGCATGTGCAGGCTGTATGGATGAAATGGAGCAGAAGGGGATCAAAGTTTCCACGAAGGAACAGATACTGATCCGGGAGATCCGAAACGAGACAGAGAACAAAGCAGGTGCTGCACAAGGCTATGGGCTGTATGATGTAAATGCGGACTATACGCCTGTATTTGATGCAGAGTATCTGGCAGAATGCAGGGAATTTTATAACAGATATTTTTCGGACAGCGGGATTGCCACAGGGAAACTTGTAGGAAGCGCAGGTAAGCTGGCAGGAACTTTTCTGAAGATGAAGGACAGATTATTAAACGGATCAAAGACAGGAACAACAGATCCGGGAGAAATCCTGCGGAAGCTGGATGCCCTCATTGATATCCATAAATATGATGAATATGAAAACAAAAATGGGGAAATCTGTATGCTTGGCGAACAGCCGGGGATTTATGTTGCGGCGGATGACGAAAGCATCATATTGGAAGACCTGTGGCTGGTTTTTTATGAAAAGACAATACAGACTCCGGAAGTATGTATGCAGGCTTATGTATATTTACAGGGGTATAACAATGATAAGGAAGACTTTAAAAAGTATTGTGAAAGTTTTCTTGCAGACCTGTTCGGATGGCAGTATACAGGGGAGAGGGTTAGCCTTGGCTACATTGCGCATATCAGAGCAGTCATCAGCTATCTGTATCAGAAATTTGTACCGGACAGTGATGAGAGAAAGCTGGCTGTGGTTGCAGCGGACTACCTTTTAAGCCGGAAGGAGGACCTGATCTATACATTCCGGGGGAAAAAGCGCAGAAATCATTTTATAGAAGAAACAGAGGAACAGGAGACATTGTGCCACCGGAGCGTGCTGACGCATGAGCAGATCATGATATTGGCAGGCAGGATCTCGCCTGTCCACAGCGGTGGCGGAAAGGCACCGGAGGCGGAGGCAGGTTCTGCGGAGGCTGCTTATAAAGAGGAACTATTTGTCAGGCTGTTCCCGTACAACTATGCGCTGGCAAAGGCACACGATTTCAGGATCCCGGCGGATGTGATCAACGAACCGGGCGATCACTACTGGGTACATGGCTGGAATACAATGGAAATACCGAGTCTTTCCACTTATATTGCGGCGCACAATCATGGACTGATCAGCCGGGATTATATGTACAAGATGGCATTTGAAGGCAATCCGCTGGATAAGAGTCTGGAATGTGTATCGAATGTGATGCAGTATGTGACAGAACAAGACAGACAGCGGCAGGTCAGAGGCTATGAATGGAAATGGGGCTGGGCAGAAAGAAAACGAATGGACAGCGTGAAACAGATCCTGCTCCACGCACCATCCGGGGATTTGTCTGAGAAGGATCAGGCATGTCTGGAGATCGCCAAAAAGCTTTATACGGATATGTCGGCGCTTGTAATGGAAGCAGAGCTGACAAGAGGAGATACAGAGACAGAATTTTCACCATATGTATATGGACTGAAACGCGTATACGGAGCAGCGTATTTTGTCAGAATACTGGCTGCACTCGGTAAGGAAACGCTGGAGAGATCTACCTATTTTAGCGGCAGTTATACATATGGCAGACGTCAGAAGGTCAGCAAGAAGAACAGCCTGTCGCATCTGCTGCAGGTTTGTATGCCTGATGTGAACGACAATGCGGATACGCTGCGGTCTTATCTGGAAGGAACCGACATCAGTGAAGCGCGCCTGATCGAGGCTGCCATGTATGCACCGGAATGGATCGATATTGTGGGTGCATATCTTGGCTGGGATGGATTTACGGCCGGCTGCTATTATTTCATGGCGCATATGAATGAAATGTTTGATGATAAGAGAACGGCAATGATCGCCAGATATACGCCGCTTGAGGTGGATGAGCTGAATGCGGGTGCTTTTGATAAGAAGTGGTTTACAGAGGTATATGAAAAGCTGGGGGATCAGCGCTTCCAGCTCATATACAAGGCTGCAAAGTATATATCAGACGGCGCGAAACATACAAGAGCCAGAAAATATGCAGATGCTGCACTTGGTAAATATGAAGAAGAAAAGCTGTTTGCCGAGATTGAGGCAAAGAGAAACAAAGATCTCCTCATGGCGGTCGGTATTCTGCCGATTGAAAAGGAGGCGCAGATCAAAGACAGATATCTGTTCCTGCAGAAGTTTAAAAAAGAAAGCAAGCAGTTTGGTGCCCAGCGGCGTGCAAGCGAGGCGGCTGCAGTTGAGATAGCTATGCGCAACATGGCAGTAAGCGCCGGCTATCAGGACGTGACAAGACTTATTCTGCGCATGGAGGGGCTGGTGGCGCAGGAAATGGCGGAATATTTCAAACCGCATGAAGTCGGCGAACTATCCATATGGCTGGAAATGGAAGAGGGCGGCAAATGTGCGGTCATTTGTGAAAAGAATGGCAGGCAGCTCAAGAGTGTTCCGCCAAAGAGCAAGAAAGATCCGTATGTGCTGGAGCTGACAGATGCCAAAAAGCAGCTGACAGAGCAGGCAAGACGTACAAAGGCTATGCTGGAAGCTGCAATGGAGAGTCAGGAAACTTATGCATATTCGGAAATAAAGGGAATGCTGGAAAATCCGGTCGTACACGATATGGTCGCTGCGCTGGTGTTCAAAACGGAGGATGACATACTTGGTTTTGCTGCAGAGGATGCATTTTATGTGCCGGCAGAAGACGGAGAGATGCGGCAAATGCAGCTTGCAGATGGTACAAAATTGACTGTGGCACATCCGTATCAGATGTATATGGCTGGCAAATGGCATATGCTCCAGAAATATGTATTTGATCAGCAGATCATACAGCCGTTTAAACAGGTATTCAGGGAATTATACGTAAAAACAGAAGAAGAACTGAATATGGAGCATTCTCTCCGCTATGCGGGCAATCAGATCCAAACGAAGAAAACGTTGGGCTGTCTGAAAGCAAGACATTGGGTGGCAGATATCGAAGATGGTCTGCAGAAGGTATATTACAAGGAAAATATCGTAGCAAGGATCTATGCCATGGCAGACTGGTTTTCACCATCTGATATAGAAGCTCCGACGCTGGAATGGGTTGTATTTACAGACAGAAAAACGGGAAAAGATCTGAAACTGAAGGAAATCCCGGATATTCTGTTTTCCGAGGTGATGCGGGATGTGGATATGGCTGTCAGCGTGGCACATGCGGGCGGTGTGGATCCGGAGACTTCTCATTCCACAGTGGAAATGCGGAAGGCGATCGCAGAATTTACGATGCCATTGTTCAGATTGACGAATGTGACCTTCACAAAGAATCATGCTTTGATAGAGGGAAAACGCGCAAATTATACGGTTCATCTTGGAAGCGGCGTGGTGCATCAGGAGGCAGGCCCGATGATCAATGTACTGCCGGTTCATTCGCAGAGGCGCGGACGCATTTTCCTGCCATTTGTGGATGATGATCCAAAGACGGCAGAGGTATTGACGAAGATCTTATTTTTTGCGGAGGATGAAAAGATCAAGGATCCGTATATACTGGAGCAGATACAGTAGAGGTATTTATGGTTGCCTGCATTCAGTATGTATGTTAAACTGAATGCAAGCAGAAAGTCAAAATCATATTTTATATGGGATGGCTCGCCATCCCATTTTCTATTTCATGATAGGTAACTCTGACTGGTTACTATCATATATCTAAACGTTTCAAGAAACTTCACTGCTTAAATTCCACAAACAAATGAATAGCAGAGAGGTTTCAAAGTATAACAGACCTCTCTGGGTAAGCATGGCTTACAGAAGAGGAGGTCATATGACACAGAAACGAAAAAATGTCGTATCGGATATGGGGACAGGAAAAGGCAAAACGGAGACGATCAATTTTGATGAGATTGGTATCACCAATGATTTCATGTTTGGCACGGTATTCCGGGATAAGGAAAAATGTAAGGAACTACTTCAGAGAATCCTGCAGATCAAACTGATCGAGATTGAGGTTGTAGAGCCGCAGAAGTCGATGAAAACAACCTTTATCGGAAAGGGAATCCGTATCGACATTTATGCCAAAGATAGCGCTGGTAATGTGTATGATATCGAAATGCAGACAACGGAAGAAACAGATCTGCATTTGAGAACACGCTATTATCACAGTGAGATGGACGGCTACCAGATCCGTGCAGGACAGAAATATTTTAATTTAAAGCAATCGGTTGTGATCTTCATCTGTACCTTTGATCCTTTTGCAGATGACAGAAGTATTTATACATTCGAGACGACATGTAAGGAAAATAAAGAATTGGTGCTTGCGGATAAACGACAAACGTATTTTGTAAATATAAATGGCAACAGAGAGGGGATCAGCGAGGATACAACAAAATTACTTGATTATTTCAAAACCGGACAGCCAACGGATTCTTATACAGAAAACATTCAGAATCAGGTAAAGATTATAAGAGAAGATGATGATTGGAGGGAGAATTATATGACGATAGAAATGAAAATGGATCAGAAATATGAGCAGGGACGAAAAGAGGGGGTGAAAATCGGCAGAAGCGAGGGAATGAAACTCGAACGTGAATAAAATATACCCCATAAAGTGGACACGATAAGAAGAAGGGTTCCTGAAGAATGGACACATAAAAAGGGGATAAAATCCCAACAAGTGGACATAAAATAGAAGGATTTTCTCTAGTGGATGATATATAATAAAAGCATCTGCAGGAGGAAATATGAAGGAGTATACAGCGAAACAGATTAAGCAACTTGAAAAGAATCCATATGTTTTTAAAGTAACGAAACATATGATATATTATACTGCAAAATTTAAAGAAGATTTTTGGGTAAGCTACCAGGCTGGAAACACACCTAGAAAAATTCTTGAAGATTTTGGATTTGATTTAAGTATATTTAGACAAAAACAAATAGATTCACTTGTGCAGCACATAAAAAAGCAAGCCCTGGCTGGGGAGGGATTTTCTGAAGGTGCTAATAGAAAAAGAAGAATTCCCCCAAAGCCAACAGATATAGAAGAATTGGCAGCACCTCAATCCATAGAGCGAATGCAAAATGAGCTGTTGTATCTACGGCAAGAAGTTGAATTTCTAAAAAAAATTATTATTGCGGACAATTTGAGAAAGAAAAAGTAATCATGGAGATGGCAGAGAATAAATTTGAGATTATCCATGAGACAATTAGTAAAGCAAATAATACACTGTCAGTTAAAATGCTCTGTGAAATTGCTGGCGTCTCAAGATCCGGTTATTATAATTGGGTGAATGCAGCAGATAAAAGAGATGAAAAAGAAAGACAAGACAGAGCTGACTTTGAACTGATTTTAATTGCATATAGCTTCAGGGGATATGATAAAGGTGCCCAGGGAATATATATGAGATTGCTGCATATGAATCCGCCTGTTATCATGAACGTCAAGAAAATAAGACGATTGATGAAAAAATATGGTCTTGTATGTAACATACGAAAGGCAAATCCTTATAGAAGGATGGCGAAAGCAATAAAGACGAATAATGTTGCAGAGAACCTTGTAAAGCGTGAATTTGAGAAATATGGGGCTAGAAAGATACTACTCACAGATATTACATACATTCCATTTGCTGGTCGTTTCTGCTATCTGTCAACAATTATGGATGCCTTTACAAAGCAGATATTGTCCTATGTGCTAAGTGAATCATTGGAAGTTGATTTTGTGTTGGAAACAGTAAAACAAATGATAGAAAAACATGGAATTTCTCTTGCAACAGATACAATCATACATAGTGATCAGGGATGCCACTACACAAGCTGTAGCTTTATTCAACTTGTAAAAGATAAAGGATTAAGGCAGTCAATGTCCAGAAAAGGTAACTGCTGGGATAATGCACCGCAGGAAAGTTTTTTTGGTCGAATGAAAGATCATATAGGAGAAAGGATACGGGAATGTACAACATACAAAGAGATACATACTATTATTGATGACTGGATGGATTATTATAATAATGACAGATATCAATGGAGATTGGCCAAGCTTTCTCCAAATGAATATTATCAGTATATAACAACAGGTATATATCCAATTAAGGGGAAAACCCCTTTATCAGATATAGATAACGAAGAAGGTAATGAAATATAATGATATAGCCATCTGCTGGCTGGAAAATAAAATCCCTTCTTCTTAATTTGTCCTTGACAAGGGGTATACTTTAGAAAATACAGAAAAAGAACGGAAAAGAGCTGACGATGCTCTGAAAAGGGCAGCAGAACTTGAGAACGAGGTAAAAAGACTGCGCGCCATGCTAAAGAAGTAAAATAAAATGCCATATAGGAGCGATTATGCTTGCTATATGGCATTTTTATTATACTTCAAAACTCTCCACATAATCCTGGATCCGTTTAAATTCCCCTGCATAGATCATGCCAAGCAGCTTGTCCAGCGTGCGCAGGGATTTCAGGAGCTGCTCTTTTGTGATGATACCCGCTTCTTCCGCGTCTGCAAGTTCATCCAGATCCACAACTTTTACAAAACCATCGGGATAGATCAGCACATCCGCCAGCAGATCGATCACCGTCAGAGAGGATCCGTCCTCATTCCAGCTATGCGTGATAATGTCAATATACCAGTAAAGCAGCCTGCCATCCTCATAATAGAATTTGCTGACTTTGATACCATGCTCCAGAAAATAACAGGAAATGCCATGGTGCAGGTCTTTCTTCGGATGGAGCGCAGACCATGTTGTGACCAGACGATTGTCCTCGAAGGAAACAATGTGGTCGTTTTTCAATAAAATACATTCATCCGGAATAATCCGTTTACGATAGAGAGAGAATTCTTTCATAAGGTTCTCCTTATGTGGGATTGAGGAATCTTTGATTCACTATTCAGCACCCCATTCGCAAAATCGCATCTTAATGATGCTTTCCTTTTGCTCATGTGGTTGCTTCGCCATATCATCCGTAAATAGCGTGACCATAAATGGTCAGCTTATTACGGATTGTATGGCTCTGAATAGTTATACAAATCGTACTCTGCGTGGTACAAAAAGTCAATGAGAAGAAAGAAAATAAAATGAGAAAAAATAGCTATAAATTAAAATGGGTATTTTGGTAGACAGTCCACAAAAAAATAGGTATAATGTAAGGAAGTTCGATTAGGATGAGGTGTGATTTGAAAAAACCGAAAAAGCAGAAAAAAAATGGGTATGACAGAAGCGTATACCGGTCACTTGCAATGATCACGCAGTTTGGCATCAATATGCTCGTGCCGATCGTGCTTTGCGGCGGTGCAGGGTGGTATCTGGACAAGCTTTTAGGCACTTCATTTTTATCGATCATCCTGTTTTTCATCGGTGCCTTGGCCGGTTTTCGGAATATTTATATTTTCGCGATGCGTACAGCCGGGGATGATTCCGGGCGGAAGAAGCGCAGAGCCGATGTAAAGGCACACAGGATCGACAGGACGCAGGACGATTCTTCCGAGGAGCGCTGAATGACAAGGCGTGAGGACAGATGGATCCTGTGAGGCAGAAACAGTTTGAGGGAGAAACGGAGCTAACATGCAGAAATTAAAAAACTGGTTAAACGGTTTAAGTGATGTACTGCCGGATCTTCTGATCGGTATTTTGTTATATGGTGTGGTCTGTGAGGCTGTTGGTCTTATTTTTGTAAAAGACCGTTTGTTTTACAGTATTGGTCTTCTTACCGGTATTTTATGTGCGATGGGCATGGCGGTCCATATGGCATGGTCGCTGAATATGGCACTGGATCTTGGCGAAAGCGGCGCGGTGAAGAAGATGCAGCTTCATAATCTGCTCAGATACGGAATCGTCGTTGTTGTTGTATTTGCTTTATGGCTTTCCGGTATCGGAAATCCGGTCGTATCCTTTTTAGGCATCATGGGTTTGAAAGTAGCGGCGTATTTACAGCCGTTTACTCATAAATTATTCAGGAGGTGAATGTATGGGTCAGGGTATTTTGTTATCCGCAGATCAGGAAGTAGATTTCATGGTACATGGCGTCTTTTCCTATAAGTGGTTTGGTCATACCGTGTGGATAACAACAACACATGTATGTGTCCTCATTGTATTTTTGATTCTTGGCATTTTCGCATTATGTGCCAATCGTGCAATGAAGCATGCAAGTGATGTGCCGACAGGCTTCCAGAATGTTGTGGAGATCATTGTGGAAATGCTGGACAATATGGTAAAAGGTACCATGGGCAAAAATGCATCAAAGTTTGCCAATTACATCGGAACCATTTTTATCTTTATTTTCATCAGCAATATTTCCGGACTATTGGGGCTTCGGCCGCCGACAGCGGATTATGGAGTGACACTTCCGCTTGGTGTTATGACTTTTGCAATCATTCATTTTAACAAATTCAAGTATCAGAAGGTCAGTGGAGTCATTAAGGGATTATGTGAGCCGTGGCCGTTCTGGGCACCAATCAATATCATTGGTGATGTGGCTGTTCCGATTTCCTTGTCACTTCGTTTGTTCGCAAACGTGCTTTCCGGAACTGTCATGATGGCGCTGGTCTATGGACTGCTGAAATGGTTTGCCGTTTTCTGGCCGGCAGCGCTGCATGTTTATTTTGATTTATTCTCAGGAGCGATCCAGACATATGTATTCTGTATGTTGACGATGACATATGTAGCGGATGCGATTGGGGACAATTAAAGAAAGTTATTCATTTCAATTAAGGAGGAAACAAAACATGGAATTTAACACAAACTTTATCTTAGGTTGCTCAGCAATCGGTGCTGGTCTGGCAGTTATCGCCGGTATCGGACCTGGTGTAGGTCAGGGTATTGCAGCAGGTCACGCAGCAGCAGCTGTAGGTAGAAACCCGGGTGCAAAATCTGATATCACAGGTACCATGCTTCTTGGACAGGCAGTTGCAGAGACAACAGGTCTTTACGGCTTACTTATTGCTATGCTGTTATTATTCGTAAAACCGTTAGCAAAATAAAGACCTTCGGGACAAATCATGAAAGGAGGCTAATGGCTTGAATACGATACTAAGTACGACCTTCGTACTGGCAGAAAGCGAAGCAGGTATGACAAGATTATTTGATCTTGACTGGCAGCTTTTGCATGATGCGTTTCTTATGATCCTTGCGATCTTTGCATTATTTCTGTTTCTGTCCCACTTCCTGTTCAATCCGGTCAGAAAGTTCTTAACGGACAGACAAAGCCGTATTGCGGACGACATTGAGACAGCGCAGACAGAAAAGGCAGATGCCATCGCACTGAAGGAAGATTACGAAAACCGCATCCGCGAGATTGACAAGCAGGCGGAAGAGATCTTAAGTGCAGCAAGACAGAAAGCACTGGCAAATGAAGCGGATATCGTTGCAAAAGCAAAAGAAGAAGCAGCCCGTATCATTGCGAGAGCAAATGCGGAAGCTGAACTTGAAAAGAAGAAAGCAGCGGATGATGTGAAGAAGGAAATGATCCAGATCGCGTCTGCAATGGCAGGTAAGGTTGTGGCAGCTAACATTGATACAACAGTAAGCGACGGCCTGATTGACGAGACATTAAAGGAAATAGGTGAAAGCACATGGCTAAGCTAGTATCCCAGACATACGGAGAAGCGTTGTTTGAGCTGGCAAAGGAGCAGGATAAGATCGATGCCTTTACACAGGAGATCGATGCCATATCCGAGGTGCTTGCCGAAAACCCGGACTTCTCCAAATTAATGAATCATCCAAAGATCGATAAAGAAGACAAGCTGGAAATTGTCGACAATGTCTTTTTGGGACGGATCGACAAGGAACTGGTTGGTTTTCTGAGACTGCTCGTCACGAAAGGACGTTATGCGGATCTTGACAGCATCCTGCAGTATTTCCGGAATGCGGTCAAGGAAGAAAAAGGCATTGGCGTGGCTTATGTCAAAAGTGCCGCCACACTTTCCGACCGGCAGAAAAAGCAGATCGAAGAAAAGCTTCTCGAAACGACAAAATACACCAACATGGAGATGCACTACAGCATAGATGCAGCTATCATCGGCGGTCTTGTGATCCGTATCGGGGATCATGTCGTGGACAGCAGTATTGCAACGAAGCTTAATGAGCTGAAGAAACAGCTTATGAAAATTCAGCTGGCATAGCCGGCTAGTATTTAGAAAGGAACAGAAAGATCCATGAATTTAAGACCAGAAGAAATAAGTTCAGTGATTAAGGATCAGATCAAGAGATATGCGTCAGAGCTTGAAGTATCAGAAGTCGGTACTGTTATTCAGGTAGCAGACGGTATTGCACGTGTGCATGGTCTTGAAAAGGCAATGCAGGGCGAGCTTCTTGAATTCCCGGGTGAAGTGTACGGAATGGTCATGAACCTCGAGGAAGACAACGTCGGTGTAGTACTTCTTGGCAGCCAGAAGAATATCAGTGAAGGCGATACCGTAAAGACGACAGGACGAGTTGTAGAAGTCCCTGTAGGCGATGCTCTTTTAGGACGTGTCGTAAACGCACTTGGTCAGCCGATCGATGACAAGGGACCGATCCAGACAGATAAATATCGTCAGATCGAACGTGTGGCATCCGGCGTAATCACAAGAAAGAGTGTAGACACACCTCTTCAGACAGGTATCAAGGCTATCGATTCCATGGTTCCGATCGGAAGAGGACAGCGTGAGCTGATTATCGGCGACAGACAGACCGGTAAGACAGCGATCGCGATCGATACGATCATCAATCAGAAAGGACAGGGCGTAAAATGTATTTACGTTGCGATCGGTCAGAAAGCATCTACCGTAGCAAGCCTTGTCAAAACATTAGAAGAGTTTGGTGCCATGAGCTATACAACGGTTGTAGCAGCTACAGCTAGTGAGCTTGCACCATTACAGTATATTGCACCGTACGCAGGATGTGCGATCGGTGAGGAATGGATGGAGAACGGAGAAGATGTTCTCGTTATTTACGATGACTTAAGTAAGCATGCAACTGCTTACCGTACACTCTCCTTGCTCCTTCGTCGTCCACCGGGCCGTGAGGCTTATCCGGGTGATGTATTCTATCTGCATTCCAGACTGCTGGAGCGTGCAGCCCGCATGAGTGATGAATACGGCGGAGGCAGTTTAACAGCCCTTCCGATCATCGAAACACAGGCAGGCGACGTATCCGCTTACATTCCGACCAATGTTATTTCCATCACAGACGGTCAGATCTATCTGGAAACAGAAATGTTTAACTCCGGATTCCGTCCGGCTGTTAATGCAGGTCTTTCCGTATCCCGTGTAGGTGGTTCTGCGCAGATCAAGGCAATGAAGAAGATCGCTGCTCCTATCCGTGTGGAGCTTGCACAGTACCGTGAGCTTGCTGCATTCGCACAGTTTGGTTCCGAGCTGGATGCAGATACCAAGGAAAAGCTGGCACAGGGTGAAAGAATCAGAGAGATCTTAAAGCAGCCTCAGTACAAGCCAATGCCTGTACAGTATCAGGTTATCATTATTTATGTAGCAACCAATAAATATCTTCTGGATGTCCCGGTTGAGGATATTACAAGATTTGAAGCAGAGCTCTTTGAATTTTTGGATACAAAGTATCCTGAAGTACCGAAGAACATTGCAGAGGAAAAGGTAATCTCCGAGGAGACAGAACAGATTTTTGTAAAGGCAATCAAAGAATTCAAGGCACAGTTTAAGTAAATTGCAGAAAGAATAGGTGAACACGCATGGCTTCAATGAGAAGTATCAAAAGGCGCAAGGAATCTGTTCAGAGTACACAGCAGATCACGAAAGCAATGAAGCTCGTATCCACTGTTAAGCTGCAGAGAGCAAAAACGCGTGCAGAACAATCAAAGGCATATTTTGAATGCATGTATGAGACTGTCAAATCCATGCTTGCCAAAGCCGGAACGATCAATCATCCTTATTTAAAGGCCGGTGAAAGCAGCAAAAAAGCAGTCATTGTCATCACAAGTAACAGAGGTCTTGCCGGCGGTTATAACTCCAATGTCGTAAAGCTGATCACAAAGAACGAGGATCTGAAAAAAGAAGATCTGAAGATCTACGCGATCGGTAAAAAAGGAAAAGATGCACTGGAGAGAGCCGGTTATGAGATCGCTGCCGATTATTCCGATATGATCGACGAACCGGTTTATATCGATGCCATGAATATCGCGAACACTGTTCTGAAAGCATTTTCAGACGGTGAGGTCGGTGAGATCTATCTGGCATATACAGCATTCAAAAATACCGTTGTCCATATTCCGCAGTTTTTAAAACTTCTTCCGGTCAGCGGACAGGAGACGGAAACGACGGAGACAAAGACAGATGCGGACGATAAGCTTCTGATGAACTTCGAACCGGAGGAAACGGAAGCACTTGATCTGATCATTCCAAAATATATCACAAGCCTGATCTTTGGCGGAATGGTAGATGCTGTCGCAAGTGAGAACGGTGCACGTATGCAGGCAATGGATTCAGCAACGAGCAACGCTGAAGAAATGATTGATTCATTGGCTTTACAATACAATAGAGCCCGTCAGGGATCTATTACGCAGGAATTAACCGAAATTATAGCAGGTGCGGAGGCCATCAGCTAGAAAAGGAGTGAATAGAAAACAATGGCAGAACAGACAATCGGAAAGATCACGCAGGTTATCGGTGCTGTACTTGATATCAAGTTTGCGGAAGGCAGCCTTCCGGAGATCAACGAAGCAATTCGCATCGAGCGTGGCGAAAACGAAAAGCTCATTGTAGAAGTGGCACAGCATCTGGGCGACGACACTGTCAGATGTATTGCCATGGGACCGACTGACGGACTGGTAAGAGGAATGGATGCGATCGCAACAGGTGCTCCGATTACCGTACCTGTCGGTGAAAAGACATTGGGAAGAATCTTCAATGTCTTAGGTGAGGCAATCGATAATAAAGAACAGCCTACAGATGTGGGCTACGAACCAATCCACAGACCGGCACCAAAGTTCGCAGAGCAGTCCACAGAGACAGAGCTTCTCGAAACCGGTATCAAGGTAGTCGATCTTCTCTGCCCGTATCAGAAGGGTGGTAAGATCGGATTATTCGGTGGTGCAGGTGTAGGTAAGACCGTACTGATCCAGGAGCTGATCCGTAATATCGCAACCGAGCATGGTGGATATTCCGTATTTACAGGCGTTGGAGAGCGTACAAGAGAAGGAAACGATTTATATCATGAAATGACAGAATCCGGCGTTATCGATAAGACGACCATGGTATTCGGTCAGATGAATGAGCCACCGGGGTCCAGAATGCGTGTCGGTCTGACAGGACTGACAATGGCAGAGTACTTCCGTGATAAAGGTGGTAAGGACGTACTTTTATTCATTGATAATATTTTCCGTTTTACACAGGCAGGTTCCGAGGTTTCAGCGCTTTTAGGCCGTATGCCTTCCGCTGTAGGTTACCAGCCGACACTGCAGACAGAAATGGGTGCCCTGCAGGAGCGAATCACTTCCACAAAGAATGGTTCCATTACTTCTGTACAGGCAGTTTATGTACCGGCGGACGACTTAACTGACCCGGCTCCGGCTACAACATTTGCCCATCTGGATGCAACAACCGTACTTTCCCGTTCTATTTCAGAGCTGGGTATTTATCCGGCAGTTGATCCGCTGGAGTCTACCTCCCGTATCCTCGATCCTCGTATCGTAGGACAGGAGCACTATGAAGTAGCACGTGGTGTACAGGAAATCTTACAGAAATACAAAGAATTACAGGATATCATCGCAATCCTTGGTATGGATGAACTTGGCGAAGATGATAAGCTGGTCGTAAACCGTGCCAGAAAGATCCAGAGATTCTTATCTCAGCCATTCTTCGTTGCTACACAGTTTACAGGCTACGAAGGAAAATACGTACCGATTGCAGAAACGATCAGAGGCTTCAAGGAAATTCTGGAAGGTAAGCATGATGATATTCCGGAAAGCTACTTCTTAAATGCCGGAAGCATCGATGATGTGGTAGCCCGCGTAAAGTAAGGAGTGAGACCGGATGGCAGATGAAAGAAACTTTGAACTGAAGATTATCACACCGGATCGCGTTTTCTACGAAGGTGAGGCTGTCATGGTCGAGTTTAATACGACAGAGGGAGAGATCGGTATTTACAAGCATCATATCCCGATGACGGTGATCATCAAACCGGGTATTCTTACCATTACGGAAGAAAATGACGAAACGCGTGAAGCAGCTCTGCACGCCGGTTTTGTAGAAATACTGCCGGACAGAGTGACGATCATGGCGGAGATCATTGAGTGGCCGCAGGAGATCGATCTGGACAGAGCGGAGGCGGCAAAGGAAAGAGCCGAAGAACGTCTTTTGCATAAGACAAGCGAGACTGATGTCGCAAGAGCGGAGACTGCGCTGCAGCGTGCACTTGCACGTATCGAAACAGTCAAATAGAAGAGCAAAATTTTGCGGGAGCTGTTATGTAACAGCTCCCTTTCTTTTGTCATATATATAGAGAAAAGTAGTTTGAGGCCTGCATGAAAAAAATGAATGTGCTTCCTTTTTATATGACATATCCCGCAGTCGCCTATACCAAAGAAAACGGAATGGTGGAAGATCTGGAATATTTCCAACAGATGTACTTAAACGGTGCGAGGATGCTGCAGCGGGAAATTGTCAAGTCGATCAGTATTTTAGATTATGACGGCAGTATGATCTACGATGCTTATCCGGATCAGCTCATGCTGCGCAGACTTTCGGCAGATCTTCTGGGTAAGATGAAAAAGCAGACAAAGCCGGAAGATCCGCTTTATAAAGTGCTTTCGCAGGACGGGATCGATGAGCTCGTTTTTCTGATCCTGCTGAATGAGGTGCTGAAACGCAGACACAAAAAGGATATGGGATTTCTGCAGTTTTAAGATAACAGGCTGGAGCCTGGCAAATCCGTAATAAGCTGACCGGTTAAGGGCATGCTTTTACGGATTTGTGCCTTGACGAATAGATGCAGGCAACTTAAAATGAAACTATTCGAGGTCAGACAGATAAGGAATGTGATACATGGAGCGGATAGAGCAGATACTGGAAGAAAAACTGAATACAGATCTTTTGCAGATCGTACTGAGTGATCCGCGTAAAAAGCCGGAAGCCTTCGGAAATGCACAGGGCATGGAGAAAGATAAAGCACTTCTGGCATCCAAGGTCAGGATCAGACCCGTGCAGAAGAAGGACAGGCTGTTTTTTCAGATGACAAGCTATGTGGGAACACAGGTGTTTCACGCTAACTATGAAAAGGAAGAACTGATCGCGGAAATTATGTTGCTTTTGGCTAACTTCCGGCAATTTTCCCTGCAGGCGGCGGATTGCCAGGTAACAGCCATGATCAGTAAAAACGGAAAAGTTACCGTGAAGAAGCGGGCAGCAAAGAAACCGGAAAGATCCGGAAACAGTGTATCAGACGAACGAATCTCTGTTATGGGAGATATGGGAACATGTAATAAAGATAGATTGTCCCACAACCGCAAAAAGAAGTACATTCTACAGGAAGGCGTCTGTGTTCCGTTTTTGCAGGAGCTTGGTGTGCAGAATGCGGATGGCAGTATCGTGCGCACGAAATATGATAAATTCAAACAGATCAACCGTTTTTTGGAATATATCGAGGATGTACTGCCGGCGCTTCCACAGGACAGAAAGATCTCCATCGTGGATTTTGGCTGTGGAAAGTCCTATCTGACATTTGCCATTTATTATTATCTGAAGATCTTAAAGGGATATGATATCGATGTGATCGGACTGGATCTGAAAAAAGACGTGATCCAGCACTGTAACCGTCTGCGGGATCAGTACGGCTATGAGGATCTGCATTTTCTGGAAGGCGATATTAAAAACTACCGGGAAAAGGAAGAAGTCGATATGGTCGTAACACTGCATGCATGCGATACGGCGACAGATTATGCGATCGCAAAGGCGATCTCCTGGAATGCGAGTGTGATCCTGACTGTTCCGTGCTGCCAGCATGAGCTGAACAGACAGATCAAATGTGACATGCTATCTTCCGTGCTTTCCTATGGGATCTTAAAGGACCGTATGGCAGCGATCCTGACGGACGCAGTCCGGGCGCAGCTGATGGAATGCTATGGCTATGAAACGCAGATCATGGAGTTTATCGATATGGCGCACACGCCGAAAAACCTGCTCCTGCGCGGCGTGAAAAAGAAGGGGATGCAAAAACGTCCTTCTGTAGAAAAGGTAAAGGAGCTGCTTGATGCACTTTCCTGTCATCAGACATTATATGATCTTTTAATGGGAGAAGCAGTCCAGAGGTAATAACGTGAAGAAATCAATTTTGAAGATAGTATATACGGTCATCATGTTTCTGATCGCGATCCTGATGATCGATCATTTTATGAATAAAGGAAATACGGATATCACGGCAGAAATGCCGAAGGCAACGTATCCGCTCGTCTATGTGATGGAGGGCGATACGCGCATCAACTGTCTGCACGGCTATGACCAGGAAATGGATTGCAGCCAGCAAAATGATACGATATCGCCGTTGCAGAAGGATGACCGTAAGATCTCCCTGCAGATCGATCTGTATGCGGACAGCATTTCCGCACTGGCTTACGAGGTCAGATCGGCTGACGGACAGCGTCTTGTGGAGGATACGGAGATCAGCAGCTTTACGGAGTCGGAAGATACGACGTATGTGGATCTGGTACTGAAGGATCTTCTGGAGGAGAAAACCGAGTATTCCTTCTGCTTGAAGCTGACGGATACAGAAAGCAGGACGATCTATTATTATACAAGGATCGTACTGGCGGATGCGGCGTATCATGTGAGCGATATGACAGCATTTGCGTTGGATTTCCACAGCAGAAGCTTTGATAAGGAGCGTGCGCAGGAACTGACAAAATATCTGGAGTCCAATGCAGACGGAGATAATACGACCTACAGCAAGGTAACGATCCATTCGAGCTTTGCACAGATCACCTGGGGTGATCTTTCCGTTAAAGAGGAAACAGAGCCGGAGGTCTATGTCAGAAGGATCAATCCGTATGTGGCAAATGTCGAGCTGCGTTATGCCCTGTCCGTTGATATGACGGATGGCTGTCGGTATTATAATGTGACGGAGTATTACTATATCCGCTATACGGCGGAACGTATGTATCTGCTTGACTATGAAAGGGACATGGATTCTTATTTTGAACCGGAAGCAGCTTCCTATACAAATAACAAGTTGTCTCTGGGTATCAGTGACGGAAATCTGGAGCTGGCGGAGAGCGAAGACGGCAATGTATTTGCGTTTGTGAAGGAAAACCGGTTGTTCTCCATTAACCTGACAGACAGTAAGACTGCATTATTGTTTGGCTTTTACGATCAGGATAATGTGGACAGCAGGACGCTGTATCAGAATGGCGGGATCAGGATCGCCAGTGTGGATGAGACGGGTAACGTCCGTTTTCTGGTATACGGCTATATGAACCGCGGTAATCATGAGGGCAGTGTCGGTGTTGGCTGTTATTACTACAACAGTATGCTGAACACGATCGAGGAAGAGGTATATATCCCTTATACAGGTTCTTCCCAGCGGCTGATGCAGGATATTTCGCAGCTTGCCTACGTGAATAACAAAAACCAGCTGTTCCTGATTTTGGATCACGTGATCTATCAGATCGACCTGGTGGAAAAGAGCTATACTGCGCTGCAGGAAAATCTGATGCAGGGCAGCTACCGCGTATCCGAAAGCAACCGGATGATCGCATGGCTGACCGGGGATGCGGACAGCAGTCAGGAGCTCATCCTGCTGAACCTGAATACGGGCAGACAGACAAAGATCGAGGCGGGAAGCGGCAGATGTATCAGACCGCTTGGCTTTATGAATGAGGATCTGATCTATGGGCTGGCATATCGGACGGATATTACAAAGGATAATATGGGAAATACGCTGTTTCTGATGTATGATGTGAAGATCCAGAATGAAAGTGGCGATATTTTAAAGGATTACAATAAGAACGGCATTTATGTACTGGAAGCGGAGATCAACGGAAATCAGATCGACCTGCATCGTGTGAGTGCAGACGGAAACGGCGGTTATACAGCAGTAGCGGATGACCAGATCATGAACGATCTGCCGGAGACAACGCAGAAAAATACGGTGGAGGTCGTTGCAACAAAGGATTATGAAAAAATCGCACAGCTTGCCATGAAGAGCAGCCTGAAATCGGATAAGATGAAATATCTCACACCAAAGCAGGTCATGTATGAGGGCGAGCGTTCCATCCATCTGCCGCAGACAGAGGAAAAGCAGGAATGCTATTATGTGTATGACGGCTACAGGCTTTCTGCGATCGTACAGCAGGCAAGAGAAGCGGTCGCAAAGGCAGATGCCCTGTCAGGAAAAGTGCTCGATGAAAATGGAAACTGTATCTGGGAGAAGAGTAACAGAAGTAATGTCAACCAGATCATGAAGATCACGGCGGATATGGTTTCGGAAGAGAGGAGCAGCGTTGCGGTCTGTCTTGATACGATCCTGTCCTTTGAAGGTGTCAGCAGAAACAGCATGCAGCTTCTGCAGGCAGGAAAGTCGCTGTTTGATATTCTGCAGGAAAATCTGCCGGATGATAAGATACTCGATTTGACCGGCTGCAGCATGGAAAGTGTGCTTTACTATGTCGGAAAGGATATTCCGGTCATGGCACTGTTAAATGATGGAAATGCAGTACTGATCGTGGGCTATAATGAGCTCAATACGGTCATCTTTAATCCGATGAGCGGAACGATATCCAAGATGGGTATGAATGATTCGCGTGATTATTTTGAAGCGAACGGAAACTGTTTTATCACATACAGTAAATAGGGTTGAAAGAAAAAAGGCATCTGCGGGAAAATGTTGCGATCGTGTCCCCCAGATGCCTTTTATGTTCCCGTAATGTCATGCATCTATGCTAAAAAGCGTCGTTCTGTATTTATTCAGTGCAAATAAAAGCACCATGCCCAAAACGCCGCAGGAGAGCACTTCTCCGATACCGACTGTCAGCATCAGGTAAGGGATGGTTCCCGGCGTACCATACACATAAGAAAGTACGAATGGAACGATGATCGTATTTGCAATGATCGGGGAAACGGGAGCAAGCCATTTGTGTCTGCGCAGCAGATAAGTACCGACTGCACCGAGCAGAGTGGCAATACTGCCGAAGATGATGTCAAACAGCGCACATCCGGTGATGATGTTGCTTAAAAGACAGCCGATAAACAGCCCCGGAATGGCAGCAGGCGTGAAATAAGGCAGGATCGTAAGTGCCTCGGACATGCGCACCTGAATGGCACCGCTGGCAAGACCGAATGCGTTGATGGCAAGTGTCAGGACGACGTAAAGTGCCGCGATCATAGCGGCCTGCGTCAGAAAATTGATTTTTTTCATAAAAGATATCTCCTTTAGTTTTGTTTTACGAGTGGAAGGTCTCGAACACTCGGTATTTTTTCCATAGACCTTGGTTTCTGGAATCGCAACGAGCGTATTCTAGCACGATTTTGCAGGGATTGCAAGAGGTACGGGTTTGTAGTACGATGGTGTATATAAGTAGGGCGTGAGGACAATATGACAGACGAAGATATTTTTATACAAAAAAGACTGCAGGATTTAAGTGAGCAGTCTTATCGGAATAACCATTATACGTTTACCGGCTTTCTGACGCTGGCAGAGCAGGATCTGTTTTATCAGCTTCTTTCCCGGCAGCCGGGCATGGAATATACCATATCCGGCGGTAGTGAAGGCTGCGAACGCTGCGTGATCCGTTTCGGCAGTGAAGAAAGTCTGGGCTATGAAGAGCCGTTCCCGATCGTGTGTGTAGAGATCGCACCGGCACTGAAAAAGTTTGCGGAAGATCTGGGACACAGGGATTTTCTGGGGGCTCTGATGCATCTTGGGATTGACAGAAGTACGCTGGGCGATATCTGGCTCAGCGACGGAAAAGCATATCTGTTCTGTCTGGCAAAAGTAAGCAGCTATATTGTAGAGAATCTGACGAAGATCAGACATACGGCTGTCAGATGCAGGATACTGGAGGAAGTACCGGAGCATAGTAAGCCACAGGTAACTGAAGAAACGCTGATCGTAAGCTCTCTCAGACTGGATGGCATCATAGCCAAACTGTACCATCTTTCCCGCAGCCAGAGCCTGCTCCTGTTCCGGGAGAAAAAGGTATTTGTGGACGGCAGATGCATGGAAAATAACAGCGGTATCTGCAAAGAGGGCAGCATCGTTTCTGTCCGCGGGCATGGCAGATTTGTGTATCAGGGACTCATCCACGAAACGAAAAAAGGCAATTTAAGTATACAGATAGGCAGATACGGAGGCACACATTGAACATCGTAACACTGGATCATATTACAAAATCATACACGGGAAGACTGTTGTTTTCGGATGCCTCCTTTTATTTGCAGGAAGGGGAAAAGGTAGGGATCATCGGCATTAACGGAACCGGAAAGTCCACCCTTCTGCGGATTCTTGGCGGACTGGAAGAGCCGGATGCGGGCGAAGTGATCATGGCAAAGAACAGGACGGTACAGCTTCTTTCCCAACAGCCGGAATTTGAGCCACAGGATACGGTGCTGCAGGCAGCACTGCGGTCACATACCAAACAGAGCATGCAGGAGCAGCAGGCACTGACTGCACAGGCAAAATCCATGCTGACGGAGCTTTCCGTTACGGCATATGATACGCCGGTGGCAGAGCTTTCCGGCGGACAGAGAAAACGTGTGGCACTTGTCAATGTGCTGCTGCATGAATCGGATATCCTGCTTCTGGACGAGCCGACCAACCATCTGGATGCGGAAATGGCGCAGTGGCTGGAAAATTTCCTGAAAGGCTACAAGGGCACGCTTGTTATGGTCACACACGACCGCTATTTTCTGGACAGCATTGCAAACAGGATCGTGGAGATCGACAGAGGCGCATTATATTCCTATGATACAAATTACGCGGGCTTTCTGGAGCGGAAGGCGCAGCGAGAGGAGATCGACCAGGCAGCGGACAGAAAACGCCGCAGCATATTGCGCAATGAACTTGCATGGGTCATGCGCGGGGCGAGAGCACGGAGCACGAAGCAGAAGGCGAGGCTGGAGCGTTTCGAGGATCTGAAGGTCAGTAAGCTGAAGGAAGAAACCGGCAATGTGGAAATGAGCAGTGTGAGTACCCGCATGGGCAAGACGACGGTAGAGCTTCAGCATCTGTCCAAGGCATACGGAGAGCATGTCCTTTTACGTGATTTTACCTATCTGTTTCTGCGCGGCGACCGCGTCGGATTTGTCGGGAAAAACGGTTGTGGTAAGACAACTCTTATGAAAATGATCGCAACCGCGGCCGGACAGCTTACCGGAAATGCGGCGGTATATCCCGACAGTGGCAGTATCGAGATCGGACAGACGATCAAGATCGGTTACTACGCACAGGAGATCAGCCAGGAAAAAGAAAAGGGACTTGCCTATATGGATCCGGAAAAGCGTGTGATCGATTATGTCAGGGATACGGCGGAATTTATCAAAACAAAGGACGGAGAAGTATCGGCCGCGAAAATGTGTGAGCGTTTCCTGTTTGACGCAGAGCTGCAGTACAGCAAGATCGGAAAGCTTTCCGGCGGACAGAAGCGGCGGCTGAATCTGCTGCGGGTATTGATGGAAGCCCCGAATGTCCTTTTGCTGGACGAGCCGACAAATGATCTGGATATCCGTACACTGACGATCTTAGAGGACTATCTGGACAGCTTTGACGGGATCGTGGCGGTTGTTTCCCATGACCGATATTTCTTGGACCGGACAGTGCGGCGTATCTTTGCTTTTGAGGAGGCAGGCAGCGTGACGCAGTATGAGGGCGGCTATACGGATTATCAGCTTCGCATGGAGGAACGGAAAACAGAGCAGGCTAAGACGCAGCGGCAGGAGAAGGAAGAAAAAGAGAACAAAGGGCAGGAGGTGCGCCAGCACCGGAAGAAGCTTTCTTATAAAGAACAGAGGGAATACGAGACGATCGAGGATACGATCACAGAGTTGGAAGAAGAAATTGCAGCGCTGGAAGGTGAATATACAAAGGCAGCAAGAGATTTTGTCCGTCTGGCAGAGCTGGACAGGCAGCTGACCGAAAAGCGGGAGCTGCTTTCCGAAAAAATGGACAGATGGATGTATTTAGAGGAACTTGTCACGGAGATCGAGCAGGAAAACAAAAGTAAATAGGGGGAATACATATGGAAAATACGAAAAAAACAAGTCTGAAACACACTTTACTGAAATTTTCGCTTGTACCGGTTCTGGTTCTGGGACTGGTTCTGACACTGATCTCGACAAGGACATTGATACGGGAAACAACGGACGAGGTCAGCCAGTCGCTCAAGATCGCGGCACGTTCGGTCTACAATACCTACTCGCTGGTCGCACCGGGTGATATGTATGAGAAAGACGGAATCATATACAAAGGAGAGGTTACACTTACCGGTGATTATTCGATCGTGGATTCCCTGAAAGAGTCGTACGGAATGGATATCACACTGTTTTACGGCGACAAGCGTGTTCTGACAACACTCACGGATCAAAAGGGAAAACGTCTGAGCGGAACAAGTGCGGATGAAGAAGTCAGCCACTGGGTGCTGGAAAACGGAAAAGACTATTTTTCCGGTAAAATATCTATCGGCGGAACAACCTATTTTGGATATTATGTGCCTATTTATAATAAAGACGGTTCCGTTGTGGGAATGGCATTTGCCAGTAAAACACGTGCAAGCGTTATGACATCTGTCAGAACCAATGTACTGAATTCCATGGCAGTCAGTCTGCTTGTGACCATAGCCGCACTTCTGTGCTGCATTGTTGCCAGTCAGAAGCTGGTAGATGCGTTGAAAGCGATCATGGATTATCTCGGGCATCTGGCAAACAGTGATTTTTCTACAAAAATGCCTGTTTCCGTCTTGCGCCGGAAGGATGAGATCGGCGCAATGGGAAGCTATGCGGCCACTGTCAGCTGTTCCCTGAAGGATATGATCACGACGGATCCGCTGACCGGACTTTTGAACCGCCGGGCCTGCAGAAGCAGCCTGCAGAAGATGATCGAACAGTGCAGGGAAAACAGACAGCGGTCTCTGTCTGTGACGATCGGTGATATCGACTTTTTCAAACGGATCAATGATACCTATGGGCATGAATGTGGTGATATGGTGCTCAGGAGTGTATCCAATATTTTTAAGAAAAATATGGAAGAAAAAGGGTTGGTATCCCGCTGGGGCGGTGAAGAATTTCTGCTTGCATTTGAACTGCCGCTTGCACAGGCACACGAAAAGCTGGAACAGATTGCAGCTGAAATAAGGGAAACGACATTTGCCTATGAAGGAGAGACATTTTCAGTTTCCCTGACCTTCGGTTTGACGGGTGTTACCGGAGAGCAACCACTGGATGAGATTGTGAAAGACGCCGACGATCTTCTGTATCGGGGAAAGGCAGAAGGAAGAAACCGTATTGTGACATCTGAGACCGGGAAAGCGTGATGAAAATACCAAAATGTCCTTTGCTTTTTGTGGTAAATATGTTACTATAATGTAGTATATATAGGGGATAGCATATACAATTTGACGAAAGTAGTTTATAAGGAGTGTTACCTATGGAGAGTAAGTCATCTGTGAATGAAGTAAAGCAGAAAGCAAAGAAAAGATTTTTTACATTAAAGGTAAAAATGCTGCTCGTAGCGATCGTACCGGTTGTTGTGGCGATGGCAGCAGCAATGATGGTCGGAGCTCTTTCTCTGAAAGGAAAGATCTCAGATCAGGAAATACAGACACTGGTAAAATATTTTGCCATGCTGATGGTTGTACTGGTAATCCTTGTTGCAATTTCCATCCGACTGGCACTTTGGGGATTTGTCAATTCCCTGAACCGTACGATCAAGGTACTGGATTCCGCAGCAGAAGGCAATCTGACCGTTATGGCACAGCCAAAGGATACAGCCCGTAAGGATGAGACAGGTACACTGGCACGCCATACGAATCAGGTTATCAAATCACTGGCAAAGGTAATCGCCAAAGTTGGTACTACTTCCGATGTGATTGTGGCAGCTTCCGAAAAGCTTGAAAAGATGACAGACCAGACAAGTAATGCATCCGATGATGTTGCAAGATCTATGTCAGATATGGCAAACGGTGCAACCGCGCAGGCAACAGAGACACAGTCCGTATCCGAAGCGGTTATGCAGATCGGAGAAGGCATTGAACAGACAAACGAAGCTGTACAGAGCCTGATGAATAACGCAGACACGATGAAGAAAGCAGGTCAGGCAGGTGTTGAGAGTGTACAGGATCTGGAGAGTATTTCCGAAAAGGTAAAGACACAGATTGCAGTGATCTATCAGCAGACAAATACAACCAATGAATCCGCACAGGAGATTCATAAGGCAACAGAGCTGATCGCTTCTATCGCCAACGAAACAAACCTTCTTGCACTGAATGCTTCCATTGAAGCAGCAAGAGCCGGGGAAAGCGGACGTGGATTCGCCGTTGTTGCAGAGCAGATCAAGAATCTGGCAGAGCAGTCCAATGAATCTGCAAAGACGATCGAGGGCATTATCAAGAATCTGTTAGAGGAATCCGAGCAGGCGGTTAAGACGATGAACACAGTAGATGCGATCATCGGACTGCAGGCAGATAAGGTGGAAACAACCAAACGTGTATTTGATAAAGTAAGCGGTGGCTTACAGGTAACGATCGATGGCATCGAAAGCATTGCTTCCAATACGGAAATGCTGGCACAGGCAAGAGGTCAGGTTATGAGCTCCGTAGAAAGCCTTTCCGCAATCGCAGAAGAGAATGCAGCAGCCACACAGGAAACAGCAGCTTCTGCAGAAGAGCTTGCAGCAACGATCAGTGAGATTAAGGATGCAACAAGCAGACTGTACAAGGTATCGGATGAGCTGACAGGCGAGCTGAATATGTTCCAGATCTACGAATAAAATACATAATATTACGAATAAGAGTGCTTTACAGGAGCCGGAATGAATTTCATTCCGGCTCTTTTTGGCTTAAAAGCAGGCAATCCGATAAATCATTTGACATAAGAGTTAGAATACACTAACATATATTTGACACAACTATTTAGACGAACAGAGGGAGGAAGGAATATGTACATAGAGGTGAAAGACGCCGTTAAAAAGTATGGAACAGGAGAAAGCGAGCTGTATGCATTAAATCATGTATCGCTAAGTCTGGAAAAAGGCGAAATCTGCGTGATTTTAGGACCGTCAGGTTCCGGTAAGAGTACACTTTTGAACATGCTGGGCGGAATGGATCATCTGGATGCAGGAAGCATTACGATAGACGGACAGGAAATTACAAAGCTTTCCAGAAAGGCACTTGGAGAATACCGCAGAAAAAAGATCGGTGTTGTGTTCCAATCATATAATCTGATCCCCGAACTGACAGTCCGGGAAAATATCCGTGTGGTAGAGGATATTTCTCAAAATCCGCTGCCCCTTTCGGAGCTGCTGGAAAAACTGGGACTGACGGATCATGCCACACATTTTCCGTCCGAACTTTCCGGTGGTCAGCAGCAGCGATGTGCGATCGGAAGAGCACTGATCAAAAATCCGGTGCTGCTTCTCTGTGATGAACCGACGGGCGCACTGGATTCTGTTTCTTCCAGAGAAGTATTACGCATGCTGGCAGAGGTGAATGAAGCCTACCATACAACGATCGTCATGATCACACATAATGAGGGAATTGCGCAGATGGCAGATCGAGTTGTCAGGATCCATGACGGACAGATCATCAGTAACCTGAAACAGCAAAAGAAAAACGTAGAGGAGCTGGAAATCTGATGACATTACAAAGAAGAGTACGAAGAAGTATCGGGAAACATATATCTTTTTATCTGACGGGAACTGTTTTGACGGCAATTACCATTATGCTTCTGGTAGGAGCCTTTGCGGTCAGCAATACATTATATGACAGATTTGAACGCTTTTTTGCGCAGAACCGGATCGAGGACGGTGAATTCAAAACAGAGACACCGTTGACAGATGCGGATATCCGGGCATTGGAGGAACAGTATGCGGTCACATTGGAACAGCAGCAGTATACAGATCTGACATACGGGGATACAAAACTGCGTATTTTTACGCAGATGGAGAAGCTGGACCTTGCCTCTGTATTGGAGGGAGAGGATCTGCAATGCGATACGGATATTCTGATTACGTACCGCTATGCAAAAGCAAACGGGATCACAGTCGGGGATGAGATCACAATCTTAGGGCAGAAATTTTGTGTGAGTGGTCTCTGTAACAAATCGGATTATGCGGTCATGCTTTATGATTTTACAGAGTCTATGCCCGATCAGGATGGGTTTGGAATTGGAATCATTACAAAACAGGCAATGGAAAAGCTGGCGGATCCGATCACGTACTATGCAGTGCGATATGGGGACAAAGCAAAGGAACAGGATTTCCGCAAAGCCGTTTATGATACATACAAAACAATGGAATATATCGAAAAGGAAAGTAACACAAGGATCAGTCTGATCTTTCATGAAGCGGACGATCTGACGGCGGAATTTTCGCTGTACAGTCCGATCATTATGCTGCTGGTTCTTGTGATCATTGCCATGGTCTTATCAAGAATGGTCAAGAGAGAAGGAAAGATCATTGCGGTACTGATGACGCTTGGATATCGGAAACAGGAGCTGATCCGACATTATATGCTGTTTGGCATGATCCCAGCGGTTGGTGGAGATATTCTGGGCATTCTTTGCAGCATTCCGTTTTCCAAAGCATTCAGTGCCTTTTATTTCGGGGATGGCGAGTATCTGGATTATACGGTAAAAATGCCATGGCTTACGCTGCTTGTTGCGGTGCTGATTCCGATCGTTGTCTATGGGCTTGTATCTTATCTGGTGCTGTCAGCATGTCTGAAAAGTGATATTGTTCCGCTTCTGCGCGAGCAGAAGAAAGAGAAAACTGCCTGGATATGCAGAAACAGCAGTCGCAGCACCGGCTGGATCTATACGGTGCGTTCCATCTGGCTGAACAAGGCAAGAAGCCTGACGATGGTCATCGGTATTGCCATCGCAACACTTGTCGTGGTGCTGGGGGGTTCCTTTCAGGATTCCTATGATAATCTGATCGGGGTAAAAATGCCGGACGCGATGATGGGCGGTCAGTATGAATATGGATTTAAGAGCTTTCAGACAGAAAATCCTTACGGCGGATCGGCTGTTTTTGATATCAGCTTTGGCGCAAAGACGGACGACTCCCGGTTTAATATGATCGGGTATGAGGAGAACAATGATGTGCTTTCCGGGAAACTGGTATCGGGCAAACAGATCGAATACGGAAAGTATTACATGACAAATGCGGCGGCAAAGCGTTATCACATATCGCCGGGAGACAGCTTTACCTTTTATGACACGGTTACGCTGCAGGAAACAACGATCGAAATAACAGATATTCTGGATAATGATGTGATGTCACTTATCCTGACATCCAAGGAAAATGTGGCAGCGCTGCTGGACAGACCGGTGGAGCAGTACAATGTCATCATCAGCAGGGAAAAACTGGATATTCCGGGCGAAATGCTCAGTAAATCCTCTTCCGTGGATGATTATATTGAGCAGGCAAAAAATCTGGCAAGTACAGCAGGAATCGTGCTGAAGCTCTTAAAGGTGCTGGGCGTGTTGATCTGTATTCTGGTGACAAGTATGCTGGCAGGCATGATATTGGAAGAAAACAAAAGAAACGTTTCGATGCTTGCGATTCTGGGCTATACGGACAGAGAGATCAGAACATTTATTTTCCGTGCCAATCATATTCTGGTGCCGCTTGGATTTCTTGCAGGCGTTCCGCTTGGGTATGCGACGGCTTACTCCATGATTCTGTCAGCCATGCAGTCATCGGGAAGACTGATGAGTCTGCCTGTGAAGGTTTCCACAATCGGAATCAGCTTTGGCTACGTACTCCTATCCTATCTGCTGGCAATGACACTTCTCTCCAAAAAGAAGGCACTGTTAAAGCTTTTGTGGCAGAAGGATGAATAAGGCAGGCAACAGGTGTAAGGGAGAAACAGGATATGAAGATCATTGATGAATTACACAGCAAAGGTTTTGACCGGGCAAATGCCCCGTCCATGACGATTCTGTCAAGAAATGAAGAAAACGGGGAAAGAAGCTCCATGGTGTTTCATCCGATCATGCCCGGCGTGTACTTTGTATACAACAATTTCCATTCGCAGGAAGCGGTAGAAGCCGATTATAACGAAGATACCCAAAATATGATTGAGATCAATCACTGCAGGCGGGGACGTTTCGGCTGTAAAGTGGAGGGCAGACAGCTTTACCTTGGAGAAGGTGAAATAGAGGCAAATCTGGTCGGTGTCAAACGGGAAAACCCGGAATTCCCGCTGGGTTTTTATGCGGGAGTGGAAATTCTGATCGACCCGGAGACGGCAAAAGCATATTTAAAAGATGTTTTTCCGGAGGCTGCAGAGCAGATTGGCTTTCTCGGAAAGCAGATCCGCAAAGAAAAGGGAGCCATGTTCATCCGTTCTCTGCCGGAGATCAATCATATTCTGAATGAAATGTATCAGGTGGATCCGAAGATAGAGACTTATTATCTGAAGTTAAAGATTCTGGAACTGCTTCTGTTGATCTGTATGGTAACACCGGAGGGAGAAAAGATGCAGAAGCGCTATTACAGACAACAGGATTATGATAAGGTACGTGCAATCCATAAAGAGGTTGTTTCACATCTGGATCAGCGCTTCTCCGTTCCACAGCTCGTGCAGAAATATGGGATCGGACAGACGACGTTTCAGAGTTGTTTCAGTGAAATCTATGGAAAACCATATTATACATTTGTGAAGCATTATAAAATGCATAAGGCGATCCATTACATAGAAGAGGCAAGGTACAGTATGGCGGAAATTGCAGGAATGCTCGGTTATGACAATCCGAGTAAGTTTGCGGCGGCTTTCCGTTCTGTTGTAGGCTGCAGCCCTCGCGAGTATAAAAAATCCAGTGAACGAATGGAGCATTTGGCGCTGTTTGGAGTAGAAATAGAGGGATAATATTTTTACAATATCCGGGAAAAGGAATTAATAAGGAGGAGAGAGTTTATGGAGAAAAAGAAAGACGAGAGCGCGCTCAGTGTCCTGATGCGATATGCGGGCGGTCATAAGTATTGTACCTACTTTTCCTGGATATTTTCCGGACTCAGTGCGGTAGCAGCACTTCTGACCTATGTGTTTTTATTCCGCATTATCAAAGAAGTGATCGAAGTTGCGCCGGATTTTAAACAGGCAACACATATTGCGGGAAACGGATGGCTTGCAGTACTTGCAGCGGCAGTTTCCATGCTGCTTTATTTCGCTGCATTGATGTGTTCCCATGCAGGTGCATTCCGTGTGGCAACGAATATCAGAAAGGAATTGCTTGCCCATATTGCGAAACTTCCGATCGGATTTGCCGATGAGCTTGGATCGGGCAGGATCCGCAGAGTTATCAATGATTCCGCGGCTGCAACGGAAACATATCTTGCACATCAGCTGCCGGATCTGGTCGGCGCCTATGTGACACCGGTCGCCATGATCATACTGCTGTTTGTATTTAACTGGCGGTTCGGTCTTGTCTGTCTGATCCCTGTTGTACTGAGCATGGCAGGCATGACAAAAATGACCGGAAAACAGATGCAGGAGGATATGAAACATTATCAGACTGCACTTGAAAATATGAACAATGAGGCGGTGGAATATGTCAGGGGTATCAACGTCGTAAAGACATTTTCCCAGACAGTACATAGTTTTTCCAGATTCAAAGCATCCATCGACAGCTATTATAAATTCTGCATCAATTATACAACAGAGATGCGTATGCCAATGGTCTGCTACCAGATGATGGTAAACAGTACCTTTGCATTTCTGATTGCACTGACACTGATCCTGTATCGTGGCGATCATGTGGCATTCAACATTTTACTGAATTTCGTATTTTATGTGATCTTTACACCGGTCATTGCCACGACACTGACCAAGATCATGTTTATGGGAGAGGAATCCATGAAGGTTGAGGATGCCATTGCCCGTTTTAACGAGATCATGGCGATCGAACCGCTTCCGGAACCTGCGCAGACTAAGCACCCACAGACATATGGAATCAGTTTTGAGGATGTCAGTTTCCGCTACCGGAAAGAGTTACCGGATGCTGTTTCCCACGTCAGCCTGCAGATTCCGGCAGGAAAGGTAACAGCCTTTGTCGGACCTTCCGGCAGTGGAAAAAGTACAGCCGCAGGTCTGATTGCAAGATTTTATGATGTAACAAGCGGATGTGTCCGGATCGGTGATGTTGATATCCGGGATATCGCGCAGGAGGAAAGAGTCAGTACGATCTCCTATGTCTTCCAGAACAGCAGGCTGCTGGCAGGTACGATCGCGGACAATGTGCGCATGGGCAGAAGGAATGCGACTGATGAAGAAGTGCTTGCTGCCCTTCATAAAGCGCAGTGTGATGATATTCTGGCAAAACTGCCGCAGGGAATCGAAACGGTGATCGGAACAGACGGTATTTACTTATCCGGCGGTGAGCAGCAGAGAGTGGCGATCGCAAGGATCATCCTGCAGGATGCGCCGATCATCATTCTGGATGAAGCAACGGCTTACGCAGATCCTGAAAATGAAGTGCTTGTCCAGAAGGCATTTGAAGAAATGGCAGTCGGTAAGACCGTCATCATGATCGCGCACAGACTGACAACAGTCAGAAACGCTGATACGATCTACGTATTTGAAAACGGAAAGATAGAAGAGGCGGGTAAACATGAAGCACTTCTGGAAGCCCATGGTCTTTACGAGAAGATGTGGAATGATTATCAGACTTCAATCCAGTGGAAGGTAGGTGGCAGTAAATGATAGCAAAATTAATGAAAAAATACGCCGTATCAGAGCAGGGTGCAAAAGACATGATAAAATCAGTCTGCATCTGTATTCTGGTCAACATCGCACTCATGCTTCCGACCGGTCTGTTATATGTTCTGGCAGAGGACATTTTAAAGGATGCACCATTTGCGCATGCACAGCTGCTGCTCATTGGCAGTATCCTGACAATTGCACTGCTCGGTGTTTTATATTACATGCAGTATAATGCAACCTTTTTTGCCATGTACAAAGAATCCGGTAACAAACGTATTTCTCTGGCAGAGAAGCTTAGAAAAATGCCATTATCCTTCTTCGACCAGAAGGACAGTGCAGATCTGACAACTGTTATCTTAGGGGATGTGGCAGCACTGGAGCATGCATACTCCCATCAGTTTGCTCAGTTTTACGGTGCTATCTTTTCAACCATTATCATTGCGGCCGCCCTGTTTTTCTATCAGTGGAAGCTGGCACTGGCAGCACTCTGGATGTTACCGTTTGCGATCTGGATCGTATTTGGTTCCAAAGGCATTCAGGTCAGAAGCGGTAAAAATCTGACAGAGAAAAAACTGGAAATTGCAGATCATATCCAGGAATTTATCGAGTGCTCCAAGGACTTAAAGAGTACAAACTCCCAGAAAGGATATCTGCAGGGATTATTTAAAAAGATCGATCAGACGGAAACTGCAACGATGAAACATGAACTTTTATCCGGTATGATCGTCAATTCCGGTCAGCTTCTGCTCAAGTTTGGCATTGCCTGCGTGGCACTTGTCGGTGGTTCTCTTCTGGCAAAAGGCGAAATTGATGTGATCACTTTCTTTGCATTCCTGATTCTTGTATCCCGTATTTATGAACCGATGAACGGATCGCTGATGAACCTTGCTGCATTAAATGCACTGACTGTCAATGTAGACCGTATGAATGAGATTTCGGAGGGGTATGAGATGACAGGCCGTGAGGAATTGACCAACCGGGGCTGTGATATTACATTTGACCACGTCAGTTTTGCTTATGAAACAGGCGAGCAGGTGCTTTCCGATGTATCCTTTACGGCAAAACAGGGCGAGGTAACAGCACTTGTCGGACCTTCCGGTTGTGGTAAGACAACAGTATCAAGACTGGCTGCCCGTTTCTGGGATCCGACCGGCGGACGTATCACGGTCGGCGGTATGAATGTGAAAGAAACAGATCCGGAAGCCTTGTTATCCTTATATTCCATCGTCTTTCAGGATGTGACACTGTTTGACAATACGATCATGGAAAATATCCGTGTCGGTAAGAAGGATGCAACAGATGCGGAGGTCATGGAAGCGGCAAAACGTGCCAATGTACTGGAATTTACCGAGAAACTGCCGGATGGCATGCAGACGCGGATCGGTGAAAACGGTGCGGAGCTTTCCGGTGGGGAAAGACAGCGTATTTCCATCGCCAGAGCCTTTTTGAAGGATGCACCGATCATCCTGCTGGATGAAGCTACCGCTTCTTTAGATGCGGAAAACGAAACAAAGGTACAGGCTGCATTATCTGCGCTGATCGGCGGCAAGACAGTTATGGTCATTGCTCACAGAATGCGTACCGTTGCACAGGCAGATAAGATTATCGTACTCGATCATGGCAGCGTGATCGAGGAAGGCAGTCCGAAGGAGCTACTTGAAAAAGGCGGTAATTTTGCACATATGTACAGCCTGCAGACGCAGAGCGGTAACTGGGAGTTATAATTTTTAAGAGCGTGACGACTGGCGGCCGGCAGACACAGTCTCCCGCCGCTGGCGGGGCGACATATGGTAAAGCTGTTTGAATTTCAGCAGAAATGCTTTGTAATTGCTGACGCCGTTGCGCTCCAGTATTTCGGCGACCGGCAGATCTGTATGCAGCAGATCATGATCGATATGCTGGATCCTGACCTGCATAACGTAGTCGAGAAAGGTAAGACCCATATATTTTTTGAAATACCGGCAGAAATATTCCTCGCCGACATGGATCAGGGAAGCTGCCTGCCGGACAGAAAGCGGTTGTGTATAATGGGCATCCACATAAGAGGTAATGGTGGATAACCGCGCCAGGTTCTTTTCCGTTTTTAAAAGTGCCTGCGGCGAGACGACCCGTTTGAAATCCCGCACAAGTGTATAAAGGATGGTATATAAATGACCCAGGAAGGCAAGACGAAAGCCTTCCTGGTCTTTTTTTTCATACAGTCCGGCGACCGCAAGAAGGAGCTTTCGCATTTCATTCTGCTCCGGGGAAAGGAAGGGCTGTTCATAGCCTTCAAACCGGATCGTATCGTAATCCGGGATATTGGCACGCAGAAAATTGATCGGAAACTGCAAAAGCAGGATCCTGGCATGGCCGATACAGCGCGTGCTGTGGATATCCCGTGAATTGATGATGACAAAATCATCCGCCTGCAGGATCCGTCTGCTGTCGCCGTCTTCCACTTCCATACTGCCCGCGAGCAGATAAACGATCTCCATATCATCATGCCAGTGACGGCTGATAAAGGCGTTGTTTTCTTCATATACGATATAACGGACGGGCAGTCCGTATTCTGTTTTGATCTGTTCATGTTTGTAGATTTCGCGGTATGAGCCATCTGCCATATGTGTTTTCCACCTTTTTATCAAATAAATCAGAATATAACATATTCTGATAGAAATATACTGCATTATTGCAGTGAAAAAGTCAATATTGACCTAGTGATTGGTCAAAAACGGCTATAGGAAAGTACAGTGATCCGTGCTAGATTAAAGGTAAATCAGACAGACGGAACAAAAGACGAAAGCGTGGGAAAGCGCGGCGGCAAATAAAACAAAGAAAAGGAGAAAACAAATGACAGCAGAACAGTTAAAAGAAATCATTTCACAGATGACACTGGAAGAAAAAGCAGCTATGTGCTCAGGCGACGACTTCTGGCACACAAAAGCAGTGGAAAGACTCGGCGTTCCGAGAAGCATGGTATCAGATGGCCCTCACGGACTCAGAAAGCAGGATCAGAGCGGAGATCATCTTGGCATCAATGACAGTATCAAGGCAGTCTGTTTCCCGACAGCATGCGGAACGGCTGCAAGCTTTAACAGAGATCTTCTTTACAGCATGGGACAGACGCTCGGACAGGAATGTCAGGCAGAAGATGTCAGCGTCATTTTAGGACCTGCTGTCAACATCAAGCGTTCCCCGCTTTGCGGCAGAAATTTTGAATACTATTCCGAAGATCCGTATCTGGCAACAGAGATCGCGACAAGCCAGATCAAGGGTGTACAGAGCAAGCATGTCGGTACTTCCATCAAGCATTTTATGGCAAACAATCAGGAAACAAGACGTATGTCTTCCGATTCCCGGATCGATGAGCGTACCATGCGGGAAATTTATCTGGCAGCATTTGAAGGTGCGGTAAAGAACGCAAAGCCATGGACAGTGATGTGCTCCTACAACCGGATCAACGGAACCTATGCAGCAGAGAACAAGCAGCTTCTGACAGACATTCTGCGTGATGAATGGGGCTTTGACGGTTATGTAGTCAGTGACTGGGGCGCAGTCAACGACAGAGTGGAAGGTGTTAAGGCAGGACTGGATCTGGAAATGCCTGCTTCCTACGGCGTCAATGATGCCCTGATCGTGAAGGCAGTCAAGGAAGGCAGACTGGACGAAGCCGTGCTGGACAAAGCAGTGGAAAGAATTTTGAACATTGTATACCGATTTGTGGAAAACCGTGATGAAACAGCGGTATTTGACCGTGACAAGGATCATGAAATGGCAAGAAAGGTAGCAGAGGAGTCTATCGTGCTTCTGAAAAATGATGGCATCCTTCCGCTTTCCGAAACAGATGAGATCGCATTCATCGGTAAATTTGCAAAGAAGCCGAGATTCCAGGGTGGTGGCAGCAGTCACATCAATTCCCATAAGGTAGACAGCGCCATGGATATGGTAGCGGGCATGGCAAATATCACCTATGCACAGGGCTATGATGATGCAGAAGACGTGATCGATGAAAAGCTGATCGCAGAAGCAGTGGAAGCAGCAAAGGCGGCAAAGGCAGCAGTCATCTTTGCAGGACTTCCGGATGCCTTTGAATCCGAAGGCTTTGACAGAACACATATGAGAATGCCGGACTGCCAGAACAAGCTGATCGAAGAAGTGGCAAAGGTACAGCCGAACACAGTTGTTGTACTGCACAACGGTTCTCCTGTTGAAATGCCATGGGTAAATGACGTAAAAGGTATTCTGGAAGCTTATCTGGGCGGACAGGCAGTCGGCGGTGCGACCGTGGATATCCTGTTCGGACGTGTCAATCCAAGCGCAAAGCTGGCTGAGACATTCCCACTGAAGCTTTCCGATAATCCATCATACCTGTATTACATCGGCGAGGGCGATGTGGTGGAATACAAAGAGGGCGTTTTTGTAGGCTACCGCTATTATGATAAAAAGAACATGGACGTTTTATTCCCATTCGGACACGGACTGAGCTACACGACTTTTGCGTATTCCAATATGAAGCTGGATAAAGAAAAAATGTACGATACCGATACCCTGACTGTTTCCGTTGATGTGACAAATACCGGAAAGATGGCAGGCAAAGAAGTGGTACAGCTTTATGTGGCTGACAAGGAAAGCACAGTGCTCCGCCCTGTCAAAGAGCTGAAAGGCTTTACAAAGATCGAGCTTATGCCGGGCGAAACAAAAACAGTTACCTTCAGCTTATCCAAGAGAGCATTTGCTTACTTTAATACAGATCTGCATGACTGGCATGTGGAATCAGGCGAGTTTGATATCCTGATCGGACAGTCCTCCAGAAATATCGTCTGCCAGAAGACCGTATATGTAGAGTCTACCGTGGAAGTATTTAAGAAATACCACTTAAATACAACAATTGGCGATATCATGAAGGATCCGCTTGCAAAGCCGTTCCTGAAGGATATTCTGGACGCCTGTACAATGATCGAGGAAAATTCGACAGAAGGAGAAGGACTCGGCGCAGCAGCGGAAGAAATGCAGGAAGCCATGATGGGCTATCTGCCGGTCAGAGCCGTCATCAGCTTCATGGATGGCACGATGACCCATGAAAAACTGCAGGGCTACATTGATCAGATGAATGCCTGTCATGCATCTTCGATGCATGACTAAATAACCTGCGAAGCAGGTTATAGCTTGTAACATATTCCCAATCCCGATAATAACCAGAAGGTCAATCGAAAAAATCGATGGTTGTTATCGGGATTTTTGGTTGACTTTTTAGGCGGATGCGCCTATAATCTTACCTAGTTGATACATTGACGCGTTAAAGTGTAAGTGTATAAGATTAGGAGGAGATAGATTATGAAAAAGAAAATGCTTTCTGTTCTGCTTGCAGCAGCCATGACAATGTCACTCATCGGCTGTGGTTCTACAGCAGATACAGCAACAGACACTACAGAGACAACAGATGCTACAGATGCAGCAACAGACGCTACAGATGCAGCTGATGACAGCGCAGAGGCAACAGACGCTGCTGCAGATTCCGACAAGACATACACAGTCGGTATTTGCCAGCTTGTACAGCATGAAGCACTGGATGCTGCTACAGAAGGTTTCAAGACAGCTTTAACAGATAAGCTTGGTGACAAGGTTACATTCGACGAGCAGAATGCAGCAGGTGATGCACCTACATGTTCTACAATCTGTACAACATTCGTTACAAACAACTACGATCTGATCCTTGGTAATGCAACAGCAGCTCTGCAGGCAGCAGTTGCAGCTACAGATACAATCCCGGTACTTGGTACATCTATCACAGATTACGGTACAGCACTTGGTGTAGACAACTGGACAGGTACAACAGGAAAGAACATTTCCGGTACAACAGACCTTGCTCCGCTTGACGGACAGGCAGACTGCATCGCTGAGTTATTCCCGGATGCAAAAAATGTTGGTATTTTATACTGCTCATCTGAGCCAAACAGTATTTATCAGTCAACAACGATCAAAGGATATCTGGAAGACAAAGGTTACACAGTAACAGAGTACACATTCTCTGATTCCAACGACGTTGCAGCAGTAACACAGAGTGCATGCGATAATTCAGATCTGATCTATATCCCGACAGATAACACAGCAGCATCCTGTACAGAAGCAATCAACAACGTAGCAGATCCTGCAGGCGTTCCGATCTTCGCAGGTGAGGAAGGTATCGCTAAGGGTTGTGGTGTTGCAACACTTTCCATCAGCTACTATGACCTTGGTTACAAGACAGGTGAAATGGCATATGACATTCTTGTAAACGGTGCTGATATTTCTACGATGGAAGTACAGTCTGCACCAAACTTTACAAAAGAATACATCAAAGACCGTGCTGACAAACTGGGCGTTACTGTTCCGGACGGATATACAGAAATTACTGCAGAATAATATCTGATTGGTAAGATATGCAGAGAAAGGGTCATAGTGACCTTTTCTCTGCTTTTGTAGTGAGGAAAGAAACCAAGCGGCAGCGAAGCTGACATTTGGTTTCGCCCGAACGTACAACGAGAAAATCAAAGAGTGCGGAGCGCGTCTGACAGCGAAGCTGGCAGGATTTTCGAGTCTGATGAGGATAGAAACAACAAGGGAGGTAACTATGATTCAATATTTTACATCACTTAACCCGGCCGCATTTGGAAATGCACTGCCGGGCAATGTGGCGCAGGGGCTGATATGGGGTATTATGGCACTCGGTGTGTATATTACATTCCGACTGCTGGATTTTGCAGATCTGACAGTGGATGGTTCTTTTGCAACCGGCGGTGCAGTAACCGTTATGATGACGATCAATGGATATAACATCTGGATCTCGCTTTTATGTGCTTCTCTGGCAGGGCTTTTAGCAGGACTGTGTACAGGGCTTTTACATACCAAGCTTGGTATCCCGCCGATCCTGGCAGGTATTCTGACACAGATCGCACTGTATTCCGTGAATCTGAATATCATGGACCGACATGCCAATCAGGCACTCAGCATTGACAAATACAATCTGATCCTGTCTTCCCGTAACCTGACAAAAGCGATCATTGTCGGTCTGATCTTTGCAATCGTGCTGATCGCCCTTTTATACTGGTACTTCGGTACAGAACAGGGCTCTGCCATCCGTGCGACAGGCTGTAATCCGGCAATGAGTAAAGCACAGGGGATCAATATCGATACAATGAAACTGATCGGTCTTTCCCTGTCAAATGCGATTGTTGCAATGTCAGGCGGACTGCTTTCCCAGTATTCCGGTTTTGCCGATGTCAACATGGGACGTGGTGGTATCGTTATCGGTCTTGCGGCAGTTATCATCGGAGAAGTACTGGGGGATGCGATCCTTGGCAAACATATGGACTTCAAAGGACGTCTTACCTTTGTGGTAATTGGCGGTATTATTTATTATATCGTTATCGGTATTGTTCTCTGGCTGAAGATGCCAAGTGAGGATCTGAAGCTGTTTACAGCGATCATCGTAGCAATCTTCCTCGCTGTTCCTTATCTGAAAGGACAGAGTAAGAGCTCCTTTAAGAAAGCAGGAAAGAAAGCAGCTGCTATGGCAGCAGGCAGTAAGGAGGGTAAGTAAATGTTAGAAATCCGTAATGTACATAAAACCTTCAACCTTGGCACCATCAATGAAAAGCATGCGTTAAACGGCGTAGATCTGAAGCTGGACGAGGGCGACTTCGTTACTGTGATCGGCGGAAACGGTGCAGGAAAATCTACCATGCTGAATGCAGTAGCAGGCACGTGGCCGGTAGATGACGGTTCTATTCTGATCGATGGTGTAGATGTCACAGGGCTTCCTGAATTTAAACGTGCTTCCTTCTTAGGCCGTGTCTTCCAGGATCCGATGACAGGAACGACCGCAACCATGCAGATCGATGAAAATCTGGCACTGGCAGCAAGACGCGGACAGAAAAGAGGACTCCGCTGGGGGATCACAAAGGCAGAAAAAGAGCAGTTCCATGAGCTGTTAAAGGAACTGGATCTGGGACTAGAGGATCGTATGACTTCCAAAGTCGGACTGCTTTCCGGTGGACAGAGACAGGCAGTTACCCTTCTGATGGCAAGCCTGCAGAAGCCGAAGGTTCTTCTTCTGGATGAGCATACAGCAGCACTGGATCCGAAGACTGCGGCAAAGGTACTTGCCCTGACAGATAAGATCATTACAGAAAACCATCTGACAGCCATGATGGTTACCCACAATATGCGTGATGCGATCGCACACGGAAACCGCCTGATCATGATGAACAACGGTAAGGTGATCTTAAATATCGCAGGCGAAGAAAAGAAAAAACTGACAGTAGAAGATCTGCTGCAGAAATTTGAGGAAGTATCCGGCGAAGAATTTGCGTCTGACAAAGCACTGCTTGGTTAGATCATATAACAGCAAAAAACGGAGCGTATGAAGGAAAAGCCTTCATACGCTCTTTTTCAGCTCTGTCAGTTATAGTTGTTTTTTTCTCCTATCGGTGTACTTCGGAAGTGCTCCTGCTGATACCGTTTGGGTGTCATGCCTGTCTTCTTTCGGAAAACATCTGTAAAATAACTCTGATTTGGAAAGCAGAGGATCGTGGCAATTTCTGCCGGGGAGTATTCCGAATATATCAGCATGTTGCAGGCAGTTTCCACCTTCTTGTCTGAGATATAGGCACTGATCGTCTGTCCGGTTTCCGCTTTGAAAAGACGTGACAGATAGGAAGGGTTTAAACCGACATGATCTGCCAGTGTATCCAGTGTAATACGTGTATGCAGACTTTCGCAGATATAATCAATGCATTTTGCCACAGGCTGTGAACAGATCTTCTTTTTTCGCAGATTTTTCATTCTGATCGTATAATCCACACACATTAAAAAATGCAGATCCGAAATATCCTGCCTGCTCTTGCTGGCGTCCACTTTCTGGATATAAAAATCACTGATGCTGTATGCTTTGGAAAGGGACATACCGCCTTCAATGCAGTAACGGGCTGCCAGTGCTGCTGTAATGGCAAAGTGGTATTTAAAATGCTGTAACTCATTTTCGGATAACTTTCCAAGCCCTTTTTTTTCTGTCAACGGCTCGGCACATAGCTGTTTGATCTTTTCTACATTGCCTTCCTTGATACAGGAATAAAATTCCAGCTCCGGGTTGTAAGGAGCATGGATCAGATTTTCTTCCCGCTGGACAAATTCCCGGTAAAGCTGTTCTTTTTGTAAACTATCTTTGGATTTCATAATGTCTCCCTGATATAATCGGTGCTGCCACATGTATTTGATCCTAGTATAGCATATATCATAGAAACATAAAACAGGTAAATAAAACGATATATATTGTCTCGTATACTTGCTATAAATACAGAAAAGACATTGATCTATGCGCTCACAATGTCTCGAAACAGCAAAAATACAAATGGGAGGAAGTTATGAAGCAATTAAAACGGGGACTTGCATTTTTACTTGTTTTAGTCATGATCATGGGTTCTATGGGAACAGGTGTTATGGCTGCGCCGACGGCGAAGACAGGTAAAAAAGCGACAGTAAAAACAGTAGCAATCACAAAACCGGATACCAAAACGCTGGTGATGAAGAAAGGGCAGAGTTTTACGCTGAAAACGAAAGTCACAACGAGTGGAAAGAAAGTATCCAAAGCAGTCAGCTACAAATCTTCAAATAAAAAGGTTGTAACGGTAACAAAAAAGGGTAAGCTGAAAGCACTGAAAAACGGCAAAGCAACCATTACAGTGACAAGCAAGGCTGACAAAAAGAAAAAAGTGGCGATCAAGGTTGTCGTAAAAACACCGGTAACAAAGGTAAAGCTTAACCAAAAGGAAATCAGCCTGACAGAAGGGGAAACAGCAGTATTAACGGCAACAGTTTCTCCGAAGAAAGCAACAATCAAGAAGGTTTCCTACAAGAGCAGTAATAAAGCAGTAGCAAAGGTAAACAGTAAGGGAAAAGTCACAGCGGTATCAGAAGGAACAGCAGTGATCACAGTTACTTCCAAAGATGGCAATGCAAAGAAAGCAACCTGTAAGGTGACAGTGAAGAAGGCTGAGCAGGCGCCAAGTGCAGCACCATCCGCAGCGCCGAGCCAGGCACCTGCACCAAGCGAAAAACCTTCAGAAACACCAAAGCCGGAACCAGGTGAGGACCCGAAACCATCTGAAGACCCGGATCCATATGATCCAAACCAGAAACTGAATCTGCAATTAGATAATTCAGATTCCGATTCCGAGACATATGCAAAGCCATCTATTCCAACAGTATCAGACAATGAATATACATTGATGTGGTCAGATAATTTTGAAGGTACAGAGCTTAACCGTAATGACTGGAATGTAGAAACACACGATGCAGGCTGGGTAAATGCAGAGTCACAGGCTTATGTTGATGATGAGAAGAATATTTATGTAGAAGACGGAAATCTGATCTTAAGACCGATCCGTCAGAAAAATGCAGATGGCACCGAAACGATCACATCCGGTCGTGTCAATACACAGGGCAAGCATGATTTTACATATGGTTTATTTGAAGTAAGAGCAAAGGTTCCGACAGGCAAAGGCTTCCTGCCGGCGTTCTGGATGATGCCAACAGACGAAAACTTATATGGACAGTGGCCAAGATGCGGTGAAATTGATGCCATGGAAGTCATGGGACAGGAAAATAATAAACTATACGGAACAATCCACTATGGTAATCCACATAGCGAAAAACAGGGCACTTACACACTGGAAAACGGAAACTTTACAGATGAATATCATACATTTGCATGTGACTGGGAACCGGGTAAGATTACCTGGTATGTGGACGGTGTGAAATATCATGAGGCAGATGACTGGTATTCTACAACAGAAGGACAGGGAACTGTTGCATATCCGGCTCCGTTTGATCAGCCGTTCTATGCAATTTTAAATCTGGCAGTTGGTGGCTCATGGGTTGGATATCCTGATGAAGATACGAAGATCAACTCTTCCGCATATATGATAGATTATGTAAAGATATTCCAGAAAGACAGTTATGATGAAGATGTACAGGCACCTGAAAAAGAGCCGGTTGTATTCAAAGAACCTGATGCAAACGGAAATTATATCACAAATGGTGATTTTGCAAAGGACGAAGCACTGGACGGAACGGAAAACTGGCAGTTTTTAACAGCACTTGGCGGAGATGCAACAGCTGCGATCAAAAATGGTGAAATGGTGATCACAACAAAGGATCAGGGAACAGTTGACTATTCAGTACAGCTGGTACAGCCGAAGCTTCCGGCAAAACAGGGATACACCTATGAGGTAACATTTGATGCATATGCATCTGCCGACAGATCGGTTGGTATTGCAGTAAAAGCACCTGACCGCAGTTATAAGGCTTATCTGGAAGATAGTGTAAATATCACAACAGAAAAACAGACATATACGCTTACCTACAAAATGGATGACGCAGATGATGCAAACAGTCGTCTGGAATTCAATATGGGTGCGAAGAACTCAACTGCAACGCTGTATCTGAGCAATGTAAAAGTAAAAGTGAAAAAAGCACCGACACAGGAAGAACTGGATCAGTATGCTGCAAAGAAGGTGCTGACAGACGGTAACTGTATTTATAACGGCAAATTCCAGGAAGGTACAGATCGTCTTGCATATTGGGAAGTTAAAAAGTCAGATGGTGCACAGGTTTCTGTTACAAAGCTGGCAGATGGAAGACGTTTAAAGGTGGTTGGCGCAGAAGGCGGACAGCCTGAAGATGTTACGATCAGTCAGAATGCACTTCCGATTGCAGAAGGAACAGATTACATTCTCAGTTTTGAGGCGCAGGCTGATAAAGCAACCACAATTCAGTATACGATCGGTGGTATGACAAAGTCTGTTGATGTTACAGCAGAAAAGGTAAAATATACACAGAAATTCAGCAAAGAGGAAGTAAGCAGTTTTGCAGATAAGGATTTTGCTTTCCTCTTAGGAAACGCCGGAGAAATTTACATTGACAATGTACGCTTTGAAGAAGATGCTCTCATCATGAATGGTAAATTTAATGCGGGAACATCAGGCTTTGAGGTCTATGTAGACGGTTCCGCTTTCGCATCTTATGTAGTAGACAGTCAGTCGGAAGATAATGCCCTTGACCTGGATATTAAAAATACAGGTGATGCAGAGTGGAAGATCCAGGTCAAACAGGGAAGTGTTACTCTGGAAGAAGATCAGTGGTACACCTTATCCTTTGATATCCGTTCCAGCATGGCACGTTCTATCCAGTATGCTATCCAGAGAGACGGCTCTGTACATAAAGATGTCAATGGCAATGAAGACTGGACACCATATGTACAGGAAACTGTTAAGCTGGATGCATCTGCAAAGGATTATACAACGGTAACAAAGACATTCCGGATGATGCAGGGAACAGATACAGGCAGTATTTTCAATATTGCACTCGGCGGAAATAATATTACAACACAGCACAGAGTATGTATTGACAATATCTCTCTTGTAAAAACAGAAGCTCCAAAGGAAGAGGAAGAACCGGAAGGAACAAACCTGTTAAAGAACGGTGATTTTTCGGATGGAGAGGAAGGCTGGTCAGGTGAGGTTATCAGTCCTGCAGAGGGAAAATGGGATTTTACAGAGAAAAATGCAACGGTGACAACTACAAATGCAGGAACCGCAGCGTGGAATGTAAACCTGAAACAGAAAAATGTAACCTTGAAAAAAGGTGCTGTATATGAAGTGAAGGCAACGATCACTTCTGATGTTGACAGAACTGCAGAGTTTGCGTGTATGGACAGTAGCAGCTTAAACTGGTATGTACAGGATGAGGTTAATAAAATTACTTTAAAGGCAGATGAGCCAACAGAAGTTACTTTTAAGGTTGGTGTTGGTGATAGAAAAACGGATAATGGCGCATATATTGGGTTTAACTTAGGTAAGATTTCTGAAGATACACCGGATGCATCGGTTATTACGATTGATGATGTCAGCATGATTAAGATCAGCGGGGATGCTTCCGGAGATGTTGAAGAACCGGAAGAACCGGGAAAACCAAGTGTTTCAGGCAATAATATCCTTAGAGATTCCGAATTTGAAAATGGAAACTGGAATGGTGATTGGGGATTATATGCTACGGATGATGAGGAAGTGAAGATCGAAAACGGTTCCGCAGTCGCAGACCTCAAGAGTGTAGGAACAGATCCGTGGTCAGCACAGCTGAAACAGGAGAACATTGCATTTGAAGCAGGCGCAAAATATATTTTAAAGATGACTGTAAATGCAGAAGTATCAAGAATCATTAATGTGCAGTTCAATACAAGCACAGATGGTTATATTGCAGGTACAGATATTGAACTGGCTGAAGGCGATAATGTAATTGAACAAGAGATTACAGTAGAAGTTGATAAAGAGACTGTCGAAAACGGCATTTTCAAGATCAACCTTGGAAAAATAAATAATCAGGATACTCCTGTAGGAAAACTTGTGTTTCATAATGTGACTTTAGTGAAAGTAAATAATGAAGAAAATTAAATAAGGCTACTTCCATTTCACTTATACATTACATAGAATAAGCCTCCGGCAATTGCCGGGGGCTTATTCCGCGTAATATCACAGGATTCCGATGTTAAAATTGTGAAATATGGCATTTTATGAAAAATGACCAAAAAATATCATAAAAAACCAGATAATTAACCAAAGAAAATACTGTTTCAAACCTTTATTTTTCGGGTGAAAATATGATAATATATAAGATACGAAAAAAGTTATGTAAAGCAGCCAACGGCTGACATGGAAATAAAGGAGTAAGGGAAGATGGGAAAGAAAAAGAGAGGATTTTCATTATTTATGGCGCTTGTGCTTTCTGCAAGCATGTTCATGAGCGATCTGCCCGGCATGATAGTAAACGCTACAGGAACTGTCAGCCAGAATGCAACAGTGCAGGAGCAGGGCGACGTGACGGAGATTGATGTTGATCAGGCACAATCCTTAGAGATGGGGGAAAATGAAGATATAGATGCGGATCAGAGTAATTCCGATTTGAATGTTTCTTCCATGAAAATTCAATATAAGGATAAAAACGGAAACTGGCAGAATCTGACAACAGGAACTTTGTTGGAAGAAGATACACAGCTGCAGATGGAGGTAAGCTGGAACCTGAAAAACGGCTCTTCCGATAATCAATATATAGTTGACTTAAAAGATATTACGGAAAATATTAATTTCCCCAATGTAGGTATACAGGATTATATTCTTGACGGAAAAAAGGTAGCTGAATACCGGATTGAAGGGAATAAGTTTATCTTGGACATTACGGATCCAGATTACCGCAATCAGTCATCAGGCAGATATGGTACATTTGGTTTAAATGGTACGGTTTCTTTAGGCGGCAAAACATATAAATACAATGAGCCATATGAGATTGGATTAAAGAATAATACAATTCAGGTAAAGTATGATGATGGCTCAGAGGCAGGTGCCCTTTCTGCTACAAAGACTTTGGATGGAGCCATGGCGGATGATGGAACGCAAAAATATAAAGTCACCATCAAAGCAACTAAGGGAGATATCACAGGCATTACAATAGCGGATACGCCCGGAAACGGATTGTCAAATGCGTCTGCTATCACGGTTATTAATAATGGCGGGACAGGTCTTGGGGCGTCATATAGCAGTATATCGGATTTAAATAACGCTCTTAGTGGGAAAAAACTGGAAAAAGATCAGACAATAGAACTGACTTATACCATGAAAGCAGATATTTCTGATATATATAAGCAGAACAATGCGCTTAACTATGAAAATAAAATGGAGATAAGTGGTAAGGACAGCCATGGCGGAACCCAGAAACAGTGGCCGACAGCTGAGATAAGTGTCAATAAACCATCTGTCGGTAAAAACGGAAAAGTAAGTGAAGACGGAACAAAGATTACATGGGAAATAGAAATCAGTCTGGGAAAATTTGATCAGCATGATGCTGCAAATACGACAAGCGATCAGCTCAGAAATGAGTTAAGTGGTTTGATCACTCATTTTAAGGATCAGATCCCGGCGGGCTGTACGCAGACAGATCTCACATTAGATGATGCTGAAATTACATATAATGGTGGTAAATATAAGCTGACTTATACAACTGATATTACATCAGATTATCAGAATAAGACAGATAAAACAGATATTGAAAATAATGTTTCTTTCGATGTACAGGGAAATACTTATAAAACAACAGGAAAAGCACAGACGCTTGGAAAAAGCTGGTTAAAAAAGGAACTGATTGCAGACTCATATGATCCGAAAACACAGACAGTTCAGTGGAAGGTTACTTTAACAGATATTCCGCAAAATATTACGAATGTAAAATTGCAGGATTACAGAATTTATAATGGCGGACCGTCCGGATACACAAATAAGGGTCATGCGGTAAAGGATATTTCTGTTGAAGGAGTAAAGGTAGTAGAAAACGGAAATCTGGTGCCGAAAAACGGTATTGTTTCCGGATTTACAGGCTGGAATGGAGAAATATCATTTATAGATGATTATATTACGGCTAAAAAGGGACAGGATATTGTAGTAGAGGTTACTTCTGCATTAACAGATGCACCGGCAGGAAAAAGTGTATATGTAAATGAGGCAAAACTGACTTATACGCCGGCTTCGGGCAGTAATGTAAGTTATACATCAGATGCGTATTTTTTATATGATACATTGTTGACTAAAAAAGGAGAAGCGATTGATAATTCTAAGATTGCGTACACGGTGAAAGCAGATCTGCAATCTTTTTGCTCAGCTGCCGGAGGAGACGGACTTACTGTAGGCAAGTCATTCACGGTGACGGATACATATGATAGTGGCTTAAAGATTGATCCATCAACATCAGAAATCAAAGCTGTGTTAAAGGTGGATTCAACCATTATCACAGCAACAGGTATCAATTATGCCCTTGACAGTGCCAAGCATACAATTACTTTCACTTATACAGTAACAGATGCGGATAATACAAAGATCAAAAATGCAATCCAGTATCATTATGGGGCTATTGGGGTAGAATTCACTTATACGGCAGAGCCGGCAGACAAAACAGCATTTATCAGGGATGGTGTGGAAAAAACCTATACCAATACAGTAAGCGGAAAATATGATACAACGAGTCTGGGAACGGCGACTGTCAATACGAAATTACAGCCCAAGAAAATCCTGACAAAGAGTGCATCTCATGATAATGTTACAGAGGATGAAAATGTAAGAAAGACAGTTGAATATACGATTGTAGCAAATCCTGACAAAATAGATCTGGTGGATGGATCGGATACAGTAGAAATTGTTGATAAATTGATAACAGATAAGTTGTATTATGATCTGGATTCTATCTCTATCAAAAAAGATGGAATTGTATTGCCGAGGGATGCATATACGGTAAAATACGGAGAAAATGATCATGAGATTGTTTTTACGGTTCCGGATGAAGCAAAAATAGAAATTACATATAAAGCGATGCTGACACATCAGGCATACCTGAAAAATGAATCTGTTTCTGTAGAAAATGAGGTTTCAATCCGTCAGATTGGTACATTATCAGGTGGTGCTTCCAACAAATATGATTTAAGCAATTATAAGCTTTTGAATTCAATTGGTAAGTCAAACTATTCTTTGAATTTATACAAATGTTCGGCAGATAATATTTTGCGGGGCTTGCAGGGAGCGGAATTTGAACTGGTACGTATGAGTTATATCGGTGGTAAAATAGTCGAAAACACCGTAAATCCATACAAAAAAACGGATATTAAAATCACAAATGCAGACGGTACTTATTTAGTTAACAATTTAACGGCAGATGAGATTTACATGTTGCGTGAGACAAAAGCGCCGGATGGATTTGCAAAAGAAGAGGAGCCATATTACTTTATCTATTATAGTGCTTCTATACCGCAGAGTTATGGATCTTATACTGTGCATGAGTTTGAAGCGGATGGAAAAATGACCTATGCAGATGAAGATGCTGCTTCATTAAAGATTACGAAAATTGTAAAGGGTGGTTCTGCATTTCAGGATGTGAAAGACTATCTGACATTCCATGTGAAGGATAAGAATGGTACTATAGTCAGAACAGTGGCCGGAAACGAATTGGTGGCAGATGGTAGTGGTTACAGCTATACGATTGCTGATCTGAAGGCTGGTACATATACGGTAGAGGAGATAATTAATACAGGAGCACCAACAAATGCACAGCCGGAGAAGGTCATTTATCAGGTAAATACAGAAACTGCGGTAGACGGTCAGACAGTATCTAACCTGACATTGGAGGAAAAAAAGACCACAACGGTTACTTACACAAATAAGTATCCGGGAGAGGCAAAGTTTCCACTCACCATCAGCAAAAAAGCAGTTGGTGCACCAGCAGAACTTGCAGGGGCAAACTTAGCAGTATATGCAGCAGATACAGATGGAAATCCAACGGGAACTGCAATCGACAGCTGGACGACAACAAATACTGCAAAAGCGTTAGAACTGACACCGGGAAGCTATGTTCTGGTAGAGGAGTCAGTACCGGAAGGTTATGTGAAGGCTGCTAATATAAGATTCACAGTGGCAGCAGATGGAACGATAACGAAAACATCAGCTACCGGAGAACTGGATGCAGCAAATAAGACGATCACCATGCGCGATGAACCGCAGACGGGATCTATAGCGATCACCAAGAAATTTGCAGGTGTATTTCCTGTGGGTGTGACAAACGAAGAATTTGCTCTTTCAAAGCTGAGCTTTACTATAACCAGAAAAGGAGACAGCACACCATATCAGACAGTTACGCTTGGAACTGCTGATCTGCAAAGTGGAGTTTATACCAAAACCATTACAGGAATTCCTGTGGGAACATATATTGTAGAAGAAGAAATTACAGATATTGCGGGTGTAGTGACGACAGCATCTTATCAGGTAAATGCTGAGACTGAAAAAACAGGCAATAAAACAGGAGATATTGCGGTTACGAAAGACAGCACAAATAAAGTTACTTTTACGAATCGTTACAGTAGTGGTGCATCCATTCGAATCAGCAAAAAAGCAGTTAATGAAACGGCTGAACTTGCCGGGGCAACACTGACTCTTTATAAGGGAAGCATAGCACCGGGCAACACAAAGCCCGAATGGACCTGGACAACAGGAACAGAAAAGAGTCTGGATTTGGAAGCCGGAGATTATATTCTGGAAGAAACGAATGCACCGGCAGGCTATGAAAAGTCCAATGATATCTATTTCACAGTGGCAGCAGATGGAACGATAACGAAAACATCAGCTACCGGAGAACTGGATGCAGCAAATAAGACGATCACCATGCGCGATGAACCGCAGACGGGATCTATAGCGATCACCAAGAAATTTGCAGGTGTATTTCCTGTGGGTGTGACAAACGAAGAATTTGCTCTTTCAAAGCTGAGCTTTACTATAACCAGAAAAGGAGACAGCACACCATATCAGACAGTTACGCTTGGAACTGCTGATCTGCAGAGTGGAGCTTATACAAAAACCATTACAGGAATTCCTGTGGGAACGTATATTGTAGAGGAGAAAATTACAACCATTACAGACGTAGTAACGACAGCATCTTATCAGATAAATGCCGAGGCTGAAAAAACAGGCAATCAAACGGGAGATGTGAATGTTACGCAGGGAACGGTCAGTACAGTTACCTTCACAAACAAATATAGTGGCGGAACAAATATCAACATCAGCAAAAAAGCAGTTGGTGGAACAGCTGAACTGCAAGGAGCTGTTCTGAAACTTTCTGAAAAGACAGCAACCGGTTGGACAGATAAGGAAACATGGGAATCGGGAGCAGCACCAAAACAGATCACTGTATCCGATGGCACATACATGCTGGAAGAGGTCAGTGCACCAAATGGGTATGCGCTCTCAGACAGTATTACCTTTGAAGTGAGCGGAGGCGTTTTAAGTGGAACAAATGCAGGGATTGACCCGACTGCTAATACAGTTACTATGCAGGATAAACCGTTTACGTTGAAGGTCACAAAAACAGATCTGGATGGAACAGATCTTGCGGGAGCAACCATTGATCTGTACAGAGAAGAACAGCTGGATACAGATGGAAAGCCGAAAGCCGGCGAGATTGCAATTAACAGCTGGACATCTTCGGAGATTAGTAAGCAGTATAACTTTGGAAGCAATTTACAGGCAGGACAGACATATGTGCTGATAGAGACAAGTGCACCGGAAGGGTATACCTGTGCGAAAAATATTACATTTACTGTAAACAAGAATGGTACAATCAGTGCAGTGACAGGTAAGGCGGATGCGAATGCGGTTATAACACCTGGGTCTGTAACGGAAAACACGATTGCAAATGCAATTACGGTTAAGGATGATAAGGTACCACCAACACCGACCCCAACACCGACCCCAACACCGACCCCAACACCGACCCCAACACCGACTCCGACTCCAACACCGACACCGAGTGCAACGCCAAGTCCGACACCGAGTGTAACACCAAGTCCGACACCGAGCGTAACACCAAGTCCGGTTCCGAGTGAAACACCGACGCCGAGCGTTACACCAAAGCCAAGCAAAACGCCAAAGCCGAGTAAAACGCCGAAGCCAGGCAAGACACCGACGCCAAGCGTGACACCAACACCGGGCATAACACCAAGCCCGGCACCAAGTCCGACACCGACGCCTGGTAAGACACCGGGAAATACACCAAAAACCGGAGATAATACACCAATTGGCATGTTACTGATTCTGATGTTTGCATCACTTGCCGGTCTGATCGGAATTGTAAGATACAAAAAGAAACATCAGTAATATAAGAATAGAAATGTAAAGTGAAAAATAGAAAAGCCTCAGAACTGTCAATGGTTCTGAGGCTTTTTCCGTATTAGTCTAATTTTCGCTTTGTTTTTTATGCAGGGCAGCTTCCACAAATCCCTTAAAGAGTGGATGTGGTCTGTTTGGTCTTGACTTAAATTCCGGATGTGCCTGCGTTGCAATGTAGAATGGATGAGATGGCAGTTCGCACATTTCCACAATACGTCCGTCGGGTGAAAGACCGGAAAGCTTCAACCCCTTTTCTGTCAGGGCTGCGCGGTAGTCATTGTTGACTTCGTAGCGGTGTCTGTGTCTTTCATGGATCGTTTCCTTGCCGTATAAGCGGTAAGCCAGAGAATCCGGATTGAGAACACATGGATAAGAACCAAGTCTTAAGGTACCGCCAATGTCTTCAACACCGTTCTGGTCAGGCATCAGGGCAATGACCGGATGCGTTGTGGCAGGATCCATTTCAATGCTGTGTGCGTCGCGGTATCCGACTACATTTCTGGCAAATTCCACGATCGTAAGCTGCATACCAAGGCAGAGACCGAGGAATGGGACCTTGTTTTCACGGGCAAATTCGATCGAGGTGATCATGCCTTCGATACCGCGGTCACCAAAACCGCCCGGAACAATAATGCCGTCTGTATCACCGAGTGTTTCTTTTACATTGGCGGGTGTTACCAGCTCGGAATCCACCCACTTGATATCTACGGTTGTGTTAATGAAAATACCGCCGTGCTTTAATGCTTCCACAACACTGAGGTAAGCATCATGCAGCTGGATGTATTTGCCGACAAGTGCGATCTTCACTTCGTGCTTCGGACTGCGGAGCTGCGCTACCATATGTTCCCAGTCGGAAAGATCCGGCTCCGGGCAGTCAAGCTTTAAGCAGTCACATGCAACCTGTGCAAGACGTTCTTTTTCCATGGCAAGCGGTGCTTCGTACAGATATTCCACATCCAGATTCTGCAGTACATGACTGTTCGGTACATTACAGAATAAAGCGATCTTGTCCTTGATCTGCTGGTCGAGCGGATGCTCGCTTCTGCAGACAATAATATCAGGCTGGATTCCCATGCCCTGCAGCTCCTTGACACTTGCCTGTGTCGGCTTTGTTTTCATTTCCTGGGAAGCGGAGAGCCATGGGATCAGTGTGACATGGATCAAAATGGCATTTTCGTGTCCGACTTCATGCTGGAACTGACGGATGGATTCTAAGAATGGCTGGCTTTCGATATCACCGACCGTACCACCGACCTCGATAATGGCGATCCGTGTTTCCTCATCGGTGAAGTTGCGGTAAAAACGGCTCTTGATCTCATTGGTGATATGCGGAATGACCTGTACGGTACCGCCGCCGTAATCACCGCGGCGTTCCTTCTGCAAAACGCTCCAGTATACCTTTCCGGTCGTGACATTGGAGTTTTTGTCCAGACTTTCATCGATAAAACGCTCATAGTGTCCAAGGTCAAGGTCTGTTTCCACACCATCATCCGTTACAAAAACCTCACCGTGCTGGATCGGATTCATTGTGCCCGGATCGATATTGATATAAGGATCAAATTTCTGCATCGTTACTTTGTAGCCGCGTGCTTTCAAAAGACGGCCGAGGGATGCAGCGGTAATGCCTTTTCCGAGACCGGAAACAACACCGCCTGTTACAAATACGTATTTTACTGCCATTTCTTTTTCCTCCTGTAATAAATAAAAAGAGCGAAACTGCCCCCAAGGGGAGCACCTTCGCTCAAAATGTTACGATATCTACTCGTTGATGGTGCCATATTTTCTGCACACGTCTCATCATAGCATATATTTACCGATGATACAACTTCTGTGATTCATAATTTGGTTCGCAGGTTACATTAATGCCGAGTTTTCTGAGAACATTCATATCTACCTGTGAAAGGATCACGCTGGAATGGAACTCTGTCCCGGCGAGATTCTGCAGCTGGTCGATCGCTTCCTTTGCTGTTTCATCCGTTGCTGCGCAGATGGAAAGGGCGATCAGCACTTCGTCTGTATGGAGGCGTGGGTTTTTACTGTGCAGATGTCCTGTTTTCAGATTCTGGATCGGTTCGATGATCGTCGGAGAGATCAGCTGCACATCGTCCGCAATACCGGCAAGTGATTTTAATGCGTTTAACAGCATGGCACTTGTGGCGCCTAAAAGCTCACTTGTCTTTCCTGTAATGATGCGGCCGTCCGCAAGCTGGATCGCTGCTGCCGGATCACCCGTTGTCTCTGCTTTGATCTTGGCTGCGCTGACAACCGGTCTGTCTTCTATGGAAGTGCCGGCCTGCTTCATCAGAAGCTCCAGCTTCAGCTTCTGCTCGTTATCTGCCGTTCCCTGACGGATCTGGCAGAGCGTGTTGTAATATCTGCGGATGATCTCCTGTTTGGAGGCCTCTTTTGTCACTTCATCGTCGATGATGCCATAGCCTGCCATATTGACGCCCATATCTGTCGGGGATTTATACGGACAGCTTCCCATGATCTTTTCAAACATGGCTTCCAGAACCGGGAAGATCTCAACGTCACGGTTGTAGTTGATCGTTGTCTCACCATATGCTTCCAGATGGAACGGGTCGATCATGTTGACGTCGTTCAGATCTGCTGTTGCTGCTTCGTATGCGAGATTGACAGGGTGCTTTAATGGCAGATTCCAGATTGGGAATGTTTCATATTTGGCATAGCCTGCCTTGATGCCTCTCTTGTATTCGTGATACAGCTGGGAAAGACAGGTTGCCATTTTTCCGCTGCCCGGTCCCGGTGCTGTGATAACAACAAGAGAGCGGCTTGTTTCAATATATTCATTTTTTCCGTAGCCTTCATCACTTACGATATAAGGAATATCGGACGGATATCCGGCGATCGGATAATGCCTGAACACTTTTAAACCGAGCGATTCAAGCTTTTTCTGATAGGCGACTGCACTGGGCTGACCGTTAAAACGAGTCAGGCAGACACTGCCGACATAAAGGCCGTATCCGCGGAATGCGTCGATCAGTCTTAATACGTCCAGATCATAGGTGATACCGAGGTCACCTCTTACCTTGTTTTTTTCAATATCCTCTGCGTTGATAACGATAACGATCTCTGCCTGATCCTTAAGCTGTACGAGCATATTGATCTTGCTGTCCGGCTTGAAGCCCGGCAGAACCCGGGAGGCATGATAATCGTCAAAAAGCTTGCCGCCGAATTCGAGGTAAAGCTTACCGCCGAACGCTGCAATACGTTCCTTGATCTTTTCGGACTGCAGACGAAGATATTTTTCATTATCAAATCCGATTTTTGCCATAAAAACCTGTTTCCCTTCTTATTTGAAATATACCGTTTCTATATACATACATTGTGCGTTTTATAACACGAACAATACTTTTCTATGATACAAAAAAAGCTTTTCAAAATCAATATGAAAATCAGGTAAAAAATGGGGGATTTTATAAATCTTTCATAACTGGTCACAAGTATTTCACAGAAAGCGTATTGATTTTGGCATTTTTAATCTATATAATGATAGAAGGCTTTTAATAAGCCGGACGAGGAGAACATTATGGATAATCAGAATTACCAGGGACCGCAGAACAATGGTGGGAATGGAAATAATAACGGAAACGGTGGAAATGATCAGAAAGGACCGCAGAAAAGACAGAGCTTTATGCTTCTTCTGGTCGCAGCACTGATCACACTGCTTTCCATGAGCTTTTTGATGAATTCTGTATCAAACAGCTCCAGCAAGGAAATCACATATGATGAATTTCTGCAGATGGTAGAGGATGGCAAGGTAGACAGTGTCCTCATCAAGAGTGATAAGCTTGTGATCACGCCAAAGCAGGACAAGGCACAGGAAAAGACGGAAAGCAGCAGAAATCCGTTTGCACTTTACGGTGGATATGACAGTCAGCCGGAGATCAAATATTATACGGGTATTGTGGAGGATGATACCCTGCCTGCATTTTTAAATAAGTATGATGTCACCTACAGTAAGGAGATCCCGGACAATTCAAGCTGGATCTTATCGATCCTGCTGACCTATGTCCTGCCGATCGTGATCGTATGGGTACTGCTCAGCTTCCTGTTCCGCAAGATGTCAGGCGGCGGAATGATGGGCGGTGCCGGCAAATCAAATGCAAAGGTATACGTCCAGAAAGAAACGGGCGTTACATTTAAAGATGTCGCCGGTGAAGATGAAGCCAAGGAATCCCTGCAGGAGGTGGTAGACTTTCTGCACAATCCGGGCAAATATACGAAGATCGGTGCAAAGCTCCCGAAGGGTGCACTTCTGGTAGGCCCTCCCGGAACCGGTAAAACACTGCTGGCTAAGGCAGTTGCGGGAGAAGCACATGTACCGTTTTTCTCACTGGCAGGCTCCGATTTTATCGAGCTGTATGTCGGTGTCGGTGCTTCCCGTGTCAGAGACTTATTTAAGGAAGCAACAAAGAATGCGCCATGCATTATTTTTATCGATGAAATAGATGCGATCGGCCGGAGCCGTGACAGCAAGTACGGCGGCGGTAATGAAGAGCGTGAGCAGACACTGAACCAGCTGCTTTCCGAAATGGACGGTTTCGACAGCTCCAAGGGTATTCTGATCCTGGGTGCAACAAACAGACCGGAAATTCTGGATAAGGCGTTGCTCAGACCGGGCCGGTTTGACAGACGTATCATTGTAGATAAGCCGGATCTGAAAGGTCGTGTTGATATTTTAAAGGTACATTCCAAGGATGTCAGCATGGACGAATCCGTGGATCTGCAGGAGATCGCGCTCGCAACGTCAGGAGCAGTCGGTTCCGATCTTGCCAATATGATCAACGAAGCAGCCATCAATGCAGTTAAGAACGGTCGTAAGGCTGTCTGCCAGAAGGATCTGTTTGACGCAGTCGAGGTTGTACTGGTCGGAAAAGAAAAGAAAGACCGCATCATGAGCAAGGAAGAAAGACGGATCGTATCTTACCACGAAGTGGGTCATGCACTGATCGCAGCCCTGCAGAAAAACGCAGAGCCGGTACAGAAGATCACGATCGTTCCGCGTACCATGGGTGCGCTTGGTTATGTGATGCAGGTTCCGGAAGAAGAAAAGTATCTGAATTCCAAAGCAGAGCTGCGTGATATGATCGTCGGGTTTCTTGGTGGACGCGCGGCAGAAGAAATCGTATTCGACACCGTTACAACAGGTGCTTCCAATGATATTGAGCGGGCAACCAACATTGCAAGAGCCATGGTAACCCAGTATGGTATGAGCAAGCGTTTCGGTCTGATGGGACTGGCAACGACAGAAAGCCAGTATCTGGATCAAACAACAGCTATGAACTGTTCCGATGTGACGGCTGCGGCTGTGGATGAAGAAGTGATGAAGATTCTGAAAAACTGCTACAAGGAAGCAAAAAAGATGTTGACGGAAAACAGAGCAGTTATGGATAAGATCGCTGCACATCTGATCGAGCAGGAGACGATCACCGGTAAGGAATTTATGAAGATCTACCGGAAGGAAAAGGGACTTCCTGAACCGGAAGAGAAGAAAGATAAAAAAGACGATACGGAAAAAACAGGATTTGCCGCAAAACTGGAGGCAGAAGCTGAAGCCGAAAAGAAAACAGTTGAAAAGCATGTCACAGTGATCAAAGCACCGGATACAGACCCTGCATCTGAGATGAAAAATGATACAGAGCCTGCCCCTGAGGCAGAGAAGGCTGCACCTGAAGCCGGAGACGCAGTGAAAGAGCCGGAACAGAAACAGGAGCGGACAGAAGATACAAATTCCGAACCATAAAAATAGGGACGAAGAGAGAAATCCGCTTTGCGGATTCCTCTCTTGTTTTATAATGTCATGCATCATGCATCGAAGATGCATGATGCAGCTCCGGCTCATCACCGCAGGTGATTAAAATATTGGATAGGACAGAAAACGGAGAAAGGAGACAGATCATGTTTTGTATCGAGGAGGAACTGAAAAAACTTCCCCATTCGCCCGGCGTTTATATCATGCATGATAAGGCAGACACCATTATATATGTAGGAAAAGCGATCGATCTGAACCGACGTGTGCACTCTTATTTTCGGACGAGTACGAAAAAAACGGCAAAGATCCGGAAAATGGTCAGTCTCATCGACCATTTTGAATATATCCTGACCGATTCGGAGCTGGAGGCTCTGGTACTGGAAAATAACCTGATCAAGGAACACCGTCCCAAATACAATACGATGCTGAAGGATGACAAGACGTATCCTTATATTAAGGTAACGCTTGGAGAGGAATATCCGAGGGTTCTTTTTTCGCGTCTGATGAAGAAGGACAAGTCCAGATATTTTGGGCCTTTCACAAGTGCGTCCAGCGTCAAGGACACGATCGAACTGATCTGTAAGCTGTACAAGATCCGTACCTGTAACCGCCAGATCCGACAGCCGGAAGAAATTACCGGACAGAATGAGACAAATTCAAATATAGAAAAAAAAGCCGTGCAGGACAGGGCGTGCTTGAATTATCACATGAAGCAGTGTGATGCACCGTGTATGGGTTATATCAGCAAGGAAGAATATGCGCAGAATGTGAAAAAAGCAGTGGATTTCCTGAACGGGGATTATCATGGCGTTTTAAAAGAACTGGAGCAGAAGATGGAAGAAGCTTCCGAGCAGATGGAGTTTGAGGAGGCGATCCGTTACCGGGATCTGCGAAACAGCGTACTGGCTGTGGCGCAGAAGCAGAAGATCACGGACAGCAACGGAGAAGACAAAGATGTGATCGCCCTGGCAAAAGACGAGAAGGATGCGGTTGTACAGGTGTTCTTTGTCAGAGACGGCCGCCTGATCGGGCGCGAGCATTATTACATGATGCATGTGGCAGATCAGACAGAGGAAGAAATCACGGGCAGTTTTGTAAAACAGTTTTATGCGGGAACGCCTTATCTGCCGAAAACGATCATGCTGCAGTGCGAAATATCCGATATGCCGCTTCTTGAAGAATGGCTGAGCGGACGGAAAGGCTCTAAGGTGCGTTTTGTGGTACCGAAGATCGGAACAAAGGAGAAGCTGGTCGAGCTTGCGGCAAGAAATGCCGCGCTTGTCCTTTCGCAGGACAAAGAACGGATCCGCCGTGAGGAAGAACGGACGACGGGCGCAGTTGCGGAGATCGCGAAGCTGATCGGCCTTACGCAGGTCAACAGGATCGAGGCATTCGATATTTCCAACATCAGTGGCTTTGAATCGGTCGGATCCATGATCGTGTTTGAGGGCGGAAAGCCGAGAAGAAGCGATTATCGTAAATTTAAGATCAAAACAGTGGAAGGACCGAACGATTATGCCAGCATGCATGAGGTGCTGACCAGGCGTTTCACACATGGACTTACCGAAAAGGCGGAAAATAAGGAAAAAGAAAAGGATGATGTTTACGGCAGTTTTACCAAGTTCCCGGATCTTCTTCTGATGGACGGCGGACGTGGTCAGGTCAATATCGCAAAGGAAGTGCTTGAGGAGCTGCATCTGTCCATTCCGGTCTGTGGTATGGTAAAGGACGATCATCACCGGACCAGGGGATTGTATTACGAAGGGGTGGAACAGCCGATCGATCCGCATTCCGAGGGCTTTAAGCTGATCACAAGAGTGCAGGATGAAGCGCACCGGTTTGCGATCGAATATCACAGATCATTGCGCCGCAAGACAAATGTCCGATCCGTTCTGGATGAGATCAAGGGTGTCGGTCCTGCCCGCAGAAAAGCGCTCATGCGTCATTTTGACTCTCTTTCCGAGATCAAAAACGCTTCCGTGGAGCAGCTTTTGGAGATCCCGGAGATCAATGAATCCTGCGCGCAGGAGATTTATGGATTTTTTCATAAGGAAAACGGATAAAAAGTTGTAGACCTATTTTATTTATGTTACACTAGTAAAGATGTAGCGTTATATTGGGAAACGCGATATTTGTACGGAAAAGTGCATAAATATAATAGTGAGATAAGGAGCGGGGTTATGGCAAGTGTAAGTTTAAGCAGAATTATTGAAAAATTTAAGCTGGAGAATCTGACACCTGAGATCGAAACAAAGGGGATCAAGATTACTCAGCCGGATATCAACAGACCGGCGCTGCAGCTTGCAGGTTATTTTGAGCATTACGAGGCAACACGTCTGCAGATCATCGGATTTGTGGAATATACCTATATGAACAGCCTGACGGAAGAGCGGAAGGAAGAGATTTTTGAAAAACTGTTATCCAATCCGATCCCGGTTATCGTGTTCTGCAGAGAACTGCAGCCGGATCCGCTGTTTCTGAAAAAAGCGGTTGAACACAAGATCCCGCTGTTAATGACAAAGAAAGCAACCTCTGCTTTTACGGCAGAAGTGATCCGCTGGCTGAATGTAAAGCTGGCACCGTGTATTTCCGTACACGGCGTACTGGTGGATGTCTACGGTGAAGGCGTTCTCATCACAGGTGAGAGCGGAATCGGTAAATCAGAGGCGGCACTGGAGCTGATCAAGCGTGGACATCGTCTTGTTACGGATGACGTGGTAGAGCTCCGCAAGGTAAGTGATGATACACTGATCGGATCCGCTCCGGATATTACAAAGCATTTCATCGAGCTGCGCGGTATCGGTATTATCGATGTCAAGACACTGTTCGGTGTTTCCAGCGTAAAGGATACAGGAAATATCGATCTGGTCATCCGTCTGGAAGACTGGAGCAAGGATAAAGAATATGACCGTCTTGGTCTGGAAGAGGAATATGTGGATTATCTCGGCAATAAGATCGCAAGCCATACCATTCCGATCCGTCCGGGACGTAATCTGGCACTGATCTGCGAGTCTGCAGCAGTCAACCACAGACAGAAAAAGATGGGCTATAATGCAGCACAGGAGCTTTATAAGCGTGTACAGGAATCGCTTTCAAAGCGCCGTGATGAAGATGAAGAATAGGAAAGTGTAAAAATAAAAGGAGTATACAGAAGAATGAAAAAATATTGTTTTGGAGTAGATGTCGGCGGTACAACGATCAAAATGGGATTCTTTGATACAGAGGGCAATGTCCTTGATAAATGGGAGATCCCGACACGTACGGAAAACGGCGGAGAAAATGTTCTGCCGGATATTGCAAAGGCAGTTAAAGATAAGCTGGCTGAGAAACAGATCGATAAAGAAGAAGTTTCGGGAATCGGTGTTGGTGTACCGGGCCCGGTAGACAGCAAGGGTGTCGTATATAAATGTGTCAACCTCGGCTGGGGTATTTTCAATGTAAATGAAAAACTGGAAGACCTGACAGGCATTTCCGTAAAAGCCGGAAATGATGCCAATGTAGCAGCGCTCGGAGAAATGTGGAAGGGTGGCGGCCAGGGCTTTCATACACTGGTTGTTGTCACACTCGGTACCGGCGTTGGCGGTGGTATCATCTTAGACGGCCAGATGCTGACAGGTGCAAAAGGTGCAGGCGGTGAGATCGGTCATATCCATATGAATGACGCGGAGCCGGATGAATGTGGCTGTGGCAATCATGGCTGCTTAGAGCAGTACGCATCCGCAACAGGTGTGGTACGTCTGGCAAAGCGTGCGCTTGCAAAAGCAACGGAAAAGACTGTTTTAAACGCAGATACCGTAACAGCAAAGGATGTCTGGGACGCAGTAAAAGAGGGCGATCCTGTTGCATTGCAGGTAGCAGAGCAGTTTGGTAAATATCTTGGTGAAGGACTTGCGATCGTAGCAGATGTTATCAATCCGGAAGCATTCGTTATCGGTGGCGGCGTATCCAAAGCAGGAGAGGTACTCCTTTCCTATATCGAGAAAAACTATACAAAGACCGTATTCCATGCAAGCAGAGACGTGAAGTTCACACTTGCAACACTCGGCAATGATGCAGGTATCTACGGCGCAGCGAAGTTAGTAATATAAATATAATGATGTCAGGGTCAAAAGGTCTAACCCCATGTGGGAGTGCAAAGCACGGAACAATCCGTATGACATCTTTCGACAATCATATAATTAATTTAGTAGGTGAATAATTTGAATCAGGCTTTACTGGAGTTTATCAGGGAAACGGTAACCCCGGAAAATATGAAGCTGCAGGAGCCCATGGCAGCCCATACAACATTTCGTACGGGCGGTGAGGCAGCAGTGTTTGTGGAAGTGCCCGGAAAGCAGCAGCTTACGCAGCTTGTACAGTATATGGCAAAAATCTCACAGGAGTTTTTTGTACTTGGAAAAGGCAGCAATCTGCTTGTAGGAGATAAAGGGTATCCGGGGATTGTGCTGAACCTTGGAAAACAATTTGCCCGGATCGAGGTAGAGGGCAATATCATCCGTGCGGAGGCGGGGGCTTCGCTGCCACAGGTAGCAGTTACGGCCATGCAGCACGGACTCAGCGGTCTGGAATTTGCAGCAGGCATTCCGGGCAGTATCGGCGGTGCGATCGTTATGAATGCGGGCGCATATGACGGAGAAATGAAGCAGGTAACGAAATGTGTTACCGTTTTGAATCAGATGGGAGAAGAAATGGTTCTGGACTGCGATACGATGGAATTCGGATACCGCACCAGTATCATCAAAAACCGCCCGTTTGTTGTAGAAGAAGTGGAATTGCAGCTTACAAAAGGTGATCCTGCCGAGATCAAGGCAAAAATGGACGACTTTAACGGCCGCAGAAAAGAAAAACAGCCGCTGGAATATCCGAGCGCGGGAAGCACCTTTAAAAGACCGGAAGGCTATTTTGCCGGAAAACTGATCATGGATGCGGGTCTGCGAGGATTCCGGATTGGTGGTGCACAAGTATCGGAAAAACATTGCGGCTTCGTGATCAATGTCGGAAATGCATCTTCCGCAGATGTCAGGGAAGTGATTGATGAAGTGAGAGAACGTGTGAAACAGCAGTTTGGCGTTACATTAGAGCCTGAAGTTGTATTTTTGGGAGATTTTTAACTGCTGTAAGGAGGTAATATGCGGCTTGTAATCGTAACAGGTATGAGCGGAAGCGGAAAGCAGACAGCGATGAAGCTTTTGGAAGACGCCGGATACTACTGCGTGGATAATCTGCCGGTACCGCTTGTACCAACGTTTGCAGAGCTGATTGTACAGCCGGGCAGTGAGATCGAAAAGGCTGCGGTCGGACTTGATATCCGATCCGATCAGGCATTCGGGGATATCATGAGGGCATTGTCCCAGCTGACAGAGCGAGGTATCGCATATGAAGTTCTGTTCATGGATGCAGATGATTCCACCCTTTTAAAACGCTATAAAGAGAGCCGCCGGATGCATCCGATCGATGGAAACGGTGCGATCGAAGAAAGCATTTTAAAGGAACGCAGTATATTAAAGGAAATACGGGACAAGGCAGATTATGTGATCGACACCTCTTCCCTTCTGACAAGAGAACTGAAGGAAGAACTGGATCGCATATTTGTCCGGAATGAGGCATATAATAGCCTCATGATCACGATCATGTCCTTCGGTTTTAAGAATGGGATCCCTCTGGATGCAGATCTGGTGTTTGATGTCCGTTTTTTACCGAATCCATTCTATATTGATGAACTAAAGAAGAAAACAGGAAACGATAAAGAAGTATATGACTATGTCATGTCTTTTGCGGAGGCAGGTCTTTTCTTGGATAAGCTCACGGATATGCTTGCATTTCTGATTCCGAATTATGTGAAAGAGGGGAAATACCGTCTGGTGATCGGGATTGGCTGTACAGGCGGCAAGCATCGGAGTGTGACCCTTGCAAATGCGTTGTATAAACGCATGAAGGATCATGGAAATTACGGGCTTACACTTGTGCATAAGGACGTTGACAGATTGAAATGATAAAGAGGTGCGGTATGTCATTTTCCGGACAGATCAAGGAAGAACTGGCACAGGTTATCAGTTCTCCAAGACATTGTCAGCTGGCGGAGCTGGCAGCACTGGTACAGTTTTGCGGGCATATAGAAGAGGATGGGTCACTGCTCGTGCAGTCGGAAAATCCGCTTGTGATCAGAAAATGCTTTACATTACTGAAAAAAACATTTAAGATAAAAGCTGTTGCGAAAAGTCAGATGCAGACACAAAATTACAGGCTTTTCGTGACAGGAGAGGATGCGTTCAGGGTATTGGAGGCATTGAAGATCTGCGATACGGCAGGGAATTTGATGATGAGACATTTGACAGATCCTGTTCTGATCAAAAACAGCTGCTGCAAAAGAGCTTATCTGCGAGGCTGCTATATGGCAGTGGGATCCATGAGCGATCCGTACAAGTCCTATCATCTGGAGCTCGTCTGCGGCTTACAGGCGCAGGCAGAGCAGCTTTTAAAAATATTGCATGATTTTTCATTAGATGCTAAAATGATAGTTCGTAAGAAATATCATGTAGTATACATGAAGGAAGGAGAAAATATTGCGGATTTTCTAAATATCACGGAAGCGCACAAAGCATTGATGGAATTTGAGAATACGCGTATTTATAAAGGTATGCGCAACATGGTGAACCGTAAGGTGAACTGTGAGGCCGCCAACATCACAAAGACGGTGAATGCTGCGACAAGGCAGGTAGAAGATATCAGACTGATCCGGGAAAAAATGGGGCTGGAAGGTCTGCCGGAGCCGCTGCGCCAGATGGCATATGTCCGCCTTGAAAATCCACAGGCGTCTTTGGGGGAGCTTGGGAAGCTGCTGGATCCACCGGTGGGCAAATCGGGAGTAAATCACAGATTGAGAAAATTGGGGGAGCTTGCAAAGGAACTGAAAGTTAAGTAGGAGGAATCTCAAAATGATTGAAAGAACAATGAAGATCGAGCTTGAAAACGGGCTTGAGGCAAGACCTGTTGCAGTGCTTGTACAGAAGGCAAGCATGCATGACAGCACTATTTACATTCATGCAGAAGGTAAAAAAGTCAATGCAAAAAGTATTATGGGAATGATGAGTCTGGGGCTCGACATGGGCGAAGAGGTTACAGTCGTTGCAGATGGCACAGATGAGCAGGATGCAGTCGACAGCATTGAAAAGTATCTGAGTGGACAGGAATAATCTTTCAGACATTGCAGGCAAGGGACACGGATACGTGTCCCTTTTGTGTAATAGGAACTTTGTTCCTATTACACAAAAACGCTCCGCGGGGATGCGCACTGCGGCGTACAATGTAGATGTCGCTAGCGACCGCCGCAGGCGCAAGAATGTGCCAGGGCACATTCTTTGTTCTAGCGAGGTAAGGAAATCAAGCATTGTCACATATTTGCGCAGCAAATGTGCGACTAAATAACCTGCGCAGCAGGTTATAGAATATTTCAACCGAGCGTACAATGTCATGCATCAAAGATGCATGATGTAGCCCCAGCCCATCACCGCAGGTGATTATGCATGGGCTGGGGTTCACGGAGAGAAAAACAGAAGCAGCATAGCTGCGCCGCTACGAAGTAGCGGATTTTTCGAGTAAAAACACACTTTGTAACTGATTTTGATGCCAGGGCACATTACAAAGGAGACAGTATATGGACAAGAAAATGCTTTTTATTTATAATCCACACGCTGGAAAAGCTGCGATCCGCAGCAATTTACTGGATATCATTGATATTTTTGCAAAAGCAGAATACGAGGTGACAGCATATCCGACCCGGCAAAGAGGTGATGCAGTCCGTGCCACACTTGAAAAAGCCGGAAAATATGATCTTGTTGTATGCAGCGGCGGAGACGGAACGCTGGATGAAGTGGTGGAAGGCATGATGAAGCGGACTGACCGCGTCCCTATCGGTTATGTACCGGCGGGAACGACAAACGACTTTGCACGCAGCTTGCATATTCCGAGCAATATGATCCGGGCAGCGGAAATGATCGTGCAGGAAAAGGAATACGCCTGTGACATCGGTTCGTTTAATGAGGACAGCTTTGTATATATTGCAGCGTTTGGTCTCTTTACAGATGTTTCTTATGAAACAGACCAACAGGTGAAAAACGTGCTGGGACATCTGGCCTATGTGCTGGAGGGAGCAAGAAGACTGAATAAATACCCATCCTACCACCTGAGGGTAACGAGCAACGGAACGACGATCGAGGAGGATTTCATGTATGGCATGGTCACAAACTCCGTTTCGGTCGGCGGTTTTAAAAACATTACCGGAAAACACATCCATCTGGATGATGGGGTGTTTGAGGTAACACTGATCAAAAAACCGAAAAATGTCGTGGAACTGAATCAGATCATGGCAGCTCTCATCGGCAGAAATATTGACAGCGACTGTATGTATTGCTTTAAAACATCCGAGATCATCTTTGAAAGTGAAGAGGAGATTGCATGGACGAGAGACGGCGAGTATGGCGGAAGCCATAAAAAGGTCGTTATCACAAATGAAAAGCAGGCACTTCGTATTCTTGTACCATAATAAGTATGATGCCAGGGTCAAAAGGTCTAAAACCACATGAGCCTGCTCATAAGTGTAAAAGTTTACACTAAATTATAAAAATGTATTCCCTTTAAAAAAAAGATGGGGTATAATAAGGGCGAAAGCGCAGAGAAAAGAATTTCAATGCGTAATAAAGAATAAATGGAGGTAATTTAAAATGGCATTAGTTTCAGCAACAGAAATGCTTCAGAAAGCAAAAGCTGGTCACTACGCTGTTGGTCAGTTCAACATCAACAACTTAGAGTGGACAAAAGCAATCTTATTAACAGCTCAGGAGTGCAACTCACCTGTAATCCTTGGTGTATCTGAGGGTGCTGGTAAGTACATGGGCGGATATGATGTAATTATGGGTATGGTAAACGGAATGATCAAAGATCAGAACATCACAGTTCCTGTAGCAGTACATCTTGATCATGGTTCATATGATCACTGCTTAAAGTGCATCAGAGCAGGCTTCCCAAGCATCATGTTTGATGGTTCTCATTACTCAATCGAAGAGAACATCGAAAAGACAAAGATCTTAGTAAACGCAGCTCATGTAAACGGCGTATCTATCGAAGCAGAAGTTGGTTCTATCGGTGGTGAAGAAGACGGCGTTATCGGAATGGGCGAATGTGCAGATCCAGCACAGTGCAAGCAGGTAGCTGACCTTGGTGTTGACTTCCTTGCAGCAGGTATCGGTAACATCCATGGTAAATATCCTGCAAACTGGAAAGGACTTCAGTTCGACGTTCTGGATGCTATCCAGCAGAAGACAGGAGACCTTCCATTAGTACTTCACGGTGGTACAGGTATTCCGGATGACATGATCAAGAAAGCAATCTCTTTAGGAGTAGCTAAGATCAACGTTAACACAGAGTGCCAGTTAGTATTCGCTGATGCTACACGTAAGTATGTAGAAGCTGGTAAGGATCTTGAAGGTAAGGGATTTGACCCTCGTAAACTTCTTGCTCCTGGTTTTGATGCTATCAAAGCTAAAGTAAAAGAAAAAATGGAATTATTCGGATCAGTTGGACAGGCTTAATTGTTCTTTCCGGGCGATTTGGAATAAAGAGGAAATTTTTAAGAGGCAGCTATTGGCTGCCTCTTTTTTGCGCGATGGGAAATATCTGTTATTCATTTTATGAGGAAAATTATCCATAAAAAGGGAGGATGCCAGGTAGAGGGGCTACCTGGCACTGATTATGAAAAAGTTTTTATTTATTTCAAACATACGTTGTATCCGTTGTTTATGATATTAGTATATGTGGGAGAAATGGATAAACAATGTTATGTAAATGAAAATTCCTTAAATGAAAAATGAACAATTTGTAAACGTACAAATTGTTCATCTTTACTAAAAAATATTACATTTTTTCCGGTTCCGGATAATCAACACCAAAACAGTCCACTGTCATGGATTTGATCTTCTGTTCTTCTAACGGTCTGTCGTTGTAATCGGTCGGTGTTTCGGCAATTTTGTTCACAACTGCCATGCTGTCGCCTGTGACTTTACCAAACGCTGCATAAGAGCCGTCAAGATGCGGGCTTGTTTTGTGCATGATAAAGAACTGGCTGCCTGCGGAGTTGGGCATCATGGATCTTGCCATGGAAAGAACACCATCCGTATGCTTTAAATCATTCTGAAAACCGTTTGCGGCGAATTCACCCTTAATGCTGTAGCCGGGGCCTCCCATACCTGTTCCGTCCGGACAACCGCCCTGGATCATAAAGCCCTTGATCACACGGTGAAAGATCAGACCATCATAAAAGCCTTTTTTGATCAGACTGATAAAATTGTTGACAGAGACCGGTGCCACATCCGGATATAATTCCGCTGTGATCACATCTCCGTTTTCCATTGTAATCGTAACAACTGGATTCTGTGCCATAATATTTGTTCCTTTCCTTTCGATTTATAAATTGATGCCAGGGTCAAAAGCCCCAAAGTCTGAATTTGTATGGCATCTTTTGACACCTATACGCTTTTATTCTAAAATAAAAGAAGAAAATCGTAAAGAAAAATATAACAAAGGCAGATAATTGGGACATACGGATGGATGAATCTGTAAAATGAAAAGGTGAGGATGGGACAACGGAAATACCATGGAAAAACGTTATAAGGAAATATTGCTTACAAATGAATACGGGAAACTGCTGGAAGCAAAGAAAAAAGGAATTCCGGCGGTTCCATGTCTGCCTGTCATATATGCAGAGAATCCGATCACTGCAGGAAATGAAAAAATAATGGCAAAAGAAATGGATCTATCAGGCTATCCTTATGTGCTGGAGCAGGCAGAAGAGGTAGAGAAAGCCTATCTGGAAAAGATCCGGTGCAGGCTGTTAGGGCTGCCATGTGAAATACTGCAGACAAGACGGTGTATTGTGCGGGAAATCTGCCTTGCGGATGTGGATAACCTGTATGAAATTTATGCGGACCCATCGATCACATTATATATGGAAGGTTTGTATGCAAAAAAGGAAGAAGAAATTGCCTACACCCGCGATTATATCAGGTATCAGTACGGTATTTATGATTTTGGAATGTGGATCATAGAAGATGGGCAGTCCGGGGAAGTGATCGGACGTGCAGGGCTGGATCTTAGACCGGATAGGGAAGATGCGGAGCTTGGCTATATGATCCGCAAAAACAGGCAGGGGCAGGGGCTTGCCTACGAAGTCTGCACTGCCATTTTAGCCTACGCAAAAGAAGAACTTGGTTTTGAAAAGCTTTTTGCCAGAACACGGAAAGAAAACCTGGCATCTGTAATGCTTTTGAAAAAACTGGGATTTCATCCGGTTTGTGCGCAATCGGAGACAAAAGAAGCAGATAACGCACAGATAGAATACTATATTGCGTTATCATAACAAAAAATGGCATAATTCTAAAAAAGTATAAAAACCAGCCTTGACATTCCGGGGAGGCGGGAATATACTCACACTTGTAAAGCAAAGGTGCTTCGAGATGATCGAGGCACCTTTTTTTAATGTCATATATCCGAAGGATATATGATGTAGCTCTTGTCACATATTTGCGTAGCAAATGTGCGACTAAATAACCTGCGAAGCAGGTTATAGCGAACTCGCCTTCATGGGCGGTGGTTCAAATAAGGGATGCGCAATCCGGATAAGTGGGGACAGACCCCAACACAGAATACAATGCAGTCCACAAAGTCGTGGAAGAGGAGTGCATTGTATTTTTTATTTAGAAGAGGAGGAGATTATTATGACAGAGGAGATTTTAAATGCCATAAACGGTGAAGTGTATGGCGTCTGGTTTTTGATCGGCGCTGCACTGGTGTTTTGGATGCAGGCAGGATTTGCAATGGTGGAGACAGGTTTTACCAGAGCAAAAAATGCAGGTAACATCCTGATGAAAAATTTGATGGACTTTTGTATTGGAACAGTAGTATTTATCCTAATCGGTTTTGGTTTATTTCTGGGCGAGGATATGGTAGGACTGATCGGTAAACCGGGATTTGACATTTTTACGGATTATGCAAATTTTGACTGGTCTAACTTCGTATTCAACCTTGTGTTCTGTGCAACGACCGCAACGATCGTATCCGGAGCCATGGCAGAAAGAACGAAATTCCTTTCCTACTGTGTATATTCCGCAATTATTTCAGCAGTGATCTATCCGATCGAAGCACATTGGACATGGGGCGGCGGCTGGCTCGCACAGATCGGTTTTCATGATTTTGCAGGTTCCAACTGTATTCATATGGTAGGCGGTATTTCAGCCCTGATCGGTGCTGCAATGCTTGGTCCACGTATCGGTAAATTTGTAAAAGACAAGGACGGAAAAGTAACGAAAGTCAATGCTTTTCCGGGACATAACCTTCCGATCGGCTGTCTGGGTGTGTTCATCCTCTGGCTCGGCTGGTATGGATTCAACGGCGCAGCAGCAACCTCTATTGATGAGCTTGGTTCCATCTTTGTTACAACAACGATCGCACCGGCAGTTGCAACAGTTGTGACAATGATCCTGACGTGGGTAAAATACGGAAAACCTGATGTTTCCATGTGCCTGAATGCATCTCTTGCAGGTCTTGTTGCTATCACAGCACCATGTGATGTCTGTGATGCCTTTGGTGCTATCATCATTGGTGCAGTATCCGGCGTACTGGTTGTATTCGGTGTATGGCTTCTGGATTACAAGTTACATATAGATGATCCGGTTGGTGCAGTTGCAGTTCACTGTATGAACGGTATCTGGGGTACGATCGCAGTTGGTTTATTCGCAACAGATACAGCTCCTGCATTTGCAAGAGGTATCGGCGACGGCATTACATATGGTGCAAACCAGATCGCAGGCAAAGGTCTTTTCTACGGCGGTGGCTTTTCACAGCTTGGTATCCAGCTCCTTGGCATGGTATGTACAGCAGCATGGACGGCAGTGACGATCACGATCGCATTTTTGATCATCAAAGCAACAATCGGTCTTCGCGTCAGTGAAGAGGAAGAAATCGTAGGACTTGATTCTTGTGAGCATGGTCTTGCAAGTGCTTATGCAGGCTTCAGTATCATGGATATCAGCAACACAATGACAATGGATGTGAATGAAAATACAGATCTTGGCGTAAATGATTATGATGCAGCATCAGAGGCACAGAAGGATGCAGCAGTCAAGGTGGTGGCATCCCCATTACCGCCAACAGGCATCTACAAGGTAGTTGTGATCGCAAAACTGGCAAGATACGATGGTCTGAAGAAAGCAATGAACGACCTTGGTGTAACCGGTATGACGGTAACACAGGTTATGGGTTGTGGTGTCCAGAAAGGCGCCGGCGAGATGTATCGTGGTGTTGAAATGGATGCAACACTTCTGCCGAAGGTTAAGGTAGAAGTGGTAGTCAGCAAGATTCCGGTAGAAAAGGTGATCGAGGCAGCCAAGAAGGCACTTTATACAGGTCATATCGGTGATGGTAAGATCTTTGTATACAATGTAGATAAGGTTGTTAAGGTCCGTACCGGCGAAGAGGACTTTGCAGCCCTGCAGGATGTAGAGTAGCTTTTACCTAAATCCCTTAGTTGATATATACATGAACAGCCCCCGGCGTGCTTCCACCACGCCGGGGGCTGTTCGTGTAAAAAGTAGCAAAATTGACATAAAAAAGACTGAAACTTTGTTTATTCTTCCAAGAAGATATCAGTGCGTCAATTCTCTATAGATGATATAATGAACATACGAGAGTTTCAAATCAAATTTCTGTGATAATTGCACAAAAACAGCAGAGGTCAGTGTGAAAAATATCTGAAATGAAAAGCCGGATAGGATGCAGGAAAGAAAGGCTGCAAGGCAGAAATGGATTTGAAAAAACAAAGTCGACCAAGGGGGACGAAAACTATGTCAAAAATGGTGTATTTATTTGAAGAGGGTAACGCAGATATGCGGAATCTTCTTGGTGGAAAGGGTGCCAATCTTGCAGAAATGACAAATCTGGGGCTTCCGATCCCACAGGGTTTCACGGTTACAACAGAGGCTTGTACGGACTATTACAACAATGGCCGTACAATTTCAGAGGACATTCAGCAGCAGATCTTTACAGCACTTGCTGATCTGGAAAAGAAGCAGGGCAAAAAATTCGGTGATACCGAAAATCCACTTCTTGTATCTGTCCGTTCCGGCGCGAGAGCTTCCATGCCGGGTATGATGGACACGATCCTGAACCTCGGACTGAATGACGTTGCAGTGGAAGGATTCGCAAAGAAGACAGGCAATCCGAGATTCGCTTACGATTCCTATCGTCGTTTTATCCAGATGTTTTCCGATGTTGTTATGGAAGTGCCAAAGTCATTGTTTGAGCGCGTTCTGGATGAGATCAAAGCAGCAAAACAGGTCAAATTTGATATGGAACTGACTGCAGAAGATCTGCAGGAAGTGATCGCGCGTTTTAAAGCGATCTATAAGGACAAGATGGGAGAGGACTTCCCACAGGATCCGAAGGTACAGCTGATGGAAGCTGTCAAAGCCGTATTCCGTTCCTGGGATAATGAGCGTGCTATCGTTTACAGAAGAATGAATGATATTCCGGGTGACTGGGGAACAGCTGTTAACGTACAGGCAATGGTATTCGGTAACATGGGTGAGACAAGTGGTACAGGCGTAGCCTTCACAAGAAACCCATCTACCGGCGCAAAGGGTATTTATGGCGAATATCTGATCAATGCACAGGGCGAGGATGTTGTGGCAGGTATCCGTACACCACAGCCGATCATAAAGCTGGAGCAGGATCTGCCGGAGTGCTACAAGCAGTTCATGGAAATTGCCATGAAGCTGGAAGCACATTACCGCGATATGCAGGATATGGAGTTTACGATCGAGAACGGTAAGCTGTTTTTCCTGCAGACAAGAAACGGAAAGAGAACAGCACAGGCAGCACTTCAGATCGCCTGTGATCTTGTAGATGAAGGCATGATCACACCACAGGAGGCAGTGACAAGAATCGAAGCAAAATCACTTGATCAGCTTCTGCATCCGACCTTTGATCCGGAAGCCTTGAAGGCAGGCGAAGTGATCGGACAGGCACTTCCTGCATCACCGGGCGCAGCAGCAGGTAAGGTTTACTTCACAGCAGAAGAAGCAAAACAGGCACACGAGCAGGGCGAGAGAGTTGTTCTGGTACGTCTGGAAACTTCTCCGGAGGATATCGAAGGTATGCATGCATCCGAAGGTATCCTGACAGTCCGCGGCGGTATGACAAGCCATGCAGCAGTTGTGGCACGTGGTATGGGAACGTGCTGTGTATCAGGCTGCGGCGATATTGCGATCAATGAGGATGACAAAGTATTTGAACTTGGCGGACATACCTTCCATGAAGGAGATTATATTTCACTGGATGGTTCCACCGGTAAGATCTATAAAGGCGACATCAAGACAATGGAAGCTTCCGTATCCGGAAACTTCGGCCGTATCATGGACTGGGCAGATCAGTACAGAAAGCTGCAGGTCCGTACCAATGCAGATACACCACAAGACGCTGCAAATGCAGTGAAGTTCGGTGCAGAAGGTATCGGTCTTTGCCGTACAGAGCATATGTTCTTCGATCCGGACCGTATCCCGAAGATCCGCCAGATGATCCTTGCCCGTACACTGGAACAGAGAGAGAAAGCATTAAATGCACTGATCCCATTCCAGAAGGGTGATTTCAAGGCTTTATACGAAGTAATGGAAGGAAGACCGGTTACGATCCGTTTCCTGGATCCGCCGCTTCATGAATTTGTACCGACAGAGCAGGGCGATATCGATGATCTGGCTGTACAGATGCTGATGACAGCAGAAGAAGTACAGGAAATTTGTGATTCCCTGCATGAATTTAACCCGATGATGGGTCACAGAGGCTGTCGTCTTGCCGTTACATATCCGGAAATCGCAAAGATGCAGACAAGAGCCGTCATGGAAGCTGCGATCGAGGTCAAAGCAGAAAAAGGCTATGACATTGTTCCGGAGATCATGATCCCACTCGTAGGCGAAAAGAAAGAGCTGAAATTTGTAAAAGATGTTGTTGTAGAAGTGGCAGAACAGGTTAAGAAAGAAAAGAATTCCGATATCCAGTACCACATCGGTACGATGATCGAAATTCCGAGAGCTGCACTTTTAGCTGATGAGATTGCAGAAGAAGCAGAGTTCTTCTCCTTCGGTACAAACGATCTGACACAGATGACCTTCGGCTTTTCCAGAGATGACGCAGGCAAGTTCCTCGGTGACTACTACAAGAACAAGATCTACGAATCAGATCCGTTTGCAAGACTTGACCAGAAGGGTGTCGGTCAGCTTATAAAGATGGCAGCGGAAAAAGGACGCAAGACACGCCCGGATATCAAGCTTGGCATCTGCGGTGAGCATGGCGGTGATCCATCTTCCGTTGAGTTCTGCCATAAAGTAGGTCTGACCTATGTATCCTGCTCACCTTACCGTGTTCCGATCGCCAGACTTGCCGCTGCGCAGGCCGCGATCAATAATCCGGAGACGTAAGGGAAAGATGATATGCTCTGCTTGATTGCAGGAGCAGTAAAATGAGCGCAAATCAATAAATATATAACAATTCTTGCAAAATCTGAATTTTTTGATTATGTATTCTTAAAAAACTGAATTTCCGTCCTGCATGATATGCAGGACGGAAATTTCTTGAAAATCTAAAATCCACTATCCCAATCCACATCAGATTAATTCAAAAAGGAGAACACATCTATGAAACAAATCATATATTCTAATCAGGAAGAAAAATTTTCAAAACAGGTAGAAGGGCTGATTGAAGAACAGGAACGTATACTTGCGCAGGCACAAAAAGCGGCTCAAAATTGTCCGGAGGGTCTTTGAAGGTACAGAAAAAAGAAAGTGGAAGATATTATTATAAGAGGTCTGCCGAGCAGGATGGGAAGGTAATACTTCAGTATTTGCCGAAGAAAAATCTAAAACAGATACAAGCTTTGGCGCATAAAAAGTATTTTGCAAAGATTCTTCCTACGCTGGAAAAGAATGTGCAAATTCTGAGAAAAATGCAACAGACATATCAATATGATATTATCAATGCTGTTTCTATGCATCTGCGGGATACGATACAAGATATAGAGTCGCCGTTCATAAAAGAAGCAGATTTATTATTGCTTGATTGGGAGAAAGAAGCGTATGAAGTGAATCAAAGATATCCGGAATCACTGCGTTTTGAAACCGACCATGGGGAAATGGTCAGATCAAAGTCAGAGCTGATCATAGCGAATGCACTGGCGCGGGAAGAAATGTTTCTATATAAGTATGAACGACCTTTGCAGGTGAATCATCAGGGAAGAAGAATCACGATACATCCTGATTTTACTGTATTTCATAAGAAAACAGGAAAAATCACATATTGGGAGCATGCGGGAATTATGGATGATCCTGATTATGGAGCAGACTTTGTATGGAAAAGCAATCTATATCTGGAGAATGGTCTGTACCAGGGGAGAGATGTGATATTTACCTATGAATCAGCGGAGCATCCGTTGCAGTTGAGGATAGTGCGTAAAAATATAGATTGGATCAAGGAAATGTAGATCAGTTTCGCCCAAAAGAGGGAAGATAAATCCAAAATGGTGAAGATATTTTACTGCTATATGAAAAACTTCGTCTAAAAAAGCAGGACGCGGCGAAAAGATATGAAAAATATGGAGCGTAGAGCCGCGAACTAGTCAAAAAATCAGGGTATAGAGGAAGAGAAGTACTAAAATTTCGTCCAAAGAGAGAAAAAGAGATATAAAAGTATGAATGGTATTAGGACGCTAAGCTGGCAGTTCGTCCTAAAATAAGAAAACAGTCTTAAAAAGACGAAAACAGTCAGAAAGAGTCAGAAATGCTTCTCCCCAAAACCAGCAATATAGTAAAAATGTACGAAAAAAACTCAAACCGGTAAAGAAAAATTAACTTGCCACTGGCAAATATTGTGTTATAATAAGGGCTTGGTAAAAGAAATACATATATTACGGGCTCTAAAGAGCGAAAGGAGATAAAAATGGCACAGGCATTTGCTATCATCATTTTCTTAGCCATGTTTATTCTGATCATCATGGATAAATGGCCGAAACAGTATGTCACACTTGGCTGCGCGCTCCTGACACTGATCCTTGTGTTTGGTGTGGGTATGCACAGTATGGATGCGGTTATTGAGACATTAAATGTGAAAAGTATTTTTACACAGGGGTTCTGGTACACAGGCGGTCAGGCTTCCGAGACTTCAAGCGGTATCAACTGGGAGACAATCGTATTCCTTGCAGGCATGATGATCATGGTAGAAGGAATGGCTCATGTTGGATTTTTCAGATGGCTTTGCATGAGAATTGCAAAACTGGTTAAATATAAGGTAATTTCCATTTTCCTTACTTTTATGGTTCTGTCTTTCGTGCTTGCAATGTTCATTGATAGCATTACAGTTATCCTGTTCCTTGCAGCCGTTACAGTTGAATTGTCACAGCTTTTGAAATTCAATCCGGTACCTATGATCCTGTCAGAAGTATTCTGTGCTAACCTTGGTGGTAGTGCTACAATGTGCGGAGATCCGCCAAACATCATCATCGGTACATCACTCGGATATTCGTTCTCAGATTTCCTGGGACATACAGGTGTGATCGCTATTGTTTGTCTGTTTGTGATCCTTTTATACTTCTATCTGATCTTCAAGAAAGAACTTTCGGATAATGGTGCAGACAGCATTGATACGGCTTCTCTGCCATCACCGGAGTCAGCAATCGTCAGCAAGAAAGGCTTCATCGTAAGTACAGTGATCTTCCTGCTTGCAGTAGTACTTCTTGTATCGCATGCCAGCACAGGACTTACCGTATCCTGCATCGGTACCTTTATTGCGATCATCACACTGATCACATCCGGTAAGAATGCACTGACACTGATCAAGAAAATTGATTATCATACATTATTATTCTTTATTGGATTATTTGTTGTTGTCGGTGGTCTGGAGCAGACGGGCGTTCTGGTACTGCTTGCTAATCTGATCGGTAAGATCTGCGGCGGTAACTTATATCTGATGATCGCTATCATCATCTGGGTATCTGCTGTAGCAAGTGCGTTTATTGATAATATCCCGTTTGCAGCAACAATGATCCCTGTTATCAACAGCCTTGCAGCAACACAGGGCGTAGATCTTTCTATCCTTGCATGGTCTCTTGCAATGGGTACAGATATCGGAGGCAGCGCAACACCAATCGGTGCTTCTGCAAACGTAGTTGGTGTAGCAACAGCAGCGAAATCCGGTCATATCATCAAATGGGGCAGATACTGCAAAGCAATGGTTCCTGCAACAGTTATCGTTATGATCATTGCAACCATTATGATCTGCGTACGTTACGTACATTAATAAACATTTTATAAATCTTTACTAAAGGAGCCTAGTAAAAAGGCTCCTTTTGTGGTAAAATGTAACAAATACATAGAAAAACAAGCGACAGCGAAGCTGGCATTTGTTTTTCTGTATTTGTTAACGAGCAAATGCTTCTGCGAAGCAGAAGGTAACATGTGCGAAGCACATGATTTGCGAGTCTGTAAAAATGGACATCGAAGCAAATGTGCGGTCAAATAACTTGCGAAGCAGAATACTTGTTCAATATAGAAAAGGGAGGAATCATGTATGGGACAGTTAATTATTTCAATCGGACGTGAATTTGGTAGTGGTGGTCATGAGATCGCTGAAAAACTTGCAAAGCATTATGACCTGCCCCTCTACGATCACAATCTTTTGGACAAAATCGCTGAGGAGAGAAACCTGAACAGCGAGGAATTAAAGTCATATGATGAAGTACAGGATGGTGTATTTCACAGACGTGTTCGTGGCATGAGCAGCTCGATGACAGAGCATGTTGCACAGCTTCAGTTTGACTATTTAAAGGAAAAAGCAAATGCAGGCGAATCATTTGTTGTAGTCGGCAGATGCTCCGAAACAGTGCTGAAAGACAACAAAGGTCTGATCGCTATTTTCGTAAACGGTGACAAGGAGCAGAAGGTTGCCCGTGTTTCCAAGAAGTACGAGCTGTCAGAAAGCCAGGCAGCGGATCTGATGAAGAAGAAGGACAGAGCACGTAAGATGTATCACAACATCAACTGCGACAGCAAATGGGGCGATTCCCGCAACTACGAGCTTGTGGTTAACAGTAGCAAGCTTGGTGTAGACAAGAGTGTGCAGATGCTGATCCAGTACATTGATGCAAGAGTGGCAAATCGGTAAAATATTATATAAATGAAAGCATATCCCACAATGTAGATGAATCAATTAACATTGTGGGATATTCTATTTTTAAAGAAGATAATATAAATATATTGACAAAAAAATGGGGAGAATATATGATGCAACTATAATCTAGTTGCAAAAGAGGGATGCTATAGATAAATGAGTAAATTTGAAAAGGCGAAAGCCAGAATATTGCAAAAACCGAAGGATTATACATATACAGAAGCAAGAAATCTATTGAAAAAACTGGGGTTTGAGGAATACAATAAAGGAAAAACTTCGGGATCACGTGTCTGTTTCTATAGAGCAAGTGATAAAGCTGTTATTTTGCTTCATAAGCCACATCCCGGAGATGAAATGACTCCGGGAGCAGTTAATGATTTGATGATGTATTTAAAAGAATTGGGGGATCTATAATGAAGAAAAATATTATGGAATATAAAGGGTATCATACCTGCGTAGAGTTTGATGCGGAAACATGTGTACTGAGAGGAAAAATAGAAGGTATCAGTGATTTTGTGGATTTTGAGAGTTCTGATCCGCAGAAGATAGAGGAGGAATTTCATTCTGCGGTAGATGACTATCTGACATTCTGCAAAGCAGTGGACAAAGATCCCGATAAAGAATATAAAGGAACATTTAATGTTAGGATTGCTCCTGCATTGCATAAAAAATTGGCAATTACGGCATTAAGAGAAGGAGAGTCGTTAAATACAACAGTAGAACGAGCAATTCACGCGTATGTGGAAAATGATTCGACAACGACTGCCAGTTTGCAACAACAGGTTAGAATTCTGACATATGCATTAGCGATTTCGGAAAAGGATAAGATGGTTACGGTTGAAAACTTTGTCCCGGAGACTAAAATTATTCCGTTTCATTCACCTAAAATTAAAATGCAATATAACGAAGTGAGGTCAAATTAAATGATTACAAATTTATCAACATACTTTTTGCCTGAACAGAACATATTTTTACATGAAATAAATTACAGTAGAATAGAAGAAGTACAACAGTATGTAAGAAAAGAAAGGTTTTTGAATTGTTCTGATCATATTGAAGTAAGAATCTCGGGGGACGAAATGGTAAGAATTATTGTGACCAGAGAGTTATTCTTTGATCCACAGGAATTATTTCGCCTGTCGGTCTCTTTTGGAGCAGATTTAAAGATAGATCCCCAAAAAAACGGAGAGTATAAATGGGACGAAATAAATTTGGCTGAAGAGTTTAAAGAAAATGGAGATTTTGTAACGGGAAATCTAATGGCAAGGATTACACTTATGATAGCGGAGATTACATCCGCTTATGGACAACAGCCTATTATATTGCAACCGGAGATTGCAGGACGTTCAGATATACAATAATGATATTACTTAAAAATAGACAAAAATCAGAATAGATGATATGATAAAATGATGTAAAAATTAGTAAGGGTTTAGAAATAGGGGAAAAATATGCAGACCATCAACAGAAAAGGCAGACTTGTTGAGACGTATAGTTTAATATTGATAGATCTTGTCGCTGTATTTGGAGCTTACATGACAGCGTTGCTACTCCGGTTTGGCAATGTGCATCAGGCAATCAGCGTACAGCTGAATTATACTGTAGGTATTTACATGATGCTGTTTTGCGTGCTTTATGGTGTTATGTCTGACTGGAACAGAGGTTTCTTCCGGAGAGGATTTTTTGTAGAAGGAATTGCCGTCCTGAAATACGATATTGTCATGATGATTGCAATCGTGGTTATCTTGTATCTGACACATATTGCAGGGGACTATTCCCGCCTGATATTTGGTTATTTTGCGGTGGCAAATGCGGTTTATACCTTTGCGCTGCATTGTATTTTTAAGGTGTTTATGCTGGATTACTATTCCAAGAGTAATAACAGTGATAAGCTCATGATCGTGACAGAAGCAGAATATGCGGAGGAGATCATCAGGAAGATTAAGGATGCCAAGGCATGGGATTATGAGGTGACTTCCGTTGCCGTTATGAACAGTGATATGGTCGGGGAAGAGATCGCAGGGATTCCGGTTGTGGCGAATCAGTACAACCTGTTTGACGTATCCCGCCAGATGCCACTTGATCAGGTGTTCATGTATCTGCCCGGTATTCCGGCGAAGCAGATCCGTTCCTACATCACCGACTTTGAAACAATGGGTGTGACAACCCATTATAATGTAGAAGTAAAGGAACTGGATCTGGAAGGAAAGACTGCGGGAAGATTCGCAGGATTCGCAGTTATGACATTCTCTTTGCAGTATCTTGATTACCGCAGGATTTTCGTGAAGCGCGCGATCGACATACTCGGCGGTCTTATGGGCAGTCTGATCACGCTTGTGCTGACACCTTTTGTGGCACTTGCTATTAAATTAGAATCCAAGGGTCCGGTCTTCTTTGAACAGACCAGAATTGGTAAAAACGGAAGACGTTTTAAAATATATAAATTCCGCTCCATGTATATCGACGCGGAAGAACGGAAAAAAGAACTGCAGGCACAAAATGAGATGGGGGACAACCTTATGTTTAAAATGGAGCATGATCCCCGGATTACGAAGGTAGGTAAATTCCTTCGTAAAACAAGCATTGACGAATTTCCGCAGTTCTTTAACGTCCTGAAGGGTGATATGAGCCTGGTGGGTACCAGACCACCAACAGAGGACGAATTTGAGCAATACAACAATTACTACCGCAGACGAATGAGCATTACCCCCGGTCTGACCGGTATGTGGCAGGTCAAAGGACGTGGTGTGGTCACGGAGTTTGAAGATGTAGTGAAGCTGGATCTGGAGTATATTGATAAGTGGTCACTGTCGCTTGATTTTAAGATTATGCTGCAGACGGTAGGCGTTGTGTTGTTTGGAAAAGGTGCGAAATAGAGAACTATATAAAAATATCATAAATAAGGAGCGAATGATGGAAACAAATAGCGGAAAAAATGAGGGAATGGAAATGTCAATCAGTATCAAGGATATGTTGATGCGTGTTTGCTTAAAATGGAGAGCAATGATCGTATGGGCAATTGTATTTGCAATACTTTTCAATGGATTAGCAGTAATGAAGGAATATCGCGCGATTCAAGTAGAGAATGATTTGATACAAATGACTGAGACAGAAAAAAAAGAGTCCAAAATAAAAGCGGCAGAGGCTAATGCAGAATCGTATAAGTCTGCGCTTAGTGAACGTGAAATAGTTGAAGTTGAAAAAGCAGCAAATGCCTATTTGGATTTAATGGAGTATTATAATAATGCTTTAGATTATAGTTATAAATCTATAAAGATGCAAATTGATCCTAATTGTATACCTACTGTGGAACTACAGTACAGTGTGGATACTCATTATAAGGTGGAATATCCAGAAATAAATGTTAAAGATTATACAGCTTCTATATTAGATTCATTTGACCAAGGAATAAGAACAGATGCCGTGTACAAGCAGATTGCGGAGACTATGGGAGATGATGTTGATGCAGCGTATATAGCTGAACTATTAACAACAAATATTACAGATAATAATATTACCTTTAAGATTATTGCTAGAGATAGGCAAGAATGTGAAGGGGCTGCTGAGATATTAAAAAGTGAAGTGAATAAATGTGATGCCAGCCTTAAAAAAATGTATGGTAATTATGATTTGTTATTAATTACGGAAAATTATACAGAAAATGCAGATGCAACTGTATTAACTAGCCAAACAGCACAGGCAACTACAATTACAAATTCCAAAAATGCCGTGGTCTATCTGACGAATGGGATGACAGAAAAACAAAAAAATTATTATTATGCGTATGCTGATTGGAAGAAATTGCTGGCTGGAGATGAGGAGATAAGTGATGAGGTCATGGATGAGATAGATCATACCAATATTTCTATGTCTCCGTCCCTTGTTCATAATAAAATGATATTGTTAGGTTTTCTTGCTGGTATTTTCTTATGTTTTATTTGGTATATTATTTTATATTTATTAAGTGGAAAATTGAGAATGGCAGATGGAGTAGAAGGCTATTTTAATGGGAATATATTGGGATTTATACCTAAGAAGACAAAAAGCAGGATTGACAGTTGTATAAAGAGGTTATTTAATTCAAAATATGAAATATCTCAAAAAGATAGTGTCGAAATGATTAGCTCTACAATAAAGATATTGGCGCAAAAGAATCATATTAACAATATATTTATAACAACGACATCCCATGATAATAGAGTTAACCAGATAATAAATGAAATACAAGAAAAGCTAAAGACGAATATTGAAGTAGTTAATGTAGGAAATTCAATTATCTATTCTGTGGATTCATACGAGAAAATGGCAATTTCGCAAGGCGTTGTATTGATTGAGGTAGAGGGAGTATCAACATATGATGATATTAAAAATGTTGTATACAAAATACGAGGGAACGGCGTTTCAATTTTAGGTGGAGTTGTGATTGAATAAGAAAATAAAATGTGCGTGTCGGATAGTAATCTGGCACGCATGAAATTATATAAAGAAGGGGGTTTAAGAATGAAAGTATGCTTAGTAGGATCATCAGGGGGGCATTTGACGCATTTGTATATGTTGAAGCCTTTTTGGAAAGATAAAGAAAGATTTTGGGTTACTTTTGACAAAGAGGATGCGAGAAGCCTGCTGGATGAAGAAAGAATGATTCCATGTTATTATCCAACTAATAGAAGTCTTAAGGCACTTTTGATTAATACGCATTTAGCATGGAAAGTGCTTAGAAAAGAAAAACCGGATTTGATAATATCTTCTGGCGCAGCTGTTGCGGTTCCTTTTTTTTATATAGGAAAGTTATTGGGAGCAAAGTGTATATATATTGAGGTATTTGATCGGATAGATCATTCAACTATTACGGGAAAGCTGGTATATCCTGTAGCGGACAGATTTATTGTTCAATGGGAAGAAATGAAAAAAGTTTATCCTAAGGCTATAAATTTAGGAAGTATTTTTTAAAATAGGTGGATACTATGATATTTGTAACAGTAGGTACACATGAACAACAATTTAATAGACTTGTTGAAAAAATAGATGAATTAAAGGGGAAGGGTGTAATTAAGGAAGATGTTATTATGCAAACAGGCTTTTGCACGTATAAGCCGGTGAATTGTCAATGGGACAGTATTATATCATATTCTAAAATGAATAAATTAATTTCAGATGCACGAATTGTGATTACACATGGAGGACCGTCTAGTTTTTTGGCTCCATTACAAATAAAAAAAATACCAATTGTTGTGCCACGTCAAAAAATGTATAACGAGCATGTTAACAATCATCAATTGGAATTTTGTAAAGAAGTGGCTAGACGTTTGAATAATATCATTGTAGTTGAAGAAATTGATAAGATAGAGGAAACATTAACAAATTATGATGAAATTATAGAGAAGATGCCTAGAGATGTTTTAATTAATAATAATAGCTTTTGTACAAAATTTGAAAATATAGTAGGAAAATTATTCAATGAGTAAAAATAGAAATATATTATATAGAATAAAGAGACAAATAAATACAGGGGTTATAGATCAAACTCATATACTCAAAATGATTAATCAATATTCAATTATATCGTTTGATGTATTTGATACATTATTAAAGAGATTGGTTGATAGCCCTACAGATGTATTTAGATATATTGAACAGAAGTATCAAATCCAGAGTTTTGCTGAAAAGAGGATAAATGCGGAAAAGAAAGCAAGAGATACATGGAAAACAGAGGTATCGCTAGAACAAATATATAGCTTTTATTCAAGAGAAAGTTATCTGAATAAAAAATTAATGGAAATTGAACTGGCTGTAGAGAGTGAAATGCTGATAGTAAATGAAGATATAAAGTCGATATATGATTATTGTATAAAACAAAAAAAGACAATACTACTAATATCAGATATGTATTTGCCAGTAAATGTTATTGAGAAAATATTGCAGAGGGAAGGCATTTGCGGTTATTCAAAGTTATACGTTTCTTGTGGTGTGATGAAAACAAAACTGTCAGGAGATTTATTTCGTTGGGTTCTTGATGAAAATAACATTGCTGCAAAGGATATGTTGCATATTGGTGATTCATGGAAGGGAGATTATAAAATACCAAGAAAATTGGGGATTTCTGTGTTGCACATACCAAATCGAATAAAAAAGACAAAGGCTTCAGTTCGAGAAGATGATACTATAGATTGTAATATGCTTAAGTCATTTATTAATAATACATTACCCTGGGGTGAAGATGAATATTACAAATTTGGATATGAAAAATTTGGAATGTTTTTATGGGGATATGCAAAATGGATAAAGTCGAATTTATTGAGTGAGAATATAAAAAAGGTATATTTTTTCTCAAGAGATGGTTTAATCATGAAAAAAGCTTTTGATTTACTTGAACATGATAATATTGAGTCATATTATTTAGAAGTTTCTCGAAGGAGTTTACGTATTCCTATTTTATGGATGGATTGCGAATTTGAAACTATATTAGATATGATATCACCATCACAGATGTTGCCTATAGAAACAATATTTGATGGAGTGGGGCTTGATATCGATGAATATGATCAATTATTATTTCAATATGGATTTGATAAACAAACTAGTTTTGAACGGAAATCTATAGGAAAGAGAAATGATCTAAGGGCGTTATATGATGAACTTAAGCCTGACATAATACGTAAATCTAAACAGGAATATGTGGCTTTGGAAAAATATATAAAACAGAATAGTTTGAAAGGGAAGTTCGCTATTGTAGATATTGGATGGTCCGGCGGAATGCAACGTTATTTGACGGAGACTCTTGATAGATTAGAAATAGATAATGAAATAAAGGGATATTATATAGGAGTAGCGGATTATTATAAAAGAAATGTGGCAGTTATTCCACAACTAAGTTTGAAGGGATACTTGTTTGATTTTAAAAATGACTTACATGCACAGGATAAAAGAAAAGGATTTGTAGGACTTTTTGAAACCCTGTTTTTGGAGCAAAATGGTTCTGTGAAGAGCTATAAGATGGAAAATGGAATTGTTAAAGCTTGTAGATATCCATATGAATATTTAGAGAATGGAAAGCCTTCTTATGAGTTTGAATGTGTGATGAAAATACAAAAGGGAGCGCTGGATTTTATTAAAAAGATTGAGAAATGTCAAATCTTTGAAAATACTCAGTATAATGCTGAAGATTTATTTGAATACTTGAACCAGGTGGGTAATAAACCAACTTTATATGATATAAAAATGTTTGGAAAATTTCGCTTCTACGATGAGGGACAAACCCAGTATTTGGCAGATCCCAATAACTTGATTTATTATTTATTTCATTTGTCTGAATTAAAAAGGGAATTTATGTTAAGCAGATGGAAGATAGGGTATATGAAAAAAATGTTTAGAATACCATTACCATATGAAATGCTGTACAAGATATGTCTAAAAATTGGAAAGAGGGGAGACAACAAATGATAAAAGAACCTCCGAAAAGAATACTTGTTATTGGTTTAACAGAGAGAATGGGGGGAGTTGAAACTTTTATATATAATAGTACAATATTCTCGGATCGGGAGAAATACGAATATGACTTTTTAGTGCATGGGACAGATCATTGTGTATTTGAAAATGAGATTTTGCAATTTTACAACAATGAAAGACATATTTATTTTGTTGAAAAAATCAAAAAGAATCCTATTAAATGGTTAAAGGATATGTTGACTTTTTATCAAACAAATGGCTCGAAATATGATTATATTCATATACAAACGGGAGCTGCTTCTGAAATTGTATATGTATTTCCATTTTGTTTCTTCTATGGCATAAAGGTTATTGTGCATAGCCATAATGGAAATGGCTACTCGCCTTTTATAAATGCTGTTTTTAGACCTATTGTAAATTGGGTGGCATATGAAAAAATTGCATGCTCTGTAGAAGCGGCGAAGTGGCTTTTTGGTTTGGACATAAAAAAAGTTAAAATATTAAATAATGGAATAGATACAAAGAAATTTTCTTATAATGAGCAAAGTCGAAAAAAAATCCGAAGGGAATATCATATTTTGGATGAATTGGTTATAGGGCATATAGGACGCTTTTCTGAACAAAAGAACCATGAAAAAATCATAGCAATTTTTAGAGAGATAAAGAAGCGTATAGAAAATGCTAAATTGATTTTAGTTGGTACGGGTGAAAAGATTGATGAAATTAAGGAATTGGTAAAAAAGATAGGATATGAAAAGAGTATTATATTTGCGGGAAAGCAGATGAATACAGAGGAATATTATAGTGCATTTGATGTATTTCTTATGCCGTCGTTATATGAAGGATTACCTATTGTTGGAATAGAGGCGCAATCCATGGGACTCCAATGTTATTTTTCAAATACAATAGATAAGCAAATTTTGATAACGGATAGAGCTAAAATAGTGTCATTAGATGCAACAGATAAAGAATGGGCTGATATAATTTGTAATAATCTTATTTCTTTAAATGATAGGGAAAAGTATCCTGCAATTGTTGATCAACGAGGGTACTCTATTAGGAATACAATAAAAGAACTAGAAAATGTGTATGAGGTGTAAAGTGGAGTTAATAAGTATTATAGTACCTGTGTATAACGTGGAAAAGTATTTGGCTAGATGTATAGATTCTATATTAAAACAGAGTTATTCAAATTTAGAAATCATCTTAATTGATGATGGATCAACAGATACAAGCGGGACTATTTGTGATCAATATACCATGAAAGATCAGAGAATCAGGGTTGTTCATAAAAAAAATGAGGGCTTAGGATATGCACGAAATTCGGGCATAGAATTAGCAAATGGTAAGTATATTACATTTATAGATAGTGATGATTATATAGGCGAGAAACATATAGAAAAAATGTATAATCTCATTATTAATACAAATACAGACACTTGTTTGGCAGGTCATACAAAAGTATATGCAACACATGAAGAGAAAAACACTAATACTTGTAGTGGCAAAGTATTTTACGGAAATGTTGCTGAGGAAATTTTGCCAAGGATGTGTGGGGCAGATAGTAGTGGAAAAGATTATATCGAAATGTCAGTATGTATGGTATTACTATCAAATGATATTATTCAGAAAAATAAACTCCGCTTTAAATCAGAAAGAGAATTAATTAGTGAAGATTTGGATTTTGATTTTGATTATTATCCATTGTCTCAGGGAGTATGTGTATCTGAAATAGCAGACTATTACTATTGCGATAATGAGGGGTCGCTGACAACTAAATACCGAAAAAACAGATTTGATAGTCAAGTGGTATTATATGATGTTATTTTGTCCAAAGCAAAAAAACTAGAAATTGAGAAGCAATGCGTATCTAGATTAAATACAACTTTAATTGCAATTGCACGATATAGTATAAAATTAGAATATAAATTTGCAAGTGAAAACGGAATACACAATGCACGAAAAAATGTAAAAAACATATGCGAAAATGTGAAATTACAACAAATAATGAAAGAATACAATGATAAAGGATTGAGAAAAGCATCAAAAATAGTAAATCTGTTTATTAAAAAAAAGTGGTATTTTATGATTGAAATAACAATGAAGTTTAAAAATAGATTTTCTGTATGAAAGGATTAAAATGATTGATAAAATAAGAAAAATAATTGCACTCATAGGTATTTTAATTACATGGATTCCTTGTTTGGCAATGTTATCTGATTCTGATTTTAGGCGACTTGTAAATGGTGATTTAAAAGCATGTGGATATAAAAATACATACAGAAAGAAAAATACAATCATAGCTTTAAGCTATATGCTACTTTTTGATACAACTTTCAGAGCGCAATATTATTATCGTCTAAAGTATTATAAGCATGATGTTCTTTTTTATGTGTCCAAGATGATTTTGAAGAATAAAAAAGATATTGACTTATGGGGAGATATAGGATCAGGATTGTCCATATTTCATGGACAAGGATGTGTAATTGTATTAAATAAAGCAGGCAAAAATTTAAATATTTATCAAGGAGTAACTGTGGGTAAAAATCCTAAAACAGAAATAAATGGTATAGCAACACCTAGTTTTGGCGATAATGTATGTATTTATGCTAATGCTGTAGTTATTGGAAATATTAAAATTGGTTCAAATGTTAAAATAGGAGCGGGAGCGGTAGTAAATAAAGATGTGCCAGATAATTGTACTGTTGTAGGGAATCCAATGAGAATTATTATGCATTAATTGGGGGGGAGATATTATGAGAGTGACAAAAGATAATATTCATGTATGGACATATTTAGCGGTATTCCTTCCTCTGCTGTATAGATTTTTTACTGAGAATTTTGGAATGTCATATATTTTTATGCCGTTATTTGATGTATTTGTATGGGGAATAATTTTTTTGGCTATAAGATTAAGGAGGGGAAGGCTAAATAAAAGCGATATAGATATTTGGATTTGGTTTATCTTATTTCTACTAGTTATGTTTATGTCTATTTTTATAAATGAAGGAACAAGTGTCGCAAATTTCTTTTACGAATTCAGACCATATTTAAGAATGATTTTGGGCGTATTGCTGGGAACGCTTACTTTATCAATTGTATATATAGATATATTCTATTACATTGTAACGTGGTTAATGCGTATTAATTTTTTGGTAATGCTATATCAATTTGCGGTTATGGGATTGAGAAAGGATTATGTGGGAGGAACCTTTGGTAATACTCAGGGATGTAATTCTATACAGAATATATTGTGCGTATTTGTTTTTTCCATTTCATTAGTAAGGTTTTTATATCACAAGTTGTCAATTAGTGATTTAATGATTAACTTTTTGACTACAATGGGAATAAGCGTACTAGCTGAAATAAACATGTTTTTCTTTGAAATGATTATTATCATGGTAATGGCAATTTTATTGAATGTTCATATTAGCAAAAAAATAATGAAGCGGAAAACTTTGTTAATATTTGGTGGCGGATTAGCAGTTTTAGGTGGCTTGAGTTTGTTTTTGATGCTTAATCCAGACCGATTATTTTTGTTGTCAATAAATAACATTTTAGATTACTTAGGAGCTGGTAGTGGCTCTGGAGTATATAGAATTAGCAGAGTGAAGGTATTTCCTCAATTAGGAAATCTGTTTTTTGATAGTATAAAAGACTGGTTATTTGGATTTGGTGTAGGAAATTGCTCTACGCATAGTGAATTCTATAAATTGAATTCTGTGCTTCAATATGACTATTTTTCCAGCTCGATGGTATTTTTACAGACAGGTATATTTGGAGTTATGGTTAATCTTGGAGTAATATTATATTCGGCGCTCCAAAGCGTTTGTATGAAGAAAGTTATACATGATGTGAGAAGACTTATATGGATTGATTCATCTGCTATTTTGGCAGTAATCATGTTGATTATGTTCTTTTATAATTCGACGTTACGAGACACATTTACTGGCTTTTTAAGTGGTGTAATGCTTTCTATAATATATATTATAAAAAAGGATAAAAATGGAGAAAAAAATAATGAAGGTATGTATCTTATCCATGCAAAGAGTATCTAATTTTGGCTCAGTTCTACAGAGTTATTCGTTAAAAAAGCTCATAGAAGAAAATGGAGATTCAGTCTCTTTTATAGATATTGAGCCTAATAGGGAAGACGATTTATTAATGAATAATAATAAATCAGACTATCGTTCTGAGACAGATGTTGCAAATAATTTTGTTGAAAAATTAAAGCATGTAGATAAATATTTTTTTAATAGAATATGGAATAAAATCAGAGCTGCAAAGCAGGAAAAAGAATTTCAACGCTTTATGAACGACGAACTAAAACTTAATAAAGAATTAATAAAGGAAGATTATGATTGGGCAGTAATAGGTAGCGATGAAGTTTTTAATTGCATGACAAGTTCTCCATGGGGGTTTACAAGTCAACTTTTTGGGAATATAAAGCAGGCTGAAAATATTATGACATATGCTGCGTCTTGTGGAACGACAACTTATGAAGAACTTCCACATCCAGTAAAGAATAAAATTAAGACATCATTTGAACATATACAGCATTTTTCAGTCCGAGATAAAAACACTTATAGCTTTGTAAAAAAGTTAACTTCAAAAAATATTCAATATAATCTGGATCCTGTATTGGTGGGCGACTTCACAAAGGAAATGCTGGCATGTAATTTTGAACCGCCCAATAGGAGAAAGTATTGCATAGTTTATTCATATTTTAACAGAATAAAGGATAAAAATGAAATTAATGCTATAAAAAAATTTTGCAAAGAAAAAAGACTTGAAATGGTAGCTATTGGTGCACCACAAATGTGGATTAGTAAATTTTGGGTTCTTACTCCTTTTGAGGTCCTGGAAGCATTTAGAATGGCTGAATTTGTTATCACAGATACATTTCATGGGACAATCTTTGCTGCTAAATATTCAGCTAGATATGCTGTTATGGTAAGGGAAAGTAATAAAAACAAATTGTTAGATTTGATTGATAGATTGGATATAAGAGATCATCTAATTTCCGCAGATAATGATTTAGATCAAATTTATGAATTAAAAAAGACGCAGAAGTTAGAGGAAATATTAAAAGAAGAAAGAAAGAAAACTAAAACATATTTAAGCTACATTGTATAGGCGGTATGATAGATATAGGAGAGTAGGTACTATGACTGGAAATCCCTTAATAACAATAATTATTGCAATATATAACGGTGAAACCTTTTTGGAAAAGTGTTTAAATTCGGTAAAGAGACAAGATTACCGGAATATAGAAGTTTTATTAATAGACGACGGTTCTACAGATGGATCTGGTAGAATTGCGGACAAATACGCTGCTGCTGATGAACGATTCACAGTAATTCATAAAGAAAATGAAGGTGTAAGTAAAACGAGAAATTGTGGACTTGATAGAGCTAAGGGTGATTATATATGTATAGTAGATCAGGATGATATTTTAGCTATGGATTATATATCATACCACTTAAATCTGATTAAGCGGATGGGAGCTAATATGTCACTGGTACCACAAGTAGTTATGTATACAGAAAAAAATAGTACTTACAGTGAGAAAAAAAAAGAAGATGAAGTAGAACTTTGGAGTGGAGAAAAGGCAGCTGCTCAAATGTTGTATGCAAATATTGAAATAGGACCATGGAATAAGCTGGTAAGTAGAGAACTTATATATAAAAATAATATCAGATTTCATCAAGAATTATTTGGAGGAGAGGGTTATGCTTTTTCAGTAGAGTGTTTTCAACATTCAGATAAGGTGGCAGTAGGTTATAAAGGTGTGTATTATTATCGACTGGATAATAATACAAGTGGTATGTCAATTTATAGACCTAATATTGCTACAAGTAGTATAAAGGCAATAAACATTATGAGAGATGAATTATACCTTGATACTAGAACTATGAGAAGAGCCTTAGAATATGCTAATTGGAATGTCTACTATGTAATGCTTTTAATTATGCATAGATCTGGAGCGGAGAAAAAGAATAGGGAACAGTATAGAAATTTTATAAGAGAATGTCATAAATATCCCTTTTCGGCAAATTTTGGACCAATATCGTTAAAGCGAAAACTAAAGGGAATGATGTGTTGGTTGAGTCCTCAAATAGCCATTGGTATTTCAACAAGAAAAAAAACCCCTCGAAAATATGGAAGGATGTAGAAGAGAATGGGCGTAAGAAATATAATAAAAAATATAATAATGATGACAAAAGAGGAAAAGAAAGTCGAGATTCCCTATTATGTTGACAAGGATAACCTTCTGTCTGGTAAGGTTGCATTAGTGTGTGGTGGAAGTGGAGGAATTGGGCAGGCAATAGTAAAGGGCTTTCTGCAGAGTGGATGTAAAGTTATTATATCAGGGACGAATGAGAAGAAATTGCAAAAGATGCAGACTGAGTTAAATAGTAATAATATATCTATTTTGAAATTTGATTATAGAGAAGTAGATAAAATGAATGAATTTGTTGAAAAAGCTGTGAGTATTTATAATAAAATTGACATATTAGTAAGTTCAACAGGTGTACATACAGAAAATGCTAGTTTTTGGAATATCACTCCAGAGGAATATTCTAGAGTAATGGATATAAACCTAAAGGGAACATTTTTTGCATGTCAAGCATTTGGAGAATATATGAAGGAAAATGGAATTCAAGGACATATATTAATTATTTCGTCCTCTAGGGGTGATGAACCGGCATGGTCTCCGTATGGAATTTCTAAGTGGGGGTTAAAAGGACTGGTCGAAGGAATGGCTAAGATATTTGCCCCTTGTGGAATCATTGTCAATTCAATTGCTCCTGGAGCTACAGCAACAGAACTGATAGGATATGAAACTGGTAACAGTATATATTGTTTGGATAATATTGTTAACAGATATGTTATGCCAGAGGAAGTGGCTAATTTAGCAAAGTTTATGGTTTCTGATATGGGGAATATGATAATCGGAGATACCGTTAGGATTTCTGGGGGCAGAGGATGTTTTGATATTAGATAGATGAAAAAGGACTTATATATGGATAATAAAGATTTGATAAGTATAATTATTCCAGTTTATAATAGTGAAAAATATTTAACAGAATGTCTAAATTCCATAAGAGAGCAAACCTACACTAATCTACAGGTTATCTTAATAGATGATGGAAGTAAAGATTCTAGTGGAAAAATTTGTGATGATTTTTGTAGAAAAGATTCTAGATTTTTAGTCGTACACGGAGCTAATTCAGGGCAAGCAGCAGCAAGAAATAAGGCTCTTGAAATGGCAAGAGGAGAATGGATTGGGTTTGTGGATAATGATGATATTATAGACAAAGATATGTATGCTATTTTGCATCAAAATGCTATTATAAATAGTGTCTTAATCAGTGGGTGTGCTACATTAAGTTGTTATGAAGATGGAAGTACAAGAAATAAGTATGATGATATAGAAAGTGGTATCAAAGATACTAAGAGAATAATTGAAGATATTTTTCTGCAAACTGAACATGCATGGGGGGCTATGTGGAATAAAATTTACCATAGATCATTAAAGAGTAACTTGTTTTTTCCAGAGGGTTGTCAATTAGAAGATTATGATGTTATTTTAAAATTGTATTATAACGTCAAGAAGGTATATTTTGACAATCGACCGTTGTATCACTGGTTTGTTCGTGAAGGTTCTCAATCTCATAGGGCATTTTATGATGGAAAACTATCTATAATAGATGTTGCAAACGGTTTAAAAGTTTGGTTTGAAGAGAATTGTAGTGATGATGAATTAATTGAAGAAGCACATTATTTTGCTTTTATATCAAGAATGAGTGTCTTGTCTTTAATGTGGATGAGTCACGATAGAGATATTCGTAGAAGAATGAAACAATATTTACCAAGTATAAAGGAAGTAATGCATATTATTAATAAAAACCAAGGGGATACTTATAGAAATTTAAAGTTTTTAATAAAGTGTATTATATGGCATTTATGGGTTGTATAGTGTAAAGGAATACAGGTTTTATGAAGAAGATAAAGTACGTTATTGTATCACCACGTCAGAAATATGGTGGAGCAGTTGTTTTGCACTTGTTATGTAAAACATTACAGGATTTAGGTTATAATTCATCCATATACTATTCAGGAGCTTCCTATTATAAAAAGGGCCATAGAATTAAATTTTGGATTAAACATATTATTTTTTTAATAAAAGATCTGTCAAAAATCATAGCTATAAAAACATTTGGAGAAGAGCATTTTGCACATAATGAGAAATATGCGGGATATGTGAATTTAAGTGTAAAAGGATGTAAAAGAAAATTGTTTCCTATTGTAGATGAAAATACAGTAGTAGTATATCCAGATGTTGTGTATGGAAATTATTTTAGAGCTAAAAATGTTGTGAGGTGGTTTCTCTATTATAATCGTTATTCAAGTGATGCCTATGGGAAAAACGACTTATTCTTTTGTTATAGAGATGTATTCAACGACGAGAAATTGAATCCTTTAAAACGTAAATTATATTTGGAATATTTTGATTTGAATTTATATAAAAATGTGAATACAGGGAAAAGACAAGGCACTTGTTATATTGTGCGAAAGGGGGCTCTTAGGAAGGATTTGCCTTCAAAATATGAAGGAATTGTTATAGATAACTTGTCAGAAATGGATAAAGTTAGAACGTTTAATGAGTCACAATATTGTATATCATATGATTTGCAAACGGCTTACTCACATATAGCTGCATTATGCGGCTGCATATCTATTGTAATACCTGAAGAGGGGAAAACATGGAAAGACTATTATCCGGGTGAGAAAAGACCTTTGGGAGTTGCTTTTGGCTTTTCAGAAGATGAAATTGCATATGCCAAGAATACCATGCATTTAGTGAAAAAAAACTTTGAAGAGAAAAACAATAAATGTAAATATAGTGTTCAAGAGTTTGCTAAAGTTTGTAAAGAATATTTTAAAATAGAGTAATACTAAGTAGAATAGGTAAAAAGATGGAGAATAATTCACTTAAATCAAAGGTACTATATGGGCTGATTTGGAAGTTTGGAGAAAGAATTTCTGCACAAGTAATTAGTCTGGTGGTTTCAATTGTATTAGCAAGATTGCTATCACCAGCAGATTATGGTGCAGTGACAATGGTTTTGGTATTTATTACTATTGCAAATGTTTTTGTATCTAGTGGCTTTGGGAATGCGTTAATTCAAAAAAAAGATGCGGATGATTTGGATTTTTCGTCTGTGTTTTATTTTAATATATTATTGGGCATTATTTTATATATTATATTATTTTTAGCAGCTCCATATATTGCAGTTTTTTATCATATGCCAATTTTAACTAAAGTACTGAGAGTGCTGGGAATTCGAATTATTGTTGCTTCAATAAATTCTGTGCAACAAGCATATGTTTCAAGAAATATGCTATTTAAAAGATTTTTTTGGTCTACCTTATTTGGCACAGTGGTGTCGGGAATTGTCGGCATTATATTGGCGTATAGAGGATATGGAGTTTGGGCTTTAGTGGTTCAGTATTTAACTAATACGTGTACAGATACTTTGGTATTGTGGTTTACTGTATGTTGGCGTCCTAAATTAATGTGCTCGTGGAAAAGAGCAAAATTATTATTAGCATATGGATGGAAATTGCTTGCCTCAGCTTTACTTGACACAGGTTATAGACAGCTTAGAAGTTTGATTATAGGTAGAAAATATACATCTGAAGATTTGGCTTATTATAATCAGGGGGATAAATATCCTAATTTGGTTGTAGCAAATGTCGATTCTTCAATTAGTAGTGTACTTTTTCCTGCATTAGCAATTTATCAGGATGATAGAAAAAAAATAAAAGAGATGACTAAAAGGGCAATACAGATATGTTCATATATATTGTGGCCGTTGCTGATTGGATTTGGTGTAGTTGCAGACTCGTTTGTTAAGATCATATTGACAGATAAATGGATGCCTTGTGTACCATATATTCGTATTTTTTGCTTTACGTATGGATTATGGCCGATTCATACATCAAATTTGCAAGCGTTAAAGGCTCTTGGCAGAAGTGATCTTTTTTTGAAACTGGAATCAATAAAAAAAATTATTGGAATAGTATCAATTGTAATAGCAATGAAATATGGGCCTTTGGTTATGGCATATAGTCTGGTAGTAACAGATTTATTGAGTATGTATGTTAATGCGGCTCCGAATAAAAAGATGATAAATTATCCATTCGGTGAACAGATTAAAGATATGATGCCAGGGTTCGTGTTATCTTTAATTATGGCCCTGATAATTTATCCGTTAAAGTTCATTCATATCCCCAGTATTTGTATATTAGTCATTCAGATTTTATTAGGCGGGGGTATTTATATTGGTTTATCATATATAACAAAACAACAAGCTCTGTTATATATTTGGAAAATTATAAGAAAAAAATAGCAAGATATAATAAGTGCTGGTGGAGGAAATGATATGGAAAATAAAATTTTGGTCACAAGATCATCTATGCCTGATTTGGACGAATATATAGAAGAAATTAAATCTATATGGGACACGCATTGGCTTACTAATATGGGGGAGAAACACCAGAAGTTTCAGAAAGAATTAATAGATTATATGCAGGTAGATAATGTCGAATTGCTGACTAATGGGCATATGGCTTTAGAATTATCTATGCAGGCATTAAATCTTCAAGGTGAAGTTATAACAACACCTTTCACATTTGCCTCGACAACGCATGCAATTGTTCGAAATGGTTTGAAGCCTGTGTTTTGCGATGTTGATCCAATGACATTTACAATTGATTCAGATAAAATAGAGTCATTAATTACAGATAAAACATGTGCAATTGTTCCTGTACATGTTTATGGAAATATTTGCAATATAGAGGCAATAGATAAAATTGCAAAGAAATATGGACTAAAAGTGATATATGATGCTGCACATACATTTGGAGAAACGTATAAAGGAAAAGGAATTGGTTCTTATGGTGATGTTTCTTGTTTTAGTTTTCATGCAACGAAAGTATTTAATAGTATAGAAGGAGGATGTGTTTGCTATAGTGACCGGGAGTTTGGGCATGCACTTAGCAGATTAAAAAATTTTGGTATCAGAAATGAAGAAGTTGTTGATGGAGTAGGCGCGAATGCAAAAATGAATGAATTTTGTGCTGCGATGGGTTTATGTAATTTGAGACATTTGCAAACTGAAATAGAAAAAAGAAAAACGGTTGTTGAAAGGTATCGTGAGCGACTGTCAGGAATAGATGGAATTCAATTAAATCCTATACAGGAAAATGTGGAGAGTAATTATGCATATTTTCCAGTTGTATTTGATGAAAAGAAATTTGGTGCAAGTCGTAATGAAGTACAGGATAAACTTGCAGAGCATGGGATAGGGGCTAGAAAGTATTTTTATCCATTAACAAATACATTTGATTGTTTTCATAATGAATTTGATGTTAATGAGACGCCGGTGGCTTTGCATCTGAGTCTTCGGGTATTGACATTACCATTGTTTGCAGACTTGAATCTTGAGGATGTAGATAAGATATGTGATTTAGTAATAGCATGTAAACGTAATTATATATAGCTAAATAATGGAGAGTGTAATGCAGAAGAAATGCTTAACGGTAGGAGCCAGAAATAGCAATCTGGAATTGTTGCGAATATTTATGATTATATCAATTATAGCACATCATTATGTGGTAAATTCGGGTGTTACTCTTGAATTTGATTACAATAGGCTTAATTTTAATATGATTTTTCTACAAATAGTGGGAATGTGGGGACGAACAGCAATTAATACATTTACAATTATTACAGGTTATTTTTCTGTAAAAAAAGGAACGAGCGTAAGGAAAATATTAAAGTTATATTTTACCATTAAATTTTGGAGCTTTTTATCTGCAATATTGTTTCATTGTACAGGTTACTATTGCTTGGATGCGCAAGGGCTATATAAATTAATATTAAATGTGGTTTATGATGTCAATGTGGGTTACATAGGAACCATGATGATATTAATGTTAGCTATTCCTATATTAAATGTTTTGGCAAATAATATGACAAAGAAGCAATATCAATATCTTATATTATTAATTTTAGGATATTTTATGGTTATGGCAACCTTTTTAGAACATGACACATTTAATTTTACTGGATGGCTTATTAGTGCATATATGATAGGAGGCTATTTGCGTTTATATCCGTTAAAATATGATAATATTAAAATGGGATTGTTAGGAATTTGTGTATCTGTTTTATTAATGTGTGTGAGTATATTATATGTAGATTTTATTGCGAGCAAACACGGTTTTGATAGTGCGTACTATATGGTAAGTAATTGTAATAAGTTATTGCCAATATTGGCATCTGTATCTTTATTCTTTTTGTTCAAGAACTTAAAAATTAAAAACAGTAAAATCATAAATACAATTGCAAGTGCTACGTTTGGGGTATTGATAATACATGCAAATAGTGACACAATGAGGAAGTTTCTTTGGGTAACTGTGTTTAATTGTGTAGAACATTATTATACAAAATGGATGCCAATTTATGTATGTTTGGTAGTTTTGGGAATTTATGTGGTTTGTGTTATATTAGAGCTTTTAAGAATGAAATATATTGAAAAGCCATTTTTTGTGTTACTTGATAAAATAACGTCTGTAAATAAGAGGTAATGGAATTTTAAATGAATAGATGAGGTTTGACTGAATATTCTTGTGCGGTAACACCGCCAGTCCGGTAGACGGGAAACCGTCTGTCCGGGCTGGTGGGAACCGCTTATGCGAGTTTACTCGCGTAATGTCTTGGCTAATCCATAAACCT
>NZ_JAHLPN010000001.1 GCF_018917935.1 Kineothrix sp. MSJ-39 | reverse complement strand
TCATTTGTACTTTGTGTACTGGTTTCTTTTGTCTTGCCATAAAATAAGGCCTCCTATGATTTTATATTTTATCATAGAAGACCTTAAAATCCTATTTACAGAAAAACTTTCACAGACTCTGGCACAATTTAATTGGATGGATTACTTGCTGATAATGTCTGGCTGAAAGATTAATGGGAATGCTGCTAAATATTATTGATTATTGTTGTTTGGGGCAAGCTGTTCCTGCAATGCAGCAATTTGTTCCTTTAATTCTTCGTTCTTGGATGTGAGTTCTTTTAGGGCAGCATCATTTTCCTTTTGCTGTTTTTCTAGGAAAACCGCTTTTTGCTGAAACTGATTGTAGTCATAGTAAAAACCTGGGAAATATTTTTGTAAAACGAGCTGTTCGATCTGTTTATATGTATTAGAGATGGGAGCTATCATGCCATTTTGCTGATAAAGGATGCGATTGATACTGACTGTTCGGATATCATTCAGTTTCAATACGGAATCATGGTTGATGAATGAAAATTCACTTGCTTTCAATAAAAACATATCACTCTTGGAAGTGGGATTGTCTGTGGGGTGGTAGACATCCGGATGTTTTGCAGGATCATAGGAGAAAATCGGCAGAACATAGAGTAATTTTTGCTTTACGTCAATGACTAGACCCCTATGTTCATAGGACATTTCGGGCTTATAATTTTTGCCAAACTCAAACTGATAGATTTCCCCTTTTTTAACTTGCCTGTGTCGGAATTGTTTTGTTCTGTTATCTGCCCAGCGAAAATCAGATGCTGAAAAACGATCCAGTTCATTGCTGGTGAAGTTATTAGCGATGATTATTTGGTTGGTTTTGTTTTGTGCTTTCAGATATTCATTCAATAAGCTTACCTCCTTAGTTTTATATATAAAAAAGGGTACGGCGCTAACCGTACCCTACTCTGGAGAACCAGAGAGACCTCGTCGGTCAAATTATCCTTTCAATGGTGGCTTCGTCAGCCAAAAAACACTTATTAGTAAGTGTGAAAGTACAGCATTCATATCTCTGCTCACATATATTATACACGATTTTCAGAAAAAATCTACTGGAAATAGCTACAAATTATTTTTCTTAAAGATTGCGCTTATAGTCGTTTCCTGTTTTGTATTTCATATCTATCCAGCCAAAACCTACCTCTTCTTCGCCAGCGGCGCAAAGATCGTCTTACGCCCGATAAATCCTACGATCCGTGTCAGAATGATCCCTAAAAAGACGCCGCAGCTGTCTATGTAGACGTCGCGTTTCGTGGGCGTTCGCCCGGCGACAAAGGACTGATGGTATTCGTCGAGGCAGGCGAAGCCCACACAGAAGGCGCCTGCAAACACCATCAGCCAGATCCCACGCATGCCATACACATAGAGCGGGAAGGATACTGTCACAGCCAACAGAAAATATTCGCTGAAGTGTGCCAGTTTACGGACATAAAAATGATATTTGTCCGTGTAGACATTGATCTGGGCATCACTCAGTTCCAGATCTGCGACCGTATCGACCGTTTCTACCAGCTTATGGGTGACCTTGTAGCTGAGCTGCGCGGAAGATACCCCGTTCTGGGAGGAAAAATTAAAAATGCAGTACATGACGATAATAGCGGGCACAAAGGAAAGCGGCTTTAAAATAAGCCGCAATACGGTTTTGATAAACAACCAGACATATTTCATAATGTAAAACTCCTCTTATCTTACTTCTCTAAATATTCGATCTGTGCCAGCAGCGGTTCCGGTGTCTGACCGTGGTTGTTGCGCTGTGCACGGAAGGCTACACTATTCATACGCGTCAGCTCCTTCTTTTTATTGTTTTCATAGCGCTCAAATAAGCTGGTATATAAAGGATTGGTTTTCAGCTTCTCACGGTATTCCTTCGGGAACGGACAGTAGCGGGACAGGATCTGTCTTGTTACCTTGTTCAGACGCGGAGAACCGGCGGATTCATAGAGAACCCATGCCATGTAATCCATAATGAAAGCGTCTTTAAAGCGGTTCTTTGCCTTCTGAAGCTGCATATGGCATTTTTCCTTGGCATCAGCGGAAAGATCCCTGTTTTTCTTGTAAAACTGTAAATAATCGAAAAATTCACTCGTTAAGGAATGGTCGGTAACATCGTTCCAGCGTGCGCCCTGTACGCGTTTACACATTTCCCAGCGGAATTCACCGGTCAGGCGGAGCATCATCAGATGGAGGTCGGACAGGCAGATCGCCGGAAGCAGCATGCTGGCAGGTGTCTGTCTGTTATGTCCCTCGATTTCCTGCCAAAGGATGCCTCTTGTACCGATATTCGGCATTAAGATAATATCGGGCAGGATTTCCTGCTGCAATACTTCATGCGTTGTGGCAAGAAGCGGGGAAGTATAAATATAATCTCTGTAATAGGCGCTGAAATCAACTGCAAGCACACTCTGCAAGGCTTCTTTGATCGCATGGAAGGTCAGGCAGCAGTTTTCTGCCGGACGCAGGAAGTCGTGCTCGGAAAGGAGTGGGCAGAACAGTGCAGGTCTGCCATAAGTGACCTTGCCACCTGCAGGCAGTAATTGCCGCAGCTCAAACTGTACCTTTTGTCTCTTATCAGAAGAGAGCGTATCAAATTCTGCCTGTGTGATGGAATTGTCACGCAGCATCGTCTGTAGGTAGGCATCGTAATCCTGATCAAATTCATTTTTGTGCGGCTGTTTTTCGCCGTTTAAGATCAGCACCAGATAATCATAGAACGGATAGACCTGTGTGCCTTCCCGATTGCCATAGGTGGAGCCGAGATCGTAGAGATAAATGGCATTTTCCTGTCCGCACAGTTCTTCATCAATAAAGCCGAAATAAAAGAACATCTTCATAATGACAGGGATGTCTTTTGTGCGGGAGATAAAAAATGCCTGGGTATACAGTTCATAAAATGCTGTGCAGAGTCTGCTGCGCAGCTGGTTCAGTTCATCGGAAGCGGCATTTTTATCGGTCACTGCTTTATAGGCGTTCAGGTCCTTCATAAAGTCAGCAGAAAATTCTTCGGACATCTGCGCATAACCGAGGATCTGGAGCGCAGCATTTTTCAGTTGGGAAAGAACCAGTTTTTCGTGGGCTTCCTGATCGTTTTCATTGATCTGCTGCATATGGGACAGTGCCTTCGTCAGCTCCTGATATTCGGACAAGCGTTCCTTGTAAAGCGCCATGTCAATGGAACTGACACCCTTTGCGCGGATGAACATACGGCTGATGGCAGCATTGATCGGCAGGATATCCTGTCTGCGATGGCTGGCTGTGACAAGGATCGTCGTATACAGATCGACAAAGTCCAGATGGTCTTCGTTGATCAAAAGGACGGAAAGCTCGGAAATATAGTCGTACATTTCCTCATAGCTTGACAGGTACAGATGCAGATCCTGGCTGACACGCAGCAGAAAACCGATCACAAAGCCGCGTCTTTCAAACAGCGGAGCAAGCGATTCGCTCAGGCAGATATTTTCCATATCTTTATAATAACGGGACAAAAAGGCATAAGGCGTATTGCCGAGTGCCAGTGGCTGTACATTCTCAAGACCTGGCAGATGCTTGGTCGGAAGTGCATATTGTTTGCTGAACTTGGTATAATCCCGGTAAAATTCCATTAAAGCGGTATATAATGCGTTGCAACGGTATTTGGTCAGGGAATAGAGCTCTTCCACATGGAAGAACTGCTTTAAAGCCGCCCAGATAAAAGTGGGCGCAAGGGTAGAATCCTGATCAAATAACTGCTGGCAGGATTCTTCGCTGCGGTATGGATAGGAATCGACAACAACGTCAGTTTGCGCGATATAGTCGCAGGAATGGGTCAGCTGGAACAGATCCAGAAACCCGATACCGTCCCCTGCTTCTAATGTGATCTCGCCGTGTGCGAGTTTCATGGTGACCTTCCCTTCGATCAATATACCGACTGCACGGACGGGTGTATCCTTATGATAGATGATCGTATCTTTTTTTATTTGAATTTCTGCCATAACTTATCCTGTCTTTTCTGTAAAATTCCATAATTTCATGGTAAAAACAGTATAGCATACTTTGCGGATCAGGGTGTACTTTTTTCGATTTTGTGGTAAAATAAATAAAACTGATTGTTGTGTCATTTTTGGGAGGTATTGGAATGGAAAAAATGGGGAGAGATGAGATCGTGGCAATGTACAAGCCTGATGTAGAGCGGCTTCTGCCATATCTGTCATGGCTGGCAGATAAGAGTGGCGCAGATGTCACTAAAAGCTACGAAGCGGAAGACAATAAAAAGACGCTGGCATTTCCGGTTTATGACGGAACACTGCTTGCTTTTTTAAATGAACTTGGTTCAACCGTATTTATGGATCAGAATTACCGCTATATTTATTCGCGTTACCGGATCCGTGATTATAAGGATGAGCTTGCGCAGATCGAGAAGGCGGATATCATGTCGATGGATGTACTTGGCGGCATTTTATCAAAGTATACGCTTGGAGGTATGACAAAGGCCTGTTTATGGACGGAAGGTGTGGAGCACCAGATTTTCTACAGAGCGCTTCTGAAGGCAAAGAGCATCATTGAATTCTGGGATGTTCCACTGGAAAATGCGGGGGGAGATCTATGAGCGAAAAGTCAGTACAGAAACGGAATTATATCATAGAAAAAGCAAGAGAAGTTTTTTCACAGAAAGGATATCTGACAGTGACGATGAAGGATATCGTGGAAGCCTGTGAGATCAGCCGGGGAGGTTTGTATCTGTATTTTGACAGTATCAAAGCTCTTTTTCTGGCAGTGCTTGAAAAGGAAAAAGAAGAGAGTGATGATGAGCTGGAGCCGGCGCTTTCCAAGGCAACTTCCAGTGCGGACATCCTGGCACTTTTTTTACAGGAGCAGAAAAAGGAGATCCTGAAAAGGACAGGCAGCCTGAAGCGGGCAAATTATGAATTTTATTTTGGCAATGAGATCCCGCGGAAGGAAAATCCGATGCGCAAGCAGTTTGTCATGTCGGTCAAGATCGTGGAAAAACTGATCAAAGACGCCGTCGAAGAGGGTGATTTCGTCTGTGAGGATCCTCTGGGTGCAGCAAGGAATATGATGTATGTGCTGGAGGGACTGAAGGTAAGTGCGGAGACAATCGGTATTACGGAAGAAACGGTAAACCGTGAAATATATTATTGGTTGAAAGGTCTGGCATATGATTGAAACAGTAGTGGCGTATCAGCTTGCGGTAGGTGAGACGCTTAAGATACAAAAGAAGAGACTGATGCCCGGTGCGGGAAATCCGAATATCGGCAGGATCAGTATTGTTTCCGGAATCCACGGAGATGAGCTGGAAGGGCAGTATGTCTGCTATGAGATCATCCGGCGGATCCAGGAGCATCCGGAAAATTTAAACGGGATCGTGGATGTTTATCCGGCATTAAATCCGCTTGGTGTGGATTCGGGCGGTCGTATGATCCCCAAACTGAATATGGATATGAACCGTATGTTTCCGGGAGAAGCAACGGGAACGATGATGGACAAGCTGGCAGCACGGATCATTGAAGATATCAAAGGTTCCGATATCTGTGTGGATGTCCATGCTTCGGATACTTTTGTCAAGGAAATGCCACAGGTGCGGATCAGTGAGGAGCATGGCAAGGATCTGGTTGATTTTTCGCGCCTGTTAAATGCGGATCTGATCTGGATCAATGCATCTGCCGCGGCGCATGAAGCGACGCTGACAAACAGTCTGAATGCGATCGGTGTTCCGGCTCTTTTGGTGGAAATGGGGCTGGGAAACCGTGTGACAAGAAGCTTCGGTGATCAGATCACGGAAGGCATCTTTAATCTGATGCATGAGATCGGAATCTGGTCGGGACCTGTCGGAGAGATCCGGAATGCCAAGTTGACAAGAGATTACGGGATCGACTTTTTCAGGGCACAGTCCACAGGTATTTTCCTGCCGGATATGGAAAACGGACAGCTTGTATCAGCGGGGGATATGATCGGCAAGATCATCAGTACCTTGTCCGGAGATGTACTTGAGATCATACAGGCAAAGAGAAGCGGAATTTTGTTTACCCTGCGGGAATATCCGCTTGTTTATGAAGGCGCGCTGATCGCGAGAGTTTTAGCAGAGGAGAGAAACGGATGGTAGAGGAGATCATATATTCCATGGAAGCACCTTATCGGGAAAAGTTACAGGTGCGGGGCTATCATTTTGGAAAAAAAGGAGAAAAAACGGCCTGTATTTTAGGCCCGATCCGTGGAAATGAAATACAGCAGCTATATATCTGTTCCCAGCTCGTGCACGCGCTGCGGGAGCTGGAGCACAATGGCTGCATCAATAATAATAAAGGCATTATGGTCATTCCCTGTGTCAATTATTATGGCATGAATATCGGCAAACGGTTCTGGCCGGTAGATAATACCGATATCAACCGGAAATTCCCGGGCATGGACTACGGCGATACGACAGAGCGGATCGCTGCAGGTGTACTGAGTGCGATCCGGGATTATTCTTATGGAATCCAGTTTGCATCTTTTTATATGACGGGGGAATTTGTTCCACATGTCAGAATGATGGAAACAGGCTACCAGAACGCATCACTTGCCAATCTGTTTGGTATGCCTTATGTCGTAGTCAGAAAACCGAGACCGATCGATACAAAGACTTTGAATTACAACTGGCAGAATGAAATGACGGCGGCGTTTTCCGTTTATACCAACAAAAATGATGAGATCGATGAGACAAGTGCGAGACAGGCGGTTGCTTCTGTACTGCGGTTTTTGATGCGGATGGGAATCATCAAGTACGAAGGACACAGCGGTTACATTTCCCATGTGATCTATGAGGAAAATCTGAGTAATGTAGATGCATCATGCGGCGGTATTTTCCGTTCCCGTGTGAAAGCGGGGGAAGAAGTGCGCTATAATCAGTTGATGGGAGAGATCGTTGATCCTTTCTTAGGAGATGTGATCAGCGAGATCCATGCGACAACAGATGGAATCGTCTTTTTTGCACACAAGGATCCGCTGGTCAATGAAGGTGATATTGTATTCAGACTGATCCATCGGCTTCATGCCTGATAGATTACCTGTGATTTCGTTTATATTGTTTTAAGAAGAGAAGCAGCTCGTCTGCTTCTTTTTTTGTGATCCCATATTGGGAGAAACAGCATTTTTCCAACAGTCCCTGCATATCCCCCGGGAGAAATCCGGCGGTTTCTTTTCCCTGTGCGGAAAGCAGTCTGCAGATCCTGTGGTAATGCAACAGCAAAAGCGGCTTATAATCACCCTTTTGGTATTTGCAATATGCCATGTAATGGAGATACAGCATTCTGCCCGGAATGAAAATGAGTAACAGCAGCAGGATGAGCACGGCAAAGGCAAAGAGCGGCATCAGATAAGAGCTGTTTTTCAGTCTGGCTGTGATACTGTCATTGGAGCTTCCGGTTGTCTGTCCGTTTTGCTGCAGACCGGCCGTCTGGTTCGGCGAGAAAATACCTGCAAAGAGTGACCAGAAGTCGGAATACAGGGTGGAGGAGTCCTCCTCTTCAGAGCCGGAAGAAGCCGGTGTAAATTCATAGGGAACCCATCCGATCCCTTTCTGGTAGACTTCTACCCAGGCGTGGGCATCCGCATCTGTTACATTCACGGAAACAACACCGGTATCTCCGATCGGATTTTTGCCGGTAAACCAGTCAGAAGTAGTTTCGTCCTGTAAAGTAGAACCTTCCGATACATCAGAAACAGAAACGGCGTAGCCCTCCACATATCTGGCAGGAATACCGTAAGAGCGCAGAAGTAGCGTAGCGGCAGAAGCAAAGTGGGCACAATAGCCTTCCTTCTGCTCCTGCAGGAAGTATGAGACGAAATCTTTCCGAGCCGGCGTGCTGCCGGGCGTCATGCTGTAGCTGTAGTTGTCTGCCAGATAATTCTGAACGAGTTCGATCTGCTTTGGCAGCGATTCGCCCTGCCCGATCTCTTTTCTGAGCTGCGCAAAGTAGTCCTGCAGATCATCCGGATAGTCCAGGTAATGATCCAGACAGAAAGTATCATAATACTCGATATAAGAAGCAAGTGTATCTGTACCGGAAAGGTCACCTAGCAGCGCATCCGGCTGTGCGGGAATGTTCCAGTAATTGTGCAGGAGCGGATAGTAGGACAGTGTCATGGAAGAACCTTTGGCAAGCTGTCCGCGTACGATACTGTTCGTTGTCTGATATGGGACGGACAGATTGTTGATCGTATAATAAGGCAGATACAGACAGTTCGGGTTTGCATCGACATTTTCAATCTGCATTTTGCCGTAAATACCGGCATTTTTGGTCGTGTTTGTATAATGCTGGAGCCTGCGTGCTTCCAGAAAGGCAGTGTATTCCTCATAGTCGTCCAGATGGTCTCCGAAAGCCCGCTCAAAAATGCGTCTGTCAAAGGAGGGAGCTTCCCAGGAAGAACCGGTATAGGTTTCGCCGACATAAGCCCGCAGATAAAGTGTCTCGTAAGAGAATGGCACGAAGGTGATCGTCAGATCTGTTTCATAATCCGGGCGGACACTGCTGACACCGCCCAGTTTTCCTTCGCTGATTCCACCTGTGGCACTGTAACGGTCGAAAAAACCGCCGATACCGCTCTGGGTCAGGATCTTGACGGAAGCATCTGCGCCGGCGCGCAGCTTGCTGGTGCTTTTCGTACCGGAGGCGGAAAGGAACGGAATACAGAAAAGTCCTGCCAGACAGGTAAAGGCAAACAGCAGTACAGATAACTGGAAAAACAGTCTGCCGCTTGCATGGTAGCGGAATGTAAGCTGTTTTCCCTTTTGCCGCGCGGCAAATTCTGTCCATTTTTTATCCCGGTAGGGCAGTTTGAAATGTCTGCTCTGTTTCAGGAGAAAGATCATAAAATAAGAAAATAAAAGCAGCACAAAATACGGTAATGCCGGCATTTTGTCAATGTAGATCCCAAGCTGGAAGATCGGAAATGTCAGAAGGAATACAAAGAACAGATTCATGTATTCGGAAATACAGATATTTAAAAGGACGATCAGGAAAAAACCGATGAAAACAGCGGCAAAGGTGATCGTCAGGGTACGGTCTGCGTAATATTCCTTTGCTTCACGCAGGATAGACAGATCAAAGTAATCGCTGTAGGCTTCCTGTAAGATCGCCATGAATGCCTGGTATCCACTGTTTACCTGATAGCGGTAGGTAAAAATGGAGTAGGAAAAGATGAGAAAAATGACCGGATAAAACAGATTAAAGATAAACCGGCTGTAATGCAGGAAAGCAAGCAGCATGGAAAAAAGCAGAAAGCAGACAAAAACCGCTACCGGATAGCAGGGGAGCGAAAAGCTTGAAATGACTGCACCGATCGCACCATAGGAGGCGGCAAAGATCAAAAGGCCTTTCATGGCACAGACAAATGCACGCCCGGAGCAGGATGTCGCAGGGGCATCCATGGAAAATCCGTACGGATAGGCGGGTTCTGTCTGTTCTTGTTTTTTCTTTTTACGAAATAACATCTTCGACTCCTTTGTCAGTAACGTGTAAAATGCTGCCATGTACCATATCTGCTTTCTGCAGGACAGTAAGTGCAAGGTCGTTTTCTGTGTAAGTGGTTTCATAGAAACAGCTGCGGAAGGCTTCTTCGAGCTGGTCTTCATTTAAAATGTAAAACTGCATGAAATCCTGTGCGGTGATCGAATAATACCAGAAAAAGAAGGTAATACCGTCTGCCAGCAGAGATCGGCCCATGGTGAGCGTATTGGATAAGATCTGTTCCAGCACAGGCAGCGTCGGATCCGGCAGATAAAGCTCCGGCAGTAAAACAAACTGATGGGAGGAGGTCTGCTCATTCTCCTTTACCATCAGCTTATGGATCTTGGCACTTAATTTCCAGTGGATCTTCTGCAGGCGGTCGCCCGGAATATATTCCCGGATATCGGTCACATTGGAAGAGACATTTCCCTTTGCACCGTTTTCTTCAAATTCATCAAAGCCTTCGCCAAATGCCGCAGAAGAAAACTGCAGGCTGTCATTTTCCGGCGGGAAGATGAAAAGTTCTTTTTGCAAAGCATCTTCTTTATGAAAATTGAAAAAATGCAGATAATCCCAGACCGAGATCTGTGTAAGGCGGATCTGATAGCAGGCTGCCCGTTGGAAAGTCAGCGGTATGGAAAATGCAAAGCTGTCATGTGCATAAACAGGACAATTTACCGCATACTCTTCATCATTGGGATAAAACGGAGAGGAGACGGTATAATGGAACATACAGTCCGGCAGTGGCAGGTAAGTCGGATTTTTCAAAACGAATGAAACCGTGATTTTATCACCGCTTTTCCCGAACAGGAGGGAAGTGGTGATCTCCGGCTGCAGATGGCGGACCGCATACCGCACAGCCAGATAAGAAGCCGGTGGCAGCAGAAGGAGCAGCATCAGGAGAAACAGAAAGATCGGTTTCTGATAAAAGGTTGCCAGCAGGATCACGATCAGATATATAAAGAAAAATCCTGCGGCAGAAAGTATTTTACGGAGCATGGCAGTTTCCTTTCACATCAGCGGGCGGGGGAAAGCAGCGGGATACGGACGCTCTCCAGCACCTTGGACAGAACATCTTCGGCAGAAAGTCCTGCTGCACGGGCCTTTGTATTCAGGATCACACGGTGACAGCAGACGCTTAAAAAGACTGCATGGATATCCTCCGGTACGAGATAATCCCGGTCCATGTAAAAGGCATAAGCACGTGCCATTTTTAAAAGTGCGATACTGCCACGCGGGCTGATGCCCTGCAGGAGATATTCATGACCGCGTGTTGCTTCTGTAAGTGTGACAATATAATCGATCAGTTCCGGGGCTGTATAAACGGCTTCTGCCTTTTTCTGCATGGCAAGAAGCGTTTCGCCGGTCAGAACAGCCTGTACACTGTCCATATTGCCGGAGGAATGTCCCATGAGGATTTCCGTGGCAGCAGTATGATCCGGATAACCGAGTGAAAGCCGGATAAAGAAACGGTCGAGCTGCGAATCGGGCAGCTTCTGGGTTCCGGAAGCACCGGTCGGGTTCTGTGTGGCGATGACAAAAAACGGGGCATCAAGCTTTCTGGTCACACCGTCCACACTGACACTGCCTTCTTCCATGACTTCCAGCAGTGCTGACTGCGTTTTGGGAGAAGTACGGTTGATCTCGTCCGCCAGAAAGATATTGGTGAAGATCGCGCCCGGACGATAGACAAATTCGCCGGTCTTGGTATCTAATAAAGAAAAGCCCAGAATATCACTCGGCAGTACATCCGGGGTAAACTGCATTCTTTTATAATGAAGAGACATGGCACGGGAGAGGGCAACGGCAAGAGTTGTCTTTCCGACACCCGGAATATCTTCCAGCAGGATGTGCCCGCCTGCCAGCATGCAGCACAGGATCTGGTCGATACAGTCCTCTTTGCCACGCAGTACCTTTGTGATCTCAGCTTTTACCTGTAATAAGTTTTCGTTCATTGAAATCTCCTGTTATATGGTATAATAGTCAATAAGTTCCTGTTTCCTATTTTAAAATAGAATGAAAGAAGTTACAATAGGGAAATAGAACGTAAAGTCAAGTTTAGGTATAAAATAAATAAAAAACATTGCATGAGCGAGGTTGAATGCGAAAAATTTGTATGCTATAATAAAACGATTATGCGAAAGGATGAACAGGTGAGACTATGAAAGCTTTTTTAATCTTGGAAGATGGCACCGTTTTTGAGGGAACTCATATCGGCGCTGACAAAGAAATCATTAGTGAGATTGTATTTAACACATCAATGGCAGGCTATCTGGAAGTACTGACAGATCCGTCTTATGCAGGACAGGCAGTTTGTATGACCTATCCGCTGATCGGTAATTACGGGATCTGTAAAGAAGATATGGAATCCAATAAGCCGTGGCCGGATGGATTTATCGTCAGAGAATTATCCCGGATCCCAAGTAATTTCCGCAGCGATATTACGATCCAGGAATTTCTGGAAGCAAACGATGTACCGGGAATTGCAGGGATCGATACAAGAGCCCTGACAAAGATCTTACGTGAAAAGGGAACGATGAACGGCTGCATTACAACAGATGAGCATTATGATCTGGCAGCACTGACAGAAAAGATGAAAGCTTATACCACAGGAAAAGTAGTAGAAAAGGTCACCTGTGATCAGAAATATATGTGCAAGGGCTCTGAGACGCTGGAAGAAAACGGACCGATCTCAGGCAGCGCCGTTTATACGGGAGAGAAGGAAATGAGACCTTCTCTGGTACACGAACTGAACGGAAAAGGCAAGAAGGTAGCACTCCTTGATCTGGGTGCGAAAAAGAATATTGCCAGATCACTGGCACAGAGAGGCTGTGATGTCACCGTATATCCGGCTCTGACAACAGCAGAGGAGATCATCAACGATCATCCGGACGGCATTATGCTTAGTAACGGACCTGGCGATCCGAAGGAATGTGTTTCCATTATCGCCGAGATTAAAAAGCTTTATGATACAGATATTCCGATCTTTGCGATCTGCCTGGGACATCAGCTCATGGCACTTGCAACGGGAGCGGATACATTTAAAATGAAATACGGACACAGAGGAGGCAATCATCCGGTCAAGGATCTTTCTACCGGACGCGTTTACATTTCCTCACAGAACCATGGCTATGTGGTAGATATGGATAAGCTGGATCCGAAGGTCGCAACACCTGCTTTTGTCAATGTTAATGATGGCACCTGTGAAGGACTCAGCTATACAGGAAAGAATATATTCACCGTGCAGTTCCATCCTGAGGCTTGCCCGGGACCACAGGACTCCGGCTATTTATTTGACCGATTTATTACGATGATGGAGGAGAATGCAAATGCCTAAGAATCCAAATGTAAAAAAAGTTATGGTAATCGGCTCCGGCCCGATCGTGATCGGACAGGCAGCAGAATTTGATTATGCCGGTACACAGGCATGTCGCTCCCTGAAAGAGGAAGGCGTGGAGGTTATTCTGGTAAACTCCAACCCGGCGACGATCATGACAGATAAAAATATTGCCGACAAGGTTTATATCGAGCCGTTGACGGTAGATGTGATCAAGCAGATCATTGAAAAGGAAAAACCGGACAGCTTACTGCCGAACATGGGTGGGCAGGCAGGTCTGAACCTTGGTATGGAGCTTGCAGAATCAGGTTTTCTGGACAGCCACGGCGTGACACTTCTCGGTACAACCGCAGAAACGATCCGTAATGCAGAAGGCAGACAGGAATTTAAAGATCTGATGGAGCGTATCGGTGAGCCGTGTGCACCATCCCTTCTCGTAGAAAACATTCAGGATGGTGTGGATTTTGCCAATAAGATCGGTTATCCGGTCGTACTGCGTCCTGCATATACACTGGGCGGTTCCGGTGGTGGTATCGCACATAATCTGGCAGAGCTTGAAAGCATTCTTGAAAACGGTCTGCGTCTTTCCCGTGTCGGACAGGTTCTGGTAGAAAGATGTATCAGTGGCTGGAAAGAGATCGAGTACGAAGTAATGCGAGACAGTGCAGGAAACTGCATCACCGTATGTAATATGGAAAATATCGATCCGGTCGGTGTCCATACAGGTGACAGTATCGTAGTAGCACCTTCCCAGACACTTTCCGATAAGGAATATCAGATGCTGCGTACTTCAGCACTGAACATCATCAACGAATTAAAGATCACAGGTGGATGTAACGTACAGTTTGCACTGCATCCGACCAGCTTTGAATATTGCGTTATCGAAGTAAACCCGCGTGTAAGCCGTTCTTCCGCGCTGGCTTCCAAAGCGACAGGATATCCGATCGCCAAGGTTGCTGCAAAGATCGCACTCGGTTATACACTCGATGAGATCAAAAATGCGATCACAGGCAAGACTTACGCAAGTTTTGAACCGACACTGGACTACTGTGTTGTAAAAGTACCGAGACTTCCGTTTGATAAGTTCATTACGGCAAAGCGTACCCTGACAACCCAGATGAAAGCAACCGGTGAGGTTATGAGTATCTGCACCAACTTTGAAGGTGCCCTCATGAAAGCACTCCGTTCTTTGGAGCAGCATGTGGACTGCCTGCGCAGCTATGATTTCACAGAGCTGACAAAGGAAGAACTGATCGAGCGGTTAAAGATCGTAGACGACCAGAGAATCTACGTCATTGCGGAAGCGCTCAGAAAGGGTGTCAGCTATGATGAGATCCATGAGATCACTATGGTGGATCACTGGTTCATCGATAAACTGGCAATCCTGGTTGAAATGGAAGATGCCCTGGAAAAAGGTCCTCTGACAGTAGATCTGTTACGTGAAGCAAAGAGAATCGAATTCCCGGATACGGTTATTTCCCGTCTGACAGGAAAGAGTGTGGAAGAGATCAAGAAGATGCGTTATGATAATGGTATCGTAGCTTCTTATAAGATGGTAGATACTTGTGCAGCAGAGTTTGAAGCTGCCACACCATATTACTACAGTGTATATGGCGGAGAGAATGAAGCAATCGAGACAAACGACCGCAAGAAGGTGCTGGTACTCGGTTCCGGTCCGATCCGTATCGGTCAGGGTATCGAATTTGACTTCTGTTCCGTACATGCAACGTGGGCATTTGCCAAAGCCGGTTATGAAACGATCATCGTAAATAACAACCCGGAAACGGTCAGCACGGACTTTGATATCGCTGATAAGCTGTATTTCGAGCCGTTGACAGCAGAAGATGTGGAAAATATCGTAAACATCGAAAAGCCGGACGGCGCAGTGGTACAGTTCGGTGGACAGACAGCCATCAAGCTGACAGAAGATCTGATGAAGATGGGTGTTCCGATCCTTGGTACAAAGGCAGAAGATGTCGATGCGGCAGAGGACAGAGAGTTATTTGATGAGATCTTAGAGCAGACCGGTATTCCGAGAGCCGCGGGCGGAACAGTCTTTACAGCAGAAGAAGCCAAAGAGGTTGCCAATAGATTGGGCTATCCGGTGCTTGTCAGACCTTCCTACGTACTTGGCGGTCAGGGTATGCAGATCGCGATTTCCGATGCGGAGATCGAGGAATTTATGGCAGTCATCAACCAGTATACACAGGAGCATCCGATCCTTGTCGATAAATATTTAATGGGTAAGGAGCTGGAAGTAGATGCGGTATGTGACGGTACAGATATCCTGATCCCGGGTATTATGGAGCACATCGAAAGAACAGGTGTCCATTCCGGTGACAGTATTTCCGTTTATCCTGCACCGACAGTCAGCGAAAAGGTAAAAGAGACGATCGCCGAGTACTCCCGCAGACTGGCAAAGGCGCTGCATGTTATCGGACTCATCAATATCCAGTTTATTTCTGTCGGAGATGAGGTTTATGTCATTGAAGTAAATCCTCGTTCTTCCAGAACAGTGCCATACATCAGCAAAGTCACAGGTATTCCGATCGTAGATCTGGCATCGGAAGTTATTATGGGTAAGAAGATCCGTGATCTGGGTTACGAACCGGGTCTGCAGCCTGCAGCCGATTACTTTGCGATCAAGATGCCGGTATTCTCCTTTGAAAAGATCCGTGGTGCGGAGATTTCCTTAGGACCTGAAATGAAGTCAACCGGTGAATGCTTAGGTATTGCAAAGACATTTAATGAAGCACTTTACAAAGCATTCCTCGGAGCAGGTGTGGATCTGCCGAAATACAAGCAGATGATCATCACCGTAAAGGATGCGGATAAGGGAGAAGCAATCGAGATCGGACGCCGGTTTGAGAAGCTCGGTTATACGATCTATGCAACACGTTCTACGGCAAATGCTTTGAAGGAAGCAGGTGTCAACGCCAGAAAGGTAAACAAGATCCATCAGGAATCACCTACCGTAATGGATCTGCTGCTCGGTCATAAGATCGATCTGGTCATCGACACACCGACACAGGGACGTGACAAATCAAGAGACGGATTCTTGATCCGTCGTACCGCGATCGAAACAGGTGTCAACTGTCTGACCAGTCTGGATACGGCGAATGCCCTTCTGACCAGTCTGGAAAATACAGATGCAAAGAAACTGACACTGATCGATATCGCACAGATCTAAAATGGGTTAGTTAAGTAATTGTTTTGTTGGGGGAAGCATGAAACAGAACAGAAGGAAAAAGAAAAATGATCGCCCGATCATTCGCATATTGCTGTTGGGATTGGTGATCCTGTCCATCTGTATGCTGGTCTGCCTTTCCCATGTCGTAGATGTGCAGAAATGTTTTATGCGTATGAAGACGGCAGAAACAAGAAATAATATCAGCGATGCCAGCAGGTTTATTGATGATCAGACCAATAATACGCTGGAAATCGTGCAGCAGGCTGCTGCACTGATGACGGCGGATGGCAGAGCGATGACGGATGCAAACATATTCTCGATACTGGAAAGGTATTCCATCATGGAGACCTTTTCCGGTGTCTATTATATCAATGCGGAAAACATCATGTATCAGCCGGGCAGCCAGAAACGTGCCCTGACAGAGGATGAGATCAAGGAACAGCTCACTGGCGGCGAAAGCAAGGTTTATGTGGATAACATAGAAACGGAAGATGGGTACAGGGGCTGTGTCTTTTACATTGTACCGGTCAATCGTGGGTATGCACATTTCGGAGAACTGGTCGCCGTACAGGAGATCGGGGATCTGCTGCAGTCCTCTTCTTTCCAGACATTGGGAGAAGAAGGCGACGTTTACCTCATTGGTGCAAAAGGATCTGTTTATGCCAAAAAGGAAAAGGATCATGAGTTGTCAGAAGAATCGCCTGTGGAAGTATTTTTCAATTACCTGCGGAGCAGGGCGGGAGACAGCTATGCGGCAGGAAATATCAGCGATGTCGCAAGAAGTATGCACCGGAAGCAGTATCAGAAGACATCTTTTGTGGATAAAGACAGCATAAACAATTATCTGGAAATAGAAGCAATCCCTGTTGTCAATAATTTTTACCTGGCAGTTGTGTATCCGGAATCTGTTTACAGTGCGGATATCCAGCCGATCATTTTCCGGACGCTTCTGACCTGTCTGGCAATTATATTTATGATGTTTGTCATGTTCCTGTATATCTGGGGAACAACAAAACATTCCAATGACATGATATCGGCACTGGCCTATGAGGATACGATCACGGGCGGTAAGAATGATAATTATTTCCGGGATGTGGCGGCGAGAGTGATCTGGGAAAACTCCAATATCCCATATCTTGTTGTACGGTTTGATATTTCCAACTTCCGTTATATCAATGAAGCATACGGTCACGCAAGAGCAGACGGCCTTCTGAGAGTCGTGATAGAAGAAAGCGAAAAGTATTTTAACGGAATTGAGATCTGTACCCGTATGAATGCGGATCAGTTTGTACTCCTGGCAAGAAATGACCAGGAATTTGAAGCCAAATGTGAAGATATGATCCAGTCGATCAACGAAAGAGCGCGTGAAGATCTGGCGATCATGTTCCCAATCCGTCTGAAAAGAGGTATTTATCCGGTCAGAAAAGATGATACGGATGTTAATATTATTATTGACCGTGCCAATGCTGCACGGAAGTCCTTAAGTGGGGACGAAAAAACAATGGTTGCCATGTACAGTGACAAGATCGTTAATCAGATGTACAAGGTGGATCAGATCGAGTCCGAAATGGAAGCAGCGATCAAAAATAAAGAATTTCAGGTATTTATCCAACCGAAATGGGACATTGTCCATGACAGGATCTATGGCGGCGAAGCACTCGTGCGCTGGATCAAGGCGGATGGTACCAGAGTATTCCCGGATGAATTTATTCCGGTCTTTGAGAAAAACGGTTTTGTCGAAAAACTGGATCTGTATATGCTTGAAGAAGTCTGCAAGAGACTGCGTGTGCTGATCGATTCCGGTTTTACGATCTTTCCGATTTCTGTCAACCAGAGCCGACTGCTTCTGCATAATCCGAATTATGTGGATCAGATCAAGAAGATCCTAAAGCGTTACCGGATCCCGAACGGCTATATCGAGCTGGAGATCACGGAAACGGTATTCCAGGATGAAAGAGAAACGATGATCACAACGATGAATCTCTTAAAGAAGCAGGATGTACAGCTTTCCATGGATGACTTCGGCAGTGGATATTCTTCCCTGAACATGTTGAAGGATGTACCGTTTGATGTCATTAAGATCGACCGTGAGTTTTTCAGTGAATCCATTACTTCAAGCTCCAGTATCCTGATCCTCAGAAAGATCATTGAAATGGCGGAAGGACTGGGCATCCGTGTTCTTTGCGAAGGCGTTGAGACAAAGGATCAGGTAGATCTGCTGAAGCAGCTCGGCTGCTGTTATGTACAGGGCTACTACTTTGCAAAGCCGATGCCAATGGAAGAGTTTATCACGACCTACTGTAAATCTATGCAGGACGGCAAAAAATATTATGATGATCTGTATGAAACAGAGGCTGCGCAGCGGGAGGAAAGGCTTCTGAAAGAAGCAGAGGCTGTGAAAGCACAGTCTGCACTCAGCGCGGTAGAAAAGTTCAAGAAAAACTATGTGGAAAAGCCGACGCAGGAGAGAAGGACACCACAGACAAAAGGACCGAGGCTGTCAACAGAAGAGCAGAAGGTTCTGATGCGGGAAGAGAGAAAGAGTAAGGATGCAGGGAAAGATTAATTATCAGAAACTTTTGGATGAATTGCTCTTAGAAGATCAGATCAAGGGAAAACGGCTTCTATTACATAGCTGCTGCGCACCATGCAGCAGCTATGTGCTGACTTATCTGTCAAAATATTTTACAATCACGGTTTTTTATTATAATCCCAATATCTCGGAGCAGGAAGAATACCGGAAACGGGTTGCGGAGCAGAAGCGGCTGATCTCACTGCTGAATGAACAGCCGGAGACGCTGTATCCGATCGATGTGATCGAAGGAAACTATGAGCCGCAGCGTTTTTATGAAACTGTCCGTGGGTATGAGGATTGTGCGGAAGGCAGCGAGAGGTGTTTCCGTTGTTACAGGCTGCGCCTTCTGGAAACGGCAAAGCTGGCAAAGGAAAAGCAGTTTGATTATTTTACGACTACACTTTCCATTTCACCACTGAAACGGGCGGATAAATTAAATGAGATCGGACAGGAGCTGCAGCAGGAATTTGAGGTTCCGTATCTTTTCTCGGATTTTAAGAAGAAAAACGGCTATCTGACTTCTATCAGACTGTCGAAGGAATATAACCTGTACAGACAGGACTATTGTGGCTGTGTATATTCTAAATTACAGCGGGAGAGAGAAAAGCAGGAAAAAGAAAAGGAACAACTGGAGGAATTAAAATGAAAGAATTTTTAGAGATTGTTTCGGAAGAAATGAAACAGGCATTTGAAAAAGCCGGTTATCCGGCAGAATACGGAAAGGTGAATGTTTCCAACCGGCCGGATCTGTGCGAGCTGCAGTGTAACGGTGCCATGGCACTGACAAAGCAGTTTAAGAAAGCACCGATCATGATCGCAAACGCAGTGGCGGAAGTTTTAGCTGACAGCAAGGTATTTTCCAGGGTTGAGGCTGTTATGCCCGGCTTTCTGAACTGTGATATCGCACCGGAGTTTCTTGCTTCTTATCTGCAGCAGATGGAGGAAGCAGACAAGTTTGGTCTGGAAAAGCCGGAAAAGATCAAAAAGATCGTGATCGATTACGGCGGACCGAACGTGGCAAAACCGCTTCATGTCGGACATCTGCGTTCAGCCGTGATCGGAGAAAGCGTAAAGCGTATTGCGCGTTATATGGGACATGACGTGACCGGTGATATCCATATGGGTGACTGGGGGCTCCAGATGGGTCTGATCATCACAGAACTGCAGGAAAGAAAGCCGGAACTGGTTTATTTTGACGATACTTATACAGGAGAATATCCAAAAGAAGCACCGTTTACGATCTCTGAGCTGGAAGAGATCTATCCGACAGCCAGCGGCAAATCCAAGGAAGATCCTGCCTATAAAGAAAAAGCAATGGAAGCAACGAAAAAGCTGCAAAACGGTGTGCGCGGTTATCGAGCTCTCTGGAACCATATTATTGCAGTGTCTGTCAGCGATCTGAAAAAGAATTACAACAACTTAAATGTCCATTTTGATCTCTGGAATGGGGAATCTACTGTGCATGATATCATTCCGGGCATGGTAGACTATATGAAAAAAGAAGGCTATGCGCATGAGTCGGACGGCGCACTTGTGGTAGACGTCAAAGAAGATACCGATACAAAGGAAATCCCGCCTTGTATGATCTTAAAATCAGACGGCGCTTCCCTGTACAATACAACTGACCTTGCAACACTGATGATGCGCCGTAAAGAGATCGATCCGGATCAGGTGATTTATGTCGTGGATAAAAGACAGGCGCTTTACTTTGAACAGGTATTCCGCTGCGCGAGAAAGACAAAGATCGTCCGTGATGACCTGGATCTTGTATTCCTGGGATTTGGTACCGTAAACGGAAAAGACGGTCATGCATTCAAAACACGTGAAGGCGGTGTGATGCGTCTTGAAAATCTGATCAGCCAGATCAACGAGAAGATGTTTGAAAAGATCACGGAAAACCATGAAGTGGAAGAGCAGGAAGCAAGACAGACTGCAAAGACGGTAGCACTTGCAGCGATCAAATACGGAGATCTTTCCAACCAGGCAAGTAAGGATTATATTTTTGATATTGACAGATTTACTTCTTTTGAAGGAGACACAGGCCCATATATCCTGTACACGATCGTGCGTATCAAGTCTATCTTAAATAAGTATGTGCAGGCAGGCGGCAATCTGGAAGAAGCAAACATCAAAGTGCCTGTCAATAAGGATGAAAAGGATCTGATGATGGTGATCGGCAGATTCCCTGCCATGGTCAGAAATGCTTATGAAGAACTGGCACCGCATAAGATCTGTGCCTACATTTACGAAATGGCAAATGCGTTCAACCATTTCTATCATGAGACAAAGATCCTGACGGAAGAGGATGCTGATAAGAAGGCAGGTTATATTGCACTTCTGAAGCTGACGAAGGAAATTCTGGAAACCTGTATTGATCTTTTGGGCTTTGATGCACCGGAAAGAATGTAAAAATGATGAAGCAAAAGAAACGACAGAAATGCATTAGGAAGATGGGGAAGAGACTCCCCATCTTTCTGCTTATCTTTATACTGTTATATATGATCGGCAGCCTGATATGTTACCCACTGCTAACTAAAAGACATGTGTTAAAACAGAAAAGTAAGACGACTGAGCAGACTGCAAAAGAGACAATAGACCAAAGCGCAGCAATACACTGCCTGGACGATAATACGCAGGCACTTGTTTACAGACTGGCACTGATTGAAAGTGCACAGCACGAGCTGATCATGACAACTTTTGACATGAGTGACGGAGAAAGCGGACAGGATCTGATGGCTGCCCTGCTGCAGGCAGCGGATCGTGGTGTGCATGTCCGGCTGATGGTGGATGGTATCAATGCATGGCTGAAGCTGGAAAGAAGTGATCTGTTTGGTGCGTTTTCCACGCATCAGAATATCGAGATCAGATTTTATAATCCGATCCGGCTGACAAAGCTGTGGAAGCTTAATTACAGAATGCATGACAAGTATCTGATCGCGGACGATACGGCTTATATTTTAGGCGGCAGAAACAGCAATAACCTGTTTCTGGGAGCTTACAGAGATACGTATAATATAGACAGGGATCTGTATGTGCTGGAAGAGGCAATAACAACTGCATCGGACGCTATGCAGGAAAAAGAACAGAATTCCCTGCAGGATATCAAGGCATATTTTGAGAAAATCTGGGCACAGCCAGACCAGAAAATATTCCGCAAAAAGGAAACGCAAAAGACAAAAGAAGGACTTGCACTGCTGCGGGAGCATTATAAGGAACTGCAGACGACATATCCGGAAGCCTTTTCAGATACCGAAACGCTTTTGACACAGGATCTGATCCGGGTAGAATCCATTCAGTTCCTGCATAATCCGTTATATGCGGATGAGAAAGTACCGGTAGTCTATCAGCGGATCTGTCAGGAAATGGAAAAGGGAGAAGATATTCTGATCCAGACGCCTTATATCATCTGTGATAAAGGGATGTATGAAGATCTGACAGCACTTTGTAATGCCGGGAAACAGATCAATATTATAACGAATGCAGTGGAAAGCGGAGCCAATCCATGGGGCTGTACGGATTATCTGAATGAGAGAGGGCATATTCTGAAGACGGGAGCGGGCGTATATGCCTGTATGGCGGGCCAGTCCCTGCATACGAAAACCGTGCTGATCGATGATGAGACAAGTATTGTCGGCTCTTATAACCTGGATCTGCGCAGTACGTATCTGGATACAGAACTGATGCTGCTTGTGAAAAGTAAAGAACTGAACAGACAACTCAGGGAACAGGCAGCCATCTATCAGGAGAAGAGTGTCTATGAAAAAGCCGGTAAGGCAGCACAGACAGGAAGTCTTTATGAAAAAAAAGAAATGTCAGGCACGCAAAAGATCATTTACAGTATCCTGCGTATCCTGATCCGGCCAATCCGGGAGGTATTATAAGCTGCTTTTTCGGTAAGCGCATGGATGCGGGCAGTTTGCACATGTTCTCACTGTTGCAGGCTCTTTATTGTCTGCGTTGTCCGGTGCCAGGTCGGCGAGGAACAAAACAGTTTTCAGGGGCTGCATACAGCCACCGGGCAATATCCGGATTTCAGGCTGAGAGAGCAGCTTCAGATAAGAGGCAAGCTCAGCAGGATCATCGTTTCCGATAAACTGCATACCGGTCATGACCTGGCCGGTCAGCTGTTTAAGAGCTTCGCCCCATCGCTGATAACCGTTTTCCAGAAGCTGCCAGCAGAGCTGGTCGGCAAGATAGGCATTCAGCAGATCCTTTTTTCCTGTTTCGCTAAGCCAGGTATCGGTCTGCGTGCCAAGTGTCATGGCAGTCAGAATCTGTGTGCTGCAAAGCGGTTTGTAATAGACATGGACCGGGCAGGAAGACAGATGTCTGGCAAGCTGCTGGCAAAGCTGTAATTGCTTTGCATCCAGTTTATTTGTCCGGCAAAGCTGCAAAAGCTCTGTGTGACTGATATGGCAGATCAGTGTAAGCATTTCTGTTTTGATGGCGGAAAGAGCCGCGGAAGATGCGGGCTCTATATGTTCCGGTTTATGAATAAGAGACATATGTGCTACCTCTGTACAATAAAATAGCCGTTTTTGAAAGCAAACCTATTTTAGCACAGATCCGGACAGAAACAAACAGAAAACAAAATACTTTGGCTTATTGAAAAAAAGTAGTTGAAAAATGTGAAAATTTAGTATAAACTAGTATAGAATTATGACGTGAAAATTTTAGGAGGAATAGATTATGATTTCTGCAGGTGATTTCAGAAATGGTGTTACCATTGAACTGGAAGGCAATATTTATCAGATTATTGAATTCCAGCATGTTAAACCAGGTAAAGGAGCTGCTTTCGTACGTACAAAGCTGAAAAACATCAAGAGTGGTGGCGTCGTAGAAAAGACATTCAGACCTACTGAAAAATGCCCTCAGGCACGTATTGACAGAAAAGAAATGCAGTATTTATACGCAGATGGTGATTTATACAACTTCATGGATACAGAAAACTATGAGCAGATCGCATTAAACAAAGATGCAGTCGGCGATGCAATGAAGTTTGTAAAAGAAAATGAAATGGTTAAGATGTTATCTCACAACGGTAATATCTTTGCAGTAGAGCCACCTTTATTTGTTGAGCTTGAGATCACTGAGACAGAGCCGGGCTTTAAGGGTGATACTGCTACAGGTGCTACAAAGCCTGCAACAGTTGAGACAGGTGCTACTGTATCTGTACCGTTATTCGTAAATCAGCATGATATTATCAAGATTGATACACGTACAGGGGAATATCTCTCCCGTGTATAATCATTCTGTTTATAAAGACTAGACAAGCTTTAAAGGCAATGGATTTGATCGATCCATTGCCTTTTTTGTTATGGCGACGAGGAAAATGCACGCATTTATGCGGTGCATTTGACGACCGCTAATCAGAGCGAGATTCGCAGAGCGTATCTCGTCTCTGTACCACAAAACTAAAAAACTAATCATCAGATGCCATTCAGGGCATCTACTATTCAAATCTCAGGAGGAAAATATGCAAATCACAGAATTTACAAATCAAATGGTTACCCTTATCAAAAGCAAAGTGAATACAGAGACAAAAAAGGTACAGTCGCATTCCATATGGAAAAATAATGGGATACAGGAAGAAGGGATCACACTGATCGAAAAGGGTGTGAATATTTCCCCGACTGTTTATATGCGGGAATATTATGACAGGTTCCTGCAGGGTGAACCGCTGCCTGCTCTGGCAAATGAGGTAATGGAAGAACTGGAACGATGCAAGACATACAAAAGTATGGATATTTCCTTTTTCCTGTCTTTTGACAATGCCAAGAGACATATTGTATATAAGCTCATCAACCGTGAGAAAAACGAAGAGTTATTAAAGGAAGTGCCTTCTTTATCTTACATGGATCTTTCTATGGTATTTTATTATCTGCTGGATGATATGCCGTTTCATCATGCGACAATACTGATCCACAATTCTCATCTGACGATGTGGCAGATCGCGAAAGAAGAGCTGTTCAGACAGGCACTGGAAAATACACCAAGGCTTCTGCCTGCGACGATCCGCAGAATGCAGGATGTTGTGAGGGAAATGATGAAGGGCAGACAACTGGAGGAGCCGCTGTTTGAGAATGAGATCCCAATGTATATCATGTCCAATCCGATCAAAATGAACGGAGCAGCAACAATGGCATATCCTGGCGTGATCCGGAATTTTGCCGAAACGATCCGGAAAAATCTGTATGTGATCCCAAGCAGCATCCATGAGGTGATCCTTGTTCCGGAAAGCGGAACAGAAGGCAGCAATTTAAACGATATGGTCGCAGAAGTCAACCATACACAGGTGGATCCGAAAGAAGTCCTGGCAGATCATGTTTATTATTATGACCGAAAAGAAGATCAGATGATCTCCTGTGTGCATGAAAACATATGCTACTGTTAAAATAGAAACTAATGTTGTATAATACGTGGTAAGGAGGGCCCCACGAAGTGGGAGGATCCCTTACCACCTACGCAGACGCCGCGAACGAAGTTCGCATAAAAATGCGTCTGCACCGAAAAAGGAGGGCTCCACGAAGTGGGAGGATCCCTTACCACCTACGCAGACGCCGCGAACGAAGTTTGCATAAAAATGCGTCTGCACCGAAGAAGGAGGGCCCACGAAGTGGGAGGATCCCTTACCACCTACGCAGACGCCGCGAACGAAGTTCGCATAAAAATGCGTCTGCACCGAAAAAGGAGGGCTCCACGAAGTGGGGACAGTTGAAAGATCATATGAAACAATATCAGTCGTGCACGCTTTGCCCACGGAACTGCCGTGTTGACCGGAGCAGGCAGAAGGGCGTATGCCAGAGCAGTGACCGGTTAATGGTCAGCCGCGCAGCTTTGCATATGTGGGAGGAACCCTGTATTTCAGCAAAAGAAGGATCGGGGGCAGTCTTTTTTGCAGGCTGCTCCCTTCATTGTGTGTACTGTCAGAATTTTCAGATCTCGAATGGGCAGATGGGGCAGGAGATCACAAAAGAACATCTGACAGAGCTTTTTTACCGGTTACAGGAGCAGGGCGCAAACAATATCAATCTGGTCACACCGGATCATTATCTGCCGCAGATCGTTTGGGCAATCCAAAAAGTAAAAAAGGAAGGTTTTTCTCTTCCTTTTATCTATAACTGCAGCGGTTATGAAACAGTGGAATCGCTGCGGGAGCTGGAAGGATTGATCGATGTGTATCTGCCGGATTTTAAATACATACAGCCGGAAACAGCACAGCGTTATTCCCATGCGGCGGATTATCCCAATGTGGTAAAGGCTGCGGTAGCGGAAATGGTGCAGCAGACCGGCGCATGTGTATTTGATGCATATGGTAAGATACAGAAGGGCGTGATCGTCAGACATCTGCTTTTGCCCGGAAAGGTCAGAGAAGCAAAGCAGATCGTCCAGTATTTATATGAAACATATGGAGATAAGATTTATATCAGTCTGATGAATCAGTATACACCGGTAACTGCATTAGAAAATTACCCAGAGCTAATTCGTAAGGTCACAAAAAGAGAGTATGACAGGCTTGTGGATTACGCCATTTCCCTGGGTGTGGAAAATGCATTTATACAAGAGGGAGATACGGCGAAGGAAAGCTTTATCCCAATGTTTGGGGATGAACTGTGAGAAACGGAAAGGAAAGTTATGCAGGAAAAGAACGAGAGATACAAGAAAGAATATCGTACAAAATATAAACAGGATGAAAATAAAAAGGCAGTGCAGAAGAGCCGGTGCCCTTATGCAAAAAAATGCGGTGGCTGCCAGTTTATTGATATGCCTTATGAAAAGCAGCTGGAAAAGAAGCAGAAAGAGCTGAAGGCACTACTTGGCAAATTTGCGAGAGTCAGTCCGATCATCGGTATGGAAGATCCGCTGCATTATCGCCATAAGGTACATGCGGTTATGGGGTATGAAAAGGGAGAGCCGATTGCGGGAGTCTATCAGGAAAAATCACACAGACTGGTACGTGTCGATCAGTGCCTGATCGAAAACGAAAAAGCAGATGCGATCATCCAGTCGATCCGCGGACTTTTAAAATCCTTTAAGATCAAAACGTATGATGAAGATTCGGACAGAGGACTGCTCCGTCATATTATGGTGCGTGTTTCGCATACAACAGGAGAGATCATGGTGATCCTCGTGCTGCGTTCTCCAATCCTGCCATCCAAAAACAATTTTGCAAAGGCACTCTTAAAGCTGCATCCGGAGATCACAACGATTGTACTGAATGTCAACGACAAGAAAACGACCATGGTGCTGGGACAGCGGGATATTGTGCTGTATGGACCGGGCTTTATCTATGACAGTTTGTGCGGTGTCAGATTCCACCTGTCACCACAGTCATTCTATCAGGTCAATCCGGTGCAGACGGAAATTTTGTACAGGGAAGCGCTGAAGCTGGCAAAGCTGACGAAAAAAGATAAAGTGATCGACGCATATTGCGGGATCGGAACGATCGGTCTGATCGCCTCCAGACAGGCTGGCTCTGTGCTGGGAATCGAGCTGAACAGAGAAGCTGTCAAGGATGCCAGAGAAAATGCAAAGCACAACCAATGCAAAAATATCGAATTTGCCTGCGCCGATGCAGGCGAATACATGGTAGAAATGGCGCAGGAGGGAGAAAAGGCAGATGTTGTCATCATGGATCCGCCACGCAGTGGCAGTAATGAGGCATTCTTATCTTCTGTCTGCAGGCTGGCACCAAACCGCATCGTGTACATTTCCTGCGGTCCACAGTCGCTTGCCAGAGATTTGGACTATCTGACCGCAAACGGTTATCGCACGGAGCGGATCCAGCCGGTCGATCTGTTCCCGATGACGGTGCATTGTGAAGTAATTGTGTTACTTTCTAAGTAAATGGTTGACATAAAATAGAGAAATGTATTTACGAATGACCTATACTTTTATATGAAAGACGGTTATAATAGGATTGAGATTAAAGGAAAGGAGATGTTTTACATGAAAGCTGTGGTAAAAGACATGAATACAGTAGAAGATAGAACAGCAAGGGAAACATTATTTTCTTATCTCGATAAAGGAATTGATGATATGGAAGCAGGGAGGCTTCATACCATTGATGACGCATTTCAGATTATCAGAGATAGGATGAAAAGTGAGTTATAGAGTACTGATCACAGATGAAGCAATGGATGATGTATTTGATTTAGTTAAGTATATTTATGTTGATTTATGTAATCCGGGAGCTGCAAATGAGTTATATAAAAATTTGAATAGTGAAGTCAATAATATGGGTGACTTCCCATTAAAATTTGCTGATTCAGGGATAAAGTACAGGGGATATATCATACATAAAAAGACATACCAGTCATATTTATTGTTTTATATTATAAATAACAAAAACCAGACAGTGTATGTTCTCCGTATTTTGAAGGATATTATGAACTGGCGTAATATAATGCAAAAAACAAATATCTATCATCTTTCAAATTATAGATAGTAGAGTAGAAGTAAATGGTCAGAATCAAGCCTCCAAGTCCACAACAGATTTGGAGGTTTTCTTCTGCCCGTTTTTATTGGGAAGTAATTTTTCAAATTTCAATTCAAATGGATGATATTTCTCCAGTGTATTTTGCACTTGACAACTACAAGGAAACTATTATACTAATATTAGTCCGAAGATAGACTGACATAAAATGGACTATTAGGAGGTGCGATATGGAAGCAGGCATTAGGGCACAGATAGCGCAATATTGTAATCTTTTACATGAATGGAATGCTTCATATGAAGAATATGCGAAGTCAGCAGGATTATCCTATACAAGTCTTTCTGTTCTAAGTGCAATATACAGCAATCCGGGACGTACACAGAAGGAACTGGCAGAAGACTGTTTTCTTCCAAAGCAGACGGTAAATGCTGTAATAACATCATTTTTGAAGAATGACTGGGTAAGATTGGAAGAAATGCCAGAAGACCGTCGCAATAAGACAGTGAATTTCACGGAAATAGGAATGGAGAATGCAGCTAAGATTATTGATAAGGTCAGGGAATGTGAGGATAAGGCGATGAGTGGTCTGACAGGGGAACAAAGAGATGCACTGCTCGACCTCACAAGAATGTATATCCGCAGTTGCAGTAGTGCCATGAAAAACGAGTAAAATCGTTTTTTATAAGTAAATAGTCCCAAAATGGATAATCTGAAATAATACTATGAAGGAGAAGAACAATGAACAGAGTAGCAATGATTACAGGATCGAGCAGAGGAATGGGTAAGGCAGAAGTCTATGAATTCGCATCAAGAGGATATGATGTGATCGTTCATTATGTGAACAGTAAAGAGGCTGCTGAAAACATCAGTAAGGACATAGAAGAAAAATATGGTGTCAGAACCGCTGTGATAAAGGCGGATCTGTCTAAAGAAGATGAGGTAAGAGAGCTGGCGTCAAAGGCTTTAGAAGTATTTGGAAAAGTAGATGTGCTCGTCAACAATGCAGGAATTGCTTTATATGACGACTTTGAAAAGAAGACAATAGAGGGATTTGAACAGTCTATGCATGTAAATCTGTATGCACCGTTTCTTCTTACACAGATTCTTGCTCCAAAGATGGCAGAGAACAAGTATGGAAAGATTGTCAATATAGCAACGATAGATGTTATGACAACGTATAATGCTGAAAGTGCAGAATATGACGCTTCTAAGGCAGGACTTATCAGTCTTACAAAGACTTCTTCCTTACAGTTCCAACCATATGTCAATGTAAATTGTGTGTGTCCGGGCTGGGTGGCAACAGATATGAATAAGGAATTACCGCAGGAGCTTCTTGATTATCAGACCTCTAAGACATGTAAGGGACGTATGGCAAAACCGGAAGAAGTGGCAAAACTTGTGGCATTTCTGGCAGGTGATGACGCAGAATTTATTGATGGTGAGGTCATCAGGATTGATGGTGGATATAAATTAATGTAGTCATATCAGGAGGCACAGTTTGGAATCAGAAGTAAAGTTACAGCATAAGGTCAATTTCAGATTGGTATCGGTAAATATGGAAAGTTATATTACTTTGTGCACTTTGGCATTTATTCCGCTTCTGGTATGACCGGAACAGATGCAAGGGTTGGAAGCTGCGGATATCTGCTTAATCAGCAGACGCTAGATAGTAGAGTAGAAATAAATGGATGGAAACAAGGAATCTGAATATATTTGTCAGGTTCCTTTTTTATGCATCTTTATAAAATCTTTATACCATCTTATAATGCTTAATCCCGCCTTAAAAGTATTCGGTTTACAATGCAGGAAATGAAAAATATGAGGAGTGATTTTGTTTGTCTAAACATATTTGGTTTCAGAATAAGTTATCATCTTTCCAGATTATCATTTTAGGGTTCGCTGGTGTGATATTGTTGGGCGCATTGTTACTGAAGCTTCCGATATCAACCCAAAACGGAGTGGTAACGCCTTTTAGTAAGACTTTGTTTACAGCCACATCGGCTGTATGTGTAACGGGATTGATTGTATTTGATACAGCGTCTTATTGGTCCTGTTTTGGACAGCTTATTATATTGATTATGATACAGATTGGTGGGTTGGGAGTTATATCAGTGGCTTCATTTTTGTCCATGTTAGCGGGAAGAAAAATTAGTCTGATGCAGCGGCAGACTATGCAGAATGCCCTGTCAGCACCTCAGGTGGGTGGTATTGTAAAACTGACACGATTTATTTTTTTTGCATCTTTTGCCATTGAAGGGATAGGGGCATTATTGTTACTGCCTGTATTTATGGCGAAGTACGGAGTAAAAGGAATCTGGATGGCGGTTTTTCATTCTGTTTCGGCGTTTTGCAACGCAGGCTTTGATCTGATGGGAAATCAGACCGGACAGTATAGTTCATTAACTTCTTTTGCGGGAAATGGTTACGTGACATTAGTTATATGTTTGTTGATTATGATAGGTGGGATAGGATTTCTCACCTGGAAAGACATTGCCACAAAGAAAAATCATTTCAAAGAATACAGTATGCAGACAAAAGTGATATTAGTTACAACGGCAATTCTGATTGCTGTGCCAGCAGTATTTTTCTTCTTTTTAGATTTTGCAAATGAACCTTTAAAAGATCGCATCTGTATGTCTGTATTTCAGGCAATTACACCAAGAACTGCGGGGTTTAATACAGCTGATCTTAATCGTATGTCTGATGCGGGCAGAAGTGTGATGATGTTGCTGATGCTGATTGGCGGTTCGCCGGGATCTACTGCCGGAGGAATGAAAACAACTACTATTGCAGTACTCTTTGCAAATTCTATAGCTGTATTTCGAAAAAGACAGAATGCAAATTATTATGGGAGAAGGATAGATGATGGCATTGTAAAAAATGCATCCACCATTTTATTTATGTATGCTTCCTTCGCAATGCTGTCTGCAATTATTATCAGTATTTCAGATGGTATTCCAATGCAGACCAGCATGTTTGAGACTTTTTCGGCAATTGGAACGGTTGGACTTACATTGGGTATTACCCCGACTCTTTCAGCAGTATCAAGATTTGTGCTGATATTGCTTATGTTTTTTGGCAGAGTCGGCGGCTTAACTATTATATATGCGGCATTTTCACATAAGGATATCAGTACTTTAAAATATCCGATGGAAAATATAACAGTAGGATAAGGAGAATGTAGATTATGAAATCAATATTATTAATTGGATTGGGAAATTTTGGAATGATGATAGCAAAACAGATTCATGAACTTGGACATCAGGTAATGGCAGTGGACAAGAATGAGGACAGAGTGAATGAGGCACTTCCATATGTTACTAATGTATTGATAGGGGATAGTACAAATGAAAGTTTTTTAAAATCTCTTGGCATCAATAATTTTGATGCATGTATAGAAACAATAGGTAATGATTTTCAAAGTTCATTGGAAACCACCTCATTATTAAAAGAGCTGGGCGGAAAGATGGTGGTTTCAAGAGCAAACAGGGAAGTGCAGGCAAAATTTTTATTAAGAAATGGAGCTGATGAGGTTGTAAATCCGGAAAAACAGATTGCTAAATGGACAGCCATCAGGTATACCTCAAATTATATTCTGGACTATATAAAGCTGGACGATAATCATGCAATATTTGAGGTTAAGCTGCCTAAGGAATGGATTGGTAAATGCATACGAGATGTGGATATCAGACAAAAATATGGGATTAATATCATGGCAATTAAGGAAAACGGAAATATGAATCTTACGCTGACACCGGATTGCATATTTTGTGAAGGACAGACACTTCTTGTATTAGGGGAGCACAAGGCAATTCAGAAATGTTTTCGTATATGAAATGGGGCGGTTTGATTGACGAATATAGCATTACTTGCAAGTGTTCTTCCATTTTTTATATTTGGGTTTTATATTATGAAAAAAGTAGATCAATTTATTTCCGGAAATGAAAATCGGATGAGAGAAGAAATTAAAATGCAAGAGCCTTCTTCTGTTATATTGTCCGGAGATTTACCATTGATGGAGATTGATAAAGAAATTGATATATTCAGAAAGAAACATCCGAATTTTGAAATTATTTTAAAGGATATGAATTGGGAAAACAATGGTATCAATCATTGACAGGCGGTGATATAATAAGGAAACTATACTAAGCAGGGGGTGAAACTATAATGAGTAAACAAATGGAACATGTTCTGGTCTGTTTATCTCCGTCACCCACAAACCGGAAAATAATCGATGAGGCAGCAAAGCTTGCAATGGCCTTTCATGCACAGTTTACTGCTCTTTATGTTTCAAAATCCCAAGAAGATTTATTGCCGGCTGAAGAACAGAAGCGTCTGCAGAACAATATTCGATATGCAGAAGATTTGGGTGCGGCAATTACAACTGTAATCGGAGAGAATATATCCTTTCAGATAGCGGAATTTGCAAGAATATCAGGCGTGACAAAGATTGTTATTGGCAGAAGTAATACAAGAAGATATCATTTCTGGGATAAACAGACCGTAACAGAGCAGCTGATCTCAATTGCACCTAATATAGACATTTATATTATTCCGGATTCCAAAGCAAATATAAAAGAAAATCAAGGGAAACGTCTTGCACAGCAGATCATACCGACATGGAAGGATATAGTGATTACTGCGGGTATGTTATTGGTGATGACTTTGCTTTGCCTGGTCTTTAGCAGGCTGGGATTTACAGAGTCTAACATTATAACAGTATATATACTTGGTGTATTGATAAATGCAATACTGACCAGAAGCCATTTTTGTAGTCTGATCAGTTCTTTTTGCAGTGTCCTTTTCTTTAATTATTATTTTACGGAACCGCGATTTACATTTCATGCCTATGAACCCGGGTATTCTGTTACCTTTGTTATCATGCTGATCGCGTCTCTTCTTACCGGATCTTTGGCCTATCGGTTAAAAGACAATGCAAGAGAATCTGCCAGAGGAGCATACCGGACAAAGGTATTATTTGACACTAATCAGTTACTTCAGAAAAGCAGAAGTTATGATGATGTATTACAGGTAATGGCAAATCAGGTGATCTTGTTACTGGATAAGGATGTCATTATATATCCGGTAGAAAATAACAGATTGGGAAAAGAATATGTTTATGCAAGGGATGCAGAAAAAAATAACAGTGTTTGTATGGACAATTCCGAGGAAGAAGTTGTCAAATGGGTGTTTGAAAATAAAAAGAGAGCAGGTGCAACCACAAAGGTATTTCCAGATGCGAAATACCTGTATCTTGCAGTGCGGATCAATGAAACTGTATATGGAATCCTGGGGATTTATGTGGAGAAAAAAACGGTCAGCTCTTTTGAATACAGTATCTTGTTGTCTATCCTTGGCGAGTGTGCATTGGCATTAGAAAATCTGAATAATGAAAAAGCGAAAGAAGAAGCGGCAATTATGGCTCAAAATGAGAAACTAAGAGCAAATTTGTTACGCACTATTTCCCATGATCTTCGAACGCCCCTAACATCTATATCAGGAAATGCAAGTAATCTTTGCAATCATTATAAGATGCTGGATGACGCGACAAGAGAACAGATGTTTTCGGACATATATGATGACTCTGAATGGCTGATTCAACTTGTGGAAAATCTTCTTTCCGTTACAAGAATTGAAAACGGAGAGATGCAGTTAAATAAATCTCTGGAAGTAGTGGATGATGTTGTGGAGGAAGCAATAAAGCATGTTGACAGAAATAAGATTGAGCATGACATTAGAGTAATTCAGCCGGAAGATATTATTGTTGCCAATATGGATGCTAAACTGATTATTCAGGTTATTATCAATCTTGTGAATAATGCAATAAAGTATACACAGAAAGACTCACTGATACGGATCAGTTACGGAGACAGGGGCGAAATGATATATGTAAGTATTGCAGATAATGGTCCCGGTATGGATGAAAAAACAAAAGAACATGCCTTTGATATGTTTTATACCGGGCAGAATATGGTTGCAGACGGAAAGCGCAGCATGGGACTGGGACTGGCTTTGTGTAAGTCAGTAGTAGAGGCGCACGGAGGAAAGATAGATATAACGGATAATATGCCACATGGTTGTATATTTACCTTCTATCTGAAAAAGGGAGATGTTGAAATAAATGAATAAATTTCAGATATTGGTTGTAGAAGATGATCCACCGATCAGAAACCTGATTGCAACAACCTTAAAAACACACGAATATAAATATTTGCTTGCGAAAAATGGAGAAGAGGCTATTTTACAGGCTTCAAGTTATAATCCGGATGTTGTTTTCCTTGATTTGGGGCTTCCGGATATCGATGGGGTTGAGATTATTAAAAAGATAAGAGAATGGTCTAATATGCCTATCATAGTTATAAGTGCAAGAAGTGAGGATGAAGATAAGATAGAAGCGCTTGATGCGGGAGCAGATGATTACCTTACAAAACCATTTTCGGTAGAAGAACTTCTTGCCAGATTACGTGTCATGCAACGGAGAATTGCGCTTTTGAAATCCGATAGTGATATAAATGAGAAATCCGTATATACCAATGGTAAACTCAGGATTGACTATGCTGCCGGGTGCGCATATAAAGCGGATGAAGAGTTAAAACTTACGCCGATTGAATATAAGCTTTTGTGTCTCCTGGCACAGAATACAGGAAAGGTACTGACCCATAAATATATAACACAGAAAATATGGGGAAGTGCATGGGACAGTAATGTTGCTTCGCTTCGTGTTTTTATGGCAACTCTCAGAAAAAAGCTTGAGGATGAGAAAGCTTCCGTATCTTATATTCAGACGCATGTTGGCATCGGATATCGAATGTTAAAAGTGGATGTAAAAGAGTAAAATCATATGGAAGAGAGGCAATAAAGCAGAACCATGTGGTTCAGAGATGATGAAAAAGCGGAGTCTGTCTGGTGCAGATCCCGCTTTTTTGTTCTATCATGCATCAATGATGTGACAAAACCAGATTGACTAAACCGGCGGAAGCATTTATAATACAGACAAATCGAAAATGACAATTTGGGAGGCTTTCATTATGAGAAAGATAGAAACACTGGACGATGCATTTATCAGGATCGCAGAGCTGGAAAGGGAAAATGAGGAACTGCGGGAAGAACTGGCATATTACAAAAACAGAAAGATGAGCGGACGCCAGAAGCATAATGCCAAGTGGCAGGCTATTTATAATGATTTTGTGAATGGTTATGAAGAGGGAATGACCATGGTGGATATTGCGAAAAGAAATCATGTCAGTGAGAGGACAATATACAGATATAAGGCATATTATGACAAAATGAAAGAAAACAAATAAGTAAGGAGCTTTTATGCTGCAGGCAATGATAACAATGGAAAGCGGGATCATGCTCTGGGTACAGGAATACCTGCGCAGAGACTGGCTCGATCCGGTATGGATCTGGATTACGACACTCGGAAACGGCGGTATGATATGGATTTTATTATCCGTAGGTCTGCTGATTCCGAAAAAGACAAGAAAAACGGGAATGCTGGCACTTCTTGCGCTGGCATTTTCCTATCTGTTCAATAATCTTTTATTGAAAAACCTTATAGCAAGGACGAGACCTTATGAGGTGATCGACGGACTACATACGCTGGTAGGTGCGCAGCGGGATTATTCTTTCCCGTCAGGACATACAGCCAGTTCTTTTGCAGCTGCGGTTGTACTGTTTTGCAGGCTGCCAAAGCGCTACAGCAGCTTTCTTTTGCTGCTGGCTTTTTTGATCGGCTTTTCCCGGTTGTATGTAGGGGTGCATTATCCTTCGGATATAATAGGCGGTGCAATCAGCGGAACGCTGATCGCACTGACATTGCTTTGGGCAGATAAACAAAGAAAGAAAATGTCCGCTTGCCCCTAAAGTTAACTTTAATGTTATAATGCTTTCCAAAGTATGACGGAAAGCATTTAAAACGAAAATTGAAGCTATGAGGACATTTATCATGAGGAAAGCATCAAAGGTGTCATGGATCATTTATGATAGGCAAAGGGCGGCAGATGTGGAGGATGGCAGATGGAACTTCGGGTATTACGCTACTTTTTGATGGTAGCAAGAGAAGAGAATATCACAAGGGCAGCGGAACAGCTGCACATCACACAGCCAACGCTTTCCAGACAGCTGCAGCAGCTGGAAGAGGAGCTTAATTGTAAACTGTTTAACAGAAGTAGCCATAATATCATGCTGACAGAGGATGGCATGCGCCTGAAAAAGCATGCACAGGATATCGTCACACTGGCAGACCGGACGGAGCGGGAGTTTGCAAAGCAGCAGGAAATTGCCGGTGAAATTGTATTTGGCTGCGGAGAAGCCAGATGCATGGATGATCTGGCGGGCTATATGGAACGCTTCCGGAAAATGTATCCGCAGGTGCAGTATGAGCTGTATACGGCGAATGCGGATGATGTCAAGGAACGGCTGGATAAGGGGCTGGTCGATATCGGGCTTTTATCGGAGCCTGTAGATATATCTAAGTATAATTTTATCCGCTTAAGGCAGAAGGAACGCTGGGGTATCCTGGTGGCAGAGGATATGCCGCTGGCGGAAAAAGAGGCGGTAACACCGGAGGATCTCTTATCCGTACCGCTTTTCATGACGAAGAGGACGATCGTAAAAAGTGAGCTGGAAAGCTGGTTTGGAGATCTGTTTGAACAGATACAGATCGCAGGGACTTATAATCTGCTGAACAATGCAGCAGCCATGGTGCGTCATCATATGGGAGCTGCTCTTTGTTATCAGATCGGCGTGACCTATGCGCATCTGAAATTCATTCCGCTTGTTCCGAGGCTGGAAACAGGATTTGTACTTGTATGGCGGAAAAATCAGGTCGTATCGAATGCGGTTGAGTCTTTTTTACAAATGGCAAAAGAAGAGATATGCCGCGAAAGCATTTCTGATACAAAACAATAGGTATTAGACATGAAAATAAATATACTGCTATACTAAAGGTGTCTGAAAGGACACCTTTAGTATAGCAAGAATGCGCACTCGTGCGAAGATGAAATATGTCGCAAGCGACCGCACTCGGCGCGAGAATGTGCTACGGCACATTCTATTTTATCATTCTACATACTTATGGATTCAAAGAAGAAATGGAGGAAACAATATGAAAACAACAAGCAGAGAAGAATTTGAAAAACAGGATCAGTTTGGCATTGGTGCTCCAAATGAAGCATATGCCCAGTATTTTATCGGAAACTCTTATTTAAAACCACTGACAACACCGGGCGCATCAGCCGTTTTTCTGGCAAACGTCACATTTGAGCCGGGCTGTCGTAACAACTGGCACATCCATCATGCAACAAAAGGCGGCGGACAGCTTCTGATCTGTACAGCCGGAGAAGGCTGGTATCAGGAAGAAGGAAAAGAAGCAGTCAGCCTGACACCGGGAACTGTCATTACAATTCCGGCAGAAGTAAAGCACTGGCATGGTGCAAAGGCAGATTCCTGGTTCAGTCATATTGCAGTGGAAGTACCGGGAGAAAATACATCAAACGAATGGTGTGAGCCTGTCAGCGATGAGGCTTATCAGGCATTATGATAAGAGCGGAAGTTGCGGAACATTACCGGATCGCAGAGGATGTGCTTATCAGATATGAAGAAGGAAGCTTTACGGAAGAGACTGCACCAGGCCGCACGGAAAAATCAGATCAGAAGTTAGCAAAAGCTAACAAAAACGAACCGTATCAGTATCAGCAGGAGGATCTGGACAGACTGAGCCGGATCGTGATGCTGCTGGACAGTGGATTTACGGACGAAGAAGTAAAGGAATATATGAGACTGCACCAAAGAAGTGATGGGGTGGCCGCCTGCAGAACGCTTTTGAACCGTAAGCGGGAGCAGACGCTTGCTGAAATCCACAGGCAGGAAAAATGTCTGGAAAATATTGATTTTCTGCGCTATAAAAATGAAAAGCAGAGATCGTAAAACGGACAGAAAGGAAGAACAGAGAAATGAATTTGAATGAAACAGATCAGGAATTTATGGACCGGTTTACTTATTTTACAGAAGAGGTCGCAAAGGAAGAAGGACAGACGCTGGAAGAGCCAACCAGATATATGGCGATCCTTGCAACACTGATCGGCAGTCAGTCAAAAGAAGCATTTGCAATGCTGCTGCCAAAGGCACTGAAAGCCGGCGTAACCCCTGTCGAGGTAAAAGAGATCGTATATCAGGCAACGGATTATCTGGGATTTGGCAGAATGCTTCCGTTTCTGATGCTTGTCAATGAAGAACTGGAGAAGGAGCATATTTCGCTTCCGCTGGAAAGCCAGAAGACAACGACAACAGAGGATCGTCTGGAGAAGGGCATTCAGGCACAGGCAGATATTTTCGGCGAGCATATGAAGGAAGCATGGAAAGCAGGACATATCAACAGATGGCTTGCATCCAACTGCTTTGGCGATTATTATACGAGGACAGGCTTGACACTGGCACAGAGAGAAATGATCACATTCTGTTTTCTGCTGGCACAGGGTGGCTGTGAACCACAGCTGATCGCACATGCAAAGGGGAATATGAACATGGGAAACGATAAAGCATTTCTGATCAAAGTTGTTTCACAATGTCTGCCTTACATAGGCTATCCGCGCAGCCTAAATGCGATAAACTGTGTCAATAAAGCAGCAGAAGACCAATAGGGCAAAATCATAAAGCAGATAAAGGATACGAGGGAGAACAGGATGGAATATACAAAACTGGGTAATACAGACATTACCGTTTCTAAATTGTGCGTGGGCTGTATGAGCTTCGGCAAGGCAGGAACGATGCATGACTGGACATTAAATGAGGCAGACAGTGAAAAGGTCATAGGACATGCACTGTCACTTGGCATCAATTTCTTTGACACGGCAAACGGCTATTCAGCAGGAACAAGTGAGGAATATCTGGGAAAAGCAATCCGTAAACTGACAAAAAGAGAAAACGTCGTTATTGCTTCCAAGGTTTACTTTAATGAAGGCAGATTGTCTAAGACGGCGATCCTGCGGGAAATAGATGGTACGTTAAAACGGCTGGGAACAGACTATCTGGATCTGTATATCATTCATCGTTTTGATTACGAAACGCCGATTGAAGAAACGATGGAAGCGCTGGATCTGCTCGTAAAGGCAGGAAAGGTACGTGCGATCGGAGCCTCTGCCATGTACGGCTATCAGTTTTACAATATGCAGCTTGCAGCAAAGGAGCATGGCTGGACGCAGTTTGCGGCAATGGAGAACCATTATAACCTGCTGTACAGAGAAGATGAGAGAGAGCTTATTCCGATCTGCAGACAGATGGGCGTTTCACTGATGCCATACAGCCCGCTTGCAGCAGGGCATCTGGCACGTCCGACCTGGGAGTCGGATTCTCTCAGAGGAAAGACAGACCGTGTGGCAAAAGGAAAGTATGATCGTATGGAAGAAGCAGATATGGTCATCGTAAAGCGTGTGCAGGAACTTGCCGGGAAGCATGGCTGTACCATGTCGCAGATTGCGATCGCATGGCAGTTGGCAAAAGGGGTCGCTTCTCCGATCATCGGTGCGACAAAGACCAGGTATCTGGATGATGCAGCGGGCGCATTTGCGGTCAGCCTGACGGCAGAAGATATTGCGTATCTGGAAGAAGCTTATGTACCACATCCGATCGTGGGCGCGATCGACCATAATCCGCCGCAGGGTGTGATCTTACTGGACGAAAAGAAGTAATTTGGGTGCAGACATTGAAATAAAAACTTTTCCCATGTATAATGAAATAATCGTAAAGAAAACAGGCATCGCGAAGCGGTATCAGCGAGCCATGTTGATGGGGAAGGTTGAGGTTTTAAGATGTCTGTAAATGAGATGATCACATATAATTTTGCACCTCTTGTCGGGCTGGCGTTTCTGGGAGTTATTCTGGCAAAGAATGATACGATGAAGCAATGGGAGAAAAAACTTTTTTCCGTAATATGGCTGCTGGAGTTTCTGGAGCTTGCCGCTTATAATCTGGAACTTTATACAGCAATATTGCCACATCCGACAAAGCTGAGGATTTTCCTATCGGTACTTGGATATACACTGCGGTCATTTCTGGCATATTCGTTTATAAAAGTTGTTCGGCACAGGGAGAAAAACTGGCGAAGGGAAGCTTTGCTGATTCTTCCTGTGCTTTTGACGTTCTTTTTGACCTGTTCCGCATTTTTTTCGGATATCGCTTTTTCCTATGATGCAGCCAACCAGTTTCACAGAGGTCCGTTTGGCTATATCTCCCAGATTACCACTATGATCTATCTGATCATTCTGACCGTTTATGTGATCAGGGGGCATTTTCTGGAGGCAAAACTGGAAAAAAGAATCATGCTGCTGGTTGTGGTGTATCTGTTTCTGGCAATGTTTTTGGAGGCTGTATTTAATGTCAGAAGCGTGGGAAGAGCAGCCATTATCTACAGTACGATCTTTTTTATCTATGCACTGCAGATAGGACGGCTGGAAAGGAGCCGGCAGACAGAGGATGAAAATGAAAGACTGAAGAAAACAATGGCAGATCTGGAAAAGGCACAGCAGGAGCTTTTATTAAATCAGTCTGCAGCACAGGTTCTCGGTGAATATTATATGTCCGTTTTATATGGGGATCTTCTGCATGACCGCGTGCAGATCAGAAAGCTTGAAGACGGATATGAGGATATGTTTGAACAGCTCAGTTCCGGTGGTGTGATAGCGTATGACACGGCAATGCATCTATATGCGGATACTTTTGTGCGGGAAGAGGATAAGGAGCGGTTCAGTGATTGCTTTGAACGAAAGAATTTACTGAAAAATCTGGAGAAAAACAAATATTGTACGCTCCGTTTTAACTGCCACAGAGAGGAACAGGAGTCGTTTTGTGTGGAAGCCAATGTAGTACTGAGCGATGAAACAGAGCATCCCGGCTGTGTCGTGATCGGACTGCGCAATGTAGAAGAGCAGGTACAGAAAGAAAAACAACAGATGCGGGAAATGGAAAAGGCAGTGATGGAGGCAAAACGTGCCAATGCTGCCAAATCGGAATTTTTGTCCCGGATGTCACATGATATCCGGACTCCGTTGAACGGAATTCTGGGAATGATCGAGATCAATGACAGACATGATAAGGATATAGAGCTGATGCATGCAAACCGTGCAAAGGCAAAAGTGGCAGCCAACCATCTGCTCAGTCTGATCAATGATGTGCTCCAGATGAGCAGGCTGGAAGATACAGACGTTGAAATGGAACAGGAAGTATTTGATATTCATGCACTATCGGAAGAAGTACTGACAATTACACAAATGCAGGCGGCAGAGGCCGGTATTACTGTATTGTGTGAAGATTGCAGCGCACAGTTCAAATATCCGTATGTGTATGGAAATCCGTTGTATGTCAGACAGATCATGTTGAATATTCTGAGTAATGCGGTAAAATATAACAAACCGGGAGGCAGTATATCCTGTAAAGCAGCTTTTGTACAGAGTGATGGGGAAACGGTCGTATATCAGGTGGTTATTTCGGACACGGGAATCGGAATGTCGAAGGAGTTTTTACGACATATATTTGAACCGTTTACACAGGCAGATCATGGTGCAAGATCCAGCTATCAGGGAACGGGGCTTGGTATGGCGATCGTAAAGAAGCTGATCGACAGGATGGATGGCACTATTGCCGTTGAAAGTGAGCCGGGGATAGGAAGTACCTTCACTGTCAGGATCCCATTCAGGATCGCATCTGCAGATACTTGTGGGGAAGACAGTGAAAATAAAGAACAGGTTGATCTGACGGGGATGCATGTACTGCTTGTGGAGGATAATGATCTGAACCGTGAGATTGCAAAGACGATTCTGGAGGATGTACAGATCACGGTAGATCCGGCGGAAAACGGGAAGGTAGCATTGGATCTGTTCCGGGAGAAGCCGGCGTATACCTATCAGGCAATTTTAATGGATGTGATGATGCCTGTAATGGATGGCTATGCTGCGACAAGAGAGATCCGGAAGCTGGCAAAGGAAGATGCAGCAACGGTACCGGTCATAGCGATCACGGCAAATGCATTTTTAGAGGATATTAAAAAGTGTAGGGAAGCAGGGATGGATGCACATCTGGCAAAACCGATCACAGCTGAAAAGCTGATCGATGCATTGCGGCAGTGTCAGATCCGGTCCCGGACATAAAGTAAAGGAGTCGAGACATATCAGTATTTATATATTTTTTTCAATCATTGGATATTTGACGGGAAGTTTTTTGTTTGCACCTTTTTGGGGACGTATGCTGAAGCATAAAGATATTCTGGAGGGAACAAAAGATCAGAATCCGGGCACGGCGAATGCCTTTATGGAAGGCGGATTTTGGTGTGGGGTTCTGACACTTGCCGGTGATCTTGCCAAAGGATTTTTACCGGTATTTGGTTGCATATGGGTAACGACCGGACTGGGAATCCATATGCCGGCCGGTCTTGCACTTGTGATGACGGCCCCTGTGATCGGACATGCTTTCCCGGTTTATCATCATTTTCACGGCGGAAAAGGGATTGCGGTTTCATTCGGCAGTCTGCTCGGTCTGTTCCCGGATCTCAGACCGGCGTTGACACTGGCAGCCTTTTTTATCCTGTTTTCTCTTGTGATCCGGATCAGCCCGCATTATTACAGGACGATCATGACCTATGTATGCATGATGCTGTATCTGCTGCTTTTGGGGAAAAATCCGGTCTATAAGCTGGCAGGCTGCATGATCACGGCAGTGGTTTGTCTCAGAATGCATCTGAGCACGGAAGAAAGAGAAGGATGTAAGGTGAAACTGTTATGGAAGCATTGATCTTATCCTGCAGCACGGGAGGCGGACATAATGCAGCGGCTGCGGCAGTAAAAGGAGAACTGGAGAAAAGAGGACATCATGTGACAATGATGGATCCGTATGAACTGGTCAGCCATAAGCTGGCAGAGGAGATCGGGGCTTTGTATGTCAGAATGGTACAGCGGATGCCACACATGTTTGGTGTGGTGTATTCACTTGGTTCTGTTGTCAGATGCGTGCCCGGTAAATCCCCGGTTTATTATGCCAATATCAGAGTGGCGAAAAAACTGCGTGTGTATCTGAGGCAGCATCCGACCGATGTGATCCTGATGCCGCATTTATATCCGGCGGAGCTGATCACTTACCTGAAAAAACAAGGAGATAAACTGCCTTTGTCTGTTTTTATTGCCACAGATTATACCTGTATTCCGTTTACGGAAGAAACGGATTGTGATTATTATGTCGTACCGGGGGAAAAACAGATAGCGGAATTCAGAAAAAGAGGTATTCCTGCTGAGAAGATCCTTCCGTTTGGCATTCCGGTCGCAATGGCATGTGATACACAGCTGACAAAACAGCAGGCAAGGAAGAAACTGGGACTTTCGGAAGATCTTGTATATATCCTGCTGACAGGCGGCAGTATCGGAGCCGGGAATATTGAAGAGACGATCAGAAATCTGCTGCGTTACTTAAAAAACAGCGGAAAACAGGGAAAGATCATTGCAGTGTGTGGCAGTAATGACAGGCTGTATGATAAGCTGCAGGCAACTTATGGGGAAGAACTGGTACTTCTGCATCGGACAAAGCAGATGGCGCTTTATATGCGGGCATGTGACCTGTTTTTGTCAAAACCGGGCGGCCTTTCTTCCACAGAGGCGGCGGTGATCCATGTCCCCTATATCCAGATTGCGCCTATTCCGGGCTGTGAGACAAAAAATATGCACTTTTTCGCAAAGAACGGAATGAGCATTGCAGTAAAGCACCCTGCTTTGCAGCTGAAACGGGCTGTGAATAAACTGCTGCGGGAAGAGGATGCGGAAAGGCAGAAGATCAGTCAGCTTCTGATCCCGCAGGATGCAAGAGCTGCGCTGTGTGACTGGCTGGAAGAAAAAATGCAGCAGCAACCCGATAAACAAGAATAGAATGGTACAGGTGAAAGAATGGAAATAAAAAATAATCTGACAATGCAGGAAGTGGAAGAAAATGTGGCAGCCATGCGGCAGATCTTTGACGTGGTCCGCATGATCAGCATAGAAGGGCTGTTTTCGGAAGGCTTTCAGGGAGATGCGGACGGCTGTAAATGCTACAGCTTCTGGAAAAAAGACAGGCGCTGTGAAAACTGTATTGCCAGAAAAGCAGCGATGCAGAGAAAAATGAAAGTTAAACTGGAATATGTGGACACTTCTCTGTACCAGGTCTATGCAAGATATGTGGAGATCGATCATGAGCCGTATGTGATGGAAATGATCAAACAACTGGAAATTGATTCCCTGATCGATTCCCAGGGAAGCGAAAAGCTTGTTTATCAGCTGACCGGTTATACGGATAAGCTGTATGAGGATGCGCTGACAGGTGCGCATAACAGAAGATATTTTGAGGATTCGGTCAAGGAAGTAAATATGCCGGGGGCAGGTGTGGTGATCGTCGATCTGGATGACTTTAAGCTGTACAATGATGTTTACGGACATCAGGCAGGAGATATGGCACTTGTAACTGCGGCAAATGTGATCCGCAGTAATATGCGAGAAGAGGATACACTGATCCGTTATGGCGGGGATGAATTTTTGATGGTACTTCCCAAGATCGGGGAAGCAGAAATGGATATGCTGCTGGAAAAGATCTGTAAGGCAGTGTATGAAACAGAGGTACCGGGGTATGCCAGACTTCAGCTTTCTGCCAGTATCGGTGGTGTGATCGCAGGAGAGGAACCGATCGAAAACGCGGTAGGCAGAGCAGACCGGCTGATGTATCAGGCAAAAAATCAGAAAAACCGGGTTGTGACGGAACACAATGCGGTCATGGAAGAGAAAGATGCTACCGTCAAAGCAGAGCAGGAGCAGGGAAAACAGCAGATCCTGATCGTAGATGATTCCGATATCAACCGCGAGATCCTGTCTGCAATGCTCTGTGAGGACTATCGTATCCTGGAGGCGACAAACGGCAGTGAATGTCTGGAGATCCTGCAGCAGCAGGGCACAGGTATTTCGCTTGTTCTTCTCGATATCATGATGCCTGTTATGGACGGCTTTGAAGTGTTGTCCCGTATGAACCGGAATCACTGGATCGAGGATATCCCGGTCATTATGATCTCCAGTGAAGATGCAGATCTGGTGATCCGCAGAGCTTATGAAATGGGTGTTTCGGATTATATTAACAGACCGTTTGATGCAAAGGTCGTATTCCAGAGAGTGTTCAACACGATCAAGCTGTATGCAAAACAGAGACGTCTTGTGTCTCTTGTGACGGCGCATATCAATGAAAAAGAAAAGAATAACCGTATGATGATCGATATTCTGAGTCATATTGTAGAGTTCAGAAATGGGGAAAGCGGAATGCATGTGATCCATATCAACAAGATCACGCAGCTTCTGCTGGACAAGATCGTACAGAAGACAGATAAGTATCCGGCGCTCTGGCAGGAACGCAGTCTGATCGAGACGGCGTCTGCCCTGCATGATATCGGTAAGATCGGTATTGATGAGGCAATCTTAAATAAACCTGGCAGACTGACTGCAGAAGAGTTTGAAACCATGAAAACACATACGACGATCGGTGCGGATATGCTGCGGAATCTGCCGCGGTACCAGGATGAAAGACTGCTGCAGATTGCCATAGAGATCTGCCAGTGGCATCATGAACGCTATGACGGAAAAGGATATCCGGACGGTCTTGTTGGTGATGAGATACCGATCTCCGCACAGCTTGTATCGATTGCGGATGTTTATGATGCGCTGACAAGCGAACGTGTGTATAAAAAGGCATTTTCCCATGAAAAAGCAATGCAGATGATCAGAGACGGTGAATGCGGTGCTTTTAATCCACTGCTTCTGACATGTCTGGAAGAGATCGCAGATGAGCTGCAGACGGAATTACAGCCGGAACTGTAAAATGATGGAGCAGCCGGGTTTGGAATAAAATGAGAGAGACGGAGAACGAACATGAAGAGTATTATCATACTTGTACTGATACTTGTCATTATACTGACCATCTATATATTGATCTTTCTGGCAAAAAAGAAAGCAAAAGAAGTGACACGGGATCTGTTTGGAACGGATGATATCAGAAAAGCAGCACAGCAGATGAAGCAGGAATATGCGACAACGCCGAAATCCGTCAATGCGATGACATCGCTTCTTCTGCCGCGGATCGTAGCGGATTTTCCGGATTTTACATACGATGAAATGAAAAACAGGGCAGAAGATGTGCTGGTATCGTATCTGCGTGCGATCGACCAGAATAACAGCAGCTTACTAAAAGAAGGGAATCAGGAGCTGCAGGATCAGCTTTCCCACCATCTGCAAATGCTTTCGGATCAGAATCTGATCGAGCAGTATGACGACATCAGGATCCACCGGACAGAGATCAGCCAGTACAAAAAGAATGCAGGCAGATGCGTTGTTACCTTCCAGACTTCTCTTGCCTGCATGCATTACAGAAAGAATGCGGAAGGCAGAATCACGGAAGGCAGTACGGAATATACATACCAGACCAGATTTAATACAGATCTGATCTATATCCAGAACCGGGAGATCGTAGAAAAAGAATCGGACAGGGCACTTGGCATCAACTGTCCGAATTGTGGAGCTCCGATTTCATCCCTGGGAGCTAAATTCTGTGAATATTGCGGTTCCGCGATCGTGGAGCTGAATATCCATGCATGGAGCTTCAGCCATATTGAAGAATGCAAATAGCTCCATAGATCAGTCGTTTGGAATATCATGGAAACGGCCTGCAAGTTCTTCTGTTTTGACTACATTGATAAAGGCGTGCGGATCGATCGCCCTGATCAGTGGGATCAGATGTCTTCTGGCATCTGTATTGATAACCGAATAAAGCATTTTCTTTTCTTTTTCTTCATAACAGCCGACGCCGCGGAATAAAGTGGCGTCATGTTTTGTTGTGTCTTTGATCACTTTATAGATCTCATCTGCATGATCGGAAATAATAAACAGTGTTTCCTTCTGATAGCGTTTATAAAGCATCTGGATAACCTGTGTGCTGCAGAACTGGTAGATAATGGAATACAGTGCGATATTCCAGCCGAACAGCGCACCGGCGATCACCAGCATGATAACATTTCCGGTCAGGATATAATTCCAGGCATCCACCCCTTTTTGCTGGGACAGATAAATGCTGATGAAATCCGTACCGCCTGTTGTTGTACCGACATTTAAACAGAGGGCAATGGCAAGTCCGTTCAACATGCCGCCGAAAATACAGATCAGCAGGATATCCTGCGTAAAAATATACTGGGGCAGGATGTCCACGAAAATACTGGATAAAAAGATCACCAGAATGGAATACAGGGTAAACCGTTTTCCGATATAACGGTAGGCGATATAAGCCGGAAACAGATTCAGTACAATATTAAAAAGAGAAAATGGGATCTGGACATGGAAAAAAGTCAGCCCGATCTTCTGGAGCAGAAGCGAGACGCCGGAAAAACCGCCCGGAAACAGGTTGGCAGCCTTGGCAAAGCAGCAGAGATTCCAGGCATAGAGAATAGAGGCTGCGATCACGATCATAATACGAAAATACTGATAAAAATGAGGATGTTTACGTTCGATGGATTGAAACATAACAGGCTCCTTTCTTAATAATACGGAAATTATTTTTGGTGCTTACAGTATAACATATACGGGGGAAAAGAAACTACAGGTTTTTGGTTAAAAAACGAATTGTCAACCAAAGATGAAATACAGGTTGACAATTGAAACGCTTTGTGGTTTAATGCTAGAGGTGACATGATGATTCATACAGGAGGAGAAACACAATGAGTGAAGTAACAGAAGCAAAAACACAGAAAAAGAGCAAATCAAAGTTCAGTATACAGGAGATCTGTTATGTTGGTTTATTTACAGCAGTGATCGCTGTTATGGCACAGATTTCCATTCCGATGCCAATGGGTGTTCCGATGACCATGCAGACATTTGCCATTACACTGGCAGCAGTCGTATTAGGCGCAAAGCTTTCTACGATCTCCAGTATTGTTTATTTACTGCTTGGTGCAGTCGGCGTTCCGGTACTTGCCAATTTCTCAGGCGGTTTTGATAAGTTTGTCGGACCGACAGGCGGATTCTTAATTTCCTTCCCGCTGATGGCATTTATCATCGGTTTCGGTGTAGAGCACAGAAAAGCATTTAAGGGCGCATTTGTCGTAGCACTTGTAGCAGGAACTGTTGTGAACTATGTAGTAGGTGTGATCATGTTCTGTCTGCTGACACACAGCAGTGTGATGGTCGGTATTACAGCCTGTGTACTGCCTTTTATACCAACTGCAATTATAAAAGCAATACTGGCATCGATCATTGGTTTTGCGGTCAGACGTGCAGTCCCGGGTATCCGTAAATGATCTATTTAAGACCTCATCATTTACTCTGTACACAGGGCTATTCGGGAAAAGGATACAGCGAGGGCTTCGTATCCCATATGGATGAAGTGGTTGATGCACTCAGAAATCAGCCGGGTACAAAGATCACGCTGACTTTCTCAACAGATACACTTTGTTCCTGCTGTCCACACAAAGAGGGTGAAGATCTTTGTGACACGCAGGAGAAAGTAAAACGCTTCGATCAGAAGGTGGTTGATTATTTCGGACTGGAAGAGAAGGAGTATTCCTATCAGGAGCTGATCCGGGAGATCGATGCCAAAATGACGGAAGAGATGCTCGCCGATATCTGTGAAGGCTGCAGCTGGTTTCCGGTCAGTGCATGCAGAAAAAATATCTGTAAAAAATAATATAGTGCCAAACATATAAAAGGTCTGTAGAAGAATTGTATTCTACAGATCTTTTATGTTACAGTAAAGATACCTCATGGGCATTATTTATAAAATGAAAACAAATTGCGCATACTGCATAAAAAAGAGCGGAGGTTATGCAGATGGGCAATCAGGGAAATATAGGAAAAACAAAAAAACAGGATAAGTATGAAAAGGACGAAAAGAAGGCGCAGCAGAGAAAGCGCGTAAAAGAGTCTGATGCGGAAGAAAAGCAGAAGGAAGCGGAGCTGATCAAAGAAACAGGTGCAGTCAGTCTGGAGCAGAACAGACAGCATCACAGGATCGAGCTGCTCACGATCATCGGAGAGATCGAAGGACACGATGTGCTTTCCGGGAATACAAAGGCGACCAAATATGAGCATATTATCCCGAAGCTTGCACAGATAGAGGATTCCTGTGAGATTGACGGCGTTCTCATCATTTTAAATACCATGGGAGGCGACGTGGAAGCCGGACTGGCAATCGCGGAAATGATTGCTTCTTTAAGTAAACCGACAGTATCTCTGGTACTGGGCGGCGGCCATTCGATCGGCGTTCCGATCGCAGTATCGGCAGATTATTCTTTTATTGTGGAAAGCGCAACAATGGTCGTCCATCCGGTCCGCATGAACGGAATGGTGATCGGAACACCTGCGACTTATGATTATTTCAAATCCATGCAGGACCGTATCACGGGATTTGTGATCACACACAGCAATATACCGCAGAAAACCTTTGAAAAGTTGTTGATGGAAACAAAGATGCTGACAAAAGATGTCGGAAGCCTTGTGGTAGGACCAAAGGCAGTGACTTACGGTCTGATCGACGCGGTGGGTGGACTGAAAGAAGCTATGGCAAAGTTGCATGAGATGATCGACGAAACAAGTGAAGGATGACATTTCAAAAAAAGAATGTTATAATGAATTTTATGCATATCATGCAAGATATTTTATAGAACCGGAGTGAAAGAAATGGCAACGCAAAGAGGTAGAAAGACTGCTTCCGGACGTAAGAGAACAACAAACAGAAAACGAAATACGAGAAAGAAACAGGACAGCTTCAGCACAGAAGTAAAGGATGAGGTGATCCTGCTTCTTGGGATTGCAGTGACGATCCTTCTGTTTTTATCTAATTTTCATCTGATCGGTAAGGCAGGAGACGCAGTAAGCGCCGTTATGTTCGGCGTTTTCGGAATCCTTGCCTATATCACACCGCCCATTCTGTTTCTGGGCATTTTATTCCTGATACTGAATCTTGGCAACCGTGTGGCGACGATCAAGCTGCTGGCAGGCACTTTCCTGTTTCTGGATCTTGAGGTAGTGGCAGCACTGATCGGCGGGATCGAGAATGCGGGAAGCACTGCAGCTTCCTATTACAGCTATGCAAATGCCCACAAAATGGCGGGTGGCGTCATTGGCAGCGCATTGGCAAGGGGACTGACGAAAACGATCGGTATGGTAGGCACGATCGCGCTTGTCCTGATCCTGATGATGCTCTGTCTGGTGCTTCTGACGGAGAAGTCCATCGTCCGGCAGTTAGCGGGCGCGGGCAGACATGTCTATGACAGTGCCAGGGAAGATGTGGAAAACCGCATCGAACGCAATGAGATCCTGCGTGAGCAGAGAATGCAGGAACGCGAGATCAGAATGCAGGAGCGGGCAGAAAGAGAAAAGCGCAGACAGGAAGAAAAAAGCCTGCGGATGGATAATAAGGTCAGCGGTATTACGGATGCAACGACCCTAAAAGCACCGAAGAAGACGAAAAAGGCAGAGGCAAAGCCGGTTTCTGCGGCGGAAGAAAGTCTGGATGTCAGACAACTGCATATAGAAGAGACGCCTGCAGTGCAGGATATGGATGAGATCGAAAAAATACATATCAAAGGAATTGAACCGGTTCAGCAGGCAAAAACAGAGGATATATCTGCAATGGAAAAGCCGGAAAAGAAACCGGCAAAACAGCCTGTTTACAACAGAGAACACAAGGTGCAGGTCATGGAATCCGCACCGGATGATTTTGATATGACGCAGATTTCCGCAGCACTTGAAGAGAGCGCTGACCGGATCGCCGGCCTTACACCTGAGCCGGCTCCTGTCAGAACGAAGCCTGTTGCAAGTAAAGCAGCAGAGAGCGGACAGCCGATCGGAAATCAAAGCACGCAGACCATGCAGCCTGCAGGTCAAAGAACAGCTAATGTGACAGATACGCAGGTAACTGACCAGATCAGTCAAATGCCGAAGAAGCCAAGACCGTATAAGAAGCCGCCGCTTACTTTATTAAAGAAGAGCGAGGCATCTTCCAATAAAAATTCCGAGCGGCAGCTCAAGGAAACAGCACTGCAGCTAAAGCAGACGCTGAAGACCTTTGGTGTCAATGTAACGATTACGGATATCAGTCAGGGCCCGGCAGTTACGAGATATGAGCTTCAGCCGGAAATGGGCGTAAAGGTCAGCAAGATCGTCAACCTGTCGGATGATATCAAATTAAATCTGGCAGCAACGGATATCCGAATCGAAGCACCGATTCCGGGAAAAGCGGCGATCGGTATCGAAGTACCGAATAAGGAAAACAGCATGGTGCTTCTGCGCGATCTGCTTGAGTCGGATAACTTTAAGAATTTTAAGAGCAATCTTTCCTTTGCGGTCGGTAAGGATATCGCAGGGCAGACTGTTGTCACGGATATTGCAAAAATGCCGCACGTCTTGATTGCAGGATCGACAGGCTCCGGAAAGAGTGTTTGTATCAATACGCTGATCATGAGTATTTTGTATAAGGCTTCCCCGGAGGATGTCAAGCTCATCATGGTCGATCCGAAGGTAGTAGAGCTGAGTGTTTATAACGGTATTCCGCATCTGCTCCTGCCTGTTGTGACAGATCCGAAAAAGGCGGCAGGTGCACTGCACTGGGGCGTCAGTGAAATGACGGAGCGTTACAAGAAATTTGAAGATATGCATGTCCGTGACCTGAAGGGCTATAACAAGAAGGTAGAGGAAATGACGGAAAATGGCGGCGAGGAACTGCCGCAGAAACTGCCGCAGATCGTGATCATCGTGGACGAGCTGGCGGATCTGATGATGGTAGCACCGGGAGAGGTGGAGGAATCCATCTGCCGCCTGGCACAGCTTGCCAGAGCAGCGGGTATCCATCTGGTCATTGCAACGCAGCGGCCTTCTGTTGACGTCATCACAGGTCTGATCAAGGCGAATATGCCAAGCCGTATTGCATTTGCGGTATCTTCAGGTGTGGACTCCCGTACGATCCTGGATATGAACGGTGCGGAAAAGCTGCTTGGAAAGGGCGATATGCTTTTTTATCCGCAGGGATATCCGAAGCCGGTCCGTGTACAGGGCGCATTCGTCTCCGATAAGGAAGTGGCGGATGTCGTTGATTATCTGAAGGAACATAACGATGTAGAGTCGCAGGATGAAGTCAATCAGCAGATCGAGGCAATGGGAAATGGCTCCGGTGATGCACCAGGGAAAAGCGGCGGCGAAAATGAGCGGGATATGTATTTCGCGGATGCAGGCCGTTTTATTATTGAAAAAGACAAGGCATCGATCGGTATGCTGCAGAGAGTCTTTAAAATTGGCTTTAACAGAGCTGCAAGGATCATGGATCAGCTTTGCGACTATGGGGTTGTCGGCGAAGAAGAGGGAACGAAGCCGCGTAAAGTTCTGATGACAGAAGAACAGTTTGAACAGCTTTTAGAGGAAATTTAAGGAATGTTTTAACAGAAAATACATAAGGGAGAACAATATGAAAACAGACATTGAAATCGCACAGGAAGCACAGATGCTTCCCATCACAGAGGTAGTCAAGGAGATCGGGCTGACCGCAGACGATCTGGAGCTTTACGGAAAGTATAAAGCAAAGATCTCGAATGAATATCTGAAAAAGATAGAGGGAAATCAAAAAGGAAAGCTGATCCTTGTGACGGCGATCAACCCAACGCCTGCGGGAGAAGGCAAGACGACAACGAGTGTCGGGCTTGGTCAGGCTTTCGGCAAGCTGGGGAAAAAGGCAGTCATCGCACTGCGTGAGCCATCCCTTGGACCGTGCTTCGGCATCAAAGGCGGTGCAGCAGGCGGCGGATATGCACAGGTTGTTCCGATGGAAGATCTGAACCTGCACTTTACAGGCGATTTCCATGCGATCACCTCAGCAAACAATCTGCTCGCAGCACTTCTGGACAACCACATCCAGCAGGGCAATGCGCTCCGCATCGATACACGCCAGATCGTCTGGAAGAGATGTCTGGATATGAACGACCGTGTCCTTCGGAATGTTGTTGTGGGACTTGGCAGCAAAACAGACGGCTTTGTCAGGGAAGACCATTTCGTGATCACGGTTGCTTCCGAGATCATGGCGATCCTCTGTCTGGCAACGGATCTGGAAGATCTGAAAGACCGCCTCGGTAAGATCATTGTGGCATACGATCTGGACGGAAAGCCTGTAACAGCAAAAGACCTGCAGGCAGTCGGTGCAATGGCAGCCCTGTTAAAAGATGCCATCCTGCCAAATGTGATCCAGACGCTGGAGCATACCCCGGCCCTTGTCCACGGCGGTCCGTTTGCAAACATCGCACACGGCTGTAACAGTGTCCGTGCGACGACCGCAGCCCTTTCCATGGCAGATTATGTCGTGACGGAAGCAGGATTTGGTGCAGACCTCGGCGCGGAAAAATTCTTTGATATCAAGTGCAGACAGGCGGGACTCAAGCCGGATGCGGTTGTGCTGGTCGCAACGATCCGTGCCCTGAAATATAACGGCGGTGTTCCGAAGGCAGAGCTTTCCGCAGAAAACGTGGAAGCACTGAAGAAAGGCATCGTCAATCTGGAGAAGCATATCGAAAACCTGCAGAAATATAAAGTACCGGTTGTTGTGACATTGAATTCCTTTGTTACGGACAGCAAGGCAGAGATCGCATTTGTGAAGCAGTTCTGTGAAGAACGAGGCTGTGAATTTGCCATTTCCGAAGTCTGGGAAAAGGGCGGCGAAGGCGGTATTGCCTTAGCTGAGAAGGTGTTAAAGACACTGGAAGAGAAAGAAAGCCGCTTTGAGCCGCTGTATCCGGATGAACTGCCGCTGACAGAAAAGATTGAGACAGTCGCAAAAGAGATCTACGGCGCAAAGGGTGTGAATTATACAGCCGCAGCAAAGAAGCAGCTTGCAAAGCTGACAGAGCTTGGCTTTGGGGATCTGCCGGTATGTATGGCAAAGACGCAGTATTCCCTTTCCGATGATCCGTCGCTTTTAGGCAGACCGGAGCACTTTGATATCACAGTCCGGGAAGCGTATGTATCCGCAGGCGCAGGCTTTGTGGTCGTGCTGACAGGAGCGGTCATGACAATGCCGGGACTTCCGAAACAGCCGGCAGCTTTTGGAATTGATGTGGACGAGAGTGGAAGAATTACAGGATTATTTTAGCTATGTGTATGATGGATTTGCATGTTTCACACCAGACCGCCCATAAAAAACGTCGGTACTTAGGGCACGTATTTTGTGCCCTTATGTATCCGCTACGTTTTTTAACGAGCGAAAGCGTGTCTGGCGGGGAATATGCAAATTCATCGAAGATTATGACCATAAATACAACTTGAGAAGGAGGAGACAGATGAATATTATAGATGGCAAGGCAATTTCCAAGCAGATCAAAGATGAAGTGAAGGAAAAGGTCGCTGCGCTGAAGGCGCAGGGCGTTACGGTGACACTTGCGGTCGTACAGGTCGGCAATGATCCGGCTTCGAGCGTATATGTGAATAATAAGAAAAAAGCCTGTGCCTACACGGGCATGGAATCAGAGAGCTTTGAGCTTCCGGAGGAAACAACGCAGGAAGAGCTGCTTTCTTTGATAGAAGAACTGAACAACCGGAAGGACATAAGCGGTATTCTGGTACAGCTTCCGCTGCCAAAGCATATCGATGAAAATGCAGTGATCCGTGCGATCTCTCCGAAAAAGGATGTGGACGGCTTCCATCCGCAGAGCGTTGGTGCCCTCTGTATCGGACAGCCGGGCTTTGTATCTTGTACGCCGGCGGGGATCATTCAGCTGTTAAAGAGATCCGGTATTGAGATCGCCGGAAAGGAATGTGTCATCATCGGCAGAAGCAATATCGTCGGAAAACCGATGGCGCTTCTGATGCTGCGCGAGAATGCGACAGTGACGATCACACATTCAAAGACAAAGGATCTGAAAGAGGTCTGCAAGCGTGCGGATATCCTGATCGTAGCGATCGGCAGACCACAGATGATCACGGAGGAATATGTCAAGGAAGGAGCCGTCGTCATTGATGTGGGGATCCACAGAAGAGAAGAGGGACTTTGCGGGGATGTTGATTTTGAGAGGGTAAGTGAGCATTGCAGCTATATCACACCTGTACCGGGCGGTGTAGGGCCGATGACGATCGCAATGCTGATGCACAACTGTGTAGAAAGTGTAGCCTTACAAACGGAGTGATGTCTATATGAAATGTCCACATTGTGGCGCACCCATGAAGGAAGACCAGATTTTCTGTGAAAAATGCGGTAAGGAGCGACTCCTTGTACCGGTATATGATGCAGAGGTGGATGCAAAACTGGAAAGCACAATTTCAGCGATCGCAGATGACCTCGCCGATACCCGGCAGATTGTACCACTGCCTCTGGATCAGGAAGAGCAGAAGCCGGATCCGGCGGAAACAGAGATAAAACTTTCCGAAGATGGGGAAGAACAAACAGAATCGGAACATAAAAAATTGCATAAAAGAAGATTTCTGATCGGAATCAGTGCCGGGATCGCAGTCGTTGTGTTTCTGGTATTTCTGACAGGTGCTCTGATCTATCGGAATAATCATGCTTCCTATGAGTATCAGTTAAAAATGGCGGAAGATATGTATGAGGCGCAGGATTATGTCCAGATGCTTACCTATGCCAAAGAGGCGGCGGCACTTGCACCAAACTCATCGGATGCCCGGATGATGATGGCAAAAGCTTATGCGGGACAGAATAATACAGAAATGGAACAAAAGACACTGGAAGCACTGCTTGCGGCAGACAGTGCCTATGTACAGGCATATGATCTGCTTGTTCCGATCTACGAGAGTCAGAAAGCATATGAGAAGATCGGACAGCTCCTGCTTTCCTGCAAAGAGCAGACGGTGTTGGATAAATATGTGGCATATCGCTGTGATGCACCGGAATTTTCCATGGGGGGCGGTTCCTATGACGAAATGCTTTCTGTGAAGCTGATCGCACCGGGCAGCGGAGAGATCTACTATACGACAAACGGCGGACAACCGGATCGGAGCAGCACGAGATATATCACACCGATCATTTTAGATTCAGGAATCTATCACCTGCAGGCAATCTATGTGAACACATATGGCGTGACAAGTGCTGTGGCGGAAGAAAAATATACAGTGGATGTCAGAACGCTTTCCGCACCGTTTGTATCGTTGGAAGCAGGCACCTATACAGAGCCGCAGATGATCGAGGTAGAGACGCCGTCCGATATGTATCAAGTATACTATACGACAGACGGTTCGGAGCCGGGCTTTGAGAGCAATTTGTATACAGAACCGATCCCACTTCCGCTCGGAGAAAGTCATTTTGCATTTATCATGTATGATGAAAACGATAATTCCAGTGATATCTTATATGAAGATTATTCACTGCAGATGGAGCTGGCGCTTTCAGCAGATCAGGCAGTCAATTTGCTTAAGCAGGCACTGATCCTGCAGGGAAGCCTGACAGATGCGGACGGCCATGTGGAAGGCGTGGAAGGAAACCGGCAATACGAGGTGATCTCGGTCATTTCGGAAAATGATATGTACTATTATCTGTTGTCGGAAACTTTTGTATCGGCAGACGGTACTTCGCAGAAAACAGGAAACCAGTATGCGGTCTGCATTACGACCGGAGAGAGCTTTGAAGCGGTGCAAAATATGATGGGCACCTATGATCTCCACAAATTACAGTAAAAACCATTGCACTTTTTTGAGAATTATTTTACTATAAGAAAGATATGGACCTGCGGGTCAATGAACTAGAGGAGGAAGAAAATGTATAAAATTGTCAGAGCAGAAGAACTTACGACAAACATTTATCTCTTTGAGGTGGAAGCGAAAAGAGTTGCCAAAGCATGTTTGCCGGGACAGTTTGTCATTGTAAGAACAGGAGAAGACGGAGAACGTATTCCGCTTACGATCAGTGATTATAACAGAGAAAAAGGCACGATCACGATCGTGGTACAGACGATCGGCGCCGGTACAAACGAAATGAGAGACTTAAAGGCGGGAGATTTCTTCCATGATTTCGTTGGACCTTTGGGACAGCCTTCCGAATTCTGTAAGGAAGATATAGAAGAACTTAAGAAAAAGAAGATCATCTTTGTAGCAGGTGGTCTTGGAACAGCCCCTGTATATCCGCAGGTAAAATGGCTCCATGAGCAGGGCATTTTAGCAGATGTTATCATTGGTGCAAAAAATAAAGATCTGCTGATCTATGAAGAGGAAATGAAAAAGGTTGCGGGCAATGTATATCCCACAACAGATGACGGTTCCTACGGCAGAAGCGGTATGGTAACCAATACACTGAAGGATCTGGTTGAAAAAGAAGGCAAATCTTATGATGTCTGCGTTGCGATCGGTCCGATGATCATGATGAAATTTGTATGTCTGACAACAAAAGAGCTTGGCATTAAGACAATCGTTTCCATGAATCCGATCATGGTAGATGGAACGGGTATGTGTGGTGCCTGTCGTCTGACTGTTGGCGGAGAAGTGAAGTTTGCCTGTGTAGACGGTCCTGAATTTGATGGACATCTGGTTGACTTTGATCAGGCGATGAAGCGTCAGCAGATCTACAAAACTGCAGAAGGCAGAGCATTATTAAAACAGCAGGAAGGTGATACACATCACGGTGGATGTGGTCATTGCGGAGGTGACAAGTAATGGACGTATTAAAGAAAGTACCTGTCAGAGAGCAGGATCCAAAGGTTCGCGCAACAAATTTTGAAGAAGTATGTCTTGGCTATAATGAGCAGGAAGCAATGGAAGAAGCAAGCCGTTGTATCAACTGTAAAAATGCACAGTGTATGAAGGGCTGCCCTGTATCCATCAATATTCCTGCATTTATCGAGCAGGTAAAGCTGGGTAACTTTGAAGCAGCTTATCATATTATCAATGAATCCAGTGCACTGCCGGCTGTCTGCGGACGTGTCTGCCCACAGGAAAGCCAGTGTGAAGGCAAATGTATCCGTGGCATCAAGGGAGAGCCGATCTCCATTGGTAAACTGGAGCGTTTCGTAGCTGACTGGGCAAGTGAGCATGGGATCAAACCGGCTCCTGCAAAAGAAAAGAAGAATAAAAAAGTAGCTGTCATCGGTTCCGGTCCTGCAGGTCTGACCTGTGCAGGCGATCTGGCAAAGATGGGCTACGATGTAACGATCTTTGAAGCATTACATGAAGCAGGCGGCGTACTTGTATACGGTATTCCTGAATTCCGTCTGCCAAAGACAAAAGTAGTGGCTAAGGAAATCGAAAATGTAAAATCTCTCGGTGTCAAGATCGAGACAAACGTTGTTATCGGTAAATCCACAACGATTGATGAACTGATGGAAGAAGAAGGCTTTGATGCCGTATTTATCGGTTCCGGTGCAGGTCTTCCGAAATTCATGGGTATTCCGGGAGAACAGGCAAACGGTGTATTCTCCGCAAATGAATACCTGACAAGAAGCAACCTGATGAAGGCATTCAAGGAAGATTCCCATACACCGATCATGCACGGTAAGAAAGTGGCTGTTGTCGGTGGTGGTAACGTAGCAATGGATGCTGCCAGAACGGCTTTAAGACTTGGTGCAGAAGTTCATATCGTATATCGTAGAAGTGAAGAAGAACTTCCTGCCAGAGTAGAAGAAGTACATCATGCAAAAGAAGAAGGCATCATTTTTGACCTTCTGACAAATCCAATCGAGATCTTATCCGATGAAAACGGATGGGTAAACGGCATTAAATGTATAAAGATGGAGCTTGGTGAGCCTGATGCATCCGGCAGAAGAAGACCGGTAGCGATCGAAGGATCTGAGTTTGTGATGGATGTGGATACAGTCATCATGTCACTCGGTACTTCGCCGAATCCACTGATCTCTTCTACAACAGAAGGACTGGAAGTCAATAAATACAAATGTATCATCGCGGATGAAGAACACGGTAAGACAACAAAAGAAGGTGTTTATGCCGGTGGTGATGCGGTTACAGGTGCAGCAACCGTTATTCTTGCCATGGGCGCAGGAAAGGCTGCAGCTAAGGGTATCGATGAGTACCTGTCACAGAAATAATTTCCTGTAGGGAGGAATCGGATATGCCTTGGTGTCCCGTATGTAAAAATGAATACAGAGAGGGCTACACACATTGTAATGACTGTGATGTAGACCTTGTAGATTCTCTCGAGGAGGGGCCGAGAGCCCTGATCTCGGGAGCAGAATATGATATGAACCAGATGGCGGAGCTTCTGCAGTCAAAGGACGTGGAATGTTTTGTCAGACCGGGTCAGAGAAAAGATGAATTTGAGCTGTATGTGACAGAGGAACATGCAGAGCGTGCGACAGCCTATCTGCAGAGTTATGTACAGGCAATGATGCAGCAGCAGGAAAAAGAAAGAAGAGCTGCGATGGGCATGGATGCAGATACAGAAGACGGTGCGGATGCGGAAACGCAGGAAGAACAGCAGGCACCGGAGCCGGCAGTACTTTATGAAGATAAGAACAATAAGGCTGAGGATGCAAAATCAAGTGCAATCGCACTGATTCTGGTTGGCGGACTCGGACTTGTCTTTATCATACTGCTTGTGCTGGATTATCTGCCGATCCATTTATTCGGCCTTGGAAAATATCTTGTTTCTGCTATTATGGCAACGATGTTCCTTGTGTTTATTGCAATGGGATTTTCTTCCATAAAGACGTATAAGAAATATCTGGGTATTGCAGAGGAAGAACAGAAAAATATCGAACAGATCATGGATCTTCTGGCACAGCATATGTCAAGAGAAGTGATCGACATCAAGCTCGCCGGAGAACCGGAAGAAATGCCGCAGATCTATTACAGCCGTCTGGCACTGATCAAAGAATTTCTGGAGGTCCATTATGGTGGACTGGAGCCGGCTTTGTTGGAAAAACTGGCAGATGACTGGTATGAAGAGCTGTACAGCAAAGATGATGAAGCTCTGCTTGCACAGGAAGAAGCTGCAGAGGGATCTGAGGAAGAGGTTTCCGAAGAGGAAGAATAGATACTGCGCATAGAAAGTAAGAAGTAGGAAGTAATATTGAAGATATCCATATTATCGGTCGGCAAAGTGAAGGAAAGCTATTTCAGGGATGCGATAGCGGAATACAGCAAACGGCTGTCAAAATACTGTAAGCTGGAGATCATAGAGGTGGCGGATGAAAAGACACCGGATCGTGCTTCAGAGGTTGTCTGTGAGCAGATCAAGGAAAAAGAAGCACAGCGTCTTATGCGCCATGTCAGGGAAGATGCCTACGTGATCGCACTGGCGATCGAAGGAAAACAGCTTGATTCGGTCGAGCTGGCACAAAAAATTGATCAGCTTGGGATTACAGGAAAAAGCCAGATCCAGTTTGTGATCGGCGGTTCTCTGGGACTGCATGAAAGCCTGCTGAAAAGAGCGGATTATAAGCTCAGCTTTTCCAGAATGACATTTCCGCATCAGCTGATGCGAGTGATCCTGCTTGAGCAGATCTACAGAAGCTATCGGATCATTGCGGGAGAACCATATCACAAATAGCACTTGACGCACAAAATTATATAAGATATACTAATGATGTCGAAGAGGACAACACATACGTGTTGTCCTCTTTTTGTAGTGAGGAAGGAACCCAAGCACATGCGAAGCATGTATTTGGGTTCACCCGAACGTACAACGAAAAAATCAGAAAGCGCGAAGCGCGACTGCCGCGATAGCGGCAGGATTTTCGAGTCTGAAAGAAGAGAAAAGTAGCGGCAGGATTTTCGAGTCTGAGAAGGAAACAATACAAATATTAAGAAAAATACAAGCATAAAATGAAGAATACACAACAAGGAGGATGAAGTATGAATGGATTTATGGAAAAACTGGCAGAGGTGCTGGTAACAGTCGATGACTTTGTGTGGGGGCCGGTGATGCTGATCCTGTTAGTCGGAACCGGTGTGTTCCTGACAATCCGGACAGGATTTCTGACCTGGCGGAATCTGGGATATGCGATCAAAAGCACATTGAGTAAAGAGGCAAGACAGAAGACAAGAGGAAGCGGCGATATTTCTCCGTTCTCTGCCCTGACAACCGCACTTGCCGCAACGATCGGAACCGGTAATATCGTTGGTGTTGCAACGGCGATGGTATCCGGTGGACCGGGTGCACTTGTCTGGATGTGGATCAGTGCATGCTTTGGACTGACTTCCAAGTTCAGCGAATGTATGCTGGCGATCAAGTACAGAGAAGTCAATGAAAAAGGCGAAATGTCCGGTGGACCGATGTATACGATGAAAAAAGCATTTAAGCACAAAAAGCTGGGTGCAGTCCTTGGCTGGCTGTTTGCGTTATTTGCAGTTGTTGCATCTTTTGGTATCGGTAACCTGACACAGGCGAACTCCATTGCGGAATCAGTAAAGACGACTTTCCATGTACCGGTCGCAGTGACAGGTATTGTGATCACAGCACTGGCTCTTCTTATTATTGTAGGTGGTATCAAATCTATTTCAAAAGTATCGAGTGTAGTCGTACCGTTTATGGCGATCTTCTATGTGATCGCAGGTTTGATCATTATTATTGGTAATATCCGAAATCTTCCGGCTGGCGTATCCATGATCTTCCAGATGGCATTTTCCGTCAAAGCAGTGGGCGGCGGACTTTGCGGTACGATCGTAGCATCCATGATGAACGCGATGCGTTTTGGTGTTGCCAGGGGCGTGTTCTCCAATGAAGCAGGTATGGGTTCCGCAGCCATTACAGCAGCTGCAGCAACAACCGATCATCCGGTCAGACAGGGCTATATCAATATGACAGGTACTTTCTGGGATACGATCGTAGTCTGCACGATCACAGGTCTTGCCATCGCAAGCTCAGGTATGCTTGGTGCAGTCAATCCGGATACCGGCGAACTGTATAAAGGTGCAGATCTGACGATCGCCGCTTTCAAGACTGTACTCGGAACGCCGGGCGCATGGCTTGTCTGCATCGGTATCGCATTATTTGCATTCTCCACCATTTTAGGCTGGGAGTATCATGGAGAAAAAGCATTTGAATATCTGCTTGGTACGCATAAATATAATATGATCTACCGTATTATCTTTTCTCTGATCGCTTATGTGGGTGCAACGACTTCTTTGGAGATCGTGTGGAACTTCTCCGATATTGCAAATGCGCTGATGGCAATTCCAAACCTGATCTGCCTGCTGGCACTGAGCGGTGAGATCGCAAAAGATATCAAGGAATTCCAGAAAGTGATCAAAGCAGAGAAGGCAATGAAAAAGCATTCCTAAAGTTTGGTACTTTCCAAACAGGGGAATTTGTGGTATGCTAAGGGAAGTGTTTAAGAGAGGGAATCCCTCATGACATTAAAAGAAAAGACGGGTGAAAGAAATGGCAGATATATCATTTGCTGATGTGAAGGTACATAATGAAGTGGAATTTTGTACAATTACGGATCTGAACGTCAAGAAGCAGCTGGAACGGTTATTTTTAGATGAACGGATCTCCTATTATGAAAAATGGGATGATGTTTCATTTTTTAAGAGGGTTTTCGCAGGAGGGGAAAAATCAAAATGCACACTTTGCATCAATGAGATGCAGCGGGATAAAGCAGAAGAGATTCTGGAAGCACATCCCGATCTGAAAGCAGGCATTGAGATGATCAATAAAAAGGTAGAAAGAACATTTTTTTAACAACGTATGGGACAGAATATCTATAAGCTGAAGTTTGAATTACATGCGGAACATTCCAATGTAATCGGTGACAAAGCCGGCAGACATCAGCATACATTCTCCATTGTGCTTTATTTGAAAGCACAGCGGAAAATGGAGCTGTATCAGGAGATCGAGCAGAAGATTGAAAGCTGGCTGTCACCGTTTCAGAACCGGTATCTCGATGAGATGCACGGATTTGAAAATGGTGACACGACACTGGAAAACATTGGCAATGTATTTTTTGAAGAGCTGACCAAGGTGCTGCAGGATGAGTTATCCCTGCTGCGGCTTGATATTTATGAAACGCCGGTACGCACGTATTCCGTTACAAAGGAATTATATGATGCAAGCATCAACCGGGTGCATGAAATTGCAGATCTTCATTTACAGGATAAGGTACAGGAATCTACGATAACGATTAAGTCCGCAGAAAATGGGGTAAAAGAGAAGGAAAAAACTGCGGAAAGCAAAGAAAAGGTGCAGACAGCGATAGCTGTAGAGGATGCAGCAGGCAGCGAAAAAGCTGCAGAGCAGAAAACAATGGGTGATCATGAAAGAACAGATAGTGGGGTTCGTATAGCCGGAAACGGATGGAAGAAGACTCTGCTAGCCGTTCTTTTTATTTTGGTCAGCGCCGCGGTCATGATGTATACCGTTACGGAGTCAGGCATTTATCCGCGCGGATCGGATACGCTGAACCATATGTATCGCGGACGTCTGGTCTACGAAGGAATCAAAGAAGGAAACTGGTATATTCTGTATGATGCAAGCTGGTATAACGGCATTGAACTGATGCGTTACTGGGCACCTGTTCCGTTGTATATGCTGGCGGGGTGTCTGTTTCTGACGGGTGGAAATCTGATGAGCAGCTACATTCTGTTTCTGGGTGTTTTGCTTGTGCTGGGTGCCTGTGGATGGCTTATGTTCGGTGTCCGTTATCAGAAGCAGTATCTGGCAGCTTTTCTGGGGGTGGCATGGTTCCTTTTGCCGGATAATATGCGTGTTCTGTTTGCGGAAGGTAATATTCCGCGTGCGGTCGTGGCAACGCTGCTGCCGTATCTGCTTTATGCGATCTGGCAGTTTTTAGAGGAAAAACGGACAAAAGCCATGTATGCAGTTATTCTTTTGATGGCACTTATTGCGTTGTGTCATCTGATGATAGCGGCAATGGTAGGTATTACCACGTTCTTGTTTGTCTGTTTTGATGCGGTCTGCAATAAGCGGATCTGGCGCGGTATTTTTCTGCTCACCGGAATGGTACTTTCCTTCCTTCTGATCGGTATCTGGCTTGTACCGGCACTGCGCGGTGGATTGATGGGAATGAGTGAGGCAGGAACCGCACAGGTTATGCGGGATTTTTTTGCGGATGGATTCACGTCCCTGAATCCTGCGGACAGATACAGCGGAGAACTGGAAACCTTTTATTATGGGATCGGTATTTTTATCGTGGGGATCATTGGTATGCTGTTTGCAGGCAGAAAGAGTGAAGCAGGCTTTATCACGGGACTGTTTTTATTCTTTTCCACGACAAATTCCTTATATGATTTTTACTCCAAAGTGCCGTTTCATCAGTTTTTCTGGATGATCCGCTTTATTCCGGTCGGACTTGGGTTTACGTTTATGGCATTTCTGCTCTGGAAGAATGCCAGAAAGAGGGTTTTGATCGCACTTTGTATGATCCTGCTGGTGGATCTGTATCCGGCGCGTTTCTATCTGTATGCGGAGAAGGCAGACCGGGTAACCAATGTCAGTGCAGCGCAGATGCGGCGTGCGGAAAATTATGGTATTTTACAGGCAAAAGAGCTGACGAAACAGAGATTGGCACTTTTTGACCTGAGCAGTTATGGCGCATTTGCCGCTTATATGATCTCGGCCGTGGAGCCGTCAAAGGATTATACCTTTGGCTGGGCATGGCAGGGCGCGGCGACGGCAGTCAATATCGTACAGTTGAACAGTGCTTACGCGGAGGGCGATTTTTATTATCTGTTTGATCGATGCCTTTTGATGGGCAATGATACGGTGCTTCTTCGGATCGCCTTATTGCCGCAGCAGGAAGAGGATATTCCGGCAGTAACGGAAGCGGCAAAAGCAAGTGGTTACAGCCTGCAGGAACAGGGAGCGGATTATCTGCTGTACACAGTGGATACACCGGAGCAGTTTGGAACGGTCACAACGTATGAGGCTGCTGCGATCGGTGGCGGCGGTGCGGATCTTGCCAGGTTATTTCCGGCTTTTGAAGAATTGTCGGATGCCTGTATCGATCACTATACATTTGACGAACTATCTCTTTATAAAACGATCTATCTGTCCGATTTTACTTATGAAGACAAAAAGATCGCAGAAACACTTTTGCAGAAGCTTTCCGATGCCGGTGTGCATATCATAATAGATATGAACCATATTTCGACAAATGACGCCAAAGGTGTTACAACCTTTCTGGGCGTGACAGCCCAGAGCATTACGTTGAAAGATACTTATGGACAACTGACTTATCTGGATAAGAGTTATACGCCGCAGGAGTTTTCGGCAGAAGATGCAGACTGGAATACTGTATATCTGAACGGACTAAATCGGGTGGATGGAACTGTCAGAGTCGGAGAACGGGTGCTTCCTTATGTGGGAAGTGTATCTGCTTATGAAAATATCACATTTCTGGCAATGAATCTGCCGTATCATCTGCAGCTTACCAGAGATGAAACTGTTTACGTACTTCTGGAACAGGTGCTTGGCGTAGACAGAGAGACAATTCCAAAACGGGAAATTGTTCCGCTTGAAATTGTGCAGGATCGTGATACGATCACAATACAGACAGATTATGAAAATACGAATACGGCGCTTGCCTATTATGATATTTTTCATCCTGACAGAGAGATTACCGTAGACTGGTATCTGGTATCTGTCGGAAAGGGTACAACGGTGATCCGGCTGCAGTATCCGTATTTGAAACAGGGGATGATCGTAAGCCTTGTGGGCATCATTTTGATCTTATTATTTTTGTGGGGAATCAACAAATACGACATGAAAAGGAATGAGGAAAATGAAGAGCATACAAAAGAAAAACAAAAATTGGAAGCATAGGATAGCAAGTCTGGTTCTGTCTTGTTTGGTTATAATAGCAATTGTGCCGGTAAACTGTATAGAGGCAAAAGCCGCAGGTGGGATCACGATCGACGGCTATTATGATGACTGGGAAGGAATTCCCAAGACAATGATCACCTATTACAGTAACAACCAGCTTTGTAATAATCAGGCTGCACTGGTACGGGATGGGGAGTATATGTATCTTTATGTGGAAATGCATCCGCTTTACAGTTCCCCTATTCCGATAGATGCTTATTATTTACACGTAAACGGAAAACAGCTTCCGTTCTTTCTGCGATATCCAACAGCGGACAGAAACGGAATTGACTGGGGAAAGAATGTCAATTTAAGCAAAGACGGTATTTATACAGGGCTCAGCCCATTCACCTATTACCCGGCTTACAGCTGGGGGGATGCTGCAGTTACAGTATCGAGCGGAGATCCGAATGACCGGTTTGAGGTCAGAATGAAAATCTCAGAGGTGGAGAAGCTGATGGGACTTGAGCAGGGAACGATCGCGAGTGGTGCAAAAGTAGAAGTGACCATGCCTAATGTCGGTGGTGGAAAAGTCACAATGGTAGGAACTTCCACAGGTGCATCTTTCAGTATTCTGCTGATGGCAGGAGCGGTTGTTTTATTCGGACTTCTCGGAAAAAAGAAAGGATTACAGAAATCATGACGATTTTTACAGTAGTCTGCTTTCTTGTCTGGATATACCTGCTGTCTGTGTTTACGCGGGGAAAGCTGTATTTTTATCAGTTTATCTGGGGCAGTGTCGGACTCTTTGTGTTTATGATGATGTGGATCCAGCCGGTGGCGATCCAGCCACTGACCAGTCTGGTATGCTCCGCTGCAGGTGTGATAGGAAGAATGACAGGCTTTTACGAGTCTTACAGTGAATACAGTATGTTGTTTGTGCAGCATGGAAGGGAAGCCATTTCTTTGTGTATCGACTATGAATGTTCCGGTATTATCGAGATGATGGCATATGTTTCCATGCTTGCCTTTTTCCGGGTATATGACTGGATGCAGCGCATTATTTTATCGGTTTTGGGCTGTATGATGATCTTTTTTGCCAACATTATCCGGTTATTTGTGATCTGTACAACCATCTACTATTTTGGCAATGATGCGTATTATATTGCACATACCATCGTTGGCAGAATTATTTTTTATACTTTGTCTGTGATCCTCTATTATTATATTTTTACCAGATCGCAGATTGTAAAACAGAAGATTGGAGGATTCCGTTATGCAAAGAATACTGACACTTCTGTCTAATGAAATTGTTTTCTGGGTATCCTGGATCATTATTCCTCTGATCATGGAAATCGTACCGGCAGTTGCAGGTTTCTTCCTGCTCGTAAAAAAGCGTATCCTGTATAAAAAGGACACACCGCTTACCTATTATCCGCCTGTTACGCTGATCGTTCCGGTCTATAATTCGGCAGATACTCTGTATGCCTGTCTGGACTCGATCAGGAACAGTGCTTATCAACCGGAGCAGCTGGATGTCCTGCTGGTCAATAACGGCAGTAAGGATAATTCCTTTGAAATCTATACAGCCTATCAGAAGGAGCATCCGCAGATGAATCTGAAATGGATGAATTCCGAGCAGGGAAAATCCAGAGCCTTAAATATGGCACTGTTTCATGCAGAAGGGAAATATATCATCCATATCGATTCGGACGGTATCCTGCATCCGCAGGCACTTTCCAACCTGGTAAAGCGGTTTGAGTCCCATAATGAGCTGCACTGTATGACGGGGACGATCCTGACGAATCCGGAAATGATTAAAGCGGAGAAAAATCCGTTCCGGCGTATATTCCAGAAGACGGAATTTTATGAATATGCACAGGCGTTTCTGGCAGGCCGTAACTTTGAAGCGGAGCTGAACAGTATCTTTACAATGTCAGGTGCGTTTTCCGCGTTTCGGAAATCAACGATATTAAAGACTCAGTTATATAATACAGAGACAGTCTGTGAGGATACACATGTTACCTTTCAGGTACGGAAACTGCTCCACCAGAAGATCGCGATCTGTGAAAATGCTGTCTTTTTCGTGGATCCGATCGAAAATCTGCAAAAGCTCTGTCTGCAAAGACAGCGCTGGCAGAGAGGAGAACTGGAAGTTGCCCATATGTTTATGGACAGAGGCAGTGTGGTAAAGGGATTTCTGACAAACTTTATGACAAGAGTCATCATGTTTGACCATACCTTTGCGTTTCCGCGTATGATCTGGTATTTTGCGCTGATCTGCCTGACTTTTTTAAATTATCCGTTTTCCTTTATTTTGATTTCACTTGTGCTGATCTACATTTTATATGTATTGTCGGCATTTTTATACTATTTGAATATTTTGTCATATTTGGGGTATGACAAAAAACTGCGCAGGTTTTATGCCCGGAACGTACTGATTCTGTTATTGCTGCCTTTTTACAATTTTGTGATCTACTGGTTCCGTATGGCAGGCATATTAAACAGCATCAAAACAACCGGTGCCTGGCGTACGCAGACATGGAAGGAAGAATGGGGACAGGTAAAGCACATAGTCTGCCATGATTTTGCATGGCTGATCTCGTGGCATAAGGGGTTAAAAAAATTAACAAATAAGGAAGAAAAACATGAAGAAAAACAGGAAACTGCGCAGGACGGACAGTCCGTTTAATTTTATATTGACCTTTGGTACGCTGTTTCTGGGAATCCTTTTTGTCTGGATCATGAAGCTGGAAATGGAGACGCTGATTGAAAATGGATTAAATACCTATTTACAGCAGCAACAGCAGACTGCTTATAATATCGTATTGCAGACGGAAACAGAGCCGGCAGATACCTATTTGGACAGATTGATCGCAAATATAGAGGAAGGATTTGAAACATCTTCCAGTCAGTTTGTATATATTGAAAAGGATGGACAGCTTTTATTTGTAAAAAACACTGCGGAAATGAATACAGTGGAGGCACAGCAGCTTGATCTGACAACGTATATGAAACGTCTGGAAAACAGCAGGGGCGTGTACAGAACATCTGTCTTTCAGACGGAAAACGGTTATACGGTAGGTGTCTGTGTCAGAGAAGATTATGTGAAAATGATCACAGGATATGATATGATGTATATGCACATCTTGATGTACGGTATCATTGCTGCGGTCTGTTTTGTTATGATCGTATATTATCTGCAGTTTATCCAGATCAGGGGCAGAAGAAAGATCGCAAGGCTGACAGGAGAACTGCAGCAAAAGCAGCTTCTGCTGGAGCAGGAAGTGGAAAAGAACAAGCTTGCGGAAAAAAAGGCAGAAGAAGCGAAAATGCTGAAGAATCAGCAGGAAGAGAAGGAAGTGCTGGATCTGGAAAGTATTCCGAAGAATCAGTATAAATTCAATTTTTACCTGAATGCATCACATGCGATCTATATTGACGGAACAAGGGGAGAGGTACATCCGCATACGTGGGAGATCGTGCTGCATGTAGCGAAGATGAGCAGTGGGCTTGTTTTGTTCAATCAGGTAGAGAAAAAGGTAGAGGAATTTCTGCATCAGTATCAGAGCCGGGTCATCAATGATTTTGAACCGTTTACAGCGGTCAATCCGACACTGGAAAATCTGACGGAATTTTTACTGGACAGCCTGCAGAAAGAACTGAATCCGTTAGGATGGATGATCTTTATGATCGAGGTAAGTGAAACGCCGGCAAGAACATATGTCATGAGTCTGCTGGATTAAAAGAGAAGCAAAAATGGGAATGTATGGAATGAAAGGGAGGAACGCGTATGAGAATGTATGATCTGATCACGAAAAAGAGAAACGGTGGAGTGCTTTCACCGGAAGAGATCGTTTATATGGTAGAAGGCTATACAAAGGGAGATATTCCGGATTATCAGATGTCTGCCATGATGATGGCAATTTATTTTCAGGGCATGACAAAAGAAGAAACTTTGCAGCTTACCCTTTCCATGGCACATTCCGGGGACATGCTGGATCTGTCCGGTATTTCGGGCGTAAAAGTAGACAAACACAGTACGGGCGGTGTCGGAGACAAAACAAGTCTGGCACTGACACCGATGGTGGCAGCCTGCGGCTGTAAAGTTGCAAAGATGAGCGGCAGAGGACTGGGACATACGGGCGGAACGATCGACAAGCTGGAAAGCATTCCGGGCTTTCATACGGATATTGCGATCGATACATTTGAGAAAAATGTCAATGAGATCGGAATTGCGATTATGGGACAGACAAAGGATCTGGCACCGGCGGATAAAAAGCTGTATGCGCTCAGGGATGTGACAGCGACGGTCGATCAGATATCTTTGATCGCAAGCTCCATCATGAGCAAAAAGTTAGCCTGCGGGGCAGATGCGATCGTGCTGGATGTCAAGACAGGAAGCGGTGCTTTCATGAAACAGGAAGCGGATGCGGTCAGCCTGGCAAAAGAAATGACAGAGATCGGAAACGGTGCGGGCAGAAAGACGATCGCGGTCATTACCGATATGGATCAGCCGCTTGGGTATGCAGTCGGAAATGCACTGGAAGTGATTGAGGCGATACAGACGCTGAAAGGGGAAGGCCCGGCAGATTTTACGAAGCTGTGTCTGACACTGGGTAGTTATATGCTGCTTGCGGGCGGTATCGCAGAGACAAAAGGGCAGGCAGAAGAAATGCTGCGGCAGACGATAGAAGATGGCAGCGCGCTCACAAAGCTGGCGGAATTTATCAAGGCGCAGGGCGGAGATCCGGCGTATATTTATGATCCGTCCCTGTTTCAGCTGGCAAAGATCCGGGAAGAGGTCTGTGCCAAAGAGTCCGGATTTTTACAGAAGATCGTATGTGATGAAGTGGGTATCTGCTCCCTGCTTTTAGGCGGCGGCAGAGAAAAGAAGGAAGATACGATCGATCCGGCTGTCGGTCTTGTTCTGCATAAAAAGAAGGGAGACCCGGTGCAGGCGGGAGAGAGCCTTGCTACGATCTATGCCAACGATCCGGAAAAACTTCTGCAGGCAAAGGAGCGTTTCTTACAGGCAATTACGATCGGCGCGGAAAAACCAGAGGAGAGTCCGCTGATCAAACAGGTGATCTCCTAGGTTCTTTCTGCGGAAATACCGCATATAATGCAGTATGAAGAGATCAAAATTACTTGCACAGACAAAAGAACAGATTTCCGATACATTGCGCCTGCCAAAGGATCTGGCAAAGGGAGAAGCCCTTGTCAGCATCACAGGACAGGAAGAAGCATTCATAGAAAATTATAAGGGAATTCTGGAGTGCACGGATGAATCCGTGGTCATTGCCACAGGCAGATGCAGGATCCAGTTTCAGGGAAAGCGTCTCCATGTGGAATATTATACAAATGAGGAAATGAAGATAGAAGGTATGATACAAAAAATCCTGTTTTTATAGAGAGGTCAGTATGCTGAATATCATTCGTTTTCTGCGCGGCTTTGTGCGGATCCGCGTGACAGGCTTTGCCCCGGAACGGTTTCTCAACCTGTGTAGTGTACATGATATCGAGCTTTGGGATATCTCGGTATCGGAAAACAGATATGAGATGAATCTGTATGTTTCAGATTATTTCAAATTGAAACCCATTGTACATAAAACGAGAACAAAGGTGGTCCTGCTTTCCAAAAGCGGACTGCCTTTTTTTGCCCGCAGGTGGAAAAAAAGAAGGATCTTTCTGCTCGGCTGTCTGTGCTGTCTGCTCAGTCTGTATCTTGTTTCGCAGTTTTTGTGGGACATTGAGCTGACAGGCGGGAACAGGTTGACAAAAGAAATGCTTTTGCAGTTTCTGCAGGAGGAAAATGTGTATTATGGCACCTATATGAGACAGGTGGATATCGATGCGGTGGAAAAAAAGCTGCGCGATACTTATCCGTTCCTGACCTGGGTTTCTCTGCGGATCCAGGGAACGCGGCTGTATATCAGTGTCAAGGAAAATGACCAGCTTCTGCCACAGAAGGAGACGGAAAAGCAGCCGTGTCATCTGGTTGCGACAATGGACGGTGAGGTGGAGTCGATCGTGACAAGAGCGGGAATTCCACTTGTCAAAGCCGGGGATACTGTGAAAAAAGGGGATTGTCTGGTGCAGGGAGAAATTCCTGTCTATAATGACGATGAAACGCTGAAGGAAACCATGTATGTCCATGCGGATGCGGATATCTGTATCAGGGCGTCCCTTCCCTACAAAAGAAATCTTCCCTTTGCATATGAAAAGAAAGTCTATACGGGGGAGCAGAAGAAAGTATGGTATGCGAGGATCTATACAAAGAGTTTTTCGCTGGGGATGCTTCCGTCTTATGAAAAATATGATATTGTGACGGATCTGAACCAGGCGGGGATCGGTGATTTTTATCTGCCGCTGTATTACGGAACGATCACCTGTAATGCCTATACACTGGAAAATTTAACGTACGACGAAACAACGGCGAAGACACTTTTGCAGCTGCAATTTGAAAAATTTTGCCAAACTTTACAACAAAAAGGTATTCAAATTGTAGAAAATGATGTTAAAATAAAAAAGTATCAAAAAGGTATGAAGGCGGAGGGCAGTATCTGGATCCGCACAATGGACGGAGAGGAAAGAAAAATTGAGTGATTTCAGCATAGAGCTTGATCTGGATATGGACAGTCTGCAGAGTATTTTCGGACAGCATGACAGCTATATCGCAAAGATTGAGAAGCAGCTTCATGTGACGGTGGTCAACAGGGACGGCAGTGCAAAGATCATCGGAGAAGAAAGAAATGCGCAGCGTGCAGCGGAGCTGATAGAAGAACTGGCGCAGTCGATCCATAGGGGGACGGAGCTTGAGGAGCAGCGCGTCGATTATGTCCTGCAGCTTGCGCAGGAAGAAGAAAATGTATCCCTGCAGGATATGGACAGCATGTGCATCTGCCATACGGTGGCAGGCAAGCCAGTAAAACCGAAAACGATCGGACAGCAGCAGTACGTGCAGGCAATGAAGGACCATATGATCGTGTTCGGACTCGGCCCTGCAGGAACGGGAAAGACATATCTTGCCATGGCAATGGCGATCACGGCTTTTAAAAATAACGAAGTAGAGAGGATCATCCTGACAAGACCTGCCATTGAAGCGGGCGAAAAGCTTGGTTTTTTGCCGGGCGATCTGCAGAGCAAGGTAGATCCTTATTTAAGACCGCTTTATGATGCGCTATATCAGATCATGGGAGCGGAGAGTTTTCAGAAAAACATGGAAAAAGGTGCCATTGAAGTTGCACCGCTTGCTTATATGCGTGGCCGTACGCTGGATAATGCCTATGTGATCTTGGACGAGGCACAGAATACGACAGAGGCGCAGATGAAAATGTTCCTGACGAGAATCGGTTTCGGTTCCAGGGTCGTTGTGACAGGCGATCTTTCCCAGAAGGATCTGGCTGCTACGACAAGGAGCGGTCTGGAGGTCGCAGTCCGTGTCTTATCGAAGGTAGAAGACATCGCATTCTGCAATCTGACCAGTAAGGATGTTGTCAGACATCCGCTTGTACAAAAAATCGTAAAGGCTTATGAGGACTATGAAAAGAAAGCAACCAAAACAGCCGGAAAGAAATACCGTGAAAAAGGAAAGTTTGACAGAAACGCTAAACGTTAAGACGATTCTGCTTTCTCTGCTCATGCTGCTCCTTCCACCGGGAGAGCTTTTCCTGTTTTATTTTATGAAGGATACGGATACGGGCAGCTTCCTGACAGGGTTTATCACATTGGGAATGCTTCTGCTTGTATTTGTTTTTGTGTTTCTGACGGGGTTATATCAAAATACATTTTTATACAATAACGGCGCACACCCGGAAAGGCTTCTGGGCGTATATGTGCTGGGGCTTTTGCTTGTGGCAGTTCATTCATTTCTGCCGTGTCAGCTCTGGCTGTTTCTGCCGCTTGCCGTGATGCTTATGCTCGCATCCGGGCCACAGGTCGGGATAGGCGCTTATCTGATCCTGTTATATGTGCAGGAACTGATCAGTCAGCCGGATCCTGTCGTATTTGTCAGCTTTGCGCTGATCGGTGTAATGGGAATGATCTTATTCAGCCATCTGGATACGACGTTTTTATTTGGTGTGCCCTTATTTACGGCACTTCTGTTTACCTGTCTGGCACTTTTGTGCATGGATTTTGCGCAGCAGGGTACGATCACCTTTGAGAATGTTTTGTATGTGGCGATCAATTTGTTTTGCAGCTTTATTATCCTGACGCTGGCACTGAAATACTTAAGCCTGCATATCCTGCATAAAAACAGGGATAAATATCAGGAAATGAACGACCCGGAGTATGTGCTTTTGACAGATCTGAAGCAGTATTCCAAGAAGGCATATTATCATGCGGTGCATACAGCTTATTTCTGCGAGAAGATCGCCAGAAAGATCGGTGCGGATGAAATGCTTGCAAAAGCAGGCGGCTATTATCACAAGATCGGGCGGATGCGCGGAGAAAGCAATCTGAAAAACGCGCTGGCGATCGCAAAGGAATATCATTTCCCACCGGAACTGGTACAGCTTCTGAAGGAGTACGGCGGCAAAAATACGACGCTTGTTTCCAGAGAGGCGGCGATCGTACTTTTAGCAGATGCAATGGTATCGTCAGTTATGTTCCTATTTGAAAAGAATCCACGTGCGGAGCTGAATTACGAACAGATCGCAGGTGTGGTTTTTAGAAAGCAGATAGAGAGTGGCATTCTGGATCATTGCAGTCTGACGATCAGTCAGCTGAATGAGATACATAAGATATTTGTGGAGGAAACCTTATACTATGACTTTTTGCGTTGAAAATGAAATAGAAGCAGCTTTTCCGTTTGATATGGAAGCTGTGGCAGAGCAGGTGATCCGTAAGGTGCTGGAGGCGGAGAAGTGTCCGTATGAAGTAGAAGTCAATCTGCTGATCACGGATGCGGAAGGGATCAGGACTTACAATCGGGAGTACAGAGAGATCGACAGGGAAACAGATGTCCTTTCCTTTCCGGGCGTTGATTATGAAAGCCCGTCAGATTTTTCAATCGTACAGGAAGATGAGAGTGCGTATCTGAATCCGGATACGGAGGAACTGGTGCTTGGAGATATTGTGATCTGTGCTGCGCGTGTTTTTTCGCAGGCAGAAGAGTATGGGCATACGCCGCTTCGGGAGTTCGCATTTCTTGTGACACACAGCATGCTGCATCTGCTTGGGTACGATCATATGGAGCCCGAGGAAGAAAAGGTAATGTTTGCCAGACAGGAAGAAATACTGAAAGAGCTTGGGATAACAAGATAAAAGAGGAATGAGTATGGACGGAAGAAAAAAACGTGCAAATTATATGAAGCAGGGCGGCTTGAAAATGTATGCGCCCTGGGTGATCTGGCTGATCGCTCTTATAAAGATGATTTATCTGTATGCACAGATCGGACAGAAAGGAATCACCTTTTACGCTGCAGCGCTTTTTACGGTTTTGTTTGTCTTTGTGCTGACAGCAGCGGTCATTCCCGATGTACTGGGCAGAATGGTTTATTTCCAGAAAAGCAGGGACTGCAGCAGAAATGCGCACAGACTGTATCATACGGTCATGATCCTGACACTGGTTGTTTTGCTGCTGATCTGTGTTCCGGGCTTTTTGCTGGCAGAGCCGCTTTCCAGAGCTTTGTTTGGAACTGTGCAGTATGCATTTCCGCTGCAGGTTGGTCTGATCGCCGTATGTTTTCTGGCACTGCAGCAGTGCATGAAAGGCTATCTGGAAGGAAACAGCATTCCGCTGCCGGGCAGCCTGTCAGGCATTGTAACAGCACTGGTCAGTCTGATCACGACGATCTGCCTGAAAAATGTATGCAGCGGCGCGGGAACGAGAGCAGCCGCAGTCTTCAGACAGGAAGATTATTACTATGCCTATGCTGCGGTCTGCGGGATTGGTGGACTGGCAGTCGGTGCATTTTTAGGATTTTTATTCCTGTTGTTTGTAATGCTTCTGCTGCGCAGAACGATCCGCGCTGAGCTGAAGGCAGATGAAACACGCAGCCCGGAGAGCAGAAAGAACCTACTGACAGATTATCTGCTGCTGTATCTGCCGCAGATGTTCCACGAGCTGTTATTTTCTGCACTGGCATTTGTCTGTATGGTATATGCATTCCACAAAGGCGATGTGACAATGCCGCTTGTACTTCTGGTGTTTATCCTTTATATGCCGGTTGTTTTATATGCGCAGCAGCTTTCCGGTTATCTGGCAAGACAACTGCGTGTGATCCTGAAAAAGCAGGATTACCAACATGCGCGGGAACGTATGGCAGTGATGGGAAAGATTCTTCTTTATCTGATTCTGCCTGTCTGTGCATTTTTGCTGGCACAGGCGAATGTAGTCAGCGCAGCCTTTTTTGATGAAAATAAAGAACTGACACAGCTTGTGCAGACAGGCTGTATCATGGCAGTTTTTCTGGCACTTGCGATCTGTGCAAGAAAACTCCTTTCTGTTATGCAGCGGCAGCTGCTTTGCAACGGGCTGACGGTAGTGGCATTATTTGCAGGCTTCTGGTTCTTTACCTTATTATCTGGTTCCGGGCGGCATGCGGGAAAAGCATTTCTGCAGACAATTTTTCTGACAGCTTTATGTTTGTCGCTGGCAGAATTTGCAATGATCTGCAAAAGAGTGCGGTTTCGGGCAGATCTTCTGCGGATGATCGTCTTTCCGCTTGTTTCCGCAGCGTTGGCGGGAGTGGTCGCCTTTTTGATGCAGCTGCTTCTGCTTAAGAGTCTGGGCGGTATTATGACATTGCTGCTTTCCGCAGTGATCTGTTATGTGCTGTATCAGGTTCTGATCATTTTCCTGGGGGTATTCCAAAAACACGAATGGCGTCAGATCCCGTTTGGCAGTCTGCCGGAGCTTCTGGCAAGAAAGCTGGGACGCTGATCCCAAACGTATAAGATGAAAAAACTGGGAAATACTGATAAAAAAGGAGAGTCTTATGAAACTTTTTTATCGAATCAGTATTTTCATCAATATCGTCTTTGCCTGTTATGTACTGGTAAAGGGAAGTGAGCTTCTGACAAAAGACCTGATCGGGGCAAAGGATGTCAGAAATGCACAGCAAAGCTATTATAAAAAGCAGTCGGCGGATCTGAATAAACTGGATGATACGCTGTTTGGAGAAGCAACAGGCAGCGTGGATGAAAACAGTATCCCATCTGCCGGCAGCAAGCAGGCAGAAGCTGCAGGTGAAAATAAAAAAGCGGCGCAGGCTGCGACAAGTATGCAGACGCTGACCTGTGATACGGCATATGAAGTGATCGTTTATGATGAAACGATGCAGACAGAAAAAAGCAGGATGGAAACATTACCGGCTTCTTTTATCGGAAAAGACCGCAGACAGGTGGAGAAGCTGATCGAGGATTACGAGAAGAGCCCTTCCCTGAAGGATCAGGAGGAAGGTTTTCTGTCCATGTCCCTGGAGTCTTTTTCACCGGAAAAGATCAGTGTCAGAAAGGTTATTGCAACTTCGCTGTACTATGCGTGTATTGTGGCGGAGGACGGCTACCTGACGGTGTATGACGGCAATCGGAAAAAGGTGATCCTGTATACGGATATTCCAGTATTTTCTCTGCCGCAGGCGGTGCAGGAAGAAGTCATGGACGGTAAATATATCCAGACAGAGGAAGAACTCTACAATCTGCTGGAATCGTATTCCAGTTAATGTGGTTTCATAAGAAAATAAGCAGGAACCTGTGTTGGAATCCGGTAAAACGGATGGCCAGAAATGAATGACAGACAGTATAAAAATAGAAATCTTGGGAACAGGCTGATATATGAGAAAGAAAGTTGGAATCATCGGCGGTGGGGCATCGGGCATGATGGCAGCGATCACAGCGGCAGAGCATGCAGATGTGACACTACTAGAACACACCGCAAGGATCGGTAAGAAAATATTGTCTACCGGAAACGGTAAATGCAATTATACAAACAGAACACTGTCGAAGGATGATTATTACTGCGATCATCCTTCTTTTGTGGCACATGCCCTTTCGCAGTTTGACGATCAGGCTGCGAGTGCTTTTTTTGCAGCCCATGGGATGCTCACAAGTGAAAAAAGAGACGGGTATTGCTATCCTTATACCGGACAGGCTGCCACTGTTCTGAATGTATTGCGCCTGCTTTTGGAAGAAAAAGGTGTGACGGTAAAGACGGAACAGGAAATAGAAGGTATCACAGCCGGTAAGGATGGTTTTGTTGTAAAGACAAAGACGGAACGATACCGGTTTGACAAGCTGATCCTTGCCTGCGGCGGAAATGCCGCACCACAGACAGGATCGGACGGAAGCGGTTATGCGCTTGCAAAAAGTCTGGGACATACACTGCACAGACCATATCCGGCGCTGACATATTTACTGACGAAGGATCCGGCATGTAAGGAACTGGCGGGTGTCAGGGCAAATGCCATGCTGACCCTGTATGTGGACGGAGAACGGATGCAGACGGAAGAAGGAGAACTGCAGCTCAATAAAGATTCTCTTTCCGGGATTCCGGTGTTTCAGCTAAGCCACAGGGCGGTACAGGCACTGGCGGCGAAAAAGAAGATAACAGTTTCTGTGGATTTTCTGCCCCAGCTTGGAGAAGAAGAACTGGTACATATGCTGGCAGGGCTGCAAAAGCAGTATGGAAAGCAGCCGGTTGAAGAAGTGCTGGCACTTTTTCTGCACAAGAAGATCTGTGGTGCGCTGCTGCACAGACTTTCTTTATCCTTTCAGCAGGAAATGCAAATGGTTAGCAATAAGCAACTTAAAAAACTGGCAAAGCTATGCAAGAGCTTTGTGTTTGAAATGAGTGGCTATCCGGGCTTTGATAAGGCGCAGGTAACAATGGGCGGTATCCCGGTTTCGGAAATCGATGACACGATGCAGTCCAGAAAAATCAAGGATCTTTATTTTGCCGGAGAGATTATCGATGTGGATGGCAGATGCGGCGGCTATAACCTGCAGTGGGCATGGACGAGTGGCTATATTGCAGGACTGCATTGCTGTGATGAAAGAAAAGAAAACGCAGCAGAAAACAGGAAGACAGAAAGGGAAGATCGCTAGATGATCAGGATCAACCAGTGTAAGGTAGGTGTCCCTTATACTATGCAGGATGTGGAAAAGAAAGTTTGTCAGATCCTGCATTGCATGAGTGAGGACATTCAAAAAATACATATTGTGAAAGAATCTCTGGATGCCAGAAAAAAGCCCGCGCTTTTTTACTCTCTGGTTCTGGATGTAGCTTGCAGAGCGGAAGAGAAAGTGCTTCGACATGTGAAAAGTAAAGATGTGCTTCCTGCGCCGGAGAAGAAATATCAGTTTCCGGTAACTGCAGGACATATCTGTTCGGACAGACCGGTCATTATCGGCGCAGGGCCTGCAGGACTCGTGTGTGCTTACTATCTGGCAAAAGCAGGACTTCGTCCCATTGTGTTGGAGCGTGGCAGATGTGTGGAGCAGCGAAAGGCGGACATTGACAAGTTCTGGGAAACGGGAATGTTAGATACGACGTCCAATGTACAGTTTGGGGAAGGCGGCGCAGGTACTTTCTCGGACGGAAAGCTGAATACGCTGATCAAGGATAAATACGGACGCTGCAGGGAGGTGCTTTCTTTGTTTGTGAAAATGGGAGCGCCTGCGGATATTTTATATAAGCAGAAGCCCCATGTTGGGACAGATCTTCTGATGGACATGGTAAAGAATCTGCGGCTTGCGATCATAGAACTGGGCGGCGAAGTACGGTTTGAAAGCAAGGTCACAGGACTGCTGCTATGTAAGCAGCCTGAAAAGCCCGGGGGAAGAGAGGATAAGCAGACTGTAACGGGTGTAATTGTGAATGATGCGGAAAAAATAATGTCTTCCCATATTGTACTGGCGATCGGACACAGCGCAAGGGATACATTTGAAATGCTGGGAGAAACTTCTCTTACAATGCAGCCAAAGGATTTTGCGGTTGGTTACCGCGTGCAGCATTTCCAGGAGCAGATCGATGAAAGCCAGTACGGGAAACAGGACGAAGCATGTAGAAAGGCGCTCGGTGCAGCCAGTTATAAGCTGACGGCGCAGACGAAAGAAGGAAGAGGCGTTTATTCGTTCTGTATGTGCCCGGGCGGCTATGTGGTCAATGCTTCCAGCGAAAAGGGACGTCTGGCAGTCAATGGCATGAGCTATCATGACAGAGGCAGCGGCGTTGCCAATGCGGCGATCATTATGACAGTGACAAAGGAAGATTTTCCGGATCAGAGCCCGCTGGGTGGTGTGGCATTCCAGAGAGAACTGGAAGAAAGAGCATTTCAGCTTGCAAGCGGAAAGATACCGGTGCAGAGGCTGGAGGATTTCAGAAAACAGGAGGATCGTACAGAACAGACTGTGGATATGGCAGACCTTCCCATCCGTATCAAAGGACAGTGGGCATTTGCCAATACAAGAGAGATCTTACCGGAAAAACTTAACGAAGCATTTCTGGAGGGCATGGAGCAGTTTGGCAGAAAGATCAAAGGATTTGACGCAGATGATACGATCATTGCGGGGATTGAAAGCAGAACGTCATCACCTGTACGGATCGTCCGGGATGAAGAAGGCGTATCTTCACTGAAAGGACTCTATCCGTGCGGCGAAGGCGCAGGTTATGCGGGTGGTATTACAAGTGCTGCCATGGACGGACTTCTGACGGCGGAGCGGATCGCAGTCAGTATGGTCTGATCGCAGAATCTTAGTCAACCGGATTCAGGAGATATGATATAGTAATTGGGAAATGAAATAGTCAGAAAAGGAGCAAAATAAATAAAATGGGAACTTTACGGGAAGAGATCAAGGATAAAAAGAGGATCGTCATCAAGATCGGTTCTTCTTCATTGCAGCATAAGGAAACGGGCGGACTGGATTATACAAAGCTGGATGTTCTGGTACGGGAGCTTTGCAATCTTGCCAACCAGGGCAAAGAAGTGGTACTGGTTTCCAGTGGTGCCATTGCAGTCGGCAAAAGGGCGGTACATATCGGCAAAGAAGACAATCCGATCGCTGTGAAGCAGGCGTGTGCTGCTATCGGACAGGCGCGTCTTATGATGACCTATCAGAAGCTTTTTGCAGAATACAACCATGTGGCAGCGCAGGTTTTGATGACGAAAAATACGATCGCAGAGCCACTGAACCGCTTCAATGCCAAAAATACATTTTCAGAGCTCTTAAAGCTTGGCGCGATTCCAATCGTCAATGAAAACGATACGGTTTCCACTTTCGAGATCGAGTTTGGTGATAATGATACGCTGTCAGCCATTGTAGCAGCACTGATCGATGCAGACCTTCTGATCCTGCTTTCCGATATCGACGGCTTATACACAGATGATCCGAATAAAAATCCGAATGCAGAATTTATCAGTGTAGTAGACGAGCTGGATGATTCCATTATGGGAATGGGAAAAGGGACAAGCTCAAGTGTCGGAACCGGCGGTATGGGCACGAAGCTTTCCGCTGCCAGGATCGCAACCAGCTCCGGCGCAGACATGATCATTGCCAACGCGGCAGATGTCCGTATCATTCACCGCATCATGGACGGAAGAGAATACGGTACCTTATTTAAGGCACATAAGAGCGAAGATTTTGATCTGGTGACGTTTATTGAGAATATGTAACGCTTCCTGCTGGTGAGTCATGATATAGTAATAATAATTATGAACTAGAAAAACAGCTTGATACAAAAAGGAAATACTTTTTGTATCAAGTTGTTTTTTTACGCCATTTGTGTATAATAGAACTTGATACAAAAACATAATACTATTTGTACCAAGTTGTTTGAGGTGATCTGCATGAATATAGTAAAAAATTATGAATCAATATTTGAACAATATGGCGGAATAATGCGTACATGCGAACTTACAAGAGAAGGTATCTCTTATCAGCTGCTTCAAAATCTAATAGAACAAGGAAAAGTAGAGAAGATCAAGTATGGTTATTATCAGTGGCAGGATGAAAAGGCTTTTACAGAAGTGTCAGTGATAACATCGCTTTTTCCCAGGGCAATTATTTGTGATATGTCAGCTGCAATGTACTATGGCTATGCGGACCGGGTACCGGGAATCTGGCATATAGCTGTAGATAATAAGTCAGCAAGAAATAAATATAAGTTGGATTTTCCTATCATAAAACCACATTTTATCGAAGCGTCCAGATTGAATATTGGTGTAAGTGAAGGAAATATAGATGGAATTATGATAAAGATCTACGACAGGGAGCGGGTTATTTGTGATTGTCTGCGTCATATTAATACAATGGATGGAGAGGTGTTTAATACTGTAATCCAAAGGTATATCAGTGATAAGGAAAAGGATGCTGCGAAACTAATGATGTATGCTTCAAAGCTTGGTGTAGAAAAGAAAGCAAGAAGGGTGGTTGGAGTGTGGCTGTAAAAGATATGGGAGCGACTAGGCTGGAGGGGTTTAAGAAACCCGATATTTATACATATTCTTTGGAAAGCACAATGGCAGAAAATTTGATGCTATCTTAAAGAGAATGACTGCTACCAGCAATTTCTTCAAAAACTATGGAATAATTATAATCCCGGACAGGGACTTGAAAAACCAGATTTTTCTTCCGTACTGGTACAGATTGACCAGTTTATCGGTCCTGTATATGGAGCGATACTGCGAGAAGATGAATTTTTAGAGATGTGGTCATCGAAAGAAAATGTATGGAAATAGCATATATTGTATCATGTGCAGGTGTACATTTCGGTTCCGATGAAATTCTTTTTCATGGTTTGCATAAAAGCTACTTTCTGTTATAATATAATGATGCAATTTTGAAACAGCAGGTACAGGAGAATCACATGGAAGAATCAAGAATCAAAAGAATCAATGAGCTTTATCATAAATCGCAGGCAGAAGGGCTGACAGAGGACGAAAAGAAGGAACAGGCACTGCTCAGACAGGAATATATCGCAAGTGTCAGAAAGAATCTGCGCAGCCAGCTGAATAACATTGATATGGTCAATGAAGATGGTACGATAGAAAATTTAGGCGAGAAATATGGAAACGAAGAAGCAAATTAGACGGGAAATTCTCTCAATAAGGGATGCCCTTTCTAAAGAGGAAAGAAAGAAAAAAAGTGATAGGATCAAGAAGCAGCTTGCAGAGCTTCCCGCTTTTGAACAGGCGGATCAGATCCTGATCTATGCCAGTTATGGCTCTGAGGTTGAAACGGACGCTATTATGGAGCTGGCATTTCGAAAACGAAAGCTGGTGTTCTGCCCGAGAGTGGAAGGAAAGAACATGAAGTTTTATCAGATCACGGATCTTTCGCAGCTTGTGAGCGGCTATCGTGGTATCAGGGAGCCACAGCCGGAGAGACCCTGGCAGCAGCGTCCGGGGGATCTGGTCATCATGCCCGGAACGGCGTTTGACAGAGTGGGCAACAGGATCGGATACGGCGGTGGTTTTTATGACAGATTTTTGGAATCGCATCCACAGATTTCCACAGTGGCGGTCGCGTATGAACTGCAGCTTGTGGAACAGGGCCGGATCGAGACGGAAGAAACGGATCGAAATCCCGCATGTATTGTAACAGAAAAAGCAGTATATCAGATAGAAAATAACTGATCTATACAGGAAAGGAATGAGATGACATGGCAGAAAAATTTGATCTGATACAGATGGGTGAGCAGGCATTAACAGCAAAGTATGAGGCATCTTTACTGACAACAGAACAGAAAAATACGGTTTTGTCTGAAATCGCTCAGAATTTACAGAAAGAATGTGGCAGCATTCTGACCGCAAATGCAGAGGATGTCCGAGAAGGCATCCAGGCAGGTATGAGCCAGGGACTGCTTGACAGATTAAAACTGACAGAGGAACGGATCGGTCAGATTGCGGAAGGTCTTGTACAGATTACGAAATTACCGGACCCTGTTGGTAATGTACTGGAGAAATTCACAAGACCAAACGGCCTTGTAATATCGAAAGTCAGTGTACCGATGGGCGTGATCGGTATTATTTATGAGTCCAGACCAAATGTGACCGCAGATGCGTTCGGTCTTTGCTTTAAAGCAGGTAATGCCGTTATTTTAAAAGGCGGATCTGATGCATTGCATTCTAATATTGCCATAACAAATGTAATCAGGGAAACACTGGAGAAAAACCAGTTCAACCCGGATATGATCCAGTTGATCACAGCAACAGACAGAGCGGTGACGGCTGAATTTATGAAGATGAAAGGATATGTGGACGTACTGATCCCACGCGGCGGAGCGGGACTGATCCGTGCGGTTGTAGAGAATGCGACAATTCCGGTCATTGAAACAGGAACCGGTAACTGCCACATTTATGTGGATAAAGATGCGGATATTGAAAAGGCGGTAAAGATTATTGTCAATGCCAAGACACAGCGTATCGGCGTCTGCAATGCCTGTGAATCACTTGTGATCCACAGAGAGATCCGGGAAAAACTGCTGCCTCCGCTTGCAAAAGCACTGGAAGAAAAGCAGGTGGAAATGCGTGCGGATGAAGGGATCAGGGAAGTAATGCCGGCTTTGAAGGCTGCCACACAGGAAGACTATGGCACAGAGTATTTGAGCCTGATCATTTCCATGAAGACAGTAGACAGCGTCGAAGAAGCGATCGCCCATATCAACCGCTATAATACGGGACATTCTGAAAGCATTATCACAGAAAATAAAGAAGCTGCGGATAAATTCCTGAAAGGGGTAGATGCAGCCTGTGTATATGTCAATGCGAGCACGCGTTTTACGGACGGCTTTGAATTCGGCTTTGGTGCAGAGATCGGTATCAGCACCCAGAAGCTGCATGCAAGAGGTCCGATGGGCTTACGGGAACTGAATTCCTATAAATATACGATCATCGGAAACGGACAGATCCGGGAATAACCGGGAAAGATGGATCGGTTACAATAACGAAAAGCAGAAAAGGATTATATTACATGATACAAAAAGAAGTACTGGAAGAAAAAATGGCAGATTACAGACAGGCAGGTGCTGCGCCGCAGTCTGAGCCTGAAAGACAATATTATTTTATGGCGCGCGCCAAGGAACTGGTAGCAGATATGGAAGAAAAGCTTGGCAGAAAGCCGACCTGCTGTGTGGTTACCTTTGGCTGCCAGATGAATGCCAGAGATTCGGAAAAACTGCTCGGCATTTTAACAGAAGTGGGATTTGCCGATAACGGAGAAGATGAAAAGTCTGACTTTGTGATCTTCAATACGTGTACGGTACGTGATAATGCGGATCAGAGAGTGTATGGCAGACTGGGTATCTTAAACGGCTATAAAAAGAAAAATCCGGCAATGAAGATCGGGCTTTGCGGCTGTATGATGCAGGAACAGGGTGTTGTGGAAAAACTCCAAAAGAGCTACCGCTTTGTCAATCTGATCTTCGGAACACACAATATCTTCAAGTTTGCAGAGCTGCTTGTCACAATGCTCGAATCCGATGACATGATCATTGATATCTGGAAGGATACCAATGAAATCGTGGAAGATCTGCCAATCGTCCGCAAGTATAAATTCAAGTCAGGTACGAATATCATGTTTGGCTGTAACAATTTCTGCAGCTATTGTATCGTGCCTTATGTCAGAGGGCGGGAAAGAAGCAGAGAGCCAAAGGATATCATCCGCGAGATCGAGATGCTGGTAAAGGATGGCGTCATCGAGATCATGCTGCTGGGACAGAATGTCAATTCCTATGGCAAAAATCTGGAGCATCCGGTTAGCTTTGCGCAACTTCTGACTGAAGTGGAAAAGATTAAAGGTCTGGAGCGGATCCGTTTTATGACATCCCATCCGAAGGATCTTTCAGATGAGCTGATCGAGGTTATGAAGCATTCCAAAAAGATCTGCCGCCATCTGCATCTGCCGCTGCAGTCAGGTTCGACAAGGATCCTGAAGGCAATGAACCGGCATTATACAAAGGAGCAGTATGTGGATCTGGCACTGAAGATCCGGCGGGAAATACCGGATATTGCGATCACGACAGATATTATCGTGGGCTTCCCGGGAGAAACAAAGGAAGATGTAGAGGAAACGATCGATGTGATCAAGAAGGTGCAGTTTGAAAATGCCTTTACCTTTATTTATTCCAAGCGGACAGGAACACCTGCTGCAGCCATGGAAAACCAGGTACCGGAAGCAGAAGTAAAAGAGAATTTCAACAAAGTACTGAAAACCGTGCAGGAAACGGCAAGAAGCAGAGTTGGCAACCTGCTCGGTCAGACGGTCACAGTTCTGGTAGAGGAGAAAAACGAACAGGATGACAGTCTGGTGACAGGACGTATGTCCAACAATACGATCGTACATTTTCCGGGTGGAGAGGATCTGATAGGAACGCTGGTAAACGTACATCTGGACGAATGTCACGGATTTTATTATACAGGCAAGATACAATAAAGTGAGGCAGAAGATGGCAGATTTAACACCGATGATGCAACAGTATATGGCGACAAAGGAGCAGTACAAGGACTGCATTTTGTTTTATCGGCTGGGCGATTTTTATGAAATGTTTTTTGATGATGCACTTGTGGCATCCAAGGAGCTGGAGATCACACTGACCGGTAAAAACTGCGGGCAGGAAGAACGTGCACCTATGTGCGGGATTCCGTATCATGCAGCGGATTCCTATTTGACCAAACTGGTCAGCAAGGGCTATAAGGTGGCGATCTGCGAACAGGTGGAGGATCCGAAGCTTGCCAAGGGCATTGTCAAGCGGGAAGTGATCCGTATCGTAACACCGGGTACGAACCTCAATATGATGTCACTGGAAGAAAGCCGCAACAATTATCTGATGTGCATTGCCTATACGGAGGACAAGATCGGGATTGCGGTTGTAGATGCACTGACCGGTGATTTTTATGTCACAGAGGTTTCCGATACAAAGAAGCTGAATGATGAGATCGTGAAGTTTTCTCCGTCGGAGATCATCTGTAACGATAATTTTTTAGTCAGCGGTTACAGCATAGATGATCTGCGGGAGCGGCTCGGTATTTCAGTCAATAAAATTGATGCCTGGTATTTTGAAGAAGACAGTTGTCAGAAGCTGTTATGCAAGCATTTTAAGGTCAATACGCTGACTGCGCTCGGTGTGGATGATTTTGTGGCAGGACAGATCGCTGCGGGCGCAGCACTTGCCTATTTATACGAGACACAGAAAAACAGCCTGTCCAATATTACACACCTCAATCCATATATTGCCAGCAAATATATGCTGCTGGACAGTGCCACAAGGCGGAATCTGGAGCTGACGGAAACGCTCCGTGAAAAGCAGAAAAAAGGTTCCCTGTTATGGGTGCTGGATAAGACCAAAACGGCAATGGGCGCAAGACTGCTCCGTACTTATCTGGAACAGCCGCTGATCGAGCAGGCGGATATTGTGCTCCGGCAGGAAGCGGTCGGAGACCTGCTGGCACATCCGATGTCCAGAGAAGAGCTCAGGGAATATTTAAGCCCGATCTATGATCTGGAAAGACTGCTCGGAAAGATCAGTTATAAGACTGCCAATCCGAGGGATCTGATCGCGTTCCGCAATTCCTTGCAGATGCTGCCACCGATCAAAACGGTTCTGGCAGAATTTGAGACGCCTCTTTTACAGAAACTGCAGGAGCAGATCGATGATCTGACCGATCTGTACGAGCTGATCGATGCGGCGATCGTAGAGGAACCACCGCTTTCCTCCAAAGAAGGCGGTGTTATCAAAGAGGGCTTTTCAGAAGATGCGGATACCCTGCGAAGAGCCAAAACAGATGGGAAGAAATGGCTTGCCGAGCTGGAAAACACAGAACGGGAAAGAACCGGGATCAAAAATCTCCGGATCAAATACAACAAAGTATTCGGGTATTACCTCGAGGTAACCAATTCCTTCAAGGATCAGGTACCGGAGGATTATATCAGAAAACAGACACTGACCAATGCAGAGCGTTACACGATGCCAAAGCTGAAGGAAATGGAAGATACCATTTTGAATGCAGAGGACAAGCTGTATTCGCTTGAGTATGAGCTGTTCTGTCAGGTCAGGGATGCACTTGGTGACAATATGCAGAGAGTCCAGCAGACAGCCAAGGCTATTGCCGGACTGGATGTATTTGCTTCGCTTGCCTATGTGGCAGAGCGGAATCATTATGTGAAGCCGAAGATCACGACAAAGGGCGTGATCGATATCAAAGAAGGCCGACATCCTGTTGTGGAGTGCATGATCAAAAATGATATGTTTATTGCCAACGATACCTATCTGGACAGCGGTAAAAATCTGATTTCCATTATCACAGGTCCGAATATGGCGGGAAAATCCACCTATATGCGGCAGACGGCGTTGATCGTTCTGCTGGCACAGATCGGAAGCTTTGTACCGGCAAAGAGTGCACAGATCGGTATTGTGGACCGTATCTTTACGAGAGTCGGTGCTTCGGATGATCTGGCAAGCGGACAGTCCACTTTTATGGTGGAAATGAATGAAGTTGCCAATATCCTGCGGAATGCGACGGCAAACAGCCTGTTGATCTTAGATGAGATCGGCCGTGGAACTTCCACCTTTGACGGTCTGTCGATCGCCTGGGCTGTGGTGGAGCATATCAGCAATAAAAAGCTGCTTGGTGCCAAAACTTTATTTGCAACACATTATCATGAGCTGACCGAGCTGGAAGGCAAAATGAACAATGTCAACAATTACTGTATTGCTGTCAAGGAAAAGGGCGATGATATCGTCTTTTTGCGGAAGATCGTAAAGGGCGGTGCGGACAAGAGCTATGGTATTCAGGTGGCAAAGCTTGCGGGGGTTCCTGATCTTGTCATTGACAGGGCGAAGGAGATCGCACAGCAGCTTTCCGATAATGATATCACAGAAAAAGTACAGTGTATCCAGACGGACAAAAAGACGGAAAAACAGAAAGTAAAGCATTACGATCAGGTGGATCTGGCACAGATCTCGCTTTTTGACACGACGAAGGATGAAGATGTAATCAAGGAGCTTTCCCAGATCGATATTTCGAATCTGACACCGCTGGATGCTTTAAATACCCTTTATAAACTGCAAAACATGTTAAAGAACAGATGGAGTAGCACAAATGAATGAAATACATGTACTGGATAATCATACAGTAGACAAAATCGCGGCAGGAGAAGTTGTGGAACGCCCGTTTTCCATTGTAAAAGAGCTTGTGGAAAATGCGATCGATGCAGGCGCAGAGCATGTGACGGTGGAGATCAAGGACGGTGGTATCAGCATGATCCGTGTCACGGATGACGGAAGCGGAATTGATAAGTCGCAGCTTACCAAGGCATTTTTAAGACATGCCACAAGTAAGATCAGAGAAGCGGAGGATCTTTCCCATATCAGCAGTCTGGGATTCCGCGGAGAGGCACTTTCCAGTATTGCTGCAGTCTGTCAGGTAGAGCTGATCACAAAGACAGAGGAAGAACTGACCGGGCAGCATTTTACGATAAACGGTGGAGAAGCGGGGGAACTCGAAGAGATCGGTGCACCAAAGGGAACCACGGTGATCGCCCGCAACATTTTTTACAATACGCCGGTCAGAAAAAAGTTTTTAAAGACGGCGATGACAGAGGGCAATTACATTGCTGATTTTATGCAGCACATTGCATTGTCCGCTCCACAGATCGCATTTCAGTATATAGCAAACGGACAGACAAAGTTTTTTACTTCCGGGAACGGAGACAGCAGAGAGGTGATCTACCGGATCTACGGAAAAGAAACGGCAAACCAGCTTCTTCCAATCTCTGCACAGATGGACGGCATTTCGGTAGAAGGATTTCTGGGGAAACCGATCCTGTGCAGGGCAAACAGAGCGTTTGAAACGATCTTTGTGAACGGAAGGTATATCAAGAGTTCGCTGGTATGCTCCGCAGTGGAAGAAGGCTACCGCACTTTCCTGATGCAGCATAAATATCCGTTTGTCGTCTTATACCTGACGATCGATCCGGAAAAGATCGATGTCAATGTGCATCCGACCAAAATGGATATCAGGATCAATGAACCGCAGACCTTCTTCCGGTTTCTGCAGGAATCTGTCGCAGCGGCGATAAACGGCAGATCCCTTGTGACTTCCATGGATGCAAAGATCGAAAAGGAAGAGGATAAGAAAGCGGAAAAGCAGTTGACCAGAGAGATTCCGCAGCCGTTTGAAGCAGGCAGAAGATCGCAGTCGCAGGTAAGAGAAACTTCTTCTTACGGACAGTCCTATGGGCAGATCGTGCAGAAAGCATTGCAGAAGGTAGAGGAGGAACTGGCGCAGCCTGCGCAGAATAGCGTGCAGGAAACGCAGACAGGATATACAGCAGAAGCTGCTGCACAGACAACAATACCGGAGAAAAAACAGGTTGAAAATGCCGCAGCAAGGATCATCGGAACCAGAGCAGAATACACGGAAGAAGTACCGAAAAGTCCGATTATCAAAAAGGAGCAGGCGGTTATCATTGAAAAACCGCAGCAGATGGCTCTGTTTACGGAAGATGACCTGAAAAAACAGCAGGCAGAGAATTTTGAGATCATCGGGCAGATATTTGATACCTATTGGATCCTGGCACTGGCGGATAAGATCTATTATGTGGATCAGCATGCGGCGCATGAAAAGGTAAATTATGAGCGGTTTGTGAAACGGCTGCATGAAAAAACGGAGATTCCGTCCCAGCAGCTTTCACCGCCGACGATCGTAACACTGACACCAAAGGAACAGACTGCATGGAAGGCGCATGAGGAGCACTTTACAAGACTGGGCTTTGAACTGGAAGAATTCGGCGAAGATGCGATCGCGATCCGCGCGGTTCCGCTTGATCTGTATGGAAACGGAGAAAAAGAGCTGCTGCTTTCTGTGCTGGATGAACTGGTGCAGGCACCGGTTGCGGGAGATTCCTTTGCCGTGCTCAGTAAGATCGCGAGCATGTCCTGCAAAGCGGCAGTCAAGGGTAACCAGAAGCTTTCCTTGCCGGAGGTAAAGGTGCTGATGCAGGAATTGTTAGCCTGCGACAACCCATATAACTGTCCGCATGGAAGACCGACGATCATTTCCATGAGTAAATATGAACTGGAGCGTAAGTTTAAACGATGAAGAAAAAGGAAATGCTGATATTGACCGGGCCGACGGCAGTGGGGAAAACAAAGCTTTCCATCGCACTGGCGAAAGCGGTTGGCGGAGAGATCATTTCTGCGGATTCCGTGCAGGTGTATAAAAAGATGGATATTGGCTCTGCCAAGATCCTGCCCGGGGAAATGGACGGTGTCAGACATCATCTGATCGATGTCCTTTCTCCCGATGAAAAATTTGATGTATTCCGGTTTTCAGAGATGGCAAAGGAAGCAATGAAAGGCATTTATGAGCGGGGACATATTCCGGTTCTGGTCGGCGGAACCGGATTTTACATTCAGGCAGTTTTGTATGATATTGCGTTTTCGGAAGAAGAAACGGATTCTGCGCTCAGAAGACAGCTTGAGGAAGAAGCGGCGCAGAAGGGTAATGCTTATATGCATGAAAAGCTGGCGGCGATCGATCCGGAATCTGCTGCAGCGATCCATGCCAATAACAGCAAACGCGTGATCCGTGCCATTGAATACTATATGCAGACGGGAGAAAAAATCTCCGTGCATAACGCAAGGGAGCACGAAAAAAAGTCGCCCTATGCCTTCTGTTATTTTGTGCTGAATGATGATCGGAAAAAGCTGTATGACAGGATCGATGCACGTGTCGATCAGATGATAGAAGAAGGATTATACGAGGAAGTAAAAGGTCTGCTTGCGGATGGAATACCGCGCACTGCCACATCCATGCAGGCACTTGGCTATAAGGAAATGGCAGACTACATCTGCGGGGATTGTTCACTGGAGGAAGCGATCTATCTGATCAAACGGGATACCAGACATTTTGCAAAACGGCAGCTGACATGGTTTCGCCGGGAGCGTGATGTAACATGGGTCGACCGGACAGCCTTTGCCGGGCAGGAAGATAAGATGCTTGCTTTTATGCTTGAAAAGGTAGAAGAAATGCGGAATATGAATACGTAATGATAGATACCGATGATGTTGGAGTCAAAACCACACGACTTTGATGCCTACGAATTGCTCCATGCTACGCACTCCCGCAATTCTACCCAATATTCGCATATCGTGGGATTATCATCCCACTTTTATGCTCATATCGGGGCGGGCCCCAAGGTCTTTCACCCACCTATGAGCAAGCTCATGTGGGTTTAGACCTTTTGTCCCTGGCATCATAAAATATAATACAGAAACGAGGATACAACATGACGACATTACAGGAAATGTACGCTTCTCTGGACATAGACGCCCAGGTGCTTGCATTTGGAGAACATATTTTGGAAAATTTAAAGGATCGCTTTGCAGCGATCGACGAAACGGCGGAATATAACCAGTTGAAGGTGATCCGCGCCATGCAGAAGGCGCGTGTCAGCGAAGCCTGCCTGCTCGGTACAACCGGTTATGGCTATAACGATATCGGACGCGATACACTGGAAGAAGTATACGCCAATCTGTTCCATGCGGAGGATGCACTGGTCAGACCACAGATCACCTGTGGCACACATGCACTGGCACTGGCACTGATGAGCAATCTGCGGCCGGGCGATGAACTGTTATCGCCTGTGGGAAAGCCATATGATACACTGGAAGAAGTGATCGGTATCCGTGATTCCAAAGGCTCTTTGAAAGAATACGGCGTATCTTACAGCCAGGTAGATCTTCTGCCGGATGGCAGTTTTGATTACGATGGCATCCGTGCAGCGATCCATGAAAAGACAAAGCTGGTGACGATCCAGCGTTCTAAAGGCTATGAACCGAGAAAAACCTTATCGGTGGAACGGATCGGCGAACTGATCTCCTTTATCAAATCCTGCAAACCGGATGTGCTTTGCATGGTAGATAACTGCTACGGTGAATTTGTAGAACGGATCGAGCCTGTGGAAGTAGGAGCGGATATGGTGGTCGGCTCTCTGATCAAGAATCCGGGCGGCGGTCTGGCACCAATCGGCGGTTATATCGTCGGCAAGAAGGAATGTGTGGAAAATGCTGCCTACAGACTGACTTCTCCGGGACTGGGAAAAGAGGTCGGTGCATCTCTTGGTGTACTGCCTGCTTTTTATCAGGGGCTGTTTTTGGCACCGACGGTAACGGCGAGTGCATTAAAGGGCGCGATATTTGCAGCCAATATTTTTGAAACACTCGGATTTTCTGTTGTACCGAATGCCAAAGAAGACCGCTTTGACATCATTCAGGCAATTACCTTTGGAAAACCGGAGGCTGTGATCTCTTTCTGTAAGGGAATCCAGGCAGCGGCAAGTGTGGACAGCCACCTTTCACCGGAGCCTTGGGATATGCCGGGCTATGATGCACCGGTCATCATGGCGGCAGGTGCTTTTGTTTCCGGCTCTTCGATCGAGCTTTCCGCAGACGGTCCGATCAAACCGCCGTATGCGGTATATATGCAGGGCGGACTGACCTTCCCGCATGCGAAATTTGGCATGCTGAAAGCACTGCAAAACCTGAAAAATGACGGCATTTTGACGAAAGAACAGTGCGAAAGAATGACTTTTTAGTCGAAAAAAAATAAACGAATTTTATATACATACTTTTTTGGGTGTGATAAGATATATCTAGTGTGATGATACAAAAGAAGTGGAGGATACCATGAGAAGCAAGAACAGTTGGGCTCTTTTATTGATGATGTTGACAGGAATTGTAATAGGTGGTCTTTTGGGACAACTTCTTCCGTCAAGTTTTCTGAATTACGGACAGAGCTTCGGACTGACATCGCCGATCGTGCTGGATCTTGGCATTCTGGTGCTGACTTTCGGTCTGACGATCCATATCACGGTTGCGAGCATTATCGGAATGGTACTTGCCATTATTTTATATCGTTTCCTGTAAAAGCAGAATGGGAGCTGCTTGTCTGGGGCAAAACAGAATATGTATCAGACAAAAGAAAACGGAACGATACAATCGCTTCCCTATGATAAGTTTTTACAGCAGGGAGCGGAAGGACTGACAGAAGAGGAACTGATCGCGATCATATTGCGGACAGGCACCAGGGGCGAGGATGCCCTGACACTGGCCTGCAGAGTATTATCGGTCTGCGATAAGAGGCAGGGCATTTTAGGACTGCATCATGTGACGCTCGATCAGCTCATGCAGGTGAAAGGGATCGGTCTTGTCAAGGCAGTCAAGCTGAAGGCGATCGCGGAGCTTTCCCGCCGGATGGCAGTTGCCAGAGTGGAAAAGGATGCGGTATTCCGCAATCCGCAGATCGTGGCACAGGCTTATATGGAACGGCTGAGGCACCTGGAGAAGGAGCATTGTATCGCACTTTACTTAGACACAAAAGACAGCAGGATAAAAGATGTCGAGTTGTCTATAGGTAACATTAATTCATCCATTATGTCTGCCAGAGAATTATTTCGGCAGGCACTTTTATGTAATGCCACATCGGTGATCATCATGCATAATCATCCGAGCGGAGATCCGACGCCGAGCAGGGAAGATCTGCTTTTGACAGAGCGGCTCAGGCAGGCGGCATCGGTTATGGAAATTCCGTTACTTGACCATATTATTATTGGGGATAATACGTATATCAGTTTAAAGGAGAAAGGAGTTTTATAAATGGCTTCGAGCGCATACGGTATCGATCTTGGTACCTGCAACATTAAAATTTACGGAAAAGGTGATGAATCGGTTTTCTGCCAGAAAAACATCATCGCGATTGAAAATAAGGACATCCTGTTTGCTTATGGAGATGAGGCGTTTGATATGTACGAAAAAGCGCCGGGAAACATCCACATTTCCTATCCGCTGTGCAACGGCGTGATCGCAGACATTAAAAATATGCAGACACTGGTAAAGTGTTTTATTTCCGATCTGGGTGGTGGCAGTATCAAGCCTGCGGATTACTATATCGCAGTTCCGACCGATGTAACGGAAGTGGAAAAGAGAGCTTTTTACGATCTTGTCAAGAATGCGAATGTCAAGGCAAAGCGTGTTATGGTTGTGGAAAAGGCTATTGCAGACGGACTCGGACTGGATATCGACGTGAAGAATTCACAGGGTGTATTGATCGTCGATGTCGGTTTTGATACAACGGAAATCTCCATTCTTTCTCTGGGGGGTATCGTGCTGAGCAAGCTGATCAAGGTCGGCGGACAGAAATTTGACGATGCGATCCGTGCAGCTGTCAGAAAAGAATACAGCCTGATCATCGGCGGCAAGACGGCGGAAAAGGTGAAAACTTCTCTGGCTTCTCTGGAAGAGGAAGGAAAGAATGCGCTTGTTTACGGCCGCGATATCGTGACAGGACTTCCGGTCGAGCGTGAGATCCCGACAGATCTTGCACTGGACAGCTTAAAAGAGCATTTTAATTCGATCATTGATAATATCAAAGTCATTCTGGAGCGTACGCCACCGGAACTGGCTGCGGATATTTACAGACAGGGTATTTATCTGACGGGCGGTGCCTGTCAGGTCAGCCATCTGGCACAGCTGATCGCCAGCGGAACAGGGCTGAAGGTCAATGTGGCAGAGCATCCGGTAGAAAGCGTTGCACTGGGACTTGCCCGTGTCATTAAGGATGATAATTACAAATCAGTTGCCTATGCGATCGAAGGAATGGGCAATGGAGGAAAATAATGAGAAGAAAACGGCAGAAGTTTACGATTCCAAGTAAATACTTATTGCTGATCATGACTTGTGTCTGTGTTTTATTTATGGCAGTTACCTTCTTTACGGATTTCCTGGCATCTCCGCTCAGCAACTTTGCGGGCGGTGTGATCCTGCCTTTTCAGTCGGGGATCAGTAAGGTCGGTTCCTGGATGAGCGTCCGTTCTCAGGAGCTGAAATCCATCCGGGATATCATGCAGGAAAATGAAGCACTGCAGGCACAGGTGGATGCCCTGACGATCGAAAACAATTCTCTGCAGCAGGACAAATACGAACTGAACAATCTGCGCCAGTTATATAAGCTGGATGAAGAATATGCAGAGTATCAGAAAGTGGGTGCCCGCGTGGTTTCCAAGGAGACCGGTAACTGGTTCCATTCCTTTGTGATCAATAAGGGAAGTCTGGACGGGCTGGAGCCGGATATGAATGTCATGGCGGGAAGCGGCCTTGTCGGCCGCATTACGGAGGTCGGAGATCACTGGGCAAAGGTCATGTCGATCATCGATGACAATTCCAATGTCAGTGCCATGGTGCTTTCCACAGAAGACAGTTGTATCGTACAGGGTAATCTGGAGACGATGGATCAGGGTGTGATCACATTCTCCAAGCTTGTAAACGGTGAAACAGCGGTCAAGGAAGGCGATAAGGTCGTAACCTCCTATATCAGCACAAAATACCTTCCGGGTATTCTGATCGGCTATGTGACACAGATCGAGTCTGATTCCAACAATCTGACAAGCTCCGGTACGATCACACCGGCAGTTGATTTTGCGCATCTGGAGGAGGTTCTTGTGATCACAGACCAGAAAGCGTCTTATACAGAAGCAGGTGAGAACTGATGAAACGGAATATTTTTATTGTCATAACAGTCCTGCTGTGTTTTATCCTGCAGTCCACCGTTTTCAGGTGGCTTGCATTCGGCGGGATCGCACCGAATCTGCTGGTGATCATCACAGCAACCTTCGGATTTATGTGCGGACAGAAATGTGGTCTCTGGGTCGGCTTTTTTTCCGGCCTGTTATATGATATTTTCTACGGAAATGTTTTATGCTTTTACGCACTTATTTTTATGTATCTTGGCTTTGCAAACGGATATTTTAAGCAGATCTTCTTTAAAGAAGATATCAAGCTGCCGATCCTTCTGATCACACTCAGTGATCTTTCTTACGGACTTGTCAGCTACATATTACTTTTCCTTTTGCGGGGCAGATTCCATTTCCTGCACTATCTGATGCATGTGATAGTACCGGAGATCATCTATACAGTTTTGGTAACACTGATCCTGTATCCGCTGATCCGTATGATCAACGGAAAACTGGATGGAACAGAAAAAAGGAGCGAGGACGGTTTTGCTTAAATCGATAAAAGAATCAGTGATCAATATGATAACATCGAGAGTCTTTGTACTGATCATTGTATTTACCTGCCTGTCAGGCATTTTGATCTATCGCCTCTTTTCTCTTCAGATCGTGCACGGGGAAGAATACCTGGACGGTTTTAAGCTGAAGATCAGAAAGGAACGTACGATCGCTAGTACAAGAGGTAATATTTATGACCGTAATGGGGAACTGCTTGCTTATAACGAACTGGCTTATTCCGTTACGATAGAAGATGTATACGAGTCCGGCAGGACGAAAAACGATCAGTTGAACGGAACAATCTCCCGGCTAATCGATATGATCGAAGAAAACAATGACAAGATCATCAATGATTTTGATATTGTGTTGGATGAAAACAATCAATATGCATTTACGGTAGAAGGAAAAACACTGCTGCGTTTTCTGGCAGATATATACGGAAAATCCAAGACGGAAGATCTGGAATATGCAGAGCGTACCGCCACGGCGGAAGAAGTGATTTCTTATCTTGCCGGTACGAAGAAGTTTGCGATCGGAGAATATCTGGATCCAAATGACAGAACATCCGATTTCATCGTGGGCAGTGGTTATACAAAAGAAAAACTGCTGCAGATGGTAACAATCCGTTATGCCATGAGTCTGAACAGCTATCAGAAATATATCGCAACAACCGTCGCCAAGGATGTTTCGGATGAAACGGTTGCCATGATCATGGAAAATGCGGATGTACTGGATGGTGTATCCGTGACAGAGGATACGATCCGTAAATATGTGGACAGTGTCTATTATTCGCATATCATCGGTTATATCGGTAAGATCTCCGATGATGAATATGCACAGCTTTCCGAAGAAGATGAGAAATATTCCCTGACGGATATCGTCGGTAAATCCGGTATTGAGCAGTACATGGAAACAACGCTGCAGGGTACCAAAGGAACCGAAACGGTTTACGTGGATAATATGGGTAAGGTCATCGAAACGAGTGACCGGAAAGAACCGGTTGCGGGTAACAATGTTTATCTGACGATCGATATGAATCTGCAGAAGGCGGTATATAATCTGCTGGAGCAGAAGATCGCGGGTATTCTGGTATCCAAGATCCGCAACATCAAGGAATTTACACTCGGCGAAAATGAATCGGCAAGTAAGCTGCAGATCCCGATTTACGATGTATACTTTGCCCTCTTTAACAATGGCGTTATCGACACCGGTAATTTCCAGAAGGATACGGCAAAGGATACGGAAAAGGCAGTATATCAGACTTTTTTAAATAAACAGGCTTCCGTAGTGGATATGCTGCATACAGAGCTTGCGACCAATGCCACAACCTATAATAATCTTTCGCTGGAATATCAGATGTATGAGCTTGCGATCGTTTCCATGCTGGAAGATAATGGCGTGATCATGACAGATGAGATCGATAAAGAGGACAGCACTTATCTTGCCTGGAAAAAGGACGAAGTGATCAGTCTGCAGGAATATCTGACGTATCTGATCTCAAAAGGCTGGATCGATATCACGAAGCTTTCACTGGAATCCCAGTATTCCGATTCCGAAGAGATCTATGCACGCCTGATCGATTACATTGACGAAAATCTGGTAAAGGATTCTTACTTTAACAAGCGGCTTTACAAATATATGCTGCTGGATGATCAGATCACGGGTGCACAGGTATGTATGCTCTTATTTGAGCAGAATATCATAGATGGCACAGACGAAGAAAAGCAGGCAGTACAAAGCGGCAGTAAATCCGCCTACAGCTTTATGCTGGAGAAGATCGAAAATCTGGATATCACACCTGCACAGCTTGCGCTGGATCCGTGTTCCGGTTCCTGTGTGGTAACGGATACCCAGACGGGTGAAGTGCTTGCCCTTGTAACGTATCCGGGCTATGATAACAACCGCCTGACAAATTCGATCGATTCCGATTATTATAATAAGATCTATTATGATCTGTCACAGCCGATGTGGAACTATGCAACGCAGCAGCTGTCTGCACCGGGTTCTACCTTCAAGATGGTATCGGCGGCGACAGCGTTGGAAAATAATGTGGTGGGACTGAATGAAACGATCACCTGTAAAGGAACCTGGGATACGTTAAGTCCGCCGGCGCGATGCTGGATCGCACCAAACGGTTCTCATGGACCGCTTGATATTTCGGGAGCGATCGAACACTCCTGTAACTATTTCTTTTATGAAGTGGGTTATCGTTTGAGCCGTAACAACGGCGTTTATGATAGCGATACCGGACTGGAAAAACTGGCTTATTATGCAGATCAGTTCGGACTTTCAGACAAATCCGGCGTGGAAATTTCGGAAAGTGCACCAAAGGTATCCGACTTTGATGCAATCCGTTCTGCGATCGGACAGGGTACAAACAACTATTCAACGGTTGGACTGGCAAGGTATGTGACAACAGTCGCAAACAGCGGAAACTGTTATAACCTGAGCCTGCTTTCCAAAACGACAGATGCGGACGGCAATCTGCTTGCCGACTATACGCCGACACTGCGGAATACGGTTGATCTGAAGCAGAGTACCTGGGATGCTATTCATCTGGGTATGCGAAAGGTTGTGGAAGATAAAGATTACTATAAGGATCTGACGATCCAGGTTGCGGGAAAAACCGGTACGGCGCAGGAAAACAGGAAACGTGCGAACCACGCTCTGTTTGTATGTTATGCACCATATGAACAGCCACAGGTTGCGATCGCAACCAGAATTGCATTCGGATATGCTTCCGATTATGCGGCGCAGGTAACAAAAGATATTGTGAAGTACTATTTTAAACTGGAGGATGAATCCAGTCTGATCACCGGTACTGCAGAATCTACCAATGTGGTACAGAGTGCGGGAGACTAAACAGACAAAGCTGAAAGAGGTGGAAACATGAAAGACATAGTCAGACTCAAGAGCTATCCCAATGGCATCAGAATCGTGATTGCGGAAGATGCCCTCTTTGGAGATGTTCTGGCGGAAGTCTCCGAAAAATTTAAAGATTCCGAACGCTTTTTCGGAAAAGCCAAACTGGCAGTCACCTTTGAAGGCCGTAAAAATACGCAGGAAGAGGAAGATGCCATTTTAGACACCATCAGACAGGAAAGCAGTGTCAATATCGTCTGTGTGGTAGAAAAAGAAAAGGAAGAAAGCTTCGAGCGTCCGCTGGCACGCCTGGAGGAAATGGCACAGGGCGATTTCGCACAGTTTTACCGCGGAAGCCTGTCGGGAAAGAAGATACTGGAGACGGAACAGAGCCTGATCGTGCTCGGGGATGTCCAAAAAGGAAGCTGCGTGGTATCCAAAAAAGATATCATCGTGCTGGGAACGCTTTCCGGAAGTGCCTATGCAGGTGTGGACGGAAACACCCATTTTATTGCAGCGCTCCATATGGAACCGGAATCTGTCAGGATCGGCGAGCACAGAGGAAAATACAAAAGCAAAGGACTGTTCGGTAAGTCTAAAAAGGACAAGCCACAGATCGCCTATTTAAAAGAGAACGAGATCTGCTTTGAGGATCTTGACCTTACAGAAGAATTACTGCAGAATCTGTAAAGACCTGCAGGGGACAAATATTTCATGAGCTGGAGGAAAACTATGAGTGAAGTAATTGTCATTACATCTGGTAAGGGCGGTGTCGGAAAAACAACGACATGTGCAAACATTGGAACAGGACTTGCCTGTCAGGGCAAGAAGGTCGTCCTGATCGACACGGATATCGGGCTTCGGAATCTGGATGTCGTTATGGGACTTGAAAACCGGATCGTTTACAATCTGGTTGATGTTGTGGAAGGTAACTGCAGGGTAAAACAGGCACTGATCAAGGATAAAAGATATCCCGGACTTTATCTGCTTCCCTGTGCACAGACAAGAGATAAAACAGCGGTTAATCCGGAGCAGATGAAAAAACTGACCGCACAGCTGAAGGAACAGTTTGATTACATACTTCTGGACTGCCCGGCGGGGATCGAACAGGGATTTCAGAATGCGATCGCAGGCGCAGACAGAGCGATCGTGGTGACAACACCGGAAGTATCTGCCATTCGTGATGCGGACAGGATCATCGGACTTCTGCATGCGTATGAGGTAGGTAGGATCGATCTGATCGTCAACCGGCTCCGCAACGATATGATCAAACGTGGTGATATGATGAGTGTGGCAGACGTGGTCGATATCTTATCGGTGGATCTGCTCGGTGCTGTATATGACGATGAGGCGGTCGTGGTATCAACCAATCATGGAGAACCGCTTGTCTGCGGCAATTCCGTAGCCGGAAGAGCCTATATGAATATCAGTAACAGAATTTTGGGGCAGGAAGTACCACTTCTCGATCTGGAAAAAGAAAAATCGGTATGGTTTCGTTTTACCGGTATTTTTCAGAAACTGTAAAGGAGGGGTGGACAATGCGTATCAAATCATTATTTCATAAAAAGAAGTCCAAAGAAGTAGCGAAGGACAGACTGAAGATATTGCTGATTTCAGACAGAATCAATTGTTCACCGGAAACGATGGAAATGATAAAGAAGGATATTGCAAAAGTTTTATCCCGTTATATCCAGATTGATCCGGGGAAGATGGAGATTGAAGTGAGCAAACGAAAAATAAATGTATTCTGGTGATAAAAATGCTGAAAAAATACCGTGTCAGGGATTATGATTTCAAATTAATAATAATGCTGATCGCCATCACCGTAGTGGGGATCTTAGTGATCGGCAGTGCGGATCGTTCCTATCAGAGCAAGCAGATCCTCGGATTTGTGATGGGACTGTTTCTGATGGTAGTCATATCGCTGTTTGACTATTCGACGTTTCTGAATTTTTACTGGATCATCTATATCGGCAATCTTGTTTTGCTGCTTTTGGTGGAATTTTTCGGAGAAAAGTCAAACAATGCGCAACGCTGGGTTTCCATTGCGGGAATCCGGTTCCAGCCATCCGAAACGGCGAAAATTTTGTTGATTTTATTTTATGCACAGTATATTATGAAACATAAGGAAACGATCAGTTCGCCGAAGACCATTATTTCCATGCTGGTTCTTCTGGCACCGCCGCTTCTGCTGATCTACAGGCAGCCTGATCTTTCGACCACGATCATGATCGCACTTTTGTTTTGTGTACTTTTGTTCATGGGTGGTCTGAGCTATAAGATCATATTCGGCGTGCTGGCGATTGCAGTTCCGCTTTTTGTGATATTCCTGACACTGGTATTACAGCCGGATCAGACGCTGATCAAGGATTATCAGCAGACACGTATTCTGGCATGGCTGAATCCGTCCGAGTATTCGACGTCGGAAGGATACCAGCAGGATAATTCCAAGATGGCGATCGGAAGCGGAGAGCTGTTTGGCAAGGGACTGAACAATAACGAGATCAGTTCCGTAAAGAACGGCAATTTCATTTCGGAACCGCAGACAGATTTTATTTTTGCGATCGTCGGGGAAGAACTGGGATTCGCAGGCGGATGTCTGGTAGTCGGACTTCTGTTTCTGATCACACTGGAATGTCTGATGATCGCCCGAAAGGCGAAGGATATTGCGGGGGTGCTGATCGCTGCGGGTATGGCAACGGTGATCGGCTTCCAGAGTTTTATGAATATTGGAGTTGCGACCGGTATTGTACCTAATACGGGTATTCCGCTCCCATTTGTCAGTTATGGTCTAACTTCACTTGTCAGTCTTTACATTGGTATGGGGTTTGTATTGAACGTAAGACTGCAATGTGTGAGGAAATACAGTAATTAGGAGAGAAGGTTACATATGAACATTGCATTAATTGCACATGATGCAAAGAAGAAGCTGATGCAGAATTTCTGCATCGCGTACAGGGGTATACTCAGCAAAAACGATCTTTATGCAACAGGAACGACAGGACGCCTGATCGAAGAGGTTACAAATCTGAATGTCCACAAATATCTGGCCGGTCATCTCGGGGGAGAACAACAGATCGGTGCACAGATCGAGCACAATCAGATTGACCTTGTCATTTTTCTGCGCGATCCGCTGACACCAAAGATGCATGAGCCTGATGTCAATAATGTTGTCAAGTTATGTGATATGCATAATATTCCGCTGGCTACGAATCTGGCTACGGCGGAGCTGTTGATTAAATCATTAAATCGAGGAGATCTTGAGTGGCGTGAGATGTACAAATAAGAAAAGACTGGCAGCATTTTTGGTGCTGTCTGTTCTGCTGACCGGCTGCGGCAATGCAGCGGTTTCAATGGAATACGAGCTGGACAGTCCGGTAAGCGCATATCGGATCGAACAGACAGGAAGTACGGCAGATGATAAAGCAGACGGTTTCGCGGCGGATTTATGCCTGCGCGACGGGCAGACGCTTTCCGGAAATGAGGTGGATCTTTCCCAGGCACTTTCCGGTGTGTTATGCGATCTGAGCAAAAACAGGATCATCTATGGAAAAGACGAGAATATGCAGCTTGCACCGGCGAGCCTGACTAAGGTAATGACGGCGCTTGTGGCGCTGAAATATGCAGATCTGGATACCGTGCTGACCGCATCCGATAATGTAAAGATCAATGAATCCGGGGCGACGCTCTGCGGGCTTTCCACAGGTGATACGATGACACTTGATCAGGCACTGCATGCACTGCTTATGCAGTCTGCCAATGATGCTGCGGTGCTGATTGCGGAAAATGTCGGTGGCAGCATAGACGGCTTTTCCGATATGATGAACAAGGAAGCGGCGGCGATCGGTGCGACCAATTCCCATTTTGTCAATCCGCACGGCCTGACGGCAGAGGATCATTATGTAACAGCGTATGATATGTATCTGATCTTTAAGGAAGCCATGCAGTACAGCGAATTTACACAGATCATCAATCTGCAGACCTATGAAACCATCTATCATGATGCTCAGGGCAATGGGAAAGAGTACTCCTGTACATCTACAAACTGGTACTTAAACGGAGATGCGCAGGCACCTGACGGTGTCACGGTGATCGGCGGAAAAACAGGGACGACTGCAGCAGCCAGAAACTGTCTGATCCTGCTTGCAAAGGACTCTTCCGGGAACCAGTATGTGTCCGTTATCTTAAACTGCAGCGAAAGGCAATATCTCTATCAGGAGATGACCGGATTGCTTCAGAAGATTACCGGGTAAGAGCTGTATGGATTCCGATAAAAAGGTTGTCATTTATAGCCAAATACACTATAATGATCTTATCGGAGAAGGTACGAAATACCGAAATCAAAATGGCAGGAGGGCTTACATATGGTTCAGTTAATTGTTGGTAATAAAGGGAAGGGCAAGACAAAGCATTTATTAGAGAAAGTAAATTTACAGGTAAAGGAAACGAAAGGCAATATCGTATATCTGGATAAGAGTACGAAGCATATGTATGAGCTGAACAATAAAGTCAGACTGATCGATGTTTCTCAGTATATGATCACAAATCACGATGAATTCGTAGGTTTTATCTGTGGTATCGTTTCACAGGATCATGATCTGGAACAGATGTTTTTAGACAGCTTTTTGAAAATCGCATGTCTGGAAGGTGCGGACATCACTCCTGTTATTGAAAAGTTGGAAAAGATAAGCCAGAATTACGGCATTGATTTTGTCCTGAGCGTGAGCATGGATGAGAGTGAATTGCCGGAGGCGTTAAAATCAAAGATCATCGTATCTTTATAGAAAACCAAAGCCTCGGAAGTTCCGAGGCTTTTTTGTGTAGTGAGGAAGAAAACCAAGCACATGCGAAGCATGTATTTGGTTTTGCCCGAACGTACAACGAGAAAATCAGAGAGCGCAAAGCACGGCTGACGCGATAGCGGCAGGATTTTCGAGTCTGAAAGAGGAGAATTTTTCTTGGCACAGAATAAAAAAATCAGTAATATCAGGGACTATCGGAGAGGCCCTTTACATCTGAATATCGGAATGATCATATTTGGTGTTCTGTTTATCTATATGGTAGTCAGTCTGATCCTGTATATGAACAATAAGCATATTGTCGGCTATGAAGTGACAAGAGGTTCTTTAAGCGTACCGAATGTATATCAGGGGATCGCCATAAGGGATGAGACGACGGTATCCTGCAATGGGACGGGCTATATCAATTTCTTCGCAAAAGAAGGGGAGCATGTTGCCTGCGGAGATCTGGTGTATTCACTGGACAGTTCCGGCAAAATCGCGGAAATGATCACTTCTCAGGAAGAGGAAACACTTCTTTCTGATCAGGATCTGGCTGAGATCCGCAATCAGGCGATCGTATTCCAGAAGTCTTTTTCCAAGATGGATTTTGAAAAGGTATATCAGTTTAAAAATCAGCTGGAGGGCACAGCTTTGAAGCTGTCCAACTATAATATGCTGAATAATTTGAGCCAGACGGGCAATACAGATGCAGTCGCATTTTCCTGTGCACCGAAGAGTGGTGTTGTCGTTTACGGTATTGATGGCTATGAGACACTGAAGCCGTCCGCGGTAACGAAGGACTGCTTTGATGAATCCAAATATACAGCCGTGCAGCTGGAAGCCAATCAGCTTGTATCACAGGCAGACACAGCCTACAAGCTTTTGGATAATGAGAACTGGTCGATCGTGATCCCGGTAGATGCAGCCAGAGCGGCTGAGCTGGAGGCCGAGGAATATGTTAATGTCAAATTCCTGAAAAACCAGTATACCTCCTGGGCAAAGGTAACAGTCCTGCAAAATGCGGACGGTACGTATGTACAGCTTGATTTTACCAATTCCATGATCACGTTTGCCGCGGATCGTTATATCGATCTGGAGATCCTGTATAACAGGGAAGAGGGGTTGAAGATCCCGAACAGTGCGATTGTGGAAAAAGAATTTTATATGATCCCACTGGATTATCAGGTAGAGGGAAGCGGTTCCAAAAAGGGCGGTTTCCTGAAAGAAGTCTATGACGAAAACGGAAAGCAGTCTACACAGTATATCGATGCGACCATATATGCGGCAGATGATGAATACTATTATGTGGATACCACAGATTTCAACATCGGCGATTATATCTGCAAGGAAGGTCAGCAGGAAAAATATGCCATCAGTAAGATGGGATCACTGGTCGGTGTTTATAATATGAATAAGGGATATGCGGATTTTACGGCGATCACGGTTCTGTATTCCAATGAGGAATATTCTATTGTGAAGTCCAATACCCAGTACGGTCTTTCCGAATACGACTTTATCGTACTGGACGCAGCCAGTGTCAATCCGGATGACTTTATTTACGAGTAGAGATCTGTAAGCAGGGAAAGGAAGAGAAATATGTTGATGGAAAATTATGATCTTGTACAGAAAAAAATAGATGATGCCTGTGCAAAGGCGGGCAGAAGCCGGGAAGAGGTAACGCTGATCGCAGTCAGCAAGACAAAGCCTGTTCCGATGCTTTCCGAGATCTATGAGCACGGATGCAGGGACTTCGGTGAAAATAAAGTACAGGAGCTGGTAGATAAATATGAACAGCTTCCAAAGGATATCCGCTGGCATATGATCGGACATCTGCAGAGAAATAAAGTCAAATATATCGTGGACAAGGTATATATGATCCACAGTGTGGATTCGCTCAGGCTGGCAGAAGAGATCAGTAAAGAGGCAGTAAAGAAAAACTGCACGGTAAAGATCTTGGTAGAAGTCAATGTGGCAAATGAAGCGACGAAGTTTGGCACACAGACGGAAGATACGATCGCCCTAGTGACAGAAATTGCCAAATTACCGGGCATTGAGATCAACGGATTGATGACGATCGCACCATATGTCGAAAATGCAGAGGAAAATCGTCAGTATTTCTCTAAATTAAAACAATTATCTGTTGACATAAAGCATAAAAACATTGATAATATAAAGATGAATACTCTTTCTATGGGCATGACAGGCGATTATGAGGTCGCAGTCGAAGAGGGTGCTACTTTTGTCAGAGTAGGGACCGGCATTTTCGGGGAAAGAGATTATACGAAAAATAATTAGTTGTGTGAGGAGAAGAAGATGGCTGTATTAGATACATTGATTAAAAAGATGACCTTAAACGATCAGGAAGATGAATATTATGATGATGACGACTACGATATGGAAGATGAATATGTAGAAGAAAAGCCGAAGAAGAAGCCTTTTGCCAGAACGGAAGAGCCTGAAGATGACTATCAGGAAGAAAAGCCGAGAGCAAAGCAGTCTCCAAAGGTAACAGCAATGAAACAGCCGAAAAGAGGGGTTAGTGGAATGGAAGTATGTGTCATTAAACCAACAACAGTAGAAGATGCAAGAGAGATTACAGAAACACTTTTAACAAACCGTACGGTTGTACTTAATTTAGAAGGTCTTGATGTAGATGTTGCGCAGCGCATCATCGATTTCACATCAGGTTCCTGCTTCGCGATTCAGGGTAATCTGCAGAAGATATCTCATTATATCTTCATTATTACACCAGCAAGCGTAGATATTTCCGGTGATTTCCAGGATATCTTAGCTGGCTCATTCGATGTACCGTCACTGAACCCGGAGCTGTAAAAACAGATAGTTTGAGAAAATGAATGAACTTCCTGTCAGATCTGGCAGGAAGTTCTTTTTGTAGCGAGGAAGGAAACCAAGCGTTGTCGTATATTTGCGAAGCAAATGTACGGCGCAATAACCTGCAAAGCAGGTTATAGAAGGTTTCATCCGAGCGTACAACGAGAAAATCAAAAGCTGCAAAGCAGCGACGCTACGAAGTAGCGGGATTTTCGAGAGGAAAGAGGAAGGAAGAAAGTAATGATCACAGAATTAAAATCTAATTGTATGCCCGTTTCAAAGGACGGCAAATTCAGTTACAATATTTTATTTGAAGATTCCTTTGCAGATCTGACGGAAGCAATGGCAGATCTGGAGCTGGAAACACATAAGATCTGTATTGTAACAGATTCCAATGTGGGTCCGCTTTATGCAGAGGCTGTAAAGGCAGAACTGGAAAAGATCTGCAGCGTATGTGAGATCTTCACATTCCCTGCAGGAGAAGAAAATAAAAATCTGGAGGTTGTGCAGAAGCTGTATACCTTTCTGATCGAGCAGCACTTTGACAGAAAAGATCTGCTTGTCGCATTGGGCGGCGGTGTTGTAGGCGATCTGACAGGGTTTGCTGCTGCAACTTATCTGCGTGGCATCCGTTTTATCCAGATCCCGACGACATTACTGGCACAGGTAGACAGCAGCATTGGCGGTAAGACCGGTGTTGATTTCTCCCAGTATAAGAATATGGTCGGCGCATTTTATATGCCAAAGCTCGTTTATATGAATCTGCAGACACTTTCCACTTTACCGGAAAGACAGTTCTATGCAGGCATGGGTGAGGTGCTAAAGAGCGCACTGATCAAAGACGGTATGTTCTATGGCTGGATTATCAACAGCCTGTATGAGATCTATGACAAGGATCCGGAGACAATCCGCCTGATGATCTACAACTGCTGTAATATCAAGCGTATGGTTGTCGAGAAGGATCCGACCGAGCAGGGAGACAGAGCACTCCTGAATCTGGGACATACGATCGGGCATGCAGTTGAGAAAGCAAAGAACTTTGAACTGCTGCACGGAGAATGTGTGGCACTTGGTATTGTGGCAGCGGCTTTTATTTCCTATAAGAGAGAAATGCTGACCTTTGATGAATATTATGAGATCCGTGATATGTTCGTTCCGTTCAATCTGCCGATCACGATCGAGGATGTGGATCCGGAAGAGATCCTGAAGCTGACAAAGAGTGATAAGAAGATGGAAGCAGGCAAGATCAAATTTGTACTGCTGAAGAAGATTGGAAAAGCGGTGATCGACCATACAGTGACAGATGAAGAACTGCGTATGGGCATCCATGAAATTTATGTAAGTGATGAGGACAAGTATGAATAAGAAGAATAAATACTGGAAACTGAAACAACTGCTGCTGGATCTATGCTGTTTCCTGGTGCTGCTTGCACTGGATCAGGGAACCAAGTATCTGGCGGTGACACATCTGAAGGATCAGCCGGCGATAAAGATCTGGCCGGGCGTATTTGAACTGCAGTATCTGGAAAACAGAGGTGCAGCATTCGGTATTTTGCAGGACGGCAAGCTGTTCTTCGTGTTTGCGGCGGTCGTAATGCTGACAGTCATTGCATTTATACTGGTCAAAACACCGGAAGGAAAGAAATACAGAATCTGGCATATCCTGCTGACATTTATCGCAGCGGGCGCGATCGGTAATATGATCGACAGACTCAGACTGGATTATGTGGTTGATTTCTTTTATATCAGCCTGATCGATTTCCCAATCTTTAACGTGGCAGATCTGTATGTTTCCTTCTGTACGGCTATTTTAATTATCTTTGTGCTGTTTTTCTGCAAAGAGGATGATCTGAAATTTATCTCCTTACAGCTGCAGAAACAGAAGAAGGTGCATGAGATCAAATGATACTGGAAATAACGGAAAATCAGGCAGGAGAGCGCATTGACCGGTTTCTTGCGGATTCGCAGGATCTGACCCGTTCTTTCCTTCAGAAAATACTGAAGGACGGCGAGGTTATAGTAAACGGGAAAAGCGTAAAGCCAAATTATAAACTGCGGAAAGGCGACCGGATCGAATTTGAGATTCCAGAGGCAGTTGAACCGGACATCGTCGCGGAAGACATTCCGCTGTCGATCTTATATGAAGATGCAGATGTCCTTGTGGTGGATAAGCCGAAAGGAATGGTCGTGCATCCGGCGGCGGGGCATTACAGCCAGACACTTGTCAATGCGGTGATGTACCATTGCAAGGGAGAGTTATCCGGGATCAACGGAGTCCTTAGGCCGGGTATTGTGCACAGGATCGACAGGGATACGACCGGATCAATCATCATCTGCAAAAATGACATGGCGCATAATGAGATCGCAAGGCAGTTAAAAGAGCATTCGATCAACAGGCGTTACCGGGCAATCGTGACAGGCGTTTTAAAGGACGAGGAAGGAACGATCGAAGGCGCGATCGGCAGAGATAAAAAGGACCGTAAAAAAATGGCGATCACTGCAGACGGTAAGCCTGCGGTAACTCATTATAAGGTTTTACAGCGGTTTAAGCATTACACGTATGTGGAGTGTGTACTGGAAACAGGACGAACACACCAGATACGTGTTCATATGGCATCTATCGGACATCCTCTTTTGGGGGATGAGGTATATGGCAGAAAATCAGATAAATATAAATGTGAAGGGCAGTGCCTGCATGCAATGACCCTTGGATTTCACCATCCGAGGACAGGAGAATACATTGAAGTGAATGCACCATTGCCTCCCTATTTTGAACACTTACTGGCGGTACTTGAATCATGACAAAACAGGAATTCAGAGAATTTTATCAAAACAAACTCATTTATTTGGACGGAGCAACCGGATCGAACCTGCAGAAGGCAGGCATGCCTACAGGCGTCTGCCCGGAACAGTGGATCCTGGAACACCCGGATGCGATCTTAGAATTACAGAGAGCTTTCGTGGAAGCGGGCACCAATATCCTGTATGCACCGACATTTACGGCAAACAGGATCAAACTGGCGGAATACGGACTGGAAGATCATCTTGTCGATATGAATACAGAACTTGTCAGACTGGCAAAACAAGCTGCGGGCGGCAAAGCACTGGTTGCGGGCGACATTACGATGACAGGCAGACAGCTTACGCCGATGGGGGACATGGATTTTGAAGAACTGATCGATGTCTACAAGGAGCAGATCCGGGTATTGGATCAGGCAGGCGTGGATCTTTTAGTCGTAGAAACGATGATGAGCCTGCAGGAAACAAGGGCTGCCCTGATCGCAGCAAAGGAAGTATCTTCCCTTCCGGTGATCGCGAGCCTGACATTTGAATCCGATAATAAGACTTTGTTCGGTACAGATCCGATGACAGCCATGCTTGTATTACAGGCACTTGGCGCAGATGTCGTTGGAACGAACTGCTCGACAGGGCCGGATCAGATGTGTGAAGTTGTCCGGCAGATGAAGCAGGTGGCAAAGATCCCTGTACTGGCAAAGCCGAATGCAGGCCTGCCAAAGTTGGACAGCGAGGGCAGAACAGTTTATGAAATGGATGCGGAAACCTTCGGCAAGGAGATGTGTCTGCTTGTAGAAGCAGGGGCAACCTTCCTCGGAGGCTGTTGTGGTACCACAGTCAACCATATCCGTTCCATGGTAGAAAAGACAAGCGCGATGGAACTGCCGGCGGTGGAAGAAGTACAGAATAAAGGGATCCGCTATCTGACCAGTGAACGGAAAACACTGGCATTCGGACTGGATGACAGATTCCATATTGTCGGCGAAAGGATCAATCCGACCGGCAAAAAGAAGTTTCAGGCGTGTATCCGCGATAACGATTTTTCCATGGTGGAGGAGTTTGTGACCCAGCAGGAGGAAAGCGGAGCTTCCATTCTGGATATCAATATGGGCATGAGCGGTATTGATGAAAAGGAAACGCTTCTGAAGGTCATGGAAGATGTTTCCATGCAGACAAGCCTGCCACTTTGTATCGATTCCTCCCATGTTGACGTGCAGGAATATGTGCTGCGGCATTATCCGGGCAGGGCATTGATCAACTCCATTTCCATGGAAAGTGCAAAGATGGAACCGCTCCTGCAGATCGCAAAGAAATACGGAGCAATGTTTATCCTGCTTCCGGTATCTGATGAGGGGCTTCCAAAGGATCTGGATGAAAAGAAAGAGATCATCCAGAAGATCCTGCACAGAGCACTGGAGCTTGGATTTACAAAAGAAGATATTGTGGTAGACGGACTGGTGGCGACAGTCGGTGCCAATAAAAATGCGGCACTGGAAACACTGGAAACGATCCGGTACTGTAAGGAGCAGGGATTGGCAACGATCTGTGGCCTTTCCAATATTTCCTTCGGACTTCCGGAAAGAAGCTATATCAATGCGGCATTTCTGACCATGGCGATCGCAAACGGTCTGACCATGGCGATCGCAAATCCGAATCAGGAGCTTTTGACAAGCTGTATGCTGGCATCCGATCTGCTGTTACATAAACAGGATGCGGATCTTTCCTATATCGAGGTTATGAATGAGCGCAAGCAGCGAACAGCCGGAACGGTGGAACAGAAGATTCCTGCAGCAGAAAAAAGTGTGCTCCAGAAAGTATACGAATGTGTCCTCAAAGGAAATAAGACAAAGATCATCGATCAGGTGCATGCAGCACTGAAAGAGCATGAAGCACAGCAGATCTTAAATGAAGCACTTCTGCCTGCGATCAATGAGGTGGGTGATCTGTTTGATAAAGGGATTTACTTCCTGCCACAGCTTATTGCCAGTGCAGAAGCCATGAAAACGGCGATCGAAGATATCCAGCCGCTGCTTCTGGCAGCCAGCGATGGTAAGCCGAAGGCAACTATTGTGATTGCGACAGTGGAAGGCGATATCCATGATATCGGGAAAAATCTGGTGGCGCTGATGCTGAAAAACTATGGTTTCCGTGTGATCGATCTCGGAAAAGATGTGCCCAAAGAGGTCATTATAGAAACAGCGAAAAAGGAACATGCGGATATTATCGCACTTTCTGCCCTGATGACGACCACAATGCAGCAGATGAAGCACGTGATCGAATATGCCAAAGAGCAGGGCGTGACAGCAAAGGTTCTGATCGGCGGTGCGGTCATTACGCAGGAATATGCGGATGAGATCGGTGCAGACGGCTATTCCAAGGATGCAGCGGAAGCGGTCAAGGTAGCTAAACAGGTATTGGGACTGCGTGACTGATAGTATAGTTTATAAAAAGATGCAGAATAAAGGAGATAGAACATGAACGGTGCAGATGCAATGGTAAAATGTCTGGAAATGGAAGGGGTAAAAGCAGTATTCGGCTATCCGGGTGTTGCGATCTGTCCATTTTATAACAGCATTCTGGATTCAGAAATTGAAAGTGTGCTGGTGCGTACAGAACAGAACGCAGCGCATGCAGCAAGCGGACTTGCCCGTGTATCAGGTCAGGTGGGGGTATGTGCGGTGACTTCAGGTCCCGGTGCCACAAATCTGATCACCGGTATTGCAACCGCATTTGCGGACAGCATTCCGATGGTTTGTATCACAGGACAGGTAAACAGTGAACTGATCGGCAGTGATGTGTTCCAGGAGGCGGATATCACGGGAGCTGTGGAGAGCTTTGTCAAATACAGCTATCTGGTAAAGGATGTGGAAGATATCCCGCGTATTTTCAAAGAAGCCTTTCATATCGCAAATACAGGCAGAAAAGGCCCGGTTCTGATCGATGTACCGATCGATGTACAGCTTGCTTCGATTTCCAAGTTTAAATACCCGCAGGAAGTAAAACTCCGTACTTATAAGCCGACGGTAAAGGGCAATATGGTACAGATCAAAAAAGTGGCAAAAGAGCTTTCCAAGGCAAAAAGACCGCTGATCTGTGCAGGCGGCGGTGTGTTATTAAGTGATGCCAAGGAAGTGTTATATCAGTTTGCACATAAATATCAGGTTCCGGTCGTTTCCACGATGATGGGAATCGGTGTTATGCCGACAGAGGATGATATGTATTTTGGCATGGTCGGTAATAACGGACATCCGTATGCCAACAGAGCCATGAATGAATGTGATCTTTTACTGATGGTCGGTGCCAGAGTGGCAGACCGTGCTGTCAATCAGCCGGATCTGATCATTAACAACAAAGTGCTTGTACATATCGATGTGGATCCTGCGGAGATCGGTAAGAACGTCGGCCCACACATTCCGCTGGTCGGTGACTGCAAGTCGATCTTTGAAGACCTGATGGAGCAGGAGATCACCGGAGATTTCACAGACTGGACAGAACAGCTGAATTATTATGAAGCAACGATGCAGCGGAAGAGAAATCCATCCCCGGCATATGTGGATCCGGCTGCTTTCATCCGGACGATCTCAGAGATGCTTCCGGAGGATGCGGTTTACGTGGCAGATGTCGGACAGAACCAGATCTGGTCATGTAATTACCATATTGTCAAAAAGGGACACTTCCTGACCTCCGGTGGTATGGGAACGATGGGCTATTCCATTCCTGCAGCGATGGGTGCCAAATATCAGTGCCCGGAAAAGGAAGTCGTTGCAGTCTGTGGAGACGGTTCCTTCCAGATGTCCATGATGGAGCTTGCGACAATGCGTCAGCACGGAATCCGCTCCAAAGTCATTGTACTGCGTAACAATTATCTGGGGATGGTGCGTCAGTACCAGCATTTTACGTATGAAGACCATTATTCCGTTGTAGATCTGACCGGATCACCGGATCTTTCCAAGATCGCAGCAGCTTACGATATGCCTTATTATCTGGTAGAGAAAAATGACCAGATCGAAGAAAAACTGAAAGCATTTTTGCAGGATGACAAGGCAAGCCTGATGGAAGTTGTGATCGATCCGATGGATCTTGTATAGAGGATGAGCAGTAAAAGAGAGTGGAGGTTCCTATGAAGAAAATATATTCTGTATTGGTGGAAAACCGTTCCGGTGTACTTTGCAAGGTGGCAGGACTGTTTTCCAGAAGAAGTTTTAATATTGATTCCCTCGCTGTAGGGGAAACAGACGATAAGGAAGTATCCTGCATGACGATCGTTTCCAGCGGCAATCAGAGAACACTCGAGCAGATCGAAAAGCAGCTCAACAAAAAGCTGGATATCATCAAGGTGCGTACTTTCCATGAGGAGCAGAGCATTTCGCGGGAGCTCATGCTGATCAAGGTAAAATATAACCGTACAAACCGCAAGGATATCATGGAGGTCTGCAGTATCTTAAAGGCGGAGATCGTGGATATGTCCAAATCCTTTATGATGATCCAGATCTGTGCAGAGCCGGAACGCATCCAGCTTCTGATCCAGATGCTGAAATCGGTCAGCATTGTAGAGGTGGCAAGAACCGGTACGCTGGCACTGCCAAAATGCGCTGAAAACGAATAATATAACTCCAAACTATGAATACAGGTTATGGGATGCATGAAAGGATATCATACGTTGACAAAGCCTGTCTTATGCTGATACAATGCTCATAGAGATGGTGAAGGAAGGGTATAAAGCAAATGCAAAAGAAAGTATTTCAGATATTAGTTGATAATACATCAGGTGTTTTAAGCCGTATTTCAGGACTGTTCAGCCGCAGAGGATATAATATCGAAAGTATCACCGCCGGTGTGACGGCAGATCCGAGATACACCCGTATCACGATCGTGACAAGCGGAGATGATATCATTCTGGATCAGATCGAGAAGCAGGTTGCAAAACTTGTCGATGTACGGGATATCAAGGAGTTAAAGCCGGAAAGCAGTGTTTACAGAGAACTGGCAATGATCAAGGTCAGAGCCGATGCAAGCCAGAGACAGGGCGTGATCGCTATGGCGGATATCTTCCGTGCAAAGGTCATTGATGTCGCATCTGACAGTCTGATGGTCGAGCTTACCGGTAATCAGGAAAAGATTGATGCTTTCCTGAAACTGTTAGACGGTTTTGAAATCTTGGAGCTTGCCAGAACCGGTATTGCCGCACTTTGCAGAGGTACGGAAAATGTAACCTATCTGCCATAAGGCAGGCATTACATAGCAAAATGTATGGTCAGCCGCAGAGCGGCTTTTCATAAAACGAAACAAAAATTTAGGAGGAAACAAAAATGGCACAGGAAGCTAGAATTTTTTATCAGGAAGACTGTAATCTGTCTTTATTAGAGGGTAAGACAATTGCAGTGATTGGTTATGGTAGTCAGGGACATGCACATGCATTAAACGCAAAAGAGTCAGGATGCCATGTAATTATCGGACTTTACGAAGGTTCTAAGTCATGGGCAAAAGCAGAAGCACAGGGCTTTGAAGTATATACAGCCGCAGAAGCTGCAAAGAAAGCAGATATCATTATGATTCTGATCAACGATGAGTTACAGGCTGATATGTACAAGAAAGATATCGAGCCAAACCTGGAAGCAGGCAACATGCTGATGTTTGCACATGGTTTCAATATTCATTTCGGATGCATCAAGCCACCGGCAAATGTTGATGTAACTATGATCGCACCTAAGGCACCGGGTCATACAGTACGTTCTGAGTATCAGGCTGGTAAGGGTACACCTTGTCTGGTTGCTGTTGAGCAGGATTACACAGGAAAAGCACTTGATATGGCACTTGCATATGGTCTTGCAATCGGCGGCGCAAGAGCCGGTTTATTAGAGACAACATTCAGAACAGAAACAGAAACAGACCTCTTTGGTGAGCAGGCAGTTCTCTGTGGTGGTGTTTGTGCTCTGATGCAGGCTGGTTTCGAAACACTTTGCGAAGCTGGTTATGATCCAAGAAATGCATACTTTGAATGTATCCATGAAATGAAGCTGATCGTAGATCTGATCTACCAGTCAGGTTTCGCAGGCATGAGATATTCTATCTCCAACACTGCTGAATACGGTGACTACATCACAGGTCCTAAGATCGTTACAGAAGATACAAAGAAAGCTATGAAGCAGATCCTTTCCGACATCCAGGATGGTTCTTTTGCAAAAGAATTCTTATTAGATATGTCTCCTGCAGGACGTCAGGTTCACTTCAAAGCAATGAGAAAGCTTGCTTCTGAGCATCCATCAGAAAAGGTTGGCGCAGAAATCCGTAAGCTTTACAGCTGGAACAACGAAAGCGATAAGCTGATCAACAACTAAATCTCCAGACGAAAGAAAGGAGATGCAGTTGCATCATGCATTATAGATGCATAACATAACTAAAAAGGGCACTTGAATTATCAGGTGCCCTAGTGTATAATCTACTTAGAAAGGTAATCGGATGTAATATCCGATTTGCCCTCAGTCGAAACTATTTTGAGATAGCATCTAACTTTGGTCGGTGGGATGCTATTTCTTTTTGTTATTATGATTGTCTATGTATGACAGAGCCGCAAACATTACTAACAACAAAGTTAAAACTTCCATTGTGTTCATAGGGCATCACCCTCTCTTTCGTAAAACTAGAGGGCATCTAATAATCGGAAAATCACATCCTGCTTTCCTTTCAATTACACAATAACAGTATAACATAGAGAGAACATATGTTCAACAAACAAAACAATAAAATTATTTAAAACAGGTGCTATATGTTAGGAAAAAACAAAGGAAAATTATTAACGAAATACGTACCGGATTACGTTGTTTTCGATCTGGAAACGACAGGAATCTTTACCTCGAAAGATGAGATCATTGAGATTTCAGCGGTAAAAGTACGTAACGGGAAAGTAGTAGAGGAGTTCAGTGAACTGGTTAATCCGGGCAGACCAATTCCCTATGATGCAACACGGGTAAACAACATAACAGATGAGATGGTTCGTCATGCGCCATGCTGCAAAGAGGTTTTGGAACGTTTTTTGGAATTTGTAGGAGAGGATATTTTAGTGGGGCATAACATCCATACATTTGATATCCCGTTTATTTGCAGAGATTCCGAAAAGTATTTTGGGAAAACGGTAGCAAACGACTACATAGACACATTGCGTGTTTCAAAAGTCTGTTTCCCGGAATGGAAACATCGAAAATTATCTGATCTGGCAGATTACTATGGTATTTCTACAGATGGTGCGCATCGAGCTTTGGCAGACTGCAGAATGAATCAGAAGGTGTTTGAACGGATGGGAGAGGAGCTGAACGGACATAAAAATGTAACTGTAAAGCTGTGTCCGTTATGTAAGCAGCCCTTAAAGAAACGGAACGGTCGTTACGGAGAGTTTTGGGGGTGTATGGGATTCCCGAATTGCCGATATACTGAGAATATATAAGGAAAAGAGAAAACATATAAAAAGAAAAACATATGTATGCAATCGATAGTGTAGACGACCGAGATTTGCGAAGCATTTGCCGCAGCGGAGAGCGCACACCGCTTTTTTGCAAATGTAACGGATTTACGATGTAAATCCGTTATGTAGCCTCTGTGCATCGGCAAAGCCGATTTTGCATGCACAGAGGTTCAAGTGCCCGGAGCGCGTGCAAAATATGCTTCGAGCAAATCGCAGGGGAGTCAAACGTGATTGCATACATATGTTTTCTTTTTTATATCTACTTGTAATTTATTATTTACCCTATGACTCCGTAAAATAGGAGATAAACTTCTTCATTGCATCCGTCATGATCGTATCGTCCTTGTAAACAAGCCCGAGCTTTCGTTTGGGAATGGCGCGTCCGAGATTCACTTCTGTTAAAGAGTGGTCATCCAGCTCATCTTTGACAAAATCTTTGATGACACAGGCAATTCCGAGATCGATCTTTGCCAGCTCAATGAGCAGATCCATCGTATTGATCTCGATGATGTTATCCATGGTGATCTGGTGGGAGGATAAATACATATCCACATATTTACGGGAAATATTTTCTTTGTTCAGCATCATAAATGTTGCATTGTTTAAAATCGCTTTCCGGTCGTTTCCGACGCGGATCTTCAGATTTTCCAGATAGCGGTCTGTCGTGACAAACGTATCCTGAATTTCACGGAACGGGATATAGGTCAGTCCGTTAGGCAGGCTTGGGATTCCGACAACACCGATATCTGTAACGGAATTATCAATATCGCGCAGCGTTTCCATCGTCGGATGGCAGGTGATCGTAACTTTGATATGTGGGTTGTCTTTGACAAACTGCTGCAGATAGGGCAGGAGCACATATTTACATAGCGTGATGCTGACACCGATGGATATCTGGGAAATACCAAGCTCATTTACTTTCTTGAGCTGTTCCTCGCCATGTCGGATCGCGGAAAATGCCGTCTGTACCTGTGCAAAAAGAAGTTCTCCCTCCATGGTAAGCGTAACGCCGCGGGAAGAACGATGGAACAGAATGACATTCAGGCTCTGCTCCAGCTTGGAGATCGCTTTTGAGATCGCAGGCTGGCTGATATACAGTTCCTTGGCTGCACCTGAAATGTTTTTATGCAGTGCTACGGTATAGAAAATATAGTATAAGTTTAAATTGTTTTCCATGTGTTCCCTTTCTGTGCTTATGACCGGTTCATAGAGTGCTTTCGCAGATTATCAGGAAAGCGTATCATCTAAACTGGTGGCGCTTGCCTCCGGCATCTTGATTTCAGTGTATCATAAATATAATTCATAGTAAATATAAACAATATGTATTTGGATTATAGTATATTATCTGTTATACTGTATACAAAGAAAAGTGGCATAACCTGTCCTGTCGGATAGGCGTGACACAATGCGGATAAGGTAGGAGGATATGTCAATGGGTATGACAATGACACAAAAAATACTTGCAGCGCATGCGGGTCTTGACAAGGTAGAAGCCGGACAGTTGATCGAAGCTAACCTTGATCTGGTACTTGGAAACGATATTACCAGCCCTGTTGCGATCAAGGAAATGAGCAAAATGAAAGTGGACGGTGTATTTGATAAGGATAAGATCGCACTTGTTCCGGATCATTTTGTACCGAATAAAGATATTAAATCTGCTGAGCATTGTAAATGCGTCAGAGAGTTTGCTTATCGTAACCAGATCACCAATTATTTTGAAGTCGGACAGATGGGGATTGAGCATGCGCTTCTGCCGGAAAAAGGTCTGACAGTTGCGGGCGATGTGATCATCGGTGCGGATTCCCATACCTGTACGTATGGTGCACTTGGTGCTTTCTCAACAGGTGTCGGTTCTACAGATATGGCTGCTGGTATGGCAACAGGAAAAGCATGGTTTAAAGTACCGGGAGCGATCAAATTCAATCTGGTCGGTAAGCCAAATAAGTATATCAGCGGCAAAGATGTGATCTTACATATTATCGGAATGATTGGTGTAGACGGTGCACTTTACAAATCCATGGAGTTTGTCGGAGAAGGCATCAAAAATCTTTCCATGGATGACAGATTTACCATTGCCAATATGGCGATCGAGGCTGGCGGAAAGAACGGTATCTTCCCGGTTGATGAAAAAGCGATCGCTTATATGGAAGAACATTCCACAAAGAAATATACCGTTTACGAAGCAGATGAGGATGCGGTTTATGATGAGGAGTATACCATTGACCTGAGTACATTAAAGTCAACGGTTGCATTCCCTCATTTGCCGGAAAATACACATACGATCGATGAGATCGATCCGGAGCTCAAGATCGATCAGGTAGTGATCGGTTCCTGCACAAACGGACGTATCGACGATCTGAGATGTGCGGCTGAGATCTTAAAGGGCAGAAAGGTAGCAAAGGGTATGCGTCTTATCGTGATTCCTGCTACACAGGCAATCTATCTGCAGGCAATGGAAGAAGGTCTGTTAAAGATCTTTATCGAAGCCGGCGGTGTTGTCAGCACACCAACCTGTGGACCTTGTCTGGGCGGTTATATGGGTATTCTGGCAGAAAATGAAAGATGTGTATCCACGACTAACCGTAACTTTGTAGGCCGTATGGGACATGTAACAAGTGAAATTTATCTGGCTTCTCCTGCAGTCGCAGCAGCAAGCGCAATTACCGGACATATTTCAGATCCGGCGAAACTGTAAGGAGGATATGAAAATGGAAAATGCAATCGGAACAGTCTTCAGATACGGAGATAATGTAGATACAGACGTAATCATTCCTGCAAGATACCTGAATTCTTCAGATCCTGCAGAACTTGCCACACATTGTATGGAAGATATCGATACAGAGTTTGTCAAGAAAGTAAAAAAAGGAGATATTATCGTAGCAGATAAAAACTTTGGCTGTGGTTCTTCCCGTGAGCATGCACCGATCGCCATCAAGGCGGCTGGTGTCAGCTGTGTTATTGCAGAGACCTTTGCCAGAATTTTCTATCGCAATGCGATCAACATCGGACTTCCGATCATTGAATGCCCGGAAGCAGTCAAGAATATTGAAGCAGGCGATACGGTAGAGGTCAATTTTGATACCGGTATGATCTACAACCGCACGAAAGGAACCGAGTATAAAGGGCAGGCATTCCCGCCGTTTATGCAGAAGATCATTGCTGCACAGGGACTTGTAAATTATATCAACCAGAAATAAAATCGTATATTGGAGATCTATATCAGGAAAAGAAGGGCAGGATCCATTTGACTGGAGCCTGCCTTTTGTTTTGAAAAAATCGAACATATGCTCGATAAAATGCGCTGTAATCATTGCCAAATGCATGGGAACATGGTACTATAAACAAGTATGAAAAAGATGATAAAAAAGCATCCGACAATGACAATCTGTATTTTTGTTCTGCTGCTGGCAGGGCTTCTGATCGCCGTACAAAATGCATTCAGCACGGATGGAGCAGCACAGGTCGTGGTGACAGTGGACGGAGAAAGTTACGGTTCATACAGCCTCAAACAGGAACAGGTGATCCGAATAGAAACAGAGTACGGCTATAATGAACTGACGATCAAAGACGGGCAGGCAAGCGTAACGGCTTCCGACTGCAAAAATCAGGTTTGTGTCCGTTCCATGGCAATTTCGCAAAACGGGCAGAGCATTATCTGTCTGCCGCATAAGCTTATCGTGCAGATAACAGGTGCGGGTGAAAAACAGTTGGATGCATGAGAGGTAAAGTGAATTGCAGACAAAGAAAATAACGGTTTTGGGACTGTGCGTGGCACTTGCCATGATTTTGTCTTATATAGAAAGTATCCTGCCCGTTTTTGTAGGCATTCCGGGCGCGAAACTGGGTCTGCCCAATATGGTGGTCTTGTTATTGCTTTACCTGATGGGCGCAAAAGAGGCAATCTGCGTGAATGTGCTCCGCATTCTGCTTTCGGGCTTTTTATTTGGCAATCTGTTCAGCATTCTATACAGTCTGGCGGGCGCAACGGTCAGCTTTCTGGTCATGTGGCTGGCAAAGAAGCGGCGGCTTCCCATCAGAGCGGTCAGTGTGCTGGGCGGTATTTTTCATAATATAGGGCAGTTCTTGGTGGCACTTGTACTCCTTGGAACAGCCATGTGGTATTATCTGCCGTATCTGCTGCTCATGGGCATGATAACAGGACTTTGTAACGGGATTCTGGGACAGCTAATGTATGACAGACGGGATATCATAAAAAGATAAAGGTAAGGAACAGAATATATGATCGGATATGTAAAAGGTATTTTGGAAGAAATAGAAGAAGACTGCGTGATCGTAGATGTCAATGGTCTGGGGATCCGCATTCTGGCAGGCGGTGCGCTGGCATCGCAGATGCTGGCACTTGGCAGTGAAGTAAAGATCTATACTTACACCTATGTCAAGGAAGATGCGTTTCAGTTATACGGCTTCATCAGTAAAGATGAGCTGTCTCTGTTTAAAAAGCTGATCACAGTCAGCGGAATAGGACCAAAAGGGGCAGCTTCCATTTTGTCTGCATTTTCAGCGGAGGATCTGCGCTATGCGATCTACGCGGGGGATATCAAGACAATTTCCAAAGCACCGGGTATTGGCAAAAAGACAGCAGAACGCCTTGTACTGGAGCTGAAGGACAAGGTAGAACTGGATTATCAGGCAGATACGCTGCTGGGACAGCTTGCGGATGAATCTGTGGGAAGCGCAGAGCCGAATAACCGTAAGGATGCGATAGAAGCTCTGACTGCACTTGGCTATAGCAGTATGGATGCGGCAAAGGCAGTGAAACAGGCAGATCCAAATGCGGATATGGATGTGGATGTGGAGGATATTTTAAAGGCTGCATTGAAATATCTTATGTAATATATTTATTAGGAAAGAAATGACGGAGAAAAGATAAGATGGCTGGTAGAATCATAGAGACAAATTTCACACCGGAGGACAGCAAGGTAGAAGAAACACTGCGTCCACAGCTTCTGGATGACTATATTGGTCAACAAAAAGCCAAGGAAAATATGAAGGTGTTTATTGAGGCGGCAAAGCAGCGTGGGGATTCCCTCGATCATGTCCTTTTATACGGACCGCCCGGACTTGGTAAGACAACGCTTGCGGGGATCATAGCCAATGAAATGGGCGTGAATATCAAAGTAACAAGTGGGCCTGCAATCGAAAAGCCGGGCGAAATGGCGGCAATCTTAAACAATCTGCAGGAAGGGGATGTCCTTTTTGTGGATGAGATCCACCGGCTGAACAGACAGGTAGAAGAAGTGTTATATCCGGCAATGGAGGATTTTGCGATCGATATTATGATCGGAAAAGGAACAAGTGCCAGATCGATCCGTCTGGATCTGCCCAGGTTTACACTTGTCGGGGCGACGACCAGAGCCGGGCTTCTGACAGCACCGCTGCGTGACAGATTCGGTGTGATCCACAAGCTGGAATTTTATACAGTGGAAGAGCTCAAACAGATCATCCTGCATTCTGCCAGAATTCTGGAGGTAGAGATAGAAGAAGACGGCGCTTACGAGCTTGCCAGAAGAAGCCGCGGAACGCCGCGTCTTGCCAATCGTATCTTAAAGCGTGTTAGAGACTTTGCGCAGGTCAAATACGATGGCGTGATCACGAAAAAGGTGGCAGATACCGCGCTGGATCTGCTGGGCGTGGATAAGCTGGGACTGGATCATGTCGATCAGAATATCCTGCTTACCATGATCGATAAATTCAGTGGTGGTCCTGTCGGACTGGATACACTTGCCGCAGCGACCGGGGAAGATGCAGGCACGATTGAAGATGTTTATGAGCCGTATCTGATCTTAAACGGGCTTCTCAACCGGACGCCAAGAGGACGTGTGGTAACAGATGCGGCGTATGCACATTTTCACAGGGAAACACCCTGACAGGATAAGGAGTAAACATGAGTGAAATCATATTGGGCTCCCATGTGGGGATGTCCGGGAAAGAAATGTTTTTAGGTTCCGTCAAAGAGGCGGAAAGCTATGGTGCCAATGCACTGATGGTCTATACGGGAGCACCGCAGAATACGCGGCGGAAGGATGTATCGGAGCTTCGTCTGGCAGAGGGTCTTGCCTATGCAAAGGAATGCGGCGTAAAGGAGATCATTATTCACGCGCCTTATATCATCAATCTGGCAAATACCGTAAAGCCGGATACGTATACCTTTGGTGTTTCATTTCTGGCACAGGAGTTGAAGCGTGTGGCGGCTTTTCAGAGTAAAATCCTTGTGCTGCATCCGGGCTCTCATCTGGGTGCGGGGCCGGAAGCGGGTATTGCACAGCTTGTGAAAGGGCTCAATACAGTACTTGCGGAGGATGACAGTGACGTACTGATCGCACTCGAAACAATGGCGGGAAAAGGCGGAGAGATCGGACGGACGTTTGAAGAACTTCGGATGATCTATGACGGCGTACAGAAAAAAGACAGGTTCAGAGTCTGCTTTGATACCTGTCATGTCCACGATGCGGGATATGATCTGGTGCATGACTACGAGAGTGTGTTCCAAAAGTTTGATGAAGTGATCGGGCTTTCCCAGATCGCAGTGTTCCATATCAATGACAGCATGAATCCATGCGGGGCACAGAAAGACCGCCATGCCAATATCGGAAAAGGTGAGATTGGTTTTGATACATTATATAAAGTAGTGCATGATCCGCGCTTTTTGCAGATTCCGAAAATTCTGGAAACACCGTATCTTTGTGCGGAAGGAGAAACAAAAAAGACAATTCCACCTTATAAAGAGGAAATACAGCTTTTACTGCAGGCATAAATTATGAAGATTTTGTGTGCTGGCTGATGTTACTTGCTATTTGAGAAAAAGTGTGCTATGATACCACTTGTGTAACAAAATTGTAACAAATACACGTTACACCTTGTACCCATAGTTTAACGGATAAAACAGCTGATTCCGGTTCAGCCGATGGGGGTTCGATTCCTCTTGGGTACGCTATGTAGTAAGGAGGGACCCACGAAGTGGGAGGATGCCTTACTACTTTGCGCAGCCATTGCCGCAGGCAATTATGATGCTGCGCATCCCGTATGTAGTAAGAGCAAATAGAAATCTCGGATACGGGAGGATGCCTTACTACTTTGCGCAGCCATTGCCGAAGGCAATTATGATGCTGCGCATCCCGTAGTAGTAAGAGCAAATAGAAATCCCGGATACGGGAGGATGAAAGAAGCCTCTTAGTTAGGAGTGAATGATATGAAATCAGATAATAAACTTTCCCTTTATTTCCAGAAACTTGGAAAACGTTTAAAGGAAGACAAGGTATATTCCAGAACTTTTTATTCCGTTATTGCAATTTTGATCGCTCTGATCGTTGTGATCATTGTTGCGGTATCCTGTTCAAAGAAAGAGGATGGCGGTGCAGATAATGAAATCTCAACAGATTCCGTCAGCGAGAACCAGACAGCCGGTGCACCGGATTATACAGTACCTGACGTAGCGCTGGAAGAAGATGCATACGCAGATGTCAATGCACTTGTAAATCAGTATTTTGCCGCTATGACAACAGGTGATACGGCAGCAATCACTGCCATGAAAGATACTGCAGCACAGGAAGACCTGATCAAGATTGAAAAAGAAAGTGCTTATATTGACGAATTTGACAATATCAAGGTTTACACAAAACCGGGTCCGCTGACCAATTCTTATGTGGCATTTGCTTATTATGAGATCAAGTTTAAAGATATCAATACACTGGCTCCGGGTCTGACAACCTTATATATCTGCCCGAGAGAAGATGGCAGCTTGTATATCTGTGACGGAGATCTGGACGACAATACAACTGCTTATATCAAGTCTATCGTGGCACAGGATGATGTAGTTGATCTGTTCAGCATGGTAGAGACAAAATATGCAGAAGCCATTGATGCAGATGCAGATTTGAGCAGCTTCATGGACAACCTGTCTGCAAAGCTGGATGAAGAAGTAAGCCAGGCAATGGCACAGGCAGAGGGTAATACGGAAGAAGCAACAGATGCGACTGATGCTGCACAGGAGCAGCAGCCTGCAGAAGAACAGCCGGCAGAAAATGTAATGGAAGAGCAGGTAACTGCTACAGATACCGTCAATGTCAGAAGCTCTGACAGCGAAAATGCCGACAGGATCGGACAGATCGCCATGGGCGAAACCGTAACAAGATATGAAGCAAAAGAGAATGGCTGGAGCCGTATCAGTTACAACGGCGGGGATGGCTATGTAAAGAGTGAATATTTACAGGCTGCAGGTGCAACAGATGCTTCCGCAGAGCAACCACAGGAAGAAACCCAGACAGATGACAGCCAGACAGAAACTGCAGGAACAACAAGTCTGACGGCAAAAGGAAAAGTTACGATCAAGGAAACCGTCAATGTCAGAAAATCTTCTTCTGAAACTTCAGATAAGATTGGTGTGGCATATCAGGGTGAGCATTATGATCTGATCATGGAACAGGCTGACGGCTGGTGCAAGATTTCCTTTAACGGACAGACAGGTTATGTAAAGACTGAATTTGTGGAATAACAGGCTGTGCATTTTTCACACAATGATGAAATAAAACCGAATTATAAAAATTATGGAAAACGCAGGATTTTTACCTGCGTTTTCTTGTGTTATACAGGAAAAAAAGATAAAATAAAAGCAGAAACGGGAATGAAATAAAAAAAGATATAACAGACCATAAAACAGGAGGTACAACAGATGGCAAAAATGAGAGTGGGTATTATCGGAGCAGGCAGGATTGCTGCGATCATGGCGGAAACACTGCGTAAAACAAGAGGTGTGGAAGCATATGCGATCGCATCCAGAAGTCTGGAAAAAGCACAGGCATTTGCATTTGAGCATGGTATGACAAAAGCATATGGCAGTTATGAAGAAATGCTGCAGGATAAAAAGCTGGATCTCGTTTATATTGCAACGCCGCATACGCTGCATCTGACACATGCAAAAATGTGTATTGATTACGGAAAACCGGTGCTTGTAGAAAAACCGTTCTGTGTAAATGCGGCGCAGGCACAGGAACTTTTGGATTATGCAAAAGAAAAAGGCGTATTTATCACGGAGGCAATCTGGGTTCGTTATCTACCGATGTATGAGACAATCAAACAGACATTGGATTCAGGTGTGATCGGACAGCCTAAGCTTCTGACAGCAAATTTGGGCTATGAAATGACGGAAAAAGAGAGACTGGTTGATCCGAAGCTGGCAGGCGGTGCACTCTTGGATGTTGGTATCTATCCACTGAATTTTGCATACATGCTGTTTGGTAATGATATTGATAAAATTGATGCATCTGCAGTGGTCAAAGACGGTATCGATACACAGGACAGCATAACGTTGACCTATAAGGATGGCAGAATGGCAGTATTGAACAGCTCTATGGTGGCAGTCAGTGACAGACTTGGTATCATTCAGGGAACAAAAGGATATATGGTCATAGAAAATATCAATAATTACCAGTCCATGACAGTATATGATGCCAATTATAAAAAGATCCAGTACAAGAAGTGTCCAAAGCAGATTTCGGGCTATGAATATGAAGTACTTGCCTGCAGAGATGCTTTAAAGAGGAAAGCATTATCCTGTGAGGCGATGCCGCATGAGGAAACCCTGCGGCTGATGCATGCCATGGATGAGATCCGGGAAAAAATCGGACTTATTTATCCGTGTGAAACAGAGGATGGACAGACAGAAGAGCAGAACTGAAAAAGACAGGGATAAAAAGAAAACGGGAAGCAACAGGAAGCGTTACGCTTCCTGTTTTTTTGTCTTAGGTAATTTGGAAATGCCAAGCCGTTCCGCGATTTCCCGTTTGACGGCCGTATATTTTTTCTCCGGGATCGGAAGCTCTGTTCCGTCCTGCAGAAGAAGTGCGAATCTGCGCACTGACTGTACGTAGATCGGATTGACAAGATGCATACTGTGTACACGCACAAATACATCCGGATATTCGTTGAAAATACGGGATGGAGCTTCGGTTGACTCAAAAGTGCCATCCAGTGTGTAGATCTTACTGCCACGTTTGTAGCTCTGGATACGGACAATCTGCTTGTCCAGTAAGTATAACTGTTGTTTATGTTTGCCGAGCAGCGTGATATGCTTGCCGTTTGGTGCAACAGTAAATTCCTGTGAGAACGGCAAGTCTGTAAAATGAACCGGATAAATGGTATCTCTGGTATCTGCCGGAATCGCATTTGCGATAAAGCAGTTATGGATCAGGTCATGGCTGATCCGCTTGCCGGATTCCGTATGGTCGATATAATGCTGCCAGGATAATAAGATTCGTTGATTGCAACGTACGACGGATTGATCTGAATAATGTGTGTCGACAATAAAGGTCAGAAGCACTTCACAATGCTGCTTGGTGGAATAGACGACAGAAGCCTGCATATCAAATACGTCAAAGGTCAGATTATGTTCTTCCAATGCATAAGTATCTACTAAATTCTTTTTCCCACGGATCATCTGTCCCTGCAGTGGTCCGATCCAAAGAATGTCATCATCCATGGCATCTTCAAAAGGCTTGATGTTATTTTCATAATATTTTACTAAAATATCAACTGAATTCTGAACGATTTTTCTGGTGTCCATGTTGTATTTCCTTTCTTAAATAAGCTTTTTCAGCATACTTATTCATTGTAGACAAGTTTTCGTGGAAATACAAGTTTTTTTGGAAGAACAATCAAGAAAGGGCAATTTTGTACTATATTCGCGCATATTTTGTTAGCTTGGTTGCCTTAGACAAGGCTTTACCATTTTTTTACTTGTAGATTTTTGCAGGATACGATAGGATTATTCTATCAATAACATGATAGGGAGAGCATGAAATGAAAAAGAGAAGATTACAAAAAGCACTGGTTATGATTGTTTGCGTACTATTGTTTGGTATTGCAGGCGGCAGACAGGTTTATGCACAGGAAGAAGATTTGACGATGCAGGAAATGCAGAGAGCAGTTGCTGTATCAGAAACAGCGAGGGGGACTCATGCATGGGGAGAGAATGATACACCGTTTATTGCAAAGATGGTACTTCGGTCAGACGGGCAGCTGACAGCAAAGATTCAAAAGACGACCAACCAGAATTTTGGTATATTAGCCATGGATTTTACATTATATGATGCGAGTGGAAAATGTATCACAATTTATAGGGATGAAGTAGATGAGAGACTGACGGCGCAGTGGAAATGCGGTCTTACCGCAGGTACTTATTATATAAAGGAAGACATGCAGTACTGGAACAGCGGCTTACAGATATCGACGTACAGCTTTGATTTTCAGGCGGGAGACTGTTTTGAAAAGGAATACAATAACACAAAAGAAACTGCAACCAGGATCCAGACGGACAAACAGTATACAGGACAGCTTGGCGACGGCTTTTCCAATGTTGCTTCCGAGCAGTACAGGGACATGTGTGATGTATACCGGGTGGAACTGAAAAAGGGATGGACCTATCAGGTCAGTATCGGGCCTTTGCAGAAGCTGGCACTTGCCTATCTTCTGGACAAGGATGCACAGCTTGGAAACTCCTGGAAGGATTACGGTACCAACCAGAATGTGGTTGCACCATACACAGGTACTTATTATATCCAGATCTTCAATTACAGTGATGATCAGTATGAATACAAGCTGAATGTCAAAACCGTGGCACCGATCGGTACCACGCTTACCAAAGTGAAAAAAGGAAACAGAGCATTTACCGCAACATGGAAAAAACAAAATGTCAGCGGTTATGAGCTGTCTTATGCCACAAACAAGAAATTTAAAAAGGCAAAGACAAAAAAGATAGCAGCCTCCAAGAAAACGGTAACGATCAAAAAGCTGAAAAAGAACCAGAAATATTATGTAAGGATCCGCACATATAAAATGATCAATGGCAAAAAATATACCTCCGCATGGTCAAAAGCAAAGACGGTAGTTGTAAAATAGAAAAAAATACATAGAAAATTGTAAAAAAATGCAGAATAATTATACATGTATACAATTATTCTCTTGTACAATTAAAAAATATCGTTTATAATATTGCTTGGGCAATGGGGTCCATTTCATGTATATTATTAAACCAAAGGAGGACATTGAAAATGTCATATGTTGATGAAGTCATTGAACTGGTTATTGCAAAGAACCCAGCTCAGCCTGAATTCCACCAGGCAGTCAAAGAAGTATTAGAGTCTCTTCGTACAGTTGTAGAAGCAAACGAAGAAGAGTACAGAAAGAACGCTTTATTAGAGAGATTAACAACACCGGAAAGAATAATCATGTTCCGTGTTCCTTGGGTAGATGATAAGGGACAGGTTCAGGTAAACAACGGTTTCCGTGTACAGTTTAATAGTGCAATTGGACCTTACAAGGGTGGTCTTCGTTTCCATCCATCCGTAAACCTTGGTATTATCAAATTCTTAGGATTTGAGCAGATCTTCAAAAACTCCTTAACAGGCCTTCCGATCGGCGGCGGTAAAGGTGGTTCTGATTTCGATCCTAAGGGCAAATCAGACAGAGAAGTTATGGCATTCTGCCAGAGCTTTATGACAGAGCTTTGCAAACATATCGGAGCTGATACAGACGTTCCTGCCGGTGATATCGGTGTTGGCGGACGTGAGATCGGTTATATGTATGGTCAGTATAAGAGAATCCGCAACTTATATGAAGGCGTTTTAACAGGTAAAGGTCTTACATACGGCGGATCTTTAGCAAGAACAGAAGCTACAGGATATGGTTTATTATACTTAACAGAAGAAATGCTCAAGTGCAACGGCAAGGACATCAAGGGCAAGACAATCGCTGTTTCAGGTGCCGGTAATGTTGCAATCTACGCAATCCAGAAAGCACAGCAGCTTGGTGCTAAGCCTGTTACATGTTCTGATTCTACAGGTTGGATCTATGATCCGGAAGGAATCGATGTAGCACTTCTGAAGGAAGTCAAAGAAGTAAAACGTGCACGTCTGACAGAGTACGCTGCAGCAAGAAAGAGCGCAGAGTATCATGAAAAGAAGAACGGCGAGCATGGCGTATGGAATGTAAAATGCGATATCGCTCTTCCATGTGCAACACAGAACGAATTAAATCTGGATGATGCAAAAGCGCTTGTTGCAAACGGATGCTTCGCAGTAGCTGAAGGTGCTAACATGCCTACTACATTAGAAGCTACACAGTACCTGCAGGAGAACGGAATCCTGTTCTGCCCAGGTAAAGCAAGTAATGCCGGTGGTGTTGCTACATCCGCTCTGGAAATGAGCCAGAACAGCGAGAGACTTTCCTGGACATTTGAAGAAGTTGATGCAAAACTGCAGGGTATCATGGTTAACATCTTCCACAATCTGGATGATGCAGCTAAGAAGTGCGGTCAGGAAGGCAACTATGTTGTAGGTGCTAACGTAGCCGGATTCTTAAAGGTTGCAGAGGCTATGAAGGCTCAGGGTATTGTCTAATCAGTAAGCGAAAGCTGAAAAGCATATAGGAAGAAAAGTCCCGGGAATGTAATGTTTTCGGGACTTTTTATATAAAGGAAAACATATGAGTAAATTATTACTGGTTGAAGATGACATCAGCCTGATTACAGGACTGACCTTTGCTTTGCAGAAGCAGGGCTATATATTGGAGGTTGCCAGGACACAGAAGGAAGCAGAACAGGCATGGAATATGGGAAGCTATGATCTGCTGATCCTGGATGTATCCTTGCCGGACGGTACAGGATTTGATTTTTGTAAAAAAGTCAGACAGACTTCCAAAGTACCGATCCTTTTTCTGACTGCCTCAGATGAGGAAATGGATATCATCATGGGATTGGATATGGGCGGCGATGACTATATGACAAAGCCGTTTAAGCTGGGCGTTCTGCTGTCACGGATCCATGCACTTTTAAGACGGGCAAAGGATTTTGGCGGTGTTGCTACCGAGATCACATCAAATGGCATTCACCTGCAGCTTTTGCAGGGACAGGCCTTTAAAAACGGACAGCTACTGGACCTGACCGCAGCAGAGTACAAGCTGTTGTGCTTTTTTATGCAAAATCCGAATGTGGTACTGACGAAAGAACAGATTCTGGAAAAGCTATGGGATTGCGATGGCAACTATATCGATAACAGTACGCTGACGGTATATATGCGGCGGCTCCGTATGAAGATCGAGGATGATCCGGGAGAACCGCAGATGTTGTTAACGGTCAGACGTATGGGGTATAAATGGAACGTACTGGATTGAGGGCGCGTATGAAATTATTTGTAGATAAAGAGATAAAAAGGTTCTTTTTTGCCGTGACAGGCATTTGGATCGTGTTTTTTATAGGTGCAGAGGGAATGTTCTGGATAGACTGTCACAGGCTTTCTGCCTGGATCTTCCTGCTTGTTTTGGCAGGTGCGGCATTGACCGATATGGTCAGCATTTGCTATTTTACAAGGCAGAACCGAAAGCTGGAGCAGGCACAGGCACAGATCCGCGCTTATCTGGATGGTGATACGACCGCACGGATCGACTGTGATGAGGAGGGGGAACTGTACAAGCTGTTTCATGGGATCAATTCACTCGCAGCGGTTTTAAATGCACATGCCACAAAAGAAATACGAGAAAAGGTGTTTTTGAAAAATACCATATCCGATATTTCACATCAGTTAAAAACGCCGCTTGCCGCTTTGAATATTTATAATGGACTTTTACAGGAGGAAGCGGAGGAAGAATCCCAGATCAAGGAATTTGCCTCTCTGTCGGAACAGGAGCTTGACCGGATCGAGACACTGGTGCAGAACCTGCTGAAAATGACAAGACTGGATGCAGGCTCGATCATACTGGAGAAAGCAACGGAACAGATCGCAGATATGATGCAGGATATCAGGCTGCAATTTGCCTACCGGGCAGAGCAGGAAAAGAAAACGCTGCTTTTGTCCGGTAATGATACAGATACATTTTTCTGTGACAGGGACTGGATTTTGGAAGCGGTTGGAAATCTGGTGAAAAATGCACTGGATCATACAAAGGAAGGTGATCGGATCACGATCAGTTGGAAATGCATGGCGAGTGCTGTACAGATCGTTGTGGCAGACAATGGCTGTGGAATCCATCCGGAGGATCTGCATCATATTTTCAAACGCTTTTACCGCAGTCGTTTTTCCAAGGATACGCAGGGGATCGGACTTGGTCTGCCGCTGGCAAAGGCGATCGTCGAGGCGCATAACGGAACGATCGAAGTGGACAGTGAACCGGGAAGAGGTGCTGTCTTTACGCTTTATTTTCTGATTCCTACAAAATTGTAGGATTTTTGTAATCTTGCAGTAATCTTCACATGCTATTCTTTCAGACACAGGGATAACCTGTATAGAAAAACAGGAAGAAAGAGGTGTTTGCACAATGAATTTATTAGAGGTTCAAAATATCTGTAAAACCTATGGCAGTGGAGAAGCCGCTGTAAATGCACTGAAAAATGTCAGCTTTTCGGTTCCGAAGGGAGAGTATGTAGCGATCGTCGGGGAATCGGGCTCCGGCAAAAGTACGCTTCTGAATATGATCGGCGCACTTGATGTGCCGACTTCCGGAAAGGTCATGATCGACGGAAAAGATATTTTTGCCATGAAGGAGCAGAACCTGACGATATTCCGGCGCAGAAATATCGGATTTATCTTTCAGGCGTTTAACCTGATCCCCGAACTTACCGTGGAACAGAATATCTTGTTTCCACTTTTGCTGGATTATCGGAAACCGGATCGGCAATATCTGGAGGAACTGCTTACAGTGCTGAATCTGGAAAAGAGGCGGAATCATCTGCCAAGCCAGCTTTCCGGCGGACAACAGCAGAGAGTGGCGATCGGAAGAGCACTCATTACAAGACCGTCACTGATTCTGGCAGATGAACCGACCGGAAATCTGGATTCTCAGAACAGCAGGGAAGTCATTGCACTGCTGAAAGAAGCTTCCGGAAAATATGAGCAGACGATCGTCATGATCACACACAACCGCAGTATAGCACAATCAGCCGATCGCGTATTGTCCGTATCGGACGGACAGCTTACTGATCTGGGGAGGTGCCACGAATGAAAAGCTATTTAAGCCTGATCCCGATTTCGGCAAAAGTGCGTAGGCGGCAAAACCGTATGACCCTTATGTGCATTGTGATCGCTGTGTTTCTTGTGACAACGGTATTCAGCATGGTAGGGGCGATTATCGATATGGAAAAAACAAATGTGATCAGCAATCATGGATATTGGCATATCTCCCTCCAAAATGTATCAGAAGATATTGCGGCGCAGATAAGCGCACGCTCTGATGTCAAAACAGTATCACGGTGCGTGACGATCAACCAGAATGCTGACGGGGCGTATTATATCGGCGATCAAAAAGCCGCCCTGTACGGAGTTGATGAATCCTGGATCACGGATATATGGGACTGTCTGGAAGAAGGTACTTATCCTCAAAGCGATACAGAAATTATGATAACCATGAACGCAAAAAATACGCTTGGGGTCAATATCGGAGACCGTATTACCTTAACGACGCCATCCGGCAATATGGAATACACGATTTCCGGATTTGGTTCACATGATGCAGAGTTCAATAAGATATACGACGCCTTTACAGTATATATGAACAGGACTGCATTATCTGAAATCTGTTCCATAAACGGCATAGAGGAATCACCTGTTTATTATGTCCGCTTTTCCTCTGACAGAGGAACAACCAAACGCATCAATGAGATCAAAAGGGACTACGGACTGGTAGACGAAGCGGTAGACGAAAACACCGCGCTCCTTGCAATTACAGGATATAGCAGCAACGGCTATGCACGAGCACTTTATCCACTTGCCGCTATTGTGTTTGTACTGATCGTGCTGGCCGGCGTTTTTATGATCTCAAGCAGCATGAACAGCAATGTTGCCCAGCGGACACAGTTTTTTGGCATGATGCGCTGCATTGGAATGAGTAAACAGCAAGTGATCCGCTATGTACGGCTGGAAGCCCTGAACTGGTGTAAAACCGCAATCCCAATCGGTGTTGCGCTTGGTATTGTAACAACATGGGGGCTATGCTTCTGGCTGAAATATGGGATTCAGGGAGAACTTACGGAAATTCCGCTTTTTTATGTCAGCATATCGGGAATTGTGCTTGGCATAGTGGTGGGTATTTTGACTGTGCTCCTTGCAGCGCATTCTCCCGCAAAACGCGCCGCTAAAGTATCTCCGGCAACAGTGGTATCCGGGAATGCACAAAACACCGCAAAAAGCTGTCGTATGAGGCTAGGCAGTTTTTTCAAAATTGAGGTAGCCCTTGGTATGAACCACGCCATATCTGCAAGGAAAAATCTGATTCTTATGACAGGTTCCTTTGCGCTTAGTATTATCCTGTTTTTCGGATTTTCCGCAGGCCTTGACTTTGCAAAGATCCTTATGCCGTCTACAAGGTCCTGGGCGCCGGATTTCACTATTACAAGCGACGATGAAACAAATTCCGTAGATAAAAACCTTGCGGTACAGTTGCGCAAAATAGACGGTATAGATACTGTCTATGGGAACATGGCGGCGATTGATGTTCCTGCTGTTACGGACAAAGATGTAAGTAAAATCACGCTGGTTTCCTATGAGGAGTATATGCTTCAATGCGCCGGGGAAAACAAAGTAAGCGGAGATGTCTCAAAGCTATCCGGGGATTCCGATTATGTATTAACGATTTACGATGCCAGAAATCCGTTGGAGGTTGGCGATAAAGTACAAGTCAACGGAAGCGAACTGGAAATCGCGGGGATTGTATCGGAAGGACTGTTTGAAGATGATATTACGCTGATCTGTACCGAGGAAACTTTTGAGCGGCTGATAGGCGGATCCGGCTATGCGCTGTTGAATGTCAAGATTGCAAATAACGCAGATAAAGACAGAATTGCTGCATCCATACGAAATATAATGGGCGAAGCGAACAGTCTGGCCGATTACTGTGATACCAACAAAGAAAATAAAGCGGAATTTTGGGCTTTTCGATTCGTTGTCTATGCATTCCTTGCGATCATTGTCTTAATGGCTGCGCTGAATATCATTAACAGTACATCCATGAGCGTGTCAGCAAGAACAAAGCAGTATGGAGCGATGCGTGCTGTCGGAATGGATGGGCGGCAGCTTACAAGGATGATCGTGGCGGAGGTTTTTACCTATGCGATCTCAGGCTGCATAATCGGATGTATACTGGGTCTGCTTCTGAATAAGATGATATTTGAAGCGTTTATTACCCCGTACTTTGGCGAGATATGGCATATCCCCGTAGCAGAAATCATCCTGATTCTTCTGATCATCTTTGCTTCCTCCGCTGCGGCTATTCACGCTCCGGCGAAACGTATGAGAAACATGGCGATCACAGCTACGATAAATGAACTGTAACTGATCAGGTTTATTTTCAGAAATCCATTCATATTTTGGAACCTGCCCCCATATACATGATACAAACAAAAGCGGGGGCAGAGAATATGAAAACAGAAAATTCGGAATTTGATGTATACAAAGATATGCAGGCAAGAACAAACGGAGAAATCTATATTGGTGTGGTCGGACCGGTCAGAACCGGAAAATCCACCTTTATCAAACGATTTATGGATGTGTGCGTTCTGCCGCATATGACAGAGGAATACAGTAAAAAACAGGCGGTGGATGAACTGCCGCAGAGCGGAACCGGTAAGACGATCACCACGACAGAGCCAAAGTTTATCCCAAGTGAGGCAGCGCAGATCATGATCGGCGATGTGACGGTAAAAACAAGGCTGATCGACTGTGTCGGTTATATGGTGGAGGGTGCGGTCGGTCATATGGAAGAAGATGCGGAGCGTATGGTAAAAACGCCGTGGTATGACTATGAGATCCCGTTTACACAGGCGGCGGAGCTTGGTACATATAAGGTCATTCATGATCATTCCACGATCGGGATCGTGATCACGACGGACGGCAGCTTTTCCGATATCCCGCCGGCAAATTATGAACCGGCGCTGGAAAAAACACTGAAACAGCTTTCAGAGCTTCACAAGCCGTTTCTGGTATTGTTAAACAGCGAAAGACCGCTTGCGGAAGAAACAAAGCAGTATGCAGAGGCATTGTCCTTAAAGTATCAGGTAACGGTTCTTCCGGTTAACTGCGCACAACTCAAAAAAGAGGATATCGACCGGATCATGGAAAATATCCTGCTGGAATTTCCAATCAGCTCGATGGAGTTTTATATGCCAAAGTGGGTGGAAATGCTGCCTGCAGAGCATCCGCTGAAAGAAAGTGTGCTGCAGGAGATCCGCCAGTTTATGCCGGCTTATTCCTACATGCGGGATATCATGGAGCATCCGATCATGCTTTCCGACACTTATGTGAAGAAGACGAGGATGGATGGGATCAATCTGGCAGATGGCAGTGTCAAATGCTATCTGGATATTGATGAAAGCTACTATTATGAAATGCTGAGTGACTTGCTCGGACAGCCGGTAGAAAGCGAATACGAGCTTTTGGATTATCTCGAAGAAACTTCTAAGATGCAGAAGGAATATAAGAAAGTATTGCAGGCGATCGATCAGGTAAGACAGAAGGGATATGGTGTGGTAACACCGGAACGCAGCGAGATTGAGCTGGAAGCACCGGAGGTCATCCATCATGGCAGCAAATATGGTGTCAAGATCAAGGCAAAGAGCCCATCGATCCATATGATCCGGGCAAATATCGAAACGGAGATCGCACCGATCGTCGGGACAAAGGAGCAGGCAGAAGACTTGATCGGGTATATCGGGCAGAATGAAGCATCCGACGGTATCTGGGATACGAATATTTTCGGCAAAACGGTCGAGCAGATGGTACAGGACGGTATCACGACCAAAATTGCTATGATTGGAGAAGAAAGCCAGCTGAAATTACAGGACAGCATGCAGAAGATCGTCAATGACACAAATGGCGGACTGGTTTGTATTATTATTTAACACGGGATGCGCAGGGTATGAAGGAAGTGCCTCACACTTGAATCATACCCTGTTTCTTGTTATAATCAGCGCATAGCAGTTAATATCTGCAACAGGAAAATAAGCAATATGAAAGACAGTCAGAATGAAGAAAAACAAATGTGAACATATAATCAGTAAAGTACAGCCGGGCTCTATTGCCGAAGAAATGGAGATCGAGCCAGGAGATGTACTGCTTTCCATCAATGACGAACCGATCGAGGATGTCTTTGATTACCGCTATATGATCAAAGATGAATATGTGGTTGTACTGATCCGCAAGCCCTATGGCGAGGAATGGGAGCTTGAAATAGAAAAAGACTATGATGATGATCTGGGGCTGGAATTTGAAAATGACCTGATGAGTGAGTACAAAAGCTGCAGCAATAAATGTCTGTTCTGCTTTATCGACCAGATGCCGCCGGGCATGCGTGATACGCTGTATTTTAAGGATGACGATTCCCGTCTTTCTTTCTTACAGGGCAATTATATCACGATGACCAATATGACGGAAAAGGACATTGACAGGATCATCAAGATGCAGCTTGCACCGATCAATATTTCTGTCCAGTCTACGGAACCGGAGCTGCGCTGTAAGCTGCTCCATAACCGGTTCGCAGGGGACAAGCTGAAGTTCATTGACAAGCTGTATGAAGGACACGTGGAAATGAACGGACAGATCGTCTGCTGTAAGAATATCAATGACGGGGAGCATCTGCGTCGTACGATCGAGGATTTAAGTAAATATCTGCCTTTTATGCGCAGCGTTTCCGCAGTTCCGGCGGGAATAACAAAGTATCGTGATGATCTGCCGAAGCTGGATCTGTATACAAAGGAAGAGGCGGGAGCTGTCATCGACCTGATCGAAAGTTATCAGCAGGGCTTTTATGAAAAATACGGACTGCATTTTATCCACGCCAGTGATGAATGGTATATTTTAGCGGAGCGTGATTTCCCGGAGGAGGAACGCTACGATGGCTATATCCAGCTGGAAAACGGTGTTGGTATGATGCGCCTTTTATGGACGGAGTTTGAAGAAGCACTGCACAGACAGATTGCGGAAGATGGTTATGAGCAGCTGAAGAAGTCTCTTTCGCAGACGATCACGATCGCGACGGGAAAACTGGCAGCACCGATGCTTTCCAAGATTGCAGCACAGACAATGGAGGCATTTCCGGGACTTCAGATCTATGTGAAGCAGATCCGCAATGATTTCTTTGGGGAAACGATCACGGTTTCCGGGCTGATCACAGCGCAGGATCTGATCGCACAATTACAGGAAGAACGGGAAAACGGAAGAGAGCTGGGCAGCTATCTGCTGATCCCATCCAATATGCTGCGGACAGGAGAAGAAGTATTCCTCGATGATCTGACGATCACAGATGTGGAGCAGGCACTTTCCATGCATGTGATCGTGGCGGATACGGGCGGAGAAGATCTGCTGCGTGCCATGTTATTCCATGAAACGATGAAACGAAATAATGAAAACTATGTATATGTAAAGGCTTATGAAGAACAGGAGGAAGGCTATGAGGAATGAGGTATCAGAAAAATTACAGAAATGTCTTTGCTCTGTCAGGGAAAAGACAGATTTTGTGCCACAGGTAGCGATCGTACTTGGTTCCGGTCTGGGGGATTATGCAGATGGCATCAGGGTAGAAGCGGAGATCGACTACAAGGAGATCGAAGGCTTCCCGGTATCGACAGTTCCGGGACATGCAGGCAAATTTATCTTTGGCTATGTCGGATCTGTTCCGGTTGTCTGTATGAAAGGACGTGTCCATTATTATGAAGGGTATCCGATCTCGGATGTTGTGCTGCCAACACGGCTGATGCAGCTTCTGGGCGCGAAGATCCTGTTTCTGACCAATGCATCCGGCGGGATCAATCCGGCATTTCATGCAGGAGATCTGATGTTGATCACAGATCACATCGCGACTTTTGTACCGAATCCGCTGATCGGACCGAATCTGGAGCCGGGCGTCAGATTTCCGGATATGAGCCATGTATATGATCCGGTGCTTTCCGATGTGATCCGCAGCGTGGCAGAAGAACAGCAGATCCTCTTGCAGGAGGGTGTTTATATCCAGTTTACAGGCCCTTCTTATGAAACACCTGCTGAGGTAAAGATGGCAGGTATTCTGGGAGCGGATGCAGTCGGTATGTCCACTGCTGTGGAAGCGATCGCCGCAGTTCACTTTGGCATGCGTGTATGCGGCATTTCCTGTGTCTGCAATCCGGCTGCGGGTATTTCCAAAGTACCGCTTTCCCACAAGGAAGTACAGGAAGCGGCAAATGAAGCAGCACCGAAATTCAAAAAGCTGGTAACGGAGAGTGTGATCCGGTTTGGTGAGGTGTAATATGTTAGAAACAGAAAAAATCAGACAGTTAATTGCACAGGCGTTAACCGCACGGACTTTTTCCTATTCGCCGTATTCGCATTTTCAGGTCGGGGCTGCACTTCTGACAAAGGATGGACAGATCTACAGAGGCTGTAATATTGAAAATGCAGCGTATGGGCCGAGTAACTGTGCGGAACGGACAGCAATCTTCAAGGCAGTTAGCGAAGGGCAACTGGATTTTGCTGCGATCGCAATCACGGGCGGCAAAGAAGGCGAGCATGATTATGCAGCGCCATGTGGTGTCTGCAGGCAGGTTATGATGGAATTCTGTGAGCCTGATTTTGAGATTATCGTGGCAAAAAGTGAGACAGAATATAAGGTATATACTTTAAAAGAGCTTTTGCCGGAGGGATTCGGCAGAGCAAATTTACAATGACAAGGAAAGTGAGAAACAGAGAAGAATGAATATCAGATTTTATAATGCAAGGATCCTGACCATGGAAGAACCTGTGCAGGTAATAGAAGGACAACTCTGGGTCAGCGGACAGAAAATCGTCTATGTCGGACCGGATGAAGAAATCGAAACCGTTTATGAAAAGAGCGGGCTGCAGACAATTCTGTGGGATCGGGAAATCGACTGTGAGGGCAATCTGTTAATGCCAGGCTTTAAAGATGCCCATGCCCATTCTGCGATGGTATTGTTCCGTTCAATCGCAGACGATGAGCCGCTGCAGGGCTGGCTGGAAAAACGGATCTTTCCGGTAGAAGCCAAAATGACGGGGGAAGATGTATACGAGCTGACAAAAATGTCTGTACTGGAATATCTGACAAGCGGTATTACGGCTGTATTTGATATGTATTTGACACCGGAAACGATCATCAATGCCTATACAGAATGTGGGATGCGTAATGTACAGGTCAGCGGACTGAACATGTTCGGCCCTACACCGGAGGTCATGGAAGAACGTTTCCTGAAGCTGAATGGGGTGAACAGCCTTTCTTCTTATATGCTGGGCATCCATGCGGAATATACCTGCCCGAAGGAACTGCTTATGCAGGTCGCTGAGATCGTCAAAAGACATAAGGCACCGTTCTTTACCCATCTTGCCGAAACAAAGCGTGAGGTAGAGGAATGTAAAGAACGATACGGCATGACGCCAACACAGCTGTTAAATGATCTGGGGCTGTTTGATTACGGCGGCGGTGGATATCACTGTGTTTATATGGACGATAAGGACATTGAGATCTTTAAAGAAAAGAAGCTGACAGCAGTGACAAATCCGGCTTCCAATCTGAAGCTGGCAAGCGGTATCGCACCGGTCAGCCGCTTTTTAAAGGAAGGTATTCCGGTTGCGATCGGAACAGACGGTGCAGGCTCCAATAACTGTCTGGATATGTTCCGGGAAATGTTCCTTGTAACGGGACTTGCCAAATACCGGGATATGGATGCGGCAAGTACGGATGCCATTGAAGTTTTGAAGATGGCAACGGTAAACGGTGCAAAGGCAATGGGACTGACGGACAGCGATGTGCTGGCACCGGGAAAATATGCGGATCTGATCATGATCGATATGCACCAGCCGAATATGCAGCCGATCAACAATATTGCAAAAAATATTGTTTACAGCGGCAGTAAGCAGAATGTAAAGATGACAATGATCGATGGAAAGATCCTGTATGAGGACGGAAAGTTCTTTATCGGGGAAGATCCTGAAAAACTGTATGCAAAGGCTAACGAAATCGCAGACAGACTGAGACAGGAATAAATGGAGACACTATGGAATATCTGATACTCGCAGCAGCACTTCTGGTCTTATTTGTGATCTATCTGATCAGATGCAGTCTGGAAGAAAAGAAATTATGGCGCAATCTGAAAAAAAGCCTGACAGAAAATTACGGAAAGCCTTCCACGAAAAAATACCAGGAAGGCAGGCTGAAAACGATCGCCGGACATTTTCAAAATAAAAAGATGGAAGATGCGATCGATGCCATCACCTGGAACGATCTGGATCTGGACAGGGTGTTTCAGAGCATGGATTTTACGCTGTCTGCAGCAGGAGAAGAATCTCTTTATACGATACTGCGCTGCCCGGTATTTGATGAGGATACACTCAGGGAGCGTGAAAAGCTGATCCGGTATTTTATGCTGCATCCGGATGACAGAGTGACGATGCAGATGCTATTTGCCAAAATCGGCAGAACAGGCAAATACTCCATTTATGATTATATCGCCTACCTCGATGATGTAGAGCAGGGGAGTAACCGGATACATTATCTGATGCTGGGACTGATGGCACTGGCAGTGCTTTTATGTTTTTTCAATCCTGGCTATGGTCTGTTAGCTCTTTGTATACTGTTATGTATCAATATGGTCACATATTTTAAACAGAAAAAGGAAATCGATCCGTATATCACGACCTTTGCTTATTTTATCCGTATTTTAAAAGTATCGGAGGAGTTTTCTACACATCCGATCGAGATATTAAAGCCTTGGATGGAGCAGATCACTGCAGGACGGGCAAAATTCAAAAAATTCCGCCGCTTTTCTTCTGTGCTGATGCAGCAGAACAGTATGTCGGGAAATCCGATTGATGTGGTGATGGACTATCTGCGGATGGGACTGCATGTCAATCTGATCAAATTTAATACGATGCTCGGAGAAGCAAAAAAATATAAGCAGGACATGATCCGGATAATCGAGATCATGGGATATATGGAAGCAATGATCTCGATCGGTGCTTACCGGAGCAGCCTGCCTGATTACGCAATTCCAGAATTCGGACAGAAGGGCTTATGTGCAAGAAAGCTGTATCATCCACTGATCAAGGATCCGGTTGCCAATTCCGTAACGCTTACAAAGGGGATGCTGCTGACCGGTTCCAATGCATCCGGTAAGTCTACCTTCTTAAAGACAGTGGCACTTTCCCAGATCCTGGCACAGACGATCTATACAGTTCCGGCTGACAGTTATCAGACGGATTTTTATGCCGTGTATACCTCCATGGCGCTGCGGGATGATCTGGCAACAAACAGCAGCTATTTTATGGTGGAGATCAAATCCTTAAAGCGTATCATCGATGCGGGAAAGGAAAAGAAGCATCCTGTCATGTGCTTTGTGGATGAGGTACTGCGCGGTACCAATACGGTAGAGCGGATCGCTGCATCGACAGAGATCTTGAAGAGCCTGACAGAAGATCATATATTCAGCTTTGCAGCCACACATGATATTGAGCTGACGAAGCTTTTGGAAGATGCATATGAAAATTATCATTTTGAGGAACGGATCGAAAATAATGAGATCAGCTTCCCTTATCAGCTCTGTCAGGGCAGGGCGACCAGCAGAAATGCGATCAGACTTCTGCAGATGCTCGGTTATGAAGAAGCATTGATACAAAGAGCCGAAAAGCGGGCATCCGATTTTATAGAACAGGGAGAATGGAGCAAATGAAAGTAACGATTTATACAGACGGTGCTGCACGCGGAAACCCGGATGGACCGGGCGGATACGGAACGGTCCTGCAGTACATCGATCAGAGCGGAACGCTGCATGAACGTGAATACAGTGCAGGCTATAAAAAGACTACCAATAACAGAATGGAGTTGATGGCTGCCATTATCGGACTGGAAGCGCTGAACCGTCCCTGTGAAGTGGATCTGTATTCCGATTCACAGTATCTGGTAAAGGCATTTAACGATCACTGGATCGATGGCTGGCTGAAAAACAACTGGAAAAATTCCCAGAAAAAAGCAGTAAAAAACGTGGATCTGTGGAAACGGCTTTTAGATGCCAAGGCGCAGCATCAGGTACATTTTATCTGGGTCAAGGGACATGCGGGACATCCGGAAAATGAACGCTGTGATAAGCTGGCAACAACTGCGGCGGACGGCACAAACTTACTTGACGATGTTTATGAATAAGTGGTAAGATATGTCCATAAACTGGCACTCATAGGAGGTAGTTATTTTGAATAATCTGATCTTGTTTTTGAATTCGTTTTTTTCTTATATTGTACTGATGGCAATCATCGTATGTGTCGCAGCAGCGGGTATGTTCGTAGGAATCAAATGCTGGAAGACAAAAGATACCAAAGAAGAGACGCAGGAGGCTGCGGAGGAAAAAACAGATACAGCAGAGGTTTAAATGAGAGAGGTGCTCTTTACAGAGCACCTTAAGTTTTGTAGCGAGGAATAACTATGCGGCAGAAAAAATATGACATCCTGCTATGGGATGTAGACGGTACTTTATTAAATTTTCTGGCTTCCGAACGGGAAGCCCTGTTTCAGGCATTTGCAGCCTATGATATCACGATCGATGAGGAAATCTACCAGACTTATTCCGAGATCAATCTGGCTCTTTGGAAAAAGCTGGAAAAGGGAGAAGTGACAAGGCTTAAAGTACTGCGTAACCGTTTTACCCAGTTATTTGCGCTGTTTGCGCCGGGTAAGCGGTTTGCGGAGAAAGGGATAGCCTATGAAACGCTTGCAGGGATTGATATTGAAGATTTCCGGGCAAAATACCAGCATGGACTGGGCAGCGTCTACTTTTATCAGGAAGATTCCCTGACGCTGTGCCAGAAACTGAAAGATGAAGGATTTTATCAGTATATTATTACAAACGGTGTGACATGGACGCAGACAAATAAGCTGAAGCTGGCAGGCTTTGATAAGGTCATGCGGCAGATCTTTATTTCAGAGGAGCTTGGCTATAATAAACCGGATATCCGTTTCTTTGCGCTTTGTATGGAAAAGATCCGGGCAGAAGGTGTGGATGTGCCCAAAGACAGGATCCTTGTGATCGGTGATTCCATGACCTCCGATATGCAGCTTGCTAAAAACGCAGGCGTAGACTGTTGTCTGTATGATCCGGAGAAAACAGAGCGTAAAAAAGGTACAAGTACCTATGTGATCGATCATCTTTCTGAGCTGGAGGAAATTTTATGGCAAAGGGAAACGGACAGAGATTAAAAGCACTTTATATATTGAAGATCCTGCAGGAAAATTCGGACGAAAAGCATCTGCTGAAAACGCAGCAGATCATAGATAAGCTGGATGGCTACGGAATCCCTGCAGAACGGAAAAGCGTGTATGCGGATATCAGTGCGCTGAAAGAGCTTGGCTACGAGATCGTCTGTGTCCGTGCGAGAGGAAACGGCGGCTATTATCTGAAAAACCGCAGTTTTGAACTGCCGGAACTGAAGCTATTGACAGATGCGGTGCAGGCTTCCCGTCTGATCACGGTAACAAAATCGAGAGATCTGATCAGAAAACTGGAAACGCTGACTAGTCCGTTTGAAGCGAAGCAGCTCAACAGACAGGTTTATGTATCTGACCGGAATAAAAACGACAATGAAACGATTTATGAAACGATCGATCGACTGCATGAGTCAATGCAGAAAAACAGACAGGTCAGGTTCCAGTATCTGGAATGGACGGCGGATGGCAAAAAGAAATGCAGACACAATGGAGCTTTTTATGAAGTCAGCCCTTATTTTCTGATCTGGCGGGATGAAAACTATTATCTGGTCGCTTATGATGCGAAAGCGCAAATCATGAAGCATTACCGTGTGGATAAGATACAGGCCCTGTCTGTTTCGGAGCTTGACAGGGAAGGAACAGAGGTGGCAGCCAAGGTCAATCCGGCTGTTTATACGGAAGAAAAATTCGGTATGTTTGCGGGAACGGAGGAAATTGTAACGCTGCGTTATGAGCCGGCGATCGCAGGTGTTCTTTTTGACCGGTTTGGTCAGGATGTCAGTGTCAGAAAACTGGCGGACGGCAGTTACACCATGCGTGTACGCCTGTCGCTGTCCCAGCAGTTCTATGGCTGGCTGACAGGACTCGGAACAGCGGTGGAGATCGTTGCGCCTGCTTATGTGCAGGATGCATACGAAGCGTATCTGCGGGATATTCTGTATTTATATCAGAAATAATAGATTGGCAGGCAGAAAGGAATAGCAGAAACCATTCGATCTGACAAGTGGTAATCCTACTAAAATAATGTCTTTAATTTTGTGCATTATTATTCAAAGGGATTCGTTGACAGGCAGAGTGGTTTCTTTTATACTTAGTAACTGTACACCACAAGATATAGTTTTTGTGGATACATAAAAATGCTATATTATGTAGATGGACGGCCGGAGCTGGCCGCTTGTTTTTTAAAGAGAGGTTGAGTTTTACAATGACAAACGAGGTAATGGAACAGAGCAGAGACGAGGTTGATTATGGGAAGCTTTATCATCCGCAGAAGGATGTAAAGGTCATCAAAAAGGATGGCAGTCTGGAAAGATTTAACGTCCAGAAGGTCATTGATGCAGTCGGAAAGTCTGCATATCGTGCACTGACAAAGTTTACAGAGGATGAAAAGAAGCATATCTGCCAGTATGTTGTGAATAAAGTGGATGAGCTGGAGACGGATGAGATTCCGATCCCGATCATGCATAATATTGTAGAGAGCGCGCTGGAAGATGTAAAGCCGATCGTCGCCAAGTCTTACCGCGATTACCGTAATTATAAGCAGGATTTCGTTAAGATGATGGATGATGTATATAAAAAGAGCCAGTCCATCATGTATGTGGGAGATAAAGAAAATGCCAATACAGACTCCGCACTGGTATCCACAAAGAGAAGTCTGATCTTTAACCAGTTCAATAAAGAGCTGTATCAGAAGTTCTTCATGACAACGGAAGAGATCCAGGCATGTCGTGACGGTTATATTTATGTACATGATATGTCAGCAAGACGTGATACGATGAACTGCTGTCTGTTTGATGTGGCAAGCGTCTTAAAGGGCGGCTTTGAAATGGGTAATATCTGGTATAACGAGCCAAAGACACTCGATGTGGCATTTGATGTCATCGGTGATATCGTGCTTTCCGCAGCTTCCCAGCAGTACGGCGGTTTTACCGTGCCTGAGGTAGATAAGATCTTAGAGCCGTATGCGGAAAAATCCTACCAGAGAGATATTGATAAATATGTACGTCTCGGCATCGACCGGGAAACAGCAGAGTCAGAAGCCTACGCAGACGTTGTGCGTGAATTTGAACAGGGCTTCCAGGGCTGGGAATATAAATTCAATACCGTAGCTTCAAGCCGTGGCGATTATCCGTTCATCACGGTAACAGCAGGTATTGGAACAGGCAGATTTGCCAAACTTGCAACGATCTCACTTTTGAATGTCAGAAGACGCGGACAGGGCAAGAAAGAATGTAAGAAGCCTGTATTATTCCCGAAGATCGTATTTTTATACGATGAAAACCTGCATGGACCGGGCAAGCCACTGGAAGATGTGTTTGAAGCGGGCGTCAAGTGTTCTGCCAAGACGATGTATCCGGACTGGCTGTCTCTGACCGGCAAGGGCTATATTGCAAGCATGTATAAGCAGTATGGCAAGGTTATTTCTCCGATGGGCTGTCGTGCATTCCTTTCTCCATGGTACGAAAGAGGCGGTATGTATCCGGCAGACGATCAGGATGAGCCGGTATTTGTGGGCCGTTTTAACATTGGTGCGGTTTCCCTGCACTTACCGATGATCCTTGCAAAATCCAGACAGGAAAACAAAGATTTCTATGAAGTATTGGATTATTATCTGAATCTGATCCGTAACCTGCATATCAGAACCTATGCATACCTGGGCGAGATGCGTGCCTCCACCAATCCGCTGGCATATTGTGAAGGCGGCTTTTTAGGCGGACATCTGCAGCTGCATGATAAGATCAAACCGATCTTAAAGAGTGCAACAGCATCCTTCGGTATTACGGCATTTAACGAGCTGCAGGAGCTGTACAACGGCAAATCTCTTGTGGAAGACGGAGAATTTGCACTGGAAGTACTGGAGCATATCAATGACAAAGTAAATGAGTTCAAGAAAGAAGATGGCAATCTGTATGCGATCTACGGAACACCGGCTGAAAACCTCTGCGGTCTGCAGGTAAAACAGTTCCGTGCCAAATACGGTATTGTGGAAGGTGTTTCCGACAGGGAATATGTATCCAACAGCTTCCACTGCCATGTAACGGAAAATATCACACCGATCGAAAAGCAGGACAAGGAATATCGTTTCTGGGAGCTTTGCAACGGTGGTAAGATCCAGTATGTCAAATATCCGATCGATTATAATCTGGAAGCGATCAAATCCCTGATCCACCGTGCGATGGATATGGGCTTTTATGAAGGCGTCAATATGTCACTTGCTTACTGTGATGACTGTGGACATCAGGAACTGGAAATGGACGTATGCCCGAAATGCGGCAGTCGGAATCTGACGAAGATCGACCGTATGAACGGTTATCTGGCATATTCCCGTGTACATGGAGATACCAGATTATCTGATGCAAAAATGGCAGAGATCGCAGAAAGGAAGAGTATGTAATGAGATATCATAATATTACCAAAGATGATATGCTGAATGGCGATGGTCTGCGTGTTGTATTATGGGTGGCAGGCTGCAGCCATTGCTGCAAAGGCTGTCAGAATCCTGTGACCTGGGATCCGAACGGCGGACTGGAATTTGATGATGCGGCAAAAGAAGAGATCTTTGATCAGCTTTCCAAACCGTATATTTCAGGAATTACATTTTCCGGTGGAGATCCGCTGCATTCAGCAAACCGCGTGGGAGTCCGTGCACTGATGACAGAGATCCACGAAAAATTCCCGGATAAGACGATCTGGCTTTACACCGGTGATGTCTGGGAAAATGTGATGCATGATCCGGTCATGAAATACGTCAATGTACTGGTAGACGGTGAATACGTGGAAGAACTGCGCGATACCAAGCTGCTCTGGAAGGGAAGCAGCAACCAGCGCGTGATCGATGTGCAGAAATCCCTCCAGCAGACAGATCACAAAACCCCGGTTTTACACTGCGGGAATTATGCATAAAAATTTATAATGTAATTTTAGTAACAATTCAATCTAAACAATCTAAATAAAAATAAGAAAACATAAGAGAATAAAAAAACAGGATCCATCTATAATAAGCAATCGATAGTGTAGCCGACCGAGATTTGCAAAGCACTTGCCGTGCGGAGAGACCACCACGCTTTTTGGTGGCTGGAGCACGTGCAATATGTGCTTTTTGCAAATCGCAGGGTAGGCAAACGTGATTGCGTTTATAGATGGATCCTGTTTTCTGTCTATTATTTTTATTCATTCACACCCCATCCTTTGTGTATAATTTCCCTTTTATAAGTGAAAAATATTATCAGTTCAAACCCCTTGACGAAACGTAAATCATTCTATATCATTTTAGTAGGTTAGGAATAACTAACCAATAAGAAAGGAGGCTGTGATTTGAGTCGGGATACCTGGAAAATTCTGAAGCAGATGTCGATGGAAGAAAGTACCAATCAGGTAGAAGTTGAGCTGGCAATGCAATGTGCACCGCTGATCACCGGATTGAAGATTTCCAATCTGTTCAGCATCAGGCTGGATGATTACAAAGCGATGTATGACATTTTGGAAAACAGCGGCATATCCGTTTATCAGATGGGATTTCTGGATGGCAGAGTGCTTTTCCTGTTATATCAGGAGAAACAGCTTATAAGCTATCTACATCAGAAAGAAGTGGCAGAGCTTCTTGCCAGATTTGGATATGACCATGTGGCACCGGATTGTATTTTAGATACCTGTCGCAGACGGTATCAGAAATATATGCTGGAAAAGAAGGATTTTCCGCACGAGCTGGGACTGATCCTCGGATATCCGCCGGAAGACGTGGAAGGATTTGTGTCACAGCAGGGAAAAAACAGCTTATATACAGGCTACTGGAAAGTTTATAAAGATCCGGAAGCAAAGAAAGCATTGTTTGACCGATTCGAATATGCAAAAGAAAGCCTCATTCATCTCTTATCCTGCGGGATCGGGATGAAAGAAATCATAAGTGTTTGTAGTTAATCTAAAGTTTGACAGGGCTTGACCCGGAAAGGAAATAAAATGGATAAGATTTACGTAGTATTCTGGACACAGAGCGGCAACACACAGGCAATGGCACAGGCAGTTGCAGAAGGTATCACAGCAGCAGGAAAAACACCGGAGCTTGTATTTGTCAGTGAAATTCCGGCAGATGCATTGAAAGATGAAGCTGCATTTGCACTCGGCTGTCCTGCAATGGGCGCGGAAGTGCTGGAAGAAAGTGAAATGGAGCCGTTTGTGATGGCTGTTGAAACATTTGCAAAAGGAAAGAAGATCGCATTATTTGGATCCTACGGCTGGGGAGACGGACAGTGGATGCGTGATTGGACAGAACGTATGCAGAGTGCCGGCGCCGAGATCGTAGGCGGGGAAGGACTGATTTGTAATGAAACACCGGACGAAGAAGCTTTGGAAGAGTGTAGAGAACTTGGTAAGCAGCTCGCCTCTTAGAGAAAGGATATCCTATAAATTAGCCTTATTGTTAATAGGCAGTTTGTATATTATCATATCGGTTAGAATTAACTAACATAGAATAAATCATGTGGAACCCTCAATTTGTATCACTGCTGAATACGAAACCGGAAGCGTCACCGGCTTCCGGGAGGATTTCCGCAGTCCTTAAAGGAGGAAAAAGAAGTGAAAAATTTAAGTATTGAAAAAGTAATCGGAAGAGAAATCCTGGATTCCAGAGGAAATCCTACCGTAGAAGCTGAAATCCATCTGGCTGATGGCACAGTTGCAAGAGGAACCGCTCCATCCGGCGCATCTACAGGAGAATTTGAAGCACTGGAGCTTCGCGACGGCGATAAGAGCAGATATCTTGGAAAAGGTGTTACAAAAGCTGTCAACAATATAAACACAACGATCAATGATGTACTGCATGGTATGGATGCATCTGATATTTATGCAGTAGATGCAGCTATGATCAAAGCTGATGGTACAAAGGGTAAGACAAACCTTGGCGCAAATGCCATTCTGGCAGTATCCATTGCATCTGCAAGAGCTGCAGCAACCGCTCTGGAGCTTCCGCTTTACAAATTTTTAGGCGGTATTTCTGGAAACAGACTCCCTGTTCCGATGATGAACATTGTAAACGGCGGATGCCATGCATTATCTTCCGGCCTGGATGTACAGGAGTTCATGATCATGCCTGTTGGCGCACCATCCTTCAAAGAATGTCTGCGCTGGTGTGCGGAAGTGTTCCATGCACTTGCTTCTATCTTAAAGGAACGTGGACTGGCTACTTCTGTAGGTGATGAGGGTGGTTTTGCACCGGCTCTGAAATCCGATGAAGAAGCAATTGAAACGATTCTGGAAGCTGTTAAGAAAGCAGGCTATGAACCGGGTAAAGATTTCAAGATTGCTATGGATGCAGCATCTTCTGAGTGGAAGAGCGAAAAAGGAAAAGGTTATTACAAACTGCCAAAGGCAGGCAGTGAATATACAGCAGATGAACTGATCGAGCACTGGGCAAGCCTTTGTGAAAAATACCCGATCATTTCTATCGAAGACGGTCTGGATGAAGAAGACTGGGAAGGCTGGCAGAAGCTGACAAAGCGTCTTGGTGACAAGGTACAGCTTGTTGGTGATGATTTATTTGTAACGAATACGGAAAGACTGGCAAAGGGTATTGAACTGGGTGCAGGTAATGCGATCCTGATCAAACTCAACCAGATCGGTTCCGTATCAGAAACACTCGAAGCGATCAAGATGGCACACAAAGCAGGTTATACAGCGATCAGCTCTCACAGAAGCGGTGAGACAGCAGATACGACGATTGCCGATCTTGCCGTTGCACTCAACACCTGCCAGATCAAGACAGGTGCACCATCCAGATCTGAGCGTGTTGCAAAATACAACCAGCTTCTGCGTATCGAGGAAGAACTTGGAGAAAGTGCCGTATATCCGGGCATGAAAGCCTTCAACGTAAAGAACTAAGCTACCACATATTTTTTCATACTTCATTTTATTTACAAAGCCTCAGCCGGTTACGATCTCCTCTGGAGATGGCGGAGGCAGAGAACAGCCCTGTGCATGTGGGGCTGTTCTTTTTTATGCTTAAAACAAGGTTTTCCAACCTTTCTCCATTGACAACCCTCAAAATATCATCTACAATAACAAGTGTTATAATATAAGATGTTATTTATGTGTTCTGACAGGGAGAGCGGAGCACAGATTTGTTTGGGCAGATTGGGTTTACAGGAAGATGAGAGGTGTCTGGTATGGCAAGAAAGATCAGTGTGACGAAAGAAATGGTAAAAAATGCGGCGTTTGCGATCATGCGCGAAGAAGGCATGGACGGGCTGACAGCCAGAAGACTGGCAGATAAGACAGGTTGTTCGACACAGCCTATTTTCCGCATTTATGAAAATATGAATGAGCTGCATGAGGAAGCGTTTGCAATGGCGATCGCTTATTATACAGATTTTTATCAGGCGTTTATGAAGGACAGACCGGCAGAAAAGCCGTTTGTGAATTTTGGACTGGCCTATATCAGCTTTGCGCTGAAGGAGCCTGCACTGTTTCGGACTTTGTTTTTATCCAAGGAAAGATACGGACAGAGCCTGTATGAGCTTTTGAACGGACAGGACGGCAAGTTTAAAGCGGAGATCGCAAGAGCACAGGAGGCGGGCGCGAAGGATCCGGGAGAACTGTTTATGAAAATGTGGATCTTTATCCATGGCGCAGCCTGTATGACGATCACGGGAGATTATGATCTGCCGGAAGCGGAAACAAAGAGACTGCTTCTGGAAAGCTATGAAAAGAATGTTTGATGACACCGCATCGGAATATGAATTGGGAAGGAACAGAGCATGGAAGACAGAAACGATATCGTGACAAGGATGAATCAGAATTTTGCACAGATGAGCAAAAGCCATAAAAAGATCGCTTCCTATATTATGGATCACTATGATACGGCTGTATTTATGACGGCGGCGACGCTTGGAAAAGAGATCGGGATCAGTGAGTCCACGGTAGTCCGGTTTGCAGCGGGACTTGGATATGACGGTTATCCGGAATTCCAGAAAGCACTGGAAGAATGGGTAAAGGGAAAATGGAACAGCCTGCAGCGCATGGGAGCCAAATACGGAAACAGTTCCCAGTCTGAGATCTTAACGTCTGTGATCCAGGCGGATATCGAAAAAATGGAAGATACGATCCACAATCTGGATCCAGCAGCGTTTGAGACTGCGGTCAGCAGTATTTTAGAGGCAAAGCATGTATATGTGATAGGTCTGCGGAGCTGTGAGCCGCTTGCGAGCTTCCTGAGCTTTTATCTTTCTATGATCCGCGGCGATGTCATGCAGCTGAAAACAACTTCCACGACAGAACTGTTTGAGCAGATGATCCGCGTCAGCGATGAGGATGTCGTGATCGGCATCAGTTTCCCGCGGTATTCCATGCGTACACTCAAAGCAATGGAGTTTGCAAATGACCGGAATGCAAAAGTCATTACGATTACGGACAGCGTGCATTCTCCGATGAATCTGTATTCCTCCTGTAATCTGCTGGCAAGAAGCGACATGGTTTCTATTGTCGATTCTCTCGTTGCGCCGCTCAGTGTGATCAATGCGCTGGTTGTGGCACTTTGTGTCAAAGCACCGGAGCAGGCAAGCAAGAATCTGAAGGATTTAGAGGAAGTATGGGCAAATTATCAGGTTTATCTGAATGATGAAATTGACTTTATAGATAACAAACCGGTGCAGGATAATGCACTTGTAAAGGATTCTTATGAATAAAACGATTGTGATAGGTGGCGGTGCTGCCGGTATGATGGCGGCTGTCTTTGCAGCAAGAAACGGGCAGGAAGTTACCTTATATGAACAAAACGAAAAACTGGGCAAAAAGCTTTTTATCACAGGCAAAGGCAGATGCAATGTCACAAATGATGCGCCGCCGGAGGAACTTTTGGCAAATGTGATCTCCAATCCCAAGTTTTTATACAGTGCCTTTTATGATTTTAATGCACAGGACTGTATGGCATTTTTTGAACAGCTCGGTGTCAGATTGAAGGTGGAGCGTGGAAACCGGGTATTTCCGCAGAGTGATCATTCTTCGGATATCATCCGGGCACTGGAATATGAGCTTAGACGTCTTTCGGTGAAGATCTGTCTGGGCAGTCCGGTAAAAACACTGTGGACGGAAGATCTGCCAAATCAGGAGCTCATCAATCCGAAAAAGGAACCGACGAAAAAGTGCCTGGGCATTATCCTATCGGATGGCAAAAAGGAAAAAGCAGATCGCGTGATCCTGGCAACAGGCGGTGTTTCCTATCCGCTGACCGGTGCAAACGGAAGCGGGCTTTCCATGGCACAGGCTGCGGGACATAAGGTGACAGAGCTGTATCCGGCACTTGTACCTTTAAAAACACAGGAAACATGGTGCCACGAGCTGATGGGGCTTGCACTCAAAAACGTGGAAGTCACGATCTGCAATGGGAAGAAAAAGCTGTATCAGGGCTTTGGTGAAATGCTGTTTACCCATTACGGCGTGAGCGGCCCATTGATCTTAAGTGCCAGCAGCCAGATCGTAAAGAAACTCCAAAAACAGCCGATGCAGCTATATATTGATCTGAAACCGGCACTTTCACCGGAACAGCTGGACAAGCGGATCCTGCGGGATCTTTCCGAAAATCTGCATAAGCAGATCGGAAATGCACTGGCAGGATTATTGCCTGCAAGGCTTCTTCCCGAGGTTCTGGCACTGGCAGAGATCTCACCTTATGAAAAAGGAGATGCCCTGACAAGGGAACAGAGGCTGAAAATGGTGCAGATATTGAAGGCAGTTCCGCTGACGATCACGGGCACAGCGGATTTTAAAGAAGCGATCATCACACAGGGCGGTATTTCCGTCAAAGAGATCAATCCATCCACGATGGAATCAAAACGGGTAAAAAATCTGTATCTGGCAGGAGAATGTATGGATGTAGATGCGCTTACAGGTGGATTTAATCTGCAGATCGCATGGTCAACTGCCTATATTGCAGGAAATCAGAATATAACAGAAGTGTAAGAAAGGGAGAAAACTATGAGTTATCAGGTAGCAATCGACGGGCCTGCGGGAGCGGGCAAAAGCACGATCGCAAGACAGGTCGCAAAAAACAAAGGATTTATTTATGTGGACACGGGCGCGATGTATCGTGCCATGGCACTTCATATGATCAGAAGCAACGTGGATACAAAGGATGCGGAAGCAATCGCAAAGGCAAGTGAAACGGCTGATATTTCCATTCAGTATGTTGACGGGGAACAGATTGTTCTGTTAAACGGAGAAAATGTCAACGGTCTGATCCGTACCCCGCAGGTCAGTGCGATGGCGTCTGTCAGCAGTGCGAATCCACAGGTACGTGCAAGACTTCTGCATCTGCAGCAGAAACTTGCCGATGAAAATGATGTGATCATGGACGGCAGAGATATCGGTACCTGTGTGCTGCCACACGCGGATGTCAAAGTATATCTGACAGCATCAGCCAGAGTCCGTGCCCAAAGAAGATATAAGGAGCTTGTTGCAAAAGGCGAAAGCTGTGACTTAGATCAGATCGAGGCAGAGATCAAAGAGCGCGATCACAGGGATATGACAAGAGAACACGCACCGCTGAAACAGGCGGAGGATGCGCAGCTTCTGGATTCTTCGGATATGACGATCGAGCAGGTTGTGGATGCGATCTGCAATCTGATCCATAAGGATTGATCTTTGGCAGGATACAAATGGATCCGGCCAAGATCGGAATAGAAAAGAAAGGACATATCGGTAAGCGTTTAATATGGAAGTAATACTTGCAAAATCTGCCGGCTTCTGCTTTGGCGTGAAGCGGGCGGTAGATACTGTTTATGAACAGACTGCAGCAGGCGGTAAGATCTACACATACGGGCCGATCATCCACAATGAAGAAGTGGTACGGGATCTGGAACAGAAAGGTGTGACTGTGCTCGAAAACGAAGCAGAGCTTGATGCACTGACGGAAGGAACGGTTGTGATCCGCTCCCACGGAGTGGAACGCAGGATCAACGATGCGATTACGGAAAAGGGACTGCACTGCGTGGATGCTACCTGTCCGTTTGTGAAAAAGATACACCGGATCGTAGAAAAAGAAAGTGCAGACGGACGGCGGATCATTATCATCGGAAACCGGAATCATCCGGAAGTGGAAGGCATCTGCGGCTGGAGCTTGACGGAGCCTGTAGTCATCGAATCCATAGAGGAAGCGGAGAATTTTAAAGCAAATCCGGAAGAAAAACTTTGTATTGTGTCGCAAACGACATTTAACTACAATAAATTTCAAGATTTAGTTGAAATTTTTCAGAAAAAAGGTTATGATGTAATTGTTGTGAACACGATTTGCAATGCGACGGAAGTCCGGCAGAAGGAAGCCCGCGAAATTGCACAGCGTGTTGATATAATGATAGTGATAGGCGGTACTCACAGTTCCAATACCCGCAAGCTTTACGAGATCTGTCAAAAGGAATGTGAGCGCACTTATTTTATACAAACACTGGACGACTTGCATTTAGAAATACCTAAATCAGCGAAACTGGTGGGAATTACCGCTGGGGCGTCTACCCCGAATAATATAATTGAGGAGGTTCAAAATTATGTCAGAATTAACTTTTGAACAAATGTTAGAAGAATCATTTAAAACAATTCATAACGGAGAGGTAGTCGAGGGTACAGTAATCGATGTAAAAGCTGATGAAGCGATCTTAAATATCGGATACAAGTCAGACGGTATTCTTTCAAGAAGCGAATACACAAACGAGCCAAATGTTGACCTGACAACAGTACTGAAGCCTGGCGACAAGATGGAAGTTAAGGTTGTTAAAGTAAATGATGGTGAAGGACAGGTCATCCTTTCCTACAAGAGACTGGCTCTTGAAAAGGGTAATAAGAGAATCGAAGAAGCATACAATAATAAGGAAGTATTAAAGGCAAAAGTAACACAGGTACTGGACGGCGGTTTAAGCGTTGTTGTTGATGAAGTCAGAATCTTCATTCCTGCAAGCCTTGTTTCCAATGTATATGAGAAAGACCTGACAAAATATGCAGGTCAGGAAATCGAATTCGTGATCAGCGAGTACAATCCAAAGAGACGTCGTTACATCGGTGACCGCAAGCAGCTTATGGTTGCTAAGAAGCTGGAAGCACAGAAAGAGCTCTTTGCAAAGATCCATGTTGGTGATGTTGTAGAAGGAACTGTTAAGAATGTAACAGATTTCGGTGTATTCATTGATCTTGGCGGAGCAGACGGACTTCTTCATATCTCAGAAATGTCATGGGGACATGTTGAAAATCCGAAGAAGGTATTCAAGGTTGGCGATCAGGTAAAAGCACTGATCAAAGATATCGATGGTACAAAGATCGCGCTCAGTCTGAAATTCGATGATACAAACCCTTGGAAAGATGCTGAAAGCAAATATGCTGTAGGCAATGTTGTAACAGGTAAAGTTGCAAGAATGACAGACTTTGGTGCTTTCGTAGAACTGGAGCCTGGTGTAGATGCTCTGTTACATGTTTCTCAGATCTCTAAAGATCATATCGAGAAGCCTTCAGATGTATTACAGGTTGGTCAGGAAGTAACAGCTAAGGTTGTTGATTTCAATGCAGAAGATAAGAAGATCAGCTTAAGCATCAAAGCTTTAACAGCTCCTCAGCCGGAAGAAAAAGCAGAAGAGGCTGAAGATGCAGACGTTGTATCTGTAGACATCGATGCAGTAATTGCAGCAGAGGCAGAAAAAGAAGAATAGTTCTGTAAAACAGAATGGCATAAAATACTTATGGGCTGTATGTTTTCACATGCAGCCTGTTTTTTCTTTTGGGGAGTAAAACAATGGTATATGATTACGAATACTTTAAAAAAGAAGTATATAAGCTGACAAAAATAGATCTGAATGCGTATAAGGAAAAGCAGATGAAGCGCAGGATCGACACGCTGATCTCTAAAAACGGGATCGTCGGTTATGAAAATTATGTCAAATGTCTGCAGGCAGATCAGGTGCGGTTTGAAGAATTTGTCAATTATCTGACGATCAACGTATCCGAGTTTTACCGCAATCCGGATCAGTGGGAACTTTTGGATAAGGAAGTTATTCCTGCTTTGATTAAGCGGTTTGGAAAAGATCTGAAGATATGGAGTGCTGCCTGTTCTACTGGGGATGAGCCATATTCGCTTGTCATGGCACTTTCCAGACATATGCCGCTTTCCCATATCCATATTCTGGCGACGGATATTGATAAGCAGGTGATCGCGAAGGCAAAGGTTGGGCTGTATGCGGAAAAGAGCATTGCATCTGTTCCTGATGATCTGAAAAGACGTTTTTTTACAAAGGTGGGAGCTTCCTATCAGATCGCGCAGGAGATCAAGGACTGTGTGGAATTCAGACAGCATAATCTGCTGAAAGATGAGTATCCGGCGCAGTGTCATCTGATCGTATGCAGAAATGTGCTGATCTACTTTACGGAAGAAGCGAAAGAAGAAGTATTTGCAAGGTTCAGTAAATCGCTTGCGCCGGAGGGGTGTCTGTTTATTGGCAGTACCGAGCAGATCATCCAGTATAAAGATATGGGATATTATCGGATGAATTCATTTTTCTATGGAAAGAATAAATAAGTATAAAATTCGGGATTATTTAGCGAATCCATGTACGAGCATATCCAGTATGTGATATGCATATTTACCAAATTCGGTGGGAGAGCGTTTGATCGCTTCCGTCAGCTCGAAGTAACAGATCTTATCACCATATTCCGCCTTAAAAACAGGGCTGAATATGATATCCCACTGCGGCAGGAAAGCCCCTTCTTTTCTGGTATAGCAGGTACTTGCCTTGGCTGGCTCGCGGAACTGCGGGTCAACAAAGGAAGCTACCGATTTATGCATGGCAGTGTCTTCTGCAGGCAGATAATAGTAATCTTTATAGTTGCTGTAGAAGTATTTCATGCTGCCATATACAACAGGCACCTTCAGGTAGCCTTCATTTTCTTCTGCCCGGAATCTGCAGCCGTTTCCCGTAAAAGTGACCTGTTTCGGAAACAGGAACGGAAAACGGATCTTCATCAGCACTTCTGTCCGGGTGTCTCCATTCATATCTTCATATTTATTGGACTGCACCTTCACTACCTTGAAAGGATGGGTGAACATATCCGAATATGTCAGTACGGGAAGAATGGAAAACATGCCCTTCATATCGTCTGCATTGTGTAACAGCAGAAGATCAAGATCGGATGGAAGGGGCGATTTGACATAGTCCTCGTAAATCTGGATCAGTTCTCCGCCATTATACTGGTCGTCACGCTTGATCCCCATAAACTGTTCTACAGTCTTTTGTTTGACATTTTCGAGTCCAAGCAGCTTTTTGTATGGCATGATCCGCTTGTAAATATCCACACCTGTCATATGGGAAAACGGTTCCCGCAGATGGTACTGCGCACATTTCTGTTTCATATACGGAATGTCGAAATTATTACCATTATAATGCACCAGAATGGAATGATTCTGGCACAGGGCAAGGAACGCTTTCAGCACATCGACTTCTTCCTCTTTTTTCTCGGCAAAAAACTGCATCAGATGGATCTGGTCTTTTTCAAAATAAATAGCACCGATCAGGTAAAGACAGGAGCTGCGTGCGGTAAAACCGGTTGTTTCTATATCGACAAATAAAATATCCTCTAAATGTCCGATCAGGGAGAGAGGATAAGAACAGAGCCTTGGGGAAAGCAAAGAACTGACTGTTTTCATATATATTTCCTTTCTTGTGTGCACATCTGTATCTGTTCATACACATCGCATAAAGTATAGCATAAAAAACAGAAAACATGTAGCAATTTGTCCTAAAAAATAGTATAGTTAATGATAGTAAATTATCTTCTGGCGGAAAGCCGGAAGCAGAAAGAAGGGCAGTTTATGGGAGGTAAATTAACCTTTAACGGTGGCATCCATCCTTATGACGGAAAGGATCTGAGCAAGGATAAGCCAATCCGTGATATCTTACCAAAAGGGGATCTGGTATACCCGCTTTCACAGCATATCGGAGCACCTGCAAAGCCGGTTGTAAAGAAAGGAGATCATGTCCTGACCGGTCAGTTGATCGCGGAGGCAGGCGGTTTTGTTTCTGCACCGATCTATGCAACGGTGTCCGGAACGGTCAAGGCGATCGAGCCGCATCGGACGGTGGTCGGAGACAATGTGATGTCTGTTGTGATCGAAAATGATGGGCAGTATGAGGAAGTGGACTACGGCGTATGTAAGCCTCTTGCCGAGCATACCAAAGAAGAGATCATACAGAAAGTGCAGAAGGCAGGTGTTGTCGGTATGGGCGGCGCAGGCTTCCCGACGCATGTCAAGCTTTCACCGAAGGAGCCTGATAAGATCGATTATGTGATCGTAAACGGTGCGGAGTGTGAGCCATACCTGACATCGGACTACAGACGTATGATCGAAGAGCCGCAAAAGGTGATCGACGGTCTGCGCTGTGAGCTTGCGCTGTTTGACAATGCAAAGGGCGTTATTGCGATCGAGAATAACAAGCCGGATTGTATCGAGAAGATGAAAGAACTGACAAAGGATGATGACAGGATCCTTGTCAAAGCATTAAAGACCAAATATCCGCAGGGTTCAGAACGCCAGCTGATCTATGCGTCTACAGGGCGTGCAATCAACTGTGATATGCTGCCATCGGATGTGGGATGTATCGTAAATAACGTAGATACGGTCTGCGCGATCGGTGCAGCGGTTCTGGAAAATAAACCGCTGATGTACCGCATCGTGACCGTAACGGGAGATGCGATCGCTGATCCGTGTAATTTCCGTGTCCGCATCGGTACGAATTATCACGAACTGATCGAAGAAGCGGGCGGATTTAAGCAGGAACCGGCAAAGATCATTTCCGGTGGTCCGATGATGGGCTTCGGTATTTTTGATCTGGATGTACCGACAACGAAAACAGCATCCGCACTTCTTTGTCTGACAAAGGATGATGTATCTGCAGCAAAGACAGGCCCTTGTATCAGCTGTGGCATGTGTGTGGAGGTCTGCCCGGGCAGAGTGGTGCCAAGCAGATTGGCAAAAGCCGCAGAGCACGGAGACAAAGAGGGCTTTGTGAAAATGAACGGTATGGAATGCTGCGAATGTGGCTGCTGCAGCTTTATCTGTCCTGCAAAACGGCCGCTTACCCAGGAGATCAAATCCATGCGTAAGATGATCCTGGCTGACAGGAAAAAGAAATAGGAGGATGCAAGTATGAATGAATTGAGAAAAGTTTCATCCAATCCGCACATTCGTATGCCTGTATCGACACAGATGATCATGCTCTGCGTTATCATTGCACTTTTGCCGACAACAATCTTCGGCATCTGGAATTTCGGACTGCATGCACTTGTGCTGATCCTGGTAACGATCGCATCGACTGTGCTCGGAGAATGGATCTTTGATCTGATCTGTAAAAAAGAAAATACGGTTACGGATCTGTCCGCTGTTGTGACAGGTCTTTTACTGGCACTGAATCTGCCGCCGCGTGCACCATGGTGGATCGGCGTGATCGGTGGCCTGTTTGCCATTGTTGTTGTCAAGATGCTGTTTGGAGGTCTGGGACAGAATTTCATGAATCCGGCGCTTGCAGCCAGATGCTTTTTGCTGATCTCCTTTACCTCTATCATGACAAATTTTGATACGGATACATATTCCGGCGCAACCCCGCTTGCCAGTTTAAAAGCAGGCGAGAGCGTGAACATTTATAATATGGTGATCGGTAAAACAGCCGGTACGATCGGTGAAACAAGCATGATCGCCATTGTGGCAGGTGCGTGTTTCCTGCTTTTAATGGGTATCATCGATCTGCGGATCCCCGGTACATATATTGTGACGTTTGTGATCTTCTTATGTCTGTTTTCAGGCAGAGGGATCGATTTCGATTATATTGCAGGCAATCTGGCAGGCGGTGGTCTGATGCTCGGTGCCTTCTTTATGGCGACCGACTATGTAACGCGTCCTATTACAAAGAAGGGGCAGTACCTATACGGCGTATTGCTTGGTATTCTGACCGGGCTGTTCCGGGTATTCGGTGCCAGTGCAGAGGGTGTATCCTACGCGATCATTTTAGGCAATCTGCTTGTCCCTCTGATCGAAAAAATATCATTTCCAAAACCGTTCGGAAGAGGAGGTGAAAAGGCATGAAGCAGATGATGAAAGATGCACTGATCTTATTTCTGATCACGCTGATCAGCGGTGCTGCACTCGGACTTGTGTATGAAGTAACAAAAGAGCCGATCGCGCAGCAGGAACAGAAAGCCAAAAACGAGGCTTATCAGAATGTATTTGAAGCGGCAGAAGATTTCACGGAACTGACGGAGGAAACATATGCCCCGGACGCGCTGACTGCCTTTGTCAAAGAGAATGGATTTGATGCTTCCATTGACGGTGTGGCACAGGCACTTTCCGGTGATGGCAGTGTGCTTGGCTATGTCATTACCGTGACAGACCATGAAGGCTATGGCGGTGATATCCAGTTTACCATGGGTGTTGCAGCGGACGGTACTTTAAACGGGATCTCTCTTCTGAGCATTTCCGAAACAGCAGGTCTCGGTATGCGTGCGGGAGAGGTGCTTGTTCCGCAGTTTGCAGGCAGGCAGGTAGAGAAATTCAGCTATACAAAGACCGGAGCAGGATCTGATGACCAGATCGATGCGATCTCCGGTGCAACGATCACGACCAATGCGGTTGTCAACGGTGTGAATGCAGGACTTCTCTGTTTTCAGGAAAAATTAAATGTGACAGAAGGAGGTGCGGCAAATGAATAAGATCGCAGAACGATTATATAACGGAATCGTAAAAGAAAATCCCACCTTTGTTCTGACACTTGGTATGTGTCCGACACTGGCGGTCACAACATCCGCAAAGAACGGACTGGGCATGGGACTTACCACGATGGTAGTGTTAGCCTTGAGCAACGCATTTATATCCCTGCTCCGTAAAGTAATACCGGATAAAGTCCGTATTCCGGCATTTATTGTGATCATTGCATCATTTGTAACGGTAATGGAGCTTTTATTGGAGGGCTTTTTACCGTCCCTATATGATGCGCTTGGTATTTATATTCCGCTGATCGTAGTAAACTGTATCATTTTAGGACGTGCAGAGGCATATGCTTCCAAAAATCCGGTTCTGCCGTCATTATTTGATGGGATTGGTATGGGACTTGGTTTTACCATTGCCCTGACGATGATCGGTGCAGTGCGTGAGATCCTCGGCGCCGGACAGATCTTTGGTGTGACGGTTATGCCTTCCGGTTATGTACCGGTGAGCATCTTCATTATGGCACCGGGTGCTTTCTTTGTCCTTGCCATGCTGACCGCGATCCAGAATCAGGTCAAGATAAACGGCGAAAAGAAGGGCAAGGATATGAGCAAGGTCGGCAGCGGATGCGGACATGACTGTGCATCCTGCGCTGAGAGCTGCAAAGAGCCGGCTTTCTATGATACAAAAGCAGTAGAAAAGGAGGAAAAGACAAATGACTAATTTACTTATCATTGCCATTGGATCGGCACTTGTCAACAACGTTGTCCTGAGTCAGTTTTTAGGTCTTTGTCCGTTCCTTGGTGTTTCCAAAAAGGTAAAGACCGCAGCAGGCATGGGAACAGCGGTCATCTTTGTTATCACACTGGCTTCTTTTGTGGCTGCAGTGATCTATCAGTTTGTGCTGACACCGCTTAACATCACGTATTTAAAGACGATCGTGTTTATTTTGGTCATTGCGGCTCTGGTACAGTTTGTGGAAATGTTCTTAAAGAAATATATGGTAAGTCTGTATGAATCTCTTGGTGTATATCTGCCGCTGATCACAACAAACTGTGCGGTACTTGGTGTGGCACTTACCAACGTGCAGAAATCATATTCCATTCTGACCAGTGTTGTAAACGGTTTTGCGACAGCAGCCGGTTTTACGATCTCCATTGTGATACTTGCAGGTATTCGTGAAAAAATGGAATACAATGATATTCCGAAGCCATTTCAGGGAATGCCGATCGTTCTGATCACTGCAGGACTTATGGCAATTGCCTTCTGCGGTTTTTCAGGCTTATTATAGGAGGTGTTTTCTATGAGCTTTGTAGGAATTTTGATCGCAACCGGCATTATTGGTGTGGTAGGTCTTCTGATCGGCCTGTTTCTCGGAATTGCCGGTATTAAATTTAAAGTAGATGTAGATGAAAGGGAAGAAGCGGTACTGGCTGCCCTTCCCGGTAATAACTGTGGTGGCTGCGGCTATCCGGGCTGTTCCGGACTTGCTGCTGCGATCGCAAAGGGCGAAGCGCCGGTAAATGCCTGCCCGGTCGGCGGCGAACCGGTCGGCAAAAAGATCGGTGAGATCATGGGTGTTTCGGTCGGAGAATCCAGGCGTATGGTCGCATTTGTTCATTGTCAGGGCGACTGCGATAAGACAAAGGTAGACTACGAATACACAGGCGCACAGGACTGTAATATGCTTTCCTTTGTACCGAACGGAGGTCCGAAAACCTGTAACTATGGCTGCCTCGGCTACGGAAGCTGTGTCAAGGCTTGCCCGTTTGATGCGATCCATGTGGTAAACGGTGTTGCGGTAGTCGATAAAGAGGCTTGTAAGGCATGCGGAAAATGTGTGGCTGCCTGTCCGAAGCATCTGATCGATCTGATCCCATATGATGCCACCTATGTGGTTGCCTGCCATTCCAAGGACAAAGGCCCGGTTGTCATGAAGGGCTGCAGCGTGGGCTGTATCGGCTGTACATTATGTGCGAAGAACTGTCCGAATGAGGCAGTGACGATCGACAGCTTTTTATCAACGATCGATCAGGATAAATGTAAGGGCTGCGGTATCTGTATGGAGAAGTGCCCGAAGAAATCGATCGTAAAACATTAAAAATAATATAATAGGAAATTTTCTCAGCAAGTTATTTCAGATTTGGGTATACTGATAGTGAAATGGCAGATGGCAGGAGAAAGGAGTTATTATGAAAACAGAAAATGCATGGGAAAAATACACGAAAACACAACTGGAAGAAGTCGATGCTTTAAGCAAGGCATATCGTGCATTTTTAAATCACGGAAAAACAGAGCGGGAATGTGTAAAACAGATCGTGGAACGCGCAAAAGAAGCAGGATATAAAGAGCTTTCCGAACTGATCAAAGAGGGAAAGACTTGTAAGCCGGGTGATAAAGTATATGCAGTCAATATGGAAAAGGCAGTGATCCTGTTCCAGATCGGCAGTGAGCCAATCGAAAACGGCATGAACATTTTAGGGGCACACATTGATTCTCCGAGACTGGATGTAAAGCAGAATCCATTATACGAGGACGGAGATTTTGCATTCCTGGATACGCATTATTACGGCGGTATCAAAAAATATCAGTGGGTGACGATCCCACTTGCCATACATGGCGTAGTTGTTAAGAAAAACGGAGAAAAAGTCATCATCAATATTGGTGAAAAGGAAGACGATCCGGTCTTTTTCATATCCGATCTTCTGGTGCATCTGGCTGCTGAACAGCTGGAAAAGAAGGCTTCCAAGGTGATCGAGGGAGAAGCACTGGATATTATCATCGGAAACCGCCCGCTGCAGGATGTAAAGGACGATGAGAAAAAGGAAAAGGTACAGGCATTTACCCTGAAGCTTCTGAAAGAACAGTATGGGATCGAAGAAAAGGATTTCCTTTCCGCAGAGCTTGAAATTGTTCCGGCGGGAGAAGCAAGAGAAGCAGGTCTTGACAGAAGCATGGTGCTTGGCTACGGACAGGATGACAGAGTCTGTGCATTCAGCTCTTTGGAAGCAATACTGGAGGTGCAGGATCTTAGCCGAACAGGCTGTTGTATATTAGTGGATAAGGAAGAGATCGGAAGTGTCGGTGCGACAGGTATGCAGTCCAAATTTTTTGAAAATGCGGTTGCAGAGCTTTTGGCACTTACTGCCGGATCTTACAACGATCTGATACTCAGAAGATGTCTGGCAAATTCCAGAATGCTTTCCTCAGATGTCAGCTCCGCATTCGATCCGACTTATGCAGCAAGCTTTGATAAGAAAAATGTGGCTTATCTGGGACATGGCATGGTATTTAACAAATTTACCGGTGCCAGAGGAAAATCCGGTTCCAATGATGCGAATGCAGAATATCTTGGCTTTATCCGCAAGGTAATGGATGATGCAGGGGTTACCTTCCAGACAGCAGAGCTTGGTAAGGTAGATTTAGGCGGCGGCGGAACGATCGCTTATATCTTATCTCTGTATGGCATGAATGTGATCGACTGTGGTGTTCCGGTACTGAATATGCATGCACCGCATGAAGCAACTTCCAAAGCAGATCTTTATGAAGCAAAATGCGGTTACAAGGCATTTTTGAAAGCCTAGTTTCGGCTATCGATGATCTCGCCGTCCTTTGTGATGAAGATTGCCTGGGCTTCCCCGTTTAGGGAGGAGATCAGCTCTTTTGCATCATCAAGACCGAGGATCATACAGGTTGTGCTCAAAGCATCTGCCTGCACGGAAGAATCCGTTAATATAGTGACACTGGACAGGTTATTCTGTATAGGATAACCTGTTTTTGCGTCCAGAATATGATGATAAATCTCCCCATTCATTTCAAAGTAACGTTCATAAATACCGGTTGTGACAACGGAGGCAAAAGTATCGTCTTTGCTGTCTGCCGCGGAAACGGTCGTGATACTTTTTCCCTGTTCGGCGAAAGGTTCCTGAATGCCAACGGTAAAGGCTGATCCGTCCGGCTTCTGGCCGATCGTCAGGACATTCCCACCTAGATTGATAATGCCGCTTTCAATATGCTGGGATAAAAGATAGGCTTTCAACTGGTCGGCGATATAGCCTTTTGCGATAAACCCAAGATCGATCCCAGCATTAGGATCGGAGAGCCGCACCTTATTGCCATCGATCTCCACCATATGATAGTTGACATGGGTCAGTGCCTGTCCGATCGTGGAAGAAGCGGGCACATAGGCATTTCCGGAATCCGGGTCGAATGTCCAGAGTGCTTTCACCGGTGCGATCGTAATATCCAGATGACCGTCTGTGACCGCGCAGTACTGCAGCGCGGTATACAGCAGGGAAACGGTTTCGGCGGAGACACTTGTGTAGTCTCCCTGTGCATGATTGATCCGGTAAATGTCACTGCCTTCTTTCGATTCGTTCAGCAGATCATCATAAGTCTCGCAAAGCTGTAGTGCACCGTCCAGTGCTTCTTTTGCATGATCTGCATCCTTGTCATATACGGACAGACTGATCACCGTATCAAAATAAAAGCCGGACTGCGTATATTCCTGTTTTCTGCCACAGCCTGACAGAAGCAGCAGAAACAGAAGGGATATGGATAAGAGTGTGAAACGTGTTCTTTTTTTATGAAATAAATACTGCATGGGAAATCCTCTCTGTGATAAAATTGTTTGTAACAAACATCCTGCTCAGATGTCATTTCCCACATTATAGCATGAGAAAATTGTTTTGTATAATAGAGAGTGGTGTGATAAACTGGACTGGATAAAGAATAACGACTGTCCGAAAGGCAGATGAAGGATACGCAATGAAACTGACAGATGATTTTGAAGATTATGCATATGAAAAGAAACAAAGTAAGACGATCTTATATACGGTGCTGGCACTTTTGGGTGTGACAGTGATCGTTTGTGCGGTTGTTCTGGCAAACCGTCCGAAGACGCCGCAGATGGCTGCTACCGTTTCACAAAACGATGTACTGACAAGCGATACGGCTTCCAAAAATGAGCAGCTGCTGGAGGAGCTTGGCGTTGGAGAATCGACGCTGACTTCGGATCAGCTTGATTTCTGGGATATGTATAAGACTGATACGCCGGTTTCTTCCGATACTGTGGCGGATAAGAGCAGCCTGTATGAAAAAAATGCGCAGGAACTGCAAAAGGAGGAAGAACAGAAGCTGAAAGAGGAAGATCTTTCTGAGGGCGGTACAAAGACAAAGGTGATCAGACCGGATGGCACAGAGCAGTGGATCATGATCAATGCCTATCTGGCAAAAAATACGTATGCAGATACCGGTTTTGTGTATGAAGAGCCTGTGATGAAATATTATGCAAACGGCAGTAAAACATCTTTTATGGGTGTGGATGTGGATGAAAATGCCGGTATGATCGATTTTACGGCACTGAAAAATGCAGGTGTTGATTATGTGATGGTCAGGATCGGTTATCGTGGTTATCAGAGCGGGAATATATCACTGGACAACAGCTGTTTTGATTATATGGCGGATGCCAAGGCTGCGGGACTGCATGTAGGAGTCTATTTTGAATCACAGGCAATCTCCGTGGAAGAGGCACAACAGGAAGCACAGACCGTGATCGATAATGTTGCCATGATCGGGATCGATTACCCGGTGGCATGCAGGCTGGGATCGGTGACAAATGATACGTCCAGAGTGGACAATGTCAAGAAGACAGACATCACGGCGATTACCAATGCATTTTGCGCCAAGATCGCAGAAGCAGGTCTGATGCCGGTGGTAAATGCGAATAAGTACTGGCTGCTGCGTAAGATCGATCTGACGCAGCTTGGAAATTATGATATCTGGCTGTCACAGGATGGGGACAAACCGGATTATCCGTATACCTTTACAATGTGGCAGTATGATTCCGATGCGAAAATAGACGGTATCGTAAAAGATGCCAGACTTGATATCAGCTTTGTGGATTATACCCAGAAGTAAAATACTGCATAAAGCGCGCAGACAGCGTGATGGCGGAATAAATATCCGCATATTCTCTGGCAGACAATCCCTCAATGTAGTTGACCGGGAAGTTTTTGACAATTCCATATTGATGACAGAAATCAGCAGCTTTGTTATAGGCAATGGCTGCTGTTTTTTCGTCTTTATATGTGCCGACCTGCAGATCACCGTTGATATGGATCCTGACCTGATAGGTATAGCTTCCGAGTGTTCCGGTTCGGAAAACGCCGAAATACGGATTGATGATCTCGATATTGGCATAGCGCAGGTCGTGTGCATCCCCGTTTAAAAACCGGTAATCCCGGTCTTTTACCGCATAGCTGCGGATCCCATAGCGGGACAGGACAGAAGTCTGCATACCGTATTCTGCCACGAACAGATGCCCGCCGCGTTTCATGATACGGTGCGAGCTGTAAAAGAACAGATCTTCCTTATCAAACAGCAGTGTGATCTCTGGTGTCAGATAATAATAAAAAAAACTCTTTTTTAAATAAATCGGTGAAGAAAAGTAAATCTGGTTATCGCGGAAATTCAACAGACAAATTGCTTTTTCAAAGGGCAGCGTGTCGATTTTTGCGATATTTTTTTGCGCATTTTTGGAAGAAGCGGATTCGGTTTGATAAAACTGCGGCAGTGTATCGATATCCACCGGTGAATCCGGCTCTAAAAGAAACAGAGCCTGTCTGTATGCAAGATGGGCGGACTGCGCATTTTCATAGCTTCCAAGGCTGATATGACGTCCTTTATAGGTTATGGAGCTGCGATAATAAACGCTTCCGTCTTTTTTAGTTGTTTCATAAACACCGGCTAACTTTTTCATAATTTTACTATAGCAAAGAACGGCTGAAATTACAATTTTTGAAATATTTTTGCAAGAGCTTGTATAGACTAATGAATGAGATGTGAACAAAACATGACAACTGTTACAAAAATGTTGACAGGAAGAGAGGAGATTTTTAAATGTATGAAAAATATACAAAGGGCAGACTGCTGTTTATGCTGCTCTTTGGGATCGGACTTTTGCTGCTGGTCTGCCAGATGCTGAAGCCTGATCGGATCTTTCAGACAAAAGAGAATTATGAACAGGCTTTTCAGATCGAAAAAAAGATCGTAACATCTACTTCGGATGTACCGAAGCTGCAGCCGCATGTACTGGAAAAGGATGAAAACGCCTTTCTCAGTGCAGACGAATATGCCATTTTATGCAGGATCGTACAGGCAGAAGCCGGCGGCGAGGATGCGGCCGGTAAACAGATGGTCGCAGAGGTGATTTTAAACCGGGTCAGCAGCCCGAAATTTCCGAATACGATCGCGGGCGTTGTCTTTCAGGCATCCGGCGGACAGTATCAGTTTTCACCGGTGGGCGACGGCAGATATAACAGCGTCAGCATTTCCGGGCAGACAAAAGAAGCCGTACTGGCAGCTCTTCAAGACGGCGATGTGACAAACGGTGCCCTGTATTTTGTGGCGGCGGGAAAAACAACACCGGATAAACTGGGCTGGTTTGAAAATAAGCTGACTTTTCTGACAGAACATGGCGGACATCGGTTTTATAAATAGGTGCAGTTCTTGCGGTATCCTCATTAGTATGCTATAATAGCGCAGAAAGTGGTTTGACACTTTCAATCTTATGATATTGAGGTAGAGGCATGGAAGTATTATACAAAAGCACAAGAAGTCATACGACACCCGTAACTGCATCGCAGGCGATCCTGAAAGGACTTGCGGAAGATGGCGGATTATTTGTACCGGATCATATTCCTGCACTGGAAGTATCTATGAAAGAGCTGTCCGGGATGACCTATCAGGAAGTTGCATATGAAGTAATGAAGCTGTATCTGACAGACTTTACGGAAGAAGAACTGAAAGGCTGTATCAATAAAGCATACGATAAGAAATTTGATACAGAAGTCATCGCACCGCTTGCTTATGCGGATGGGGCTTATTATCTGGAGCTGTTCCACGGTGCAACAATCGCATTTAAGGATATGGCATTGTCGATCCTGCCACATCTTATGACATGCAGCGCGAAGAAGAATCAGGTAAAGAACGAGATCGTTATCCTGACAGCGACAAGCGGCGATACAGGTAAGGCTGCACTTGCAGGCTTTGCTGATGTAGAAGGCACAAAGATCATCGTATTCTATCCGAAGAACGGTGTCAGCCCGGTACAGGAAAAACAGATGGTTACACAGAAGGGTAAAAATACACATGTTGTTGGTATCCACGGCAATTTTGATGATGCCCAGACAGGTGTGAAGAAGCTGTTCGGTGATACAGAGCTGGCTAAAGAAATGGATGCAAAAGGCTATCAGTTCTCATCTGCTAACTCAATCAATATCGGTCGTCTTGTGCCACAGATCGTGTATTATGTATATGCTTATGCAACCTTATACGGACAGGGCAAACTGACAGATGGTCAGAAGATGAATGTTGTGGTACCGACAGGTAACTTTGGTAATATTCTGGCAGCGTACTATGCAAAGAACATGGGTGTTCCGATCGATAAGCTGATCTGTGCTTCTAATGATAATAAAGTATTATTTGATTTCTTCCAGACAGGCACTTACGACAGAAACAGAGAGTTTATCCTGACAAGTTCTCCGTCCATGGATATTCTGATCTCCTCCAATCTGGAAAGACTGATCTACAAGATCGCGGGAGAGGATGCAGAAAAGAATGCAGCCCTCATGGCAAGTCTTTCCCAGAACGGAAAATATGAGATCGATGCAACGATGAAAGAAAAACTTGCAGATTTCAGAGGCGGCTATGCAACAGAGGCAGAGTGCTTTGCAAAGATCAAATCCTTATACGAGGATTGCGGTTATGTGATCGATACGCATACAGGTGTGGCTGCTGCAGCTTATGACAAATATGTAAAGGAAACAGGCGATGATAAAGTGACTGTGATCGCCAGCACAGCAAGCCCTTATAAATTTGCCCGTTCCGTTATGGATGCGATCGACAGCAAATACGACAAGCTTTCCGATTTCGCGCTGATCGATGAACTGTGCAAGGTTTCCGGTGTGGATATCCCACAGGCGATCGAGGAGATCCGCTCAGCAGAAGTCCTTCATAAGACAGTATGTGAGAAGGATGAAATGAAGGATGTTGTGAAAAACTTCCTTGGTATGTAAATCGTATTGAATTTCAAAATAAAAAAGACTTCTTTGTGAATCCCAAATGCGAAGCATTTACGGAACAAAGAAGTCTTTTTTTACGATATATTACGGTCTGTCTGCCAGCGGTACATAAGGCATATCGTCGTGGATCGGCTTGTAAGCCGGACGGATGATCTTACCGTTGTTGGCAAGCTCCTCCATGCGGTGTGCTGACCAGCCGACAATTCTTGCCATGGCAAAGATCGGTGTGTACAGTTCTTCCGGGAGTCCAAGCATTTTATAAACAAAACCGGAGTAGAAATCGACGTTGATGCTGACACCTTTATACATCTGTCGTTCCTCTTCAATGACCTGAGGTGCCAGACGTTCTACGAGAGAATAGAGTGCAAATTCTTTTTCCAGTCCTTTTTCCTGCGACAGCTTTTCCACATAAGACTTGAAGATCACAGCTCTTGGATCGGATTTGGAATAAACCGCATGCCCAAGACCGTAGATCAGGCCTGCATGATCGAAGGCTTCCTTATGTAATAATTTTGCAAGATATTCTCTGACCTCATCTTCATTTTCCCAATCGGACACTTCATGCATCATATCCTCAAACATACGGACAACCTTGATATTGGCACCACCGTGTCTCGGACCTTTTAAGGAACCGATCGCAGCGGCGATAACGGAATACGTATCTGTCAGGGAACTGGTGACAACGTGTGTGGTGAAAGTGGAGTTATTACCACCGCCGTGCTCCATATGCAGAACAAGTGCCACATCCAGGATCTTTGCTTCCAGTGGGGTATAGGAGCTGTCCGGTCTTAAAATATGCAGAATGTTTTCTGCGGTGGAAAGCTCGGCGATCGGCGGATGGATATAAAGACTTTTGCCGTCATGGTAGTGTGCATATGCCTGATAGCCGTAGATCGCAAGCATCGGAAACAGGGAAATGAGCTGCAGGCTCTGACGCAGTACATTTTCCAGAGAGGTATCATCCGCTCTGTCATCGTAAGAATAGAGCGTCAGGACACTTCTTGCCAGTGTGTTCATCATATCACGGCTTGGGGCTTTCATGATGATGTCACGGACAAAGCTGGTCGGCAGGGAACGGTAAAAGCCAAGCAGCTCTTTAAATTTGGAAAGCTCCTCCGCATCAGGAAGGGCATCAAACAAAAGCAGATAAGCCACTTCTTCAAAACCGAAACGACCGTCTGCGGTAAAGCCCTTGACGAGATCCTTTACATTATAACCACGGTAAAACAGTTCGCCGTGTGTAGGGATCTGTTCTCCGTTGACGATCTTGTTGGCACGTACGTCTGAAATGGTCGTCAGACCTGCCAGAACGCCTTTTCCGTTTAAATCGCGCAGTCCGCGTTTGACTTCATATTTGGTAAACAGTTCCTGTTCGATGATTCCTGCCTGCCTGCTGAGATCAGCCAGTCTGACAATATCCGGTGTGATGTCTGAAAATACGTTATGTTCCATAGAATACCGCCTTTCTTGTTTCTTTTTATGACATTTAACTGTACATGATAAAATGTATGAAGATAATTCAATACTTAATTGGAAGTTAAGAAGTATAGAATAAACCTATTGAAATTAGATTTGTAATTTATTATTGCATGAATTGACGGAAATTTCTATGGTTTTTAGAAAATATTCACAATTTTTTCAATGATTATTCATGAAAACTATGGTAGACTGTAATCATTCACAGAAAGGAAGGTTCAATCAAATGGAAACAAAAGAAATTTTAAGTCATATTGATCATACACAACTGAAACCATATGCAACACTGGAGGATATTTACAAGCTCTGCGACGAGGCGGTCACTTATGGAACAGCTTCTGTCTGCATTCCGCCGTGTTATATCAAGAGAGTGCACGATAAATACGGCAGCAAGTTAAATATCTGTACCGTAGTCGGCTTTCCGCTTGGCTACAGTGTGACCGCAGCAAAGCTGGCAGAGACCAGACAGGCGATCGAGGATGGTGCACAGGAGATCGATATGGTCATCAATATCTCCGATGTGAAAAACGGTGATTATGATAAGGTAGAACAGGAAATCATAGCACTGAAGGCGGAATGCGGCAACAGGATCTTAAAGGTGATCGTGGAAACCTGTTATCTGACGGAAGAAGAAAAGATCGCCATGTGTCAGGCTGTGACCAATGCGGGGGCAGATTATATCAAGACTTCTACGGGCTTCGGAACTGGCGGTGCAACACTCGGTGATGTGAAGCTGTTCAAGGAGCATATCGGAGAAGCTGTCCGGATCAAGGCTGCGGGCGGTGTCAGTACAAGAGAAGATTTTGAGGCATTTCTGGATGCGGGATGCGACAGGATCGGTTCCAGTTCAGGCGTGGCGCTGCTTACGAAAAAAGCTTGACTTTTATGACATGGTCTGCCATAATGCAGATAACATTGGTGTAAGTAACAGGTTCTTACGGTAGCTTGGTTAATATGTATTCCAAGGAGTTTCGTAAAAACTGACCGTGATGAAACCTTGTACCGCGTATACAACGTACACTTAAAACATGTTTTAGAGAGTCCGCAGCCACATAGCCGATATGTGAGCTGCGGATTTCTTTATGGTGACAAGGAAAATGTATGCATTTATGCGAGGTATTTGACAACCGCTGATCAGAACGATATTCTTATAGATCTATGTGATAGGAAGGAAGAAGCAATGGCAAATATATTTGACTATATTGACTGGCGCGGGGATCTCGACCTGACGCAGGATCCTTTTAATGAAGTGGACAGCCTGATACTCAGTACCGTGTCTTATATTGATTTTGAACTGATCGAGACCGATCTGAAAAAGGATAAGGCAACGATCCGCGAAGCGGGCGAACAGTTCAACAGGCTGCATGCGGACGAAAAGATCAAAGCAGGTCGTCTGGTGCCCGACAGCATATTCCAGCTTCTGGATGTGCTGTCAAGAACACCGCGTTACCGTGATATGATCCTGTCTGATTATGTGAATCAGATCGATGAAGAGGAAGAAAAACAGTTTTCAGCCATTACGGTCAATCTCGGAGACGGATCCTATTATATTGCCTATCGCGGAACGGACGATACGATTGTTGGCTGGAAAGAAGATTTTAATATGAGCTTCAAAGCACCGGTCCCTTCCCAGCTGCAGGCACTCGATTATCTGAAAAAGATCGCGAAAAAGAAACGTGGAAAATTCAGGATCGGCGGACATTCCAAGGGTGGTAACGTTGCAGTGTATGCTGCTGCCTTTACAAGCCCGGAGATCCAGAAACGGATCCTGCAGGTGCATAATTTTGACGGTCCCGGTTTTACAAAGGATATTATTGACCAAATGAGTCAGGGAAAGATCAGTGAGCGGATACAGACGATCGTACCACAGTCCTCCGTGATCGGTATGTTATTAGAGCATGAGGAAAGTTACGAAGTGGTGGCAAGTACACAGCTTGGCATTTTCCAGCACGATATGTTTTCCTGGCAGCTGCAGAGAAATACTTTTGTGAAAGTGGATGACATTTCCGCATCAGCTTATAAGGTTGATCATACACTGCGGGAATTTATCCTGTCGATGAATGCAGAAGAAAAGGAAGAATTTGTGGAGACTTTTTTCTGCGTGCTGACAGAAACCGGTGCAAAGACGTTGAGTGATCTGAATCTGAAAGAAATTCTGGCGATCATGAAGCGGCTGAATAAGGAAGAAAAGGAAAATAAAAAAATACTGACACAGGCATTCCGTATGCTTTTGAAAATTCCAACGAAAAAATAGTTGTAAAACAGCTTTAATTTGAGTATACTATTCATAACCTGAGGTGCTTACTAATTCCTATTATTTTGAACCTACAGTTACTTTAAACGGGACTCCTATATTGCTGCATGGATGTCACGCCTTACCTACGGGTCAGAGGACGGCAGAAGTGTTAGCTGCGGTAACCCACCTAGCCATATGCTAGGAGTCAAAATATAGGAAAAGCATTTTGGGGACAAAAGAAAACAGTCCTTCGGGGCTGTTTTCTTTGCTTTGGATCATCAGAAAGCCATGAGGATAGAAACATGCGTGTAAATAAACATACATATGTCAAAAGGCAGCTTGTACTTCTTGTGGTCAGTCTTGCCGTTTTGATCGTAGTACTGGTCTCTGTGATCAGGCACAAAGGCGGCTTGGAGCCGCAGCCAGCCCCGGAAGAGCCCAAACCTGTTATAGAAGAGATTTCCAAATGTTATATTACAGAAAATGACGGAAAAACACTGACAATACTTTCGGGGGATGCATCTAGGAGTGTTCCGCTTGGCGGTTATACGCTGTCAGGCAGCGGACAGATTGCGGATATCACACTGACGGACGGAACGGTCAGCGGCGTTACAGTATATGAACAAAAGCTGAATGATAAGCTGATCAGTGTAAAAACACAGGCGGATGGCACTTATGCGATCGAACTGGAAAAGTTGGGAGTCAAACAGACGACCGGGGATATGCAATGTTACAGCCTGCTTGGAACGCCCACTGTATGCCAAATTTCGGATCTGACGATCGGTTATGCCTTTTCTGATTTTGTACTAAATGAAACAGGAAAGATTGTAGCAGCACTTCTGGTAAAGCAGGAGGAGATGGAACAAATCCGTGTACTTTTAAAAACAGATGATTTTGCAGGAGCGATGCATGAAACGGTTTCGCTTCATTGTGATACGGCGATGGATCTTCTCACGGAGGATGGCACTGGAGAACTGAAAGAAGTGCAGACCTTGGAGCCGGGAGAAACACTTCAGATTGCGGCGGACAGTACACTCTTTGAAACGGCAAACAGGATCTATGCAAGACCGCAGGCACTTTCTGCCAAAACAACAGTGGATTCGATCTTGCGTAATGGGAAAACACCTGTTTATCCGGGCAACTTTGAGATAGAAAAGACGGGCGAAGGCTTTCTGCTCATCAATGAACTTGCATTGGAAGACTATCTGCGGTTTGTGGTACCGAGTGAAATGCCTGCTTCTTATCCTGCAGAGGCGTTAAAGGCGCAGGCGGTCTGTGCCAGAACCTATGCATATATGCATATGCTTCATGCGGGGCTGCAAAATTATGGTGCGCATGTAGATGATAGTGCGGCATTTCAGGTATACAATAACATTGCGGAAGCATCGGAAACGAGTGAAGCCGTGTATGAGACAAAAGGACAGATGCTGCTTTCAGGTGGAACGCCCGTTACCGCATATTTCTATTCGACGTCCTGCGGATACGGAACGGATCTGACTGCATGGAATCTGACCTATGGGGATGAAATGGCAGCAACGGGCGGTTATCTGCGGGCAAGAAACATTGCAAAGGGGCAGATGCTGTCGGATACGCAGAATCCGGATGCACACAGTTCTGATGCGCAGGAAAGTGCAGAGGGCAGCAAGCTGGCAGAAGAGGACAGCTTTGCCACATTTATCAAAACAGCGGATGCGGACAGCTTTGAACAAGAGGATACCTATTACAGATGGCGGTATGATACGGCTTTGGATACAGAACTTTTGCTTGCCAATCTGCAGGTGCGTTATGAAAAGAGTCCGGGCAATATCCGGCGAAAAAAAGGCAATGGTTATGTGGATGAAAAGCCGGAAAAGCTTGGCATGGTAACAGGACTTACGGCTGTAAAACGTACAACAGGTGGCGTGATGACAGAGCTTCTGATCGAGGGAACAGAAGACACCTACCGTGTATGCGGCGAGCAGAATATCCGTTATGTGCTGGCAGGCGAAAATACAAAGATCGCGCTGGGTGCGGATTACGGAAAAGATGGAAGCATCAATGGTATGCTGCCAAGCTCTTTCTTTGTGATCGAGCCGGTTTATGAGACTGATGACGGGATATCCACGGAAAAAGCAAAGGAGGCTCCGGTTGTGATCTCTTATACACTGTATGGCGGCGGTTTCGGACATGGGATCGGTATGAGTCAGAATGCGGCAAGAAGAATGGCACAGGCGGGCTATGACTATAAACAAATCCTGCAATTTTTCTATGAGTGCAGCATAGAAGGGGTAAATGAATGAGAAGAAAGATATATCGGATCTGGCAGGAGTTTTCCCTCCAGATGAATGAACATCATATCAGTGCTTATGCATCATCGGCGGCATTTTTTACGTTTTTATCGCTGATCCCAATGCTTCTTTTACTGATCAGTGCGATTCCATACACGCCGATCACGAAAGCAACGCTGATGATGTTTGTGACGAAAATACTGCCTCAGAACATGGAACCGCTGTCTGTCAGTATAATAGATGAAGTATATGAGAAAACCGGTACAGCACTTTCACTGTCTATTCTGGCGACGATCTGGTCGGCGGCAAAAGGAATGCTGGCGCTGATCCGCGGACTGAACACGGTCAATGGGGTAAAGGAACGCCGTAATTATATTTTCCTGCGGCTGCGCGCATGTGTATATACCGTGATCATGATGATCATGATTTTGATCCTGCTGATCCTTGTTGTATTCGGTGAGCGTATTGTAGACCTGCTGACAGCATCTTTCCCGAACATTACATATATGTTTCGTTTGCTGGTAGGCTGGCGCTGGATCGTGGTGGTAGCCAGCATGGCACTTCTGATCTGCGCAATCTATACATTTCTGCCAAATGAAAAAAATCGTTTTCTGCGAGAAGTGCCGGGCGCTGTTATGGTCAGTATCTGCTGGTATATATCATCGTGGGTGTTTTCTGTTTATGTAAACCGTTTTTCGGGATTCAGTACCTATGGAAGTCTGACAACTGTCATTATTATCATGCTCTGGCTGTATATGTGCTTTTACATCATGTTGCTGGGTGCTTTCATCAACCGTTTTCTGCAGCCGGCATTTTCTTTCCTGTATGGAGCGTTTAAAAGTAAACACCAAAAGCACCGGAAAAAGAAAAAAAGCTGTTGACATTTTTGAGCAGATTCTCTATGATAAACCTATATGAAAAGCGTTGAAGGTGTTAGTAGAGATGCATGGCTCTCGCAGAGAGAGGAGGTCACCGGCTGAAAGCCTCCTTGTGTATGTATGCAGATCGAATTTCCCGCCGGAGCAGCTATGCTGAACAGAAATACTTCTAACTAGGCACAGACGTGAGCGCACGTTACGCGTATTGAGTGCTCTGCAGACAGAAGCAGAGAATTTGGGTGGTACCGCGGATATGATTCGCCCCTGATATAATATCAGGGGCATTTTTTAGTGAGCGCAAAAGAAAAACAAGCGACTGCTGTCATGCATCTTTGATGCATGACAAAGCTGGCATTTGTTTTTCTTGCGCCACTAGCGAACGAATATCCTGCGAAACATAACATGTGAGCAGGATGTGGAGTGCGCAGCACGGATTCGTGAGCCTGATGCGGAATAAGTCTCATGGCATTATGGTCAGAATATCCTGCGAAGCAGGATGTAGAGTGCGTAGCACGGATTCGTGAGCCAGCCTATTCACCCAACAGAATGAAATGATCCACAGATAAGAAGGAGAAACGAAATGAAAGAAAAATTGGCGCAGATCAAAGCGGAGGCAATCAAACAGATTGAAAACAGCCGTACGCTGGAACAGCTGAATGAAGTACGTGTCAGCCAGCTTGGTAAGAAGGGTGCTTTAACAGAGATCCTGAAGGGTATGAAGGATGTGGCACCGGAAGACAGACCAAAGGTCGGACAGCTTGTCAATGAAACAAGAGCCGAGATTGAAAAGGTGCTGGAAGACTCCAGGAAAAAAATGGAAGAACTCGTCAGAGAAGCAAAGATGCAGAAGGAAACGATCGACGTTACACTGCCTGCCAAGAAGGCAAAGGTTGGTCATGTACATCCAAACTTCAACGTGCTGGACGAAGTAGAACGTATTTTCATCGGTATGGGATATGAAGTAGTCGAAGGCCCGGAAGTAGAAAGAGATTATTACAACTTTGAAGCATTAAATATTCCGGCAGATCATCCGGCAAAGGACGAACAGGATACTTTCTATATCAACGGCGATCTGCTGCTGCGTACACAGACAAGCTCCACACAGGTACATGAGATGGAAACCGGTAAAATGCCGATCCGCATGATCGCTCCGGGACGTGTATTCCGCGCAGATGAAGTAGATGCGACACATTCTCCTTCCTTCCATCAGGTGGAAGGTCTTGTTATTGACAAACACATTACATTTGCAGATCTGAAAGGAACACTTGCAGAATTCGCAAAAGAATTATTCGGCGAAGATACCAAGGTAAAATTCAGACCGCATCATTTCCCATTTACAGAGCCAAGTGCCGAGATGGACGTTACCTGCTTTAAATGCGGCGGAAGCGGCTGTCGTTTCTGTAAGGGAGAAGGATGGATCGAGATCCTTGGCTGTGGTATGGTTCACCCGCACGTTCTGGAAATGAGCCATATCGATCCGGAAGAATACACAGGCTTTGCATTCGGTGTCGGTCTGGAGCGTATCACACTTCTGAAATATGAGATCGACGATATGCGTCTGCTTTATGAAAATGATATCCGTTTCCTGAAGCAGTTCTAATCTGAATAAAAAGGAAAATCAATGTGCATGCAGCCCGGCTGTATGCCATGTCTGGAAAAGAAAGGAATAGAAAAATGAATGCAGCATTAGAATGGATAAAAGCATATGTACCGGATCTGGAATGTACAGATCAGGAATTTATGGATAAAATGACACTCTCAGGAACCAAATGTGAAGGCTATGAGAGAATGGACAAAAATCTGGAAAAGATCGTGATCGGACAGATCACAAAGATTGAGAAACACCCGGATGCAGATAAGCTGATCATCTGTCAGGTGAATATCGGTACAGAAGAGATCCAGATTGTAACAGGTGCTCCGAATGTTAAGGTTGGAGATAAAGTACCGGTTGTTTTAGATGGCGGTAAGGTCGCAGGCGGTCATGACGGCGGCCCGCTTCCGGAAGACGGTATTACGATCAAGGCAGGCAAGCTCAGAGGCGTTCCGTCAAACGGTATGATGTGCTCTATCGAAGAGCTTGGCTCTGACAGAGATATGTATCCGGAAGCACCGGAATATGGTATTTACATTTTCCCGGAAGATGCTGAGGTCGGAGCAGATGCGGTTGCAGCACTCGGACTGCATAATACAAAATTTGAATTTGAAGTGACTTCAAACCGTGTAGACTGCTACAGCGTCATCGGTATTGCAAGGGAAGCAGCAGCTACCTTTGACAAACCGTTTGTATTACCGGATGTTACCGTAAAAGAAAATGATGAAAAGGTAGAAGATTATATTTCTGTAGAAGTACAGGATCAGGATCTCTGCCCGAGATACTGTGCAAGAGTCTGCACGAATATCAAGATCGGACCAAGCCCGGAATGGATGCAGAGAAGACTGGCAAGCAGCGGAATCCGGCCGATCAATAACCTTGTTGATATCACAAACTATGTGATGGAAGAATACGGTCAACCGATGCATGCATATGATTTATCTACTGTCAGCGGCAAAAAGATCGTTGTAAAGAGAGCAAAAGACGGTGATCAGTTTGTGACACTGGACGGTCAGACCAGAAATCTGGATCATGATGTCCTGATGATCTGTGATGCAGAGAAGGAAATCGGTATTGCAGGTATTATGGGTGGTGACAATTCCAAGATCACAGATGAGGTCACAACAGTTTTATTTGAAGCCGCAACCTTCAACGGACCAAACATCCGTAAATCCGCAAAGCGGATCGGTCTCAGAAGTGATGCATCCGGTAAATTTGAAAAGGGTCTGGATCCGAGAAATGCAGAAGATGCGATCAACAGAGCCTGCCAGCTCATTCAGGAGCTTGGCTGCGGTGATGTCGTATCCGGAATGGTAGATGTCAAGGCACCGTTAAAAGAGCTGGTCCGCCTGCCATTTATGCCTGAGAAATACAATAATCTGCTCGGTACGGATGTAAGTCGTGAAGAAATGCTTGAGATTTTCAAGAAGATCGAAGTGGCATATGATGAAAAGACAAACGAACTGATCTGTCCGTCCTTCCGTCAGGATCTGCTCGGACAGGCTGATATTGCAGAAGAAGTTGCCCGTTTCTATGGCTATGATAAGATTCCGATGACCTTGCCAAGCGGTGAAGCAACAACAGGTAAGCTGCCATATAAGCTCCGTATCGAAGAAAAAGCAAGAGAGATCGCAGTATTCTCCGGTTTCTCACAGGGTATGTGCTATTCTTTTGAAAGCCCGAAGGTATTTGATAAATTATTGTTACCGGAAGACGACGAACTGAGAAAAGCGATCAAGATCGCAAATCCGCTCGGTGAAGACTTTTCAATCATGAGAACAACATCCCTGAATGGTATGCTGACAAGTCTTGCAACAAATTACAACAGAAGAAATAAAGACGTAAAGCTGTTTGAAATGGCAAACGTTTATATCGCAAAGGAGCTACCTCTGACAGAGCTTCCTGATGAAAGAATGCAGATGACACTCGGTATGTACGGAGACGGTGATTTCTTTACGATGAAGGGTGTTGTAGAGGAATTCTTTGATGCAGTCGGCATGACAAGAAAGAAAGAATATGATCCGAAGGCAGGCAAGCCGTTCCTGCATCCGGGCAGACAGGCAAACATCGTATATGACGGAGTTGTCCTTGGCTACCTGGGAGAGGTACATCCTCTTGTACTGGAAAACTACAACATCGGAACAAGAGCTTATGTAGCAGTGCTGGATATGCCTGCGATCGTACCGTTCACAACCTTCGACAGAAAGTATGAAGGCATTGCCAAATTCCCTGCAGTTGGCAGAGACCTTTCCATGGTAGTACCGCATGATGTTCTGGTCGGACAGATTGAGTCCGTGCTTGCACAGCGCGGCGGTAAGATTCTTGAGCATTATGAACTGTTTGATATTTATGAAGGTGAACAGGTCAAGAAGGGCTACAAGTCAGTTGCTTACTCCCTGTCCTTCCGTGCAAAAGACCGAACACTGGAAGAAGCAGATATCAATGCAGCCCTGAAGAAGATCCTGAACGGTCTTGAACAGCTTGGCATTGAACTGCGTCAGTAATTTACATTTTAAAACAAAAAAGGAATTGAGTCATGACAGAGTTAAAAAAATCAGATTTTTATTTTGATCTGCCGAAAGAGCTTATTGCACAGGATCCGCTTGCGGATCGTGCAAGCTCACGGCTGCTTTGCCTTGACAAACATACAGGAGCGACCTCACATCATGTTTTTCGTGAGGTCGTAAACTATTTAAAGCCGGGCGACTGCCTTGTACTGAACAATACAAAGGTTATTCCGGCGAGACTGTATGGTGTCAAGGAAGATACAGGTGCTGCGATCGAAGTGCTCCTTTTGAAAAGGAAAGAAGATAATCAATGGGAAACACTCGTAAGACCGGGTAAGAAATGTAAACCGGGAACAAGGCTGGTATTTGGAGAAGGTCTTTTACATGCACAGGTGCTGGATGTGCTGGAAGAAGGAAACCGTCTGATCCGGTTTGAATATGATGGTATTTTTGAAGAAATCCTCGATCAGCTCGGTGAAATGCCGCTGCCGCCATACATCACACATAAGCTGCAGGACAAAAACAGATATCAGACCGTATATGCCAAGTATGAGGGAAGTGCTGCTGCGCCGACAGCAGGACTGCATTTTACGAAAGAACTGCTTGCCCGGATCGAAGAAATGGGTGTGAAACTTGCTTATGTCACATTGCATGTCGGACTTGGAACATTCCGGCCGGTCAAAGAAGACAACGTACTGGAGCATCATATGCATTCTGAATTTTATCAGATCTCAAAAGAAGCGGCAGATATGATCAATGAAACAAAAGCAAATGGTGGACGTGTGATCTGTGTCGGTACGACAAGCTGCAGAACGATTGAAAGTGCGGCAGATGAAGATGGCAGACTACATGCCTGCAGCGGAAATACCGAGATCTTCATTTATCCTGGGTATCAGTTTAAAGTACTGGATGGACTGATCACGAATTTTCATCTGCCGGAATCGACCCTCATTATGCTGGTATCCGCACTCGCCGGACGGGAGCACGTTCTGGCTGCCTATGAGGAAGCTGTAAAAGAAAAATACCGTTTTTTCTCATTTGGAGACGCTATGTTCATTTCATAGGAATGTGCACGTGCACATTTAATGAAATGCCTTGCATTGTCGACAGGAATTTGGTAATATAAATATAAGTAGAGCAGGAAATGAATATATTTTCGGGAAGGAGATTTCTTTGGAAGACAGAAGAAAAAACAAAAGGATCGAATTAGAGTCATGCCTCATCATCAAACGTCTGGATAATGCTGCTTCATCGGAAGAAGTCAGCATTGATATTATCGACGTTTCCAGAACCGGTGTCGGATTTACGTGCGATAAGCCATTGCAGATCGGGGCTGTATATGAAGCGTTTCTGACGATCTGGACAAAAGAAGTGCTCCATGCTTTTATTGAGATTGTCCGTATTGTAAAAGAGGATGCAACCTATTCTTATGGCGGTATTTTCATTGGTATGCCTGAAATGGATGCTGCAAGAATTGAGGTATATGACACAGTAACATCTTCTGTTACACAGGAGTAGAATAAGACAAAGGAGAGTTGACGTATGCAGTGTTTAATATGTGGAAAAGATTCTGCCGGTGAGGTTTGTAACCAGTGTATCCGGGCAGAACAGGGGATTTATGCAAAAGACTGGACTTATAAGGAAGGTCTGATCGTGAAGAAAACGGAAGATTTCCGTGTAAATGTTACAAATGCCAGAGTAAACGGTATCGCTGTTATCAGTACATCGCCTAACGGAATGAATGCAAAGATTGATAATTTTAATCATTATATCGGTTGTGTGGTAGGTGTAGAGCAGGGTTCTTATAATAATAAGCCGGCTCCGATGATCCACATCAAAACACCTGCCGGTATGGAGCGTTATCTGATCTTCCCACAGATGCCTGATGAAGGCGGTCTGAAAGCCGGTGTTGATAAGGCAAAGGCTGAGAAGATGGCAGGCGGCGCAAGTGCTGCAGCTCCGGCAGCGGCTGCAGCAGATCCAAATGCAGCAGAGAAGCTCAGCAAGCTGGATCTATTAAAGGCAAACGGCATTCTGACAGAAGAAGAGTACCAGAGAGAACGTGCAAAATTAGGAATCTAATTACATATGAGCGAACATAAAAAAGTAAGCCAGGGGCGCGATTATACAGTTGAGTTATGGAGATTTGTATTTTGTATCGTTGTCCTTGGCTTACATTTCTTTTCCAAAACTTCATATCCTTTTTTCAGAGCCGGTTATCTGGGTGTGGAATTTTTCTTCCTTTTAAGCGGCTTTGGCATCTGGCAGTTTTATCTGAAGAGGATGGCAGGGCAGAAGCTGTCTGACAGGCTGTATCAGTTTGGTCTGTACATTGGCAGCCGGTTAAAGCGTCTGTACCCATTCTATTTTTTAAGCCTGCTTTGTATGCTTTTCTTAAGGACATGGCAATATCGCTGGTCAATTTCTGATATCATTTTCTATCTGAAAACAGGATGGGCGGAATTCTTGATGCTGCAATGCGGACCGCTTGGAAACGAAGTGCTGATCAGTGCCAACTGGTATGTGGCAGCTATGTTTATGGGAAGTATTCTACTGTTATGCCTGCTGATGCTGACCGGCAGATGGGGCGGTCTGTTTATATGTCCGGTTTTATCGCTTTCTATCTACCATTATTATTTCAGACTGATCCGAAAGATCGATGTGATCTATTCCTACCATGCAGTGCTGCGTGCACTGGCAGGGCTTAGTGCGGGTATTTTTATCGGCTGCCTTATCTGGCAGTTGCGGGAAAAAGTTAGCCAAAGAAAACTTGCTTTCGGGATCAGTGAGGAAAAAAAGAAACTGCTTCAGAAACTGGTTTACGGTCTGGCAAACGGTATTCTGGCAGCTATCGTGGTCTATACGAATTTTGGCAGACGCAGTGCAGGTGATTTTGTCGTGATCGCATTATTTGCACTCTGCCTGTTTGGACTTCTTTTAGTCAAAAAAGAAATACCACAGAAGCTGTCCGTGGTATTTCAAAAACTCGGGGCAGTGACATACCCCATTTATTTATTTCAGATGCCTGTTATCGAATGGCTTGTTATCATCGGTATCTTACATGCATGATGCCAGATCCTGATAGAAATCAGGATAAGAGATATTGACGCATTCCGCGTCCTTCATTTCGGTTTCGCCGTCAGCTATGAGTGCAGCGATTGCAAAGCTCATGGCGATCCGATGATCCAGATGAGAATCTAATTTGCCGCCGTGCAGTGGTCTGCCGCCGCGGATGATCATGCCATCGTCCGTAGGAGTTATATCAGCTCCCATTTTCTTTAAATTCTCAGTCACGATCGCGATCCGGTCGGATTCTTTTACCTTCAGTTCAGCCGCATCCTTGATCACGGTTTCGCCCTGTGCATAAGCTGCCATGACAGCCAGCACCGGGATTTCATCGATCAGTGTCGGGATGACATCCCCACCGATTTCCGTACCATGCAGGGTAGCAGAGCGTACGAGCAGATCTGCCGTCGGTTCGCCCTCGTCTATGCGATTTAATAAAGTGATGTCTGCTCCCATCTGCTCAGCAATCCGTAAAATACCATCTCTGGTCGGATTGATGCCCACATTGCGGATCAAAAGCTCGGAGCCGGGCACGATAGAGGCTGCAGCTATAAAATAAGCTGCGGAAGAAATATCTCCCGGTACTTTGAAGTCGATGGCATGGAGTGCGGGCTCCGGATAGATTGTTGCAGTCGTATCTCTGCTTTCTACTTTTGCACCAAACATACCAAGCATCAGCTCGGAATGATTCCGGGAAAGTGCCGGTTCTGTCACACTTGTTGTGCCATCCGCATATAAGCCCGCCAGCAGGATCGAAGATTTGACCTGTGCTGATGCTACCTTGGACTGATAGTGGATCCCATGTAGGTGGCTTCCTGTAATGAGGAGAGGCGCACAGTCATTTCCGTTCCGGCTTTTGATATTTGCTCCCATCAGGGAGAGAGGTTCCATAATGCGGCGCATGGGACGTTTACAGATTGAAGCATCACCGGTCAGTGTTACAGAAAAATCCTGCGCAGCCAAAATGCCGGAGATCAGTCTGGTTGTCGTACCGCTGTTTCCGGCGTCAAGTATTTGTGTCGGCGCAGTCAGACCATGCAGTCCTTTGCCATGTACCAGAATTTCATTTCCGTTGTTTTCAATCGGAATCCCCATTTTTTCAAAACAGGATATCGTGGAGAGGCAATCCGCTCCCTGCAGGAAATGCGTCAGTCTTGTTGTTCCTTCGGAAAGAGCACCGAACATAACGCCGCGGTGGCTGATGGATTTATCGCCCGGAACCGTTATTTCTCCCTGTAATCTGTTTGCTTTCTGAAAAATCATTGTATATTGTCCTTTCCGCCATCAGCTTACGCAAAAATCTGATAGCCGTTATCTTTTAATACACGGACAGCATCGTTTGCTGTCTGTTCATCGTAAAATTCAATTTTAAGTGCCCCCTGCTGAAACTCTCTGGAGTGCATAATACCGATGTTTTTGATGCTGAGATCGTGATCGGCAAGAATCGCGGCGGTCTGTGCGATAGAACCGGGTACATCAGGGATATCCACAAAAATGACATTGGTTTTTTTGATCGGACCGCGCCCTTCATTGGAGAAGCTGTCTCTGTAATTTTTGGCGTCATCAAACAGATCATATAGCTTTTGGGCATCTTTGTTCTGAAGCTCTGCTTTTACCTTTTGCAGACTTTCTATATAAGAAGTAAGCAGCGTAAGGATGTTTTCGGTATTGGTCATACAGATCGACTGCCACATCACAGGCGAAGAAGAGGAGATACGGGTAATATCCTTGAAACCGCCCGCAGCGATCATTTTCATCACGCCTTCCGCACTGTCGGAATCGTGTACCAGATTGACAAGACCGGCAGAAATGATATGCGGCAGATGACTGACCGCAGCTGTCACATAATCATGCGTATGATAATCCATGATCAACGGGATCGCACCAATAGAGCTGATCAGCGTCTGCAGACCCTGAATTGCCGTAACAGGACTTTCCTGTGTCGGTGTCAGAATATAATAGGCATTTTCCAAAAGACGTTCGCTGGCATTTTGATAGCCTGTTTTTTCACTGCCTGCCATGGGATGTCCGCCGATAAAGACGGAAGAGAGCCCTGCTTTTTCAATCGCAGCGTGCGTTGTCTGCTTGACAGATCCGACATCGGTCAGGATCGTGTCCGCATGCAGGCTTTGCCGGATCTGCCCGAGAAACTGATCGTTTTCGCTGACAGGTGCACATAAAAACAAATAATCGCAGTCAAAAAAAGAATCGGTCAGAGCTTCATAGGCCTCTGAAATAACGCCGTCTTTCCGGGCAAGGGATAGTCCGCCCGGGTCTTTGTCATATGCTTTTAAGATCATCTCGGGATATGCCTGGCGCAGTGCTTTGACGATAGAACCGCCGATCAGACCAAGCCCGATAAAACTACAGGTAACTTCTGCTTTTTTTGACATAGCTTATGTCCTTTCCGTTGTAAATTTCAATAGTATTTTAGCCCTTTAAAGTGCGAATGTCAATGGGATAGAAAATATAGAAATTTCTTGTGATTTTAACGAAAATATGTTGTAAAACAGTTTTATATTTAGTAAAATATACCTACAAGTGTTTGAATTGTTAGAAAATTCAAAATCGATCATAAAACGGAGGTAGCAGCTATGAATGTATACACAACAGAGAAAATTCGTAACATTGTTTTGCTTGGGCATGGGGGCAGCGGCAAAACATCACTTGCCGAAGCAATGGCATATCTTGGCGGTATCACATCCCGTATGGGGAAGGTAACGGATGGTAATACGGTCAGTGATTACGGAAAAGAAGAACAGAAACGGCATTTTTCCATATCTGCCTCCTGTATTGCGATCGAATGGGATGGCTGTAAGATCAATCTGCTGGATACACCCGGCTATTTTGATTTTGTAGGCGAGGTGGAAGAAGCGGTTTCCGCTGCGGATGCTGCGATCATTGTTGTTTCCGGAAAGGCAGGCATGGAGGTTGGTGCGCTGAAGGCGTGGGAGCTCTGTGAAAAATATCATCTGCCGCGTATGGTATATGTATCCGATATGGATGTGGATCAGGCTTCCTTTAAAGAGGTTGTGGAAGATCTGACACAGCTTTACGGCAAAAAGATCGCACCGTTCCATTTCCCGATCCGTGAAAACGAAAAATTTGTCGGTTATGTGAATGTGGTCAGTGAAACAGGATATCGCTGGGTCGGAAAAGAAGTAGAAGAATGCGAAATCCCGGATTACAGCAGACCGTATCTTGAAAAATACAGAGAAAGCCTGATGGAAGCCGTTGCTGAGACATCAGAGGAAATGATGGATCGTTATTTTGCCGGAGAAGTGTTCTCCGATGCGGAGATCAGAGCAGCACTGCGCAATAACGTTGTAGACGGCAGTATCGTACCGGTTTCGATGGGTTCCAATATTTTGTGCCAGGGCGTTTATACACTGCTCGATGACATCATCAAATATATGCCAAGTCCCGAAAACAGGGAAATTGCCGGCATCAATCTGAAAACAAATGAGATCTATGAAGCAGATTATGATTTCGCAAAGGCAAAGTCTGCTTACATATTTAAAACGATCGTTGATCCGTTCATCGGCAAATATTCGCTGATCAAGGTATGCTCCGGCGTTTTGAAAACAGATGATCTGTTATATGATAAAGATAAGGATTCTGAGGCAAAGATCGGCAAGCTGTATGTACTGCAGGGCAATAAACCGATCGAGGTAAAGGAGCTGCATGCAGGGGACATCGGCGCACTGGCAAAGCTGGCAGGTGCCCGCACAGGTGACAGCCTTTCCACAAAGGTGACGCCGATCCAGTACGCAAAGGCAGAGCTTTCTGTTCCATATACTTATATGCGCTATAAAGTAGATAATAAGGCAGAGATCGACAAGGCGGCACAGGCACTTTCCAAGATGACACATGAGGATCCGACATTGAAGATCGTCAATGACAAGGAAAACGGACAGATGCTGTTATACGGTATCGGTGATATGCAGCTTGAGATCGCCCAGAGCAGGCTGCTCAATGAATATAAGGTGGCGATCACACTTTCAGAGCCTAAAGTAGCTTACCGGGAAACAATCCGCAAGAAATCGGATGTGGAAGCCAAATATAAAAAGCAGTCCGGCGGACATGGCCAGTACGGACACGTCAAAATGCGTTTTGAGCCGTCCGGCGATCTGGAAAGTCCTTATGTATTTGAACAGGAAGTAGTCGGCGGTGCAGTACCGAAGAATTATTTTCCGGCAGTGGAAAAAGGACTGCAGGAAGCAACGGTAAAGGGCCCGCTTGCAGCGTATCCGGTTGTTGGCGTGAAAGGCATTTTATATGATGGTTCTTATCATCCGGTAGATTCTTCCGAAATGGCATTTAAAAAAGCTGCCATGCAGGCATTTAAAGATGGTTTCTTAAAGGCAGAGCCGATCCTGCTTGAGCCGATCGAAACGCTTTCTGTTACTGTTCCGGACAGCTATACGGGAGATATCATGGGCGATCTGAACAAACGAAGAGGACGTGTGCTTGGCATGCAGCCACTGCAGGGCGGCTGGCAGACGATCACCGCGGATATCCCGATGAGCAGTCTGTACGGCTATTGTACCGTGCTCCGTTCCCTGACAGGCGGACAGGGCAGCTTCTCTTACCAGTTTGCCCGTTACGAGCAGGCACCGTCCGATGTACAGGCAAAAGAGGTGGAAAACCGTAAGAATAAGGTAGATTCCTTGACAGAATAAGATACGCTTTGTATAGTGGATAGTAAAATTATGCAGAAAGAGGCAAAAGTATGAAAAACTGGAAAAGATGGCTGATCGCCATTTTACTGACACTTGTGATCGCGTTTGTTTACTATTATATCAATCTGCCGGCGCTGAATATCCATTCAGCAGGCTTTTGGTGGTTTGTGATCCTGATGGTATTCGTATTTGCAATCGTATTATCCTTCCGTTCCGTCTGGAAAAGCGGGCATGTTTCCTTCGGAAAAAAGGGGCTGGATATCCAAAAAGGAACAATGGGGCCTTACAAGTATCTGTTTTATCTGGGCGGCGTACTTTTGCTGATCTTTCTGATCGGTTCGATCCTTTCTTCGCCGATCATCAATGCGAAGAAGTATCAGGGACTGATGCAGGTAGAGGAACGTGATTTTACAGAAGATATCAAGGAAGTGGATTTCAATACGATCCCGCTTCTGGACAGAGATTCCGCAGCAATTCTGGGAAGCCGTAAAATGGGCAGCATGGTTGACATGGTATCACAGTTTGAAGTGGCGGATGATTATACACAGATCAATGTAAATGGAAAGCCGGTCCGTGTGACACCACTCAGATATGCAAGCCCGATCAAATGGCTGACAAATCAGAAAAACGGTATTCCGGCTTATATCAAGATCGATATGACAACGCAGGATACGGAATGTGTCAAGCTGACCGACGGGATCAGATATTCCGAATCGGAAATGTTCAACCGTTATATACAGAGGCATCTCCGTTTCAGGTATCCGACTTATATTTTTGCAGATCAGATCTTCTTTGAGATTGACGATGAAGGTACGCCGTACTGGATCTGTCCGGTCAAAAAGTTCAACATCGGTCTGTTTGGCGGCGTGACGGTCGGCAGAGTGGTACTCTGTAATGCAGTCACGGGAGAATGTACGGATTATCAGGCAGATGAAGTACCGACCTGGGTAGATAAGGTGTATCAGGCAGAGCTTCTGATGCAGCTTTACGATTATCATGGCATGTTGCAGCACGGTTATCTGAACAGCGTTCTGGGACAGCGTGACTGTCTGCAGACGACAAACGGCTATAATTACATTGCCATGAATGATGATGTCTGGGTATATTCCGGTGTGACCAGTGTCAGCGGCGACCAGTCGAATGTCGGATTTGTGCTGATGAACCAGCGGACGATGGAAACGCGTTTTTACAGGATAGAAGGTGCGATTGAAGATTCTGCCATGTCTTCTGCGGAAGGACAGGTACAGAACCTGGGGTATGTGGCAACATTCCCGCTCCTTTTAAATATTTCGGAGGAACCGACCTATTTTATGGCATTAAAGGATTCGGCAGGTCTGGTCAAGAAATACGCCATGGTCAACATCCAGAAATACCAGTGGGTAGCGATCGGAGACACGGTAAAAGAATGCAAGAAGGCGTATAATGCACTGCTCAGCACCAATGGTATCCGAACAAGCGAAAATGCGGATGATCTGGAGATCACCGGAAAGATCGCAACTTATGTACCTGTAGTGATTGACGGCAATTCCCATGTGTATTTCACACTGGAAGGCGATAAGACCGTATATGATGCGGATCTGACAAACAGTGAACTTGTAAAGATCATTGCCTATAAAGCAGGAGATTTCATCTCGATGTTTTATCAGGACGGAGATATTATGTCAAATGTGACAAAAATTAAATAATTCCACTTTAGCGGTTGACTAAAAAGTGAATAAATTTTACAATGGATATAATTGAATTATTGTATTTATAGGGCAATATGCATAAAACAATGAGGTGAAATCATGTTCCATATAGTAGTGTGTGATGATGATCGTTCCATCACAGAATACTTAAAAGAAACACTTGAGAAAAAATACAGACGAAAAATAGAATGCCAATGTGTTTATTCTGCGGAGGAATTGCACCAATGGCTGGAAGATCTCGATCAGGGACATACCAATATTATTATTTTAGATATCGCGCTCGGAGAGGATGACGGTATTGCGATAGCAAAGGAGATCCGTTCCAAGTATCCGCAGATCAAGGTGATCCTGTTATCCGGGTATGCACAGCTTGCCAGCAATGTATTTGATGCAGATCCCGTCTATTTTCTTTCCAAGCCGATCGACGAACAGAAGCTGTTCTCCTCTGTAGAAAAGGCGATGGATATCGTACAGCATCAGGAAGTCAAGGCGATTACCGTTGCGGGATGCGGCGGAAAGATCCATCGGATCAAGGTAGAGGATATCCTGTATTTGGAAACAAGCAACAGAAATTGCTGCATCCATACAGATAAAGGGGATTGTATCGAAGCAGCCGCAAAATTGAGCGATCTGGTCAATCAGTTACCGGATTACATCATCAATTCCCATCAGAGCTTTGCATGTAACATCAAAAAGATCAAATCATTTTCCAGGGAAGATGGCATTACGATGATCAGTGGAGATGTGATCCCGGTAAGCCGCAGGCATTACAAAGGGGTAAAGGAAGCGATTGCGCTGCATATTTAGCAGGAGCGTAAGGGGGATTTATGTTTTTCTTACATAAATGGGAAAAGAATTTAGAGAGTGATATAGACTGCATGGAAGCATCCATGCAGCCCTATATTGCTCTTTTTTATGCATTCCGGAAGATCAGGCATGATTTTGCCAATTATGTGCAGACGCTGCAACTTTTTGCGGAGACAGAGAATTATGATGAAAAAAAGAAAATGAAAAAAGAAATCCTTGGGCAGATCGAACGGTTTTATGAAAATGTGCCAAAAGATGCACCGTATTTTCCGGCTTTCCCGGCAAAAGCATCGCGAAATGCCTATGGAAGTGCTATTTATGAAGCATGGTCTGTGATCCGGCAGGGGATGGAAAAGCTGCCTGCAACGATCTGCGAGATGCTGGGGCCATTGCAGAAGCTGCAGGATCAATTGGAGCGCAGTCTGGACCCGGATGAATCGGAAACGGAGGAACTGTTTTCGGGACTGGACCGGTTCCGCAGCCTTCCGATGGAGGCGTCACCTGCCCTGTCTGTCCTGATGGATCTTTGTATGCAGGAAGCAGAGCAAAAGGGCTGTCTGCTTCGCTATAAGATCTGCCGACCGACCTGTTTCCAGATGGCTTATCCCGATATGCTTTTGTTATACCGGCAGGTATTTTTGCTGGCACTATCCGGCGCAGGACAGTCCGGGGGAAAAAGCGGAAAAGAAAGAAAGACGATCCTTCTCCGCAGTGCGGAAAAATTTGATATGTGGCATCTGCATCTGGAATATCCGTGTGCGGAAAAGGCGCAGGGCAATCTGCCGAAGGTGCAGAAAACACCGCAGTACCGTTGTATCCGAAAGTTGGCAAAAACGTATAAGCTGCAGCTGAAATCTGTGCAGACACCGGAAGGAATATCGCTTGATCTTACGAGATAAGGGAGTTACTTGTCAAATGAGGGAAATATGAGTATAATGTTCAGAGAGATTTCAAAGAAAGAGGAAATACAATGGCAGAAAAAACAGATACAGAAGTTTTGATCGGCGGCAGGGTATTTACACTCAGCGGATATGAAAGTGAAGAATATCTGCAGAAGATCGCCCTTTATATCAATAATAAAGTCAGTGAATACAATAAAGTGGAAGGCTTTAAGAGACAGCCGGTTGATACACAGGCGATTTTATTAGAGCTGAATATTGCGGATGATTATTTCAAAGCGAAAAAACAGATCTCTCTGTTGGAAGAAGATTTAGCAGCAAAGGAAAAAGAGTTATATGACTTAAAACATGAGCTTGTTTCTGCGCAGATCAAGTTAGAAAGCACTGAAAAAGCAATGAAGTCCATGCAGGATGACCGTAGCAGAGAAAGTAAAAAATAAGAGCTGCCTTCGGGCAGCTCTTTTTATGGAGAAGCATTATGTCAGTTGAACTATTGGCGCCTGCAGGAGATCTGGACTGCTTTATGGCAGCGATTTATGCGGGAGCGGATGCGATCTATGTAGGCGGATGCAGCTTTGGTGCGCGTGCCTATGCGAAAAACTTCAGCGAAGAAGAACTGCTGTCTGCGATCAGAATGGCGCATCTGTATGAGAAAAAAGTATATATGACAGTCAACACCCTTGTAAAGGAAGCGGAGCTTAAGAATCTTCCGTCTTTTTTGCAGCCTTATTATGAGGAAGGACTGGACGGCGTGATCGTGCAGGATCTGGGTGCGGTCAGTCTGCTCCGGCGCATTTTTCCGGATCTGGAGATCCATGCCAGTACACAGATGACGATCACAGGTGCGGGCGCAGCAAATTATCTGAAAAACTATGGTGTGACAAGGATCGTACCTGCCCGGGAACTGTCGCTTGCGGAACTGAAGCGACTGAAAGCGGAAACCGGACTGGAACTGGAAACCTTTATCCATGGCAGTATGTGTTATTGTTATTCCGGGCAATGTCTGTATTCAAGCATGCTTGGTCCGAGAAGCGGGAACAGAGGCCGCTGTGCAGGTCCGTGCAGACTGCCATATCAGGTTCAGGCGGACGGACGGATGATCAGTGCAAAGGAGGAGCCTTATCAGCTCAGCCTGAAGGATCTTTGTACACTGCCGATCCTGCCAAAACTGATCGAAGCGGGAATTGATTCTTTTAAAATAGAAGGCAGGATGAAAACTGCCGCCTATGTTTCTTTTGTTACGTCGATGTATCGGAAATATATCGATCTGTATGAAAAGGATCCGAAGGCTTACAAGGTAGATCTGCAGGATATCCGTATGCTGCAGGATCGGTTCAGCCGTGGAAGCAGCCAGATGGGGTATTATATGCAGCATAACGGCAGAGAACTGCTATCGTTGAAAAAAGCCGGTTATCAGACCTTTTCGCCGGAGGCTGCAGAGCTGGCACAGCCGGACGCTGTCAGACAGCCTGAAGAGAAGAAACTTCCTGTAAGCGGACAGTTTTTTGCCTATCCCGGTGAGCCCATGCTGCTGACCCTGACGAAGGATACAGTTTCCGTAACGGTATCGGGCGTAACAGCGGAAGAAGCAACGAACAGAGTTGCCACGCAGGAAGATGTGAAAAAACAACTGCAAAAGCTGGGAAATACGCCTTTTGTACTCGAAACATTTACCTGTGATATGGCGGATTCCCTGTTTTTACCCAATAAAGAGCTGAATGAACTGCGCAGACAGGCTGTCAGCAGGCTGGAAGATGCGCTGTTATCCGGCAGAAAAAGAACCATGCAGAAATATGATGATGGCAAAGCAGTCAAAGAGATCGGCAGCCAGCCATCTGCAAAAGCTGCATCCGGTAAACAGGCACTTGCAGAAAAACAAAGACCGCTGCAGGTACAGATCGCACATCCGTATCAGCTTAAAAAACTGGAACCGGATGATCTGCTTGGCAGGGTATATGTGACGTATGACTGCCTGCAGGAGCTGGCGGATCCGGCTGAAACGGAAAAGATGCTAAAGCGTTTTCGGGATAAACAGATTGCTGTATACCTGACATTTCCGGCTGTAACGCGGCAACAGACGTTTGACCGCATCAGTCAACAATGGAATGATATTGAAAAACTGGCATTTGACGGGTATTGCGCAGGCAATCTGGAAATGGTAACATTTTTACGGGAAAGAGCAGCGCAGAAGCCCTGTATCACGGATAGTGGCTGCTATGTTTTTCAGATGGAAACTGCCGGGTTTTATGATAAAATAGGTGTGACAGAGCATATTCTGTCCTATGAGCTGCACAGATCGGAGGCAAAGGCACTGGCAGATGGCAGTCATCGCTGGATATTACCGGTGTATGGCTATATTCCGGTCATGGAAACGGCAAACTGCCTGCTGAAGACCAACGGACGATGCCTGAAACAGACAAAGGCGAAAGCCCCGGCGGAGCTTTCGCTTGTGGACCGGCAGAAGAAAAAACTGCGTGTCTGCCTGCATTGCGACAGATGCGAAAACACGATCTACAATGCACTGCCGCTTTCTCTGCATAAAGAAATGCCGGAGATACGGCGTATGCCAATGGAGGCGGTTTTGCTGCGGTTTACAGAAGAAACTGCGGGGCAGATGCAAAAGATCTCTGAAATGTATGCAAAGTTATGCAGGGGAGAAAACGGCGTACAGCCGGTCATCACCGAATTTACGAAAGGACACTTTTTAAAAGGTGTGGAATAGGTAACCTATGGGACACGTTATTTCTGATTTGTCTAAATATGTCATCACAGTTTTTATGATGCTTTATACACTGGAATGCTTTGTGGCGGTCGCGACGAAAAAAGAACATGAGCGCGGCGGTGTCTATATCCGCCAGATCATCTGCATGTTTATGGTGCATTTTCTGGGCTTTGCCGCGATCTGTCTGGAAACGGAGGATGTTTCTTATATTATCTTTTACGGCTTCCAGCAGATTCTGCTGTTTGCGACGATCGCGCTGTTCCGCGTGGCATATCCGGAGGCGGATAAACTTGTGATCAACAATATGTGTATGCTTCTGACGATCAGCTTTATCATGCTGACGCGTATTTCGTATCAGAAATCGATCCGTCAGTTTATCATTGTCACAGTATCACTGATCATCGGATTGTTTGTACCGTTTCTGGTGTCAAAGCTGAAGTTTTTGAAGCATCTGACCTGGATCTATGGCATGGTCGGTGTTTTCGCGCTTTTGGTCGTTGCCATACTGGGCAGTGTGACACACGGCTCCAAAATATCCTATACGATCAACGGTTTTACGTTCCAGCCTTCGGAATTTGTTAAGATCCTCTTTGTCTTTTTCATTGCGGGACTTCTGACAGAGTCAAAGAGCCTGGGACAGGTTGTGATCTCAGCGGTTGCCGCTGCAGCCCATGTGATCATTTTGGTATTTTCCAAGGATCTCGGTAGTGCGGTCATCTTTTTTGCGGGCTATCTGATCATGGTATTTGTTGCAACAAAGAATTATTTTTATTTGTTTGCGGGGATCTTAGGCGGCGCAGGGGCTTCGGTCGTTGCCTATCATATGTTTTCCCATGTCAGGACGAGAGTGATCGCCTTTCTGCATCCGTGGAGCAATATCAATGATTCCGGGTATCAGATCACACAGTCCTTATTTGCGATCGGAACAGGCGGCTGGTTCGGGCTTGGTATCGATCAGGGAGATCCGACCTCGATCCCTTATGTGGAACAGGATTTTATCTTTTCCGCAGTGGCAGAGGAAATGGGCGTTATATTCGGACTTTGTCTGATCCTCGTCTGTGTCAGCTGTTTTATCGTATTTATGAAGATTGCCATGCAACTGAAGGAAGAATTTTACAGATATATCGCGGTCGGGCTCAGTACGATCTACATATTTCAGGTATTTCTGACGATCGGCGGCGGAACAAGATTTATCCCGCTGACCGGTGTCACACTGCCGCTTGTCAGCTATGGCGGTAGCAGCGTGCTGACGACGATCATTATGTTCAGCATCATACAGGGACTTTATTGTATACAGTCACAGGAAGGAAAACGGAATGTTCGGAAAGAAAGACGAAGAACTGCAGAGCAGGAAGCAGGAGAAGAATAGAAAAAAGAAAGAAAGAGTACGGAATCGTGAAATTGTGATCGTGACCTGCTTTTTCAGCCTGCTGATGCTGGCTGTTATGGGAAATATTGTCCATTTTATGGTAAAGGACAGTGAAGAAGCGATCAACAATGCCTATAATCCACGGCAGGAGCTGCTTGCGACAAGAAATATCCGCGGCAATATTTATTCTGCCGACGGCGAGGTGCTTGCCCAGACGGTAAAGGCGGCTGATGGCACGGAAGTCCGTAATTATCCGTATCAGAATATGTTTGCCCATGTGGTCGGTTATGCGACAAAGGGCAGGACAGGCATTGAAGCAACGGAAAACATGAACATGTTAAACTCCCATGCTTCCATTACCAATAAGATCCAGAATGAGCTCAATGAAGAAAAAAACTACGGGGACAATGTCATTACGACACTGGATACGGCGCTGCAGCAGACTGCTTATACAGCGCTTGGCGTTTACCAGGGTGCGGTTATTGTGACAGAGCCTTCCACGGGAAAAGTGCTGGCAATGGTATCCAAACCGGATTTTGATCCAAACCAGATCTCTGAGATCTGGGATGATCTGGTGAATGATTCCGAAAGCAGCGTATTGTTAAACCGTGCAACACAAGGCTTATATCCGCCCGGCAGTACCTTTAAAATGATCACGGCACTGGAATATTACAGGGAACATGGCGGAGATGTATCCGGCTATTCCTTCTCCTGTAACGGCAGTTTTTCCTATGAAGGGCATAAGATCCGCTGTTACCACGGACAGAGCCACGGCTCGGTTGACTTTACAAAGAGCTTTGCAAAATCCTGCAATTCCTCTTTTGCCAATATTGGTGTCCAGCTTTCTATCCCGGACCTGCAGAAGACCTGCAGACAGCTTTTGTTTAATTCTGATCTGAAAACAGAGCTTGTTTATAAACAGAGCAGTTTTACTTTGTCGGAATACGATACAAGCTATGCGGTCATGCAGACAGCCATCGGACAGGGACAGACGACCGTGACACCGCTGGAATTGAACCTGATCACTGCAGCTATCGCCAACAAAGGAAAAGCCATGACCCCTTATGTGGTAGACCGGATCGAAAGCGCGACCGGCGCAACCGTGAAAAAGACCTCTCCGCAGACAGAAGCTGTGATGATGACGGAAGATGAGGCTTACTTTATGACAGGGCTGATGAAAGAGGTTGTAGAGAGCGGTACGGCTTCCAAACTAAAAGGGCTTTCCTATACAGCCGCCGGTAAAACGGGTTCTGCGGAATTCAGCGAGAATAAATCGGATTCCCATGCATGGTTTACAGGCTTTGCACCGGCAGAGGATCCGCAGATCTGTGTAACGATCATTGTCGAAAGTGCCGGATCGGGCGGTGATTATGCAGTGCCTATTGCAAGGCGGATATTCGACACATATTTTGGAACAAATGACTAAAAAAACTGAAAAAAAGGAATTTTATTCTATCTTTTTTACGAAGAATATAGTATACTAATTGAGAAAGCACGTGCAATGAGGGATTTTTGCAAAAATCCTGTACAAAATGCACAATACATATATCAAATGGGAGGAATTACATATGTTTGATCAGATTTTTGGAAATTATCTGGTAAAAACCGGAACAATTACCAAAGAACAACTGTCTGATGTAATAGAAAGCGAGAGCAAGGTTCGCGTGAAGCTTGGACTGATCGCAGTTGCAGAAAAGCTGATGACGACAGAGCAGGCTGATGAGGTAAACAATTTACAGGCGATCATGGATCGCAGATTCGGTGACATTGCCGTGGAGAAGGGATATCTGACAGAAGCACAGGTAGGTAGCCTGTTAAAGAAGCAGGGTAATATTTACATGATCTTCGTACAGAACCTGATCGATAAAGGTCTGATGACATTAGAGCAGATCGATGAAGCTCTGAAGAACTATCAGGATCAGCAGGGATTTACGCACAGCGACATGGATGATCTCGTAAGTGGGGACGTAGATCGTACCGTTAAGTTATTCCTGCCATCCAATACAGAGCTTTGTGACAAGCACTGCGGTATTGCAATCCGTACATTCCTGCGTATCATCAATTCCAGCGCATATGTGTCCAAAGCATATCTGACAGATACATTAAAGATCGATAATTTCGCTATGCAGCAGCTTGCAGGCGATCATAATATTTATGCAGGCTTTGCCGGTACCGGAAACAGCCTTCTGGCGATCGCCAATCCTTTTGCGGATGAAGAATTTGAGTCAGTTGATCTGGATGCACTGGATGCTGTCGGTGAATTCACAAACTGCATCAATGGTTTATTTGCTTCCGAGCTTGGCAACGAAGGCGTGGATATGGACATGCTTCCACCGGCTTTCTATGAAAAAGCAAGCAGGATCACAGGCAATCAGTTCTGCGTATTCCCGATCCATGTGGGAGAGCAGGAGATTTCCTTTATTTTAGCAATCGATTCAACAATTTCTGTAAATTAGGAGGCTTATTAAAATGGCAAAGATTTTAATCGTAGATGACTCACGTACATCCCGTAAAATGCTTCGCAATATTCTGGAATCCAATGGACATGAAATCATAGACGAAGCTGTAAACGGACAGGAAGGTGTGCAGAAATTCCAGGCATTAAAGCCGGATGTTGTGACACTGGATATTACAATGCCGATCGTAGACGGTGTGGAAGCATTAAAGATGATCAAAGCACTGGATCCTGAATCCAAGGTTGTCATGGTAACTGCAGCAGGCCAGAAAAACAAAATGATCGAATGCATCAAGGCAGGTGCCAACGAATTTTTGACAAAGCCTTTTGAACAGCAGGAAATCGTAGATGTGATCAACAAAATGTCAAATTAGTGGGGCGGATCCCAATTCCTTCTTGCATGAAAGTACAAACTGTTTTATACTGAATGCATATATGAGACACACCAGACAGGAGGGTTTGCAATGATTGAAGCAACAAGCTGTGGCGGTGTGGTTATTTTCAGAGGTAAGATATTACTCCTTTATAAGAACATCAAGAATAAGTATGAAGGCTGGGTCTTACCAAAAGGAACTGTGGAACCGGGCGAAGAATATAAGGATACTGCACTTCGAGAAGTTCTTGAAGAGTCCGGGGCGAAAGCGTCCATCATAAAATATGTAGGTAAGAGTGATTATACTTTTACCGTGCCAGAGGATACGGTGTCCAAGAGTGTACACTGGTATCTGATGATGGCAGACAGCTATTACAGCAAACCACAACGTGAAGAATTCTTTGTAGATTCCGGATATTATAAGTATCACGAAGCTTATCATCTGCTGAAATTTGCAAATGAGAAACAGATTCTGGAACGCGCATATGCAGAATATCTGGATCTGAAGCACAGTAATCTATGGGGAAGTAAAAAGTACTTTTAAGAAAAGGGAAGGCAGTAACTGCCTTCTTTTTTTAAATCGGAGTCGCTATGTATATTTATAAGGATCTGGTAACAGACGAGGCATGTGAAAAAAGCAAAAACAAAATATTGCGCAAGCTCAGAATGCATGCAGGTATGGTAGATGTCTATCTGATCTGTCTGGCAAACGGATCCGATAACTTTGATATTTATGACAGTGCCTGCCTGAAGCAAAAGGCATTTCCGAGAGATACGATCTATCTGGTCGGTCTTGCCAAAGGAAAAGAAAGTGCGCTGCAGTTGTCGATCGATTTGTACTTGTCATTGTCTCAAAAATGGGATACTTTATTAGTAAAACAGGTATTTGAAAAGCAAAAAGAAGAACTGTTTCGGAGATATTGATGTCTATACTACTTACAATTTTAAAAATAATCGGAATCGCATTGCTTGTTCTATTGGCAGTGGTCATTGTTCTTCTGGCACTTCTTTTGTTTGCACCGTTCTGCTACAGGGTGCAGGGAAGCTTTGCGGAAGGAAAGCCTGCAGGAAAAGCAGAACTGCGTTACTTATTTCCACTGCTGCGTGTTTCCTTTTCTTATGAAGGTGATAAAAAGACCGGCGTGATCCGGCTCCTTGGTATCAAGCTATTTGATTTTTTTGCTCCGCCCAAGCAGAAGAAAGCAAAGAAAAATAAAAAAGGCAAGCAAAAAAGACAAAAAGAAAAGAAGAAAACCGGAAGTAAGCGGAAAGCAAACGAAATCATAGAATCTGACACGCAGGATCAGCAGAGACCGGCAATGCAGGAAAATGAGCGGTCAGCAGAGCAATCAGAGCGGATAAAACCGGAAACGGCTGCTGCTGATTCTATGGAAAAGAAATCGCAAGAGATCACAGATCTGAAAGCAGATACAATAGATACAGATGCGATGGATACAGTTACAACAGACACACCGGATTCGCAGGAAAAACCGTCGCTTTGGCAGAAAATACAGCTCTGGATCTGTAAAATAAAAGAATGGGCAAAGAAGTTTTGGCAGACGATCAGTGGACTGTATCACAAAACAATCTCCCTGCGGCAGAAATGGGAAGGAATCAAAACAGTTCTTTCTTATTATGCAGAGACACTGAAAAAGGAAGAAACAAAATCCGCACTCAGGCTGGCAAAAAACACATTGAAAAAGCTCTGGAAGAGTGTCGGTCCCAGGAAAGGACGGCTGCGTGTCCATTTTGGAACGGGAGATCCCGGAAGCTGCGGTGAAATTTGTGCCTTTCTTGGTATGGTATATCCATTTATCGGGAATTATGTTATGATAGAACCTGAAATGGAACAGGCAGTTTTTGACTGTGATGTCTGGTTCCGCGGACATATTACCGTATTTGCATTGTTAAAAGCAGGCTGGGTTGTACTGTTCAACCCGGAGATCAAGTACTTAAAAGAAGTAATGAAGCCATCAGGCAAGGAGGATAAATAGCTATGAATAATAATTTTTCAGAAGTCGTAAGTTCCCTGTTAAGTGGTGTTGATAATTTCCTGTCTACAAAGACCGTTGTAGGACAGGCAACACAGATCGGTGATACCATTATTCTGCCGCTGGTAGATGTGACATTCGGTGTTGGTGCAGGTGCTGCAGCCGGTGAACAGAAAAATTCAGGCTTTGGCGGTATCACAGGCAAAATGTCACCAAGTGCTGTTCTGGTCATCAAAAACGGACAGACAAAGCTTGTCAATGTCAGAAACCAGGATGCAGTGACAAAGATCATCGATATGATCCCTGATCTGGTAGATAAATTTACTGCACCAAAGGAAGATACCGATGATATGGTCAGTGATGAAAAAGCGCAGGAGATCGCATTCGGTCAGGATAGCCTGTAAAAACGGATATGATGTAACAGCAGAATGTATCGTTTGCCGGAAAATGGCATACCATAATAAAAAGCCGGTGGTTATCTGGTATGAAAAGGATACTCGGCATCTGTTGTTTTGCGGTGGCACTTGGCATATTGCTCGATCTGTTGATCGGGAATACACTGGTAGCGGTTATTTTGATCATGCTGTTGTTATTGTTGGGCTATAATCTGTTTTCCTGCGGATGCTGACAGGGAAGCAGATTTATCAAACCGGAGGAATAGAAGACATGCCGGATCTTATGCAGGAATCGGATGAAAACAAAATAAGGATTGCAAAAGACCTGTTACTGGAAGAAGCACATCGCCTGCAGGAAGAACGTTCCGCCTTTGAAAAGGAACGGGATAAAACGATGGAAAAGCTGAAGGAGCAGGAAAGCTTTTTTGACAAGAAGTTCAAGATCTTGGAAATGGGGTTCGCACAGCTGGATGCAGACCGCAAGAGCTTTGAAGCAAAGAAGCGTGCTTTTGAATACAGCAGGCAGTTTTATCAGGAAAAACAGGAAAAGGAACCGGTTTCGGAACTTATTGAAGAAGAGGACATGCTGTTTTTCCGCGGCGTGACACATCCACTGGCACTCAAGAAGCGGTATAAGGATCTGATCAAGATCTATCACCCGGACAATGCGTGCGGCGATAAATGGATCCTGCAGCAGATCAACAAAGAATATGACAGACTGAAGAACGTAATTAATTATCAGAGAAAAGCATAAAAAAAGGAACCATACGGTTCCTTTTTTATTGACTCATTATTAAGCTCTTTCTACTTTACCGGATCTTAAACAAGATGTACAAACATGCATTGTCTTTGTAGAACCGTTAACATTACATTTCACATTTTTAACGTTTGAGTTCCAAATGTGGTTAGATCTTCTATGAGAATGGCTTACATTATTACCAAAATGAGCACCTTTGCCACAAACATCACACTTAGCCATGATAGCACCTCCTAAACTGAATAGATTCTAAACTCACAACAAGCTTATTCTATCAGAAAGTTTTTTTAAATGCAACAACAAATTGTTCATTTTTTGATCTTTTTTTCCTGTTTTTCCATGGAAATTTGATTTTCTGGTTCCCTTTTTCCGAAAAACAGGGTATAATCACTATGATGTCTATTCTGTGCACAGCTTACATCAGGTATAGAAAGGGCAGACGCATATAAAAGGAGGATACATGCATGAAGACAATGATGAATACACATCTTGGCAATATCTCTATAGATAGTGATGTAATTGCAAATTACGCAGGAAGCGTTGCAATCGAATGTATCGGCGTCGTTGGAATGGCAAGTGTCAATGTCAAAGACGGTCTGGTTAAATTATTAAAATTAAACGACTTATCCAGAGGTGTTACAGTACATGTGGATAATGCAGGGCTGACAATCGATTTTCATCTGATCGTGGCATATGGTGTTAATATTCTGGCGGTTTCAGATAATCTGATCAGCAATGTCAAATACAAAGTAGAAGAATTTACGGGCTTTCCGGTTGAAAAGATCAATATATTTGTGGAAGGTGTCAGAGTAATTGACTAGAGGAGGAATAAGAACGTGTCACGAAATCAATTAGATGCTAAGATGTTTAAAGCAATGTTCTTGGCAGGTGCGAAAAATCTGGAGTCGAAAAAGGAATATATCAACGAATTGAACGTATTCCCAGTCCCGGATGGCGATACCGGTACCAATATGACGCTGACCATTATGTCTGCTGCAAAGGAAGTAGCTGCACTGGATGAAAATGCAACTTTAAAAGAGCTTTCCAAGGCAATCTCTTCCGGATCCCTCAGAGGTGCGAGAGGTAACTCAGGTGTTATCCTGTCACAGCTTCTGCGCGGACTTTGCAAGGTGATCGGTGCCACAGAAGGTGAGATCACGGTAGATGTGCTGATCGCTGCTTTTGAAAAGGCAGTAGAGAGTGCTTATAAGGCAGTTATGAAGCCAAAGGAAGGAACGATCCTTACCGTAGCAAAGGGTGCTTACGAAAAGGCTGCTGAATATGCAGGCACAGAGGATATGGATGTTTTTATCGACGCGATCATCGTATATGCACAGGAAGTGCTGGATAAAACACCGGATATGCTCCCTGTTCTGAAACAGGCAGGTGTTGTGGATTCCGGCGGACAGGGGCTTTTAGAAGTACTGAAGGGTGCCCAGAAGGCATTCCGCGGTGAAGAGCTGGATCTGAGCATTGATATGACCAAAACACCGGTAAAACGCAACAATATCGATACTTCCGATGTAGAAACATCCGATATCAAATTCGGATACTGCACAGAATTTATCGTGCTGCTTGGCAATAAAACATTTACAACAAAACAGGAGCAGGATTTTAAATCTTATCTGGAGTCTATCGGTGATTCCATCGTGCTTGTTGCAGATGACGATGTCGTTAAGGTACATGTACATACCAACGATCCGGGTCTTGCGATCCAGCGGGCGTTGACGTATGGTGCACTTTCCAATATGAAGATCGACAATATGCGTTTAGAGCACGAAGAGAAGCTGTTCAAGGAAGCTGAGAAGAAAGAAGCCGCAAAGCCGGCGCAGCCACAGAAGGAATACGGCTTTATCAGTGTTTCCATCGGAGAAGGTTTAAATGAGATCTTCAAGGATCTTGGTGTGGATAAAGTCATTGCAGGCGGACAGACGATGAATCCGAGTACAGAAGACATTCTCGGTGCGATCGATGAAGTGAATGCAAAGACAATTTATGTATTCCCGAACAATAAAAACATTGTCATGGCTGCCAACCAGGCACGCGATCTGACAGAAGATAAAGAGATCATTGTTGTACCAAGCAAGAATATCCCACAGGGTATTGCAGCGATCATCAATTTCATGCCTGATATGTCAGGCGAGGAAAACCTGAAAAACATGTGTTCCGAAATGGAAAATGTCAGCACAGGTCAGGTAACGTATGCAGTACGTGATACAGAGATCGACGGCAAGACGATCAAAGAAAACGACATTATGGGTATCGGTGACAAGACGATCCTGGCAGTCGGCTCCAAGATCGCAGATACCACACTTGAAATGGTGGCTGAAATGATGAAAGAAGCGGATGCAGAGCTTCTGAGCGTATATTATGGTGAGGATATCAAAGAATCTGAAGCAGAAGAACTGCAGAAGGCTCTGGAAGAAGCATATCCTGACTGCGACGTAGAACTGCAGTATGGCGGTCAGCCGATCTATTACTACGTGATCTCAGCCGAATAAGGAATAGAAATGGATTTAACAAAGTCTATTATGGAATTAAAGGGCATCGGTGAAAAAAACGCTGCCCTTTTTCATAAACTGAATATAGAAACGATAGAGGATCTTCTCTATCATTTCCCAAAGTCTTATGAAAGTCTGCCTCCGGTTATGTCTGTGCAGGAGGCAAAAGAGCAGCAGACCTCAGATCCTGCTATTTTAGCCACGGTAAAAAACACACCCGTTCCCGTGCATGTCAGGAATCTGTCTATTCTGAAGCTGCAGGCAGAGGATGAGCAGGGGGCACTTCTTCATATCTCATTTTTTAACATGCCTTATTTGAAAAATACGCTGAAAGCGGGAACGCAATATGTTTTTCACGGAGCGGTGCAGGAAAAGGGCGGCGCTCTTTTTATGAGCCATCCAAAGCTCTACAAGCCGGATGAATACCAGAAGCTACTGGGGCAGCTTTTGCCTGTTTATGCAAAGACGAAGGGACTGACCAATCAGGCAATTTCCAAATATGTCAGACAGGTGCTTACTGATCTGCCGGATCTATCGGAAACACTTCCGCCGGATCTTTTGGAAAAATATCAGTTCCGTTCTGCAAAGGAAGCCTTATATACGATCCATTTTCCGCAGAATACGGAAAGTCTTGCAGCTGCCAGAAAGAGGTTCTCTTATGAGGAGTTTCTGCTGTTTCTGCTTTCCATGAAGCTGCAGCAGGCGGGAATAGAGCATAAAAATGCTTATCCGATGATCGAAACGGCAGATCCGGGGCGGCTGTTAGAGCAGCTTCCTTATGAACTGACCGCTTCCCAGAAAGAAGCATATGCCCGGTTAAAAGAAGAAATGCTGCAGGGAGTATGCATTAACCAGCTTTTGCAGGGCGATGTCGGAAGCGGCAAAACGATCATTGCGGTGCTTGTGATGCTGCTGTGTGTTTCCAATGGGTATCAGGCTGCCATGATGGCACCTACGGAAGTGCTTGCCGTGCAGCATTATGAAATGCTGTGCAATATGACAGAGCAGTATGGCCTTGCCTTTCGTCCTGCCCTTCTGGTAGGCTCCCAGACGGCAAAGCAGAAACGGGAAATTTATGAAAAGATCGCAGATGGCAGTCTGAATGTTGTGATCGGAACCCATGCGGTCATTCAGGATAAAGTAACGTTCCAAAATCTTGCACTCGTCATTACGGATGAGCAGCACAGATTCGGTGTCAAGCAGCGGGAAACGCTTTCCGATAAGGGAAACGGAATGGCACATACGATCGTTATGAGTGCAACACCCATCCCGCGTTCCCTTGCGATCATTTTATACGGCGATATGGAAGTGACGCAGCTCAAGGAGCTTCCGGCAAAACGACTGCCGATCAAAAACTGTGTTGTCAATCAGAGCTACCGGCAGACCGCTTATCAGTTTATGCAAAAGGAAGTCGATGCGGGACATCAGGTCTACATCATCTGTCCGATGGCAGAGCCCGGTGTGATGGACGGGCTTGAAAATGTCGTGGACTATTCCAAAACAATACAGGCATATTTTTCGCCGCAGACAAGGATCGCCTATCTGCACGGCAAAATGCGTCCGAAGCTGAAAAATGAGATCATGACAAGGTTTGCGGCGGGAGAGATCGATATTCTGGTTTCCACGACCGTGATCGAGGTAGGGATCAATGTCCCGAATGCCACAGTCATGATGGTCGAAAATGCAGAACGCTTCGGGCTTGCGACACTGCATCAGATCCGGGGCAGAGTCGGCAGATCCGATCTGCAGTCCTACTGTATTTTTATGGAAACGGCAGAAAAGAAGAAGCAGAACGAAAGACTGGCGATCTTAAACAGATCCAACGATGGCTTTGAAATTGCAAATGCCGATCTGAAGCTGCGCGGGCCAGGTGATTTTATGGGGATCCAGCAGAGCGGTGCTTTTGCTTTTCGTTTTGCGGATATTTATCAGGACAGTGCCCTTTTGATGGATGCGGCGGCGGATACTGCCAAAATTTTGAAAAGTAACTCTTTACTTCTTTCGGATTCTCATTTACCATTAAAAAGGAAATTGGAAAGCTATCAGTCGCATGGGTATTTGCATGTACTATAGTGTACGGACTGCGGTTCAAATAGGGAGGAAATGAAATTGAAAAAGATTGCAATTATGACGGACAGCAACAGCGGGATCACGCAGAAGGAAGCTGCCGTGCTTGGTATTTCTGTATTACCGATGCCGTTCATGATCAATGACACAACATATTTTGAGGATATCAACCTGACCCAGGAGCATTTTTATGAGTTTCTGGAAAACGATGCGGTCGTATCGACTTCACAGCCGTCACCGGATTCCCTGATCCATATGTTCCATAAGCTTCTGGCGGAATATGATGAGGTGGTTCATATCCCGATGTCAAGCGGGCTTTCCGGAAGCTGCCAGACAGCCTGCATGCTGGCGCAGGAGCCGGAATTTGCCGGCAAAGTATTTGTGGTAAACAATCAGCGCATTTCCGTTACACAGACCCAGTCTGTGCTCGATGCCATGGAGCTGGCAAAGAAGGGCTATGATGGGGCACAGATCAAAAAGATCCTGGAAGAGGACAAGTTCAATTCCAGCATCTACATTATGTTAGATACCCTTTTCTACCTGAAAAAAGGCGGCAGGATCACACCTGCGGCTGCTGCACTCGGTACGCTTTTAAAATTGAAACCGGTATTGCAGATCCAGGGCGAAAAGCTGGATGCATTTGCAAAAGCAAGAACAAAGTCTGCAGGTAAGGCTATGATGCTGCAGGCGATCAAAAACGATATCGAGAACCGTTTCGGCGGCTTTGATGAAGGCGCAAAGGAGCGTGTATCGCTGCATATCGCCTATACAAAGGATGCAAAAGAAGCAGAGCTTTGGAAGCAGGAAGTGATGGAAGCATTTCCGGGCTTCCGGCTTAAGATGGCACCACTTTCTTTGAGTGTGGCATGCCATATCGGTCCGGGCGCGCTTGCACTTGCCTGCACGCAGGATCTTGCTGTGCAGTAAAAGGCTTTGCTGCATGCATGAGATTATAATAATAAAGAGGAATGAAGTATGCCAAAAGAGACATATAATGCGGAAAATATAACGGTACTGGAAGGGCTGGAGGCAGTCCGTGTCAGACCGGGAATGTATATCGGCAGTGTATCAACGAAAGGACTGAACCATCTGATCTACGAGATCGTGGATAATGCAGTCGATGAGCACCTTGCCGGTTATTGCAGTGAGATACATGTTTATCTGGAAAAGGACGGTTCCGTTACCGTAGAAGACAACGGTCGAGGTATTCCGGTTGATCTGCACGAAAAAGGGATCAGTGCGGAGCGTCTTGTGTTTACGACATTGCATGCAGGCGGTAAATTTGATGATTCCGCCTATAAGACAAGCGGTGGTCTGCATGGCGTCGGTTCCTCTGTCGTTAATGCCCTGTCTGTCTGGATGAAAGTACGGATCAGACGTGGCGGCCATATTTATGAGGATGCGTATGAACGCGGTATCCCGACAGTAGAGCTGCAGAACGGGCTTCTGCCGGTTGTCGGAAGGGCGAAAGATACCGGAACCAGCATTCAGTTTATGCCGGATGACGAGATCTTTGACCATACTGTATTCAAAGCGGAAGAAGTCAAAAACCGTCTGCATGAGACGGCTTATCTGAATCCCGCCCTGACGATCTGTTTTGAAGACCGGAGAGGCAGTGAGGTGGAGAGCATTACCTATCACGAACCGGAAGGTATTGTCGGGTTTGTCAAAAGCATCAACCAGAAAAAAGATACCGTGCATGATGTCATCTATGTCAAAGGAGAAAGCGACGGTATTACGGTAGAAGCGGCTTTCCAGTACGTCAATGAGTTCCATGAAAACGTCATGGGCTTTTGTAATAATATTTTCAATGCAGAGGGCGGGACGCATCTGACCGGATTTAAGACGATCTTTACGACGGTCATCAACAGCTATGCCCGCCAGCTTAATATTTTAAAGGAAAAAGACGCAAATTTCACAGGACCTGATGTCCGTAACGGAATGACGGCGGTTGTTTCCATCAAACATCCGGATCCGCGTTTTGAAGGACAGACCAAAACAAAGCTCGATAATCAGGATGCGGCAAAGGTTGTTTCCAAGGTTGTCGGAGAAGAAATCACAAGATATTTTGACCGGAATCTGGAAACGTTGAAAAGTATCATCGGCTGTGCGGAAAAAGCAGCCAAGATCCGTAAAACAGAGGAAAAAGCCAAAACCAATATGCTGACAAAGCAGAAGTTTTCGTTTGATTCCAACGGAAAACTGGCAAACTGCGAGTCAAGAGATGCCTCCAAATGCGAGATCTTTATCGTAGAGGGTGATTCCGCCGGCGGTTCCGCAAAAATGGCAAGAAACCGTCTGTATCAGGCGATCATGCCAATCCGCGGTAAGATCTTAAATGTAGAAAAAGCAAGTATTGATAAGGCGCTTGCCAATGCGGAGATCAAGACGATGATCAATGCATTCGGCTGTGGTTTTTCAGAAGGCTACGGCAATGATTTTGATATTACAAAGCTTCGCTATGACAAGATCATCATCATGGCGGATGCGGACGTGGACGGTGCGCATATCTGTACGCTGCTTTTGACACTGTTTTACCGCTTTATGCCGGAGCTGATCACGGAAGGACATGTATATATTGCCATGCCTCCGCTTTACAAGGTGATCCCGGCAAGAGGAAAAGAAGAATATCTGTATGATGACAAGGCACTTGCCAAATACAGAAAAACACATAAAAGCAGCTTTACCCTGCAGCGTTACAAAGGTCTGGGTGAAATGGATGCCCAGCAGCTCTGGGAAACAACACTGGATCCGGAAACACGTTATTTAAAGCGTGTGGAAATAGACGACAGTTTTCTGGCAGACAGAGTCACGGAAAAACTGATGGGAACGGATGTTGTGCCGCGTAAGGCATTTATTTATGAGCATGCGGAAGAAGCATTATTAGACTTTTAACCAAAAGGAAGGACTTACATGAGCGAAAAAATCATACAGACAGAATATTCGGAAGTTATGGAAAAAAACTATATCGATTATGCGATGTCTGTTATCATTGCAAGAGCTCTGCCGGATGTCAGAGACGGTCTGAAACCGGTACAGAGAAGAACCCTGTACGATATGCAGGAGCTGGGGATCCGGTATGACAAGCCGTATCGAAAATCCGCCCGTATCGTCGGTGATACGATGGGTAAATATCATCCGCACGGTGACAGCTCCATCTATGATGCACTTGTTGTCATGGCACAGGATTTCAAGAAAGGACTTCCTCTGGTAGACGGCCACGGTAACTTCGGTTCGATCGAAGGTGATGGCGCCGCTGCCATGCGTTATACGGAAGCCAGGCTCCAGAAGATCACACAGATCGCATTTCTGGAAGATCTGGATAAAGATGTTGTGGATTTCATGCCAAACTTCGATGAAACGGAAAAAGAGCCTGTCGTATTGCCGGTCAAGATCCCGAATATTCTGGTAAACGGTGCGGAAGGTATCGCTGTCGGTATGGCGACCAGCATTCCGCCGCATAATTTAGGAGAAGTGATTGATGCGGCAAAAGCCTATATGCGTAATACAGAAATTTCCACGCGTGAGCTTCTGCATTACCTGAAAGGTCCCGATTTCCCGACCGGTGGCATAGTATGTAATAAAGATGATCTGGTTTCCATTTATGAGACCGGAAGCGGAAAGCTCAGACTCCGCGGTAAAGTGGATATCGAAAAAGGAAAGGCCGGTAAGACCAATGTCGTGATCTCCGAGATCCCGTATACGATGATCGGTATGGGCATTTCCAAATTCCTGCTCGATGTGGCAGCCCTGTCTGAGACAAAAAAGACAAACGACATTGTGGATATTACAAACCAGTCCTCCAAGGATGGGATCCGTATTGTGATCGAGCTGCGCAAAGACGCAGATGTGGATCACTTCATCAGTATGTTATATAAAAAGACGAAGCTGGAAGACACCTTTGGTGTCAATATGCTGGCAGTTGCGGACGGCAGACCGGAAACAATGGGTCTGAAATCGATCCTGAAGCATGTCATTGATTTCCAGTTTGAGGTCAATACAAGAAAGTACAACAATCTCCTGCAAAAGGAGAAGGAAAAGAGAGAAGTACAGGAAGGTTTGATCAAGGCGTGCAGCGTCATCGATCTGATCATTGAGATCCTGCGCGGCTCCAAAGACCGGGCAATGGCAAAGAAATGTCTGGTGGAAGGCGACACGACAGGGATCCAGTTTAAATCCAGAGAATCCCGCATTATGGCGGAACAGCTCAAATTTACCGAACGACAGGCAAATGCCATTTTGGAAATGCGTCTGTATAAGCTGATCGGACTGGAGATCGAAGCACTCATCAAAGAACATGATGAAACAATGGCAAATATTTACCGCTACGAAGATATTTTATCCAGTCATGATTCTATGACTATGGTGATCGAATCAGAGCTTGACGATCTGAAAAAAGAATTTGGCAGAAAACGCAGGACTGTGATCGAAAATACAGAGCAGACCGTTTATGTGGAAAAGAAGATGGACGAAATGGATGTCTGCTTCTTAATGGACCGCTTCGGTTATGCCAAAACGATCGATCTGCCGACCTTTGAGCGGAACAAAGAAGCCGCACTTGCGGAAAACAAATATGTCTTTACCTGTAAAAACACCGGTAAGATCTGTATTTTCACGGATATGGGGCAGCTTTACACCGTCAAGGTATCCGATCTGCCGTTTGGAAAATTCCGAGACAAAGGCATCCCGATCGACAATGTCAGCGGATATGATACGGCAAAGGAACGGATCATCTGTGCTGCCAGCCAGTCAGAGCTGAATCTCTACCGGATCGCTTTCGTCACAGAGCAGGCAATGCTGAAGATCGTGGACGGCGGCGAGTTTGATGTCAGCAAGCGCAGCGTGGCTGCTACCAAGCTGCAGGAAGATGACCGTGTGCTTCTGGTCGAAGTGATCAAAGACCAGCGTAACATGATCCTGCAAAGCAAAGAGGGATATTTCCTGCGTTTTGCACTGGAAGAGATCCCGGACAAAAAGAAAAATGCGATCGGTGTCAGGGGTATGAAATTAGGTGCAGGAGATCTGCTTGAAGAAGCCTATCTGACACAGGCAATTTCCGACCGGAGCATCATCTACAAGGAAAAGACGATCGAACTGAATAAATTAAAGCTGGGCAAGCGTGACACAAAGGGTGTCAAAGTCCGGATATAAGGAGGAATCGTATGCGAGTTATAGCAGGAAGCGCGAGACGGCTTCTGTTAAAGGCACCACTTGGTGACAATACAAGGCCTACAACAGACCGCATCAAAGAAACGTTGTTTAATATGATACAAAATGAAGTGCCGGGCAGTGTGTTTCTGGATCTGTTTGCCGGAAGCGGTGCGATCGGTATCGAAGCACTCAGCCGCGGTGCGGATTATGCGGTTTTTGTGGAAAATGATAAAAATGCCCTGACCTGTATCGAGGAGAACCTGAAGCATACAGGGCTGAATGATAAAGCAGGCATTTACAAGCAGGATGTATTTGTCAGCCTGCAGTCACTGGAATACAAATATGAATTTGATATTGTCTTTATGGATCCGCCATATGATAAAGAGCTCGAACGACGCGTTCTGGAATATCTGACGATGTCGAAGCTGATCCATGAAGATACCCTGATCATTTTTGAAGCGTCTCTGGATACGGATATCTCTTATCTGGAGGATCTGGGCTACGAACTGATCAAAGAGAAAAAATACAAGACAAACAAACATGTCTTTGTGCAGAGGAGCAAGAGATGAGTAGCAAAGCAATTTACCCGGGCAGCTTTGACCCGATGACCTACGGACATATGGATATCATCCGCAGATCTGCTGAAATATTTGACGAATTAACGGTAAGTGTACTAAATAATGTAAATAAAACTGCATTGTTTTCTGTAGAAGAACGTGTTAATATATTGAAAGAAGCGACAAAAGACATGAAAAACGTGAAAGTAGAGAGCTTTCAGGGACTTTTGATCGACTATGCACGTTCCAAAGATATTCATGTTGTGATCAGGGGACTTCGGGCGATCACAGATTTCGAATATGAGCTTCAGATTGCACAGACGAACCGAAAATTATCCGGTGAAACACTCGATACGATGTTTCTGACCACTTCACTGGAATATGCGTATCTCAGTTCTTCGAGTGTGAAGGAGATTGCCAGCTTCGGTGGTAATATTGAAGCCTGCGTGCCTGATTTTGTCGCAAAACAGATTTATGACAAGTATAAGGTAACCAGATAAAAGACTATAAGGAGAATCGTTATGAGTACAAAAATCGAACAGTTGATTGATGAGATCGAAGACTATATTGAAAATTGTAAATACGTTCCTTTATCCAATAATATGATCAAGGTCAACAAGGATGAGATCGAAGAGCTTCTTCGTGATCTCCGTATGAAGACACCGGATGAGATCAAACGGTATCAGAAGATCATCAGCAATAAAGAAGCGATCTTAAACGATGCCAGACAGAAGGCAGAAGCTCTGATCAATGAAGCTGCGATCCATACAAATGAGCTGGTCAGCGAGCATGAGATCATGCAGCAGGCACATGCACAGGCACAGGAGATCGTCGAGCTTGCCACACAGCGTGCGCAGGAGATCTTAGATAAGGCAACAACGGAAGCCAATGAAATGAGAGCTGCTGCGATCAGCTATACCGACGATAATCTGGGCAATGTAGAGGATATCTTATCCCATTCCATCGATATCGCTGCTTTCAACTACGAAAAGCTGATGACACAGCTGCAGGACTGCATTACGATCATCCAGAATAACAGGGCACAGTTATATCCGGTTGACGAAATGGCACAGGTTGAGGCAGACAATGCATCCGCCTCTGCAAATCCGGCAGATAACGGCCCACAGCCGATGTAATTACCGAAACAGAAGATAAGAAACGATCATAGATATGCTGCATAACAGAAGCTTATGCAGCATATATTTTTTGCCGGAAAACGGTGTATTCTGAAAAAGTGCCGTTGTCTGGAAGAAACAGCTCAGACCGCCAAAGGCGAGGCAGGCATGCGCCAGAACGATTGTCAGTAATGCCGGCTTTACCAGTGTCTTGATACATAACAGTCCGCCTGAGATTTCCAGAATGCTCTGTCCGGCAAGATACAGATAAGGATTTTTAAAAAATAAAAGTTCGGGCAGGATACGGAGTGCGTTAAATACGATCATATAGCCGCCCAGCATCGTGATCTGTGTCAGGGCAGACGAGATCGCATCCGGCAGACATTGCAGTATAGGCATCAGGGCAGGCGGCTCAGACCGGCGCGTCATAAGTTCCCGATCCAGTATCCGGCGGTACCGCGTATGACGCAGGAAAAGTCCGTAGAACAGCGGCAGACCGTACATGACAAGCAAAGACTTGCCCACAGATGGCGTCGGATAGATCTGCCCGAGAACAAAGCCAAAGAAATAGGCAGGCCCGATATTGTTGGTGAAGCTGAGCAGATATTCGGAGTTAGCTTTAGACAACCTTCCGCGGCTGTACAGATCCACAACACATTTCGCGCCCAGCGGAAAGCCACACAAAAAGCCGAAGAACAGAACAAAGCAGGCATCCTCCGTATTATGGAACGGTTTCAACAGAAAAGAAAACGGCTTCATAAACCAGTAGGAAAGCCCGGTGGAGATCAGCAGATTCAGAAGTACCATAAACGGAAACAATGAAGGGATCATGTTCAGATACCAGGTATTTAGTCCGATATAGGCAAATTCCGCTGTTTTTTTGCTGTTACAAAGGATACAGACAAGCAGCAGAAACAGAAAGCATACGGTCAGAAGGTTTTTCTGTGAAATTTTCATAAACCACTCCATAAATCAAACAAAATAGTGTATACTAAAATAGTATTTTTGTGTATAAAAATTATGCAGCAGGATGAGAAAGATGAGACTGGATAAATGGCTGGCAGACGCCGGTGTCGGTACAAGAAGTGAAGTAAAAAATTACATCCGGAAAAAACAGGTACTGGTCAATGATCTGCCCGTAACCGATCCGGGCTTTCAGGTGACAGAGCAGGACAGCATCTGTTACCAGGGCAGGCAGATCGGGCAGCTTGGCAATGTCTATTATATGTTCCATAAACCGGCGGGGTGTGTCAGTGCAACGGAAGATGCCGGCAGGACAGTGCTTGATTATTTCCCGGAAGCGGAAAGAAAGCATCTGATCCTCTGCGGCAGACTGGATAAAGATACGGAAGGCTTTCTGATCGTGACAAATGACGGCTCGTTTTCCCACCGGCTCATGAGTCCGCGCCACCATGTGGACAAGACTTATTATTTTGAGGCGGAAGGGATGCTGACAGAAGATGCCAAAGAGCAGGTCCTGCAGGGCATCGATATCGGGGATGAGAAGCCTACATTACCTGCGCAGCTTACCGTTTCGGAGGCAGATCCCCAAAAACAGCTTGTCCGCGGGACGATCATTTTGCAGGAAGGGCGTTACCATCAGATAAAACGGATGCTGTTAAAGCTGGGCGCGAAAGTGACTTATTTAAAGCGCACTGCGATCGGAAGCGTTTTGCTGGATCCGTCGCTTGCAAAGGGATCCTACAGAGCACTGACAAAAGAAGAACTGAAACAACTGACAGGTGAGGATAACAATGAATGACTTTTTGCCGATTTCCAAAGAAGACATGGAAAAGGCGCATATCAGACAACTTGATTTTATATATGTAACAGGAGATGCTTATGTCGATCATCCATCCTTTGGCGTGGCGATCATTTCAAGAGTGCTGGAGGCACATGGCTATTCTGTCGGTATTATTGCACAGCCCGACTGGAAGGACGATGCCAGCATCCGCATTTTAGGAGAGCCAAGGCTCGGCTTTTTAGTCAGCGCGGGAAATATGGATTCCATGGTAAATCATTACTATGTTTCCAAAAAGCACAGACAGACGGACTCTTACACACCGGGCGGAAAGCCGTACCACAGACCGGATCATGCCACGATCGTATACGGCAATCTGATCCGTCGTTCCTACAAAAAGACACCGATCATCATCGGCGGGATCGAAGCGAGCCTGCGCAGGCTTGCCCACTACGATTACTGGTCAAATTCGTTTAAACGTTCCGTGCTGCTGGACAGCGGTGCAGATCTGATCTCTTATGGCATGGGAGAAAAATCTATCGTAGAGATCGCGGATGCACTGGCATCCGGTATGGATGTGTCCGACATTACTTATGTCAGGGGGACGGTATTTAAAGCCCGCAACAAAAACAGCTTTTACGATGAAATCTATCTGCCGACATACGAAGAAATGAAGGCAGACAAAAAGCTGTACGCACAGAGTTTTAAGATCCAGTATGACAACACCGATCCGTTTACCGGGAAGATGCTGGTGGAGGTCTATCCGCATGAGGTATATGTGGTGCAGAATCCGCCTGCAATGCCGCTTACGCAGGAAGAAATGGATGATATTTATGCACTGCCCTACACAAGGCGTGCCCATCCAAGCTATGATGCCTTAGGTGGCGTTCCGGCGACAAAAGAGATCCAGTTTTCCCTGATCAGCAACCGTGGCTGCTTTGGCGGCTGCAGCTTCTGTGCCCTGACGTTCCATCAGGGCAGGATCATCCAGACAAGAAGCCATGCGTCCATTCTGAAAGAAGCAGAGCAGATGACACAGGATAAAGACTTTAAAGGGTATATTCATGATGTCGGCGGCCCGACCGCTAATTTCAGACAGCCATCGTGTGAAAAGCAGTTAAAATGCGGTGTCTGCAAAAATAAACAATGCCTGTTTCCGAAGCCCTGTGCCAATATGAAGGCAGATCATTCCGATTATGTGGCACTGCTCCGCAAGCTGCGGAAGCTGCCGGGCGTGAAAAAGGTATTTATCCGGTCTGGCATCCGGTTTGATTACCTTTTGGCAGATAAAGACGAAACGTTCTTTGATGAACTGATCAAATACCATATCAGCGGTCAGCTGAAGGTGGCACCGGAGCATATCTGCGATGCGGTGCTAAAGCGGATGGGAAAACCGGAAAATGCGGTATTTCAGCAGTTTTTAAAGAAATATAAGCAGAAAAACGAACAGTTCCATATGGATCAGTATGTCGTACCGTATCTGATGAGTTCGCATCCGGGTTCGACCTTAAAAGAGGCGGTCGCACTTGCCGAATATATCCGGGATCTCGGTTATATGCCGCAGCAGGTACAGGATTTTTATCCGACGCCTTCCACAATGTCGACAGTCATGTACTACACAGGGATAGACCCGCGTGATATGTCCCCTGTTTATGTGGTGCACAATCCGCATGAAAAAGCGATGCAGCGCGCACTCATCCAGTACAAAAACCCGGAGAATTATGAGCTTGTCAAGGAAGCCCTGCATCTGGCACACCGGGAAGATCTGATCGGTTTTGATGCCCATGCACTGATCCCACCGCGTAAGATGGCAGGCTCTGCACATGGGCAGCATAAACCGAAAAACGGTAGCCAAAAACCGGATACCAGAGCTGGAAAAACAAAAGAAACCTGCCAGAGTAAAAATAGAAACGGAAAGAATCAGAAAACCGGGAAAGAAGGAAAGAAAAGAAGATGAATATAGCAATTATTACCGGAGCATCTTCCGGTATGGGAAAAGAATTTGCCAGACAGCTTACCGAAAAGGTACTGGGACTGGATGAAGTGTGGCTGATCGCCAGAAGAAGCGAACGCCTTGCTTCCCTCGCAAAAGAACTGCCGGTAGATGTCAGAACCTTCAGTATGGATCTGACGGACGACGCAGATTATGAGCCGCTTACAGAGCTTTTGGCAAAAGAACAGCCAAAAATACGTGTTATGATCAACTGTGCAGGCTATGGCAAGACAGGGCCGTTTGAAACGATCCCGGAAGCGGATACGCTTGGTATGGTCGATCTGAACTGCCGCGCCTTGACGAAGATGACGTATCTGGTTCTGCCTTATATGCCAAAACGGAGCTATCTGATCCAGTTTGCTTCCATTGCGGGCATTCTGCCACAGCCTAATTTTGCTGTCTACGCAGCTTCCAAGGCTTATGTACTTTCTTTAACCAGGGCACTGAGAGAAGAACTCCGCAGCAGACAGATTTTTGTGACAGCCATCTGTCCGGGGCCTGTGGATACTGCCTTTTTCTCCATTGCAGAAGAAACCGGATCACCTTTTGGCCTGAAGAAATACTTTATGGCAAGAAAAGAGAAAGTCGTTGCAAAAGCACTGCATGATGCCATGCGGAAAAAGGACGTTTCCGTTTACGGCTTGTCCATGAAGCTGTTACGCCTTTTGGTGAAATATGTACCGCAAAAATGGATCTTATTTATCTATGCCAGATTACTGCGAGGAGTGAAATAAATGAACGGACAAAAGATAAAACAGGGGGACTATGGCTATATCAGTCATAAAAAGAAAACGGAGATCATCAAAACGATCCTCTTTTTTGCGATTCCGTTATCTTTGTACATTGCAGGCTATATGACGACGAAATCCCGTCTGAACCTTTTGACGATCGTGGCTATATTAGGTATGCTGCCTGCCAGCAAACAGCTTGTGTCGCTGATCATGTATCTGAAAGCACATGGGATTTCAGATGCTGACTACTCGGCGGTAAAGGACGCGGTAACACCGCTCTGTAACAGCTATGATAATATCTTTACGACCTACGAAAAGACCTATGAAGTCCCTTCCGTTGTCATCCGTAACGGAAATGTCTGCGGTTATGTGGCAAAGCCTTACAAGGATCTGAAGAAACTGGAAGACCACATTACGGAATGTGCCAAAAAAGAGGGCTACCAGATCAACACAAAGATCTTTGATAAACTGGAAAGCTATCAGACCAGACTGTCTTCCATCAAAGAACTGGAAGACGCTACACCGGAAAAGGATCAGGCAGTCAGAACGATCCTCCATGAAATCACATTATAGAAAGCGAAACGGCTTATGAGAGAATTTGTTGTTTCCGAAAGAGACCAGGGGCAGAAATGCGTAAAATACGTCTGCCGTATCCTGCCAAATGCAGGTACCTCTTTTGTATATAAGATGCTGCGCAAAAAGAATATTACCTTAAACGGGAAAAAAGCCGACGGAACAGAATGTTTAAAACCGGGAGATAGAATACGGATCTTTTTTGCAGAAGAAACGTTCCTGAAATTTTCCGGCGCAGATACACAGGCAGAAAAGAAGCAGGGACTCACGCAGGGACAGGCACTGCAAAAAGACTGTATCCTGTATGAAGATGCCAATATCCTGCTTTACAACAAACCGGCGGGACTTCTGTCACAAAAGGCAGAACCTGATGATGTATCTGTCAACGAAATGTTTCTTGCCTATCTGCTGCAGGAAGGAAAGCTGACACAGGAACAGATGGCAACCTGCACGCCGTCGATCTGCAACCGGCTCGACCGCAATACATCCGGTATTGTGATCTGCGGCAAGACCTATGAAAGCTTGAAGGGACTGAATGCCATGATCAAAGAACGGCGTATCGGTAAGTTCTATCACTGCATTGTGACCGGATCAGTCAACGAAAAGATCACGCTGACAGGTTATCTGGCAAAGGATGAAAAAACAAATAAAGTAACCCTGCGGCAGACAGATTTTCCCGGCGCTTCCTATATCGAAACAAGCATAGTACCGATCCGGCAGTATCAAGGCGGGCTTTCCCTTTTAGAGATCCATCTGATCACAGGGAAAACGCATCAGATCCGTGCCCATCTTGCATCGATCGGGCATCCGATCCTGGGAGATTATAAATACGGCAACAGAAAGCTGAATGACCGCTATGGCGTCAAAAGCCAGTTATTACATGCTTACAGGCTGGAATTTCCGATTTTACCGGGAAATGATCCGCTTGCGGCTTTGAGCGGCAAAGTATTTACAGCTCCTGCACCTGACGGTTTTTCCCGGATAGAAAAGCAATGAAAATATGACAGAGACGCGGTCTGCGGACCGGCGATACGATCTGTTTGGAAAGAGAAGAACAGCAGACATGGCAACATGGAATTCAAGGGGCCTCCGAGGTTCTACCTTAGAGGAACTCATCAACCGGACAAATGAAAAATACAGAGAAAACGGACTAGCCCTGATCCAGAAGATCCCGACGCCGATCACACCGATGAAGATCGACAAGGAATCACGGCATATCACACTTGCCTATTTTGATCAGAAAAGCACAGTCGATTATATCGGAAGCGTGCAGGGAATCCCCGTCTGCTTCGATGCCAAGGAATGTGCGGTGGACACATTTTCGCTCCAGAACATCCATGCGCATCAGGTTGCGTTTATGCGGGATTTTGAAAAGCAGAAGGGTGTCGCCTTTTTCCTTTTGTATTATACCCATCGGGATATGCTGTATTATCTGACCTTCCGCAGACTGCTGGAATTCTGGAACAGAGCACAGGAAGGCGGCAGAAAAAGCTTTCGTCTGGAAGAACTCGATATGACTTACCGGCTTCCGAAAAAAAGCGGTGTTTTCGTCCCATATCTGGAAATGCTGCAGAAGGATCTGCTGGAAAGAGACGAAGAAGTTTGACAAGACGTACTTTTCCATGTATACTAGCGATAGTTTCACGTGGTAGCGAATTATCACGTTACCGTACTAAAGTACATAAATAACAGGAGGCAGATACGACTCATGGATAAATATGCAGAAAAGAGATTGTTACATACGCCTGAGGGAGTGCGTGATATTTATGGCAGAGAGCTTTTGAAAAAGCTGACTGTACAGGATAAGCTGATGCATACCTTTGCATCCTTCGGCTATAAAAATATCCAGACACCGGTATTTGAATTTTTTGATGTGTTTGGCAGTGAGATCGGTACGACCAGAAGCAACGAGCTGTATAAATTTTTTGACAAAGAGGGAAATACACTTGTGCTCCGCCCGGATTTCACCCCATCCATGGCAAGATGTGCAGCAAAATATTTTATGGAAGAAGATATCCCGGTTCGTTTTTCTTACTGCGGAAATGCCTTTACCAATACTTCCAATCTGCAGGGTAAATTAAAAGAAATGACAGAAACCGGCGTAGAGCTGATCGGCGACGGACACAGAAGTGCGGATGCAGAGCTGATCCATATGGCGGTCAGCGCATTAAAAGCCGCAGGGCTGAAGGAATTCCAGATCTGCATCGGTGAGATTGAATTTTTCAAAGGACTGTGTGAAGAAGCAGGCTTATCGGACGAAATGGTAGAACAGGTCAGAGAGCTGATCTCCAACAAAAACTATTTCGGCGTGGAAGAATATATTTTAGAAGCAGGCATCAAAAAAGAAAAAGCCGAATCCTTCCTGAAAGTGGTTGAACTGTTCGGTTCTTATGAATGTCTGCAGGAAGCAAAGCTGATCGTAAAAAATGAAATGAGCTTAAAAGCGGTCGGCAGACTGCAGGAGCTGTATGAAACGCTCGAAGAGCTCGGCGATGAGAAATATATTTCCTTCGATCTTGGCATGGTCAGCAATTATAATTACTATACAGGAATCATCTTCAAGGCGTATACATACGGTGTAGGCGATACGGTGCTGCGCGGCGGACGATATGATAAGCTGCTTTCTCATTTCGGAAAGGAAGCACCGGCGATCGGCTTTATGATCCTGGTGGATGATCTGATGATCGCCTTAGACAGTCAGAAGCTGTCTCCTGACGAAGAAAAATATATTGATTATCTCTTATATGATAAGGGAATGGCAAAAAAAGCCGGTAAACTGGCTGATAAGATGCGCAGGGACGGACTTTGTGTCGAATGTGTCCAGTTTGCAGCAGGTAAAAAGATTGATGATTATGTTGCCTATGGCTACCACAATATGGTATCCAGGCTGTATCATCTGACCAATGAGGAAAAGATTCTGACTTATGATCTTGCAGATAACAGCCCTGATGGGTTACCTGTAGACAACGCAGATCTGAAAGCATTTACATGGAGGAAGAAGGCATGAGTGAAGAAACACGTTATCTGACCTTTGCGCTCGGCAAAGGCAGACTTGCAAATAAAACACTGGAGCTTCTCGAGGAGATCGGTATTACCTGTGAGGAAATGAAGGATAAGGAATCGAGGAAGCTGATCTTTGTCAATGAAGAACAGAAACTGAAGTTTTTCCTGGCAAAAGGCCCTGATGTACCGACTTATGTTGAATACGGTGCAGCAGATATCGGCGTTGTCGGAAAAGATACCCTGCTGGAGGAACAGCGCAGGGCTTATGAAGTACTGGATCTTGGTTTTGGAAAGTGCAGAATGTGTGTCTGTGGCCCGCAGAGTGCCAAAGAACTATTGCAGCATCACGAAATGATCCGTGTTGCCTCTAAGTATCCGAATATCGCAAAAGATTATTTTTACAACAAAAAGCATCAGACTGTTGACATCATCAAATTAAACGGTTCCGTGGAGCTTGGACCAATCGTCGGTCTTTCCGACGTCATTGTGGATATCGTGGAAACAGGATCTACACTGCGTGAAAACGGACTGGAAGTGCTGGAAGAGATCTGCCCGCTGTCAGCCCGCATGATCGTCAACCAGGTAAGTATGAAGATGGAAGCAGAACGGATTCGTAAACTGATCGCACAGATAAAGGAGCGTCTTTCATGAGAATAGTAAAACTGACACAGGAAAGTAAAAAAACATTATTAAATGATCTGTTAAAAAGAAGTCCGAACAACTACGGACAGTATGAAAAGGTAGTCGCGGACATCATTGCGGATGTCAGGGAAAACGGTGACAGTGCTTTATTTGAGCTGGCACATAAATTTGATAAAAACAACATTACCGCAGCAGATTTCAAGGTAACAGAGGCAGAGATCGAAGAAGCCTTTTCCCTGATCGAGCCGGAATTTGTCGAGGTTATGAAGAAAGCTGCGGCTAACATTGTCAGCTATCACCAGAAACAGGTCAGAACGAGCTGGATCGATACAAAGCCGGATGGCAGCATCTTAGGACAGCGTATCACGCCGCTTGACAGTGTCGGTGTTTATGTACCGGGCGGAAAAGCTGTTTATCCAAGCTCTACACTGATGACAACGATCCCTGCAAAAGTGGCAGGCGTAGGAAAGATCGTTATGACAACTCCTGCAGGACCGGACGGAAAAGTCAATCCGGGTACACTGGTTGCGGCAAAGATCGCAGGTGTCGATGAAATCTACAAAACAGGCGGCGCACAGGCGATCGCAGCACTTGCGTTCGGAACGCAGTCCGTTCCGAAGGTAGACAAGATCGTAGGACCGGGGAATATTTTTGTGGCTCTGGCAAAGAAGGCCGTTTATGGCTATGTCAGCATCGATTCCATTGCAGGTCCGAGTGAGATACTTGTACTGGCAGATGAAACAGCCAATCCACGTTATGTGGCTGCGGATCTGTTATCCCAGGCAGAGCACGATGAGCTGGCTTCTGCGATCCTGATCACAACAAGTGAAGAGCTGGCAAAAGAAGTTTCCAGACAGACGAAGGAATTTACAGAGCAGCTTGCCCGCAAAGAGATCATCCAGAAGAGTCTGGACAACTATGGTTATATTCTCGTGGCAGATACGATGGAGGATGCCATCGATGCAGCAAACGAGATCGCATCTGAGCATATGGAGATCCTGACAAAGAATCCATATGAAACGATGACAAAGATCCGCCATGCAGGAGCAATGTTCCTTGGAAACTATTCCTCTGAACCGCTTGGCGATTATTTTGCAGGACCGAATCATGTACTGCCGACAAACGGAACAGCCAAATTTTTCTCACCGCTTTCCGTGGATGATTATATCAAGAAGTCCAGCATTATCTCTTATTCCAGAGAGGCACTTGAGGCAGTTCACAAGGATATTGAATTATTTGCCCGCAAGGAAGGTCTGACAGCACACGAAAATTCCATTAAAGTGCGTTTTGAGTAACCTGTCAGACAGATAATGCCCCTATATGAGTTGAGTACGAAAGGAACAGAGCATGGAACGAATCGGTACATTAGAACGAAATACAAAGGAAACACAGATCAAGCTGTCCTTACAACTGGACGGGACAGGCAAAAGCGATGTCAGCACAGGGATCGGCTTTTTTGACCATATGCTGGAGGGCTTTTCCAAACACGGCTTTTTTGATCTTTCCGTGCAGGCAAAAGGTGATCTGCATGTAGACGGACATCATACGGTAGAAGATGTCGGCATTGTGCTGGGACAGGCGATCCGTCAGGCAGTCGGGGACAAGGCAGGGATGAAGCGCTTCGGCTATTTTATCCTGCCTATGGACGATGCACTTGCCTTATGTGCGGTAGATCTTGGCGGCAGAGCGTATTTTTCCTTTGACGGAGAGTTTCAGACAGAACGCGTCGGCGATTTTGAAACGCATCTTGTCACGGAATTTTTCTATGCTCTGGCAAGCAATGCCCAGATGAATCTGCATATCCGGCTTTTAGCAGGGCAGAATGATCACCATAAGATCGAAGCCATTTTCAAGGCATTTGGCAAGGCACTGGATCAGGCGGTCAGCATGGATGAGCGGATCAGTGGCGTATTGAGTACAAAAGGTTCTTTATAACGGGAGATCACTATGGATAAGAAATTTGTAGCATGTATGTTTATAGATAACGGTAAGGCGGTCAAAAGCTTTACCGATCACACCATAATTTTTGATGATCCGGTCAGACTGGCAGAACAGTACAGCGATGATGATGCGGACGCGCTTCTTTTATTCGATGTTTCCGCAGGAGAGAACCATATCCAGTCGCTTCTTTTATACAAGGATATCTGTGATGTGGTCAATATCCCGGTTTACGGCGGCGGTCATATCAACAGTGCGGAAGATGTCGCAGATCTGTTTACCGCAGGCTGTGAAAAGGTTGTGTTAAATTTCGGCAAAGAGTGCCACGACCTGCTCCGTCAGGTGGCAGACGCCTATGGCAGAAACCGGATCGCGGTTTCCATTGCCAGTGCGGATAATATTGTGATCAATAAGGCAATTCTGGAAGAAAATGCATCAGAGCTTGTGCTCATTGATGAACATGCCCTGAAAAACTGTCTCGGTGCGAGCACATTGCCATGTATTGTTTTTCTGCCGGAAATCTCACTGGATAAGCTGCTTTCCATGATGGAAAAGCCAAATGTATCCGGTCTGTCCGGTAATATTGTCAATGAAAACTGCAAGGTGATCACAGCACTCAAATCACTTTGCCGGGAAAGAGGCATTTCTGTACATTCCTTTGAAGCACCGATGGCTTTTTCAGAGTTTAAGCTGCTTTCAGACGGACTGATCCCGGTTGTTGCGCAGGACTACCAGACAAAGGATGTCCTGATGGTCGCTTACATGAATGAAGAAGCGTATCTGACAACACTGCGGACAGGCAAGATGACCTATTACAGCAGAAGCCGTAAGGAGCTCTGGATCAAAGGCATGACAAGCGGTCATTTCCAATATGTCAAAGCACTTTCCATTGACTGCGACAACGATACACTGCTTGCCAAAGTAAAACAGATTGGTGCAGCCTGTCATACAGGCAATTACAGCTGCTTTTACAGAGATCTCATTCCCATGAAGCTGTAAAACGGCAGTTTCGGTTCTTTCTTCTAAGGTAAGTCCATATACTGCTAAAAAGGATAAGCGGAGCAGGTATGGAACGAGAAGAAAGAAAACAGCATTTTTCTACGGAACGAAAGCTGGAAACCATCTCATTTCTGAGAAGGAGTGCAGCAGAAAATAAACAAAGACTGTATCAGGCGGATGCTATTTTAAACGGGCAGCCTGCTGACAGGATCGATTTTACCAAACAGACAGACAGTGCAGCATCTGTGCGGGAAGAAGAACCCTATGCGCCCAAACTGCTATCAGGTTCTTTTTTCTTCAGATGTCTGATCGCACTTGCCTGTCTGTTTATCTTTCTGATCTTAGGGCAGACCACGGAACCAAAAACGCGGCAGTACATAAATACGATCAAGGGACAGATTGAAACAGATTATTCGGAAAATATGTTTGATTTTATCAGACAGATACCGTATACTTTACCTTATGAGAAAACGAATGTTAAAGGATGAAATCCTGTTAAAAATCGAAAAACCTGCCCGTTATCTGGGCGGAGAAGTCAATTCAGTCATGAAAGAGAAGGAAAAGATCGACATCCGGGTTGCCATGTGCTTCCCGGATGTTTATGAGATTGGTATGTCTCATCTCGGGATCCAGATCCTGTATGATATGTTCAACCGCTATGAAGATACATGGTGCGAGCGAGTGTATTCCCCATGGACAGATCTGGATGAGATCATGCGCAGGGAGCATATTCCGCTTTTTGCCTTAGAATCGCAGGATCCGATCAGGGAGTTTGATTTTCTGGCGATCACGATCCAGTACGAAATGTGTTATACCAATATCCTGCAGATCTTAGATCTTTCTCAGATCCCGATCATGGCGTGCGACAGAACAAAAGAAGATCCGATCGTAATAGGAGGCGGACCATGCACGTACAATCCGGAACCGATCGCAGATTTTTTTGATCTGTTTTATATCGGAGAGGGCGAGACCATGTACCGCCGTCTTTTAGATCTGTATAAGGCATATCAGGCATCTGATATGACAAGGGCACAGTTTTTACATGAAGCAGGCCGGCTTCCCGGCATTTACTGCCCGCAGCTTTATGAGACAAGCTATAAAGCGGATGGCACGATCGCAGCCTTTACACCGATTTACGATGATGTACCGGCTAAGATCGATAAAGAGATCGTAACAGATCTCGATGCAGAGGCTGCGGTGTATCCACAGGCGCCTGTTGTGCCTTTTATCAAGGTAACACAGGATCGTGTCGTACTGGAGATCATGCGCGGCTGTATCCGCGGCTGCAGATTCTGTCAGGCAGGACAGCTTTACAGACCGCTGCGGGAGCGTAATGTGGACGAGCTGAAAGAGTATGCCTCTGCCATGCTGAAAAATACAGGCCATGAGGAAATTTCCTTAAGTTCTTTAAGCTCGAGTGATTACTCCAAGCTTCCGGAGCTTATCGACTATTTGATCGAGGAATGCGACAGAAAAAAGATCAATATTTCCCTGCCTTCCCTGCGTATCGATGCGTTTTCACTGGACGTCATGAGCAAAGTACAGGATGTGAAAAAGAGCTCCCTGACTTTTGCACCGGAAGCAGGTACACAGCGTATGCGTGATGTCATCAACAAAGGGCTTACGATCGATGATATCTTAGGCGGCGCGACCACAGCATTCCAGGGCGGCTGGAACAAGGTAAAGCTTTATTTTATGCTCGGCCTGCCCACAGAAACGAAAGAAGATATCGAAGGCATTGCTGTATTGTCCAATGAGATAGCTAAAGCTTACTATGAGACGGTTCCGAAGGAGAAGCGGAACGGAAAGGTACAGATCGTTACAAGTACCTCTTTCTTTATTCCTAAGCCTTTTACGCCGTTCCAGTGGGCACAGATGAATACAAGAGATGAATTTCTGGAAAAGGCACATATTGTCAGGGATGCGGTCAAGAGCCAGCTCAACCAGAAGAGCATCAAATACAACTGGCATGAAGCAGATGTTTCAGAACTGGAAGGCGTCTTTGCCCGTGGTGACAGAAAGCTTTGCCGTGTCATTTACGGTGCTTACAAAAAAGGCTGTATATTTGATGCCTGGAGCGAATATTTCAAAAATGATATCTGGCTGGAAACATTTGCGGAGGAAGGGATCGATCCTGCTTTCTATACGACCAGATACAGAAGCGATGACGAAATCTTTCCATGGGATTTCATTTCCTGCGGCGTAACAAAAGATTTCCTGCTGCGTGAATGGGAAAAAGCGAATCAGGAGACCGTATCGCCAAACTGCCGGATGGCATGTCAGGGCTGTGGTGCAGCCAGATATGGTGTCGGTGTTTGCAGGGAGCCTAAGGCAGGAGGCAATTTATCAGAATGAAAGTCAGAATTAAATTTTCAAAATACAGCTCAATGATCTTCATCGGGCATCTGGATATGATGCGTTATTTTCAAAAGGCGATCCGCAGGGCAGAGCTGGATATTACATATTCCACAGGCTTCAGCCCACATCAGATCATGTCCTTTGCCGCACCGCTCGGTGTCGGTATGTATTCCAATGGCGAATACATGGACATCGGAATGGATTCCATCACAGATGCAGAAGATATCAAAGAACGATTACAGGCGCAGATGGTAGAGGGTGTGGATATCCTTTCCGTGACCATTCTGCCGGAAACGGCCGGAAATGCCATGGCAAGTGTTGCTGCAGCCCGCTATACAGTCCGTTTCCGCGAAGGGTATGAGCCAGACTTTGAGCTGTTTGACCATCTGGAAGAGTACTACAGGCAGGAAACACTTCCTGCAGTCAAACAGACAAAGAAAAATACCGTGGAATTTGATCTGAAGCAGGCAATTTACGAATTGTCCTGGGATAAAGAAAAGCAGGAGATCTACATGCTTGTTAATGCTTCCAGCAGCGGTAATGTAAAGCCGGGCTTTATCATGGAGCATATTTATCATTATCTGGGACAGGAGCCGTCGGAATTTGCTTTTGTGATTACAAGAGAAGATACGTATACGGAAGATGCAGACGGAAACCTGATTCCACTGGATCAGATTACAGCGTAACAGGAGATGAGAAGTTGAAAAATCAGTTACTGCTGACAACCTACCAAGACTATGATGCTGCGTTTCTGTTAGAAGAAGGACAGCTTGCGCAGATCTCTTTGGAAAAATGCGATCAGGATAAGATCGGAGATATTTATATCGGAAAAGTCAAAAATATAGCCGGAAATTTAAGTGCTGCCTTTGTGGAATATAAAAAAGGCTGTATGGGATTTCTGCCACTGGCAGATCTGCGTCTGTCTGCCATTTTAAACCGCAGAGATGCCAATGAACTGAAATGCGAAGATGAAGTGCTGGTGCAGATCGCAAAAGAGCCGATCAAGACAAAGGATGCTGTGCTGACGTGCGATATCAGCTTTGCAGGTACTTATTTTGTGCTGGTACCGAAAAGCCACGGAATCCATTATTCCAAAAAAATCATGGAACAGCAAAAACAGATTCTTTGGCAGATGCTTGATAAGATCATGCCAATGTTGTTCGGCGATCTGGCTGTCTTTCTGGACCGCTACGGTCTGATCGTCCGGACAAATGCTGCGCTTGCAGAGGAAACGATACTGTTCCAGGAGCTGCATGATCTATTCCATAAAGCCTCCAAGGTATTGCAGACCGCAGATAAGCGAACTGTTTATTCCTGTATCTACAGAGAAGCGGATCTGTTTGAACAGGCGATCCGTAATCAGTATGATCTGGAGGATACAGAGATTATTACCGATCAGGCAGAAATCGCTGCCAAAATACAGGAAAGCATGGGACTTACGATCAGACTGTATGAAGATAAACAGCTTTCTCTGTTTGCCCTGTATGGACTGAAAGGGCAGATCGAAAACGCACTCAGCAGACGTGTATGGCTGAAAAGCGGTGGTTATCTGATCATCGATCCGACAGAAGCACTGACGGTCATCGATGTCAATACAGGCAAAGCCCCCGGCAAAAAGAAAGAACGGGAAGCTTTTTATTTTCAGACGAATAAAGAAGCTGCCATAGAAGCTGCCAGACAGCTCCGCGTGCGTAATATTTCAGGTATGATCCTCATTGATTTTATCAATATGGAAAGCAAAACCGATCAGGAAACACTACTTACCGTATTAAAAGAACAGCTTCGGAAGGATCCGATCCAGACCGTTTTTGTCGATCTGACAAAGCTGGGGCTTGTGGAACTTACCCGGAAGAAAACATCCGCTTCTCTGGCAGAAAAACTGAGGCATAACAGAAAGGAACCTTTATAATGAAACTTCTTTCCCTAAAAAAGGTACATGATGGCAGATATCTGAAAAATTATGAGCTGACCTATGAAAATAAGGCAGGCAAAAACAAGGTCTACGAGATCATCAGCCGGAAAGAACTGCATGACGCGGCAGATCTTGGCAAAAGTACAAGCGGCGTATCGATCATTGCCTTTCAGGGCGATAAAATGCTCCTGTTAAAGGAATTCCGTATGGGGATCAACCGGTCTGTCTATAATCTCTGTGCGGGCATGCTCAATGAAGGCGAATCCATGGAGGATTGCATCCGGCGTGAGCTTTATGAAGAAACCGGTCTTTCCGTTAAAAATATCGTGCAGATCCTTCCGCCGTCTTATGCGGCAGTAGCGATTTCGGATGTTAAGACAAACATCGCGATCGTGGAAGCGGAAGGAGAGATCACAGGCGGACATACTTCCGCCAATGAACAGATCCGGGCTGCCTTTTATACAAAGGATCAGCTTCGTGAAATGTTGCAGACAGAAGAATTTTCTTCCAGAAGCCAGCTTGCCGCCTATTTCTTTATAAATAAATAAAAAAAGCTTGACGCAGCAGCCCGCGAATGCTATTATAATATGCGTATGCCGCATAGCGAGGTAAAAGTATGCCTATGCATCACCGAAGCTAGCGAGTAAATTTACAGGAGGTGTCCTATGTACGCAATTATTGCAACAGGTGGAAAACAGTACAAAGTATCTGAAGGCGATGAAATTTTCGTAGAAAAGCTCGACGCAGAAGAAGGAAGTGCTGTTACATTTGATCAGGTTCTTGCAGTAAGTGATAACGCTTTAAAGGTTGGCGCTGATGTTGCATCTGCATCTGTTTCCGGTACAGTCGTTAAACAGGGTAAAGGCAAAAAAGTCATCGTTTACAAGTACAAGAGAAAAACAGGTTATCACAAGAAGAACGGTCATAGACAAGCATACACTAAGGTTAAGATTGAAAAGATCAACGCTTAATTGATGCAGGTTAGATATGACAACAGTTACCATATACCAGAACAAAAACGGAACATACAAAGGGTTTGAATTAAACGGACACGCCGGCTATGCAAAGAGCGGAGCGGATATCGTCTGTGCCGCGATCTCCATGCTGACGACAAATACGATTAATTCGATCGAGACTTTTACCGATGATTTCTTTTCCTATGAAGAAAATGAAGAGTCGGGGTATATGAAGCTCATGCTTGATGAAGATGCTTCTGACAAGTCACAGCTTCTGATCAGTTCCATGGTTCTCGGTTTATCACAACTGGAAAAAAGTTACAGGAAATATGTACGATTAAAAAACAAGGAGGTGTAACTCATGTTAAACTTAAACCTTCAATTCTTCGCTCATAAAAAGGGAGTAGGTTCTACTAAGAACGGTCGTGACTCTGAGTCTAAGAGATTAGGTGCTAAGAGAGCAGACGGACAGTTTGTAAAGGCTGGAAATATTTTATACAGACAGCGTGGTACTAAGATTCATCCAGGTGTTAATGTTGGACTTGGTGGAGATGATACATTATACGCATTAGTAGACGGTGTTGTTAGATTCGAAAGAAAAGGAAGAGATAAAAAACAGGCTTCCGTTTATCCGGTAGAAGACTAATTACGAAATTGCGTGGAGCCTCAAACGTCAGTTTGAGGCTCTTTGTAGTTGGATATGGAATCATGGTTCTATATCACTTATGGAGAATACTATATGTTTGCAGACAGAGCAAAAATTTATATCAGAAGTGGAAAAGGCGGAGACGGACATGTCAGCTTCCGCCGTGAAAAATATGTGCCGGACGGCGGCCCGGATGGCGGCGACGGCGGTGATGGCGGCAGTGTATATTTCGAAGTGGATGAAGGCTTAAATACACTGACTGATTACAGACACAAACACAAATTCTGTGCCCAGAACGGTGAAGAAGGCGGTAAGAAAAACTGCCGCGGTAAAAACGGTGCAGATATTGTTTTAAAAGTTCCGGAAGGAACCGTTATCAAAGAAGAATCCACCGGCAAAGTCATTGCGGATATGTCCGGTGATAATAGAAAATATATGATCTTAAAGGGTGGAAAAGGCGGAAATGGCAACCAGCATTATGCCACCTCCACCATGCAGGCACCGAAATACGCACAGCCCGGTCAGCCGGCAAGAGAGCTGAACCTGTTTCTGGAGCTGAAGGTGATCGCAGATGTGGGACTCGTCGGTTTCCCGAATGTCGGAAAATCTACCCTGCTTTCCCGTGTTACCAATGCGCGCCCGAAGATCGCCAACTATCATTTTACGACGCTGAATCCGAATCTCGGCGTTGTGGATCTGCATGATGGTGCAGACGGTTTTGTGATCGCAGATATTCCGGGACTGATCGAAGGGGCATCGGAAGGCGTCGGCCTTGGTCATGAATTCCTGCGTCATATCGAACGTACAAAAGTGATCATTCACATGGTAGATGCAGCTTCCACAGAAGGACGTGATCCGATCGCAGATATTTATGCGATCAACAAAGAGCTTTCTGCTTATAATGCAGAGATCGCCCAGAAGCCGCAGATCATCGCAGCCAATAAGATCGATGCGATCTACGGGGATGAAAATGAAGTGATCACAAAGCTGAAACAGGAATTTGAGCCAAAGGGCATTCAGGTGATTCCGATTTCTGCTGTCAGCGGTAAAAATGTGGATACACTTCTGCAGGCGGTTTCCGGACTGCTTAAGGATTTTGAACATAAGCCGTTTGTATTTGAACAGGAATACTTCCCGGAAGAAGAACAGGCGTATGACGATGATCCGTTTACCGTAACCTACGACGCAGCAGAAGACGAATACGTGGTAGAAGGACCGAAGATTGAAAAGATGCTGGGCTATACAAATCTGGAGTCTGAAAAAGGCTTCCAGTTCTTCCAGAATTTCATGAAGACAAACGGTATTTTAAAACAACTGGAAGATCTTGGCATCCAGGAAGGTGACACAGTTCGTATGTACGGACTTTCTTTTGACTATTATAAATAATGAGGAGCTACAGATGACAAGCAAACAAAGAGCATATTTAAAAGGACTTGCCATGAATCTGGAAGCGATCTTCCAGATTGGAAAATCAAGTCTGACACCGGAAGTAACGGAAGCAATCGGAGAAGCCTTTAACAAAAAAGAGCTGATCAAGATCACCGTTCTGAAAAACTGTATGGATGATCCGAACGAGATCGCACATATGCTTGCGGAACGAACACATGCACAGGTCGTACAGGTGATCGGTAAGAAGATCGTTCTGTACAAAGAATCAAAGGAGCATAAAAAAATTGAGCTGCCAAAATAAAAAAGTTGGTATTATGGGTGGAACATTTGATCCGATCCATTACGGACATCTGATGCTTGCCCAGAATGCACTGGATACTTTTTCACTGGATGAGATCTTGTTTGTTCCGAGCGGAACGCCATGGCTGAAGGAATCCACAAAAGTATTATCCAAAAACAAACGTGTTTCCATGACCGGAATGGCGATCGAAGATAATCCTGATTTCGCATTGTCTACCATCGAGATCGACCGGGAGGGAAATTCCTATTCCTACGAAACAGTGGAAGAACTCAAAAGAGAACAGCCGGATACGGATTTTTATTTTATCATGGGAGCGGATTCTCTTTTGGAAATTGAACGATGGAAGCATCCGGATCGTCTGATGGCAGACTGCACACTTCTTGTGGCAGTGCGGGACGACTGTGACAAAGAAGGACTCAAAAAGCAGATTGCCTACTTAACGGACAAATATCAGGCAGATATCAGAATCCTGCCTGCAAACAGAATGGATATCTCCTCTACCAGGATCCGGCAGATGATCCAGGAGGGAAAATCCGTCCGCTATATGCTGCCCGATCAGGTCATACGTTTTATACAGAAAAATCATTTATATCAGCAGGAAACATCATCTGAAAATTAATGTATGAAGAACAAACAACGACAAAGGACGATAGAAACATGAGTACATTTCAGAAGATCAGCAAAGATTTAAAGAACAGACTGGATAAAAAGCGATATACCCATACACTTTCCGTGGCTGATACTGCAGCCTGTATGGCAATGCGCTTTGACGAAGATCCGTACAGAGCTTATCTGGCGGGGCTTCTGCATGATAATGCAAAATGTATCGAAGATAAAAAGAAGCTGGCTTTATGCGAGAAATATAAGCTTGCAATCAATGCGGCAGAACAGAAAAATCCCGATCTGCTGCATGCCAAACTGGGCAGTTTTCTTGCAAAGGAGCGGTATCAGGTAGAAGATCCGGAGATCCTTTCCGCGATCCTGTACCATACAACAGGCAAGCCTGCCATGACAACACTGGAACAGATTATTTATATTGCCGATTACATTGAGATCAACCGGAAAAAGCTGCCGGGTATGGAAGTAACCAGAAAATTGGCTTTTACAGATCTTGATGCCTGTATGCTCCATATTTTGGAAAGCACCCTTTCGTTTTTAGAGAAAAAAGGCGCAACGATCGATCAGATCACAATGGAAACATACACGTATTATAAAGAACGTGTGCAGCATGATAACGAAACAGAAAAAGGAGATACCCATGACGAATAGTATATCAAAAAAGATGGCACTTGCAGCAATCGATGCACTGGAAGATAAAAAAGCAGAAGATATCCGTGTGATCGATATCAGTGAAGTTTCCCCATTAGCCGATTATTTTATCATTGCAAACGGAACAAACCGCAATCAGGTACAGGCACTTGCCGACAATGTGGAAGAACTTTTAGGCAGACTCGGCTATGAAAGAAGACCGATCGAAGGCTATGACAGTGCGAACTGGATCCTGCTTGATTTCAAAGACATCATCATTCATGTTTTTGATAAGGAAAGCAGAAATTTTTATGATCTGGAGCGTATCTGGAGAGATGGAAAAGAAGTCACAGAAGATGATTTAAAGCGTGCAGAATAAAAGGAATCCCGGCAGTTTATGAACTGCCGGGATTTTTTTACAATGTAATTTTAACGATATAACCGGAATACACCGAATACCTTTCCAAGAATATCACAATCATCTACAATGATCGGATCCATTGTGTCATTCTCCGGCTGCAGACGGACATGTCCCTGCTCCTTATAAAAAGTCTTAACCGTTGCAGAGTCATCTACAAGAGCCACAACCATATCGCCGTTTCTGGCTACATTGGTACGCTCTACAAAAATCTGATCCCCACTGAAGATACCTGCATTAATCATACTGTCGCCCTTTACCTTTAAAATAAAAGTCTCGGCATTTGGCACCATATCGACCGGAACCGGAAAATATCCTTCAATATTCTCTGTCGCAAGGATCGGCTGACCTGCAGCAACCGTACCGATGATCGGAATGCTTGTCATTTCATTTCTGACAAGCTGGAAGCTGTCATCACAGATCTCTATTGCACGCGGCTTGGTCGGATCACGGCGGATATAACCGTTCTTCTCCAGCGTTTCCAGATGCGCATGTACAGAAGAAGTGGATTTCAGATGCACTGCTTCACAGATCTCACGCACAGCCGGCGGATATCCTTTCTCTAAAATCTGTTCCTTTATATATTCCAGAATTTCCGACTGTTTCTTACTGATCTTTCCGTTTGCCATATTCTATATCCTCCCTGTTATCGTTCACGGACATTACTGTTTAAATTGAGTATAACAGATAACAGGTGCAAAAGCAAACATATATTCCGAATTTTTGTTCGATTTTTTGCTTGACAACAGAATGTCTGTTCGATATAATGCAATCAAAAGAACGAGTGTTCGTATCGTATGTTCGATAAATCGGAGGATAACAAATATGGAAACAACAGGAAGAGAACTTCAGATCATGTATTTTATGCAGCAGGAGGATGTTGCAAAGGCAGCACCTGCACGCAGCATTAGCAGAAGAGCAGCACAGCGGCGCAAACAGGTCATGCAGATGAAGCGTCTGATCAGAAACAGCATTTTCACGCTTTGTGCGGTGATTCTCCTTGCGGTATCCATCAATGCGATCAGTGCACAGGCTACCACAAAGGAAGAAGCTTTGACACATACTTATAAATATTATAAGAGCATAGAGATTGCCAAAGGCGAAAGCTTATGGACGATCGCAGAAGCCTATACAGATGGTTCTGCCGCTGCTATTCAGGACTGTGTGAAAGAAATGCGTTCGATCAATTCCTTAAAAAATGACACGATCAAAGCCGGAGACCGGATCATCGTGCCATATTATTCCAATGAATTTATAAAATAAGTTGTCGGTTAAGGCTCTCTGAGCTTTACTGCTTTGGCTGCCCGCCTTCGGTTCTCTTCCTGCTGGGCAGCATAATGTTTCCTTGTTGTATTGACATCCTTATGGCCGAGTACATCCGCCACCAGATAGATATCACCAGTTTCGCGGTACAGGTTCGTGCCATAGGTACTGCGCAGCTTATGCGGCGTGATCTTCTTTAGAGAGGTTACTTTCGATGCATATTTTTTAACAAGCTTTTCCACAGCACGGACGCTGATCCGCTTATTCTGCATAGACAGAAACAGTGCTTCTTCATGTCCCGGTGCAGGTGTTTTATGTGCCCGTTCTTCCCAGTAATCAAGAAGTGCATCCTCTACCTCTTCCCCAAAATATACAACCGCTTCATAACCACCTTTTCGCACGATCCGGATTCCACCGTTTTTAAAATCCACATCATTCAGATTCAGTCCCACACATTCCGAAACACGGATCCCCGTGCCAAGCAGAAGCGTAAGAAGTGCCAGATCCCTTGTTTTTGTGACTTTATGATATTTCTTTTCTGTTTCGGTCAGTTCCTCGCCGTTTTCCACCAGCTCTAAAAGGGTAGCAACTTCATCGGGATCTAACCGGATAATTTCTTTTTCATGCAGTTTAGGCATCGGGACAAGTGCAGCAACGTCTTTTTCAATCAGTTCACTTGTATAAAAATAGTGATACATACTGCGTAGACTAGCCAGCTTTCTGGATTTTCCGCGCTCATCATTGCGATACTCTTTATCGTCCTTATAATATAATTCCAGATAATCCAGATATTCTTCGATATCCTCCCTGCCAAGCTGATCGAGCAGGCTGAGTGGATACTCCTGGATCGGAGTTCTTCTCATCGCATTGTTATTCTGCTGGATAAATTCAAAAAAGATGCGTAGATCCAGCGCGTAGCCCAGTCTGGTCCGGGTAGAAGTCGTATTTTCGATTCCACGGAAAAACTGTTTGCAGAACTTTGGAAGCTCCTGCAGGACGGCCCGCATCTTTTCAATATTTTCTTTGTTTACTTGATCATGATAACTGTGTTCGCTCATTTTTCCCTTCATCGTATGTTTTATTTTTTCTGTTTCTATTTTAATCGGAGAAAAATAGTTTGTAAAGTGCATAGCCATTCAGGGTTATACTTTACATTGCCAATAAAATACTTTATGCTACTATAAGAGTTAAGAAAGGTAACGTGGAAACTGCATGAAATTTCATTCTTCCAATCATAAATTGAATCCGGCAAAGCGTATGGCTGTCTTTGGCGTGCTTATTGGAATCATCTTGCTTTGTATTCTTTGTACATATCTTGTGAAACGGTTCTATGAAACGCCTGACCTGGGGCAGGCAGTCTCAGATGAAAAGAATCAGAATGCTGCTTATGCGCCATATTACAGCGAAGATATGCTGCTTTCCCTGGATGGAAAGAGTACAGAATATTGTGGCTTTTTTGTGGATCAGGGAGAGCCCTATTTTATGGTGAAATCAAAAGAAATCGGCTATCAGCTTATTCACGGAAAAAAAGGTGAGGAAAATATACGGAGCCGTTTTCACGATTCTTTCGTTTCCTGGCGTGAAGCTATGTCTAAATCAGTCGAAGAACAGTCCCTTACGTATGCAGTCATTTATACCCCTGATACATTATATCTGGTAGGGAAAAGACCGAGTCAGGCAGTTGCAAAGCTATATTGCTTATATCCGGAGGAAAAAACATTCAAACAACTGATGTGTCCTCCGCAGTTTCGGAATCGTTCTTTTCTGGATATTTACGGCGTGGAGGATAATATAATATTTGCCAGAGTTTCCAATGCAATCTATTCTTATTCTTACCGACAGCCGGATGCGGATATGGAATGGGAAAGTGAAGAGGATCATTCCTATGTATATTTAAAAAATGACACGGTAGATCAGATCACATGGGAATGTAATGTATATCAGTATAACAACATTTGTCATTTCCTTGCAGGCAGAGATTATTTTTATTATTTGTCAAAAGGAAAGATCTATCAGATAGACAGACAGGATGACTACAGTCATATGAATTTCATCCCGAATGAAAGAATTACAGATGTGACAAGCCCTGCCTGTCTTGATCAACAGGACAGGATCTATATCGCGGACAGTTGTGGCATCATGAGCTATTCGCCGACCGGAGAGCTTTGGGAGCTTTTGGTTTCCAATACAGGAAATACCGGTTTTAACGGTGAAAATCAGACCTTACTCGATCTGTCTGTGACAGAGGAACATGATTTTTATTTGGTTGTACAGGATAATCAGAACAGGCAGGTGAAGTTATATGCGTATACTCATGATTGAAGATGATAAGCAGCTCTGTGATGCGGTCAGTATCCAGTTACATGCCGAGGGGTATGAAACGGACATCTGTTTAACCGGGGCAGATGCATCCTATTATATAGAAAACGGTATTTACGATCTGATATTACTGGATCGGATGCTGCCCGGCAAAGATGGTATTTCTATTTTGGCGGACTTACGGAAAAGCGGGAATACAACACCGGTTATTCTGGTCACTGCTTTATCGGAGCTTACGGATAAAATAGAGGGACTGGATGCGGGAGCGGATGATTATTTATCGAAACCATATTCGGTAGAAGAATTGAAGGCACGTATCAGAGCTCTTATGAGGCGGCCGCATAAAATGGAATCTGCTACGGTTTTACATGCGGAGGATGTCAGTCTGGATTGTAATGAACTGAAGCTGTACTGTGGCGGGCAGAGCTGTAGTCTGAGCAAGAAAGAGTGCAATCTTCTGGAGTACCTGATCCGAAATTACGGGCAGACACTTTCCAGAGATCAGATTATGGGAAATGTGTGGGGCGCATCTCATTTTGTGGAAAGTTCCAATGTGGATACTTATATCCATTTTGTAAGACGCAGACTGAAAGCAGTTAACAGCTCCCTGCAGGTAAAAAGTGTTCATGGTGTCGGATATAAGCTGATAGGGGAAAATACATGAATGAAAGTGGTTTAAAAAAGATTCAGACAAAACTCTTATTATCCTATATGCTTGCTTCGGCTGTCCTTTTGCTGATTGTATTGTTTGCGGTCGGTATTTTATTATATCAGAACCTGATCCGCGATACCAAAACGGAACTCAGAGCAAATTTAGATCGATATCTGGAACAGATTTCGCAGGAAATGTGGGTTGATGATACTTATTTAGGAAAAGAAGAATTACAGAACCAATATGTCATATATGTGCTGGATCATGATACACCCATTTTATTTCAGGGCACGTATTTAGGGCAGGCGCAAAGGCAGGCTCTTTGGGATAAACTTCTTGACGGTGAAATAACCTATACGCAAAGTACGACGATCACACTGCCAAATGACAGACATGACCGGATAAGCAAGACGTTTTTTGCCTACCAGCATGCTACTGCTGACGGTACGATAAAATGTTATATTTGCAAGGATTTATCGGCTGTGTATCGAACAGTGCTTTTGTATATCCTGATTCTGCTGATCGGATTTGTTATTGGCTGTATCATACTCTATGTGATCAGTCAGATGCTGTCACGCAGGGCAATGCAGCCAATTAAAAATAACCTGCAGGAGCAGAATGCATTTTTCCATGCTGCTTCCCATGAACTGAAATCACCGATAGCTGTCATTACGGCCAACAATTCTGCCAGCATTGTAGATCCGCAGCATCTCGAAAAATACAGAAGTGTGATCGGAAAAGAATGCGAAAGAATGACAACACTTGTGCAGGATCTGTTATTGGTTGCATCCAGCAGCACAAATTCCTTTTCGGTCAATTTAAGCAAAAAGCAGCCGGATACCATTCTGATTCAATGTTATGAAAAAATGGAGCCGCTTGTACGGGATGCCGGCATGAATCTCAACATTGAAATCGCGGATATTGATTATGGCGAAATTCTGGTAGACGAAGACAGACTTATGCAGGTTTTGCAAATATTGCTCAGTAATGCGATCGCTTACGGGAAATCGGAGAATGGAATATTACTTCAGCTTCTGAAAAATAAGAAAACTGTCATATTTGCGGTTCGTGATTATGGGGCAGGTATAAGCGCGGAAGATGCTGCGCACATATTTGAACGGTTTTACCGAAGCAGCAAAGACAGAAGTGATAAAATGCATTTTGGACTTGGTCTTTCCATTGCAAGACAGCTGATCGAATCCATGAACGGGAAGCTGACCCTGGCAAAATGCAATAGTGGTGCCCTATTTGAAATCAGTTTTCATATACAATCATAAAATTCCTTGATATTTTAAAGATTTATTAAAGAAATCTCTGTTATCTTAATGGAAAGCAGAGATTTCTATTTTTTTATAAGAAGGTGTTTTATGAGAGTAAATTACAAAAAACTGGCACTGATCCTGACACTTGGCTGTATGACAGCCGCCTTTACGGGCTGCAGTGGCCGGGGGGCTGCTGAGGTATATCATCAGATGCCTGTCATGAACAAACAAAAACAGAGTGAAACCATTTTCGCCACAGTCATGCGTGGAGATCTGAAAGAGGAAAAGGCAATGAAGCTTTCAGCAAAAGCCGGGCAAAAATCCTCCTTAAGTTTCCGGATTTCCGATATTGGATATGATGCCTTTTATGTTACCGCCGGTGATCAGGTGAAAAAGGGGCAGGTATTAGCCAGATTAGACTGTGAAGACCTGCTCATGCAAAAGCAGGAGGCATCACTTGCCCTGGAAGAGGCCAAAATCCAGCTTTCCATGCAAAAAGGATTATTTGACCAATATGCTATGAGTAAGACGGAGTATGAAAGAGCTGTTGCGGATCTGCAAAATGAGATTGAAGTCTGCCAGCAGGAAATTGCAGAGTACAATGTGCTGATCGATGAGCGGACCATTTATGCAGATATGGATGGCTATGTAAAAAGCGTAACAAATGTCGATTTATCACAGACCTCAGAAGAAGGCAGGGAAATGATTTCCTTAAATGGTGGGGAAATGGAATATACGGCTTCTGTACCGGATATGGCGGGACTTGAAATCGGTGGAGAATATGAAATGGCCGCAGAGGAGCAATCGATCCTTGTAACATTAAAATCAGCTGATCAGGACGGCGGCGTTTATCAGCTTGTTTTTGTGCCGGACACTCCTTCCGTTGATTCCGGTGTGATCACATCCGGGACGATCACATATGTCACACATGAGCTGACTGATGTCTGTTATGTAGATCAGCAGGCAGTCACAAATGTCGGCGAAACGAGTTACGTTTATTATGAAAAAGATGGTACCAGAAAAGCCAAACAGGTGCAGACAGGGCCAAATCTGAATGGATATTATGTGATCACAGATGGTGTAAAGGAAGGAGAAGAATTGATATGCGATTAAATAAAATAACTGCTTTCATATGCTGCATGTCTTTATTTCTGACCGGTTGCGGTCATACTACGGCGCAGCCGGAGCTTGTTACACCAGTCAGCGCACAAAAGGAATATGGAGTTGTCAGACGTGGAAGCCTGGGAGAAAAGAAATTTTATGATGCATATGTAACACCGGAGCTTGTTTGTGTGGCTTCCCAGGTAGATGGTCTTATGCAGAACAATTTCAAACAGATCGGAGATACGGTAAAAGAAGGAGATGTCCTTCTGGAAATGGAAACAGAGGATCTTGACCAACAGATACAGCTTTATACAAATAAACTAACTGCTCTTGATGAGATATATACTTTAAATAATCAGCTCAGTCAAAAAGATATTCATGTCAATCAGGTTGGACAGTCAGCTTCGTCCACAAAAATAGAGCAGATTCAGAATGATATAAATGCATTGCAAAACAGCATCGGGCAAAATAAAGAGGAACTGAAAACCAGCCAAAAGCAGTTGAAACGGAGCATTTCCCAAAATTCAACGGATGCTACAGCTTATAAAAAAGCGATAAAAGATGAGGAAAAAATACTGTCGCAGAAAAAGGAAGAACTGCAGCAATATAAAGAACAAAAAGCATATACACAGGAAGATCTGAATGATTATATACATCAGAAAGAATCGGGCGTGATCAATCAGAATATGGATACGCAGCTTTATCTGACAGAGCGAAAAAGCTGTCAGGAAACGCTCGCACAGCTGAAAGAGAAAAAAGAAAATTTTCAGTTAAAAGCTCCATGTGATGGCGTTATTGTATCTACCTATTATTTTAACACAGAATATCATGCGAGCAATCCACGTTATCTTCCTGCCAATACACCACTTGTTATAGTAGGAAAAAGTGATACGAAATATTTGCAGATCCCTGATCTTACAGAATCAGATTTAAAAGGTGCCTATTATGCATACGCAAAAATCGGAGACAAAGAATACCCATTAACACAGGTGAAGCAGGATAGCACACTAAAAAGCTGGAATGTGAAAAAACAGGCCGGAGCCGGCAGTGATCTGATCGATCTGCCTGTACGATTTGCCTGTCCTCCCGCACTCGCGAACAGCCTGTCTACCGGAGACTTTATCAGCATCTATATTCAGGAAAAGGTATCAAAGGATGTCTGCGCTGCTCCAAATGACACCCTTTACAGAGAAAACGGTAAATATTATGTGATCAAATGTACCGACGGAAAGGAAGAAAAAATATATGTGGAAACCGGTCTGAAAACATCTTATGAAACAGAGATCAGATCGGGCGTTTCCGAAGGCGATGTCCTGTTATCCAAAAAAGTATTTTTTGAAACAGAGGATTCCCATGAGGTACAGCTTACAAAATCAGATTTTGTCTGGAAAGACAGAATCCGCGGAATGTATTTAAGTAATCCCTATTCCCAGCTGGCAAGTCCGGATGTGGAGAAAGCCAGAGTTGCGGAAATCTGCGTGAAAGAAATGCAGGATGTAAAAAAGGGCGATGTCCTTGTAAAACTGACTCTTTATTCCCATAAATCACAGCTCACAAAGCTTACCTACAAGCTAAAGACACTGACGCAGGATGAAGAAAAAGAGATCGCACAGATCAATAAGCAGCAGAATCAGACCAACGGCAATATGCTTTCTTTATCACCGGATGATGCGGAAAGAAGCGTTTTAAAATCCCAGACAGATTATTTCGAAACATTGAAAGCGCTGACACACAGTAAATATAAATATGAACGCCTGAATGTAGAGACAGAACTTGCAAATCTGAAAAAAGAGGAAGAAAATGCAGTGATCAGGGCTGCTTCCGATGGATATGTATACAATATTGATAAAACAAAGATCGGTAAAATCGTAACACCCGTTGATTCTATCGTGGAAGTTGTACCATATGGCCGGACAACACTCTGCATCAATGATGAAGCAAATGCCATTCCATTTGGAGCAAAAGCAGAATTTACGACTGTCGTAAACGGGAAAGAAGCAACGGTAAGCGGAACGGTTATCAAAGCTATGAATGTCACACCACCATGGCTCTTAAACCCGGATGGCTTTATTACCTTTATCATGCCGGATCAGGAGCTGGATGAAGCAGCCTATCGAAGTATTTCCAATATTGTTGCTACCGCAAAGGTATATAAAAACTGTTATCAGATCACCGCAAAAATGAAATATGAAGATGAATACGGCAATTATGTCTATATCCTGGAGAACGGAAAAAGAACAAAAAAGTATGTAACGCTTGCGAAAGCACATGAAGGAGTCAGTGTTGTACTGGACGGCATTTCAGAAGACTGCGTTGTACTGGAAAGGGAGAGAGAATAAGATATGCTTCATTTTATGCTTGAAAAACTAATGCAAAAAAAATGGATGGTACTAAGCTTATTTGCAGGCTGCATTTTATTTATATCGATCGTGACCTTAAGCCCTGTTTATATGCATGGCGCACTCCAAAAAATGCTGACTGACAGGCTCAAATCGAACAGTCTGGAAACAGAATCATATCCAATGCAGGCAGTTTATACAGATAATCTGAAATACTATAAAAAGGATCCTGCATCGATTGTAGAAAAGAAAGAAAAACAACTGCAAAAGAAATTAGAAAAGATTGATGCAAAAATAGTCAAAGATGTCAGTGTCTGCTCCGTCGCACCACAAACCTATTCCTCTGACACAAAGAGTTCTTCGCACGAACTGTTTCAGCTGGGATTTACTTATCTGCCGGGGATGGAAGATCACATAAAGCTTGTGGATGGCGAAAACATGACAGCATCTTATCAGGATGAAGATACGATAAAAGTACTTGTTTCCCAAAGTGCCTTCCAGAAAAGTAAGCTGGTATTAGGGGAACATCTGACCTTTGAAAAGCTGGTGAACAGCAAAAAGGAACGTATTACATTTGAAATTGCCGGTGTTTTTGAAGCAAAAGACCCGGAAGATATATTCTGGTGTGACTTGCCGGACAGCTACTCGAAATACTGCTTTGTATCAGAAGATGTTTTCTATAAAATCTGCACACTGCTCGGAGATAGCGAAAACGCAGGAATTGATTATAAAGCATGGCGTTTATATGATTATGAAAAATTAAAATATGAGGAAAGCGGAGCAATCTATAAGCAATGTAAGAAACTCAGCAGCGATACATTAAGTTTTTCCTTCCTGGACGTCATTGAGACGTATATCCATGACAGTCATAAAGTCGAAACGACGATGTATATTTTACAGCTTCCAACAATTTTATTGCTTTTACTTTTTATCTATATGGTTTCGGCAAAAATGCTTTCTATGGAGCAGAATGAAATTGCAGTATTGAAATCAAGAGGTGTTTATTCTTATCAGATATTAGGGATTTACCTGCTGCAGTCCGCTGTTATTTCCTTCGCCGCTGCAGTGATCGGTCTGATCAATGCCTGTCTGCTGGCAAAACTGATCGGTCTGTCCAATTCCTTTATGGAATTTGTCATGAGAAAGAGTCTTCCGATCGCATTGACCGTCAGAGTATGGGGTTGGTGGCTGTTTGCTTTCCTGTTCTGTATTCTGGTTATGACACTGCCTGTCATTCCGAAATGTAAAATAACGATCGTAGAGCAAAAGAGAAGAAATAAAAAGAAAAAAGTGTTCTGGAAACGCATGTATCTGGATGTGATCGGATTTGTGATCGCCGGATATGTTTACTATAATTTCAGCCACCAGCTGGAACAGATCAGACAGCGGATCCGAATGGGAGAAAGTGTAGAACCTACCTTGTTTCTGGGATCATCTTTATTTATCTTCAGTGCCAGTTTATTTCTGACAAGAGTAATCCCTTTTATCATCTCGCTTATTTACAAGGCAGGAAGAAAGAAATGGAGCGTTTCTGCATATGCTGCTTTTCTGCAGAGCACCAGAAATAAGGATAAGCAGAGCTTCCTGATGATCTTTCTGGTTGCGACTGTGGCACTTGGTATCTTCAATTCCAATACAGCGCGGACGATCAATGCCAATGAAGAGAAGAATCTAAGATATGAAGATGGCGCAGATATTATAATAAAGGAAACCTTTTCCAGTAATATTGCAGGTATCAAATATGCTTTATCGAAAGGAGATACTGCAGGGCCGATCGTTTATACAGAGCCTGATGCCACAAAATATCAACCGCTTGCAGACTCTGTACAGGGAGAAGCAAAAATATATCGTATGGAAGATATCACTGTGAAAGGAACATCCGATTTTACCGGAAACGGTAATCGGACCACACCATCCCTTACTTTGGAGCGTGGGCAGACAATGCTGCTTGGTATTTCTACAAAGGACTTTGGAGAAACAGCCTATATGCCGGCAGATGTCACAAAGAACCACTGGTATAACGAGCTGAATAAAATGGCACCGGATCCATATGCGGTTCTTGTTTCTACCAATATGCAGAAGCAGTTTGGTCTGCAGGAAGGTGACTGCATTCTCTACGATATCTATGATGTGCTCGGACGAGATGCCGGCTTTGCAAAAGGTGTGATTGTCGGATTTGTTGACTATTTTCCGGGTTTTATCAATAAAGATTATGTCCAGATGGCTGATGGCAGCTATCAACTGCAGGATAAATACCTGATCGTTTCAAATTACGATATGATCACGAGTGTCATTGGGATACAGCCTTATGAAAGATGGTATAAAAATGCAGGAGATAACGCTTATATTTACGATTTTCTGGAAACAACGCCGATTTCCCTGGAAAAGTTTGTCGATGCAGACAATGACGTTGTCCGCATGAAAAATGATCCTGTATTCCAGGAAACGAACGGACTGTTAACGATCGGATTTTTGGTATCCTTATTGATCTGTTCTATTGGCTTTTTGATCTTCCAGATCATGGGCATGAAGGAACGGGAACTTAATTTTGGCGTTTACAGAGCAATGGGACTTACGACAAAAGAACTGAAAAAAATGCTTTTACTGGAACAATTATTTACGACCTTTCCTGCAGCGATAGGCGGCGCATTCACAGGATTTATCGCAACAAAGCTCTATATTCCGCTGATAGATGTGACCTATGCATCCGGGACAGCAAAATCCTTACCGGCTAAGATTTTAATTTCTTCCATGGATATGCTGCAGCTTGGCATGATCCTTGTATTGGCATTTGCACTTTGTATGTATATCATTTCAAGGATCATCGGTCATATGCAGATTGCACAGGCATTAAAGCTTGGGGAGGAATAATATGGAACCTATATTAGTGGCAAAGGATGTTGAAAAAATATATAAAAACCTGGCGGGAGAAGAATTTTATGCGTTGAATCACGTATCGATGGAAATTGGCAGAAAGAGTCTTACAATCTTACGCGGCCGTTCCGGTTCCGGAAAGACAACGATGCTGAATATGATGAGTGCATTAGATCTCCCAGACAAAGGCGTGATCACCTGTGAGGGCACACAGATCAATGTAACGGATGAATCGATCCGGGAACAGTTCCGCAGGACAACGATCGGCTATGTGTTTCAGGCGGTAGCTTTGATCCCCATTATGAACGCTTATGAAAATGTAGAATTTTCACTCAGACTGGCGGGCTATCAGGGCGACTATAAAGAACGGATTGAAGAATGTCTGACAAAGGTTGGCCTGCGCGACAGAATGTATCATATGCCCTATGAAATGTCCGGTGGAGAACAGCAGCGTGTTGCGATCGCAAGAGCCATTGCACATAAACCCAAGCTGATATTTGCAGATGAGCCTACTGCAGAGCTCGATACACAGACCGCATTACAGGTCATCAAGGTATTTAAGGAATTGATTGAAAAAGAGGATGTTTCCATTATTATGACAACGCATGATGCGGGGTTATTTGATGTCGGTGATGTCTGCTATGAAATGGAGGATGGTCAAATTGTCGGAAAACATGATACAGTGTGAAAACCTTGTAAAAATATATAAGACAAAAGATCTGGAAGTTATGGCACTGCAGGGGCTTGATCTGACGATCAAAAAAGGAGAGCTTACCGCAGTCATCGGAAACAGCGGAAGCGGTAAATCCACCTTTTTAAATATGGTTGGCGGACTGGATAAGCCATCTGCCGGCAAATTGCTTGTCGATGACCGGGATCTTTTCAATATGACGGAAAAACAGTTGCAGGAATATAAAAGAACCTGTGTCGGATTTGTCTGGCAGAACAATGCCAGGAACCTGTTCCCTTATCTGACCGCATTGCAAAACGTTGCGCTTCCAATGGGCTTTTTAAAGAAAGAAGAGCGTGCTTTATGGACACCAGAAGAACAGGCTGTATCCGATTCGGATTATGCACTTGAGCTGTTAGATCTGGTTGGCATGAGCCACAAGAAAAATGCCCGGTTGAATCAGTTGTCCGGTGGGGAGCAGCAACGAATTGCCATCGCGATAGCACTGGCTAACCGTCCAAAACTTCTTCTGGCGGATGAACCTACGGGCGCAGTCGATACAAGGACTTCCGCCTATATTTTAGACGTATTCCGTAAGCTGAATGAAGAAAAAGGGCTTACCATCTGCATCGTGACACATGACCGGAATCTTGCCAAAAAGGTAAACCGTGTGCTGCGTATCTGCGACGGAAAGGTAAGCAGTGAGGATATCCGCATCGATTATGCAAAAGAATTATCGCAGGTTGGTGATCTTTCAGAACAGGCACTTTCCCATGATACCTATGCGGTACTTGACAGAGCCGGACGCGTACAGTTGTCCAAAGAGGATTTGTCTGCGATCGGTGTAACAGATCATAAAGTCAAAGTAAGTGTAAAAGATGGACAGATCATCATTTCTGCATAAACATACCTTTCTGCCAGCCTTCTATATTTCCGTTTTCTATGGCAGAAAACAACCGTTCCTTTACCCCTTTGTTTTCGCGGATCAGTTGCTTTAACAGCTGGTCCGCATACTCTCTTTTGGTACTTCCGTCCACAGGGCATGGACTTTTGGCTACCGGCAGATCGTATTTATGTACAAAACCGATCACATCTGCTTCATCCACATAAATAAGCGGCCGGATCACGGTCAACTGTACACGGTCTAAATATGTTTTCGGTAAAAATGTTGTGAATTTTCCTTCAAACAGGAGAGAAAGCAGCATCGTATCAATGACATCATCCTTATGATGCGCATAAGCCACCTTATTGCAGCCTAAACGTTTCATTTCATCATTCAAAGCACCTTTCCGCATCTTTGCACATAGTGAGCACGGATTGGATTCCTTGCGCGTCTGGAACACAATTTCAGCGATCTGTGTTTTAATGATCGTATAAGGTACCTGCAGTTTCTCACAAAATGCCTTTATCTGTGTCAGATCCAGATTCTCAAAGCCCAGATCCACCGTTACCGCGTATACCTCAAAATGCTTCGGGTAAAACCGGCTTAACATCTGCAGGGCATATAAAAGTGTCAGCGAATCCTTACCGCCGGATATCCCGACCGCAATCTTGTCACCTTCCTCAATCATGTCATAAGTATCTATTGCCTGCCTTGTCAGGCTTAATAAACGTTGTAATTTCATAATATCCTCCCATCAGATATTATAACATAAATTGAATCCTGTTTACCTATAAATTATGCTTGCTTAAACTCCTATAATATGAAATACTGATATCAAAATAAAAAAAGAAATTTCATAGGAATTAGCAGGAGGTAACTTTACATGAACGTACAACATTCTATCCATATTCCATCTTTTTTAAAGGTTTATGACAACGCACTGGATGATCTTGGCTCTATTTTACAAAATCAGGGCATCAGCCGTGTTGTCTTATATTTTGGAAATGATCTGATCGAGATGTTCGGCTCCAAAGTAATGAATTCTTTAAAGGATGCACAGGTAGATGTTCTCGAATATAAAGAAATCGACACCATTGCCTTAAATGATATTACACAGATGGCATTTTCCATTTCACCAAAAGCACAGGCGGTGATCGGTATTGGCGGCGGTAAGGTTATTGATGCAGCAAAATACATGGGATTTTTGAAAAAATTACCGTTTATCAGCATTCCTACCTCTACATCCAGTGATGGTTTTGCAAGCTCCAGTGCTTCCTTAAAAATAGAAGAGAGAAGAGTATCTGTTCCTGCAAGACTCGCCTACGGCATAGTTGTCGACACACAGATCATCAAAACCGCACCTGTGAAGTTTATTTATTCCGGGATTGGAGATATGATCTCAAAGATCACATCTATTTATGACTGGCAGTATGAAGAAAAATGTGGTTTTACAAAAGTGGATGATTTTGCCATGATGATCGCTAAAAAAGCGGTCAACAGTTTTGTGAGAACCCCATATCAGGATATCCATGAAAATCTGTTTTTAAAAGAACTTGTAGATTCCCTTGCCATGAGCGGAATTGCAAATGAAATTGCCGGAAGCAGCGCGCCTGTATCCGGTAGCGAACATTTGATTTCCCATGCACTGAACAAGCTGCTTGACCATCCACAGCTTCACGGTGTCCAGGTTGGTATTGCAACCTATATTATGAGCAAGGTACAGGATCATCGTTATGTACGTGTGGAAACTGTTTTAAATGATACGGGATTCTTTGATTATGTGGCAACACTTGATATGAAAAAACAAGATTTCTTAGATGCCATTGATCTGGCACCGACACTAAAAAACAGACATACTTATTTACATGAACAAAAATATCGGGATATGGCAAAAGATTTCGTCAGAAACGACGCCAGACTGCAGACAATTCTGCATTGAGAAAAAACGGATACGATCCAACAGATTACAAGCTGCAGATGCAGAGGGAGCCACTTCCCAGTCGCAACTATTCGATAAACTATTCTTTTGCGAATAGTTCAATATGTCTCAATACACACTCTTTCCTGCGCCAAGCTGCCATAGTTTCATCAACGGAGGTTTTATTTATGACTGCAGACACATTTGCAATTTAGATCTGACCAAAGGCTATGTAGATGCCTGCTGGGAAGAACTTTCTTCAAAGAAATAAGCTCTGCACATACACAGAGCTTATTTTCTTATTTTTCTTTATTTTCATTATCTGTTTCTTCAGATTTTTTTGATTCGGATACGTTTTCTTCTGAATTTAATTCGATGTCTTTATTTTTGCGTTCTTTTTGCTTGGGCGGCGGCAATTCTACAAACTGGTTATCCTTAATTTCCGACAAGAACATATAATCCTTGGTATTGGTTGAAAAACCACGCTTTACAAGCTGCCGATTCACCAGCGATTTAATGCCTGCATAAATAACCGCAAATACCGGAACGCCGATCGCCATACCTAAAATACCCCAATAGCCACCAAATAAGGTGATGGAGAAAATAACCCAGAAGCTGGATAATCCGGTTTTGTTTCCAAGGATCTTCGGTCCTAAGAAGTTTCCATCAAACTGCTGTAAAACAAGAATAAATATCGCAAAATAAAGTGCCTGTTTCGGATTCACCATCAAGATCAGAATGATACTCGGGATTGCTCCCAGATACGGTCCAAAAAACGGAATGATATTTGTAACACCAACAATAACACTGATCAGAACCGGATACGGTAATTGCAATAACGTCATACCAATAAAGCAAAGCAATCCAATGATCAGAGAATCTACCAGTTTACCATTGATATAACCACCAAAGGTAGCATTGACAAAGCGGATATCGGAAATCAGTTTGTTGGCTGTCTCCTCTTCCCAGATTGCATAAATGATCTTCTTGGACTGTCCTGCAAAGCTTTCTTTGCTGAACAGTAAGTATACGGAAATGATCAGACCGATCAGCAGATTCCACGCCGTCACAAGCATTCCCAGCATACTGGAGAAAATACTGCTTGAAAACTGTGTCAGGATTACATTTAACTGCGGAACCAGCTTGCTGTTCAAATACCCTTCCAATTCATTGGAATACTGGTTGATCAGGGATGTTACAATACCTGCCAGATCTTCATTGTTTTCCAGAAGCTTCTGGATCCAGTCCTGCAGATTTGTCGCGTATACAGGAAGCTGCAGTGCAATATTCTGGATACTGATGATAAGCTGCGGGATAATGGATGCACACAGCAGATAGATCAGCACAAAAACAAAAATAACTGTGATCAGTGCAGACAGCAGGCGCATTCGCTTCTTTACCTTTACACTTTCCGTATTCAGATTCAGCTTTTTGCACACCGGTATAAAGAAGTCTCTTTCCATATGATTGACAAGCGGCGTCATCAGATATGCCAGTACCAGTCCGTCAATGATCGGCATACAGGTTTTGGTAAAGGCCCGAAAACCTGCCCTGACATTATTCATATGGAATAAAAAGTAATAAAAGATCAAAGAGGCTGCTATAACCAGAAAGGCTGTTATCCCCCAGTATAAATATTTCTTTTCAAAACGAAATTTCATTTTTCAGTTTCCTTCTATTGCTGATGTTATCTCTCTGCCGTCGGCTTATTTCTCACGATTCTCAAAATCCAGAATAAACTGTTTTAATAAGTTCACAGTTCCTTCGATTCCTAAAATACTGCTGTTGACGGAAAGGTCGTAGGAATCGCTGAAGCCCCATCTCTTGGATGAATAATAATTATAATAGCTCTGACGCTGTTTATCTTTTTTCAGGATCATTTCCTTGGCTTTGGACTCTGTCAGATCATATTTCTTCATAATACGTTTGACCTTGACATCCATATCACCATGGATAAATACGCTGATACAGTTTGGATTGTCAGCCAGTGCATAATCCGCACAACGACCTACGATAATACAAGGACCTTCTGCTGCGATCTTCTTGATCGCATCGAACTGTGCCAGAAATACCTTCTGGCTGATCGGCATATCTACAAGACCTGCTGCATTATACCCAAAGGAATAGGTGTCCATGACCAGATTATATAAAAAACTGTTGGTCGGTCTCTCATCATGTGTCTGGATCAGTTCCTCACAGAAACCGCTCTCCTTTGCCGCTCTTGTTAAAAGCTCTTTGTCATAACATTTGATTTCCAGCTCATCTGCAAGCTTTTCGCCGATTTCACGTCCGGCAGATCCAAATTGACGTCCGATTGTAATAATTGTGTTCATATGAAAAACCTCCTTATCTAGTTGATACATTGTTGTTTTTATATGTCAAATTATAACAAATTCCAGATGCAATTACAATTTCTTTTTGTATATAATATATAATTCTTAACTACAATTTTACCCATTTTTGAAAACGTAGCTTGACAGTTTTGCCGATTTTCAGTTTATTGTTTTTCTTCTGAAAGCTTTTTACCTTATAATAATATTTTTTACCGGTCTTCACTTTTTTATCGGTATATTCTGTGATCCTGCTCTTTTGGACCGTTTTTATTTTCTGATATTTTCCGTTTTTGGATGTTGCACGATAAATCACATATCCATCTGCATTTGCCGCTTTCTTCCATTTCAGGCAGACTGCCTTTTTCTGTGTATTCTGATCAGATGCTGTTTCACCTGTTCCGGTAACAGTCACTGTAAAGGTTGTCGTCAGCTTTTGATAAGATACCGTTACAGTCTGTTTTCCGGTCTTATTTTTATTGTATCCGCTGCACATTTTATCACTGATCGGAACATAGCTGTTCCCATGCCGTTTGCAGTCTGCAACCAGATACAAATCCAGATCGGATATGGTGCTGCCTTTTTTGATACTGAGAGCTGTACCGCCCTTTACGGAAAGAGATTCAAACTGACAGCCTCCCACAAAAAGCTGTACCCAGTAATGCCTGAAATAATCATTTGTATTCTTACTGTAACCGATACCTAAATGTGTCATCGATGCATTTAACATATTCCGTTTATGGCCGGAGCTGTTCCACCAGCTGTTTATGACCTGTTCTACCGATGATTGCCCGGCTGCTATATTTTCGGCAGCACTCCAGTAAAAGATATCCTGCTCTGCTAAAACAGAAAAACAGGTTGTTCCGTCCGGACGCGTATGCGAAAAATAGCTTTCTGTTTCTGCCGCACGGATACCTGCAGCTTTCTGCAGCTTCTTCGTCGTGGATAAAGGTTCTAACCCCTGATTCAGTCTTTTTTGATTGGTCAGCTTCAAAACCTCCCACTCTTCTTTGGAACAAATAGATGGCTTCTGTGCCATAACCGGTGTTACAACAACTGCTGTAAACAATAAAAGCCAGCTCATAATCTGCAGAATTCGTTTCTTCATTGCATCCTCCCTCATTCATATTACAATAACATTTCTTAGAAATGGATCTCTTTTAACTGTACTTTAGCTTGTCCTACGTAAACAAGATATAAAGCATGAACACCATCCGGTATTTCTATCTGTACAGTTACATTTTTCCAGTCTTCCACCTTTTCATCCAGTAAAAGCGTTCCTATTTCATTTTCCGCTGTATCAATACATATCCTGAATCGCGGCGTATTTTCTGTTGACTGTTTTGGTTTGACTGCTTTGGTCAAAACATCTTTTTCAGCATAAGTGTTCGCAAAATTCTCGTCATCCTGACTGCGGACATCCGTACGATACCTGCCGTCAAAGATCACCCGATTTTTCTCTGTTTCCATCCGATATGTGATACCAAATATCTTTACATTTCTGCAGTCAAAATATTTGTAGCCGATCAGTGTCTGATCTTCTATTTCCGCAATAAATCGCTCCTGCTCTTTATGCGTGACATTCGGGAACGGGATCTGAAACACACTGTTGGAGCCATGTGGCATATGCCCATTTGTCAGATTGCAGGCGATCACGGCCGGATAAGTACCTTCCGCAGACAACGGTCCGTCATTTAAGCCACAGCTTGTGATTTCCGCCTGTGGAATACTGCCGTCTTCCAGAATGCGGATTTTCTCTGCACACGCCTGTCTGCTGTAATCGGACTTATGTGTAAGCCTGTGGTAAAAAACATACCACTGCCCGTTAATTTCTATGATACTGCCATGTGTGGTTCCGGTCATATTCAGCTTATGCTGCGCATCTCTGCCCCGATAACCGATATCGCCGTTGGATACGATCGTTCCGCCGAAAACAAAGTCGCGGTCAGGCTGATCGCTCGTTGCATAACAAAGCTCATGATTCTGCCAGGAAGAATAGATAAAATAATATTTCTTACCGACCTTACGCATGGATGAACCTTCAAAAAACGGATGTGCTTCAAAGCTTGTGCCTTTTACCCGATATGGAATAATATGCTTTGCTTCTTCTTTTACCGTCAGCATATCATCGGAAAGAACTGCCATGACCGGTCCCATGATACTGTCAGGATAGCTTAGAATTTCTTCCCGGCTCCGTCCGAACATTTCTATCTCATCCTGCAGGTAAAAATCATTTGTCAAAAAATCGTCGCGTTCCTCAAAGTCATACTGTGTTCCGTAATAAAGCCGGATCGTTCCGTCATCGTTCAGTACTGCCGGATCAAAACAGATATATTTCAGCATCGGACTGCCATCCGGATTTTTCACAACGCCCAGATATTCATACTTTCCAGCCGGCGTATCACAGACAGCCACACTGACAGGTCCCTGATAACCGCCCTGTCCATAATCTCCGCCCATGCAGTAATACAGATAGTAGCGTCCGTCATTGCCCTGTACCACATCAGGAGCATACATATACTGCGGCGCCGGATAACGTGGATCCTGTTTTGCCTGATAGATCACTCCCTCATACCGCCAGTCCGTCAGATCGTCTACCGGCGCGGAATAACAGACATAATCGAGCATACAGAAGGTATCGCCGCCTTCCTTGTCATGAGATCCGTAATGATATACCCTGTCACCGAATACATGGGGTTCTCCGTCCGGAATATATTCATTAAGTGGCAAAAAAGGATTATATACCTGTTTTGTATTCATAAAGCTTTTCTTCCCGCCTTTCTTATTGTCAATCAATATGATTTCTGTACCTTACATAGAAAAACTATGTTATAATCAATATAATACCGCTAAATCATGTATGCAGCAACACAAAAGGGGGAATAAACAATGTCAGAAGTGATCACAATGAAACGAATTGGCAGCGAAGAGGATACAACTTTAGCCATGCTTGCGAATGATTTCATCCGCAAAATGTCTATTCACAAGATCTGCCGGGTACAAAAAGCCGGGGGAAAAGCAATTCTTATTTGTTTTGAAGAGTATTATTACAGAGTTGAAAGTGCTGTCTCACTGACCGTTATGCTTACGCAGGAAGAGAACTCACAGGATGCCTTTATCATTGGTTTTGGCGGTGGACACGGACTTTTGAATATTTCCTGGGGTGCAAATGAATCGATTGCCAAGAAAGCGTACAATGCTTTAACAGAACTGGGATTTGAAAAAGATGACAGTGTGACGGGGATGTACCTATAAACGATTATAACTTTTGCGGATAATTTTCAAGCTGGTGAAAAATCCCTACCACATTTACAATATTTTCATCAATATTAAATATTATCATATAATCCATCTGTGGAATAACCGCCTCATGATATCCTTTTTTGTCAAGATAGGAATCTCCACAGCGAGGGAACTGCAAGGGATTTTCTTCTAATCGGGTATATACACTATCAATACCATCTAATAAGTGTGTGGCTGCCTGTTCATTTTTAAACTGATATAGTAAATAATACACGAGATTATCCAGTTGCTCCGCAGCATATTCTGTTATTCTTAAATTATAAGCCATACTTCGCCCTCGTTTCTCTGAGTGAATTTCGTGCATCCTTTACTTGATCTTTTTTTATCTGCTGTTCAGAGATTTCTATCTCATGATACATCGCTATTCTTCTCATTGTGCTTTCATAAATTTCCATACTCATAATAACCATATCGCCATATCCATTTTTAGTAATATAAATGGGTTCCTCAGCTTTATGGCACATATCAGATATTTCTGAAGTGTTCTTCAATTCTTTAATTGGAATAATTCGTGGCATATCATTTTCCTCCTTTATTATGGTATTATTATACCATAATTCTACTCAGAATATAATATAAATTGCTTTTAAACTATAAAAATAGGGCTATTCAGACATATACTCTGTTTGAATAGCCCTAAAATTTACATTTTAAATCAATATTTAGAACTTACCAGCCTTTGCAGCTTCCTCGATGGATACAGCTGTAGAAACAGTCATACCTACCATTGGGTTGTTACCAGCGCCGATCAGACCCATCATTTCTACGTGAGCAGGAACTGATGAAGAACCAGCGAACTGTGCATCTGAATGCATACGACCCATTGTATCTGTCATACCATAAGAAGCAGGACCTGCAGCCATGTTATCTGGATGAAGTGTACGTCCTGTACCACCGCCTGATGCTACTGAGAAGTACTTCTTGCCAGCTTCAAGTCTTTCTTTCTTATAAGTACCAGCTACCGGATGCTGGAAACGAGTTGGGTTTGTAGAGTTACCTGTGATAGATACGTCTACATTTTCTTTCCACATGATTGCAACGCCTTCCGGAACAGAGTTTGCACCGTAGCAGTTAACCTTAGCACGTGGAGAATCAGCGTCTTTAGAGTAGCACTTGCGTGATACTTCTTTTACTGTATTTGTATATGGATCATATTCTGTCTCAACAAATGTGAATCCGTTGATACGGGAAATGATCTGAGCAGCGTCTTTTCCAAGACCGTTTAAGATAACGCGGAGAGGTTTCTGACGAACTTTGTTAGCCTTTTCTGCGATACCGATAGCACCTTCAGCAGCTGCGAATGATTCATGACCAGCTAAGAAAGCGAAACACTCTGTATCCTCTTCCAGAAGCATTTTACCAAGGTTACCATGTCCAAGACCTACCTTACGTGTATCAGCTACAGAACCAGGAATACAGAAAGCCTGAAGTCCTTCACCGATTGCTGCAGCAGCATCAGCAGCCTTGCGGCAGTTTTTCTTGATTGCGATTGCTGCGCCTACTGTGTAAGCCCATTTTGCGTTTTCAAAACAGATTGGCTGAATGCCTTCGATCAGATTGTAAACATCGATTCCAGCAGCCATTGTAATATCTTTACATTCCTCAATTGAATTAATGCCATACTCTTTTAATACAGCAAGAATCTGAGGCTCTCTTCTTTCATATGATTCAAATAATGCCATCTATTTATCCTCCTATTCCTTACTCTTTTCTAGGGTCAATTACACGTACAGCATCCTGTACACGACCATACTGACCTGAAGCTTTTTCATATGCTGTAGCAGCATCATCACCGGCTTTGATGAAGTCCATCATCTTACCGAAGTTTACATATTTGTAACCGATGATCTCATCAGCTTCGTCAAGGGCAATACCTGTAATATAACCATCTGTAAGTTCAAGGTATCTAGGTCCTTTGGAAAGAGTTCCGTATGTAGTACCAACCATAGAACGGGTTCCTTTACCAAGATCTTCCAGACCAGCGCCGATTGCAAGACCGTCTTCAGAGAAGGCAGACTGTGAACGACCGTAAACGATCTGTAAGAATAACTCTCTCATAGCAGTGTTGATCGCATCACATACAAGGTCTGTATTTAATGCTTCCATAACTGTTAAGCCCGGAAGGATTTCTGCTGCCATAGCTGCTGAATGAGTCATACCGGAACATCCGATTGTCTCAACTAAAGCTTCCTGAATAATACCTTCCTTAACGTTTAAGGATAATTTACAAGCACCCTGCTGTGGTGCACACCAGCCAATACCATGTGTATAGCCTGAAATATCCTTCACTTCTTTTGCCTGAACCCATTTTGCTTCTTCTGGGATTGGTGCACAGCCATGATGAACGCCCTGTGCAACTGGACACATTTCTTCCACTTCTTTTGAATAAATCATGTGAAAACTCCTTTCAAAATGTACTTTATTTTATCAACAAAATATCACATGTATATTTTGTCAAAATCACCGTTATCATTTTCGCATATTTCTACAAAAAAATCCAGTCATTTTTATGTTTTTTTCCATATACATGCTGCATGGTTTTCTGCAGAAAACAGCCATTTTTACTTATTTAGGATCCTTCTTCAGTTTTACCTTCTGTACAACCTTGCCCGGTGCCTTATAAATGGAGTTTTCATTTACAAGTCCTCTGACATTGGAAAGCGGATAAATGCTGCAGTTTCTGCCGATGATCGTACCGGGATTCAACACGCTGTTACAGCCGATCTGGGAATAATCTCCGACGATCGCACCGAACTTGCGCAGCTTGGTATCCATTTTGCCGAGTGCGAAATTCACTTCTACATTGCTCTTGTCATTTTTGACGTTGGATGTGATCGCACCTGCGCCGAGGTGGGAACGGAAACCTAAAATACTGTCACCGACATAATTGTAATGCGGGATCTGCACCTCATCAAAGATGATACTGTTCTTAACCTCTGTGGAATTGCCGATCACGCAGTTTTTGCCGATGATCGCGCTGCCACGGATAAATGCACAGTGGCGTACTTCCGTGCCCGCATCGATGATACATGGGCCGCCGATATAAGCCGTCGGTGCAATGACTGCTGATTTTGAGATCCAGACATTACTGCCGCGCTGTTCAAATTCTTCACTTGGCAGCATCGGTCCTAACTGTTCGATAAAAATGCTGATCGACGGCAGAACCTCCCACGGATTCTCCACCGGATCAAACATATATTTTGCGATGGTGTGTTCGACATCAAGATACTTTGATACCTGAAATAATTCCATTTGCTTTCCCTCCATAAGTTATGATTTTTTATTTTTGACAGCAGGATAATATTTTGCTGCTTCACGGAATCTGTGCTCCAGCATGCTGCGCTGGTTTGTCTGCTTGACATATTCCGTTCTGCGGACGATAAAGCCTTCCAGCTTTTCCAGATATTCATCCTGGCTGATCACGCCGTCTGCAACCTGCGTCAGTCCCTTCTCCCAGCTTGCGGTGAGCTTCGGATCCAGAAGTGACCGGATGGAACAGTTGACAACTTCATAAATACTCTCGCCAAGTAACGTCGGCGTAATGATCTGCGTCTTTTTATTCAGTGCCAGATACTTGTTATTGACCAGTTTTTTCAGAATCTCCGCTCTTGTGGCAGAAGTACCGATCCCGCTTCCCTTGATCTGTGCCCTGAGTTCTTCATCCTCGATCAGTTGTCCTGCATTTTCCATGGCAAGGATCATCGATCCCGAATTGTATCGTTTCGGCGGTGAAGTCTCCCCTTCTTTTATTGAGAAACCGTTCCCATCTATTATATCATTTTTTTTCAGAGAAGACAGTATATTTAACAAATTCTCGTCACAGGCGGTATCTGTTTCTTCCTCCTGCTCTTTTTCCTTTGCTTTTTCTGCTTCTTCCGTCTTTTTGCCAAAGCTGTACTGCATCAGTTCCAGATACCCCGCGCTCGAAAGCACCTTAAAGTTGGCAAAAAAATGTTCATTGCCGCGCTGCACACAAAGTGCGATCTTCTGATAAACAGCCGGCGGACAGAAAATGGAAAGGAATCGTCTGACAATGACCTCATATACCTTTGCAGATGTTGCATGCAATGAGGAAAGTGCCGCAAGTCCCTGCCCGGTCGGAATGATCGCGTAATGATCCGTGATCTGCTTGTCATTGACATATTTTGTCTTTGCCAGATTCTGATAGGTTTTCTTTTCCAGAATATATTTAACATACGGCCCAACGCCCGGATAAGAGGCAAGACCGCCGATGTTTTTTGTAATCTCCTTGGAAACCGCCGTGGAAAGTACACGGGCATCCGTACGCGGATACGTTGTCAGCTTCTTCTCATACAGCTCCTGCACGATCTGCAGGGTCTGATCCGGACTGATCTTAAACAGCTTGGAGCACTCATTCTGCAGCTCCGCCAGATTAAACAGAAGCGGCGGATTTTTCGTTTCTTTCTTTTTCTCCGCCTTTACCACCTGAAACTGCAACGGCTGCGGCTGTGACAGCGTATCGATCAGTTTCTGCGCATCTTCCTGCTTTTTGAAGCCGTTTTCTTTATACAAAAGCGGAGATTCAAAATAGGCAGAACCCTTGACAGCTCTCCATTCCGCATCCACTGCTTTATCGCCGATCTGCAGACTTGCAAGGACACGGTAAAACGGCGTCTTGACAAAATTACGGATCTCCCGTTCTCTGTCCACCACCATGCCAAGCACACAGGTCATGACACGTCCGACCGAGATCACCACCCGATCCTGATTCAGGAAATTTTTGACATTATAACCGTATTTCAAAGTCAGGACACGGGAAAAATTGATGCCCATCAGGTAATCTTCTTTCGCCCGCAGATAAGCGGAAGAACACAGATTATCATAAGCAGAAAGATCTTTTGCTTCCCGGATGCCACGCAGGATCTCTTCTTCTGTCTGGGAATCGATCCAGACACGTCTTCTTTCCTTGCCTGTGACATGTGCCTGCATTTCCACAAGCCTGTATATGTATTCTCCTTCACGTCCCGAGTCGGTGCAGACATAAATCACATCCACATCCGGCCGGTTCAAAATACCGCTGACGATCTGAAACTGTTTTTTGACGCTGTCAATCACTTCGTATTTGAATTCCTTCGGAATGAAAGGAAGCGGCTCGATCGTCCATCTTTTCCACTTTTCGTCATATGCTTCGGGATAGCTCATGGTAACCAGATGTCCGACGCACCATGTAACGATCGCTTCCTCAGACTCCATATAGCCATCTCGCGATTTCATATTGTATTTTAATGCTTTCGCAAATTCTCTTGCCACACTCGGTTTTTCTGCTATAAAAACCTGTTTTCCCATATTTATAAATCATCCATTCTAATCAATATCAGCGTATCCAGCTCTTTTTCCAGTGCTTCCAGCTTTGCATCAAAGCCGTGCCCGGAAAACAGATACATATAATCCGGCCGGATCCCTGCTTGCCCGGTCAGAGCCTTAGCCTGCAGGTATTTCTCATACGGAAAGACCGGATCCCTATAATCTGCAAATGCAGCTATATATTGTCCGGTTTCATTATGACCGATATAGTCAATCGAGCCTGCTTTCCCCACAAAACTGCCAAAATCCGTGATTTCTATGGGCAATTTGTGCTCTGCTGCTTCCCGCTGCATATATTCCTGACAGACTTTGGAAAAGCAGCTTTCACAGTAAAGTGCCAGCGCAGGCTTTACAAGCTGCTCATAATATGCCTCCGGCGTTATCCGCAAAAGCAGGCTGCTGTCCGCATACAGAAAACAGAACCAGAAACGTACCAGCGGATGAGAGATCCGATAAACCGCCTTACGCTGGTTATCCCGTCCCGGTGTATCTAAGGAAAACACTTTTTCCACCAGTTCCAGTTCCATAAGATTTTTCAGATAAACACTGATCTTCGCTCTGGAAAATCCCGTGTGCTGATATAATTCATTTAATTTATTCTTTCCCTGTGCCAGCGCACCCAGAATAGAAAAGTAAACACCACATTCACGGAGCTGTCTGCTGACAATATGTGCACCTTCTTCGCGGAGTCTGCCGCCCGGCGCAAGAAGCACCCTGCAGATGTTTTCAGTAACAGGGACATACGGATCAAATGCCTGCCACAGCCCGGGCAGACCACCTAAAATAGAATAAACTTTTATACAGTCCTCCCAGGAATAATCCGGGAAATATGCTGCCACATCCCAAAGCTGCAATTCCCGCAGTTTCAAAAAGCCGGTCAGCTTATGCGCCAGTTTCCCCAGCTTTGCTACCATATGATTTTCCACAAAGGAAATAGAGGAACTGCATAAAAGTACCATACAGGATCCGTTTTTATTTTGAAAGAATGCATCAAGTGCCTGTACAAAGCCATCTCCGGCCTTGAGCAGATACTGAAACTCATCGATTACCAGAAGCTTCTGATCCAGACACTGAAAGACTTCCTCATAGGTCGGATATACCGGCAGGGAAGAGCCAAGCCGTTGCAGTTGTCTGCCAAGCAGATAAAGCTGTTGTCTCTCGCTGCCTTCTTCAGCCTGATAGTAAAAGGCTGTTTTATCTTCCGTAAAAGCTGACAGAAGCGCTGTTTTACCGACATCCTTCTGCCCGTACACAACGAGCAGCCGGTCAGAGCCGCTTTGATATTCTTTATTCAGATAAGCAAGTTCGCGTTCTCTTCCTTTCAGCATAAGCATCCTCTCAATTTTTTATGGAAGAAAGTATCTTTTCAATGCCTTCCGCCGGCATTGGTTTTCCGAGCAGAAAGCCCTGTATATTATCACAGTTGACAGCCTTCAGATAATCATACTGCTCCTGTGTTTCCACGCCCTCCGCCACCGTTTCGCAGCCGAGCTTCTTTACCATAGCGATAATGGATTCTGTAATCACACGTGTCGGATGATCGTTGATGACTGTATCAATAAAGGATTTGTCGATTTTTAATGTGTCGATCGGAAGCCCCTTCAGATAGGAAAGAGAAGAAAATCCTGTCCCGAAATCATCTAAGGAGATCTTGATCCCGTATTCTTTTAACGTATTCAGCTTATCTACCACGGAATTAAAATCTTCGATCAATACGCTTTCCGTGATCTCCAGCTCGATCAGGGAAGGATCTACCTGATACTTTTCGATCAGCATCAGCAGATGATGTACAAAATCCGCCTTTTTATATTGCAGTGCTGAAATATTCAAAGACAGCACCATCGGATATTCATATTTCCGATACCAGTCCGCATAAACACGGATGCCTTCCTCGAGCACCCAGTTTCCGATCTGAACAATCAGACCGTCCTTTTCCGCAAGGGGGATAAAGACCGCCGGACTGACAAATTTACCGTCCTGTCCGCGCCAGCGGATCAGTGCTTCCACACCACGGAGCTTTTTGGAGCCTGCATCATACTGCGGCTGATAATACAGTTCAAATGCATGATCCTCAATTGCTTCTTTAAGCTTGTTTTCCATCTGGATGTTTTCAATAAAATCCGTCAGGATCGGTGCTTCAAAGTAAGCAATACTGTTTGTTCCGGACTCTTTTTTCTGCGATTGTACGATTTCCGCACAGTTGATGATCTCCAGAGAATTTCTGGCTGATTCCGGATAATTGGCAACACCGATACTGACTGTGATCTTCTGTTCGATGTTTCCCATCATCTGAAACGGCTGTCCTGTCCTCTGACAAATCTGATTGTATACGGTATCGACATTATGATTGCCATATGGATTGTAAATGGCAAGATAATAGATATCGTCATTAAAATGAGATACAATAATATCTTCGCTTTGCAGATCGCGTAAAAACAGACCGAATGCCTGCAGGATCTCATCCCCTGCGATCATTCCCATGGAATCGTTGATCCGTTTGAAATCATCCATACGGATACAGAGTACATCGATCGTTGCTTTTTCCGTCTGGGCTTTTCTGACCCATTCGCTGAGCATTCTGACAAAATAATTCCGGTTATACAGGCCTGTCAGCGAATCATAATATGCCATATATTTGAGTTCTTCCGTCTGCTTCTTCCGTTTTGTTACATCACGGATCCGGATGATCTTCTCACTTGGTTCCTCTGTTTCACTGTAGGTGATCGTTACTTCAAACTCCAACCACTTTTTGTCCTGCATCTCACATTCCACGATCTGTGACTCTTTGTGCTTATTCTCACAGAAAAGAGCCTCTTCCAGTGATGAAATGTACTCTGTCTTTGCACAATTGATCAGCTTATGCAGATCGGAAGCGGAACGGATCGGAAAGTCAAAATAATGCTGCCACAATCCAAGTGTTTCAAACCGATCTTCGGAAAATATGTAATATAAAAAGGCATTGGAAGATGTTCCGCAGATCATGCGGAACATCTTTTCATTGCCCATTAGCTTTTGATTCATTGCAGTCAGAAGATCCAACTGATAATGCATCTCATTCATACTTATACACCCCAAATATACTGCAAGCAGCTTATTTTTTCGTGATAAATCCCTTTGCTTTTAACAGTTCGGCGCAAAGCACAGCCCCACCTGCTGCTCCACGTACTGTGTTATGAGAAAGACCAACGAACTTATAATCATAAATGCTGTCTTCACGGATACGTCCGATAGAAATACCCATTCCGTTTTCATAGTTGACATCTTCTGTTACCTGTGGTCTGTTATCTTCTGTCATATAACGCATAAACTGCTTTGGTGCGCTTGGCAGCTTGAGTGCCTGCGGAGCACCGCTGTAGCTTTCGAGCTTCTCGATCAGCTGCTCTTTTGTAGGTTTCTTTCTGAATTTTACAAATACAGCTGCTGTATGACCGTTGAGTACAGGAACACGGATACACTGGCATGTGATCTTCGGCTCTTCTGCCTTTACGATCACACCGTTTTCTACCTTACCGAATACACGAAGCGGCTCCTGCTCACTCTTTTCTTCCTCACCACCGATATAAGGGATGATATTGCCAACCATTTCAGGCCAGTCTTTAAATGTCTTACCTGCACCTGAGATTGCCTGGTATGTTGTCGCAACTACTTCATATGGCTCGAACTCTCTCCATGCATATAATACAGGCGCATAGCTCTGAATAGAGCAGTTTGGTTTTACAGCGATGAAGCCCTTTGTTGTACCGAGTCTCTTCTTCTGGAACTCGATCACGTCTGTATGGCTGTCGTTGATCTCCGGAATGATCATCGGAACATCCGGTGTCCATCTGTGTGCGGAGTTGTTGGAAACAACAGGTGTTTCTGTCTTGGCATATGCCTCTTCGATCGCACGGATCTCATCCTTGGACATATCAACTGCGGAAAATACAAAATCAACCTGAGAAGCAACGGCTTCTACTTCGTTTACGTTCATAACAACGATATCTTTTACTTTTTCTGGCATTGGTGTATCCATTTTCCATCTGTCACCGACAGCTTCCACATATTTCTTTCCTGCAGAACGTGGACTTGCTGCGATCGTTGTTACCTCAAACCATGGATGGTTCTCCAGCAGCGAAATAAAACGCTGTCCTACCATACCTGTTCCACCTAAGATACCGACTTTTAACTTATCACTCATTTTTCTTCTCCTCGTATTATTTATTATCACCGGTCCCTGACCGGGAATTCACTGTTTCCTATAGACTATAGCGCTTAGCCATTCCTATTCCTTCAGATATGCTTCATATGCAGCGATCGCCTGTTCCATGGAAGTCTTGCTCGGTGCACCGATCGTCAGTCTCTTTTCCACGCAGGTCTTTAAAGAAATCGCATCATACACATCCGGCTCAAACACATCGCTGATCTCTTTCAGCTCTTCTATACTCATTTCATCGATGGCTTTTCCCTTTTCGATACAGGTCAGCACAAGATGTCCGATGATCGAATGTGCATCACGGAACGGAACACCGTGTTTTACCAGATAATCCGCTGCATCTGTAGCATTGGTAAAGCCGTGCATCGCACTCTTTTCCATAATGTCCTTATTGAACTTCAGCGTACGGATCATGCCTGTGAAAAGTGCCAGACAGCCTTTGACGGTATCGATCGCATCAAAGGTCAGCTCCTTATCTTCCTGCATGTCTTTGTTGTAGGCGAGCGGAATGCCCTTCATTGTCGTCAGAAGTGACATCAGTGCTCCATAGACACGTCCTGTCTTTCCTCGTACAAGCTCTGCGATATCCGGGTTTTTCTTCTGCGGCATAATGCTGCTTCCGGTTGAATACGCATCATCGATCTCTATAAATTTATATTCGTTTGAGTTCCAGATAATAATCTCTTCCGAAAAACGGCTCAGATGCATCATGATCGTGGAAAGTGCACTTAAAAACTCGATCAGATAATCTCTGTCTGCCACGGAATCCATGCTGTTCATCGTCGGGCCTTCAAAGCCGAGCAGCGATGCGGTATATTCCCTGTCGAGCGGATAGGTCGTACCGGCAAGTGCGCCGCTTCCGAGCGGGCAATAGTTCATCCGTTTATAAATGTCTGCCATACGGCTTCTGTCACGCTTGAACATTTCAAAATAAGCACCCATATGATGTGCCAGCGTGATCGGCTGTGCTTTCTGCAGATGGGTAAAGCCCGGCATATAAGTCTCTGTATTTTCCTTCATGATGGTAAGGAGCTCTGTCAGAAGATCTTTTAAAAGAGCATCTACATGGGAGATCTCATCTCTCGTATAGAGTTTCATATCCAGTGCTACCTGATCGTTTCTGCTTCTGCCGGTGTGCAGCTTCTTTCCTGCATCTCCGATCCGGTCGATCAGATTTGCCTCCACAAAGCTGTGGATATCTTCATAGGCACTTGTGATCTGCAGCTTTCCTGCATCCACATCTTCCCGGATCCCTGTCAGTCCCTTTACGATCGCATCCTTTTCTTCCTCTGTCAGGATCTTCTGCTTTGCAAGCATTACGGTATGTGCAATGCTGCCCTCTATATCCTGATGAAAAAACTTCTGATCGAATGAAATCGATGCATTAAAATTGTATACAAGCTGGTCTGTATCCTTTGTAAAGCGACCGCCCCAAAGCTGTGCCATTTGTCTTACCTCCGTATTTCCTGTATGAATGTAAAATTCAAATTTAATTTTAATCAAAAATAACTTCGTTTGCAATACCTTTCTATGCTTTTCGGCAGAATTATTCTTTTTCCCGCGCTCACCTTTCCTTCTTTGCACACATATTCTAATAAAAAAGAAGTGGCAGGATCTGTGCCTTGTTATTATTAGAATGCAACGATTTATCTTTTTCCTATCACACCCATACAGGAGAAATTCCTGTCATAAAATCTGTCAGTTTCCGGATCCAAAAAGGCGAATTTGTTTCCATTGTAGGCCCAAGCGGCTGCGGGAAATCCACTTTGCTCGGACTTTTGACCGGTATTTTAAGTCCTGAGGAAGGCGAGATCAAAATCCACTATAAACAGGAGGGCACACAGTCCTTTTACGGATATATGCTGCAGCAGGATCATCTGCTCGAATGGTATGATATCTGGGATAATGTCTGCCTCGGACCTAAGATCAATCATTGTCTGGATACAGACTGTAAAGAATATCTGCATACCCTGCTTACGCGTTATCAGCTTGACGCCTTTGCCCATAAAAAACCGTCCCAGTTATCCGGTGGTATGCGCCAGCGTGCAGCTCTGATCCGCACACTTGCCATGAAACCGGAGCTCTTATATCTGGATGAACCGTTCAGCGCGCTGGATTACCAGAACCGTCTGAATGCGGCAGATGATATTGGAAAGATCATACAAAAGGAAGGAAAAACAGCCGTTCTCGTTACCCATGACATTGGAGAAGCCATCAGTCTTTCCAGCCGTGTCCTCGTCCTGAGCAGGCGGCCGTCAACGATCATAAAGGAATTTGTTCTGCCGTTCCAAAATACGGGACTTTCTTCTCTGGAAATACGGAATCTGCCTGATTTTTCTACTTATTTCAATCTTATATGGAAGGAGCTTAATACGACATGAGCCAAAACCAGCTTCTCTTTTTACAGGCTGAAAAAAAGAGAAAGCTCCTGATCCGCATTTCGCGTGCGCTTGTGCTGCTTGGTTTTCTTATCATCTGGGAACTGTCTGCGAGATGTGGTCTTATTGATGTCTTTTTTTACAGCTGTCCGACTAGAATCGCAAGGTGCTTTCTGGAAATGACAAAAGAAAATCAGTTATTTATGCATATTGGTGTGAGCCTGTATGAAACGATCCTGAGCTTTTTCATCATCATGCTCGGATCCGTTCTGGTCGCCTCGCTGCTCTGGCGTTTTCAGACGCTTTCAAGCGTTGTGGAACCGGTTTTTGTACTTCTTAATTCCCTGCCAAAGTCAGCACTTGCACCACTTATCATCGTCTGGCTCGGAACGGGCATACGGACGATCGTGATCGCAGGCATTTCCGTTGCGATCTTTGGCTGTATCATCAATCTGTACACCTGTTTCAAAAACACGGATCCGGAAAAACAAAAGCTGATCCGCATTCTGGGTGGCAAAAAGCGGCATATTTTCTTTATGGTCGTTCTGCCTGCTGCCCGTGAAACGATTCTGAGCAACATGAAGGTCAATATCGGGCTTGCGCTTGTAGGCGTTATGATCGGCGAATTTTTAGCTGCCAGACAGGGTCTTGGATATCTGATCATTTATGCCAGCCAGGTCTTTAAGCTCGACTGGCTGATCATGTGTATCCTGATCCTCTGTTTCATCGCCGTCTGTCTGTACAGCCTGATCCAGATGCTCGAACGAAGGCTCGGCGCAAAAGCATAAACAACAATATGATCTCATAGCATGAAAAAACCTCAGACATGGTAACATGACTGAGGTTACATAAAAGCTGAAAATGGGACTCGAACCCACGACCCCTTCATTACGAGTGAAGTGCTCTACCAACTGAGCTATTTCAGCTTACATCCTGTAAACTTACGCTTACAAAAATGTATTATATCGAAAACGGGAGCAGAATGCAACTGTTTTCTTTTTTATTTCTCCACTTCCTGATCAAAGTGCACATCCAACTGGTTAAACGGTATTTCAATGCCATTCGCATCATAAGCAAGTTTCAATTTTTCCAGCAATCTGCCGCGCGCCGGCCAGAAATCCTCGTTTTTGACATAGCAGCGTACGATCAGTTCCACTGCCGAATCCCCCAGATTATTGACAAAGACATCCTTTTCCTTCTCTTTCAGGCAGGCAGGATCCGCTGCAAGCTCCTGCATGGCGATCTCTTTTGCCTTTTTTAGATCTGCCGTATAGGAAATGCCAACGGAAAGATCCAGACGGCGGACATCCGTTGCTGTCACATTGGTCAGGGATGTATTGGCAAGTGTGCCATTTGGCAGAATGATCACTTTATCATCCGGTGTCAGCAGCTTCGTATAGAAAAGCTGGATTTCCTTGACCGTTCCTTCATTTCCCTTGTTGTCCTCAATGATATAATCGCCCACACGGAACGGCTTTAACAGCAGGATCAGAACACCGCCCGCAAAGTTGGATAGACTTCCCTGCAGGGCAAGGCCGATCGCCACGCCTGCAGAACCGACCACTGCCACAACACTGGTCGCATCCAGTCCAAAGCCCGATGCGATCATAAAGATCAGAATAATGTATAAAACCGCTTTTATCAGAGAATCCAGGAACTGGATCACACCCAGATCCGCATTTGCCCGTTTCAGGGACTTTTTGACAATCCGGCGGATCAATTTGATCACCTGCACACCTACAAAAAAGAAAACAAGTGCAAGCACTACCCGGATTCCGAGATTCAGCGCCTTCTGGGGCAGATCATTCAGATACTGCTCTACAAGACCGATCTTTTCCGTTACATCTGTCGGGACCGCGTCACTGACAGCATTTGTCACATCCGTGACCGCATTGTCCATCACTTCTGTTACTGTATCATTCATTTTCATTACCTCTATTTCCTATCCGGCATTTTACAGGAATTTTGCTTCTTCTTTTACTTTTTCACTTTCCTGTTTCCGTTTCAATGCTTCTTCTTCCAGTTCACGGGCTTCCTTTTCCAGTTCTTCCGCATACTTGGCTTCTTCCATGGCACGTTTCAGCGCTTCCTTTGCCTCTTCCTGTGCCCGTTTTGCCTGTTCCTTGGCTTCATCCGCCAGTTTTCTTGCTTCCGTTTCCGCTTTCTTTGCCTGCTTCAGTCTTTCCTGCTCCAGCTTTCTCTGTCTTTCTTCTTCCTTCAGACGTTCGATCTCTGCTTTTTCCTTTGCGGTAAAAGGTGTGTAGCTGAATATCTGCGTACTTAATGCCGGCATTTTGATGCGGATACTGTCTTCTCTGCCGTCGCATTCATCTTCTTTCGATGCAATGGCTCTTACGTTGACATCGTTTTCGCCGCCAAACTTACGCGCATCGGAATTCAGGATTTCTTTATATTTTCCCGGATACGGAACGCCGATCTTGTAATCTGTCCGCTTTTCATTGGCAAAGTTGCAGACAACCAACAGGGTGTCCTTATCCTTTGCTGCCTTCCGCAGAAATACAATGACATTTTCATTTGCTGAAATATTGTTGATCCATTCAAAGCCTTCCGGATCGTTATCCTCTGCATATAAAGCAGGGTATTCCCTGTACATACTGTTCAGCTTCTTGACATATTCCTGCATCTGTTTGTGCTGGTCATACTGCAGAAGCTCCCATTCCACGCTTCTGTTTTCATTCCATTCATCAAACTCTGCAATATCCTGCCCCATGAATAACAGCTTTTTCCCCGGATGTGCCATCATAAAACCATAGGCAGCACGCAGGTTTTTAAACTTATCCGGTATCTCGCCCGGCATTTTACCAATCATGGAAGATTTGCCATGTACAACTTCGTCATGGGAAAGTACCAGCATGAATTTTTCGCTGTATGCATAGATCATGCTGAAGGTCAGCTCGCCGTGATGCTGTCCTCTGAAATAAGGATCCAGATGCATATAGCCCGTAAAATCATTCATCCAGCCCATGTTCCATTTCAGGTCAAAACCAAGTCCGTCCTTTTCAACAGGCTCCGTTACTTTCGGCCATGCAGTTGATTCTTCTGCGATCGTGATAACGCCGTCCTTCTGCTTGTGGATCACGCTGTTTAAATGCTTCAAAAATTCGATAGCTTCCAGATTTTCCTTTCCGCCGTAAATATTCGGGATCCATTCGCCGTCGTTCTTGCCGTAGTCCAGATAGAGCATCGATGCCACAGCATCCATGCGGATTCCGTCTGCATGGAATACATTGATCCAGAACAGTGCATTGGCGATCAGGTAGTTCTTAACCTCCGGTCTGCCATAATTGTAGATCAGCGTGCCCCAATGCGGATGGCAGCCCTGTCTCCAGTCAGCATGCTCATACAGGCAGGTTCCGTCAAAAGTTGCCAGTCCCTGTTCGTCCTTCGGAAAATGCGCCGGAACCCAGTCCAGGATAACGCCGATCCCATGCTTGTGCATCTCATTCATGAAGAACATAAAGTCTTCCGGAGAGCCATAACGGGAAGTCGGTGCATAGTAACCAATTACCTGATAGCCCCAGGAAGCGTCCAACGGATGCTCCATAACAGGCATCAGTTCGATATGTGTATAGCCCATTTCCTTCACATAGGAAATGATCTTCGGTGCAAGTTCTCTGTAATTTACATACGAACCGTCCTCGCCTCTTGCAAAGGAGCCGAGATATACTTCGTAAACAGACATTGCCTCCTTTTCTGGCTTGAAACTCTTTCTGTCAGCCAGCCAGCTTTCATCCGACCATTTAAATTTGGAAAGATCTGCCACAACAGAGGCTGTATTCGGACGGAGCTGTGCCTGATTCCCGTAAGGATCCGCTTTCAGGAAAGTTGTACCGCCCTTTAATTTGATCTCATACTTATAATTGTCTCCGACATTGGCACAAGGAATAAATATCTCAAAAATACCACTGTCCCACAGACGGCGCATCTGATGAAATCTGCCATCCCATCCGTTGAAATCACCTACAACGCTGACACGCATGGCATTTGGTGCCCAGACTGCAAAGTGAACACCGGAAATACCGTTGATCTTCATCGGATGTGCGCCAAGAATGTCATATACCGTATAGTGGATCCCATGATTGAATTTCTCTGTATCCTTTTTGGTGATCACAGGTCCGAAACAATAAGGATCACAGACTTCCTTGATCTGCCCGTCCTGCATCCGTACTTCTACGGTGTAACAGTCTGTTTTCTCAGCCTTTGGAACCAGTGCTGCAAAATAGCCCTCTTCATCTGCAAGCTCCATAGCGTATCTGTTTTTGCCGATCACGATCACAGCACTGACTGCGCCCGGATAAAAGAACTGGATCATTGTATTCATGCCTCTTACATGAGGCCCGAGTAATCTGTGCGGATCATCCTCCTCCGCATACACGATACCTTCTACATCTGCCCAGTTCATCAGTTTGTATAATTTCTTTGTCATGTAATATCCTCCCGTTTCATTGCAATAAGTCCTCTGCTTTTATCTATTTGCACTTATTATATTTTATGTATAAACAATCCACTTCTCAGCTTTGGTTCAAACCATGTGGACTTTGGCGGCATCAGTCGGTCTGCGTCAGCCACGGCAAACAGTTCGTCCATGGAAGTCGGATACAGACAGAAGGCCACCTTGCAGTCTGTATGACAGCGACGCTCCAGTTCTGCCAGTCCACGTATGCCTCCCACAAAATCAATGCGGTTATCTGTTTTCGGATCCCGGATATTTAAGATCGGTGCTAAAAGTTCATTCTGCAATACAGAAACATCCAGTGCTTCCACAGGGTCTTCGCTTTTCTGTCCGATCTGCTCAAGCACATACCACTGATTCTCCAGATACATACCAAACATGCCCTTTTTGTCACAATGTACGGCTTTTGTCCCATCACCATTCAGATGTACTGTAAATTTCTCTCTGACTTTTTCCAGAAATGCCTCCGTTGAAAGTCCGTTCAGATCCTTTACCACTCTGTTATAATCCATAATATGCAGTTCCGATTCCGCAAATAATACGGAAAGGAAATAATTGAATTCTTCTTTTCCCGTATAGCCCGGATTTTCCGCGCGGCGTTTCAGGGATACTTTTACTGCGGAAGCACAGCGGTGATGCCCGTCCGCAATATAGATCTTCTGCATCTCTTGAAAACATTTTTGAATTTGACTGATCCGGTCAATGTCCGTAATCTGCCACATGCGATGTCTGACTCCGTCTTCGGAAGTAAAATCCGCATAAGGCGTATTCTGTTTCTCTGCCTGTTTGATCTGTTCAAGTGTATCATCCGTCCGATATGCCAAAAAGATCGGCCCTGTCTGGGCAGAAAGTGTATCTACATGGCGGATCCTGTCCGCTTCTTTTTCTGCACGTGTATTTTCATGCTTCATGATCACGCCTGACAGGTAATCATCCACACTGGCGCAGGCTACGATACCAGTCTGTCTTCTTCCCTGCATCGTCAACTCATATAAGTAATAGCACGGCTTCTCATCCTGTATATAGGTTCCATCCGTGATCTGGCTGGCTAAAAGCTGCTGTGCCCGCTCGTACACCTTTGGATCATAGGTATCTACCTCGTCTGCAAGCCCTGTTTCCGCTCTGTCGATATTTAAAAAGGAAAGCGGATTGCCTTTCACAGCTTCTTTGGCTTCCTGTCTGTTATAGACATCATACGGAAGTGCTGCTACCTTCGCTTCCAATCCCTTTCCCGGTCTGATACTGCAAAATGGTTTGATATATGCCATGCATGTTCTCCTGTAAGTGATATTTTTATATAACATGTATAGTATAGCAAATTTGGTAGGGTAAGTAAACTTTTTTGACAGTGCATGTGAAAAATGATAAGATGTGTTTCACAAAGAAAGGATGGTTTGTTATGACAAAAGAAGATCAGGCATTTTTAGATCGGATCACTGCCTATATCAACAAGAAATCGATCAACAGTGATCCGAATCAGCGTGCGACCGCGACAACCTCGCAGCAGATTGATAAATTGAAACCAATATTTATGAAGATTGCCAAGGAAGACGGATGTGAAATTTCCGACGTGCTCGTCCGTTATATGGATCTTTCCTCGCAGGCTGCGGCAGAGAAAGCTGCCAAGGAGCAGGCAGACACCGTAGATCTTGGCTCGCTGCTTAAAATGTAGGATATAAATATTGTAAATTATAAAATAATACGCAGGAAGCCTGATATAAACGTAATCACGTTTGCCTACCCTGCGATTTATCTCGTTCCCATTTTACCGGGCTCCCGTCACGGGAACCACCGAGCATGCAAAATCGGTTTCACCGATGCTCGGTGGCTACATAATGGATTTGACAAGCAAATCCATTACATTTCATCAATACTCCGTGATCGCTCGCTCCGGTAAAGGGAACGATAAATCTCAGTCGGCTACACTATCGATTACTTATTATATCAGGCTTCCTGCTTTCTTGTTCTATAAATATAAACAATCAATATTGCCAGTCATTTATATATTATTTTTCACATAGTTAAAATGTATACAGAAAATGGGTATTTCCTATAATAAGCAATCGATAGCGTAGACGACCGAGATTTGCAAAGCATTTGCCGTGCGGAGAGACCGCCACGCGTTTTGGCGGCTGGAGCACGTGCAATATATGCTTTGACAAATCGCAGGGTAGTCAAGCGTGATTGCGTTTATAGGAAATACCCATCTTTTAATAGCTTTTAGATATTACAATTTATAAGAGCTTTTATTTTACCACACGAACACGGAACACGCCTTCAATGCCTTTCAGCTTTTCGACGATATCCTCTGTCACAGGCTGCTCTAAATCAAGCATGGTGTAAGCAACATCGCCTCTTGATTTGTTCATCATGTCTGTGATGTTAAGTCCGCTGTCACCAAAGCATGCAGTGAATTTTGTCAGCATGTTGGCAACGTTTTTGTGGAAGATTGCTACACGGCTTGCCTGTGCGCAGACACCCATGTCCAGTGCCGGATAGTTTACGCTGTTTTTGATATTGCCGTTTTCCAGATAATCGGAAAGTTCTGCAACAGCCATAACTGCACAGTTGTCTTCGGACTCTTCTGTGGAAGCACCAAGATGCGGTGTTACGATACAGCCCGGCTGACCTGCAACAGTCGGATTTGCAAAGTCTGTCATATATCTCTTTACCTTACCGGACTCAATCGCTTTTAATAAAGCTGGCTCATCCACTAAGATATCACGTGCATAGTTCAGGATCACAACGCCATCTTTCATCATGGAAATGGCTTCTGCATTGATCATGCCCTTTGTGGAATCCAGAAGCGGTACGTGAATCGTGATGAAATCACATTCTGCGTAAATCTCTTCTACGTTTAATACATGCTTTACGCTGCGGTTCAAATTCCATGCTGCATTAACGGATAAGTATGGATCATAACCGTATACTTCCATGCCTAAATGGATCGCTGCATTTGCGACCTTGACACCGATTGCACCAAGACCGATGATACCAAGCTTTTTGCCCGCGATCTCAGTACCTGCGAATTTCTTCTTTTCCTTTTCCTGTGCTTTTGCGATACCTTCGTCATCTTTATCGGATTTAACCCATTCGATACCACCAACGATATCACGGCTCGCAAGCAGCATACCTGCCAGCACAAGCTCCTTTACACCATTGGCATTTGCGCCCGGTGTATTAAATACAACGATACCTTTTTCCGCACATTTATCAAGCGGGATATTATTGACACCTGCACCTGCTCTTGCAACAGCAAGCAGCTTTTCAGGCAGCTCCATATCATGCATGGCTGCACTTCTGACTAAAACGCCATCCGCTTCCTTGATATCTTCTGTTTTTTTATAATTTACACCGAAACCGTCCAGTCCAACCTGCGCGATCGGATTTAAGCAATAATACTGAAACATAAAAATTCCTCTTTTCTGCTCGTTTTATTTTAAGTTCTCTGCCTCGAATTTCTTCATAAACTCTACCAGCTTTACAACACCTTCATATGGCATTGCATTGTAGATGGATGCACGCATACCACCAACTGTTCTGTGGCCTTTCAGATTTTCAAAGCCAGCCTCTTTTGCTTCTTTTACAAATTTGGCATCCAGATCTGCATCACCTGTTACGAACGGTACGTTCATCAGGGATCTGTCTTCCTTTACAACAGTTCCTTTGAATAACTTGCTCTCGTCAAGGAAATCATACAGCACTTTTGCCTTCTTCTCGTTGCGCTCCTTCATCACTTCCAGACCGCCCATCTTCTTAAGCCACTTAAATACCTTACCGCAGATATAAATGCCGTAAGCCGGTGGTGTATTGTACAGAGACTGTGCATCTGCATGGATCTTATACTTTAACATGGTTGGTGTGCCCGGCAGGACATCTTCTGTGATCAGATCTTCTCTGATGATCACGATAACAACACCTGCAGGACCGATGTTCTTCTGTACGCCGCCATAGATCACGCCGTATTTTGTCACATCAACAGGCTCTGATAAGAAGCAGGATGAAACATCCGCTACGAGTGTATGTCCCTTTGTATTCGGAAGTTTTTTGTATTTTGTACCGTAAATGGTATTGTTCTCACAAATATAAACATAATCAAGATCTTCCGGAATATCCAGATCGGAACAGTCCGGTATGTAAGAAAATGTCTTGTCTGCGGAAGAAGCAAGCTCGATCGCTTCACCGTAGATCTTAGCTTCCTGATAAGCTTTCTTTGCCCACTGACCTGTTACGATATAACCTGCTTTTTTATTCTTCATCAGGTTCATCGGGATCATGGCAAACTGCTGGCTTGCACCGCCCTGCAGGAATAATACTTTATAGTTGTCAGGAATGTTCATAAGCTCTCTCAGATCCGATTCGGCTTCCTTGATAATGGTATCGTAGGCTTTGGATCTGTGACTCATCTCCATAACCGACATACCGGTTCCTCTGTAATCTAACATTTCATCTGCAGCTTCTTTTAATACTTCTTCAGGTAAAACTGCCGGACCTGCCGAAAAGTTATAAACTCTAGACACTTTTTTCTCCTCCTGTTTCTGCCAGATATGGCAGATTATTTTATCAACATCTTAATTATTCTACCTTTTTCGCTTCACCGCGTCAATAGAAAATAATGACCGGGGTTCCGACCTCCGCCATATCATATAGTTTACTGACCTCATCAAACGGCGTATTGATACAGCCGTGAGAGCCGCCTGTTTTATAAATACTGCCGCCGAATTTGCGCCGCCATGTCGCATCATGGATGCCAATATTTCCATAGACCGCCATCCAGTAGCTGACCGGTGTTGCATAATCCTCCCCGCGCAGCACACGGTTTCTCTGCTTAAAATAAATATAACATACCTTCTGCGGCGTTCCGCGACCCAGACTTGTATTTCCCGTTACAACAGGCGTGGAAAGCTCCTGCCTGCCATTCACGTAATAATACATCATCTGGTCGGTCATATCGACTTCTATGTAGGTGGAACCGATATCATCCAGTCCATCGATCCCCGTATAGCTGACCTGCTTGTAAACCGGCGTTCTTGTCTCCACTCTGCCACTTGGCACCGCAGCATAAAGATGCGCAAGCTCTTCATCTTCATCAATCTTACAGCCATATGTGCCTGTTTCAACCGTAACGGTCACACCACGCGTTGCCCGGAAAGATCTTGGCTTTCCGACTGTATTTAAGTGTTCCGCAAGCTCCTCTACCATCTCCTGCATCAGTTTTTCATCCAGGTACGGCTTTCCCACATCATCTAAAAGCAGCTTTCCATCTTCCTGTGCCAGAAGATCGCTTACCTTTTTACGGTCGATCACATAATCACCCTGACTGCTCTCATACGTGATCTCCGTATTCATATACGGGGACAACGCATCCCAGAGCGCAAGCGTCTGTTTCATCTGACTCGTATAGGCAAAGATTTCATAGCAGTCTGCTTTTGCCAGATCGATCTCATATTCCTGTGCATCGAGTGCTTTTTCGATCGCCTGTACAGCTTTTTCATGATTGAGCAGATTCTGTGTTTCATCGTACAGATAATAGCCATCCGTATTTCTGCGGATCTCGATCACTCTGTTTTTATCTTCTGAGTTGTCCTTCAGATAGCTGCAGCCGTCCAGATAAGCGGTCAGCTTGTTATGGTCATAAGACACAGCTGGCAGAAGCTGTTTCTCCTGATAAGAAACATTGCCGCTTTCCAAAAACCAGTTCACAAATTTCAGTACAGACTGCGTTTTGTGTAAACTTTGCAGTTCTTCCAGATAATCTTCCTGAAAGTCTGCCTCCTCCATCGAAAAAGAATGCTCTTCTCCTTCTGCATCCGTAATGATGCAGGTCGGAAGCAGCGCATTCTCTTTCAGCTTGTCATTCATCTGCTGCGGTGTCATATCCGCTGCATAGACGCCATTCACAAACAGACCGGGCATAAATGTCTCCCGGTACTGAAAGCGGATCGCACCATAGCAGCCTCCTATGATCGCCGCAGGCAATACGATCAGAACGACAAATAAGATCATAAGAATTCTTTTCATAGAATTTATTTTTCCATATCCTTTTCGTCGAATACTTCATCAATCGGTTTTCCCGCCGGAACCATTGGGAATACTTTATCATCAGGATCGATCACGCACTCGATCAGAACCGGTGCATTTGCTGCGATCGCCTTTTCAATCGTAGGAAGTACTTCTTCTTTCTTGGTTACGCGATATGCCTGACAGCCAAGTGCCTCAGCCACCTTGCAGTAATCTACTTTATCCTTCAGAACGGTCTGGGAATATCTCTGTCCGTAGAACAGCGTCTGCCACTGACGTACCATACCGAGCACGGCATTATTGATCACCACCTGAATGATCGGGATATTGTAACGACTTGCCGTTGCCAGCTCGTTCATATTCATACGGAAGCAGCCGTCACCTGCAATATTGATGCAGATCTTATCCGGACGTCCCATTTTGGCACCGATGCAGGCACCCAAGCCGTAGCCCATTGTACCAAGTCCGCCGGAGCTTAAGAAAGTACGCGGTTTTGTATAATGATAATACTGTGCTGCCCACATCTGATGCTGTCCGACATCTGTGGAAATGATTGCCTCTCCCTTTGTTGCCTGATCGATCTGCTCGATCACGTAAGGACAGGTCAGTACTTCATGATTGTAATCCAGCGGATATTTCTTCTTCAGATCCAATATATGCGCTTTCCACTCCGGATGAGACTTCTGGGAAAGTTTCTGGTTTACTTCTGCCAGTACATCTTTCAGATCACCGACAAGTGAAGCATCCGTTCTGATATTTTTATTGACTTCAGCTGCATCAATATCAATATGTATGATCTTTGCATTTGCTGCAAAGGTCTTCGGATCTCCGATCACACGGTCTGAGAAACGGGCACCAAGTGCTACCAGCAGGTCACACTCGGAAACACCGAGATTGGATGTCTTTGTACCGTGCATACCGATCATACCCGTGTACATATCATCATAGCCGTCAAACGCGCCCTTGCCCATTAATGTATCACATACCGGGCAGTCCAGCTTCCTGGCCAGCTCTCTGACCTGCTCGCTTGCTCCTGACAGAATCACGCCGCCACCGATATACATATACGGCTTTTCTGCCTGCTCCATCAGCTTGACCACTTCGTCCAGCTGCTCTTCCGTATATTTATTCTCATAAACCGGTTTTACTGCCGGCTGATAGGTATATTCACATGTATTTGCCGTAACATCCTTTGTGATATCGACAAGGACAGGACCCGGTCTGCCGCTCTGTGCGATCTGGAACGCTTTACGGATCGTATCTGCCAGCACATTGATATCTTTTACGATATAGCCGTGCTTTGTGATAGGCATTGTCACACCGGCAATATCCACTTCCTGAAAGGAATCCTTTCCAAGTGCCGGTAAATTTACGTTTGCGGTGATCGCAACGATCGGAATACTGTCCATATAGGCAGTCGCGATACCTGTAACGAGATTGGTCGCACCCGGTCCGCTGGTTGCCATACAGACACCGACTTTTCCGGTTGCACGTGCGTAACCATCTGCCGCATGGGCAGCCCCCTGCTCATGCGATGTCAGAATATGATTGATCTCATCTGCGTGTTTATAAAGTGCATCATATACATTTAAGATCGTACCGCCCGGATAACCAAAGACGGTATCAACCCCCTGTTCCTTTAAACATTCAATTACGATTTCTGCCCCTGTTAACTGCATCATCATACCTCCAAGTATCACTTATTTATTCTTTGGTACTTCTAAGATCGCGCCTCTGTTACCGCTTGTTACCATCTCTCTGTATCTGGAAAGATAGCCTGTGGTAACCTTTGGCTCTCTCGGAACCCATTCTTTTCTTCTCTGTTCCATTTCTTCATCGGATACATCCACATCCAGTGTCATGGCAGGAATGTTGATCTTGATGATATCGCCTTCTTTGACAAGTGCGATCGGACCGCCGACAGCAGCTTCCGGTGAAACATGACCGATGGAAGCACCTCTGGAAGCACCGGAGAAACGACCGTCAGTGATCAGTGCAACACTGGAGCCAAGTCCCATACCTGCAATGGCAGAGGTCGGATTCAGCATTTCTCTCATACCCGGACCACCCTTCGGGCCTTCGTAACGGATCACAACGACATCCCCCTTTACGATCTTGCCGCTCTTGATCGCTTCAATTGCATCTTCCTCACAATCAAAGACACGCGCCGGTCCTTCATGTACCATCATTTCATCCACAACAGCGGAACGCTTTACAACACTGCCGTCCGGTGCAAGATTTCCCTTCAGGACTGCAAGACCGCCTGTTTTACTGTATGGGTTGGAAACAGGTCTGATGACCTCTTCATTTTTGTTGACTGCATCCTTGATATTTTCGCCGACTGTCTTTCCTGTGACTGTCATACAATCAAGATTTAAAAGTCCGATATCTGCCAGCTCTTTCATAACTGCGTAAACACCGCCTGCTTCATTCAGATCTTCCATATAAGTAGGCCCTGCCGGTGCAAGGTGGCAGAGGTTCGGCGTCTTTTCACTGATCGGGTTTGCAAAGGAGATATCAAAGTCAAAACCGATCTCATGTGCGATCGCCGGCAGATGCAGCATGGAGTTTGTGGAGCATCCGAGTGCCATATCGACTGTCAGTGCATTTAAGATTGCATCCTTTGTCATAATATCTCTCGGTCTGATATCTTTTTTGAGCATTTCCATAACAGCCATACCAGCATGCTTTGCAAGCTTGATTCTTTCGGAATAAACAGCCGGGATCGTTCCGTTTCCGCGCAGTCCCATACCAAGTGCTTCTGTCAGGCAGTTCATGGAGTTAGCCGTGTACATACCGGAGCAGGAACCGCAGGTCGGGCATACCTTTTCCTCAAATTCTCTAACTTCTTCTTCTGTCATTGTGCCTGCTGCATTTGCGCCGACAGCTTCGAACATGGAAGACAAACTTCTCTTCTGTCCTTTGACATGTCCCGCAAGCATCGGACCGCCTGAAACAAATACGGTCGGTACATTGATCCGGGCAGCAGCCATCAGAAGACCCGGTACGTTTTTATCACAGTTCGGTACCATGACAAGAGCATCAAACTGATGCGCCAGTGCCATACATTCTGTGGAATCTGCGATCAGATCTCTTGTAACGAGCGAATATTTCATACCGATATGTCCCATTGCGATACCATCACAGACTGCGATCGCCGGAAATACGACCGGAACACCGCCTGCTTCCGCTACGCCAAGTTTTACGGCGTTTACGATCTTATCCAGATTCATATGACCCGGAACGATCTCATTGTAAGAGCTTACGATACCAACCATCGGCTTTTTCATTTCTTCTTCGGTAAATCCCAGTGCATTGAACAGACTTCTGTGTGGAGCCTGCTGCATTCCCTTTTTTACATTATCACTTCTCATAGCTTTCTCTCCTTTTATATTCTCTCACAGATCAGGTCGCCCATTTCCTTGGTGCCTACCTGAGTTACCTTCTGCTTACCAGCTTCATCCTGTGGCATGATATCGATCGTACGATAACCGTCCTCCAGTACTTTCTTAACCGCCTTTTCGATCGCAGATGCTTCTTCATCCAGATCAAAGGTATAACGCAGCATCATGGCAGCACTCAGGATCGTAGCGATCGGATTGGCAATGCCTTTTCCTGCGATATCCGGTGCGGAACCGCCGCTCGGCTCGTACAGACCGAATTTTGTATCATTTAAGCTTGCGGAAGAAAGCATTCCGATGGAACCTGTTACCATACTTGCTTCATCCGATAAAATATCACCGAACATATTCTCTGTCAGGATCACATCGAACTGTCCCGGATCTTTGACAAGCTGCATTGCACAGTTGTCGACCAGCATATGTTCAAGAGTTACCTCCGGGTAATCTTTAGCAACCTCTTCCACAACCTTTCTCCAAAGTCTGGAAGAATCGAGTACGTTTGCTTTGTCTACGCTTGTGACTTTTTTGCGTCTCTTCATAGCGATCTCAAAGCCCTTGATGGCAATTCTTCTGATCTCGCTTTCGGAATAAGTCAGGGTGTCGACTGCTTTCAACTCCCCGTTTTCTTCCACGGTCTTGCGTTCTCCGAAATAAAGACCGCCCGTCAGTTCACGCATGATCATCATATCAAAGCCTTTTTCACTGATCTCCTGCTTCAGCGGGCAGGCAGCAGCCAGTTCTTCGTATAAAACAGCCGGGCGCAGATTGGCAAACAGATTCAGTGCCTTTCTGATCTTTAACAGACCTGCTTCCGGTCTCTTGGACGGCTCTAACTTGTACCACGGAGAAGTCTGTGTATTACCGCCGATGGAACCCATCAGTACAGCGTCCGCAGCCTTTGCGGTCGCGATCGCTTCGTCTGTCAGCGGAACACCGTGTACATCGATGGATGCACCACCCATTAAAATATCCTCAAACTGCATTTCATGTCCGTAGACTGCTTCTATCTTCTTTAATACTTTCTTTGCTTCTGTTACGATCTCCGGTCCGATCCCATCGCCCGGAATACATACAATATTTAATTTCATATTGTTTCCTCCAGTTTCTCCATACATTGATTTCTGCCGCTTCTGTATGCGTACATAAACCTATGTTCTATCTTACATGATATCTTTGTATACATCAATCTATTTCATAACAAAAGAGCATAATATAACTATTTGATATAGGCTTCATGCACTCCGGTTATTCTGCCATACCTGCCAGATAGTTGACAAACTGCTGTGCCGTTCTGCCGGAAATACCACCATGGGAAAGCTCCCATTTATTGGCTTCTTTCTTCAGTTCTTCATCGGACATTGTGATGCCCTGCTTTCTTGCCAGTGTGATCACGATCTCCATGAATTCCTTCGGAGTTGGCTTTGTATAACTGATCGTGACACCAAAACGATTGACCAAAGAAAGCTTTTCTTCCATGGTATCACTGCGGTGCATATCCTGCGTATGCTCCATATCATTTCTGTCATTCCAGTTTTCCTTGATCAGATGACGACGGTTGGATGTCGCATAGATCAGGATATTTTCCGGTTTTGTTTCCACGCCGCCTTCAATGACAGCCTTCAGGAATTTGTATTCGATCTCAAATTCTTCAAAAGAAAGATCATCCATATAAATGATAAAACGGTAATTTCTGTTTTTGATCCGGGCGATCACACCGGACAGATCCTTGAACTGGTGCTTGTAGATCTCGATCATACGGAGTCCCTGATCATAGTACTGGTTGACGATCGCCTTGATGCTCGTCGATTTACCGGTTCCGCTGTCACCGAACAGCAGTACATTATTGGCTTTTCTGCCCTGTACAAACGCTTCTGTATTGTCGATCAGCTTCTTTTTCTGGATCTCATAGCCGACAAGATCATCCAGCATGACCTTATCCAGATTGTTGATCGGGTAAAAGTCAGGCTCGCCCTGTCCCTTATCGATCAGACGGAATGCTTTGTTCAGACCGAACATACCGACGCCGTAAGCCTTGTAAAAATCGGTGACCGCATCAAAAAATTCGTTTTCATCCTTTGTCTGCTCCAGCTTTTCACTGAGTGCCTGTACCTTTTCGCTGACATTTTTATTGTACATCAGCTCTTTTTTGCCGATTGCCTTGTAATCGGACAAAATGCTGAAGCACTGGATACCGAGTGCTTCCTCGATCGGTTTAAAATCAAAGAAAAACAGATTGCGGAACACCCGGAAATCGTTCTTTGCAAAAATATTGACACTTCCTTCATTCGCACCGACCTTTTCGCAGGTCAGGCTGAACGGATTTTCATTTGTGATGAGCAGATACGTCAGATAATTATGCCACAGGTTATGGTCAAAGCCGTAATCCGTTGCCACCTCCAAAAGACGCTTGAGCTGCGTATAGATATCCCGGATGAGCTGCGCATTGTCTTCTGTCTTTTCGTCAAATGCGCGGAAGATCTCTCCCAGCTTTACCAGGATCGTATCCTCCTTCATATTACCGTACATGATCAGTTTTGCGATTTCTTTATACATATTTACCTCCACGATATGTCCTGCATCATAAGATACTTATGTAATAGGAACGAAGTTTCCTATTACATAAAAAGGGCAAATAAATGCATCCATTTATCTGCCCTGGGTTCTACTTTTTCGTTTTTATTCTGCGTCAGGCTTTTCTACCTGTACGATTGCTGTCTTATTCATTGGGATACGACAGTTTTTGTTATTACCGAACTCAACGATCACAGTACCCTGGTCATCATTGATATCAATTACCATGCCGTAAAAACCGCTTGTTGTTAAAATGCTGTCGCCGATCGCAAGCTGGGAAAGCATAGCGTTCATTTTCTTCTGTTCCTTCTTCTGCGGACGGATCATTAAGAAATAAATAAAACCAACGATAAATACAAGATATACAACCAGGACTACACCTGACATTGAATTTGATGCTGCTGTTTCAGATAATAAAATACCCATGTTTTTTCCTCCAGATTAAAATGTACATAAAATATGCTAACAGTTATCATACACAAATTAGACGGATCTTGCAAGCCTATTTTTGCCTATTGCTGCTCGCCTGCCGCCATGCTTTCCAGCATTTCTTTCTTATAAGCGGCAAATCTGCCTTCATCGAGTGCATTTCTGATCTCTTCCATCAGATGGTTGTAGAAATACAGATTGTGCAGCACGCAAAGCCGCATGCCCAGCATTTCTTTTGCCTTTAACAGATGGCGGATATAAGCTCTTGAATATCTTCTGCAGGCAGGACACTGACAGCCTTCCTCGATCGGTCTTTCGTCCAGCTCATATTTGGCATTGAACAGATTGATCTTACCGAATTTTGTATACAGATGTCCGTGACGTCCGTTCCGGGAAGGATATACACAGTCAAAGAAATCGATACCGCGCTCTACGCCTTCCAGAATATTTGCCGGTGTTCCGACACCCATCAGATAAGTCGGCTTGTCCTTCGGCAGATAGGGAACTGTTTCCTCTATAATATGATACATTTCTTCATGTGTCTCGCCGACGGCAAGTCCACCGATCGCATAGCCGTCCAGATCCATTTCCGCAATACGCTTTGCATGGTCGATACGGATGTCCTCGTAAACCGCGCCCTGATTGATACCAAACAGAAGCTGATTTTTATTGATCGTACGATCCAGCTGGTTCAGGCGCTGCATTTCTGCCTTGCAGCGGGCAAGCCAGCGTGCTGTACGATCTACGGAATTCTGTACATAGCTGCGGTCAGCCTTGGACGGTGCACATTCATCAAATGCCATGGCGATCGTAGAAGCAAGATTGGACTGGATCTGCATACTTTCTTCCGGTCCCATGAAAATCTTACGTCCGTCAATATGGGAATGGAAATAAACGCCTTCTTCCTTGATCTTACGCAGTCCCGCCAGGGAGAACACCTGAAATCCGCCGGAATCCGTCAGGATCGGTTTGTCCCATACCATGAATTTATGAAGTCCGCCCAGCTTATGCACGATCTCGTCGCCCGGACGCACATGCAGGTGATACGTATTGGAAAGCTGGATCTGCGTTCCGATCTGCTCCAGATCCTCTGTTCCGACCGCTCCCTTGATCGCTGCGATCGTACCGACATTCATAAATACCGGTGTTTGTACCGTTCCGTGAACGGTCTGAAATTCTGCCCGTTTGGCAGCCCCTTCCTGCTTTAAAATCTTATACATCTGTATCTCCTTATTTCCTTGCCATTATAGTCGCTCAGAGTTTATATGATAGCTTTAAACAGCAGCTGTGTCAACTGCATTTAGATCCAGCTCGATCGGACAGTGATCCGATCCCATGACCTGTGTATGGATCGCTGCGCCTGCGAGACGATCCTTCAGATCTTCCGATACTACAAAATAGTCGATACGCCAGCCTGCGTTCTTCTCTCTTGCCTTAAACCGGTATGACCACCAGGAATAAACGCCCTCCGTATCCGGATAAAAATAGCGGTAGGTGTCAATATAGCCGGATGCCAGAACCTTGTCAAAACAGCTTCTTTCCTCATCTGTAAAGCCTGCATTGTGGCGGTTTGTCTTCGGATTTTTCAGATCGATCTCCTGATGTGCCACATTCAGATCGCCGCAGAATATAACGGGTTTTCTGCTTTTCAGTCCGTTGACATAGTCTAAAAATGCCTTTTCCCACGTCATACGATAGGAAAGTCTGGCAAGCTCCTGCTGGGAATTCGGTGTATAGACCGTAACCACATACAGATCTTCATATTCTGCTGTGATCACGCGTCCTTCCCTGTCATGCTCCTCGATCCCGATCCCATATGTTACCTGCAGCGGCTCTTTCTTTGTAAAAAGAGCCGTTCCGGAATATCCCTTCTTTTCCGCATAGTTCCAGTATTGATGATAGCCCGCAAGCGGCAGCTCGATCTGCCCCTCCTGCAGCTTGGATTCCTGAATGCAGAAGACATCCGCATCCGCCTCCCGGAAGAAGTCCATAAATCCTTTGCCCACACAGGCTCGTAATCCGTTTACATTCCATGATATCAGTTTCATATTTCATACTCCATCCAATCATTTCCTTTATTGGATGTTTCCTTTCTTATCTGTCTTATTGTTGTCTGACTCTCTGGACAAATTCTTCGAGCGTCAGATTTTCTTCCATGATGATCGCCGCCGCATCTTTTCCGACATAGCGGAAATGCCACGGTTCAAATTCAATTCCCGTAATTTCTTCTTTTCCCTTTGGATAACGAAGGATAAAGCCATAGTCCTGACAATGCGCTGCCAGCCATTTGCCTGCGGCTGTATCTGCAAAGCCCTCTTCCAGCGCCGTATACGTGTTTGATATGATATCAAGTGCCAGTCCGATCTGGTGCTCACTTGCACCGGGGATTGTGACTGCCTGTGCGGTCTCCTTATACGCTTCCAGAAAAGAAACATTTTTCTTCATATAATTTTTGATCTTACGGTTAAACAGCATGTCCTGTCTGCCCATATCACGGTAAGGCGAACAGACTACCAGCGTAATCCCATCCTTTTTAGCATCCTGCATCATTTCGGTAAGCTCCGGAATAATCCGCTCATCACATTTCATGCTTCCCTTGATCACGCCCAGCTTCACTTCATAATCCTCCGGGATCGGATGCTGCTTATTGACAAGGAGCAGATTCCACGCATTCAGGTCAAAGGACGCTTCCCAGGCTTCTCCTGTTTCCACCTCTACGGTATCTATTGTATTTTCCGATAACGAAAGCCCGTCACCCGCTGACAGTACATCTGCCAAGCTGTAGGTCTGATTAACCGACTGCCCGTCCTCCTGCACCTGATCCATAAAAAAAGCTGCATTGCCCTGATACAGCATACTATTTCCGATCAGAAAGAAAAAGACTGCCGCCACAAGCAGCAAAAGTTTTCTGATCACTGTCGTTTCTTTCATTTTATCACCAGTAATTTTGTATTTTTCACATATTTTATGGTGTAATTATAGCATTTATTTTTTTCATTGTCATTAAAAAGAAACTTCGATATAATGGAAAGGCAGATGATACGAACAAAAGTAGAAAGGATACATATTATGGCTGGTTCAATATTTGGAACGCATTTCAGAATAGAAACATTCGGCGAATCGCATGGAGAAGGGCTCGGCGTTGTGATCGACGGTTGTCCCGCAGGTCTTTCTCTTTGTGCAGAGGATATACAGATTTATTTAAATCGTCGCAAGCCCGGTCAGTCCAAATTCGCTACACCGCGTAAAGAGGCGGATGCGGTTGAGATTCTGTCCGGTGTATTTGAAGGCAAAACAACCGGAACGCCGATCGCACTTCTGGTCAGAAATACATCCCAGCGGTCTTCCGATTATTCCGAGATCGCATCCTATTACAGACCGGGACATGCGGATTTCACCTTTGATGCCAAATACGGCTTCCGCGACTATCGCGGCGGCGGTCGTTCCTCCGGACGTGAAACGATCGGTCGTGTGGCAGCAGGTGCGATCGCCTGTAAATTATTACAGGAGCTTGGCGTTACAGTCTGTGCTTACACAAAAGTGATCGGTCCCGTCGAGGCTTCCATGGAACAGTTTGACCGCGAGGCTATTTTAACGACTTCTACCGCTATGCCTGACCGAAAAGCTTCCCAGGAAGCAGAAGCTTACCTTACAAACTGTATGGAGCAGAAGGATTCCTGTGGTGGTGTGATCGAATGCAGGATAGACGGTGTTCCTGCCGGCATCGGAGAACCTGTCTTTGACAAGCTGGATGCCTCCCTTGCCAAAGCCGTGATGTCGATCGGTGCTGTCAAGGCGTTTGAGATCGGTGATGGCACGAAAGTGGCTCATATGCATGGCAGTGAAAATAATGACAGCTTCTGTATGAAGGATGGCAGGGTTATCAAAGAAACGAATCACAGCGGCGGTATTTTGGGAGGCATTTCCGATGGCAGCCAGATCCTGCTCCGCGCCTATGTGAAGCCGACCCCATCCATCTTCCAGACACAGCACACGGTCAACAAAGCCGGCGAAGAAATTGACATTCAGATCAAAGGGCGCCACGATCCGGTCATCATGCCAAGAGCTGTTGTTGTGGTCGAAGCCATGACCGCTTTGACCGTTTTGGATCTGATGATGGACAATATGACTGCAAGAGTTGACTATCTGAAACAGATTTATACCAAATAAAAAGACCCCTGAGGGGTCTTTTTATTTGCCTTCTGCATTTCAATTTGTTTCTTGATAATCTTCCCTACGGATACCAAGCTGTTTGCACGCCTCTTCTTCCGAGATATGCATAGTCTGTGCAAGTAATTTTACAGAATTTCTCAGCATTTCTCTACTCTTTTTGAGAGCTGCATTGCTCTCTTCCAATTCAATTTTTTGCGCTTCAATTATCGCATCTTTTTCTTTTAACCTTCTCTGAGTTCCTCGTTCATGATTGTAGTAGTCCTGCCTTGCACGGCATTGTTGTTTTACTATTTCATCCTGATTGTAAACATATAATGCCTCAGTGGCTTCCTGTAATTCCTGATTTCTTTCTGCCATCTGTCTCAGCTCCTCCCACGTCTTTGCCTTGAAGATTTTTGTCCAATATACAAGTCCTGATTCTCTGTCTTCTTCTGTTGCCAGTTCTATTTGTGTTAAGTCTACCACATACAGGTTGAATTTTGAAGTATATACATTGTGATTTTTAAGATTCATCATCCGGTATTTAGCAAAAAACTCCGGATACTTTGGGAAAAGCGTGTAGTTTAAAAATCCGATATGATATACCGGTTTGACATTGATGTAATCATCTCCTTTTACAACATTGTCATAACTTCTGGCTAAATAGGATAAAGACCTTTCCGACCAGTCCTTCAGATCCAGTACCTGCATTTCCAAATTGATGATCGTATTGTTATTGAGAAGTACATTGATATCCAGAATAAATGTTTTGTCATCAATCGCTTCCCCAAGCTCGATCGGATTTTGCACAACAAGATCCTGTACTTCCTCTGTTTTCAGTTTCAGACAAGCGCATACAATGGAACGTAATACATTTTTGTGTTTCTGCAATATTACCCGAAACATGTAATCGTTTAAAAATGTGTATGGGATTGTCCCTGTTGCATTTTTCAGATCCTCCGATACCTGCGACATATTCCGCACATCTGAACTAACTGATTTTTCCTTTTGTGACATAAAATGCCCTCCTTATCAATTTATAGTTTCAATAATTGTTGAAAATTCGGGCGAAATGCCCATTGAATACGAGCTAATGCTCTTAGATACTGCCTTCAGGCAGTCTTGAATATGCTTTATGATAACAAACAGAACATGAGAAGTCAAGAATCTACTTCTCAAACAAATCAGAAATGCGCCCATGAAAAAAGACTTCTCTGTTTTACCAAAGAAGTCTTTTCACATCTTCCGTTTATTTCCGCACCGCTTCCAGTTCTCCCGGTGCAAAGGCTGTAAATTCCACGATTTCCGAAAGCACTGGATCATATACAAAGAAATTGATGCCATCCTGATCCAGACAGTAATCATCTTCCCCCATCAGAAGCGATGCATGCAAGCCGTCTTTCTGCAGACTGCTTTGCAGGGTGAAGCTGTGCGGCAGACCCGCAAAGTCTTTTTCAGATGCTTTTGCCGCTGTGCTTGTAATAAGACATCCCTTTTCATAAGGCAACTTATAACTTTCCGTGTTCTCTGTCTGCGTCTGAAATTCCAAAGCCGGTTCATTGCCATTTCGAAGAAGCGCCAGATAGCACCAGTTTCCTCCCATAGTATAGTCCGGATGCAGTCCGAGTACTGCCAGACATTCCTTCTGTTCCTGTGAAATGGAAGTATGATCACTGCTTTTGACAGCCACCATCGTCACGTAATCCTGCCGGGACAAGAGATCCGTATAAGCCTTCATATCATCTGTGCTGATCAGTTCACATTTGGCTTTCTTCCGGTAAAAATAAGCACTGTCCTCTGCCCAGTCCGCAAAAGCCGCGTCCTTTCGTTTGTCTGTGATTTCATACTGCGCTGCCAGATAATCCCCAATGTACCTCGTCACCTTTTCTGCCTGCAGCACATTAATATGTGCTTCTCCGTCAAATACCGTGTTCATATTGACAAAAGGAATCTCCTTCTCTTTGGCATAATCCGAAACGCTGTTGTACAGCTTCTGTCTGTCCGCATTTCCGTTCGGCGTCTTTATGAGAATCAGGTCAACACCTTCCTCATTTGTAAGCTCCACGATCTTATCAAGCCAGATCCTTGCCCTGTCCGGAATAGCTTCTCTTTCTGTCTGCATGACAACCTCATCCGGTGCAGCCTCTCCATATGCATGTCTTACCGTAAACGGCGAATAGCCTCTGTATACATTTCTCTTATGATAAAAGCTGCTCTCTATCTTAGCCTCATCCAAGGTGTTCCATGTATCATGGTATTTTGTCAGCGTCAGGAAAAAGGAATACTGTAATTCCCCGGGTACCCCATCTCGGATCGCCCGCACCTTATTCATGCTCCATGGCAGATCATCGATGTTGATATGATTGACGCCTTCTTCTTCATACTCTGCGCCATATACCGTAAAGACATCCAGCACGATCGCCTTTGGTTTCTGATGCTTCAACGCCTCTTTGATATAATAATATGAGATCCAGAGCGGCTGCTCATTGGCACAGAAATCATAGGAAGTCATACCATATTCCGAAAATAATACCGCCGGTGCAATATCCGCATAAAGCTGGCTGCTTCCCACAAATACAAAATCCAGTGTATCCTCTTTTTCTTCATAAAAGCCTTTCACCTTGGCGGATGCGTCATATTCCTGCACGATACGTTTATCCTTCAGCACTTCCGATGCGACCAGAAACAGCAGGATAAAAAACACAAAAAATAGGAAAAACCGCAATACTATCGTTTTCTTTTTCATGTCTAAAATCCTCCGTAAATAAACTGGACCGCATCATAGCCCGGCCCGTAAATGCCAAAGATCAGAACCGCAAACAAGGCAAGATACAGCACTGCATAACGGAATACGATCCCCTGCTTTGCCAGCCAGCCTCTGATATCCATCTTTGTCTGCATGATGCTGACAACCAATAATGTGGCGATTGCAAAGAACAGGATCCAGACATTTTTCGCATCCAGTCCGAGCAGATAAACAGACTGGTTCCAAAGCACCCATGGATTAAACACAGCCATCTGCCGGATCATCTGCAATGCCTGCGTCACAGAATCCGCCCGGAAAAAGATCCATGCCAGCATAACAAGGAAAAAGGTACAGATCTGTTTCATAAACCGATGTGAAAAACTGCTCCGGTTTGTTTTTGTCAGGCTGACGAGCCCGTCCCGCACCGGCATTAAAAGACTGCCCAGCACCTGATACAGCCCGTGCAGAAGTCCCCAGACAAGGTAAGTCAGTCCCATACCATGCCAGAGCCCACTGACCAGAAAGGTCAACAGAATATTGATATACTTTCTAAGCTTTCCTTTCCTGTTTCCGCCAAGCGGGATATACACATAGTCCCGCAGCCAGGTGCTCAGGGAAATATGCCAGCGATGCCAGAAATCCTGAATGGAGGTTGAAAAATACGGATGATCAAAGTTTTGGGCAAGTGTGATCCCCAGCATCTCGGAAGCCCCTCTGGCAATACAGACACAGCCGTTAAAATCCGTATAAAGCTGGATGCTGTACAGCACACCTGCAAGCAGCATATACACGCCTGCATACGACTGATATTCTCCAAACAGTCTGTCCACAATGACTGCTGCGCGGTCTGCGATCACCAGCTTCTGAAAATAGCCCCAGATCATCAGTTCAAATCCGCCGACAAAGGTTGCATAAGAAAATGCATGCCCGCTGCAAAGCTGTTTTTTGAGCTGGTCAAATCTTGCGATCGGCCCCTGCAGGATCTGTGGGAAATACATGACAAACAGCATATACTGCAGGAAATTCTTTTCCGCCGGATATTTTCCACGGTAGACATCCACCACATAAGCAATGATCTGCAGTGTATAAAAGGAAATTCCCATCGGCAGCAGAAAGGCAAGCCTGCCCAGATGCAGTCTCGTTACCAGAAAACTGCCGCAAGAAGCAAATTTCAAAAGGAACAATAAACCGGCATTACTTCCAATCAGTGCTGCCATCACCACTTTTTTGTGTATACCCCAAGCTGCTTTTCCTGCCTGTTCCTGCATGCACAGCTGCTCCAGCCGTCTTGCAGCCACAAAACTACTTATGATACTAAACAAAATAAAAATACTCAGTTTCACGGAAGCGCACAGATAAAAGAATATGCTACAAAGGAGCAGCCATATCCACTGCCCCTTTTTTGGTATTACATAATATACTGTCACACAGATCATGAAAAAGAGTAAAAACGCTCCTGTTATAAAATCCATCGTCTGCATCCTTATAATGTTTCAAATGTTTTTCTGATTTCCTGAATAAATTCCATACTGTTGCAGACCTGTACATCGGTAAGGCTGGTGATCAGTGCCAGATCCTTTGTCATACGGCCGCTTTCGATCGTCTGGATCGTTGCTTTTTCCAGCTTATCGGCAAACTCTGTAAGCTCCTGATTGCCATCCAGTTCTCCACGCTTTCTGAGTGCGCCTGTCCATGCAAAGATCGTTGCAACAGAGTTTGTGGAAGTCTCTTCGCCCTTTAAATGCTTGTAGTAATGTCTCTGTACGGTTCCGTGGGCTGCTTCATACTCATACACGCCGCTTGGAGATACCAGCACGGACGTCATCATGGCAAGGGAACCAAATGCGGAAGAAACCATATCTGACATAACATCACCATCATAGTTCTTGCATGCCCAGATAAAGCCGCCTTCTGCCTTCATAACACGTGCTACCGCATCATCGATCAGTGTATAGAAGTATGTAATACCTGCCTGCTCAAATTTTTCTTTATATTCTTTGTCATAAATATCCTGGAAGATATCCTTAAAAGTATGATCGTACTTTTTGGAGATCGTATCCTTTGTGGCAAACCAGAGATCCTGCTTTGTGGAAAGCGCATAATTAAAGCATGCTTTTGCAAAGCTTGTGATCGATTTGTCTGTATTGTGCATACCCTGGATCACGCCCGGGCCTTCAAAATTGTGGATCAGCTCTACCTGCTTGCTGCCATCCTCTGCAGTAAAGACAAGCTCTGCTTTTCCTGCGCCCGGTACTTTGATCTCGGCATTTTTATAAACATCACCGTAAGCATGTCTTGCCAGTGTGATCGGCTTTTTCCAGTTTCTGACACATGGCTCGATGCCTTTTACTACAATAGGTGTACGGAAAACAGTTCCGTCCAGTGCTGCACGGATCGTTCCGTTCGGGCTCTTCCACATTTCCTTCAGATTGTATTCTGTCATACGGGCAGCATTTGGTGTGATCGTTGCACATTTGACAGCAACACCGTATTTCTTTGTGGCAAGTGCAGATTCCATTGTTACTTTATCATCTGTTGCATTACGGTGTTCCAGACCAAGATCGTAATACTCTGTTTTCAGATCAATATACGGAAGCAGCAGTTCATCCTTGATCATCTTCCAGAGGATTCTTGTCATTTCATCTCCGTCCATTTCCACAAGCGGTGTTGTCATCTGAATTTTACTCATGTTCCTGTTCTCCTTTTTCTTCATCATTTTCATCAAAAATATCAATAAGACCGTTCTTTACCATATTATCATAGGCATTGATCATGTGTAAATTGGCAAGTCTTTCTGCCTTATCCGCATCATGCGCCTTGATGGCTTCCATGATCTCACGATGCTCCTTGTTGGAAGCCCGTCCTCTCTTTTCACTTGCCAGTGTCATACGGCGGATCCTGTATACATACTGGTGAAAATCACGGAGCAGATGCTCCAGCATTTTACTATCACAGGATTCGTATAAAATCTCATGGAACCGGTTATCCAGCTCTGCCATCTGGTCGGAATGACCTTTGTTTTCATGGAACTCGGAAAGATATACATTTTCTTCCATTTCGTTCAGCTGCTCCGGTGTGATCTTTTCCGTCGCCCATCTGGCACATAAGCCCTCTAACAGGGAACGGATCATATAAATATCGTGCACATCCTTTCTGGTGATCCCCGTTACATAAGTGCCCTTATTGGGGATCATCTTTAAAAGTCCTTCCAGTTCAAGCTGTCTGAATGCTTCTCTGACGGGAGTTCTCGATACACCAAGCTCTGCACCGATCGTTGCCTCTCTGAGTTCTTCATTCTGCTTGTACTTTCCGTTTAAAATATCTTCTCTGATCTTGTGGAATACTCTTCCGCGCAGGGAATATTTATCGGATACTTCCTGCTGCAAATTGTAATCAGACATAACTGCCTCCTACTTGCTGAAAATTGCGTCATAATCCATATGCAGTATCACGCATACTTTTTTAATTTCTCTGATCAGCTCTTCGTCTGTCAGAACCGTTACACGGCCATTCTCATATTCATCATCCACCCATTTTTTCAGTTCATGGATCAGAAGATCACTCTTCTTAAACTGCTTTTCCGGCGGAAGCTTGTAGTAAGAATTGATCCAGTGTGCAATACCTGCAAGACCTGATGTATTGGATACCGCACAAAGAACCGGTCTGTTCAAAAACTTCTCTGTATCAAATATATTATAAATCTCTTCGTTTTTCAACAGCCCATCCGCATGAATACCTGCTCTTGTTACATTAAAATTCTTGCCGACAAACGGTGTTCTCGGTGGAATATGATAGCCGATCTCTTTTTCATAATATTCTGCCAGCTCTGTGATCACAGTCGTATCCATACCATTTAAGCTGCCACGAAGCTGTGCATACTCAAATACCATTGCTTCAAGCGGTGTATTACCCGTTCTTTCTCCGATACCGAACAGAGAAGTATTGACACCGGAACAGCCGTACAGCCATGCGGTCGTGGAATTGACAACCGCCTTGTAAAAATCATTATGGCCGTGCCATTCGATCAGGGAATGCGGAACACCTGCATGCGTATGGATCGCATAAATGATACCCTGTACGCTTCGCGGAATAACAGCACCGGAATAGTTGACGCCGTATCCCATCGTATCGCAGGCTCTGACCTTGATCGGGATCTTGTATTCTTCCATGAGCTTCATCAGCTCCAGGCAGAACGGAACAACATATCCGTAAATATCCGCTCTGGTAATGTCCTCCAGATGGCAGCGTACGCTGATGCCTTCCTCCAGACAGTCACGTACAACGCTCAGATAGTGTTCCATCGCCTGTTTTCTTGTCATTTTTAATTTCAGGAAAATATGATAATCAGAGCAGCTTACCAAAATACCTGTCTCCTTCATACCAATTTCCTTTACCAGCTTGAAATCTTCCTTGCTGGCACGGATCCAGCTCGTTACCTCCGGGAACTGATACCCTCTTTCCATACATTTATACACGGCATCTCTGTCCTTTTTGCTGTATAAAAAGAACTCACTGGCACGGATCATACCGTTCGGTCCGCCGAGTCTGTGCAGATAATCATAGATCGTCACGATCTGTTCGGTCGTATAAGGCGCCCTTGACTGCTGTCCGTCACGGAATGTCGTATCTGTGATCCAGATGTCACGCGGCATATTATGCGGTACAATACGGTCATTAAAAGGAATCTTCGGAATATCGGAATAAGGAAACATATTACGGAACACATTCGGTTTTTCGACATCATCAAGGATGTACATATGCTCCTCAATTTCCAGAAGATTCTTCTTCGGGTTCATGGTCACGGGTCTGTTTTCAAAGGTTTTTTCTTCGTTCATTCGTGCTGCCTCCTATTTTCAGGCTGACACCTCAGCCATACGTGTATAATTGTATACAATCATACAGTGCATGTCAAGGTTTAGGACAGCATTTTTTCAACATCCACCATTCCCGCTCCCTGCATCAGATAGCTTTCGCCCAGATCCGTTGCGGAAACGATCAGCTTGCGCTTCAACTGCATGGCGTTCAAATACGGGTATTTTTCCCAGGCAAGTGCCAGAAGTCCGCTGACGATCGGTGTTGCCATACTCGTACCGCTTCTTGCCACATATTTGCCGTATGCAGCCTGACAGGAAATGATCTGTGTGCCCGGTGCTACAATATCCGGCTTTTTCCATACATTCTCTCCCGGTCCGCGCCCAGAACAGTCCTGACAGCGCAGTCCTCCATTGTCCAGATCTCCGTCATGACAGCCCACACAGATCACATAGGGCGTATCCCCCAGTCTTGATATCGTATTATCTCCCGGGCCCAGATTGCCCGCCGCTGTCACGATCAGTATATTATTTTCATAAGCGTGATGAAACAGGTCGTAGAGTCTCCTTTGTTCTTCCTGTCTGGCAGATACAATACTGCTGACCGATATATTGATGATACGGATATGACAGCTTCCCGCGATCGATAACAGCCATTCCAGCCCACGAAGCAGTGTTTTCAGACTTCCTTCTCCCCTTTTATCCAGTATTTTACCAACATACAGATCACAGTACGGCGCCATGCCTTTATACTTTCCGCGCAGAACACGTCCGTTTCCCGCCAGAATACCGCATACATGTGTGCCATGTCCCGTCTCATCATATGGTAATTGATATTTATTTGTAAAATCACGAAATGCCCTGATTTGATCTTTCAGATCCTCATGTGGAAAAATGCCGGAATCCAAGACTCCGACACCGATATGATAACCGGTCAGTTGTTCCTGTTCTGCCCGGCTGTAATGAATTTGTTTTCTGACCCTGTTCACAAAAAACTCCCGGCTTTTTCTTTTATCATATGCCGGGAGTTCTTATATGCAACTGTTCCAAATTTTATGCACTTTTATTTTACGATCGGTTTTCTGCGGTACAAAAGCAGAAGCATCCCTATACAGAATAACAGGATCACACCTGCTGTTTTCGGGTTGAAACGATCCCCTGTGTCCGGAGAAGCATCCTTGCGCAGAAGTGCCTCACTTTCCTGCCGGATCATCTGTGCCACGTCACCGATCCCCGCATAAATACCATAAGCGGAAAAATGGCTCGTATGTACCGTCAGATAAGAAACATCGCCTTCCTGCGACTTTGTTCCGTAGCAAAGCTCCAGTTCCTCATCCTCATTCAGGGTTACCACACAAATATCCTGCTCATTCAACGTATCTGAGATCGGAATTTTGAGTGTTACCTGCTCTTTGCCGAAGCTGCTGATCGGAATATTTGTCTTCTTTTCCACAAGCTTCAGGTCAAATGTGGTAAGCTGCCCTGCCACCGGACTGCCATATTGTGCAGCCACTGCATCTGTCAGCTTTTTCTGGGCGTCCGCATCGGTATTGACAAGCAGGCGGAAGCCTTCTGTATCATCCCGCACTTCTGCACGGATCAGATCTGCATTCGGATATACAGCTTCATCCAGTACGACTGTATTTGAGGTATCTGCCTCGCTGCTGTCCTGTGCGGTATTCTGTGTGCCTGCTGCTGTATTACCGGTCTGATCTGTACTCTGTGTATTGCCTGTCGCATCTGTTGTTCCCGTACTGTTCTGCGTATCAGTGCTTCCCGTCTGGTCGGCTGTCTGATCTGCAAACAGATCCGGTTCATAATCCGAAATACTGCCAAGTGCCGGCGGTAATGTAATACCTGCCAGTTCTCCGTCTGACCAGTCGGAAAACGTCTCATACGCAGAGAATGCATCTGCATCTGCGCCGGTCAGCGTATAAACCGTATCTCCGGCTCTGACGGTTGCAGGCACTTCCACCAGCTTCTGTGCATTAGGCTCCAGCGTACAATACCGCAGCTGTGCGGTGCTTGCACCTGTCGGCGAGATCACAAGTCCCCGGAAGCCCAGATACCGCTGATCTAAGATCGTATCTCTGCAGGTCGGAACATATGCATCGATCACTGCCGTTTCCACACCGTCAAATGCCATGCTGCGCAGATTGGCATTGTCCAGTCTGGTTGCTGTCTTTTCAAAGGAAAGCGTTGGAAGGCTTTCTCCCGCAAATATGGCTGCCTGCGCACCTGTATTCTGATAAGCACCAAGCCCGATCTCTTTTACCTGCGCTCCAATATTAATTTCTTTTAATGGGCATCCAAGAAACGCCCTGTCCTTGATCCTTTGGACGTTATCTCCACCTGTCAGCTTCTCCAGAAAGGTACAGCCGGAAAATGCTGCTTCACCGATCTCCGTCAAAGAAGCCGGAAGGTTGACCCAGGTAAGCTCTGTATGCCCGGAAAATACACCGCTTGCAATCTTCTTTGTGCCTTCCGGAATGGAAATGCTGCTCTTGTCACCGCGGTAGGCAAGCAAAACGCCGTCTCCAACGATCAGATAAGCATCCCCCGATCCTGCCAGCCAGTTTTCCAGATACGGTGTCTTGACAAATGCCTCCGGCTCGATCACTGATACAGATGATGGAATCTCTACATCTGTCAGGGCATCGCAATGATAAAATGCGCCATAACCGATCTTTTTGAGTCCGTCCGGCAGTATTATGCCTTGTAAAGAGCTTCTTGCAAAAGCAAAATCGCCGATTTCCGTAACGGCCGGCAGTTCCTGCAGTCCCAGAGACTGGTCCTGATAAAACTGCTTGATCTTTACCTTATCCCGCGAGATATCATCCAGCAGCTCATAATTTTTCTCTTCAACCGGTTCCGTTTCCTGTTTATTTTCTTCTGCCTTCGGATCCATCATCACAACTGCCTGATTCTGTACGATCCTTGTCTTGCCCAGAACGGAAGACGGATCATTGGCATAATATTTGGAAACGTCCAGATTGGAAACATCAGCCGGATGATTAACATCATAGTCACCGGTTCCTGTACTGTTTCCCGATACTGCGGATGCTTCCTGCTCCGCATCCTGCTTATTATAAAAATTGCCGACTGCCACATCATCCTGCAGCATGGCAGATACCGTCTGATTCTGCTCTCGTTCCTGTGCAAAGGTCTGTGCCACGCTGCCATCCTCTGCCTGAATCTTCAGATTATCACAGCCATCAAACGCCGTATCATGAATTGTTGTGACAGATGGCGGAATTGTAACATTACCCAGATTCGTGCAATCCTCAAATGCCTTTGCTGCAATCCTGCGGACAGAATACGGAATAGAAATCTTCTGCAGACTGGTGCAGTTTGAGAATGCATATTCCGGGATTTCACTCAGATTCGGAGATAACGTGACCTCCTTCAGATAAGTCTGTCCCCAGAATGCATATCGTTCAATATCTGTTACCGTTGTCGGCATATTTAGTGTTTCTGCCTCTCTGCCGGGCATCACTTCGATCAGCTTTGTCTGATCTCTGTCATATAAGACTCCATCCGCATAAGAAAACATGGGATTTTTTCCAATGTTGACCGATTTCAGCGCCGTATCTCCCGAGAAAACACCTGCCCCGACCGTTTCCAGCGTTTTAGGCAGTGTAAAACCGGATAAAGAGCCGCAGCCGGCAAAAGCCCCGCTTTCGATCGTACTCACCCCATCTGACAGGTAAACTTCTTTCAGATTGGTACAGTTACGGAATGCGCCCTCTCCGATTTTCTCCACAGAAGATGGAATGTAGACCTTTGTGATACCGTTCTGGTCCGCAAACGCTTCCGGTGCTATTTCTTTTATTCCAGCAGGAACAGACACAGCCGAAGCTGTGCCTGTATAATGGATGAGCGTATCGCCATCTCTTTCAAAATCTGCAGTTGCACTCGTTGCCTCTAAAACAGGCATCGGGATCTGGGTCAGTACAATGGCAAGCGCCATCAGCATGACACCGATTACTCTTTTTCCGTATTTTTTCATTCGATCACTTTTACAACCTTATTTTTTGAACCTTTTGCAAAGAACAACAGAATGGATAACAGTGCAAGCCCCATTGCCAGGAACCACTTTGGATGGATCGGATCACCGGTCTTCGGTGTTGCATCACTGATCTGCGCCTGCGTCAGATTGTTTGTCTCCACATAAATGGCATATGGAGAGAAGTGTGTTGCAGTAAAGGAAATGCAAGGTACATTATCAATCGTCAGCAATCTGGAACCCAGTTTCTCAAAGACACCGTTATTGACCGCACCGGCTTTGTTATTACCTGCATAACCTGCAAGCGCATCCGGGATTGGCATTGTTACCGTAACGGTAATGCCTGTTGTATCTGCAATCTTTGTTGTTCCGGTCGAATCATACAGGCTGATATCCATTGCAAAGTATTTCAGATCATCCAATGATCCGTAAGAAGCCAGCAATGCCTGCTCTACCTGATTCTTTGCATCCTCACTGTCAGAGATCTTGATTACAAAGTTATCATTAGAACCTGATACCGTAGCGGAAACAAGTCCTCTGTTTGAAATACCGGATTTGGTTACTTCCACTCTTGTATTTCCCGTTGATGCATTTGGTCTTCTGTTCACCGTATTACTGCTGACACTGCCATTCCGGTTGGCTACGGTTGTTGTTCCCGCTTTTGTCGTTGCCGTTGGCTTCGGAGAGGCAGTTGTTGCTCCGGTATTATTCGGATTACCATTGTTACTTCCGTTTCCGTTATTATTTGTATTACCGTTATTCGTGTTTCCCTTGGTTGTATCAGAAGAAATATCACCCGTTCCGATATCTCCCGTCGATGCTGTTCCCTTTTTATAAAGTGCAGTTACTGTTAAATTACTTGTAACCGGAACAGACGTATAGTTGGACGGTGACCATGTTGTGAAGGTATAGCCCTTTCTGGACGGTGTCACAGTTGTTGCTGTCGGGCAGCTTCCACTTGTTATAATCTGGGTATCCAGCACGCTTCCGTCATAATCCACAAAAGTAACGGTATAACTTGTTTCTGCTGTGTTATTACCACTGTTGTTATTTCCGTTATTATTGTTGTTTCCATTATTATTGTTATTATTGTCGTCGCTGGCATTTGGATCTTCCACATAATATGCCTTGACAATCATATCACCCGTTATGGCAATCGTTGCAAAGTTAGACGGTGACCAGTAGCTGAACTTGTAACCCTTTCTGGTCGGTGTTACGGACGGTGTCGTCGGATAACTGCCTTCCTGCAGATACTGTGTGTCCCATGTATACAATCCGTCATAATCTTGGAAAATTACAGAATAATATCCATCAATCGGTGCTGAATTATCCGCCTCATAAATTGCCTGTGTTGTAATATCTTCCCTGACATTTGTAAAATCTTTTGTCCAGCCTGTCAGTACATAGCCCTTTCTCTCTACACGAGGCGCATCTGCACTGGCACCGCTGTTGACAACCTGTGTTTTTAATACGTAACCATCCCAGTCAAGGAAGGTAACGGTATATGTCTTGGAATATGTCTCTGCGGTAATACCGTCCTTGTCATCGCAGTACCAGTAAGCCGGGCTGTCTTCCTCACACTGTACGGTAAGTCCCTGGATATAGTTGACATTGCCCGCACCATCATCTGTAATGAATGCTGCATCATCGATAGACTGTACACTGCCCGGAATACGGATCGTGGAAAGTGCTGTATTACGGAATGAATATTTGCCAATCCTCTTTACAGAATCAGACAGGCTGCAATAATAAAGCTGCGTCGCTCCGTCAAAGCAGTAATCCGGGATCAGCGTTGTGTTCACTTCATCGAGATATGCCTCTCTGATACCGGTACAGTTCTGGAAGGCACAAGGTGCAATATCTGTAATTCCGGCAAGTTCCGAAGAACTAATCTTGGAAGCACCGATCTTAATACCTCTTGATTCTAAGCACTCTACCACACCTGTTCTGTTGCCGCTGCCATCTACGCTGCAGAGCAGTCCGTCCGCACAGGCATATCCGCCCGGCGATGTAAAGCCAACATCGGTGAGTTCTTTGCAGCCTGCAAACGGTACTTCTGTAAAGGTGCTGACCGTTCCCGGCAGAGTCACTTCCGTTAAAGCAGTACAGTTATTGAATGCACGCTTGCCGATCACTTCTCCGCCTTCTGCGCCGCTCTCGCTCATAATAAACGTCTTAAGGCTCGTACAGCCGTCAAATTCCTGATCCGGTATTTCTGCTACCGTATCTAAGATCACGCTCTGTACAGCTGTATTATTCTGGAACAGATCATCCTTCAAAGCGGTAACGCCTTCCGGCACATGGACATGATATACCGCATCGATGACACCCTGTTCTTCTTCTGTCAGGTCGATCGCCGTATCCGGATTGTTCAGATTATTTCTGTATTTACTGTTCGCACTTGCAACAATATCATTTTCTTCCTGCTGTGTACGGACATATTTACTGCTTCCTGTATAAGTACTTAAACTGTAGCTTCCGTTTCCCTTTAACTGATCTTCCGTCGGAACACCGACAAGCATTGGTGTTGCAGATTCAATCTCATTCGTATTGGCATTTTTCTTGACAACAAGCTGGATCTGCAGATTCTGTGGAAAATCACTGCAATATCTGATATACTGCGTCGGTGCGGACGGTGCATTATAATTGTTCGCCGTACTCATCGCATAGGTAAACGGAACACTTGCAGAGGAAATATCACCGATAAAGCACAGGCTTTCCTCCGGAACACCGTCTCCGTTTTTATCAACATCCGCAAGTGTTACGCCCGTCTTGAATGCATCCTGCCCGATCTGCTGCAGGGAAGCCGCATTATCGAACTTGACGGTACGGAGTGAAGTACAACCGGAAAATGCGTTGGTATCAATGGATGATACAGATGCAGGGATATACAGATATTTGATATCCGTATTGTTCTGGAAAGTATCTCTTGCGATCCGTGCCACATGGTATTTTGCAATATTATCCGGAATGATAACATTTGCGCCATCACTGGATTCATCCTTTTTCTCAAAACGGATCAATTCGTTACTTTCATTAACACAAAAAGCATAACCGTCTACAAGCTTTTCGTACCAGCCTTCATAACCACTGTCTAAATAACCGAATGCAAGATCATGCTTCTGCGTATAGGTATGTGCATAAGACTGGGAATATGCAAGGATGCAGAACTGGTCGCTGACTTCATAGTCTCCTTCAAAAGCAGAGTTCTTACCAAGGTTTTCACTGCTGAAAATATCTTTGCCACCTGTATAAATATTATCGTAACCGTTTCCCGTATTGGCAGCGCAGCCACAATCAAGCTTCAGATCTCTTGCCGGAACCTTTACCGTATCCAGACTGTTACAGCCCGTCACATTGTCATATTTGAATATCTGATCTGTAGAACCAGCATTATTCGGCAGTCCCAGATAAGTCATGCTGCTACAACCATAGCAGGTATAATGCACACTGTCTATATTGCTGACGCGTTCAGGGAATACAACCTGCGAAAGAGAAATACAGTTGTAGAACAAACCGTTACCGATTGTTGTCAGGGATGTATTGCCGTCATCACTGACACCGTTAATATTGATCGCAGTCAGATTCGTACAATCTTTAAAGCAATAATTTCCAAGTTTTGTTACCTGATCCGGTACTTTGACCGCACCCAGATAGGTACAGCCTGCAAAGGCATAATCACCGATCTCTTTTAAATTGGTCGGCTCTGTAAAATCGATCGTTGTCAACTGGTTACAGTTCTGGAATGCATTGTTTCCGATACTGTTGACACCGTTTTCAATCTTAATGGACTGCATCTGACAGCCCTTAAATGCATTGTTACCGATCGCAAGGATACGCTCCGGTACGACCAATCTGGAGAAGTTTGTTGCTCCTTCAAAGACACCGACACCGTCACTTACATACTGACCGTCCACGCCGTCTGAAGTCACATTATTTAAATCCACTTCATATCTGGTACTGCCGACATACTGTACCGGTATGATCAGCTGGTTACTCGCCGCAAAAGGAACCGTATTGCCGGAAACAATCTCCACATTACCAAGAGCCGCCCCCGGTACCACATAAAGCTGTGTGCCCTGCCATGCGCCCTGTGTATCATAGGTGCATGGAGAAAGAATCTGGTTCTGCGCCGGGCTGACCAGTGCACCGTTTTCATCATAAACAGCATCTGCCGCTTCCTGCGATGTATAGAATAAAAACTCTCTTCTGTCGTTTACCGCAATATAGCTGCTTGTATCTTTATTGTACAAAAATGCCGGCATCTCATCCGGAATCTCCAGTGTTGCCCCGGAAATGACATTATTCTGATCATAATAGACGATAACACCGGTCATAGAACCACCGTTGCTTCCGTATGCAGCTCTGAAATTACCGTCACCGCTGGCATATACCGGATAATTTCCCGTATTCGTATAAGCAGGTATGTATGCATCCGGATTGGCAGTTGCAGCTGTGATCAGATCTGTCGGATCGGAATCCGCACGGGATTCCGAGATCGGAACAAGTGCCACAATGATCGCAGAGATCATCAGGATCGCGGAAAGCGTTCCCATCACAGCCCGTCTCATCCGGCTTCTGCCCATCTTCTTTGTCTTCTTTTTATGATTTGTCTTAGCCATTTTGCTCTCCTCTTTACTTCAAAATCTATTGCACGCGCTTTGCCACAACCACAAAGCGGCCGTCACTTTCTTCATAATCGCAGGTAGATAACGTCAGGAGGTGATCTCCATACTGTGCTGTCACACCGGTATCGTACAATGCCATTTCCTGCATACTGCGCATATCGGAATCAAATTCCTGCTCCGACGCCGCATCAATAAACTGGTAATACTTAAATGCAATCTCATCCTCTTTATAAATATGGGACATAAACGCATACATGACCTGATAGGTGCCTTTTTCGTAAATCGTGTCAAACTGGATCAGCGGATGATCCTTATAATAAGACGACGATTTGTATTTATCCAGATTTCCGAACATATTACCGGAACGCATATTGTGTCCGTATATGATAAAATTTGTGCTCGGTTTCACAATATCACAGGCACTGTCCAAAAACAGGGTTCCGTTCTTGTCCTCCTCCTGATTGATGTTATGATCCAGATAATATTCATTGTCCGCTGTCTGCATGACAGGGTAATCAATATTTGTATCGGCAATTTTCAGCCATCCGATTAGATTTTTATTTTGATTATATAAGCTTTTGTATTCATCCAGCACGGTCAGTGTGATCTGCTGTCCATCCGCATTCTCCTGAACCGTCTGTGTCTGCCCGTACATCTGGTTTACTGTCGTATCATTTTTCTTCTCGGTAAGCTGCATGGAAAGCTGCTGTGCTTTATAAGAATCGTAATAATAAAATCCGAAATATGCCAGACAGGCTATGGCTGCCACAACCAAAACTGCAGTCAGAAGCCTTCTTGCCCGAAGCTCACCTCTTGTCAGTACCACTACTTTTCTGCGGCTCTTTTTCTTTGCCTTCTGCTGACTGCCTGTCGTTTTCTTACCGCCGTTTATCCGGTTTTTACGCTGTCTTTCCTTTGCCTGCATGGCAAGCTCATAGACTTCGTCATCAAATCTGCGCCCTTCTGCACCAGACAGATCATATTCCCCGGACTGCAGCTTTGCATATAAAGCAAGCACATCCTCGTCCTTTGTCAGATCATATTTTCGTTTCAGTTCCTTTATCACATAGTTATCCATGATTTCTATTTTAACTTTATCCGGGCAGAAATTCAAGATTTCTGTCACACCTTTTCATGCTTTTCATAGTATAAAGCATAAATATCAATTTGGAGGCTCCTATATGAGTGAATTAACAGCTAGTCAGTGTGGATGTTGTGAACAGAAAAATAACGGCTGTGGAAGCTGGATCTGGATTCTGATCCTGTTATTCTGCTGTGGCGGATGCGGTAACAATAACGGCTGCGGATGCGGTAACGGTGGATTCTTCGGCGGCGACAACAACTGCTGCGAATGGATCATCATTCTCCTGATCCTCTGCAACTGCTGTGGCGGTAACAATTCTTTCTGCTAATACCAGCAGCAAAAAGGAGGCTTCGGCCTCCTTTTTCATGTGATTTTTTCTACATAAGATCTGACATATTCTGAAATTCGGTGCATAAGATAAACCGGAGGCTTCTATGGAATATAATGATACGATCCTGACATTTGATACCCTGTATACCACAAACGAAATCCAGCTTTTAAAGCTGGCACTCCCCCTGTTGTCCGGTCAGCTACAGCCTTTTGCTGCAACACTGATCAAAATGCGCGAACTGGAATATTGCCTCTCCCGCCTGCCCCATACACAGGTACGGGATTTTTCGATTGCTGTGGACAGACTGGATACGTTTTTCGACAGTGCCATGCCCTTTTGCAACCAGCAGCAGAAAAAATTGTTTACCCAGCTCCGGCAGATGAAACAGTCCATGAAGATGATGGAGAAAATGCAGACGATCCTGCAGATGCTTCCGCCGGATGCCATGCCCTTTGGTGAAAACGACACAGGCACCGATCCCGATGCGCTCTCCCACATATTTGAGGTATTTTCTGCCATGCAGCATATGTCCGGTTCTGCAGCGCAATCTGATTCTGCGTCCGATTCGGATTCTGCAGATTCATTTGCCTCTGCAATGGATTCCAAGTCTGCAAATTCTGATGGCTTTACAGCAGCTTCCGAATCTGCGGATTCTGTAGTCTCCGGGCAAAAAACAGCATCTGCCGGCAATTCCACCATGGAATCTATCCTCGGTTCTATGCTTTCTCCTGCGCAAAAAGAAAGCTATCAACGATTTAAGGAGGCTTTTTCATCCGATGACGAACAAAACATGGATGGCAGACCAGCGTCTGCATCAGATTGACCCACATAAGCTGGAATTTTTACAGAAACTTGTTTTTGAAATGCAGGATCTTTCCGATCAGGATAAGCTTCCTTTTCTGATGGCACTTGCCACGAGTACCAAGAAACATCCCGTCAATTTTTCAAAGGAGGAAATTGAGCTGCTGATCTCGGTATTAAAGGAGTACAGCAATGAAGAAGAAATGCAGAAAATGAATAAGGTGCTGGCGATGTTCCAGATGTAACTATGTTCCAAATGTGATGCCATGCCAAATATACTGATGTACTTACATAAGAAATAAAAATAGATCCTGATCACATATAGCCGCAATCACGCTTGACTACTATATGCGATTCAGGATCTTTTATTATTCACCAATTACTCATTCATTAGTTTGGCTTTACTACGATATTGATGATCTTGCCCGGTACATAGATCTCTTTTACAACTGTACCTGCAAGTTTATCACCGAGTGCTTCTTTACCTGCTACAATAGCATCTTCCTTAGAAACTTCTGCAGGAACTTTTACAACAGCCTTTGTCTTGCCGTTGATCTGGACTGCGATCTCGATCTCATCATCCTTCATGGCATCTGCATCTGCACTTGGCCATGTTGTATGGAATACGGAATCTGTTTCGCCAAGCTGTCTCCACAGTTCTTCTCCCAGATGTGGTGCAAATGGAGCGATCAGGACAACGGCAGTCTTTAAGGTTTCCTTATCGATGCCATCCTTCTTAGCCATTTCGATCATCTTATTGTTGTATTCCATGAATCCAGAAATAACAGTATTTAAGCTGAATGTTTCCAGACGCTGTGTAATATCGTAAACCATCTTATGACGCAGTTTTACAGATTCTTTTGTTTCTGCAACGCCTTTGTCTTTGTTGTCCATCACAAGGTTCCAGAATCTTGTGATAAATCTGTAAATACCGTCGATTCCTCTGTCGTCCCAGATAGAATCCAGTTCCGGCGGTCCAATGAACAACTCATACAGACGCAGAGCATCACAACCGTAATCACGGACGATATCATCCGGTGATACGATATTACCGAGTGATTTACTCATCTTTGTTGCTGCACCGGTCACTTTGTCACGTCCGCAGACCATACCCTGATTGAACAGCTTCTTGAACGGTTCATCAAAGTCGATCACACCGATATCATACAGGAACTTTGTATAGAATCTGGAGTAAAGCAGATGCAGTACTGCATGCTCTACACCACCGATATACATATCAACCGGCAGATACTTGTCTGCTTTTTCTTTGCTGACAAGCTCTTTGTCATTCTTATTATCTACATAACGCAGGAAGTACCAGGATGATCCTGCCCACTGCGGCATTGTATTTGTTTCACGCTTTGCAGGTGCTCCACAGCAAGGACATGTTGTGTTGACCCAGTCTGTGATATCTGCCAGCGGTGATTCTCCTGTTCCTGTCGGCTGGTAAGAATCTACATCCGGCAGAAGTAACGGAAGCTGATCTTCCGGAACCGGAACCGCACCACATTTCGGGCAGTGAACGATCGGGATTGGCTCGCCCCAGTAACGCTGACGGGAGAATACCCAGTCACGGAGCTTGTAGTTGGTTGTTTTACGGCCAAAGCCCATCTTCTCGATCATGGCAGGTGCTTCTTTCTTCAGTACAGAAGATTCCATGCCGTTCCACTCGCCGGAATTGATCATCGTACCGGCTGCTTCTGTATAAGCCTCTGTCATATTTTCAATTTCCTTACCATCCTTGGCGATAACCTGGATGATCGGAATGTTAAATTTCTTGGCAAATTCAAAGTCTCTGTCGTCATGTGCAGGTACACACATGATCGCACCTGTACCGTAATCTGCAAGTACATAGTCCGACAGCCAGATCGGAACAAGAGCTCCGTTTAAAGGATTGACTGCATAAGAACCGGTGAATACACCTGTCTTTTCCTTGCTCTGCATACGGTCTACGTTAGACTTGTTGGCAGCTTCTGCAATATATTTTGCAACAGCATCTGCATTTTCAGGTGTTGCAAGGCTCTGTGCCAGCGCATGCTCCGGTGAAAGTACCATGAAAGTTGCACCATGCAGGGTATCAGGTCTTGTTGTATAAACAGTGATCACATCATCTCTGCCGTCTACCTTGAAGTCAACCTCTGCACCATAAGAACGACCGATCCATTCTGTCTGCATCTTTTTTACCTTTTCAGGCCAGTCAAGCTTATCCAGATCTTCCAGAAGACGATCTGCATATTTTGTGATGCGGAGCATCCACTGTTTCAGGTTCTTCTTTGTTACATCAGCACCGCAGCGCTCACATTTACCGTTGACAACTTCTTCGTTTGCCAGACCTGTCTTACAGGAAGGACACCAGTTGATCGGCATTTCCTTTTCATAAGCCAGTCCGTTTTTGAACATCTGTACAAAGATCCACTGTGTCCATTTGTAGAACTTCGGATCTGTTGTATTTACTTCCATATCCCAGTCATATAATGCTGCGATCTGGTTGATCTGTCTCTTGATGTTGGCTACATTCTGTGCAGTTGATTTTGCAGGATGTACGCCCATCTTGATCGCATAGTTTTCAGCAGGCAGACCAAATGCATCCCATCCCATCGGATGAATGATGTAGTGACCGCCGTTTAACATTTTATAACGGCTCCAGACATCGGAAATAACATATCCTCTCCAGTGTCCTACGTGTAGTCCGTTTCCGGAAGGATACGGAAACATATCAAGGCAATAATATTTCGGCTTTTTGCCATCATTAACATTGACCGGATGAGCTTCCCATTCCTTACGCCATTTTTCTTCAATTTCTCTGTGATTGTATGGAATTGCCATCTCTTTACCCTCTTTGCTTGTATAATTTTATATATCCGCCGATTCGCGGATACAGGCTATTCTAAATAGTAAACTTTACAGCGCGAAAAGTCAAGAAATTTCCCATGTAACCTCTGTTCCTGTTTCAATACTGCAAAGCCGATCCATTTCATCACCGGAAATAAGTTCTGCCCCCTGCGAAACCAGATCCTGCAGCATTTTTTCTTCCGCTGCCTTCACGCCTGCATCTTCACTATAGCCACTGGCATAGAGCTTCACGCCCTTTCCGTTTTTTTCGGCGGGAATATACTCAGAAACCTCCAATCTTGATTCCACCAGTAAATCACTGTCTCCTATCGGATCCAGAACTTCACTTTGATCTGTCTGCAGATCATAAGCAATCTGCGATGCAAAGGAACCAATATATGCGTTGTTTGAAAACAATCGCTCTGCCTCACAGTTGTCATCAAACCGGTAATAATCCATTCCATGTGCACCTGCGCCCCAGGAGCCACCGATTGCCAGAAGTCCGTTTTCATACAGGGTTGCTTCTGTCCTGTATCCATACTCATAAGAATATGTCAGCTCCAGCTTACCCTCTTTGCACCGGATGATCCCTACCCAGTTTTCTCCGCCATCTTCCGTGGATGCAAATTGCAGTGCCAGCTCTTTTTCTCCGTCACCATTCAGATCAACTATGGCATACTTTACTTCCGATGTTGTATATTCCAGTTTTTCAATATTCTCTTTCAGTTCCCCGCAGGTATATTCTCCGTACAGTAAACCGTCATCGTTATATTCACTGTCATCTTCCCGGAATCTTTCTGCGGTCATTAAGGAACCTGTTCCATTCATAAATTCGCGATACTGTTTCTCCGCGTCTGTTTCCGTAGATGTATTCTCTTTTTCTGCCTCTTGCGGTTTATCTGCATTTACGTCGTCTGTCATATCCGAGGGATCGTATCTCCTATCTGTCTCTTCTGCTTCCGCTTCGTTTGACATCCCTGTTTCCGTTTCTGCCATATTATTCTGCTGTATATCATTTCCATTGAAATTTCTGACGAAGGCCGCCAATAAACCTGTCAGACATACCAGTGCACAAATTGTACTTATCGTTCTCTTTTTCATATTTTCGTCTCCAAAATTAAGTTTCTAACATTCCAAACTATTTTCCTTCAGTAAAAAATCAAATAAATTCAAGATCAATATTCCCGACTCGTTGTAATGTGTAGGACCGTCTTTCACAATAATAATCTTTTTAAATGAATCACTGATGGTTTGAAGTGGCAACTGTTCCTGTTCTTCTTTTTCTCTGGTAGGCAAAGCCAATGCAGATTGAATATAAATTCTTTTAGACCCCTGATTACATACAAAATCTACTTCTAACTGTTTTTGTACTCTTTTTCTATTCTCAACATAACAGCTATACTCTATCATACCTACATCAACGTTATATCCTCTTATCAGAAGTTCATTATAGATGATATTCTCCATAATATGAGTCTCTTCATATTGTCTGAAGTTGATCCTGACATTTCTCAGTCCACAATCCGTAAAATAGAATTTCATAGGTGTACTTATATATTTCCTGCCCTTCACATCATAACGGTTTGCTCTGCTGATCAGAAATGAATCCTCAAAATAGTCCAAATATGTTTTAATCGTATCTGGATGCACAGATACATTCTTTGTTGTTTTAAAAGTATCTGCAAGTTTCTTAGGATTTGTCAATCCACCAATGGCTGATGCTAAATAATCTAACAATTCCTCCATTTCAACCGGATTTCTGACATCATTTCGTTCTAATATATCCTTGATATAAGTCTCTTTAAAAATATCTCTCAGATATACTGCCTTATCCTCTTCATTTTCAATTTCCAGCATTTTAGGCAAACCACCATACATTGTGTATTCCTGCCATGCCTGGTGTCTGTCGATACCTTTTCCTGACATGTATTCTGAAAAAGACAACGGAAACAAATGCACCTGATCTCCTCTGCCCCGAAATTCCGTAATAATATCCTTTGATAAAAATTTCGCATTACTGCCGGTCACATACGTATCCACATTTTTCATATGCAAAAAGCTATTTAATACATCTTCAAATTCCGATACCATCTGTACTTCGTCAAGCAATACATAATATATCTGATCATCTTTGACTGTATCATGAACATATTCACACAGGATATCCGGATCACGGTATTTTTTGTTTATTCTGTCATCTAAAGCAATTCTTATAATATGATCTTTATCAACTCCCGATTTCAATAAATAATCATAAAACAGTTCAAATAATAAATATGTCTTACCGCTTCTCCTGATTCCGGTTATCACTTTGATCAAGCCATTATGTTTCTTTCTGATCAGTTTATTCAAATACAAATTCCGCTCCATCGCGCACTCCTTAACGAAAATTTAGTCTCCAAATTGATTATTTTTTCAATAAATTATAATTCCCATTTGTATGAACCGTCAACAGTTATTGAAAATTTAGTCTCTATATCGACTATTTTTTCATAACTTTCCCATTTCATATCTCTTTTATTCAAAAAAGTCCACAGCACCTGCTCACAGATGCTGTGGACTATCTTATTTCTATGCGCTAACTTTCACATAATCCAGGATCATTTCTTTCACGCGCAGAAGTTCCGGTGTATAATCCTTATTCTTTTCCGAGCCCCAGATAAAGCCGCCCGCATAATAAGCACATGCAGTCATCATCGTATGCACGGTTACACGCATGAATTCCTCCTCCGGGATATCCGTCCGGAATGTGTGATCCTCCTGCGCACGCTTGTACATCATATGCAGTCTGGTATCGACCGAATACAGGGAAGCATGGAAATCAGCCAGCATTCCCGCTGTTGCCGCGCTGCCGGAATGGCTTACAAAATGATTAAAATTATCATTGTACTGCAGCAGATCCTTATGATTCCGATACATATCGATATAACTGTCCAGTGTAAAGATCAGTCGGTCGATCGCCGGGATTTCCTTCACCGAAGCAATGGGGCGCTTTGCATCCAATTCATCCAGATATTCCTTCCATTTGGCACTACAGACAGCAATGACCAGATCCACCTTTGTCGGATAGTGGCGGAATACGGTTGCTCTTCCGACCCCCGCTTCTTCTGCGATCTCTGTGATTGTCACCGGTTCGATCTTCTTCTCTACAAAAATACGGAACGCCGTATTGATGATCCTCTCATCCTTCTTATTTTTCCGTTCTTTTTGCTTACCCATATAACCTAATTTCTCCTCAACCTCTGTATTTTAATTTTTCTTCCAGACTGCCGGCGTAAATAATAACAGGATTGGGAACAACTCCAGTCTGCCTGCCAACATGTCAAACATCAATACATACTGGGAAAAATCTGAAAAACATCCAAAATTCCCCGCCGGGCCAACCAGTTCCAGACCCGGTCCCACATTGTTAAATGCTGTTACGACCGCTGTAAAATTAGTTACAAGATCCAAACCGTTAAAAGAGATCAGAAAAACAGATACCACAATGATCATCACATACGTTGCAAAAAATGCATGAACCCCTCTTACCGTACTCTTGTCAATCGCCTTCTGATCCATCTTAATGACCTTGACACTACGGGGATGGATAAAATAGGCGATCTCCTGTCTGATTGATTTTACAAGAATCATCAGTCTGGACACCTTCATACCACCACCCGTAGAACCGGCACAGGCACCTAAAAATGTCAGAAGTACGATGATCGTCCTGGATATCTGTGGCCACATATTAAAATCAGTTGTTGAAAAACCGGTTGTCGTAATAATGGAACCAACCTGGAAAAATGCCTGCTGCAGAGCCGTTCCGACACTGTCAAACATCCCTCTGATATCAAATGTGATGATAAGTGCTGCCACGACGATGATCGTAAAGTACCAGCGCACCTCTTCCATTTTAAAGGCTTCTTTCTTTTCCTTACCGAGCAGGTAATAGTAGAAGTTAAAATTCACACCGAACAGGATCATAAATACCGTGATCAGTATCTGCAATACCGTAGAATACGATCCCATACTGTCATTTCTGATACCGAATCCACCTGTTCCGGCTGTTGAAAAGCCGGTTGTGACCGCATCAAAAACAGGCATACCTGCCAGTATATAAAGTACAATTTCTATCACTGTCAGAGAAATATAGATCAGATATAAAATCTTTGCAGTTTCTCTTACCTTTGGTACAAGCTTTCCGACAGAAGGACCCGGGCTTTCCGCACGCATCAGATGCATATTGTAACCACCTGTCAGAGGCAGAACCGCCAACAGAAATACGATAACCCCCATACCACCGATCCAGATCGTAAACGCACGCCAGACAAGGGTACAATGGCTGAGTACCTCCACACTGCTCAAAGTACTTGCTCCTGTTGTCGTAAAACCGGAAACAGCTTCAAATAACGCCTGTGAAACATCCGGAATATCTCCGCTCAGATAATAAGGCATTGCACCAAAGAAACTCATAACGATCCAGCTCAGTGCTACGATCACAAAGCCTTCCTTTGCGTAAAACATCTGATTCGCGGTTTTCTTTCTTGCCAGCAAAAAACCGATCACCAGACAGACAAAAGCAACTGCCAGATATGACAGTCCCTGCTTTTCCCGGTAGATCACCGCTACCATACACGGCAGCAGCAAAAATGCAGATTCAAACAATAAAATAAGTCCTATAATATGACGAATAACTGCGTGATTCATAATGTCCCTCCAGGCTATTTCTGTAAAATATCCTTAATATCTCCAAGCCCCTTATGTGTTGTGATAATAATGACCGTATCCCCCACACTGATCTTTGTTTTACCATTCGGTCTGATGATCGTTCCCGCATGATTGATACAGGCGATCAGTGTGTTATCCCGGATTGGCAGATCTTCCAGTGCAATATCCACGACCGGTGCTCCCTCATGGATATGGAACTCCAGCGCCTCTACTTTGTTTTCGATCAGATGATACAATGTTTCCACATTGCTGCCAAGAGAGTTCTGCATGGCGCGTACATATCTTGTAATATATTCCGATGTAATGAATTTCGGATAGATCAGACTGCCCAGCTGGAAGTCATTGATAATATCACCAAAGGAGATACGGTTGATCTTCGTAATAACTTTCGCTTTGGAGCAGCTCTGCGCAAACAGGGACAGGAAAATATTTCCTTCATCAATCCCGGTCAGTGATACGAATGCTTCGCTGTTCTGGATTCCTTCTTCAAGTAATATATTCTGGTTGGTTGCATCTCCGTGGATGATCATAGCCTTTGGCAGAAGCTCGGAAAGCTGCTCACAGCGTTCTTCATCCCGCTCAATGATCTTGACATGGATGCCCATGCTGAGAAGCTGCTCTGCCAGATAATACGCCATTGTTCCACCGCCGACGATCATGGCATTGCCAACCTGATGCGCCCTTACACCGATCTCTTTGATAAAATCTCTTGCCTTGGTCGGGCTTGCCACAATACTGATTGTATCTCCCGCCTTGATCACAAAACTACCATTTGGGATCACAACCTCGTCCCTGCGTTCTACCGCACATACCAGAACATCCGTCTTGATCTTGTGAGAAATGTCAATCAGGCTGCAGTTATCGATCGGTGAATTTTCCGGCACCAGAAATTTGATCAGCTCTACCCTTCCTTTTGAGAAAGTATCTATCTTGATTGCTGACGGAAAACGAAGGATACGGGCAATTTCCGTTGCCGCTGCATATTCCGGATTGATCGTCATGGAAAGTCCGAGTTCTTCCTGGATAAAACGGATCTCATGATTGTAAAGCGGATTGCGGACTCTTGCTATTGTGTTACAATTACCTGCTTTCTTTGCAAACAGACAACACAAAAGGTTCTGTTCGTCCGATCCGGTGACTGCGATCAGAAGATGGGCATCTTCAATGCCTGCTTCCTTCTGTATGGAATAGCTGGCACCGTTACCTACCACTCCCATCACGTCAAAATTATTGGTAATATCCTGAATAACACTCGGATCCCGGTCGATGACCGCCACATCATGTCCTTCTTTGACAAGCTGTTCGGTAATGGTACTTCCGACCTTACCACATCCTACAATTATGATTCGCATATTGCTTCCTCCAGTTTATTGATTTTTCCAAATTCTTTATAGATCAGGATCATTGAAACCATAGCTGCAATAAAATCTGCGATTGGTCCTGCATACATAATTCCGTCCACGCCCAGAAAGAGCGGAAAGATCACTATAAGCGGCAGTAAGAAAATAATCTGCCTTGTCAGAGAAAGGAAAATTCCCTTTCCCGGTTTGCCGATCGCCGTGAAAAAATTAGATGAGATCGGCTGTATGGCATTTAAAAACGTAAAGAACATATAAATTCTGAAATAACGCACCGCAAAGGTATAATAGGCTTCATTCTGTGAGGAACCGAATATACTGATAAGTTCCCGTGGAAACAGCTGGAACGAGAAAAAGGCAATGGTCGAAATGACCGTTCCGATCCCTGCTGCGAGCTTATATGCCTGCTTTACTTTTTTATAATTGCCTGCACCGTAATTAAAGCTGACGATTGGCTGCATTCCCTGTGACAGACCGATGCAGATAGAGAAAAATACCATACCGACCTTCGTGATGATACCTGCACAGGCAAGCGGAATGGATTCTCCGTATACGGACTGTGATCCGTAATATGTCAATGATTTATTCATAACGATCTGTACGATCATCATCGCGATCTGATTAAAAAAGTTTGCTGTTCCCAGCTTTGCCACAAATCCGGTAACAGACAACCGCGGTCTGAAATGAGTCCATGACAGCGGTGCTGTTTTTAAATGGCAGAAATACCAGACAATGATCGCCGCAGCCACAAACTGCCCGATCACCGTTGCCAGTGCGGCTCCCTGCATGCCCATATCAAAGCCGAATACAAACAAAGCATCCAGAACGGTATTGATCACCGCTCCTGTCAGATTACAAAACATTGCCATATTCGGGCTGCCATCCGCACGGATCAGATGTCCGCCACCGGCTGACAGGATCAGAAACGGAAATCCAATCGCCGTAATGCCTGTATATGTTTTGGCAAACGGAAGTACATTCTGCGGAGACCCAAACAAAATAAGAAGCGGCTCTAAAAACAGTTCCGTTGCCACTGTCAGTACCATGCCGCTGAAAAACAGCATCGTTGCTGCATTGCCGATATAATAGAGTGCTTTTTCTTTTTCCCCTTTTCCCATCGTCAGATTAAAAGCCGCTGCACCACCGATACCAAATAAAAGTGCCAGCGCAATACAGGAAGTACTGAGCGGAAAAGCCACATTGGTGGCTGCATTGCCCAGTTCTCCTACACTTCTGCCGATAAAGAACTGATCTACAATATTATATAATGCGCTTACCAGCATCGCAAAAATGCTGGGCAGCGCATACTCTCTCAATAAATGCGGAACGGGTAATTCCCCTAAAGGATTTTTCTGTTCCATTCTTTCATCTCTTTCTATTCTGATTATTTACAAAGCTGATACAGAATATCGATGCAGTTATCGATTCCAAGTGTGGAAGCATTCAGGCAGATATCATAATAATCTGCCACACCAAACTCTGTATTGGTATAGTAGGAGCAGAATTTCTTTCTGGCTCTGTCGATCGTGTGCATTTCTTCACTGATCTTTGCCTCTGTCGTGTCAGGCATTTTTGCCTTCATATGCTCCATCCGCCAGTAAGGATCCGCATATACAAATACATGCAGGCTGTCCTCAAAGTTCTTCAGGATCGTATTGGCATTTCTGCCGACGATCACACATTTTCCCTTTTCACCGATCTCACGGATGATCGCTTCCTGCGCTGCATACAGCTTTTCTCCCTGTGGTCTGTTATAAAAATCGAACAGACTCTGGGCAAATCCAAAATTGGACGGAACCTTTTCATCCCATTTCAGGACTCTGTCCATATCCATGTTGGATTTTCTGGCAGCCTTTAAGATAATTTCCTTGTCGTAATATTCAAAACCGAGTTTTTTTGCCACAACGCTTCCGATGGAACCGCCGCCCGCACCAAATTCACGGCTGATCGTTATGATTCGTTTCATTTATATTCTCCTGCTTCGCTCAAATTCTCAGTGACCCTGACGATTGATACTGACAGCTTCTATAATACTTTATTCAGGAAATCGATCGTTCTGGGTTCCTTCGGATTCAGAATAACCTCCTGCGGTGTTCCCTGCTCTACAATATAGCCGTCATCCATAAAAATAACACGATCTGCCACTTCTCTGGCAAAACCGATCTCATGCGTCACAACTACCATTGTCATACCTTCGGATGCCAGCTCCTTCATAACGGCAAGAACTTCGCCTACCATTTCAGGATCGAGCGCACTGGTCGGCTCATCAAACAGCATGATCTTCGGATTCATGGCAAGTGCACGCGCAATCGCAACACGCTGCTTCTGACCACCGGAGATCTGGGACGGATAGCAGTCTGCCTTGGAATCCATACCAACGCGCTTTAAGAGCTGCATTCCCTTTTCCTTTGCTTCTTCTTTTGTCATTTTCTTCAGTTCGACCGGCGCCATCATGATATTTTCCAGCACAGTCTTATGGTCAAACAGATTAAAATGCTGGAACACCATTCCGATATTTTCACGCACTTTATTGATATCAATATGTTTATCTGTCACATCATTGCCATCTACAAGGATTTTGCCTGCTGTTGCAACCTCAAGCTGATTTAAACAGCGTAGGAATGTGGACTTACCACTACCGGACGGGCCAAGCAATACCACAACTTCTCCTTCTGAAATATCTACACTGATATCTTTTAATACTTCAAGCTTTCCAAAGTTCTTTTTCAGGTTCTCAACGTGAACCATTATTTTCTTATCTGCCACGTTTGATCCTCCTCTCGATCTTCTTTGCAATCTTGCTGAGTGTCACAATGATCACCATATACATAATGCCGACGATTGCCCATGTCTGTAGGCTCTTAAATGTATTACCGCTGATCGTTTTACCCATGTTGGTCAGTTCCGGGAATCCGATAACGGAAAGGATTGAGGTATCCTTTAATGTAATGATGAACTGGTTGATAATAGAAGGGATCATTGTACGGATCGCCTGCGGGATCACAACCAGACGCATACTCTTTCCATAGGAAAGACCAAGGCTTCTGCTCGCCTCCATCTGTCCTTTGTCCACACTTTCAATACCAGCTCTGATAATCTCTGCCATATACGCACCGCAGTTCATGGAAAGCGCGATCGTACCTGCCTGCAGAGCAGATAATCTGAAATCCTGAATTCCCATCATCTTAATACCGGCCGGTACACCGAAATAGATAAAATATGCAAGTACAATAAGCGGAACGCCTCGTACCGCATCTACATAAATTGTTCCGATACAGTTACAAACTCTGCTTCTGCCTACATTCATCAGCGCAAAGATCATACCGATGATCATCGCGAAAAACAGAGATAACAATGTCAGTAACAGTGTTTTACCGAGCGCACCTAAAAGCATGCTCCAATAGCTTTGAATAATTGCTACCATGTCTACACTCCTTTTTCCTTCTGTTTTTATGTCCCGACCTTTTCATATCCAAGACCTACATCTACATAGTATACCATCAAATCACAAATTTTCCTATATCCTAATTACAGAAATTTCGGGCAAAAGAAAAACGTGAGGGAAATTCCCTCACGTTTTCAAGGTCTTAAAACCGATTAGTTTAAGTATTTTGCAATGATCTCGTCATATTTGCCGTTAGCTTTGATATTGGCAAGACCTGCATTGAACATATCAAGGAATTCCTGATTGTCTGCATTCATGATACCTACACCGTAGTCAGCACCTTCATTTTCCATTCCTTCCGGAACTTCAAGTGCAAGCTCGCCTTCTTTGATAGAAGTCTTGATGATTGGTGTATCTTCTACACATGCAGCACTGTTGCCAAGGATGACATCCTGATACATTGTAGGTGAATCTTCGAATACTGTTACTGTGAAGCCATACTGGTCTTTTACAGAATTTGCATAATCAGCACCCTGTGTACCGTTCTTAACTGCTACATTCTTGCCCTTTAAATCTTCAAAAGATTTTACATCGCTGCCCTGTGCTACTACGAATGTCTGAGTTGCTGTGTAGTATCCGTCTGAGAATATCCAGCCGTTGTCTTTACGTTCCTGTGTAATGGAAGCACCTGCCATGATAGCATCTGCCTGACCTGCCTGAACTGCTGCTACTGCTGCATCCCAGCCAAGGCTCTGTAAGTCATATTTGAATCCCTGATCTTCTGCTACTGCAGCAAGGATATCAACATCGATACCAACGAATTCATTGTCAGAGTTTGTGTACTCGAAAGGTTTGAATACAGTATCTGTTGCAACAACCCATGTCTTGTCAGAAGCTGCTGTTGTATCTTCTGCAGCGTCTGTAGCTTCTGCATCTGCAGCATCTGTTGCTTCTGCATCTGTAGCAGCGTCTGTTGCTTCTTCTGTTGCAGGAGCTTCAGTAGTATCTTCTGCTGTGCTGCCGCAACCAACTAACATTCCAGCTGTTAAAGCTGTACATAACAATAATGCGATTGACTTTTTCATAATAAGTCTCCTCCTTTTCTACTATACAGTGTTAAATTGTATACCTGTATGCTGGTATTATAGTTGTTCTCTTATCAATTGTCAAGATTGCACATATTTTTCTTTCTTTTTTGTGGATTATTTCCTTTCTTCTAATCCCGGCTCTCTTGTCTGTGGCGATGGTTGCGTCTACGTGGGACAGAACTGCTACATAACAAAACCCGGCAGCGCATTGCTGTCGGGTTTCTATCAAGGCAGATCATAATAATTTCTGCTTGGTTTATCAATATCGAAAAACATTTTATCCGGGGGCACCTCATAATCGTAGTTCATTTCTTTTTTGACATGCGGCTTTGGACCCGGCAATGGGTTTTTAATGAATTTGACCGGTCTTTTTGCCAATGAATCCTCCTCTGCTTCCTGTACTCCATTATGTTGCTGCATCATATTTCTTTCTCCTTTTACATGCCCCGGTTTTCCTGAATACTCTTATAATCGGCATAAAAACATCACTCATTCTCATGATTCAAATAAGTTTCCACATTGTAGCGCGGTCTGTGTTTTACTTCAATATAGATCTTGCCGATGTACTGTCCGATCATACCGATCGCCACAAGCTGCATACCGCCTAAGAACCAGATGGATAAGATCAGGGATGTCCAGCCCGGTACCGTACGTCCGTTACAATAAGAAACAAGTGCATACACCGCCGCGATCACACATAGAAAGATCAGGAAACCGCCAAGTGCGGTGATAAAATCGATTGGCTTTACGCTGAACGATGTAATTCCGTTCCAGGCAAGTGCCAGCATCTTTTTGAGCGGATACTTGGATTCGCCTGCCACACGTTCTTTTCTCTCGTAGTAAACACAGTCTGTTTCATAACCGATGAGAGGCATTACGCCACGCAGATACAGGTTGATCTCCTGATATTTGGAAAACTCCCGCAATGCACGTTTGCTCATCAGACGGTAATCCGCATGATTATAAACGGTTTTTACGCCAAAAGCCGCCATCACCTTATAAAACATCTGGGCCGTTGTTCTCTTAAAGAAAGAATCCTTTTTACGGTCATTTCTGACACCGTAAACGATATCCTTGCCTTCATGGAACTTATCTACCATTTCTTCCATCACAGCCGTATCATCCTGCAGATCCGCATCGATGGAGATCATGATATCCGCATGCTCCATGGCATTCAGCATCCCCGCCGTGAGTGCGTTCTGATGTCCCACATTACCGGCAAGCTTCAGCCCATATACCATTTTTTCTTCTTTATGAAATTTACTGATCAGCTCCCATGTACTGTCCTTACTGCCGTCATCCACATATAAAATGTAGCTGTCCGGTGCGATCTTCTGCTTGGTGATCAGATCAGAAAGTACATCTGTCAGTTCTTTCGTTGTCAGAGGAAGCATTTCCTCTTCATTATAACAAGGTACAACTATCGCCAGTCTGTCCATAGTTTCTCTCCTGTTCTTACAGCGTTTTCAGTGCCTGCTCCAGATCTGCAATGATATCTGTCACATCCTCGATACCGACGGAAAGACGGATCATGCCCGGATCCACACCGGCTTCTTTGAGCTGCTGCTCATTCATCTGTCTGTGAGTATGGCTTGCCGGATGCAGGACACAGGTTCTGGCATCTGCCACATGTGTCACAATGGCTGCCAGCTTCAGTGCATCCATAAATCTTACGGTATCTTCTTTTGTACCATCTACCGCGAAAGAAATGACACCGCAGGTACCGTTTGGCATATATTTCTGTGCCAGATCATAGTATTTATTGCTTTTCAGTCCCGGATAATTCACCCATTTTACCTTATCATGCGCTTCTAAAAACTCCGCTACCTTCTGTGCATTTTCACAGTGACGCGGCACACGCAGATGCAGTGTCTCCAATCCGATATTTAATAAAAAAGCATTCATCGGAGACGGAATAGAGCCGAGATCACGCATCAGCTGTGCTGTTGCTTTTGTAATATAGGCTTTCTTGCCGAAACGCTCCGTATAATTGACACCATGATAAGATTCATCCGGATAGCATAGTCCCGGGAACTTATCCGGATATTTCGTCCAGTCAAAATTACCGCTGTCCACGATCGCACCACCGACTGTCATGGCATGTCCGTCCATATATTTTGTGGTGGAATGCGTTACAATATCCACGCCAAACTGAAACGGCTTACAGTTGATTGGTGTCGGGAATGTATTGTCCACGATCAGCGGAACACCGTGTGCATGGGCAGCCTTTGCGAATTTTTCAAAATCCAGTACCACAAGCGCCGGATTCGCAATACTTTCTGCAAGAACACACTTTGTATTCTCCTGAAATACCGCATTCAGTTCTTCTTCGCTACAGTCCGGATCAATGACTGTACAGGTAATCCCCATACGCTGCATGGTCACTGTCAGCAGATTAAAAGTACCGCCATATACGCTCGAAGACATGATCACATGATCTCCTGCGCCGCAGATATTAAATACGGCATAATAGTTGGCTGCCTGTCCGGAAGATGTCAGCATGGCTGCTGCGCCGCCCTCCAGTTCACAGATCTTCTGTGCCACATAATCATTGGTCGGGTTCTGTAATCTGGTGTAAAAATAACCATCCTCTTCCAGATCAAATAACCGCCCCATCTGCTCAGTCGACTCATATTTGAATGTTGTTGACTGATAGATCGGCAGGATACGCGGCTCGCCGTTCTTCGGCTGCCAGCCTGCCTGTACACAAACAGTACCTTTTCCATAGTCTTTGTTGTTTTCCATTATCTTCTCCTAAAATAACCCCAGTATTTTTTTGTGGAATCCGCTGTTGATCGTCTCGAAGGTTGCGGCTTTTATCTTGCTGCTCTTAAAAGTTTTCGCCCATGTCTTTTCGACCGCCTTGGTCAGCGGCTTGTAATAGCTGTTCCTGCATTCTAGGATCGCCGGAAACACATAGGCGACCATAAACAGATTGCAGTCTCTCTGCCACGCCTCTTCTTCTCTTTCGTTACGGAATCCCACCTGTTTTTTCTGTTCTGCCGCATAGCTGCAGATCTGCCCTGCGATCTCTTTACAAAAGTCTTCCACACCTTCTTCTGCAGGACATGCACTGTCACAGGCATCAAAAAATGCTTTCACCTGCGACTGATAGGCTTCAAAAGCAGCAGGATATCCGGATGCATGGAAGCGATCCAGATATGCCTGTTTTTCTGCAAACAGCAATTCTGCTTTCATCTTATTCATCCCAGTTGTGATAAACTGCCTGTACATCGTCATCTTCGTCTAACAGATCCAGTGTACGGTTCAGCTGCTTGATATCATTTTCGTCTGTCAGTGTCACATAATTCTGTGGGATCATGGTAACTTCCGCAGATGCCATTTCGATACCTGCATCCTTGATCGCATCATAAACAGGCTGGAAATCATCCGGCTGTGTAAGGATCTCATAGCTGTCATCCTCTTCCGCAAAATCTTCCGCACCTGCATCCAGTGCAAGCATCATCAGATCATCTGCGTCCATTTCGCATTCTTCCTTATCAATGATGATCTGTCCCTTTTTATCAAACATGAAAGAAACACAGCCCTGTGTTCCGATGCTTCCACTTCCTTTTGTAAAAGCACTTCTGACATTTGCGGCTGTACGGTTCTTATTATCGGTCAGTGCATCTACGATGATCGCGATTCCGCTTGGACCGTAGCCTTCATATGTAACATGTTCGTATACGACATTACCGTTATCGCCGGCTGCTTTTTTGATACCTCTTTCGATCGTATCGTTTGGCATGTTGTTTGCCTTTGCTTTTGCGATAACTGTTGCAAGTTTAAAGTTATTTGCAGGATCCGGTCCGCCGCCTTCTTTTACGGCAACTGCGATCTCACGTCCGATGATTGTAAAGATCTTACCCTTGGCTGCATCGTTTTTCTCTTTCTTATGCTTAATGTTTGCAAATTTTGAATGTCCTGACATACTTATTGTTCTCCTTTTTCTTCCTTTTCTTCTAATTTTGTAACAAGTACAGTTTTGATCACTTTATTTTCCACAGACATGACCTTGAAATTATAGCCTCCGTAGTCCATGTCGAATGTATCGCCTTCCTGCGGGATGTGTCCCATATGGGCAACTAAAAGTCCGTTCAGCGTTTCAAATTCTTCGCCCGAAAAATCAATATCCAGCTTTTCCGAGAGATCCGAAAGCTGCGTCAGGCCGTCGATCTCATAGCGGTCCTCACCCTTTTCCTGAATAAACGTTTCGTCCTCGTCATATTCATCTAAAATATTACCGACGATCTCCTCCAGGATATCTTCCATGGCAACCAGTCCCGTGGTCTGACCGTATTCATCAATCACGATGACCATGTGGGTCTTCAAAGACTGCATGGAACGGAACAGCGAATCAATATTTCTTGTTTCCGGTATAAAACGCGCCTCTCTGATCAGATCTTTGATCTGCTTGATCGGTCTGTTGTCGTTTTTGCCACCTTCCAGTACTCTGCAGGCATCCTTCAGGTGAATGATCCCGATAATATGATCGATATTGTCTATGTAGACCGGATAGCGGGAGTTTTTTTCACCAAGCATAAAATCTACCGCTTCCCTGAGCGTCGTATTTGCTTCGATTCCCACAATATTCGATCTGTGCGTCATAATATCCTTTGCATCTTTATCCGTAAATTCAAAGATGTTGGTAATCATCTGCGCTTCGCTTTCCTGCAGCACACCCTGCTCATGTCCTTCATTGACCATCGACAGGATCTCTTCTTCCGTCACATCCGATGTCAGCGCATGCGGATTGATACCGAACAGTCTGACGATCAGATTTGCCAGAAGATCAAACAGCTTTGTCACCGGTTTCCAGACAACAAGCACTGCCCGGATCGGTCTGATAAAGGCAAACGCCCACTGCTTCGGATATCTGGTTGCAATCTTCTTTGGAACAAGTACACCTGCTACAAATAAGATCAGCAAAAGCAAAAAGCCCGCCAGAAGAACTGCGATTGTTCCTCCCATGCCCGGGATCTTTGCAAACAGCCGTTTGAAAACCGCCAAAAAGAAACCACCCATAACCAGATGGATCAGAATGGTAAACGTCTGGATCGTATTGATATAATCCACAGGCTGATCCATGATCCGTTCGATCTGTTCCGCCTTTTTATTTCCTGCTTCTGCCATTTCGTGAATTTTTCCACTGTTAAGGCTCTGGATCGCTCTGCCGAATCCGTACATAACGATCTCGATCGCCAGAAGTGCCAGAAACAGGATCAGACTGGCCGCGCCGGTCGCTTCGTCCATAAAATAATCTCTCCTTTGTAATTGTCATTTTACCCATAACTATATCATCTTCGTGTATATTCGTCAAACCTGTCTGCTTCTATGTATCAAGCTGCAGGCTGATCATCAGACCTTTATCCACCTTTTGCATAATGGATTCATCCAGATGACAGATTTTATCTTTCAGTCTGAGTTTATCGATCGTGCGCAGTTGTTCCAACAGGATCACGGAATCCTTTACCATGTGATACCGCTGCGCGGAAAGTTCGATATGCGTAGGCAGCTTCGCCTTGTTCATCTTTGAGGTAATGGCTGCGCAGATGATCGTCGGACTGTGTCTGTTGCCCACATCGTTCTGTACGATCAGAACCGGCCTGATCCCGCCCTGTTCGCTGCCGACAACCGGTCTTAAATCTGCATAATATACATCGCCACGTCTCATGAAATACAACGCTCCTTTTTTGTTCTTTTTCAAAAGTATTTCCAAAAAATTCATGTTGTATTCTTTTAGATGTTATTCATAATCCGTAAAATAGTCTTTTGTTGCCACGACCTCGCCGTTTTTCACAAAAGCACGCGGTACTCTTTTGGAAATATCACAGGCAAGCTCATAGTTAAAACGGCCGCTCAGATCGCCGAGCTCTTCCATTGTGATCTGCTCTGCACCGTCTGTTCCGATCAGCGTCACTTCATCGCCCATGGCAACAGGCATGATATCCGTTACATCTACCATAAACTGATCCATGCAGACTCTGCCGGTGATCGGTGCTTTCTTTCCGTGGATAAGCACATAGCCTTTTCCGGAAAGGAGCCGCGGATAGCCGTCCCCATACCCCACGGGGATCGTTGCGATCATACGTTTCTCGGGTGCTTCATAAGTTCCGCCGTAGCTGACCTGTGTTCCCTTTTCGATCGTCTTGACATATACCACATGGCTCTTTAGGGACATGACCGGCTGAAGCGGCATTTCTTTTTTCACTTCATCGGAAGGCCACAGACCGTATAAGGTGATACCGGCTCTTACCAGATTCATGTTAGCCTGCGGTAACTCTAAAATACCTGCGCTGTTGGAGCAGTGCTTTAACGGAATTTCCTTTGTACAGGTTTCCTCTACTTTTTTCAGAAACGCCTGATAGATGGAAAGTTGTTTCAAAACGGCTGTTTTGTCTTTCTCATCCGCTTTTGCAAAATGGGTGAAGATACCTTCCACCTCGATCCCCGGAAGCTCCATGACCTGCTCGATGAACGAAAGGCCTTCTGCATCCGGCTTAATACCGATACGGGACATCGCCGTATCCACTTTAATATGTATTTTGGCTGTTTTGCCAAGTCTGACCGCCGCCTCGGAAAAGGCTTTTGCCTGATCTTCCCGGAAAACCGCCGGTCTGATCTCTTCCCGGATCATATCCTCATAAGAATAAGGGAAGGTATAGCCCAGGATCAGGATCGGCTTCTGCATCCCTGCATGGCGCAGGATCAATGCTTCTTCCGCCGTTGCCACTGCATAACCCCATACATACGGAACTTCCTCGAGCTGCTTTGCGATCTGGACAGCGCCGTGCCCGTAGCCGTCTGTCTTGATCACCGCAACGATTTTTGTATCCTTTGCAATGTTTTTCTTCATGCAGTCCATATTGTGTAATATTGCATCCAGATCAATATAGGCGCATACTCTTTCATAGTGTTTCATAGTAATCAACCTCTCTTCTTTTTGCATTTTCTATTACCAATCCCTTTTTTGATCCATATGTTTCAGTACTTTTCCCAGTTGAGAGATCAGATCTGTCGGAAGCATGGCAGCTTTTCCTTTTTTCCGGGCTGCCCTCTCCCCGGCAAGTCCATGCAGATAAACACCGCAGCAGGCTGCTAAAAAGCTGTCCGTAAGCCGTGCTGCGATCCCGGCGATCGTACCGGTCAGTACGTCACCGCTGCCTGCCACCGCCATACCGTCATTTCCGACCGGCAATATACAGATCCTGCCATCCGGTGCTGCCACAAGCGTTGTCGCATCTTTCAGGACAAGGATGCAGTTTTTCTCCTTTGCAAACTGCCCGGCAAGCTGCAGTCTGTTTTCCCGGATCTGTTCTACCGTCACATGGGCAAGCCTTGCAAATTCCGCCATATGTGGTGTGCAGATCACTGCCGCCTTACTCTCTGCGGTAAACTTCCACAAACTTTCATCTGCCGCAAACAGATTCAGTGCATCCGCATCGAGCACAACAGGAAGCTGTTTTCCACTTTTCTCCAGTTCCCGCAATACAGCCTGTAAAAAAGCCTTTGTTTCCTCCGATGTACCAATCCCCGGTCCGATTGCCAGACAGGACGCAAACTGCAGCATCGGTGCAATCTCTTCTGTATGGCGTGGCTGAAAAACAACCTCCGGTACAGACAGCACCAGCTTTTTATTTTCCTTTGCTGTCATCAGCCGGATATAGCCGCAGCCCGTCGCAAACGCCGCCTTCGTACATAACAGGGCTGCACCCGGTGTCTTTTCACTGCCCGCTATGACCGCCAGCTTTCCAAAGGTTCCTTTATTGACGCCCGGCTGTCTCCGCAGGGCTTTTTTGATATCCTTCTTTTCCGGCATAAAATAAGTCATCTGCCCTGACTGTCCGCCGGGATAGGTCATGCCACAGCTTCCAAGATATTTCCTGCCGCTAGCATATCTGCCCTCTGCCAGCAAAAGTCCTGTCTTGATACAGCCAAAGGCAGCAGTCGCATCTGCCTGAAAGGCTACGGTCTGACAAAGCCCCAGATCTGCATGGATCCCTGTCGGGATATCGATCGCCAGCTTAAAAGCATCCATTTGGCTGACCGTTTCCACTGCCTCTGCAAAAACGCCGCTCAGGCCGCGCGTAATCCCGATCCCGAGCATTGCATCCACAATACCATCATATTCGATCTCCGTCCGGATGGTGTCTCCGATCTTGATCTGCAGACGCTCCAGTATTTGCTGCTGTTTTCTGTTCAGCTCTGTCTGCTTACGCCGATCGCCCAGAAGCACCACATAAACCTTGTAGCCATGTTCATATAAAATTCGGGCAAGCGCCAGTCCGTCGCCGCCGTTATTGCCAACGCCGCACAGCACTAAGATCCGGGTATGCTTTTTTCTGCCTCGTTTTTTCAGTTCTTTTTCCAGCACCGCCGCAGAAAACAGTGCTGCCCGTTCCATCAAAAGCGCATCGGAAAGCTGCAGCTCTTCCATGGCATGCTTTTCAATCTGCCGCATGCCCTCCGCCGTTACAAGCTCTCTCATTTCTTCTCGCCTCCGCTATTTTCGTTCTTTTCCATTGCTTTCAGCTTTGGCTGATATTTCATATCAAACAGCTCCATGACGTCCGGTCCGAAAATATCATGCATATAGCTGTACAGCTCCTGATTATACAATTCCTTTTGCTGCTTCCGGACAACATTCTTTTTCAAATCGATCCGCATCTGGTTGATCCATGCATCGATCTCCTCAATCTGTTTCCCGTTTTCCTGCAGCAGGTCATAGCAGACTTCCATGGAAAGCACCATAAGCTCTCTGTTTTCTTTTTCCAGCTTCTTTTCCACTTCCAGAAGTGCCTCTCCGCCTTCTTCGAGCTTTTCGTTACATTCCTCGATCAGCTTTCCGTTTTCTTCCTTGGACCTGCCCTTCGGCTTTTCTTCTCCTTCCATGGAAGAAAGGACTTCCTGCATCAGTTTGTTTTTCAGGCGTTTGATGTCCTTCTGCTTATTTTGCAGCGCACCCTGCTTTTTCAGAAGCTCGTTTACTTTTTCTTCTTTTCGTTTGATCTCAGCACTGACACCGGTCTGTGTAAAAAGCCTGTGCCACTTCTGATCCAGTGTCAGGATCGGGATCTTCTTGCCGTCGATCGCCTGCACATATCTATCGTCTTTGTGTGCCAAATGACCACCTTCTTTTTCCTGCTGTTATGATTCTGAACTGTTTCTTATATTATAGGACAGCTTCATCAGACTGTCCGACAGATGTACATTTTCCACCTGCACACTGTCCGGTACATCCAGATCCAGGTGTGCAAAATTCCAAATCGCTTTGATCCCACATTTCACAAGACGATCCGATACCGCTGCAGCTCCATCTTTCGGGATCGTCAGAACGCCGATATCAATATTGTTTGCCTGGATAAACTGCTCCAGCTCCTCCATCGGTCTGACCGGGATCTGCCGTACCATTTTGCCTGCCAGCTCAGGATCCGCATCAAATAATCCCTTGATCAGGAAGCCCCTGCGTTCAAAGTTCATATAATTGGCGATCGCCTGTCCGAGATGTCCCGCACCGATGATGATCAGCCTGTGTGTCTGATCCAGCCCGAGTATCTTACCGATCTCTGTATATAAATATTCCACATTATAGCCGTAGCCCTGCTGACCAAAGCCGCCGAAATTGTTAAAATCCTGTCGGATCTGCGACGCGGTCACACGCATCAGCTTTGAAAGCTCCTGTGAGGATATCCGTTCCACGCCCTCATCCTTCAGTTCACCCAGATAGCGAAAATATCTGGGCAGACGGCTGACCACAGCCTGAGAAATCTCTTTTGCTTCCAATGTTTTGCGCCTCCTTTAATCATTGTTTCTATTATATATCTTTGTTAAATCTGTGTCAAAATATTTATAAGGTAATACAGTGATTGCATAGTGGAAATTTGTCATTATTTTTGGTATGATAGATTCTGTATGAATTTTAGGAGGCAACTCATTATGATATTATCCTGTCAGAATTTATCGAAAACATTTGTAGACCGTCCGATCTTAAAGCAGGCTTCTTTTCAGCTCGAGGAACATGAAAAGGCTGCTATTGTCGGTGTAAACGGCGCAGGCAAGACAACGCTTCTGAAAATGATCATCGGGCAGCTTCCCGCAGATGAAGGTCTGGTTACCTTTGCCAAGGACAAAACCTTCGGTTATCTGGCACAACAGTCTGACCTGTCCAGTTCCAACACCATTTACGAGGAGCTGCTCAGCGTCAAACAGGATCTTGTTACCATGGAACAAAAGCTCCGTGATCTGGAAGAATCCATGAAACACTGTGAAGGGGCGCAGCTTGAGGAGATCATGGATCGTTATACCCGTATGACACATGATTTTGAAGTCAGAGGCGGTCTTCTCTATAAAAGCGAACTGATCGGGGTTTTAAAAGGTCTCAGTTTTCTGGATGAAGATTTTGACAAACAGATCTCTACCCTTTCAGGTGGACAGAAAACACGTGTTTCTCTGGCAAAGCTGCTGCTGCAGAGCCCGGATCTGATCATCCTCGATGAGCCGACCAACCACCTGGATATCGCTTCGATAAGCTGGCTGGAAACATACCTCAGAAGCTATAAAGGTGCTGTTCTGATCGTATCCCATGACCGTTATTTTCTGGACCGCGTCGTCACAAAAGTGATCGCGATCGAAAACGGACTTGTCAGAAGCTACGCGGGCAATTATTCCGATTACGCTGCAAAAGCTGCAATGCTCCGTAAAGCAGCTGTCAATGCTTACTTAAAACAGCAGGAGGAGATCCACCACCAGCAGCAGGTCATTGATAAACTGAAATCCTTCAACCGTGAAAAATCAATCAAGCGTGCGGAAAGCCGTGAAAAAATGCTGGATAAAATGGAACTCTTGGAAAAACCGATGGAGATCCGGGACGATATGCATCTGAAGCTGACGCCGCAGATCATCAGCGGAAATGATGTGCTTTCTATTGAAGATCTCTCCAAACACTTTGGCTCTCTTACTCTGTTTGAACATGTTGACATCGAGATCAAACGCGGCGAGCATGTGGCGATCATCGGCGACAACGGAACCGGTAAAACCACTCTGTTAAAGATCATCAACGAACTGGAAGCCATGGACAGCGGTCAGATCCGTTTAGGCAGCAAGGTAGAGATCGGTTACTACGATCAGGAGCACCATGTCCTGCACAGCGAAAAGACATTGTTTGATGAGATCTCGGACGATTACCCGACTCTTACCAATACACAGATCCGCAACACACTTGCTGCATTCCTCTTTACCGGTGATGATGTCTTTAAAAAGATCAGTGAACTCAGTGGCGGCGAACGCGGACGTGTTTCTCTTGCCAAGTTAATGTTGTCTAATGCTAACTTTTTAATTCTGGATGAGCCGACCAATCATCTGGATATTACCTCCAAGGAAATTCTGGAACAGGCACTGAACGATTATGAAGGCACTGTCCTGTATGTATCCCACGACAGATACTTTGTCAACCAGACCGCCACCAGGATTCTGGATCTGCATAATAAACAGTTCTATTCCTTTGCGGGCAATTATGATTATTATCTGGAAAAGAAAGATGTGGTCGAACAGCCGACTGTCATCACACAGCAAAATGGTCAGACAGCTTCCACGGGATCCTGTACGGATACTGCAGAACCTGCTTCCGACTCGAAGCTTTCCTGGCAGCAGCAAAAGGAAGAACAGGCACTGAAACGAAAAAAAGAAAACCAGCTCCGCAAATGTGAAGATGACATTGCAGCACTGGAAGACGAAATTGCGCAGTTAAACGAACAGATGGCAGATCCTGCGATTGCCACAGACGTTGCAAAGCTGCAGGAGCTTTCCAAAAAACAGACTGTTCTGCAGGAAACACTGGAGCAGCGATATGAAGAATGGGAAGAACTCAGTGAATGAGTTCTTCCCATTTATTTTCAGCCGTATTATGCAATTCCCACACAATTTTCCACTCATTTTATAATACCATGACCAACGTGCCTGCACCGATCAGTACACAGCCAACAATGGACTTTGCCGTAAAATCCTCATGCAGAAATACAAATGCGAGGATCAGTGTGATCACAACACTCAATTTATCGATCGGAACAACCTTGGACGCATCGCCCATCTGCAGTGCTTTATAATAGCACAGCCATGATGCACCTGTTGCAAGACCGGACAGGATCAGAAAGATCCAGCTTTTTCTGCTGATCTGTGAGATACCGCTCTGTACATTCGTCAGAAACACCATGCCCCACGCCATGATCACAACAACTACGGTACGGATTGCCGTTGCCAGATTGGAATTGACACCATCAATACCCACTTTCGCCAAAATAGACGTCAGCGCTGCAAAGATGGCTGACAACAAAGCAAATACAAACCACATATTTAACGCCTCCCTGTTATTTATCCCTGCAGTTTATGGAAGATCACACAGTTCGGGCTTTCGATCGGAAGCTCTTTGCCGTTCATGACAAGTAATCCATTTTCCAGATCCACTGTAAAGAATGTCATCGTATTGGACTCATGATTTAAGCTGATCAAATGCTTATTATCCGGGAACAGTGCCGCATCCTTCGGATAATCTCCGCTGATCGGCAGACAGAGGATCTTTTCCAGCAATCCCGTCTTATGATCAATACGATAGATAATGACACTGTTATCTCCCGCATTGGAACTTACCAGATACTTCTCATCTGCGGAAAAATTCAGTGCACTTGCAGCAGATCCGCCTGCATGGTAGTCATTTAAAGTCGAAATATTCTGTATCTTTGTAAAGAAAGGATTGTCATCCTCTTCCACATAAGAATACACATCAATATAATTTTTCAGTTCATGCACGATATAAACAAACTTGCCGTCCTTTGTCATCTTGATATGACGCGGTGCGGATTCCAGCTCACTCCGAATCACATCCACGTGTTTGAGCTTGCCTGTTTCATGGTTCAGACGATACACATCCACATGATCCATTCCGATATCCGCAACCATCAGATAATGGTTGTCTCTTGTCATCTTGACACAGTTAACGTGCGGACGGAAATTACGCTCTGCAATGCTTCCCATACCTTTGTGGTAGATCTCTTCCATGATCTCACCGACACCGCCGTCCTCCCGCAGTCTGAGCACCGTGATCTTTCCGTCATGATATCCTGCCACAAACAGGAACCTGTCCTCATAATCTGTAGAAAGATAACAACCTCTCATACCGTTGATCGGCGCATGATTGATACAGGTCAGCTCACCGTCCTGCTCGATCACATAAGCTTCCACACCGAAGTCTGTAATGGAATACAGATATTTCTCGTTGTGTGAAATCGTAATATAGGAAGAATTGGTGATCTCTACCTCATCCTTTTCTTTTAATCTGCCGTTTTTCATGTCTACATCATAAATCTTGATGCCGTGGTTGTCTCCCATTGTATAGGTAGAAACATACGCAACGTATTTATTTCTTGTCATTGATAGGCCTCCGTTTTCCGCAATCGTAAATTCATTAAAAATATCTTACCATAATCTCTCTTTTTTGTTAAGAAAAAGATTGACATTTAGACGCGATACCGTATAATGAATATCGGATTGTTTAGCAAAACTAAACTTGAAGTTTATTTAACTGTTATTTTTTACATGGATTTTACATAATGTGGCAAAGGAGCTTTTTATGGATATCGGACTGAAGCTGAAGGAGCTTCGTATTCAGAAATCACTGACGCAGGAGGAACTTGCCGACCGGGCAGAGCTTTCCAAGGGATTTATCTCCCAGCTGGAGCGTAACCTGACATCTCCTTCCATCTCGACGCTGACAGACATCCTGCAGTGTCTCGGTACGGATCTGAAGGAATTTTTCAATGAGGAAGAAGATTCCCAGATCGTCTTTACAAAGGATGACTTTTTTGAAAAGAAGGATGACGAGCTTCATAATAAAATAGAATGGATCATTCCGAATGCACAAAAAAATGAAATGGAACCGATCCGGCTGACACTGGAACCTTATGGTTCCATTTATCCCGATCTGCCGCATGAAGGAGAAGAATTCGGCTATGTACTGAGCGGTCAGATCAAAATCCATCTCGGGCAAAAAGTACATCAGGCAAAAAAGGGTGATGCTTTTTATTTTACACCTTCTAAAAAACACTATTTAGAAGCAGGTAAACACGGTGCTGTTGTGATCTGGGTCACAAGCCCGCCAAGTTTTTAATATGCATATTGCATAAGGAGGATACAAATGAGTAACAGACTGATCGATCTAATCGGCATCAATAAATCTTTTGACAACACAATGGTTCTTGACGATCTGAATCTATACATCCGCGAGAATGAATTCCTGACACTTTTAGGACCGAGTGGCTGCGGTAAAACAACGACCCTGCGTATCATCGGCGGTTTTGAAACACCGGACAGCGGTAAGGTGTTATTCAACGGAGAAGATATCACTTCTCTTCCGCCCAACAAAAGACAGCTCAACACTGTTTTCCAGAAATACGCACTTTTTCCGCATATGAACATTGCAGAAAACATTGCTTTTGGTCTGAAGATCAAAAACAAAAGCAAATCTTATATCGATGACAAGATCAAATATGCCTTGAAACTGGTCAATCTTGACGGGTATGAGAAAAGGATGCCGAACCAGTTATCCGGTGGGCAGCAGCAGCGAATCGCCATTGCACGTGCGATCGTCAATGAGCCGAAGCTCCTGCTGCTTGACGAGCCGCTCGGTGCGCTGGATCTTAAACTCAGACAGGATATGCAGTACGAGCTGATCCGTCTGAAAAACGAGCTTGGCATTACCTTTATCTATGTCACACACGATCAGGAAGAAGCTCTGACCATGTCAGATACAATCGTTGTCATGAATCAGGGCTATATCCAGCAGATCGGAACACCGGAAAGCATCTACAACGAACCGGAAAATGCCTTTGTCGCAGACTTTATCGGTGACAGCAACATTATCGACTCCGTTATGCTCCATGATAAGCTGGTTTCCTTCCTCGGTAAGAAATGGGATTGTGTCGATACCGGCTTTGGAGAAAACAAACCGGTCGATGTTGTGATCCGCCCGGAAGATGTGGTCTTAAAAGAAGAAGGCGCAGGCACCTTAGACGGTGTTGTTTCCCATCTGATCTTTAAAGGTGTCCACTATGAAATGGAAGTCATGGCAGGCGGCTTTGAATGGCTGGTACATTCCACAAGCATGTTCCCTGTCGGCACAAAGGTTTCGATCAGCGTGGATCCGTTTAATATACAGATCATGAATAAGCCGGAATCCGAAGATGAGGAGGCGGTTCACATTGAAGAATAAACAGAAGCTCCTGGCAACGCCCTATTTCTTCTGGGCTGTTGCTTTTATCATCATTCCGATCCTGATGGTATTTTATTACGGCTTTATCGATTCCGCCGGACATTTTACCATGCAGAACATACTGGCGATCGCATCGCCGGAGCACAGCAAGGCACTTTTCCTGTCGATCCGGCTTTCTCTGGTCAGTACGCTCATCTGCCTGCTGCTTGCCTATCCGCTTGCTATGATACTGGCAAATAAAAGTGTCAACCAGAACCAGTTCATCGTTATGATCTTTATTTTACCGATGTGGATGAACTTCCTGCTGCGTACACTTGCCTGGCAGACACTTCTGGAGAAAAACGGTGTGATCAATTCCGTTCTCCGGTTTTTGTCACTGCCGACACTTGATATCATCAATACAAACGCCGCGATTATCCTTGGTATGGTATATAATTTCCTGCCGTTCATGGTTCTGCCGATCTTCAACTCCTTATCCCGTATGGATCAGGATCTGATCAACGCAGCCAGAGATCTCGGTGCCAACAATGTGAAGACATTCTGCCGCATTATTTTCCCGCTGAGCCTTCCGGGCGTGATCAGCGGTATTACCATGGTATTTGTTCCTGCACTGACGACCTTCGTTATATCTTCTCTCCTTGGTGGCAGCAAGATCCTGCTGATCGGTAATGTCATTGAGCAGGAATTTACGCAGGCAAGCAACTGGAACCTCGGCAGTGGTCTTTCCATGGTGCTGATGCTGTTCATTATTATAAGCATGATCATCACCGCAATATTTGATAAAGATGGGGAGGGTCTGATGTGAAAAAAGTTTTTTCCAAGCTGTATATCATCCTGATTTTCATATTTTTATATGCCCCTATCGCTACTCTGATCGTCTTATCGTTCAACAAAAGCAAGACCAGAGCCAAATGGGGCGGTTTTACCCTGAAATGGTACAGCGAGCTGTTTGATAATCAGGTCATTATGGACGCCCTGTATAACACACTGCTGCTCGCCTTTTTATCTGCCTTTATCGCCACGATCATCGGAACGATGGCATGTGTCGCGATCAGCAGAATGCACCGCGCATGGCGTACCTTTTTCATGGGTGTGACGAACATTCCGATGTTAAATGCGGATATCGTGACCGGTATTTCTCTCATGCTGCTCTATCTGAGTCTTGGTATGACTTTCGGTTTTACAACCATCCTGCTGGCGCATATTACCTTTAATATCCCATACGTCATATTAAGTGTCATGCCCAAAATGAAACAGGTCAACAAAAGTGCCTACGAGGCAGCACTCGATCTCGGTGCATCCCAGCCTTATGCGTTTTTCAAGGTTATTTTCCCGGATCTGCTTCCCGGCATTTTTACCGGATTTTTAATGGCATTTACCATGTCACTGGATGATTTCATCATCACACACTTTACAAAGGGACCCGGCGTTGATACGTTATCGACCAAGATCTACACAGAGGTCAAAAAAGGAATCAAACCGGAAATGTATGCCCTTTCCACGATCATCTTTGTCGTCGTTCTGCTGCTTTTACTGTTCATCAACAAAAAGCCCGGCAAGAAGGACAATGCATAATAAAATACAAGCACCTATGAGGAGGAACACATGAAGAAAAAAGTATTACTGACACTGGCACTTACGATGGTCGCTGCCGCCTGTCTGACAGGCTGTGGCAAAAGCAGCGCCGGCAAAAACGGCGAGGTAGTTGTTTACAACTGGGGAGAATATATCGATCCCGATACACTCGATCAGTTTGAAGAAGAAACAGGCATCCACGTTGTGTATGATGAATTCGAGACAAACGAGATCATGTATCCAAAGGTAGAATCCGGTACAAGCAATTATGATGTTGTCTGCCCATCCGATTATATGATCCAGAAAATGATCGAAAACGATCTGCTTGCAGAGATCAATTTTGACAACATTCCGAATGTCAAGAACATCGGCGAACAGTATTTTGAACAGTCCAAGGGCTTTGACCCGGAAAACAAATACAGTATCCCTTACTGCTTCGGAACCGTCGGTATCTTATATAATAAGACAATGGTTGACGAGCCGATCGACTCCTGGGATGTATTATGGGATGAGAAATATGCGGATAACATCCTGATGCAGGACAGCGTGCGTGATGCATTTATGGTTGCTTTAAAGAGACTTGGCTATTCCATGAACACAACAGATGAAGCACAGGTAAAAGAAGCTGCCCAGACTCTGATCGACCAGAAACCGCTTGTACAGGCATATGTCATCGATCAGGTACGTGATAAGATGATCGGTAACGAAGCTGCGATCGGTGTGATCTACTCCGGCGAAGCTATTTATACCCAGCGTGAAAACCCGGATCTGGAATATGTCATTCCAAAGGAAGGTACAAACGTCTGGATCGATTCCTGGGTAATCCCGAAAAATGCACAGAACAAAGAAAATGCAGAAAAGTTCATCGATTTCATGTGCCGCGAGGATGTCGCTCTGAAAAACTTTGAGTACATCACCTACTCTACTCCAAACACTGCTGCACAGGCAAACATTGAAGATGAAGACATCAAAAACAGCAAGATTGCTTTCCCGGATTTCTCTGAGTACAATAATCTGGAAACTTTTGATTATTTAGGCGTAGACGGCGATAACCTGTATAATGAATACTGGAAGCAGGTCAAATCTGCTGACTGATGAAAAGGCTGTCACACATTGTGTGGCAGCCTTCTTTTTTCGCCTGTATTATGCTTCTTCTTCACTCATCTCCGATGCACTGCAGCCACAGCCCGGCTGCGGAGCAAAAGGTGGGCGTGGACGCGGTCTTGGCGGCGGTGTTGGCTGGCAGGAATTGCATTCACATCTGCGCTCTCCATTTCTGCCACCGTTTCCACATCCGTTTCCGCAGCCGTTATTACAGCAGCACAGTAACAATAAAATCCAAATACAGTTCATATAGAAAACACTCCTTTCGTTCTCTATATTAGAGTATGAAAAGAGTGCATTTTTGTTACTTTCTATGTTTCAGGATCACCGTTCTGATGTAGGTAAAGGTCTTTTCCTCGCCTTCGGAAGCCAGCATACGTAAAAGGATCTCTAGCTGCTTTGCTGTCTTTGGATGAATCAGATTGCGGTTCTTGCCCTGCTTATAATATTCCAGCGGAGATGCATCCGTATATTTTTCCTTATTATAAACCTTACTGGCTGCGATCCTGTCCATAAACATTTCGATCACATATCTGACAGGCATCTGCGCCGGCGCCATACCACCTTCCACTTCCCGCATGCTGTAGTCGATCCAGTATTCGTAATGGTGCTTGTTTCTGCCTTTATGATGCAGCCATGCACTCGAATAGCCTTTTTCCTCACGCTCTGCATTGTTCGGGCTTCTCGTTCCCTGATAATACTTTGCGCCTACCCAGAATTCCGATGGTTCGTATTTGGACAAATCATGCATCAGTCCCTGCCAGTAAAGCCCTACTTTAAAGCAGCCCTGCATAACCAATATTTTATGATGTGTGATCGTTAAAAAATGACTGATCGGTCTCATTTCTTATGCCTCTATTTCTTTTTGATCTCCTGCTTTCTGCCTGTCAACACAATAACACTGCGCCCCTGCGCGGTGATCTCACGCGGCTGTTCAGCCAGTGTCTGCTCTGCTGATACCTGCTTCTCTTCCTTGTCTGCTTTTCCGGTCTTATCTGCCATATCCTGCTGAGGGATTTCCTTTGTCATCAGGCTGACCGTCCATGCATAGTCCTGTGGCAGCGTGGGTAGTGCAAACGTATGCTTTTCCCAATGCATATTCCAGATAATATAGATAAAGTCATCGTCCGCTCCATCCGGCTTTTTCTCGTACATACCGCAGTATAAAACAGCCATATGCCTGTAATAGTTTTCAAAGTGTGCGTACCATGCCTGCTCTCCATGATAGGAAAGATCCGGATATCCGCAGGACAGGCTGTCCATGATCTGCATCGTCTGTCTGCTATGCAGGATCGGATGTTCTTTCCGGTAACGGATCAGATCTTTTGTATAAGCAAACAGTTCTGCTTCCTTTTCCAGCAGCCTCCAGTCCAGCCAGTTGATCTTGTTATCCTGACAGTAGGCATTGTTATTGCCCTGCATCGTGCGTCCCATTTCATCGCCTGCCAGCAAAAGCGGTGTTCCCTGCGATAAAAACAGCATGGCAAGTGCATTCTTGCGCTGGGACAGACGCAGCTTCAGGATCGCACGCTTGCGGGAACTTCCCTCTACACCGCAGTTCCAGCTATAATTATAATCACTGCCGTCTCGGTTATCTTCGCCGTTTTCTTCATTGTGCTTACGATCATAAGAAACCAGATCCGAAAGGGTAAAACCTCTGTAGTCCGTAATGTGGTTGATCACACCTTCCAGACTGCTGTTCTGTCTCATGTGCTCCGCCATAACAGAAAGCATGCCCTCGTCTCCTTTTAAGAAACGTCTGGCATCATAACGGAATCCATCCCCATAGCATGCCAGATTCCTATAATACGGCACTTTCTTCCCTTTATATACTGCCTCAGCCTCCGGGTTTTCATGGATCAGCTTTGTATGCTTCAAATACGGATCTGTCCCTAAAAGCCGCATCGGGATATCCGTTCCCAGCAAATGAAATCCATCGATATGATAACAGCTGACCCAGTACCGCAGCACTTCTCTGATATAGCCCTGTGTATAACGTGGCGCAAAATACATCTGTAAAATGATCTCTATGCCGCTTTTATGCAGCTGTCTGATCAGCTGTTTCAGCTCTCTGTCCGCATGCTGCGGATCTTTCGCGTAAGCTGCCTTTGGCGCCATATAATACGTATCGCCGTCTCCGAAGCCCCAGTAATTGATGCGCTGCTTCCATGCTGGCTCCTCGATATAGGCCGTCTGACCGCTTTCCCGCAGCTTCATACTCTCCTGATAAGCCGGATTCGGAATGATCTCGTCAAATTCATAGACCGGCATACACTCAATGGCAGTCACGCCAAGCTCCTGTAAATAGGGGATTTTTTCTGCAAGTCCCGCAAAAGTACCGCGTGCACTGACTTGTGAGCTCGGATGCTTTGTAAAGCCGCGCACATGCAGTGCGTAAAAAACAGAATCTTCATAAGGAGTCCGCAGCGGCATATCGTCTTCCCAGTCGAAGGTATCCTCTGCAAATGCAGCACGCGGTCTGTCCTCTTTCCGCCTGCCCCATTTTTCCCTGCCGCGTATGATGTGGGCATAAGGATCCACGAACCGCTCCTCTCCACGGAAAAAGAGATATGTGTAATCCGCTTCCATCTGCATATTGATGAAAAGCACATATACTTCTCCCATTTTGTAACATTCCGGGAATACGATCCTTGCAAGCTCATGTCCTGCTTTATATAGGATCATGCCACATTCCTTTCCTTCGCTTTCCGGGAAAGGCATTGCGATATGGATTCCGTTTGTCTGGCTCATCACACCCATGCAAAATGGATGTCCGGCGCTGATGCTGTACTCTAATGTCATATTTTCTTCCCTTTTTTACCTATCTGCTTTGCAGATGCTTGTTTTCTCACTGCATTTATTATATCATATCTTATGACATTAGGAAACCATTCAAAGAGAAGCGAGGAAAAATCATGAGTAAAAAAGAAGCAATTCAGGCAGCAGATTACGATGAAGAAATGACTGTTACAATGGAGCTGGAAGACGGAGAAAGCGTTACCTGCGCCATTATCACTATATTAACGGTAAATGAGAAAGATTATATCATTCTGCTTCCACTGGACGAAAACGGCGAAAACGAAGATGGTGAAGTCTGGATCTATGGCTATAAAGAAGATGAATCCGATCCCAATGCAGAACCGGAGCTGTTCTTTATCGAAGATGAGGATGAATATGATGCCGTATCGGATGCATTTGACGAATATCTCGATCAGGTGGAGTTTGATGAACTGATCGACGAGGGCTCCAAGGATTCCAAATAATCTTTCAGCTCTGTCCAAAAAACAGATTGTCTGTTTTCTCCCTGTACCCTTCCTTCGCAGGAAAGATACAGGGATTTTTTTGCCCTCGTCACTGCCACATAAAACAGCCGCCGCTCTTCTTCCAATTCCATGACCGACAGATTTCTGCCATGCGGTACATCGCCACTGTTCAGAAACGGTAGAAAAACCGTATCAAATTCCAGTCCTTTGGAACCGTGATAGGTCATGATCTGCACCAGATTCTGTTCTGCATTACCCGGATCTGCCTCAAACTGTTTTCTGCCGTCTTCCTGTTCCAGTTCCTTTCTGTATGTTTCAATATGGGAAAGAAATGCCTTATGACTGTGAAATTCCCTGCACCGCTCCAGAAGCTCGTCGAGTGCTTGTCTCTCCTTTTCTCCTGTCTCTCCCGGACTCAGGCAGCTGTCATAGAGCATCACCTTTCTGATATAAGAGATTGCTCCAAACGGATCCAACCTTTCTACCATGGCAAGATCCTTTTGTAGCTTTTGGACCGCCTGATATAGTAACGCATCTTCCCTGCAGCTCTGCAAAAGTGCCTGCAGATCGACCGTTTCCTGCTGCAGCAGCTCCCTGCTGATATAACGCATGGGCCGGTTCATAAATGCCATAAAATCACTTCGTTTCCTGCCTTCTGCCACAAACCGGAGCACTGCCAGCACTTCCCTGATACACTTCTGTGCATAAAAATCCTGTTTTTTCTCCCGCATGCAATACGGAATCTGCCTGCTGAAACAGGCTTCCGCGACCAGTTCTGCCATCCGGTTGGTTCTGACCAGTATCGCTGTCTGCTTTGCATTCCGATGTGTCAGGATTTCTTCCGTCAAAAAGGAAAGTTCCTCTGTCCGGTTTTGAAAACAGGCTGCGATCACCCGGTTTTCTCCGGTATTTCCGGCTTCTATCTCCTTTTCAAACCGATTCTTGTTATGTACGATCGATCTGGCAGCCAGTGTCAGGATCCGATCGCCACATCGATAATTGATATTGAGATTTACCTGCCGGCTCTGCGGGAAATCCTCTAAAAACCGGTGCATATAAGATGGATCAGCTCCGCGGAAAGAATAGATCGCCTGATCATCATCCCCTACCACGAACAGATTTTTATAGTTAGCACTAAGTAACTTTATAATTTGATACTGCACATCATTGGTATCCTGAAATTCGTCAATCAGGATATACCGAAATCGTCTCTGCCATCTGTCACACAATCCTGCATCTTCTGTCAGCAGTCTGTGGCATTCCAGCAGAATATCGTCAAAGTCAAGCAGCCATCGCTGCCTGCAGCTTTTTTCATAAGCCTTGCGCAGCTCATATAGCTGCATTTGCTCCGCCTCCGCTTCTGATTTGTATAGTTCTCCTTTCTGCTGCAGTTCCTTTTCTTTTTTATCTATAGAAACGCTGCTTTCTCTTTCCCGTCCGGTATTTTTATAAAAACTGAGATCTGTCAAAAACTGCTCGCAAAAAGAAGCCATCTGCACACTGTCCAGCTTTTTTTCTTTTAAAAGCGGTCTTAAAATCTGTAATTTCTGTTGTTCTGTCATAATGGAATACTTTTGAAATTTTGAAGATGATCTGATGATCTGAAAAAAGATGGAATGAAATGTTCCAAATACAGCGCGTTCTGCGCTCTGGCATATCTGACACGCCCGCTGCTTCATTTCGAGTGCGGCAGCCTTTGTAAATGTGATCGTCAGGATATCGGATGGTGTGATATGCCGTTCCTCCACCAGATAACGGATACGTTGTGTGATCACTGCTGTTTTTCCGCTTCCGGGGCCGGCAAGCACCAGCATGGCTCCCTCCCCGAAGCAGATCGCCTCCTGCTGTGCAGGAGACGGTATCATTTCTTTATTCTGCGGCATTTTCCAGTAGTTCAATGCCCTTTCTGATTCGTTTTAAAGATTCCTCTTTGCCGATGATCTCCATGATCTCAGTTGCACCCGCAGGTGTCATCTGCTTTCCGGAAACAGCTGTACGAACCGGCCACATTGCGTATCCATTCTTGCAACCCTTCTGCTCTACATAAGCAAGCAGTGTCTTGTACAGGGAATCGTTGGAGTAATCTGTGAGTTCTTCAAAGATCGGCAGAAGCTCTTTTAATACTTCCAGTGAAGATGCAGTTGTTGTCTTCATCTTCTTATGCGTATACATTGCCACGTCATACTCCGGTAATTCTTCAAAGAAATCGATCAAAGGCTCGATATCCGGGAAGATCTCAATTCTTGTCTTGACCATCTCTGCGATCTTTTTCAGATCCAGATCTTTCTTGATCACATTTTTGATATGTGGCAGTGCCATTTCATAGAATTTATCAAAATCCATTGCCTTGATATATTCACCGTTCATCCATTTCAGCTTTGTATAATCAAATACAGCCGGTGACTTGGAAATATGATGGTAATCAAATGCCTTGATCAGCTCATCCAGTGAAAAGATCTCTTCGTTTCCAACCGGACTCCAGCCCAAAAGTGCCACAAAGTTGACGATTGCTTCTGTCAAAAAGCCCTGATCCACAAGATCTTCATAAGAAGAATGTCCGCAGCGTTTGGACAGTTTCTGATGATTTTCATCTGTGATCAGCGGACAATGGATATATTTCGGTACTTCCCAGCCGAATGCATCATACAGACGATTGTACTTCGGAGAAGATGATAAATACTCATTTCCTCTTACAACATGTGTGATCTCCATCAGATGATCATCTACTACATTCGCAAAGTTATAAGTCGGATAACCGTCTGACTTGATCAGGATCATATCATCGAGTTCTTCATTATTAACTGTGATATCTCCGTATAATTCGTCATGGAAAGTTGTTGTACCTTCTCTCGGTACGTTCTGGCGGATGACATACGGCTTACCGGCTGCCAGATTCGCCTCTACTTCTTCTTTGGACAGATGCAGGCAGTGCTTGTCATAAACATTGATCTCTTTTGTACTGCCGTCTGCCATCGTAATGACCTGATGCAGGGATTCCAGTCTTTCTTTATCGCAGAAGCAGTAATATGCCTCGCCCTTTTCGATCAGCTCTTTGGCATATTTCAAATAAATGCCCTGTGCCTGTCTCTCTGACTGTACATATGGGCCGAAGCCTTTGTCCTTATCCGGTCCTTCATCATGGACAAGCCCTGTTTTTTCAAGCGTGCGGTAAATGATATCAACCGCTCCCTCTACCAGTCTTTCCTGATCTGTATCTTCAATACGCAGAATGAAATCGCCACCCTCATGCTTGGTAATCAGATATGCATACAAGGCAGTACGCAGATTACCAACATGCATCCTTCCTGTCGGACTGGGCGCAAATCTTGTTCTGATCTTAGTCATGATTTTCCTCCATCTCCGGAATCTTCTTTTCCGAATGTGCTTTAAAGTTATTGACCTCTTTTGTCGCCTGCGGAACCGCAATATTCGTTCCGGCGCCGGCTACACAGCCTCCGGGGCAGGCCATACCCTCGATCAGGCATCCGTTCTTCTTGCCCATCTTTGCAAGCATCAGCATCTTCTTACATTCTGCAAGGCTTTCAGCATGCTCGATATTGACATCGACATCCGGATAATATTCTCTGATACATTCTTCAATCGCAGCAGCAACACCGCCTGCAACACCGTAACCACGTCCGGCTCCTGTTGCATCCTTCATTTCGTCCTGCGGCTCTATCTCTTCGAGCTTGATGCCCTTTGCTTCAAACATACCAACAAGCTCTTCAAATGTAATAACAAAATCAACATCGGAACGCACTGTACGGCGGGAAGCCTCCAGCTTTTTGGATGCACAAGGTCCGATAAACACAACGCTGGCATCCGGATGTTCCTCTTTGATCACACGTGCAGTCGCTACCATAGGGGTCAGTGCATTGGAGATCTTGTCGATCGTCTCCGGGAAAAACTTCTTTGCCAGCATTGACCAGGACGGACAACAGCTTGTCAGAAGGAAAGGAAGTTCTCCGGTCGCCACTTCCTTGACATAGTGCTCTGCTTCTGTCATGGCACCAAGATCCGCACCAATGGCAGTTTCATAAACATCATAAAAACCGAGCTGCTTTAATGCTGTTTTAAAGGCATCCGGTGTAACATTTTTGCCAAACTGTCCGACAAACGCCGGTGCAACCTGCGCAATGATCTTTTTGCCGGACTGCATCGCACGGATCAGCTGGAAGATCTGTGATTTATCGGCGATCGCACCAAACGGACAGCTTACCATACACTGACCGCATGATACACACATATCATTATCGATCTTAGCACGTCCCTTACTGTCATTCTTGATCGCACCAACGCCACAGGCACCTGCGCACGGACGAACCTGATGTGAAATTGCATCGTAAGGACAGACTGACTTACATTTACCGCATTTGATACATTTTTCCTGATCAATATAGGACTTGCCATGTACCATTGTAATTGCGCCACGCGGACACACCTCATTACATGGATGCGCCAGACAGCCCATACATTTATTTGTAACTTCATATTGGTTTTCCGGACATGCGTTACAGGCAGATGGAATCACCTGCAAAAGCGGCGGTTCATAATATTTTTCGGCAATATTACTCTCTTCTACGCCCTGTGATACATGAACAGGCGTATCCTCCGGTCTGAGTGACATGCCCATGGCAAGTCTGATCCGCTCTCTGACTACCGCTCTTTCTCTGTAAACACTTTCCCAGTATTCATTATCCTCGCCGGGAACAATTTTGTAAGGAAGGGCTTCCATATCATCGATCAGATTTTCTGAGTGATATGCCAGATCCGCAACCTCCTTAAAAACACGTCTTCGCACTTTACGAACCTGTGTTTCAATACCTCGCATACATCAATCCTCCAAGTGTTATTCCGTATATAATACCATATACCATAAAAAAGCTGTCAGACGACAGCTTTTTTAACGTTTCTTAAAGATACTTAAAAGATACTAACAAGTTTCTTCTTTTCTGCCTCGTACTCTTCATCACTCAGAATACCATTATCACGTAATACTTTCAACTTTTTGATCTTCGTCTCAAATTCAGAAATATCTTCTGCAATACCTGCCAGTGCGACTGTATCCGTACTTGTTGGTGCCGGAGCAGGAGCCGGTGCTGCTGCAGGTGCAGGAGCCGGTGCCGGCTGATTTACATGGAAATCAGAGCTTGCAACTGTCGGTGTCACCTCAACAGGTCTGCTTGCAATTCCGTTATTCTGGCGGATACGCTCTGTCAGAGATGCAGCCTTTGTCTTTGCATCGAAAATCGCATTTACAAGCTGATCGCCTTCTTCAAAGCCCGGCAGGAAGATGTATCTGTTGTAATGATTTTCTCCTGTTCCTTCCAGAGATACCATCAGAGTCTTCTTTCCCTGATAAGTTACCTGAGAGCATTCCTTTACGTTCAGCAGGTAATAGGAAATATTATCAATCCTTGCATTCAATCCCTTCGGGTTATCACAGATCGCAGCACGACCGCTGATACGAAGATTTGAAATAGCAATTCGGAAGGCCTCTGTCTTTTTGATCAACATACCTTCTTTGAAGTTCCATTCTTTTTGATATAAGATCTTTTCCAGGCGAATACACTTGTTGCAGACTTCATTAGCTGATTCGCTTCCACAAATTAAACATTTCATAACTTTCACTCCCTATATCATGTTATTCTTCACACAAAAATAAATACTAATCATATCTATTCATTCTTAGTACTATCTTACCACGTTCTATTATAATTGGTAAGCATTTATTTGTAAACAATCTATACAAACTTTTGAAGATTATTTCCCGCATTATTGCTTTTTGTTTGCAAATACGGTAAGAAAACAGGCAGATTCGGTTTACGATCTGCCTGCTTTTCTGAAATCCATATGGCATTTTTATCTTTTTTCTGACTGCTTATGAACAGTTCATGCTCACCTTCATCGGATCTGCATAGTTCATCGTCGGTCTTGTATACTCTTCATACACGCTTTTTACATCCGCGCTCTGGAACTGCGGGAAACTTTTCAAAAGCACCTCCAGATTCATACCGGCTCCCACATAACTGCCTACCACTGCTCTGTCTTTTTCTGATAACATGTTTCATTCCCCCTGCACTTTCGTATTTCAATATATAGTATCATTATTCCCGCTCATATACAATTTGTGATAATTCACAAAAAATCACGGCAATTTTTTCACACCTGAAATCCGTTCGGGGGTTGACAGAAAGACAGGCGCTGATTCTGCGCCTGTCTAAGTTCATTTTATCTGTTATCCGTCTTTGTTGTGCACGTATCAAATGCCGGATTAAATGCATAGAAATTCTTTTCATTTAACTTATCCTGTACAATACGGAGTGCTTCACCGAAACGCTGGAAGTGCACGATCTCTCTGGCTCTTAAGAATTTAATGACATCACAGACATCCGGATCTTTTACCATACGAAGGATATTATCGTAAGTCGTCCTTGCTTTCTGTTCTGCCGCCATATCTTCCATCAGATCCGTAATCGGATCCCCTTTGGACTGATACTGACACGCATTATGAGGCACTCCACCCGCAGCCTGCGGCCATAATGCCAGCGTATGATCTACATAGTATGGTGCAAACCCGGATTTTTCGATTTCTTCCATGGAAAGATCTCTCGTCAGCTGATGCACGATCGCACCAATTATTTCGAAGTGCCCCAGCTCTTCCGTTCCAATATCGGTCAGAAGCCCCGCCACTTCATTATAGGGAATTGTAAATCTCTGTGACAGATAACGCATGGAAGCACCAAGTTCCCCGTCCGGTCCTCCGTACTGGCTGATAATGATCTGTGCGGCTTTTGCATCCGTATCCTTGATATTGACAGGATACTGTAATCTTCTTTCATAACTCCACATCAGCAGTCACCTCCGTTCCATGGCATCGGCAAAAGCGCCCAGCTCCAGACATCCTGTCTGTGATCCGCGGTTGCAATGGTCAATGGACCATATTGATAAGCATATTCTTTCATCAGCTGGTTTTTCCGTCTGACGTAATAAGTCAGATAATCGATTGCTTCCATTTCATACGGATGTGTGTCCAGGTACAGGGTCATTTCATCTACCGCGAAACCCACCTGTGTAATCTCTGCCAGTAACGCTTTTTTCGATGCTTCCTGCTTCATTTTTTCACACATCTCCTTCCCTGAAACGGTTTATTCAGTTCCGGAAATAAAGTTCCAACGCATAATGCTTCTTCCAGATTTTCATATATGCGGTCAAGATGCTGCCATGGGACATACGCCATAGCCAGCGGCAGTTCCCTCAGATCAGACTCTTTCTCGTAATTTTTCATATGACAAAAATCTCCTTCTTTTTTATTATCATATGAAAAATAACCGATGGGGGTGACTGGTTCTTCTTTCTATTTTATACCTGATGGATATTCCTTCTGATCAGTCTTGTCCGCAGCTTTTTCCAGTCAAACGGGATGAGCGGATATAAATAGCCGCGCCCTGAAACCATCTTATTATTGATCAGGCAGACAAGTGCAATACCGACTCCCGCAATAAAACCGTACACGCCAAAGCTGACCGTAAGAATCAGATTCAGGATCCGCATGAATTTCACCGCATAGGAAAGCTCATAATTCGTCTGTGTATAGTTAGCCACTGCTACAAAGGACATATACAGCATGATTTCTGCATTAAACCAGCCGCTGCTGACGGAAAAATCCCCCAGTACTAGTGCTGCCATGATACTAAGCGGTGTACTAAGCATATTTGGTGTATTGACCGCCGCCAGCTTCAGACCGTCAAGTGCGATTTCCAAAATGATAAGCTGCCAGAAAATAGGAATATTGGATGTTTCTTTCAGCATGATAAACTGATATTTATCAGGGATCCAGGCCGGATACATCATCAGCAGCAGATAAAGCGGCGTGATAAAATACGAGATCACTGTAATCAAAAGTCGTGCCAGTCTTAAGTAGGTACCCGTTACCGGCGGGAAATAATAATCATCCACTTCTTCTATAATATCAAACAGGGAGGTCGGCAGTATCATTGCCTGTGGTGCATTGTCCACAAGGATCACAATATTTCCCTCCAGGATCTGCGCTGCTGTTGTATCCGGCCGCTCCGAATACCGGTATTTGGGAAATGGATTAAACCAGTGCTTTTCATACAAACTTTCCGCAAGAGACTGCTGGTTTAAGCTGAGTGCATCCACGTGCAGTCCTTTGATCCTGCTTTTGAGATCATATAAAAAGTCATGATCCACCCGATCAGCCATATAACAGACAGCAATATCCGTATGTGAGCTTTCTCCTGCCTGCAGCATTTCAATGCACAGGTCCGTATCTCTGATCCTGCGCCGGATCAATGCAGTATTACTCACGATCGTTTCCACAAATCCATCCTTGGAACCACGCAGTGTTTTGTCCTTGGGCGGTTCTTCCACACCTCTTGCCGGAAACTCTCTTGCATCAAAAATAAAGCATTTATCAAAACCGTCTACCAGCAGAGCAATCTGCCCTGCCAAAACGGCGATCAGTATCTTTTCTTTACGTTCTTCCAGTTCCACTTCCGTACAAGGCATGTTGTTTTGTAAAAATTCGGCGGCAGATTGCGGCATTTCATCATCCTTTACAGAAAGCAGATATTGTAACACTTTTTGCATTAGTTCATCCTTATACATACCATTGATGTAATATAAAACTGCTCTTCTCCCCGCAATCTGCAGTTTACTCGACAACATATCATAATTCATTCCCACACGCAGTTTATCATCAAAATACTGCTGATTTTCTTCCAGATTTTTGCTGATCCGGGATTCTATAATGATCGGTTCCATTTTTTTGCTCCTTTACCCATTCTTTCCGCTGTTACCTTTAGTATCCTGCATTATCATGGAAATATGCATATACAGAACTGATTCAAGACTGTCCGAAAAACAAAATTCTAAAACAGAGAGCAAAATACAGGTTAAAACAAAACGCAAGTGTGGTATAATAAAAGTCATAAATCGACATATACAAAGGAGACACACATGGAAACCATTCAAATCCAATATTTAGATGACACGATTGAAAAACTGACCTATATCGACGGAAAATCGGACTGGATCGATCTGAGAAGTGCTGTTGATGTGGAACTGAAGGCAGGAGAATTCAAGCTGATCCACCTCGGTGTAGCCATGAAACTTCCGGAAGGCTATGAAGCGCATGTTGTACCACGCAGCTCTACTTACAAGAATTTTGGGATCATCCAGACAAATCACTGCGGTATTATCGACAGTTCCTACTGCGGTCCGAATGATTACTGGTATATGCCTGCCTATGCGCTGCGTGATACCGTGATCCATAAAAACGACCGGATCTGTCAGTTCCGTATTGAAAAGAACCAGCCAAAGCTTGTATTTGATGAAGTTAAAGAGTTGTCCGGTGCTAACCGTGGTGGCATCGGAAGCACAGGAAAAAACTAGAAATTGTTATGTAACCTATAGAAGTCTTAATAAAAAACCTCCGACAACTGTCGGAGGTTTTCTTGCTTTGTTTATCAGATCTGATTAAACCGGATAAGCACCGTTCTTTGTATCAGCCTTGGATAAATCAACTTTATCCTGCTGTGCTTTACGATACTTGAAGAAGTCTGTAGCAACCTGTGGGAATAAAGCGTATGATAATACGTCTTCGTCCTGCTGCTTCCATTCTTTCATTTCAGCTTCCAGCTTATCCATTTCGTTTTCTACATAAGCACCGGATCTCTCTGTACGGATTTCTTCCCCAGGAATAACCTTATCGATAACTGCCTGGTTCATAGGCTTAACAGTCTTACCGTATTTACCACGGAGCATATCCTTTGTCTGGTCTGTAGCCATCTTGTATCTCTCGCCCATCAGTACGTTAAATACAGCCTGTGTACCAACGATCTGTGAAGAAGGTGTTACAAGCGGTGGCTCACCTAAGTCTTTACGAACTTCAGGAATTTCCTTTAATACATCATAGTATCTGTCTTCTGCATTCTGCTCTTTTAACTGGGAAACCATGTTAGAAAGCATTCCGCCCGGTACCTGATATAATAATGTCTTGATATCTACTCCCATAACCTTTGGATTTAAGAGGCCTGTCTTTAAGCACTCATCTCTGTAAGGTCTGAAGTAATCAGCGATTTCTGCAAGAAGGTTCTGATCATAACCTGTATCGTACTCTGTACCCTTGAAGGTTTCAACCATAACTTCTGTTGCAGGCTGTGAAGTACCCATAGCGAATGGGCTCATTGCACAGTCGATCACATCTACGCCTGCTTCTACTGCCTTTAAGTATGTCATAGAAGCAACACCTGATGTATAGTGTGTATGTAACTGGATCGGAAGCTTTGTAGCAGCCTTCATTTCCTTGATCAGCTCGGAAGCCTTGTAAGGAACTAACAGACCTGCCATATCCTTGATACAGATAGAATCTGCACCCATCTCTTCGATCTTCTTAGCCATTGATGTCCAGTATTCCATTGTGTAAGCATCACCAAGTGTATAGGATAATGCAACCTGTGCATGACCTCTGCCTTCACGCTGTTTGATTCTGTTTGTAGCATCAACAGCTTCCTGCAGGTTACGGATATCATTTAAGCAGTCGAAGATACGGATGATATCGATACCGTTTGCGATGGATTTCTCAACGAAAGCATCTACAACATCATCTGCGTATGGTCTGTAACCTAAGATATTCTGACCTCTGAATAACATCTGAAGAGGTGTATTCGGGCAGCCATCTTTGATCTTTCTAAGTCTTTCCCATGGATCTTCCTTTAAGAAACGAAGGGAAGCATCGAATGTAGCACCACCCCAGCACTCGATTGAATGATATCCAACTTTATCAAGCTTGCCAAGGATTGGAAGCATCAGCTCGGTAGGCATTCTTGTTGCGATTAAGGACTGATGTGCATCACGCAAAATAGTTTCCGTAATTTTAATCGGTTTTTTTTCAGCCATTTTATTATTTCCTCCTGTTTTGATTAAACAATCATACTTTTATTACATTTCTTTTTAGAATACACCGAATACAGCCATGAATGTACCGGCTGCTACGGCTGTACCAATAACACCTGCTACGTTAGGTCCCATAGCATGCATTAAAAGGAAGTTTGTCGGATCTGCTTCTGCACCGACCTTCTGAGATACACGGGCTGCCATAGGTACGGCAGATACACCTGCGGAACCGATCAGCGGATTTACCTTACCATGTGAGAAGATACACATGAGCTTACCGAATAATACACCGGCTGCTGTACCAAATGCAAATGCAATCAGACCAAGTGCTACGATCTTTAATGTATCCAGATTTAAGAATGCTTCCGCTGAAGTTGTAGCACCTACGGATGTACCAAGCAGGATAACTACGATGTACATCAGGGCATTACTTGCTGTATCTGTCAGCTGACGAACAACACCTGACTCACGGAATAAGTTACCAAGCATTAACATACCTACAAGTGGAGCTGTTGTAGGAAGCAGTAAACATACAACAATTGTTACGATGATCGGGAACAGAATCTTCTCTAATTTAGATACAGGTCTGAGCTGTCCCATTTTGATCTTACGTTCCTTCTCAGTTGTCAGCAGCTTCATGATCGGCGGCTGGATGATCGGAACAAGTGACATATAAGAGTATGCTGCAACGGCGATCGGTCCTAAAAGGGCTGTCTGTCCCAGTTTACCGGCAAGGAAGATGGAAGTAGGACCATCTGCACCACCGATGATGGAAATTGCTGCTGCAGCTTTGTCATTGAAGCCAAGTGCGATTGCACCGAAGTATGCTGCGAAAATACCGAACTGGGCTGCAGCACCAAGTAAAAAGCTCTTTGGATTGGCGATCAGCGGACCGAAGTCAGTCATCGCACCAACACCCATGAAGATCAGGGATGGCAGAATCGCCCATTCATCCAAAAGGTAGAAATAATACAGTAAACCACCGGTTCCGTTTGCGGAATCTTCAATGCTGAGCATGATATCCGGATAGATATTAACCAGCAGCATACCGAATGCTATCGGAGTCAAAAGAAGTGGTTCAAACCCTTTTGCGATAGCCAGATATAGAAATACACAAGCCACTACAATCATAAGGTAGTTTCCCCAAGTAAGATTGAAGAAAGCCGTCTGATGTACCAGATTGTTCAATGTACTTGCTATGTAATCCATTTGTTGACCTCCTGTTAATTTGTCATTGACTCAAGTCAAAGACTTTTTCTAGTTTAATGTTGCAAGGACAGCGCCTGCTTCTACTGCATCGCCAACTGCTACATCAATACTAGCTACTGTACCATCCTGAGGAGCAACTACAGGGATCTCCATCTTCATAGCTTCTACGATAACTACAGCGTCACCAGCTTTTACAGCCTGTCCTACGCTTGCTTCGATCTTGAATACTTTACCTGCTGCACCTGCTTCGATCTTAACGGATCCTGCACCACCTGCCGGAGCTGCTGCTTTCGGAGCTGCCTTTGGTGCTGCCTTAGGAGCTGCTTTTGCTACTGGAGCTGCTCCAGTAGATGCGCCTTCTTCTACTACTACATCATATACGCTGCCATTTACGGTAATTGTATAATTCTTCATTTTATTTTCCTCCTGTTAATTAGGCGTTCTGCCATTTGCTTTTATTTACCTTACGGATACTTCTAACAACGAATCCGTCAGATGATGCACTGCCATTGTCAGCTTCATAAGCTGCGATCGCTGCTGAGATAACTGCTACCAGTTCACTATCATCAGTAAGCTCTTCTTTTTCGATGATCTGTGCTACGACATCCTTCTTCTCTTCCTTAGCAGGCTCTTTCTTCTTGAAAGCAGCCTCGATCTTCGGAATAAAGCTGAAGCATGAAATGATCAGGCTGATCAGGATCAGGATCACAAATACAGTACCCATACCAAGTAAGGTATTGAGGGCTGCTTTTTTCATCATTTCACCGAATGTATAATTGACATTGACTGCCAGACTTGTCAGCTTGTAATCCTTTGCTGTATAGATTACTTCAACTGTAGCTGTTCTTGGCTGGCCTTTCGGATCCAGTGCTGAACCTTTAATGTCAACATCAACAACGACTTCCTTGTTGTCACTTAAATCAACATCATGACCTGTCGTCTCGACATAACCGCCTAAATCTTTCATACCGCTTTCCCAGCTTGAGAATACACTCTCCAGGCTTTCATCATACGCGATATACTGATCTGCTGTGCCATCTGCTTCAATCTGTGCGATCTGGCTGATATAAGAATCCGCTACCTGTGCAGCAGCCTCTTCTTCCTCTGTCAGAACCTGAGCTGAACCATTATTGCCACATGCTGTCAGTCCAAAAAGGCAGGCGATCATACCTAATACTAATAGTCTCTTTTTCATATTAAGTACATCCTTTCTTAAACTGTACCGTGTTTTTTAGCCGGGCGGTCTTCCCTTTTTGAGAACAGCATTTCAAATGCACCGATCACATACTTACGTGTATCAGCGGCATTAATGATCTGATCTACATATCCTCTCTTAGCTGCGCCTTCTGCACTTGTCTGCAGAGCAGCATATTCAGCAGCTTTTTCATTGATCACATCAGCGCCCTGGCCATCATACATGATCATAGCTGCATCTTTTGCATTCATAGCACCGATCTCAGCATTTTCCCATGCGATTGTCAGATCAGCACCGATTGCTTTGGAATTCATTGCAACTGCTGCAGTACCGAATGCTTTGCCGATTACAACATTTACCTTCGGAACAGTAGCGTTTGCAAATGCATATGTAAGTTTAGCAACTGCCTTTGCAATCTTCTTTTCACTGCATTCACATGCTGCATAACCTGTTACATTTGTAAGAGAAAGAACAGGGATATTGAATGCATCACAGAATGTAATGAACTCTGTTGCTTTTTCACAGCCTGCAGGAGTCAGTACGGAATCAAATGTTTCTGTCTTCTCTCCGTCTTCGCCGTAAACTTCGCTTCTGTTGGCAACACAGCCGACTGTCTGTCCGTTCAGACGAACAAAGCCTGTTACCATTTCTTTTGCGTATGCTTCTTTTACTTCGAAGAATACATTGTCATCTGCGATCGTAGATAATGCGATGCTTGTGTCACCTGTGCAGTTTGCAAGGTCAGCAGAAGCTCTGTTCAGATCATCTGCGCACTCTTCTTCGAATGCTTCGTCTTCATTGTTTGCAGGAAGCATGGATACAAGCTGTCTGATCTGTGCAAGGATGTCTGCTTCGTCAGCTACAACATCTACAAGACCTGCCTTCTCGCTCTGGAAATCTGCTGCTGCTGTATCGCATTTGTCAGCATTGTTGCCAGCAAGTGCGTTTGGTGAGTTCACAAACAGTTTCGCTTTTTTGCCTTCCATAAATGTAAAATCCGTTAATGCAGGAATCAGGGCAAGTCCACCGCCGCAGTTACCGAAAACTGCTGTGATCTGTGGAATTACACCGGATGCCAGCGTCTGCTTCATGTAGATTTCGCCAAACGCATTTAAAGCATCTGTTGCTTCCTGTAATCTAAGTCCGGCTGAATCGATAAGACCGATAACTGGTGCACCTGTCTTTAAAGCCAGATCATAGAGGTTTGCAATCTTCTTTGCATGCATTTCGCCAACTGTACCGTTCATAACGGATGCATCCTGGCTGTAAACATACACAAGACTGCCATCAATTACTCCATAGCCGGTTACAACACCGTCAGAAGGAGTTTCTGTTGGTTTCATGTTAAAATCTGTTGCTCTGGCTGTAACCTTTGCACCGATTTCAACGAAACTGTTGTCGTCGAGTAAAGCTGCAATTCTTTGACTCGCTTGTGAAGAATTACTCATTTTTCAGACCTCCATTTTATATTAATTAAAAAGTAACTTCTTTCTGTGCACGGGCAGAGTTCTCCCGGTCACATTCGTTTAGAAGTATAACATAAAAATTTGTCGCAGACAATAGGAATAAGTACGTAAATCTACAGATTCTGCAGTTAAGATTTTATAACTGCGCCACAACTGTCCGTTTACAAAATATTTTTCGTACCCGATACAGGTCCCTTCCGCCACCGGTGCTTTCAGTTTCTGCGGATACTGTCTGGTTACTTTTACAATATCATCCGCCGAAAGGAGCATCGTCAGCTCTTTTTCCCTGTCTCCGTTCTCCAGCCGGATCGCCGCCTGCTCCGAAATGCCGTCCTCCACAGGCAGTGGCCGGTAGGTATAAGGCTGCAGGATACACTTCTCCGTATAATTGGAAAGTCCGTATTCCATCAACGTCTTTGTATCTTCCCATTTCCAGTTTTTGTGGGGCGGCCATCCGCTGCCGAGTACGACGGAAACAAACGTCTTTCCCTCCCGTTCCAATGCACCGACAAAGCAATAGCCTGCTTTTCCCGTAAATCCTGTTTTGATCCCGATCGCACCGTCCATCAGGTCGAGGAACCTGTCTTTGTTGTACACCTGAAAGGTTCTGCGCCCGGAAAGCTCCGGAAACGTATAAGCTCTTGTTCCGATGATCTTGCGAAACGCTTCATTTTGCAGCGCATAGGAAGCGATCCTGGCCAGATCCGCCGCCGTTGTTTCATGTATTTTTCCATCCACCTCCGCATCCAGTCCGTTCGGTGTGATAAAATTGGTATCCTGACAGCCGAGGGACCGCGCCTTCTCATTCATCCGCTGCGCAAAGGCAGGTACACTGCCGTCTATGTATTCCGCGATCGCCACCGCCGTATCATTATGCGATTCCAGCATCAGGGAGTATAACAGATCCTCCAGAAGGAACGTATCTCCCTTCTGCATGCCCAGCTTTACCTTGGGCATGGAAGCTGCATGCCCCGAAACCTCTACCGGTTCTTCCCAGACGGTCGTCTCATGCTCCTTTATATATTCCAGTGCCAGAATGCAGGTCATGATCTTTGTGGTGGACGCCATCGGCAGTTTTTCATAACCGTTTTCTTCATATAAAATACGCCCATTCGACGCATCCATCAGAAGCGCCGCACGGGCATATACTTTTAATTCATCCGCCATCACCGGAACCTGCAGCAGACTGCTGATGCAGAGCATCACTGCCACTGCCGATCCGAGCAGGCGTTTTAGATTCTTTTTGCATTTTCCCATATAACCGGTTCCTGTCTCTGTTTCTTCTATACAACATATGAACCTATGGGAGAAATCATTCTATTTCTTTATCTTTACGGTTTTCTTCTGTCCTTTATTCTGCAGAAGTCCCTTGTATTTCTTTAATTTAGAGGCTGGCACATAAATGACTGCCTTTGCGGAAATTCCATGCAGACTGTTCTTTCCGGCGCTTTTCAGCTTCGTGCTCTTGACCACGATATTGACCAGCTTACTGCAGCCAGAAAAAGCATTCTTACCGATCTTCGTTACATTTTCCCCTACGGAAACCGTTTTCAGCTTTTTCTTTCCTTTCAGCGCATTTGCACCGATCTCTGTTACCTGATACGTGATCCCGTCCAGCTTTACTGTTTTTGGAATGATGACCTTTTTCACATTTTTATCGCTTACGCCTGCAAATGCCACTTTTTTACTTTTTGCCGTCGCGGAAAGCACTTTATAGCGATATCCATCTTTTGTCTGACAAACAGTTCCTTTCTTTGGCAGCATTGTTTTTGTTGTCAAAGAGATTTCAGCCGATCCGGCGATCGTCTGTCCGTTTTGGCGTGCATAGATCCGATATTTGTAAGTCGTTCCAGGGGTTATCTCATTCTGATATGAAGTACCTGTTGTAATGCCGATACAATAGTAGCCTTTTCCGTTTTCTGCTCTATATATATAGAAGGAATCCGCTCCCGTTACCTGACTCCAGGAAAGCGAAACACGGTTATTTTTAGTCTGTACAGCTTTTACACCGCTTACTGCAGGGACACCCTGTGTATTGATCTCCTTCTGATCCGGCAGTACATAATTATTCACTGCCATCGGAAACGCTGCCTCAAAAGCAGCCGTTTCATACTGCTTATCGCGCGTATGCTCAAAGAAGCCGTTTTTGCTCTTTAAAAAGAACAGATAATAGCCCGGGAATTCATCATCCCATGTTGCATCTACGTTATAATACACATCCCCCAGTCTGACGATGTTCCAGCCATGCGTCGGTTTTCCGGTCGAAGCATCCGGATTTCCCGCAATGACTCTGGCGGAAATCCCAACCTCCGCACACAGTCTGTAAAACAGCGTCGCATATGCCTGACAGACCGCATAGCCATCATGCAGCGCACCATAGGTCGTATACATATAATTGTAAGATGGCATATTGGTATAATGATAGGTATCATAGGTAATGGCATCCATGACGTAATCATAAATACTGCGCACTTTTTCGTATTCTGTCTTGGAAGCGGAACGCAGATCGAGCTGCGCGATGATCTGTGCCACACGACCGGATACATATTTTTCTTCCTCCAGCGTCGTACGATACAGCATACCGATCCGGTATACGATCGTATCATTGCCGCCATCCTGTTGCTGCCATGCCATATATGCCATATGGTAATACAGATAATCACCCGCCTGCGGATTTCCGTTTTCATCGTATGCAAAAGCACCAAGCAGGATATTCCGGATATTCTGCTGGCTGCTGTCCTTGCTCTTTGCCAGTTTGACAGTAAAGATTTCTTTTCGCTTCAGCATCTGGCTGCACACATAGGCAGATGCATCCTCCAGTGTTGCATAGCCCTGCGTTTCCGCCAGCAGATCCGTTTCATCAGAAACCGTGTTTCCTGAAACTGCATTGTTTGCCGATACCGTCTCTGCTTCCCCGGAGACTGCTTCCGGATCCGGCAGATCCGTTCCGAGATCCGCACACATTTCCCTGTCCGCTTCTGCGATCTGCGTAGGCGAGACATCAAATTTAGCAGCAAACTCTGCTTCTGTCAGCTCTGCTGCTTCCACACCTTCCAAGGAAAGATCCAGCAGCGTGAGCGGCTCGCTTTCTTCCTTAAGCTGCTGCATCTGCGCGCTGATCTCTTCACCGGCTTCCTTCTGCACACCGACCTCATCTTTTGTTTCTGCCAGTGCAGGTATCTGTAAGCTTCCTGCCGCAACTGCCACTGCAAGCAGCAGTGCGAGATATTTTTTTCCTTTTTTCATATGCTTCCCCTTTTCTCTCCTGTTTTAAATATCCAGCTTGAGCTGTACTTCCTTTTCCGCTTCTTCCCTGAACTGCGCCATCCGGTCCGGATTCAGTTCCGGCAGTTCTGTCAGACTCTTTACACCGAAGCTGCGCAGGAACTGTTCTGTTGTCCCGAACAGGATCGGTCGTCCTGGCGCGTCCTTTCTGCCCACTTCCGTGATCAATTCAAAATCCAGCAGTCTGTTGACTGCGTGCTCGCAGCTGACACCACGGATCTTCTCGATCTCCATCTTTGTAACAGGCTGCTTATAGGCAATGATGGAAAGTGTTTCCAGCAGCGCATCCGTCAGGATATATTTTCTCGGTGCTTTGACTACTTTGATCAATGATTCGTAATATGCCGGCTTTGTGCAGAGCTGATATGCATTTTCCAGCACACTCAGCATAATACCGCTGTCTTCCTTTTCATAACGCTCCTGCAGCTTTGCCAGCAGTTTTTTTGTTGCACGGACATCTTCTCCGATCACCTCTGCCAGCTTGCTCACTTCCACGGAATCTCCCATGGTAAAAAGCACTGCCTCCAGCGCAGCTATTTTATTCTGTTCCTCCATTGTTTCCTGTTCCCTTTCTCGTTATCTCAATATCATCAAAGGTATGTGCCTGATATATGTCAATCTTTCCGGTTTTCATCATTTCCAGTATGACAAGGAATGTGACGATCACTTCTGCCTTGGAATGTTGCTTTTGCAAAAGATCCCGGAAGCTCATTTTGGAATGGGAGCCTATGTAGCTTTCGATATATCTTGTTTTCTGCTCCATATCCACTTCTTCTTTTTCAATCTTGCCAAATCCCGCACGGATCGGATCGATCTTGTCCTCCTGCCTTTTCATGACGGATTCAAAGATCTCCTGCAGCTTGCGCAGGTTGATATCGCCGAGCAGCTCCTCATAATCGACCGGCGGGCGGTACTGTTCGATCTCCGGCGGCAGTGTCTGCTTTTTATAGAAATTCTTTGCTGCATCGATATGCCTGTCCTTCAGCTCGAAAGACATATATTTATACATTTTATATTCCAACAGCTTCTGTATCAGCTCCGCACGTGGATCCTCTTCTTCTCCGTCTTCCGTCTCATCGCGCGGCAGGAGCATTTTACACTTGATATCAATCAGCGTTGCAGCCATGACCAGGAATTCACTCATCACATTCATGTCTTCCGTCTGCATCTGCCGGATATAAGCCATATACTGATCGGTGATCAGCACGATCGGAATGTTATATATATCTATTTTATTTTTTTCGATCAAATGCAGGAGCAGATCCAACGGTCCTTCAAATACCTGCAATTTTACCGATAGTGCCATTATTTTTCCTCTTTCTTATTGTAATTTCAACGAGTTCTCCCGGATTGTTGAAACGGAATGGGATCGTATGCATACCAAGTCCGCGGCTGACGATCATTGTGCTGTTTCCATGTGTGAACTTACCGCCGTCATATCTCGGGAACAAGTGAAGCCTTGGCGAAACCACACCGCCCAGAACAGGTAATCTGGCAACGCCGCCGTGCAGATGCCCGGAAAGGACAAGATCCGCGCCCCACGCAGCATACTCCGGGAAATAATCCGGATTATGTGCCAGCAGGATCTGAAAACAGTCCTTATTTTGTTTTGGCAGCAGTTCCTCCAGATATCCCTTTTTCATTGGTACCTTGTGGAATCTTTTATAATATTGCCTGTCAACCTCGCATCCGGTGACGGAAACCGCATACCGCTCCAACACGCGTGTTTCATTGACTATCATTCTAATCCCCAGCTTTTGTAAGCCTTCTTCATAGTCAACTCCCATGGAGCCGTACTTTTCCGGATACAACAAGAGTCTCTGTTCATGATTGCCATTTGCATAATACAGCGGATATGCTGTAAGCTTCTCCAGAAAAGAAAGCGCAGCCTCCACGGATTCTCCCGGATGTGCGTTTAAAACATCTCCGCCGATCAGGATCACATCCGGCTTTTTCTCCCGGATCGCCTGCAGAAGCTTTTCATTGTCTTTTCCATATGATTTATTATGCAGATCCGACAGGAACAGAAAATGAAAATCGGAAGCAACCTTTTCACTTTCCAGTTCGTAGGACACTGTATGAAATCGATTTGAATCTATGATCACGATCAGCAGCAGGCATACAAGCACTGCCACGATCCCCACTATTATTCCTGTCATATTCTATCCTTTAAGCAATACTGTTTCAGACCAAGTACTTCTATCATACCAAAAAATGAGAGATTATAAAAGTGTCTTTAAAAATACTTTTTTGATACAGTGTAGGGTTACAATTGATGTGACACCTACCACTATACAAAAACGGTTGAGTCCTATAGAATTTTAATCGCCAAACCAAAACTCCAATGAAAAGGATTCTCAACCGCCATGAATACAATA